>CAVVSN010000012.1:0-60927 GCA_963750885.1 uncultured Actinomycetota bacterium
ACGTTCACGATCGTCCGGGTGGGTATTCAACACGCGGTCAAGATCGAGTAAAGGCCATTGAGCGGGCTGGCTTTTCGAACGGAAAGCTCCAACTTGAGTAGACCTCACCCCCGGGCAGGCACGCCGTCGCGATAACGACTACCTTCACCTAGTAGCAAGCTTGTAGGGCCAGATCAGCCAAGACCGCAAAGGGGTTCCAGTGGCCGCAAACGACGACTCCGCCACCCTCAAATACCCGGGTGGAGAGTTGGACCTGGAAATTGTCCACGCCACCGAGGGGTCCGACGGCATCGCGCTGGGCCCACTGTTGTCAAAAACCGGTTACACGACCTTCGACAACGGGTTCGTCAACACGGCGTCCACCAAGAGCTCCATCACCTATATCGATGGCGACGCCGGCATCCTGCGTTACCGCGGCTACCCGATCGAGCAGCTCGCCGAGAAGTCGACCTTCATCGAGGTCAGCTACCTGCTGATCAACGGCGAACTGCCGACCGCCGAGCAGCTGGCCAACTTCACCGAGCAGATCCAGCGGCACACCATGCTGCACGAGGACCTGAAGCGGTTCTATGACGGCTTCCCCCGCAACGCCCACCCGATGCCGGTGCTGTCCAGCGTGGTCAACGCGCTGAGCGCCTACTACCCGGATTCGCTCGACCCGGCCGATACCGAAGAGATCGACCTGTCCACCATCCGGCTGCTGGCCAAGCTGCCGACGATCGCCGCCTACGCCTACAAGAAGTCGGTGGGTCAGCCGTTCCTCTACCCGGACAACAGCCTGAACCTGGTGGAGAACTTCCTGCGGATGACGTTCGGTTTGCCGGCCGAGCCGTACGAGCCCGACCCGGAAATCGTCCGGGCGCTCGACCTGCTGTTCATCCTGCACGCCGACCACGAACAGAACTGTTCGACGTCGACGGTCCGGCTGGTCGGCTCGTCGCAGGCCAACCTGTTCACCTCGATCTCCGGCGGTATCAACGCGCTGTGGGGCCCGCTGCACGGCGGCGCGAACCAGGCCGTGCTGGAAATGCTCGAGCAGATCCGGGACAGCGGCGACGACGTGAGCGAGTTCGTCCGCAAGGTCAAGAACAAAGAAGAAGGCGTCAAGCTGATGGGCTTCGGCCACCGGGTCTACAAGAACTACGACCCGCGGGCCCGCATCGTCAAGGAACAGGCCGACAAGATCCTGGGCAAGCTGGGCGGCGACGACGCCCTGCTGAACATCGCCAAGGAACTCGAAGAGGCTGCGCTGACCGACGATTACTTCATCGAGCGCAAGCTGTACCCGAACGTCGACTTCTACACCGGGCTGATCTACCGGGCGCTGGGATTCCCGACCCGGATGTTCACCGTGCTGTTCGCGCTCGGCCGGTTGCCCGGCTGGATCGCGCATTGGCGTGAGATGAACGGCGAGCCCAGCAAGATCGGCCGCCCGCGCCAGATCTACACCGGCTACACCGAGCGCAACTACGCATCCATCGACGCGTCGCAAGTAGCTCTACCGGGACTCCAGTACCGCCATCGCGGCGTTGTGACCTCCGATACCGGAAACCGCTCCGCCGCGACGAGCACCTGAGCCGCACAGCAGTATTCGTTCGTGCGCGGTGGCCACGCCCCAACGCTGCGCCGGGGTGTCCAAAGTGTCGTCGTCTTCGGCGAACGGCCAGCCCAGACCGCCGTGGAAGATGTTGCCGCCGGTCATACCCAGCCGCTGTTCCAAGTCCAGGGTGGTCGTCGTCTCGATGCAGGGCCGGCCGTTCGCGTCGGTCTGCAGAACGTCTTGAATCGGTTCGGCCAGAACGGAATTCAGCGACGCCAGTACAGCGTCGGTGAGCGCGTCGCGATCGGACGCGAACACCGGATGTGGCGTGTGCAGGCCGAAAACGGTCAGGGTCGCGGCGCCCGCTTCACGCAGCGCCGGCGACAGGATGCTGGGGTCGGTCAGCGAGTGGCAGTAGATCTCGCACGGAAGTGGTTCCGGCAGTGCATGTCCGGCGGCCCGGTCATAGGCCGCGTCAAGCTGCGACCAGGTCTCGTTGACATGAAACGTGCCACCAAAAGCCTGCTCGGGTGTGACGTTGTGGTCGCGCAGTCGCGGCAATCGCCGCAGCACCATGTTGACTTTGACCTGCGCGCCCGGCGCGGACGTCGGCGCCGGATCGCCGAGTAGGCCGGCCAACGTCGTCGGTGTGACGCCGGACAACACGAATCGGCCACGCACCACGTGGTCGTCGTCGTGCCGGCGGTAACGCACCTCACCGCTGTCATCGATCGTCGTAAACCTCTGCGCCGGTGACGATTTCAACGCCGTGACGGATCGCGGCAGCGGCCAGCGCCGCACTCACCGCGCCCATCCCGCCGACCGGCACGAGCCAGTCGCCGACGCCGCCGCCGAGCAGGTGATACAGAAAGCAGATGTTCTGTTGCAGCGACGGGTCGTCGAGCCGGGCGAAGGTCCCGATCAGCGCGTCGGTCGCGACCACACCGCGAACCAGGTCGTGGCCCATCGTGGCAGTGATCGCCGCACCGATCGGCTCGTCGACCATGGCCCGCCATGCTGCATTCGCCTCGGTGCCGCCGTCGGCGACCTCGGCACGGACCTGCTCGCGGGTGCGCAGCGGCTCCAACAACGTCGGCCACAGTCGCCCGGTGACCAGCCGGCAGCGCCGATAGAACTCCGCGAAGGCCTGCTCGTCGCCCTGGGCGCCGATCCTGTCGAACGTGGAGTGGCGGCCGACCAGCAGTCCGGTGCGCCCGGCTGTCGCCGGGTCGGGGGTGTAGGACGAATAGGGCCGCGGCGCCAGCCGCACTACCGCGCCCAAGTCGTCGAGGATGCGCGGCGGCAGCAGGCTCACCAGATAGGCGTACCGCGACAGCCGAGCCTCGACGCCGTCGAATACCTGCGCGGACACCGCGGCACCGCCGACGTGGGACAGGCGTTCCAACAGTTGCACCCGCAGCCCGGCCCGGGCCAGGTAAGCGGCCGCGACCAGACCGTTGTGGCCGCCGCCCACGATGACCGCGTCGACGTCACGCGATGGCATTGCTCAGCCCAGGTAGCCCTCGACCTCGTCGGCCGGCCGCTCCGCGGCCTCGCCCGGATCGCCACCGGTCTCGCGCAAGGCGCGACGCTGCCGCAGCAGGTCCCAGCACTGGTCGAGTTGGACCTCGAGATGGCGGAGCCGCTGGTGTTCCTCGGACTCGCTGATCTCGCCGTGCTGGAGCTGGTCGCGTAGCGCCTTCTCCTCGGCGACGAGCTCGTTGATCCGCGAGAGGGCGTCCTTGTCGGTTGTCACGGCTCAAGTGTGCCCGACGGGTGTCGACTAGGGTCGCTTGCGTGGCAAGCAAACCTGAGATTCAGTTTCCCGACGGCCCCGCGCCGGCTCAACTCGTCATCGAAGACCTCACGGTCGGCGACGGACCCGAAGCCGTGCCGGGCGGCACCGTCGAGGTGCACTACGTCGGCGTCGACTTCGCCTCCGGCGAGGAGTTCGACAGCTCCTGGGGCCGTGGACAATCCATCTCTTTCCCGCTGCAGGGCCTGATTCAGGGCTGGCAGGACGGCATTCCGGGAATGAAGGTCGGCGGCCGGCGTCAGTTGACGATTCCGCCGGAGCAGGCCTACGGGCCGTCCGGCTCAGGGCATCAGCTGTCGGGCAAGACGCTGATCTTCGTCATCGATCTACTCAGCACCCGCTGAGCCCGCTCAGCTCGGCGGGGGCAGCTGCAGCAGCAGACGGGCCCCGCCGAGCGGGCTCTCTTCCAGCGACGCCACCCCGCCGTGCAGGTGCGCCTGCTGGGCCACCAACGCCAGACCGAGTCCGGAGCCCGAGTGCGACGCGGTCGAGCCGCGGGAGAACCGCTCGAAGACGACGAGGCGTTCCGCTTCGGGCAGGCCGCTGCCGTTGTCGTCGATGGCGATCTCCACACCGGCCCGCGAGCTGACCGCGGACAGCTGCACGCTGGTGGCGCCGCCGTGTTTGACGGCGTTGGCGATCGCGTTGTCCACCGCGAGCCGAAGCCCAGCGGGCAGCCCGACGATGATGCAGGTCGGCGAAGGTGCCAGCGACACGTCGAGGTCGGGGTAGATGCGCATCGCGTCGTGCGCCGCGCGGTCGAGCAGCTCGGTGATGTCGACCGGGACGTGGTCCTCCGACGTCGACAGCTCTCCCTGGGCCAGCCGTTCGAGCGCGGAAAGCGTTGACTCGATGCGTGTCTGGGTGCGGATCACGTCGCTGAGCACTTCTTTGCGCTGCTCGTCGGGCAGGTCGAGGGTGGCCAGCACCTCGAGGTTGGTGCGCATCGCGGTCAGCGGGGTGCGCAACTCGTGCGAGGACACCGCGGCGAAGTCGCGCGCCGACGTCAGTGCTTCCATCGTCCGGTTCTGTTCGTCCCAGATCCGTTGCAGCATGCCCCGGAGGGCTTCGGCAATCTCGACGGCCTCGCTGGCGCCGCGCACTTGGATCTGCGGGCTTTCGTCGCCGGCGTCGATCGACCGGGTCTGCTGGGCCAACCGTTTGAACGGCCGAACCGCGAAAGTGGCCAGCAGCCAAGCGAATACGGCCGCAGCGCCGATCGAGAACAGACAGATCAAGATCACCCGGCGATGCAGGTTGTTGGTGTCGGCGACGGTGGCGTCATAGGTGGCGCCCACCTCCACCAACATCGGGTGCGGCTCCGGGATGGTCACCGCGCGCACCCGGTAACGCACCCCGTTGATGTAGGTGTCGGCGTAGCCGGCCGGCAGCTGGGGCAGCGTGACGGTGGTGTTCGACGTGACCGCGCCGTTGACGTGGCGCACGGTGATGACCGCGTCCTGGTCGTTGGGGGACTTGGGAATCTGGCCGAGCCCGCGGGGCAGGAACGGGATCGCGAAACCGGCCGCCTCGTCGAGACGGCGATCCAGCCGTTCCTTGCGGTCGTTGGTGATGCCGAACCAGACGACGACGCCGACGATGAGCACCGGGATGGCCGCGCCGATGACGGTCGCGACGACCACGCGGGCGCGCAGCGACGGCGTGCGGGTCAGGATTCTCTGCAGAAAATTCATTTTCGATCCCGTCACTGCATACGCAGAACGAATCCCACGCCGCGGACGGTGTGCAGCAGCCGGGGGCCGCCACCGGCTTCCAGCTTGCGGCGCAGATAACCGATGAATACGTCGACGACGTTGGTGTCAGCGGCGAAGTCGTAGCCCCACACCAATTCCAGCAGCTGTGCGCGCGACAACACCGCGGTCTTGTGCTCGGCCAGCACGGCCAGCAGATCGAATTCACGCTTGGTCAGGTCGACGTCGACGCCGTTGACCCGGGCGCGGCGGCCCGGGATGTCGACTTCCAGCGGCCCCACGGCGATGGTCTCCGACGATGATGTCGCGGTGGACCCGCGGCGGCGCAGCAGCGCCCGCACCCGCGCGACCAGCTCGGCCAGCACGAACGGCTTGACCAGATAGTCGTCGGCGCCGGCCTCCAGGCCGGCCACCCGGTCGTCGACCGAGCTGCGTGCGGACAGCACACACACCGGCACGTCGTTGTCCATTGCCCGCAGTGCGGTCACCACGCTCACGCCGTCGAGTATCGGCATGTTGATGTCCAACACGATCGCGTCCGGCCGGTTTTCGGTGGCGCTGCGCAGCGCTTCAGCGCCGTCGACCGCGGTCGCCACCTCGAACCCGGACAACCGCAGGCCACGTTCCAGCGAGGCGAGCACGTCGGAGTCGTCGTCGACAACCAAAACCCGAGGCGAAGTCCCACCAGCGTCCATGTCGCCCATGATGCCTGATAAAGCCCGTAGCTGTGGGAACCCCGCCGGGGACGTCAGGTCCAGTACAGCGTCCGCGCGGCGGGCAGCGTCTCCGCCAGCTCGGCCTCGAACCAACTGCGCATGTGACCCATCGTTTCCTTCGGGTAGACGAACTTCGTGGAGCCGTACTTACCGAACTTCCGGGTCCGGGACTGTTCGTCCATCTCCAGCTTCGTTTTCGGATACCAGCCCTGCAGAACTTCTTTGCTGGACGCGGTGAAGCGATGGGTGATGCACTCCACGGTCAGGTCGACGCCGGCGACATCGGCGAGCGTGGCCGCGACGTCGTGCAGGAGCGCGCGGTAGCTTTCCTGCCACCCCGCGATTGGCATGATTGGCGCGATCGTCAGACCCACGCGGTAGCCGGCCCGCGCTAACTCGCCCAAGGCGGCGATGCGATGCGGTAGCCGCGCGGTACCGCCTTCGAATCGGCGCGCGATCTCCGCCGCATTCACCGATACCCGCACGCGGGTCCGCCCGTGGTGGGTGAGATCGAGCAGGGGTGCGACGTCGTCGAACTTGGTGGTGAAGCGCAGACCCACCGGGGTGGGCCACTGGTTTGTGCCAACATGCGCGATTGTGGCGGACAACGACCCGGTCAGGTGCTCCAGCGCCAACGGGTCGGTGTAGCAGGACGCTTCGAACGTGGTGCCTTCGCCGGCACGATCGGGCGACGACGACGTGATCGTGCCGCGGCCGACATAGTCGTCCATGGCGGACAGAATCTCGGACAGGTTGGCGTACACCCGGGTGATCGGCGGCCCGGACAGCGAGCCTGCCAGGTAACAGTATTGGCAATGGGCGGGGCAGCCTTCGGCCAGATCGATCCGCCAATCCGCGCTCGGCGGGATCGGTTGAAGCTTCAGTTTGCCCGGCGGTGCCACGACGACCGCGAGTGTGCGTTTGGCCAGCGCATAGGTGGCGCGGTCGTTCTCGGCGCGCAACGGCGGCAGCCTGTCGCCGCGCAGCACGTCGATGTCGGCGACTCCGGCGGATTCGCAGCGCGCGACGATGCCGGCACCGTGCGGGGTGTCTGCGGCAGAGCGGGTCACCAGCACGCGGGCCGGCGTCCAAAGTGTGGGCGATTTCAGGGCTGAGGTGGCGTTAGGCATTGCTTTCTTCAACGCCAGCCAGGTGCCGAGAATTCCGTTCGGCATGCTCCGACGGGTCGAAGTTGAAGACGGACAGGACGTTTGGCTTACGCGCTCAGCGACTGACGCCCCGATGTTTTAGCGCAGCCCGATGTTGCGGTAGCGCCGCAGCCGGGTCGCCAGCCGGTCGGTGCCGGGGATGCCGCGCAGCGCGTGCAGTTCGACCGCGATCGCGGCGGACAGCCGGGCGGAGAACTCGACCGGCTCGTCGGCGGCGTCGGGATGCTCGGGCACGACGGCGTCGACGATGCCGGAGGCCAGCAAGTCGACCGAGCGGATGCCTTGCGCGGCAGACAGTTCGGGGGCGTGGTCGGTGTCGCGGAATACGATCGCGCTGGCGCCCTCCGGCGGCAGCGGCGCCAGCCAGCCGTGCAGCGCGGCCAGCACCCGGTCGGCGGGCACCATCGCCAGCGCCGGCCCGCCGCTGCCCTGGCCGAGCAGCACCGACACCGTCGGGGTGTCCAGGGTGACCAGCTCAGCCAGGCAGTGGGCGATCTCGCCGGCCAGCCCGCCCTGCTCGGCCTCGGCCGACAGCGCGGGGCCGGCCGTGTCGATCACCAGCACCAGCGGCAGCCGAAGGCCGGCGGCCAGCGTCATGCCGCGGCGGGCCTCGCGCAGCGCGGCGGGTCCGACCAGTCCACCGACCACCCGCTGCTGGCCGAGCAGCACCGCGGGCTGCCCCTCGAACCGGGCCAGTGCCAGCAGCATGGTCGCGGCTTCGCCCTGCTGCCCGGTACCCGACAACAGCACCTGGTCGGTGCAGCCGTGCCGCAGCAGGTACTGGACGCCGGGCCGGTCCGGTCGCCGCGAGGCCAGCACCGAGTCCCACGCCGGGATGTCGGGCAGCGGCTCGGCCAGTGGCCGTTGCGGTGCCGGGCCCGCGTCGTCGGCGACGACGGTCAGCGCCCGGTCGAGGATGTCGCGCAGCTCCTCCAGCGGCACGACCGCGTCGATCACCCCGTGCCGCTCCAGGTTCTCGGCGGTCTGGACGCCGGATCGGAAACGGTTCGCCGTAGAGCTGCTCGTAGACCCGCGGACCCAGGAAACCGATCAGCGCGCCCGGCTGGGCGATGGTGATGTGGCCCAGCGAGCCCCACGACGCGAACACCCCGCCGGTGGTCGGGTGGCGGAGGTAGACGAGGTAGGGCAGGTGGGCCTGCTTGTGCAGGGTGACCGCCGCGGCGATCTTGACCATCTGCAGGAACGCGACGGTGCCCTCCTGCATCCGGGTGCCCCCGGAGCTCGGCGACGCCAGCAGCGGCAGCCGCTCGGCGGTGGCGCGCTGTATCGCGACGGTGATCCGCTCGGCCGCGGCGACCCCGATCGAGCCGGCCAGGAAGTCGAACTCGCAGACCACCACCGCCACCCGGCGCCCGAACACCCGGCCCTCGCCGGTCAGCACCGACTCGTCGTAACCGCTGGCGGCCCGGGCCTCGGCCAGCTCGCGGGCATAGGACTCACTCGTCGGGATCGCCAGCGGCTCGGTGTCCCAGCTGACGAACGATCCCTCGTCGAGCACGGCGTCGCGCAGTTGCTCGGTCCCGATCCGGCTCACAGAGGTGAGGCTACTGATCAGCCTTGCGCGAGTTCCAGGATGACGCCGGTGTCGTCGACGTAGCGGTCCCACAGCACCAGCAGCTCGGCCAGCTTGTCGGGATGCGCGGCGGCGAGGTCGTTGATCTCGCCGGGGTCGGCGGACAGGTCGTAGAGCTGCCAGTCGCCCGGGCCCGTAGGGCTCGGGCAGGTGGATTGCTTTCCAGTCGCCCTGGCGAATCGCGTAGCGCCCGAACAGTTCCCAGCCGGTTCCGGTGAAGTCGTCGTGCACCGATCTCGGCTGCGCCGGACAGATAGGGCAACAGCGACCGGCCGCGGATGGGTGCCACCTCGCGTCCTTGGTATTCGGTGCCGGGGTGCGCGACGCCGGCGAGTTCGAGGAAGGTCGGAGCGATGTCCATCACCGTGCTGAACGCGGTGCCGATCTGGTGCTGGCGATCGAAGCCCGGCCAGGTGACGAACCCGACGACGCGGATGCCGCCTTCGGTGGTGAACGCCTTGTGCAGTCGGGACGGCGCGGTGGCGGCCTGCGCCCAGCGCGGGCCGTACCAGATGAACGAGTTGGCGGCTCCGGCGTTGTCGAGGCTGTTGTCCCAGTTCTTTTCGATCTCCGCGGCGATCGCGCCGCCGAGGATCGGCAACGACTCGAGGATCGCCCCCTCGGCGCCGTTGTCGGACAGGAAGATCACCACCGTGTTGTCGAGTTCGCCGGTCTCGGTGAGGTAGTCGATCACCTTGCCGATGTTGTAGTCCATCCGGTCGACCATGGCGGCGTAGACCTCCATGCTGCGTGCCGACAGGGCCTGTTCGTCGGCGCTCATCTCGGACCACTCCGGCTCTCCGTCGGGGACGACGGGATGCGCGGCGACGTCGGACGCCGATCAGCCCGAGCTTTTTGAGCGCGGCCAGTCGCTCCTCGCGCAGCGCGTCCGGGCCGGCGTCATAGCGGCCCCGATATTTCGCGATGGTCTCTTCGGGCGCCTGCAGGGGCCAGTGCGGCGCCTGGAACGGCAGATACGCGAAGAACGGCTGGTCTTGACCATCCGAGTCGGTGCGCTCCCGGAAATAGCGCAGCAGGGTGTCGGCGTAGAAGTCCGAGGAATAGAAGTCGTCTGGAACGGTGACGAACTGGTCGTCCTCGGTGTAACGCGACATCAAGGGGATGAAGTCGCCCGGGGGATTGCTGTAATGGCTTGCGCCGCCGGGCAATAACGCGAACGATCGGTCGAATCCGCGGGACCACGGTGACGTCTCGATGGTGTTGCCCAGATGCCACTTGCCCGCCATCAACGTCAGATAGCCGGCGTCGCGCAGCAGCTCGGGAAGCGCGACCACCCGGTCGTTGAGGTACCCCTCGTAGCCGGGCTGCCCGCGGAACTGCGGAGCAACCTCGAGCATGGTGCCGATGCCGGCGATGTGGTGGTCGGTTCCGGTCAACAGCATCGACCGGGTCGGGGAACAGGCCGGGGCCGAATGGAAATCGGTCAGCCGGATCCCGGCGTGGGCCAGCCGGTCCAGATTGGGGGTCTCGATCTCGCTGCCGAAGGCGCCGATGTCGGAGAACCCGAGGTCGTCCGCCACGATTACCAGGAAGTTAGGCCTTGTCACGGGGAAGCATCCTGTCAGGTGTCTCGGCCGGATGGGAATGTTCCGGCTACCGCCGATTCGATACCACCCGAAAGCTCACTAGGCTGTGCCACATGATTGGTGTCACCCGCGTCGGAGACGTCGTTGACCATTGAGTTGCAGCGTCCCGAGCGGCGCAATGCGCTCAACTCCCAACTCGTCGAGGAGTTGCGCGAGGCCGTGGAGAAGGCCGCCGGCGAGAATGCCCACGCCATCGTGCTGACCGGGCAGGGCACCGTGTTCTGCGCCGGCGCCGACCTGAGCGGCGACGCGTTCGCCGCCGACTATCCCGACCGGCTGATCGCGCTGAACCTGGCGATCGACGCCGACGCCGGTGCCGGTGATCGCGGCGATCAACGGCCCGCCATCGGCGCGGGTCTGCAACTGGCCATGATCTGTGACCTGCGGGTGGTGGCACCCGAGGCGTTCTTCCAGTTCCCGACCTCCAAATACGGCCTGGCGCTGGACAACTGGAGCATTCGCCGGTTGTCGTCGCTGGCGGGCTACGGACGCGCCCGGGCCATGCTGCTGACCGCCGAGAAGCTGACCGCCCAGGACGCCCTCATCACCGGGATGGCCAACCGGATCGGAACGCTGGCCGATGCGCAGGCCTGGGCCGCCGAGATCGCCGGGCTGGCTCCGCTGGCGCTGCAGCACGCCAAACGGGTGCTCAACGACGACGGCGCCTACGAAGATCAATGGCCGGCGCACAAGGAACTCTTCGACAAGGCGTGGGGCAGTCAGGACGTGATCGAAGCGCAGGTGGCACGGGTCGAGAAGCGGCCGCCGAAATTCCAGGGGGCCTGACCGGATGCTGCGCAGTGCGCTGCGACTGGCAGTGGGCACAGTCTCGCTCGCGACGGGCGGGTGGGTGCTGCGCGCGCTGCACGGTGCGCCGGCCGCGCTCGGGGCTCAACCCGCCGACATTCGCGGAGTCGCCGAACGCTCACCGCACTTTCATGACGGCGTCTTCGTCAATCTCGAGCCCGCCTCGCTGAACATCGACCCCGATCAAGGCGCGATCGTTGCTGTGGGAGATCATCACCGGACTCGAGGATGCTCGGCCCTCGGCGGAGATCCCGTTGGACACCCCCGAGCCGCGCACCTTCGAAGCTCCCGCCGGCCAGATCGCGGTCAGCTGGTTCGGCCACTCGACCGCGCTGCTGGAAATCGACGGATACCGCGTCCTGACCGATCCGGTCTGGAGTGAACGCTGCTCGCCCTCGGACGTCGTCGGCCCGAGCCGCATGCATCCGCCACCGGTGCCGCTCGAGTCGCTGCCGGCGCTGGACGCGATCGTGATCAGCCACGACCACTACGACCACCTCGACATCGACACGATCCTCGCGCTGGCCCGAAGCCAGTGGGCGCCGTTCGTCGTTCCGCTCGGCGTCGGATCGCACCTGCGGGAGTGGGGCATTCCCGACGAACGCATCATCGAACTCGACTGGAACGAAAGCACCCAGATCGACGAGCTCACGCTGATCTGCACACCGGCCCGGCACTTCTCCGGCCGCTTCCTGAACCGCTTCAACACCCTGTGGGCGTCGTGGGCGATCATCGGTCCCGCGCACCGCGCATACTTCGGCGGCGACACCGGCTACACCAAGAGCTTCGCCGAGATCGGCACCGAGCACGGACCTTTCGACGTGACGCTGATGCCCGTCGGGGCCTACAACAGGGTGGCCCGAGACATTCACATGAATCCCGAAGAGGCGGTGCAGGCGCACCTGGACGTCCACGGCGGACTGCTGGTGCCGATCCACTGGTGCACGTTCCGGCTGGCGCCACACCCATGGGCCGAGCCGATCGAGCGTCTGCTGATCGCCGCCGAGACCGCGGGCGTGAAGGTAGCGGTGCCCAAACCGGGCGGGCGCGTCGATCCAACGGCCACAACGGAACTCGAGCCGTGGTGGCGGCTCGGCGAAAAATCGAAAGACTCGACAACTCCGACGCAAAAGGACTGAGCATGGGATTTCTGGACAAGGCCAAAGATCTGCTGGCGCAGAACGCCGACACCGTCAACTCCGCCATCGACAAGGCCGGCGAGTTCGTCGACTCCAAGACCGACGGCAAGTACAAGGACGTCGTCGACAAGGCGCAGGATGCCGCGAAGAACGCGTTGAACGACAAGGGCGAGTAGTAGAAGCGCGCTATGGCAAAGCTTTCCGGATCCATCGACGTCCCGCTGCCGCCCGACAAGGCGTGGGAGGACGCGTCCAACCTGTCCCGCTACAAGGAATGGCTGACCATCCACCGGGTGTGGCGCAGCAAGCTGCCCGACCAGTTGGAGAAGGGCACGGTCCTCGAGTCGATCCTCGAAGTCAAGGGCATGGCCAACCGCATCAAATGGACGATCGTGCACTACAAGCCGCCGGAGACGATGACGCTCAACGGTGTCGGCGTCGGCGGGGTCAAAGTCAAGTTGCTGGCCAAGGTCAAACCCAAGGGCGACCAATCGGTGGTCAGCTTCGACGTGCACCTCGGTGGCCCGGCGTTGTTCGGGCCGATCGGCATGCTGGTCGCCGCCGCGCTGAAGAGCGACATCAACGAGTCGCTCCGGAAATTCGTGACGGTATTCGCTCCGGCACGATGAGTTTCGCTTCGTCGACGGGCACGGCGTTCAATCGGTCGTCGCTGCAGGGCTAGCGGCTACTGTCGCTGTATGTCTCGACTGCGCCCCGGTTGGATGGTCGCGCTGTTCGCCGCGATGGTGTCGATGAGTGTCTGGTTACCGTGGCTGACCACGGGCAGGGCCGGCGGCGGGTGGGCCACCGCGATCAGCGGCAGTATCGACGGTCTGCACGTCCAGCAGCGGTTCGGGACGGTTCAGCTGATCGTGTTGTTGTCCTCGGCGCTGCTGGTGGCCGGCGCAGTGGTCGGCAGAGGCTTGTCGGCGAGGCCGGCATCGGTTGCCGCGCTGGTGATCTCGCTGGGCGTGATCGTGCTGATGGTGCGGTACTACTCGGTCAACGTCAAGCCGCCGGTGTCGGCGGCCTACGGTCTGTACCTCGGCGGCGTGGCCGCGGCCGCCGCGCTGCTGTGTTCGGTATGGGCGCTGGCGGCCTCGCTGCGCCGCTAGTCGACGCTGACCTGTGCGCCCTTCAGCGGCCGGGCGCACTGGTCGCAGGTCAGCTGCCCGACGAACGGCTTGCCGCAGCCGAGATGGGTGAGCGCGACCGCGGGGCCTTCCGGTGCATGAAACCAGTGCTGCCCGCACTGCAGCGCGGCGATGATGACCGGAAAGAATGCCCGCCCCTTCTCGGTGAGCTGGTAGTTGGTCTCCCGTGACGTGCACAGCACGCCGTTGGCGCAGAACGTCTGCAACCGGCCGGACAGCAGCGACGGGGGCGCGCCCAGCTGGGTCTGAAAATCGGAGAAGCGGCTGGTGCCCAGGAACGCGCACACCAACAGCGCTGCGGCCCAACGATTTCCGAACACGCTCATCGTCTCGGGAAACAAGTCCGGCTTGACCACGCTTGCCGTCGGCGCTCGACCTGCGGCGGGTCGACCCCTCGCGGTACCGAGCGCGGCCACGATCCGCTCGGACCCCAGCGCGCCGCCACCTCCTTCTCGGTGACCGCTTCACCACACGCCCGACAGGTCAGCGTCGGGGCGAAGTCGCTGCCGCACTGGGTGTGCCGCATGCCCGGAAGCCGGTGGACATGGTCGGGCACCCACCGCCGTTCCCACTCCCAGATCGACAGCAGCACCGGCCAGAACGCCCGTCCGCGTTGGGTGATCAGGTATTCGGCCCGCACCGGACGGGTCTGGTACGTCGCGCGAACCAATAGGTCATTGTCGGTCAATGCCCGTAACCGGTTGGACAGCACGGTATTCGAGATCGGCAGGCGCTGCATGAACTCGCCGTAGCGGGTCGCTCCCAGCAACGCCTGCTGGATGATCAGCAAGGTCCACTCGTCGCCGAGCAGACCCAGGATGCGGCCGACCGCGTTGGTGCCGCCTGGGCTCAGCGGGGTCGGCTCAGCCTTCACAGCCCGATTGCGCCCGCGGGGGAGTCGACGTCATGCCAGCGGCGCAACTGTGCACCCGCCGCCCAGGTGGCGTGGGTGCCACTGGAAACCCGTTCGGGCAGAGCCAGTTTGCACACCGGCCCGTCGCTGAATCGGGCGGCGTCGAAGATCACGCAGTAGGAGGCGTCGGCCTCCATGTCGGTGGTCAGCGTGATCAGGTAGCCGTCGTCTTCGCCGGTGGGATTCGGTCGCGGGGCCATCGCGGCTTCACTGCCATAGACCCCGTCGGCGAACTGATAGTGCTGCTCGCCTCCGGTGCGCAGGTCGTGCTTGACCAGACCGTCGAACAGGAACCAGCCCGGCTTGCCGGTGGCGGCATAGGCGTAGCGGTAGTTGGCCGCGGCGTAGTCGGGGTTGATCGTGCCGAATTCGGTGATGGATTCCGACAATTGCTCTTCTTTGACCTCGCCGGTGACCAGGTTGAACCGCCACCGGTGCAGCCGGGCCTGCAGGCGATCCAGCGCCAGGAAGCGAAACAGCTTGTCGTACTTGCTGCCGCCGGTGTCCACCGGCTGCGGCGCGCCCTCGTAGAAGCCGTCGAGCACGATCTCGTCGCCGTCCTCGTAGGCGTTGGTGAAGTGCAGCACGAACGTCGGGTCGGCCTCGAACCAGCGGATGTCGTTGCTGCTGCCACGGCGCGGCACCACCGCGAAGCGTGACGGCATGTCGGGGTAGAAGCGCGGCAGGTGCACATCGTGTTCGAGCAGGCTCGGATCCCAGAACAGCGGGAAATCGTTGAGGATCACGTAGTTTTCGGTGAAAGCCATGTCGTGCGGCAGCCTCGGCCCGGGCAGCGGGATGTCGATGTAGTGCGCCAGCTCGTTGCTCTCGTCGACGACGCCGTAATGCATGTACGGGGCCTGCTTGCTGTAGTTGAAGAACAGCAGCTCGCCCGATTTCGGGTCGACCTTCGGGTGCGCCGACACACCCCAGTCGACCGGGAAGTGCCCGTTCCAGGACTCCTTGCCCAAGGTGTTGGCGGAGAACGGGTCGACGCGATACAGATCGCCGCACTGGTAGAAGCTGGTCAGCGCGATGCCGCGGTGGACGATGACGTCGGTGCTCGACGCGTCCTTCATCCGGGTGCGGGCGCCACAACCCCCGTCGCGTTTGGCCAGCTGCACCGGCTCGGCCAGGCCCGGCCACAGCGGCTCGCCCGCCTCGTTCTCGGCCAGGAAACCATCGGTGCGGACAAAGCGGTTGCGGTAGAACGCTTTTCCGTCACGGAACCCGACGATGTGCAGCATGCCGTCGCCGTCGAACGGGTGATAGGTCTTCAGTGCCGGGTGCAGCGGGTTTTCGGTGTTGCGCAGATAGACACCGTCCAGGTCGCGGGGGATCTCGCCCTCGACGACGACCAGGTCGTCGGCGTCCCACTCGCTGGTCTGCGGTCGCCACGGCCCGGTTCGGTAAGGATGGTCGTCGTCTTCGGGCAGGGTCGACAGGTACTTGCCGACGACTTCGACGTCCATGTCAGGATCCTTCGGTCGCGTTGACGACGAAGCTGACCGTGGTGGCGGTGCTGCCGCCGAAGTTCAGCGTGCCAAAGGTTTTCGCGTTCTCGACTTGGTAGTCGCCGGCCGCGCCACTGACCTGTTTGGCCGCGTCGACGAGCATTCGCACGCCCGACGCGCCGACCGGGTGGCCACCGCCGATCAGTCCTCCGCTGGGGTTGATCGGCAGCCGTCCACCGATCTCGATCTCGCCGTTCTCGATGGCTTTCCACGACTCGCCCGGCCCGGTGAGGCCGATGTGGTCGATCGCCAAATACTCACTGGGAGTGAAGCAGTCGTGCACCTCGATGCCGTGCAGATCGTCGAGGTTGGCCTGCGCGCGGCGCAACGCGTCGAGCACCGCCGCGCGGACATGCGGCATGACGTACGGGGCCAAGTCTCCAGTGGCGGCTCGTCGCAGTTTCTGCTGCAGGCCCAGCCCGACGGTGCGATGGCCCCAGCCCGCGATGCGGGCGATCGGCCGCGCAGTGGGATGCTCGCGCAGGTATTTGTCGGTGACCAGCACGACTCCCGCGCCGCCGTCGGTCATCTGGCTGCAGTCGAATCGCCGCAGCCGACCCTCGATGAGCGGGTTGGTCGCGCCGTCGTCGCCGATCGGGTCGGGCACGGTCCATTCCCTGGTCTGGGCGTTGGGGTTTCGGCGGGCGTTGCCGAAGTTGACCTGTGCGATGGCCCGCAGGTGGGTCTCGTCGATGCCGTAGCGGCGGTCGTACTCGTCGGCGACCGTGGCGAACATGGACGGCCAGAGGAACTTCGCGTCGGCGCCTTCGTGTCCGGTCCAGGCCGCTGCGCCCAGGTGACGGGCCGCGGTGTCACCGGGCACCGTCTTCTCCAGTTCGACGCCGAGGACCAACGCGGTGTCGTAGTTGCCCGCGCGCAGATCGGCCATCGCAGCGAGCGCGGCGATGCTGCCCGACGCGCACGCGGCCTCATGTCGCGACGCCGGGGTGTCCCACAGCCCGTCGCACACGGTCGCGGGCATCGCGCCGAGGTGGCCCTGCTCGGCGAACATTTCTCCGAAGGCATTGGCGACGTGCACGACGCCGATGTCCGCGGCGTCGATTTTGGCCGCGGTGAGCGTGGCGTCGACGATCTCGCGGGTCAGATCCGCGAAGTCGAATCCTTCTTTGGTGAGGTTTCGGGCGAAGTCGCTTTGATAGCCGCCAAGAATCCAGACGTCGGTGTCCATGGCTCGCACGTTACTACAACTAAAAGAGTGACACTGCCCAACCAGCCATGAGGCGGTCTCACCAGCTCTCGGCTGAACCGGTGAGACCTAAGCGCCCGCGTTGGTCGACCAACGCGCTCGCCTCTGTACCCGCATTGCCGTCGACGGCGCACGACAAACCTGTTTCCGCAGAACCGGACTAGTTGTCTCCGCGGGCCACCGGGCGGGCGGGGTCCGAGCTCCACTCCGACCATGAGCCGGGGAACAGTGCGGCCTGGTGCCCCGCCGCGGCGAGCGCCGCGACCGTGATGGCCGCGGTCACGCCGGAGCCGCAGTACGCGCCGATGCGGCCGTCGTCGACGCCGCGCTCGGCGAGCAGTCGGGCGATCGCGTCGTGCGCCAGGAACGTGCCGTCGCTGTTGAGCACTGCGCCGCTGGGCAGGTTTTTGGCGCCGGGGATGTGTCCGGCAACGGGGTCGATCGGCTCGACGTCACCGCGGAATCGTTCCGGCGCGCGGGCGTCGAGCAGGTCGAAGTCGTCGACCTGCTGCGGCGGTCAGGGTCGGCAGAGCGCCGTTGTACAGGTCGTCATGCAGCACGGCCGCATTGCCGGTTGGCGGGGCGACCGGGCCGGTGGCCAGGTTGCCGCCGGCGGCCCGCCACGCAGCCAGGCCGCCGTCGAGGATGCGGACGTCGGCGATGCCGGCGGCGGTCAGCACCCACCAGGCCCGCGCCGAACCGGCTCGATTCCAGTCGTCGTAGACGACGGTGGGCACGCCCGCGCGGACACCCCAACGCCGCGCCGCGGCCTCGACGCTGCGACCGGACGGCAGCGGGTGCCGGCCTCGCCCGGCGATGGAGTGGTCGCTGAGTTCGTCGTCGAGGGAGACGTAGACCGCGCCGGGCAGGTGGCCCTGCAGATACGTCGGCATGGCCGTCGGGCTCGTCGAGCCGCCAGCGCACGTCGAGGATCGTCACGGGATCGCCGGCGTCGAGCAGATCGGCCAACTCGGCGGCGGTGATCAGCACGCTTATGGCTTGAACCCCAGATCGTGCAAGGCGTCGATGCAGCCGCCGAGCCAGTCGTCGGATTCGCCGGTGGCGATCCGCCGCCGATCTCCACTTGGCAGGCCAGCGCTGCGGTGTAGCCGCCTTTCATCTCGCTCGCGAGGTAGGCGTGGTTCTGCGGGGTGGCGAAATAGTCGTGCTCGGTCTTGTAGCCGTCTTTGTATGACGGGCTGTTGACGTTGGCGGACGGCGGCGGCGGGATGTTGGCCGGGCCCGGCGCGTTGTTGGCCGGGCCATGCGGGCAGCCGTGGCCGGGCATTGCGGGTCCGCATGCACCGGCGCGGCCAGGCCGAGCGCGGCTATCGCGATAGCCGCCGCGGTGAGGATGGAGCGGTCGAACATATCGCGCATCATTTCACGAATGCCGGTCAGAGCAGGGCCGAACTTTGCACGCTCACAGACAAGTCTTGTGGCGGCGCACTACGAGGGTGACGATATGAACATCCATTGCAGCCCGTGTGAATCTACGAGAAAGAGCACCGATGTCAGCTGAGCAGAGCAAGGGCGGTTTCGCCGCGGAACTGAATGCGTTTAAAGCAAAGCACGGCCAGGAGGCGGAATCTCTGCGCATCGTCAAGATCGTCGATGAGCACGGTGCCGCGGTCGCGAAAGTTTCTTCGGGCACGAATTTGAACTGCACCGTTCTTCCCGACGGAAACATGTACTGCGAATCGTCGAAGCGGGAGTAGCACGCTTCGGCTGACCAGTGGTTGCCCTATTTGCGACCGAACACGAGCTGCATAAATGTCCGTGCCCCCGGCAGGATTCGAACCTGCGACACCGGCTTTAGGAGAGCCGTGCTCTATCCCCTGAGCTACGGGGGCTGAAAACATCGTTAAACCTAGTCGCTCTGTCAAAGACTGTGGCGACGGTATCGCCGCAGGCGGTGAATGTTGGCCAGAGTCGCCGGCTCGGTGCAGGGACGCAGCGCCGCATCAAGCCGAGCGCGCACCTCTTCGGTGTCGAGGTGCATCCCGATCGCGACCAGAAAGTTGGCCGTCGCTCCGGGCGGTGCGTTCGCGATGTGGATCGTCGGGCCGACGAGGTTGACCGCAAAGGTGGGAGTGGCCCGTCCGTATCGCATCTTCACGGCTCCTTTGAGCCGATACACCCCTGCGGGCGGTTCCTCGAGCAGGTCGATCAGGGCGCCGGGGTCGACTTCGCCGTCGGTGGTCACCGTGACCGAGTCGGCGTGCACGTGGTCGTGGTCGTCGTGGGCCACCGCGTTGTCGGTCTCGTCGACGAGCAGTTCGCGCAACGAGAGTTGGCCCGGTTCATCGCCCGACCCCGCGACGTCGTAGAGCAGCCGGGGGTCGATCTGGCCACCGACCGCCCCGACGACGGTCGCCCGTGAATTCAGTTCGCGCACGCGTTGTTCTACCCGCTCGACCATGGCGGCGCGGTCGCTGTGGGGGAGTTGATCGAGCTTGTTCACGACGACGAGAGATGCCGCCCGGTAACGCGCCGGCAGCACCTGGCCGGTGTCGACGATGTCGAAATGTGTTGCGGCATCGACGACGTCGACAAGTCCGCCGTACCGTAGGCCGGCCACCCGGCTGAAGCCGATGATGCGGGCGACGATCAGCGGATCGGCCAAACCGCTGGCCTCGACGATCACGGCATCGAGATTGAGCCGCGGGTCGGCGAGCTTGGTCAGCGCGTCGTCGATGCCACCGTCATCGGGCAGACAGCAGATGCAACCGCCGGCAATCGACACCGGCTCGTCGATCTGCCCGGCCACCAGCATGGCATCGACGTTGAGCTCACCGAAATCGTTGATGATCACGCCGATCCGCGCGCCTGGGCTGCGAAGCACGTGGTTGAGCAGCGTCGTTTTGCCAGCGCCGAGGTAGCCGGTCAGGCAAATGACGGGGATTGCCGCCGCCAGGGGCTTAAATCCAGACCAGGAGTCGCGGGCTGCCCGGCGTCTCCCGCGGAAAGGCAATCGGCGCGTCGATGCCGTCGAGCGTGAGCCACACCGCTGTCGCGTCCGCCGAGATGGCGACGATCGTGCCGATGGCGTACTGGCTGTCGTCGTCCCACTTGACCGAGGCGTACTGCCCGAGGTGTTGCACCGCAAGGTCTTTAGGCGCGACCTCGGTCGGGTCCGGCGGCAGTTCCGACACCACGGCATCCAGCTCGTCGGCAACCGGTGCGGGCCCGGCGTCGTCGGCCCACGCGTTCTCGTCGCCGAAGTACTCGCCGTCGTCGCCGGCCTGCTTGAGCCGCCCCAGCGCAGACGGTGCCTCAGGGCCGTCTTCTTCCTCGACCCACAGCCGCCAGCCCTGCGGCGGCGGCGGCCACGACGGGTCCGGCGACCAGTCCGCGTGCGGCACCCAGCCCTTGGGAGGCTTTGGCCAGTTCGGGGGCGGGTTGTAACGCATCAATCCACCATACGGAACGCGGCGGTCAGCGGAGCTCGGCAATAACCTTCGCGATCGTGTCGACGTGATTCTCCTGGAAGGTGAACGACGTCAGCCCGTACTTCTCGCGGTAGCCGCGCAGGGTGTCGGCGATGTCGCGTGGCGATCCGCTCAGCACCGACGGCAAGGCCAGCAACTCCTCGTCGGACAGGTCCACGAACCTGCGGGTGAGCGCCAGATCGGGCTTCCCGGAATTGTCCGACGGCACCGCGGTGATCGCGAGGTTCAACTCGAGATCGGCGAACCGGTCGCCGGCGGCATTGCGGACGAACTCGACGCGCTCGGCGAGCGGGTCGGCTGCATCACCGGAGCTGGCGCCGGTCAGCCCGATGATGTCGGCCTGCTGGGCGGCGATCGTCAGCAACCGATTTCCGTTGCCGGCGATCAGGATTGGCACCGTCGGCAGGTGCTTCTTGAGGTAGGTGGTGACGTGCTCGAGGTAGTCGACGCGTTGCCGCGCGGTCGGGTAGGGGAGCTCGGCCGCTTCGAATTCCTCGCGGACGTAGCCGGCGCCGAGGCCGAGGTCCAGACGCCCGTCGCTGAGCCCGTCGAGTTCGGCGGCGTCACGAGCCAGCAGCGCGGGCTTGTAGAACCCGGCGTTGAGCACGTAGGTGCCCAGCCGCACCGTCTTCGTCGCCGACGCGATCGCCGTCAGCGCCGGAAACGGCGCCGGCGCGCCGAGGTGGTCGGGCAGATGCAGCGCATCGAACCCGCTGTCTTCCAGCCGCTTTACCTTGTCCTGCAACGCAGTACGGGACTTGACCGCGTGAATGCCCACCGAGAAACGAAACGCCCGTTCGGCCATTGGCCACCTCCGATTTGTAGTTATCTGGACTGCAATTTCCATGCCCGAGCGGCCGCTGCCAGGCCTTGCACCAGTGCAGCGGTCACCGGTGACAAGCCGTCGGCGCCCGGGAGCGGGACTGCGCGGACTGATCCCCCTGACCCGAGTCGGGAGTTCCAATTGCGTTCCGCCGTAGCGGGTTTGGTTCACCGGATTCTGTGGATGCTGCCCGCGAAGCTCGAGCGGGATCTCGTCGAGGTCGGTGATGACGTGATAGCCGGGCAACTCGAGATGTTCGGCGACGTGGGCCGCCAGCACGCGGTTGCGCCCGCCGGCCAGCAGTTGGGTGGCGCGGCCGATCCGCCCGTAGCCGTGCAGCGACACCGTCACGTCGACGTGGTCGAGGAACTCCGCGAGACGCGCTCGACTCGGCCGCGAGGAAATTCGCCGACGACAGGTGATGCGGATAGCGGTCGGGATGCCGGAGCAGATACACCGACGCGCCGGCCACGTCGGCGGCCCGCTCGGCGATCACGTCGGTCATCTCCTCCAGCCCGCCGCCATGGATGGCCAGGAAGCCGAACCGCGACCGCAACCGGCTGACCTCGACCACACCGGGTTCGGCGAGTAGCTCGGAAAGCGATTGCGGTGCAGGCGTTGTGGGCCGTGATCGCGGCCGGGGCCAGCGTGCCGGATCCCATCGCCGTAAGAAGTCGATCCAGCTCTGCGGCAATCCGTGATGCAGCGCCCCGTCGATGATGCGCTTCCAGATAGCCGGGTCGCGGCGGGCCCGGATTCACCCGGTGGTCGATGTACACCCACGCGTCCGACGGCCCGTCTTCGGTCTGCACGGTCATCTGGTCCCGCCGGTAGTGCGCCGGCACGCTCTCGGCTCTGTCGAGGTGGGCCAGATCGTGGTCGGACACATCCCAGACGACGCCGTGCACCTGCGTCCCGTCGAACGGCTCGACGGTCGCCACCCCGCGCTGGTTGATCAGCCAATCGTGGTCGGCGAGCACCGCCCGGCGTGGGTTGCCCGCATCGGGACATCGGTGCGCCATCTGCCGCACGGACAGGTTGGACCCGTACGCGAAGTAGGAATGACGGCGCCGCTGCGTCACGAGATCGATGTTAGCCGAGCGAAGTATTCGACCTTGATCGGCCGAGCTGCCGAACGACTTCTGAGCGCGAGGTTAATTCCACGCGTCGCGGCGCTGATGCGCTGCGCGGAATGAAAGGATTGTCAGATGAGCGGCGCGCGAGACGGCGGCACCCGGGACCGGCACACGATCGAGCGTGAATTGCGGCTACTGGCCAGCGTTCGTGATGCCTACCGCGAGCGCGGCAAGGAGATGCCGTCGATCGCCCAGATGGACGCGCTGCTCGATGAACTCATCGCGCTACGAAGGCGGCGGAAAACACCGGCGGGAGAGCGAGAATTCCGACGCCGGGCCTAGCCTTTGGCGCTGATCGTCAGGTAGATCAGCACCACGTTCAGCAGACTGATCATCGTGCCGATCAGCCCAGCCGACGGCGGTGGTGACGCGGTGATTGGTGTCTGCGCCCATCAGCGCGCGATTGCTGGTCAGTCGAACCAGCGGTAGCAGCGCGAACGGAATCCCGAACGACAGAACGACCTGCGACAGCACTAACGTGCGCGTCGGATTGAAACCCAAAGCCAGAATCACCAGAGCGGGCGCCAGCGTCGCCAGCCGGCGCAGCACCATCGGGACCGACCGGTGCAGCAAGCCCTGCATGATCATCGCGCCGGCGTAAGCGCCCACCGACGCGGATGCCAACCCCGACGCCAGCAGGCCGATCGCGAAGAGCACTGCAATCAACGGGCTCACGGTGTCGTGCACGGCGGCGTAGGCCACTTCGATCGAACTGATGTCGCCGCGGCTCCGCATGTTCAGCGCGGCCACCAACAGCATGGCGACGTTCACCGCGCCCGCGACCACCATCGCCAGCCCGACGTCCAACCGGGTGATCCGCAGCAGCCGGCGGCGGTCGGGGCCCGCATCGGGATGGCCGTGCCGGTCGCGGGCCAGTCCGGAATGCAGATACACCGCATGCGGCATCACCGTCGCGCCCAGGATGGCCGCGGCCAACAGCACGCTTTCCTTGCCGAGGAATCGAGGCACCAGACCGCCGAGCACCTCGCCGGGCGGCGGCGTCGAGACGAAGAAACTCGCGGTGAAGCCGATGGCGATCACCAGCAGCAGTCCGGTGATGACGCGCTCGAAGATCTGCTGGCCACGCTGGTCTTGAATGCGCAGCAGGAGCAACGACACCACCCCGGTGATGACGCCACCGAGCAGCAGCGGCAGCCCGAACAGGATGTGCAGCGCGATCGCTCCGCCGATCACCTCGGCCACGTCGGTGGCCATCGCGACGACCTCGGCCTGCAGCCAAAAAGCCACCCGGGTCGGGCGATTCAGCTTGGCGCCGATCGCCTCGGGCAGCGAGCGTCCGGTCACCAGGCCGAGCTTCGCTGACAGGTACTGCACGAGACCAGCCATCACGTTCGCCAGGACGATGACCCACAGCAACGCGAAGCCGAATTGCGCGCCCGCGCTGATGTTCGCGGCAACGTTGCCCGGGTCGACATACGCGATGGCGGCGACGAAGGCGGGGCCGAGCAGATACCACCCTGGTTTCAGCCGGGCACGGGTGTCCTGGGGCACCTAACTCACTTTCGGTCGACTGAATCAGAAAGTTAGGTTAGCCGAAACCGTTAGGTCACCGAGTACAGGCCGCGTCCGGTGATCAGCGGAAGGTCCAGCGTGGTCCGTATTCCGGCGGGGGCTTCGACCACGGCTGGAATGGCGTTGACGACCCGCATCGCCGTCGCGACCAGGCCGGCGTGGTTGTGGTCACCGTTGGGGCTGCTCAGGCAGACGTCGACGGCGTACGACGGTTCGCCGGTGATCTCGATCCGATAGCACCCACCGGGCTGAGCCGGCTGCGGCCAGTCCGGGCACAGGTCTTCGCGCAGCCGGGTGACGTGTTCGAGAACGACGGCGGGGTGCCCGTCGACCAGTCCCTGCACCTCGAATCGCAGCGCGGCGGCACTGCCCTTGGGGATGTGCCCGGATGCGATGTCGAAGTCCTCGGGCGCCTGAACCCGCTCCTGGCGTTCGGTGATCGAGTCGAGTTCGATGCCCAGCCCGGCGGCGAGTTGACGCACCACCGATCCCCACGCCAGGCTCAGTACGCCCGGTTGAAGCAGCATCGGAATCTCGTCGAGCGGCTTGCCGAATCCCATCACGTCGAACATGACCGTCGCGCTGTCGTAAGTCGCGTAGTCGACGATCTCCATGCAGCGGATCTGCTGGATACTCTGGCAGGTTCCGGCCAGCGCCAGCGGAATCAGGTCGTTGGCGAATCCAGGATCGATGCCATTGACGAACAAGCTCGAATTACCCTCTCGGGCAGCATCTTCGATCGGTTTGAGCATGCTGTCCGGGAGCACCTGCCACGGGTACTGCAGGAAGACCGCGCTGCTGCCGACGACGTTGACGCCGGCGGCCAGAATGCGCCGGTAGTCCTCGAGGGCGTCGGGCAGCCGGTTGTCGGCCATCGCGGTGTAGACCGCGCACTGCGGGCCGGTAGCCAGCACAGCGTCCAGGTCGGTGGACGCCGCGATACCGGTCGAAACATCAAGACCGGCAAGCTCTCCGGCGTCTTTGCCGGCTTTGGATTCCGAGGACACCCATACTGCGGTGAGCTCGTAGTCCGGGTTGGTGATCAGTGCCCTGAGCGCGTGGACGCCGACATTGCCGGTGCCTATCGCGGCGACTTTGATAGCCATGCTCACAGGTCCGGGATCGGCAGGTCGAGGTTGGGAAAGGTGATGCCGCCATCGACCTCGATCACCTTGCCGGTCAGGTAAGCCCCGGCGGGCGATGCCAAATACACTGCGGCGGCGGCGATCTCGTCGGGCTGGCCCAGGCGGCGCAGCGGTGTCGCCTGCTCCATCGGCTCGCGAAGTTGGTCGTTGGAGGCGACGATGTCGAGCGCGGACGTGGCGATCGAGCCCGGCGCGATGGCGTTGACCCGGACCCGCGGGCACAGGTCGAGCGCGGCCAGCCGGGTGTAATGGGCGAGCGCGGCTTTGGCGGTGCCGTAGGCGGCGAAGCCGCGGCCGGCCACCCGTCCCATCGTCGAGGTGATGTTGATGATGCTGCCGCCACCGGAGTGCTCGAGCATCAGCGGCACCGCGGCGATGGTCAGCGCGTGGGCGGTGGCGACGTTGAAGGTGAACGCGCTTTTGAGGTCCTTCGTCGACGTGGTCAGCAGTCCGTTGGGCATGGTGCCGCCGACATTGTTGACGACGATGTCCAGTCGCCCGAACGCCTCGACGGCCTGAGCGGCCAGCTCGGCGGTGACCTCGGGCTGAGCCAGATCGCCGGTGACGATGTGGGCGCGCCGACCAGCGGCGCGGACCTTCTCGGCGACGGCCTCTAGTTCGGACTGGGTGCGGGAAGCGATGACGACGTCGGCACCGACCTCGGCGAACGCCAGCGCGATGGCTGCGCCGAGACCGCGCCCGCCACCGGTGACGACGGCGACTTGGTCGTCGAGTCGGAATTTGTCCAGGATCACGGGCGTCACCGTAACAAGGCGCCGACGGCCGCGGAACCCCATTTCTGAAACACGTTCTAGTTTGCGCTCCGTTAAGAATCCGACAAGCGGCCGCACCTATCTTTCGTGCCATGTACTCCACTCTGAAGAACATCGTCGTCGGCGGACTGCTGTCGACCGCGCTCGCCGCGAGCTTGGTGGTCACGGCCGGCACGGCTGAAGCGGATGCCTGGCCCGGCTGCCCGAACGATCACCCGGCAGGCCCGTGTCGTTGGTGCCCGGGCGATCCACCGGTGCAGACCGGCAACCTACGGGTGAATCCGGTCCGCTGGGACATCAACGCCTGCCACACCTACTGGTACGTCGAGCATGGACAGGGCAACGCCGCCCAGAACATCTTCGAGGGAGAGGTGCCGCCTCCGCCCACGCCGTACAACCCCGGGCCGTTCGTCATCAACAGAGATAACTGCCAGCAGATACTCGGGATGTTCTGCCCGAGGGCGTGACATCCGATCCTGCAGGACGGCAACGTGATTGGTGCGTTGCGATGAGGGCCGGACCAGCCACGGACGAGAAGAAGGACCACGAAAGGAAAGCGCAATGAACATCACCTACAACCTGACGAAATTCACTACCGGGGCGCTAGTTTCGGGAGCCGTCGCGGTGGCCGGCTTGGCGCTGGCCACAGGTACTGCCGACGCCAGCGAGTTTCGCTGGTGCCCAGGAGATCCCCCGCCGCTGGGCATCACAGTCGACGCAGCCGGCCACGGAGGGAACCGAGTTCCCATCTACCCGAATTGGGACACGTCCGTCTGCCACGACTACGGCGTCTCGGGCGACCACGTTCGGGAAGGAAAAGCTTGTGTCCTCCCGCAGTTTCAATGGTTTCAGTGTCCGCCCGGCACGATCCCATGGCCGAACATGCCGACGATCCCGAACAGGGGTGAGTGAGTGAATTATCTCCAGAAGGCATTCATGGGTGGGGCGTACATGTCGTTGTCAGTGAGCGGGGCCAGAGTTCCTGGCGTAGCACGCAACGCGTCTTCAATCGTGGCCATCAGGCTGTACTCGTTGGCGTAAGCGTCGGTGGTGAAGGGGCCGGATTCCATCCCGTTGGCGCCAGACTCGGCGCCCCCGTTCGGGATGATGATCATCGGAACGTTGTTGCCGTCGTTACCGAAACCTAGCGACAGGTTGTTGTTGTCCTCGTCGAACGTGACGATGATCGCGTCCTTCTCGCCCGAATCAGTCCAGGTCGGCGAGTTTTCAATGGCGGAAACCTCTTGCTGCACGAACTGGTCTGCGGCCGCGACGTTGTACTGCTGGTCGGTGAACTGGCTGGAAAGGAATTGGCCGATGCCCTGGAGACTATCGATGGGGCCTTCCCCGTTGTGGTCCTCGTCGGCGGCGATCCAGGTGAATTCCGGGAAACTGTTCGGGTTCTGGAGATCGGTGGACAACTGCGTGAGCGGGAGCAGGTGTTCCTGCAGGTAGGCGGGGGTGTTGTCGTAGACGTAGTTGAATTGGGCAAAGGGTAATTGGTCGACGGAGTAATTGCCCGATGACACCAGGTCACCCGGGGTGGGCATGCTCTGCGCGTAGCCGGCCCACGATATGTTCGCCTGATCCATTTCTTGCATCAGGCTGTTCGCGTCGATGACGTTCCCGGCGGGGTTGTAGTCGAGGCCGAAGTCCGATCCGCCTACGGGCCGGATGTAGTTGGGGTCGCTGGGGTGGCCCAGCGCGAAGTAGTTGGAGTCATAATCTTCGGTGTTGATCAGGCTGTTGAGGTACGGCGCGTTGGGGCTGCCGACGATGTTGTCGACACCCTTGTTCTCCAGGTAGATCAGGAACACGTGATCCAGTTGGCCGACGTCGGACGTCGGTGGAGTTAGTGGCGCCGCGGTGAGGCTTGGATCGCCGACGGTGAACGACTCGTTGTCGGCGTAGGCGCCGTTGTAGTTGCCGAGGAACGTGTCGTTGTCGGTGAAGGTCGTCGTCACCTGCGCGGAGGTGGTGCCGTCCGGAACCGTCCCGGAGATGTCGCGGTCCTCAAACCCGGTGAAACCCAGGCGATCCCATAGTGTGACCGGGTTGAGCGAGTCGGCGCCCAGGACGTCCCCGTGTGCGTCGAGGAACGTGACCTGTACTGACGCGTCGGACGGGTCCCAGCCTTGGCCGCCGAGATCTGCACTGAGCGTGAACGGCGTTCCGGCTGCGCCGGTGAGGTCGACGGTTTGGCTGATGGTGGACGTGGCCACCGGTCCGCCGCCGGCGAAATTGTCGCCGCCGCCCAGGGGCGCGGTCTGTGGAAAGTCGAAGAACTTTGGCAGGGGAGACCCGAAGGCGAAGGGGTAGCCGCCCTGGGTGCCGTATTGGATCACGGTCGGGGTGCCGGTCTCCGTCCAGCCCGGAATGGTCACCCCGCTGTATCCCGACCCGGACGGGTCGGCTGTTTCGAAGCCGGGATTGACCAGCAAGTTCTGACTCATCGGCTGCGCATCGGCGCCGACGTCACCGAAGATCACCCCGCCACCTTGACCATCAGCGCCGTCACAGATCAACCCACACGCACCGGTGGAAGGATCGACCAGGTTGAACCAACTGTTGATCGTGGTGTCGACCTGCTGACCAAAGCCGCTGCTGATCCAATCCTGCTCGAGGACATGCAACCAGGAATCAACCGGACTGGCCGCCGCGCCGCCGACTCGGCGGCACCCAAACCCAGACTGCCCAGCTCGGGGACCGCCGCCGAACTTGCAGCCAGATCACCTAACGATGGGGTGATCGCGTTGAGGACCTGGTCGATGACCACGTCAAACTCATCGGCCGAGGCTTTCGGCGCATTGGCCAGCTGCCCCAGGCCCAGTGTCAAGAACATGCTGACCGCGCCGGTCAACCCGACTGCACGAGGACGACGTCGATGAGCCATCGCTGCTACTTCCTGGACAGGGGCGCGGATTCTCAGGTTCGCTTAAGGTAAGCCTCGGGTCAGTTTCCAGCGGGGTTTTCGGCAAAGTATTCCCGGCAAACTTTGCTTCTTTTCTTTTCCTCTCCGCCACGCGATTTCCGATCCTCTCCGCGCAATGTCAGAGCCCACGAGTACTATCGAACACATGTTCGAATTAACGGAGCTCTCGATGACGCGCGAGTCGACTGCGTCGCTCGAGCAGGCCGTTGCCGCGGCGCGAGCAGAGGCGCAGGCGACGGGGCGGCGGCTAAACGTGATCGCCGACCTGATGCGACTGTGGTATCGCCAGCACGGTGACCCCGCGGAGTGGGTGGTCGACTTATGGGACGCGATGGCTGCCGAACTTGCTGCGGCCCTTCGGATCAGCCGCGGGTTGGCGTCGAGGTATATGAGTGACGCGGAATTGATACGCGAGCGTCTCCCCAAAGTCGGGGAATGTCTGGCGGCCGGTGACATCAACTACGCCATGTTCAACGTGATCGCCAACCGCACCGCGCTGATCACCGACGAAGAAGCTTTGGCGGCGGTCGACGCACAGCTGGCGTTGCGCGCCCCGCGCTGGCCGTCGCTGACGCGCGGCAGGCTGGCGATGCGGGTGGACGCCATCGTGCTGCAGGTCGATCGAGACGCGATTCGCCGCACCAACAAAGAGGTCAAAGACCGCTATCTCAATGTGTCGAAGTCGCTGTCGGGCACCGCTGAGGTGTACGGCAACGTATTCGCCAGCACGGCCCTTGCCCTGGATCGCCGGCTGGACGAGCTGGCGGGCACGGTGTGTGAGGCCGATCCGCGGACCAGGGCGCAGCGGCGGGCCGACGCGTTGGGGGCGCTGGCAACGGGCGCCGATCGGATGGTCTGCACGTGCGGGGATTCGGACTGTGTGGAGATGCGCGGTCGCATGCGGGACCGCAAGTCTGGTCATTCATGTGGTTGCCGAGCAGGCCAGCGTTGAGGGCGCCGGAGCCGCACCCGGCTACATGGCCGGAGTGGACGAGCTCATACCGCCGCAGGTGGTCGCCGAGCTGGCCAAGTCTGCGACGTTGCGGCCGTTGGCTTTTCCGGTGGCTGCCGAACCGCGTTACACGCCGTCGGCGAAGCTCTCCGAGTATGTGCGGTGCCGTGATCTGACCTGCCGCGCGCCCGGGTGCGATATGCCGGCGACTCGCTGCGATATCGACCACACCACTCCGTACGCCGACGGCGGCTTGACGCATGCGTCCAACTTGAAGTCGTTGTGCCGAAAGCACCACTTACTCAAGACTTTCTGGGCCTGGCGCGACAGGCAGTTGGCCGACGGCACAGTGATCTGGACGCTTCCGTCAGGGCGGGTCTATGTGACCAGTCCAGGCAGCGCGATTCTGTTTCCGGCACTCACCGTGCCTACCGGCGATCTACCCGAAGCAACGCCGAGTGCCGATATCCGCTGCGGTGAGCGCACGGCCATGATGCCGACCCGGAGGCGCACCCGGAGTCAGGAGCGATCCCAGCGAATTACCGCTGAGCGCAACCAAAATCGAAACGACAGGCTGACTCGACAACGCGCCTTCGGCTATGCCCGCGCATCGTCGGATGAACCGCCGCCGTTTTGATCACATCAGCGGCGGGCTGGGATTGAGCCAACTCATCGACGTGTCGCCGTGGCCCTTGTACTGCGGGCAGTAGGCCGCTACCGCGACACCGATGAAGAAGCTGGATTGGCTGAAATTGAGGTCGGTGTCGCCCACCAGTTTCATCGCCAAAGTGCTGGTTTTGTAGTGCTTGTCGAGGCCATCGCACACCATATGAGCTTCGGCAATCGTCGTGTCGCGATCGCTGAGCTGGATGTTGCGTTTCGCCAGGGCTGCCATAACCGCATCATCGGTGGCATCGGCTGACGCCGGGGCTGCGCAGAACACCATGACGGCGGACAACGCCACCGCCCATCTGGTACATCGGACTTCCATGAAATAACGCTACTGGAGATCACGCCACTTTGCGCGGCGAGCGGCCGTCCTATTTGCGGAGGGCGTTGAGCGTGGTCAGCGCTTGGCGGCCGTCTTCTTGGCCGGCGTCTTTTTCGCCGGAGCCTTCTTGGCGGCGGCCTTCTTTGCCGGAGCCTTCTTTGCGGCGACCTTTTTGGCCGGCGTTTTCTTCGCGGGCGCCTTGTCGCCGCCGGAGCGGGCCTTCACGCTGGCCTCCAATTTGGCCAGCAGATCCGAGACGTCTTCGGTCTCGTCGAGTTCTTTGGGCTGCTCTTCGGTCGTGAAGGCTTCGCCGCCGTCGAGCTTGGCCTGCACCAGCTCCTGCAAATGTTCCTGATAGTCATCGTGGTAGCGGTCGGGGTTGAAGTCGTCGGCCATCGACTCGACCACTTGGCCGGCCATCTTGAGCTCAGCCGGTTTGACCTCGACCTTCTTGTCCAGCACCGGGAAGTCGGGATCGCGAATCTCGTCAGGCCAGAGCAGCGTGTGGATCACCATGACCTCGCGCTTGCTGAAGTCCTTGACGCGCAACGCCGCAAGCCGGGTCTTGTTGCGCAGCGCGAAGTGCACGATCGCTACCCGATCGGTCTCGGCCAACGTCTTGGCCAGCAGCACATAGGATTTCGTCGACTTGCCGTCCGGCTCGAGGAAGTAGCTCTTGTCGAACATCATCGGGTCGAGCTCGCTGGCCGCAACGAACTCCAGCACTTCGATCTCGCGGCTTCGCTCCTCGGGCAGCGTCGCGATGTCGTCGTCGGTGATGATCACCGTCTGGCCATCGTCGGATTCGTATGCCCGCGCGATATCGCGATACTCAACGACTTCGCCGTCCACCTCGCACACCCGCTTGTACCGGATGCGGCCATTGTCTTTGGCATGCACCTGGTGGAACTTGATGTCGTGGTCCTCGGTCGCGCTGTAAACCTTGACCGGGACGTTCACCAGCCCGAAAGAGATCGAGCCCTTCCAGATCGAACGCATGCTGCCAGTATGCCCATAGTGCTGGGCGGATACGCCTCTATAGCTGCTGCGCCGCGGCGGTCAGCGCTTCCCGATCCGGCAGGTCAGCGCCCGCGCGTCCGACGGTGACCGCCGCAACGGCACTGCCGGCCTCGAGTGCGGCCGTCAGCGCCTCCAGGTCGAGCGCGGCAAGTTCGGCCCGACGGTCGGCACCCAGCAGCCCTTGCGACCACAGCGAGTCGAGCACGCCGACCATGAAGGAATCGCCGGCACCAACGGTGTCGACCACGTGTGTCGATCGAGCGGGCACCCGCACCGCCCCGGCCGCGCAGATCGCCTCGGCACCCTGGTCGGCCATCGTCACCGCAACGATCGCGGGACCCAGCGACTGCCAGGTCTGCGCGATGTCTTCCGGCTTGCGGTCCGGGGCGAGCCAGCGCAGGTCCTCCTCGCTGACCTTCACGATGTCGCTGCGCTCGACGAGGTGCTCGATGCGGGTGCGGGCCAGTTGCCGATCGGCGATCAGCGACGGCCGCACGTTGGGATCGAAACTGACAGTGGCCGATACCCGGTAGGCATCGACGAGTGCGGCGACGGCCAGACACCCCGGGTCGTGCACCGCGGCAATGGATCCGGTGTGCACGAAGAGCGGCGGCGCAACCGGCGGCGTTCCGGACAGCTGCCAGTCCAAGTCGAATTCGTAGTTCGCCGAGCCACTTTCGTCCACTGTGAGGCGTGCCGTCGTCGTCCGGTCAGCGCTTTGGCTTCCCGCAACAAGCTTTGCCCCGGACGCATCGACGTACTCGGCGATACGCCGGCCATACGGATCGTCACCGATGTGAGTGAGGAAATCGACGTCGCGGCCCAGTCGGGCCAGCCCGACTGCGACGTTCAGCGGGCTCCCCCCGACGTGCTCGCCGACGACTCGGTGGCCGTCCTGGACGATGTCGATGAGTGCCTCGCCGATCACCAGTCCGCGGCTCATTGCACCAACGCCTCCAAAGTCGCCCGAGCACCCTTGCTGTGCAACGAATCCAGCGCCCAGCGGTAGGCCTCGACGAACCGGTGCTGATGGGCCAGGTCGCCGAACACCGCAGTGATCTCGATGAACGCATTGGGATTGTCATGCTGCGACCGGGCGATCGGGATGAGCGAATCTGCCAGTTGGTCGAGCACCTCGTACGGCTCGCCCCATTCGTCGACGCCCTCGGCGTAGCGGGCCCAACTGGCCACCGCCGCCGACGCCATCTCGACCGGCCCGTCGTTGGCCAGGTTGTCGCAGATGACGGGGAACAGCCACTTCGGGATGCGGTCGGATGAGTAGGCGCAAATCCGCGCCACGGTGTCGCGCACCGCCGGGTTGGCGAACCGCTCGATCAGCGTGCGGGCGAACTGATGCAGGTCGATCCCCGGCACCGGCGGCAGGGTCGGGATGGCCTCGTTCTCCAGGTAGGACAGCAGGTACTTGGCGAACAGCGGGTCTTGCGCCGCGTCGTGCACGAACTCGAAGCCGCACAGGTGGGCGAAATAGCACAGGCACTGATGTCCCGCGTTGAGCATGCGCAGCTTCATCAACTCGTACGGGCGGACGTCGTCGACCACCAGCACGCCCGCCTTCTCCAGCGGCGGCCGGCCATCGGCGAAGTCGTCCTCGATCACCCAGGAGCTGAACGGTTCGGCCACGACCGGCCACCGGTCGTCGACGCCGAAGTCGCGGCGCACCTCGGCCGCCATCTCCAACGTCGTTGCGGGAGTGATCCGGTCGACCATCGAGTTCGGGAAACTGGCGTGCTCGCCTATCCACTCGGCCAACTCGGGATCGGTTCGCTCCGCACTGGCCAGCACCGTGCGTTTCGCGACCTCGCCGTTGTTCTCGATGTTGTCGCAGGAGACGATGGTCGGCGCGGGGATTCCCTGCCTGCGCCGCCGGGCGAGCGCCTCGGTGATCAACGTGAACGCGGGACCGTCGGGATCGCGGTAGCCGCCTTCGGTGATGGTCAGCGAAATGATCCGGGTGGATTTCGCGGCCAGCACCTCGAGCGCCGACTCCGGATCGTCGGGGGCATACCGGTAGTCGATGATCGACCCGATCACCTGAGCGTCCCGGGTTCCGTCCGGGTTCTCCAGGATCAGCGTGTACAGCCCGTCCTGACCGTCAAGGACGTCGCGCATGGTCCAGTCGGCGGGCATCACGCCTATCCCGCAGATGCCCCACTCGTGCGCGAGGCCCTGCTGTAGCAACAGGTTGATGTAGGCAGCCTGGTGAGCGCGGTGGAAGTGACCGGCGCCGATATGCGCGATGCCGACACTGACCTTGCTGCGGTCGTATGTCGGCGCGTCGATCGGCAGGTGCTGTCAGTGCTGAATTGTTCAGAGCTATTGCGTCAGGCACGATCTCACAACTCCTTCCGGGGTGGCGATGCCTAGCCGAGCGCGGAACCTCCACTTGTCACAGCGGCCAGAATGAGAGAATCGGCGAGGGCGCGCCACGAGTCGGTGACGGCGATGGCGCCCGCGTCGAGCAATTCCTTTGCGCGGCTTTGCCGTTCATCGGCAGGAACAAACATCACGTTACCGACGGCGTAATACCCGGCGGCGACGGCGGAGGTAACACCAGGCACCGAGTCTTCGACGGCCAGCCCGTGCGAACCTTCGACCCCCAACACCCGGCCGGCGTGCAGGTACACCGCGGGGTCCGGCTTGCTGGTCGGCACCGGCAGCGAATCTTCCGCGCTGAAACGCACCGCCTCGGGGACGAGAGGATCGAGACCGGCGGCGGTGAAGGACGCTTTCAGGCGCGCGAGGGCGCTGGAGCTGACCGCGGCCATCGCGAACCGAGGTGCCAGATCCTGCAGCGGCCCAAGCACCTCCGGGTCTGGCTTCAGTGTCACGGCCAAGTGCGCGGTGACCTGCTCGCGCTCCTGGCGTACCCACTTCTTCGAGCTCGTCGGCGGTCAGCGCGCGACCATCGGCCATGTCACTCTCCGACGCCACCTGCGCGTCGGGACGACCATCGGCCAGCGCCTTCTCGAACGGAATTCCGCTCAGCACGGCCAGATCGGTCGCGGTGCTGCGAAAGTTCTTGCCCACGGCCTTCTTTCGCAGCTCGTCGCCGCTCAGCGGCGAGTCGACGCCGAACCTGGCCAGGAATTGGGTGGTCACCTCGGCCGAGGCGTCGAATGCCGGTGCCTCAGAACCGAAAGAGGTTGTCGTCGGCATCCAACAGCAACGTGGTGATCGACGCGGGGTCGAACGGACGCACGAATTCCAGCGGCTGGCTCATCACGACACCAGCTCCTGTGCGTCGTCCTGCAGCGAGCGTCGCAGCGTGCTTTCTACTCCGTTTTCGTCGATGGCAGTGATCATCGCGCGCAGGCGGTCCACAAATCCAGGAATCACCCGAAGTTCGGCGAAGATCTCGTGGCGCAGGATCGCGTCTGGGTTGTTGCCATCCATCGTCGCCAACTTGGTCAGCAGCTCTTTTTCCGGGTCGTCGACGTCGATCTTGCAACCCTTGAGGTCGGTGCCCCGCAGGTAGCGGATCCACCCGGCCAGGGCAAGCATCAGCAGCGTGTGCGGACGGTCCTGCTCGATCGCCTCAGTCAGCGACGGCAACAGGAACGACGCGATCTTCTCCGATCCCCGGCGTGCCAGTCGCGACAACTGGTCGCTCATCTGGGGATTGCTCAGCCGCACGAGCAGCGACGCACGGTAGTCGGGGGTGTTCATCCCCGGCACCGCCGGCAGCAGTGGCTGGACCTCGTCGCGCATCAACTGCTCGACGAAGTCGTAGATGACCTCGTTGCCCATCGCTTCGTCGGTACGGCGGTAGCCGGCCAGCGTGGCCAGGCACGACATCGCGATGTGAGTTCCATTGAGCAGGCGGGTTTTCACCAGCTTGTGGTCGTCGACGTTGGCGACGAACTGCGCGCCGACCTCGTCCAGCGGTGGGCGACCATCGCAGAAGTTGTCCTCGATGACCCACTGGCTGTACGGCTCGGTGAGCACCGGCCACTTGTCGGCGATCCCGAAGGTCTCCCTGACGAACTCGACTTCGGATTCCGACGTCTGCGGAGTGATCCGGTCGACCATGGTCGACGGGAACGCGACATAGGTGTCGATCCAGCGGGCGAGCGCGGGATCCTTCAACGCGGCAAAGGACACCAAGCGCTGTCCGCGCCGCCGCGGTGTTGTCGGGAATGTTGTCGCAGCAGAGCACCGTGAACGGCGGGGTCCCCGCCCGGCGGCGCAACTCCAGCGCGTCGGCCAGGTAGCCCCACGCAGTGACGTAGCTGCCCGACGACTGAGCGAGGTCGGCCCGGACGTCGGGGTTGTCAGCGTCGAACTCGCGGGTGACGGGGTCGAGGAAGTAGCCGTTGCCGGTAATGGTCAGGCTGACCACTCGGGTGTGGGGATCAGCCAGCGCGGCACGAACCGCCGCGCCATCGTTGGGTGCGTAGTGGACCGAGCCGATCGAGCCGACCACTCGGGCCGTCTCGCCTTCATGGCCGCGCTCCACGACCGTGTACAGCCCGTCCTGGGCCGACAGCACGTCCTTGACTTCAGAGGAGCGCAGGCTGATGCCAGTGACTCCCCACTTGTCGGAGATGCCCGAGTTGGCCAGGTCGTCGAAGTAGACAGCTTGGTGGGCGCGGTGGAAGTTACCGGCACCGATGTGGACGACCCCGCGTTGCAGGGTCGAACGGTCGTACGTCGGCACATCGATGTGTTGCGACTGAGAATGCAGTTCAAGGGTGTCATCGTTGAGCGGAACCCCGGCGCTTGGCCGCCAAGGAATGATTTTTCGCATGCCTCTCCTATGTCTCCAGCTCACCGCTTCTTAAACGTTCCAGTGTGTTAAGTCACGGTGTCCGGGGTCATGACTTCGTCATAGGCCCGTCATAAGGGGTGGTGAGAGGGGCTAGACCGCGGCGTAAATTGACACGATGGCGCCGCGGGTGAAATTGACCAACGCCGACAAAGTGTTGTACCCAGTGACCGGGACCACTAAGTCCGAAATCTTCGATTATTACACCAATATCGCGGACGTGATGGTCCCGCACATCGCCGGGCGGCGCGGCCACCCGCAAACGATGGCCCAACGGCGTCGAGCAGTCCTCGTTCTTCGAAAAGCAGCTCGCCGCTTCGGCGCCGGAGTGGCTGGCGCGCGGCAGCATCACGCATCGATCCGGCACGACGACCTATCCGATCCTTGACAGCATCGACGGTTTGGCCTGGATCGCCCAGCAAGCCGCGTTGGAAGTGCATGTGCCCCAATGGCGTTTTACCGCCGAGTGGACGCGCAAAGGCGAAGAACTCAAGCCGGGGCCGGCCACCCGCCTGGTGTTCGATCTCGACCCGGGTGAGGGTGTGACGATGGCTCAACTCGCCAAGGTGGCCCGCGCCGTGCGCGATCTGGTCGCCGATATCGGGCTGACTACGTATCCGCTCACCAGCGGTAGCAAGGGGATGCACCTCTACTGTCCGCTGGACAAGCCGGTCAGCAGCCGGGGCGCGGCGGTGTTAGCTAAAAGGGTTGCCCAGCAATTGGAAACGTCGATGCCCAAGCTGGTCACTTCGACGATGACCAAAAGTGTGCGGGCCGGCAAGGTGTTCGTGGACTGGAGCCAGAACAACGGCGCGAAGACGACCATCGCGCCGTATTCGCTACGCGGCCGGGAACATCCGACCGTTGCCGCGCCGCGCACCTGGGACGAACTCGACGACACCGGAGCTGCGTCAACTGCGCTATGACGAAGTGCTCGAGCGAGTCGAACGCGACGGCGATCTGCTGGCTGCCCTGGATGCTGACGTGGAGACCTCCGACCGGCTGACCAAGTACCGCAGCATGCGTGACTCCGCCAAAACCCCGGAGCCGGTACCAAGATCTAAACCAGCTGTGGGACAGGGCAATACATTCGTCATTCAGGAGCATCACGCCCGCCGGCTGCACTACGACTTCCGACTCGAGCGCGACGGTGTGCTGGTGTCCTGGGCCGTGCCGAAGAATCTGCCGGAGACCACCGCGGTCAACCACTTGGCGGTTCACACCGAAGACCATCCGCTGGAGTACGGCGGATTCGAGGGGACGATCCCGAAGGGGGAGTACGGCGGTGGAAAGGTAATCATCTGGGATGCCGGCACCTACGACACCGAGAAGTTCAACGACACCGGCGAAAAGGGCGAGGTGATCGTTACCCTGCACGGCCACCGGATCTCTGGCCGCTACGCGCTGATTCAGACCGATGGCAACCAGTGGCTGGCGCACCGGATGAAAGACCAGCACGTCTTCGACTTCGACGAGTCTGGCGCCGATGCTGGCGACTCACGGTTCGGTGGCGAAGCTGACCGCAGCGCAGTGGGCATTCGAGGCCAAGTGGGACGGCTACCGACTGCTGGTCGACGCCGACCACGGCGAGCTGCGGTTGCGATCGCGCAGCGGGCGTGATCTGACCGAGGAGTTCCCGCAACTTCGCTCGCTGGCAACCGATCTCGGCGACCACCATGCCGTGCTCGACGGTGAGGTCGTCGCGCTCAATGCGTCCGGGGTGCCTCGAGTTTCTCCGAAATGCAGAACCGGGCGCGTGCTACCCGCATCGAATTTCGCGCTTTCGATCTCTTGTATCTCGATGGGCGATCGCTGCTGCGTGCCAAATATCGCGACCGCCGAAAGCTGTTGGAAACACTGGGTTCCGCCAGTGGCCTGAACGTTCCCGACCTGCTGTCGGGCGACGGGGCAGCGGCGTTGGAGTATTCGCGCGAACAGCAGTGGGAAGGAGTGATCGCCAAGAAGCGCGACTCCACGTATCAGCCGGGGCGTCGGTCGGCGTCCTGGGTCAAGGACAAGTACTGGAACACCCAGGAAGTGGTCATCGGCGGTTGGCGCGCCGGCGAGGGTGGGCGCACCAGCGGCATCGGTTCGCTGTTGATGGGAATTCCCGCCGACGACGGACTGCATTTCGCCGGACGGGTCGGCACCGGTTTCACCGAACGCGACCTGGCCAGCCTGAAGAAGACCCTCGAGCCGCTGCAGACGGACGAATCCCCCTTCAATGCAAGGCTTTCCGGCCCTGACGCCAAGGGGGTGACATTCGTGGAACCGACCCTGGTCGGCGAGGTTCGCTACAGCGAATGGACCTCGGATGACCGGCTGCGCCAACCCAGTTGGCGGGGATTGCGACCCGACAAAGAACCCGGTCAGGTGATCCGGGAGTAGCCGGAATCGATCGCCTCCAGCAAGCCCCGGGTCGCCAGCTCGTCGGCCAACTCGTTGTCGGCGACTCCCGAGTGACCTTTTACCCAGAACCACTCGACCTGATGACGCGAGCAGGCCAGCTGAAGTCGCTGCCAGAGGTCGACATTCTTCACCGGCTGCCTGGCGGCCGTCTTCCAGCCGTTGCGTTCCCAGCCGAGCACCCACTTGGTGATGCCGTTCCGGACATAGGTGCTGTCGGTGTAGAGGTGGACCACCACGGCACGGTTGAGCGCCTCCAGCGCCATGATCGGCGCGGTCAATTCCATCCGGTTGTTGCTGGTTTCGCCGGACTCGCCGCCACACATCTCACGGACGTGCTCACCGTGGCGCAGCACCGCCCCCCACCCGCCGGGGCCGGGGTTGGGCCGGCAGCCGCCGTCGGTGTGGATGACGACGGCGCGCTCGACTGGATCGGTCACGAGCCGAGAATAGGCGCTGAGATCATCGCCGACCGGACCGACATTCCGAGTTCGTGATGCCGCAGTGTGGTGATCCGGCGTCCGGGCTGCACCGCGTCCTTGACCGGGGCCGTGCGATCGCCGAAGTAAGCGGCGGTGGCGTCGATGTTCGCGACTTCGTAGGTGATCCCCCACAGCGCCGACGGCCCTTCGCTCGCGGCCTCCGGCGATCCGACGACCTCAATGATCACATCCCCGAACCGGACGAAGATCTGACGGATCGGTCGTCCACCGAGTTGGGCGTCGCGCTCGCGGCGGGGTTCGACGCCGATCGCGGCGAGGGCTGCGACTGTTCGACCGAGGTCGGGTGAGAACAGCACGATGTGGTCGATGTCGGTGACGCCGTTCGGGTGCAGGGCCGGCATCGAAACGACCGCACTGGACCTCGTCGTGGGGATGCCGTCGAGCTCATCGGCCGAGCCGTCCGGCAGGCCACGCAACGACCACCCGACGATGCCGACGCCGCGGCCGCTTCCGGCCAACCGGATGTCGACTCCGCCGATTCGGCACACGTCATCGGAGTCCACGGCAAACCCGGCTCGAGCCCAGGCTTCCGGTGCGTCGGCGACCGCGATTTCGGCGACAGTGATGCCCATAGTCGCTTACGGTATCTCGATGCGGTGGGTGACATTTCGTGATGGCACTGGCCAACGGACGGGCGTGCTCGTCGATGATGTCATCCATCCACTGCCGCCGGGCGCGAGCTTGCTCGATCTGATCGGGCACGGCGCCGATGCGCTGGCCGAAGTGGGGGAGCAGGCGCTGCGTTCTGCGGCCACAGTGCGGCTGGACGAGGTGACGCTGATGGCGCCGATCCCGCGTCCGCCGTCCATCCGGGACAGCCTCTGCTTCCTCGACCACATGCGCAACTGTCAGGCGGCCATGGGCGGCGGGCGGGTGCTCAAAGACACCTGGTACCGAATCCCAGCCTTCTACTTCGCCTGTCCGACCACCGTTCTCGGCCCGTACGACGACGCCCCGATGGCCCCCGGAAGCGTTTGGCAGGACTTCGAATTGGAGATCGCCGCAGTGATCGGGATCGCGGCACAGGACCTGTCGGTCGACGAAGCCGAACAGGCGATCGTCGGATACATGATCTTCAACGACTGGTCGGCGCGCGATTTGCAGCAGCTGGAAGGTCAACTGGCAATTGGCCAGGCCAAGGGCAAGGACAGTGGCGTCACACTGGGTCCGTACCTGGTCACACCGGACGAACTCGAGCCGTATCGCCGAGACGGCCGGCTGAGTCTCGACGTGACCGCGCTGGTCAACGACGAGGTAATCGGCTCCGGGTCCACCGCCCAGATGGACTGGAGCTTCGCCGAAGTCATCTCCTACGCATCGCGCGGCGTGACGCTGACCCCCGGCGACGTTATCGGGTCAGGAACGGTGCCGACCTGCACGCTTGTCGAACACCTCGATCCGGCGGCACCGCAGTCCTTCCGCGGCTGGCTGCACGACGGCGATGTCGTGACGCTTCGGGTAGAGGGACTGGGGGAAACCCGTCAAACGGTACGGAAAACGTCTGCACCGCAACCACTGCCTCCGAGGCCGAATCCGGATGCCAAGCCTGCGGCACCACGGGTCAACCCGGCGCCGACGAGATTCCCCTACACCCGTGGGCTGCACGAGGTCGGCGAGCGGGTGTGGGCCTGGATGTTGCCGGACGGCGGATTCGGTTGGAGCAACGCGGGTCTGGTTGCCGGCGACGGGGCGTCGCTCTTGGTCGACACGCTGTTCGACTTGCCGTTGACCCGCGAGATGCTGGATGCGATGGCGCCGATCACCGACGGCGCACCGATCACCGACGCGCTGATCACCCATTCCAACGGCGACCACACGCACGGCAATCAACTGCTGGACCCCTCGGTGCGGGTGATCGCCGCGACGGGTACCGCCGAGGAGATCGCCGACGGGATGGCGCCCGAGATGCTGGTGATGGCCACGAACGCCGACCTCGGGCCGGTCGCGACGCCATATCTGCGAGAACGGTTCGGCCCCTTCGATTTCGGCGGGATCACACTGCGCAATGCCGATCAGACATTCGACGACCGTCTCACCATCGTGGTCGGCGGGCGGGAGGTGCAGCTGCTCAACCTCGGTCCGGCGCATACCGCCGCCGACACGGTCGTGCATGTGCCGACGCCGGCGTGCTGTTCGCCGGCGACCTACTGTTCATCGGCTGCACCCCGATCGTGTGGGCCGGCCCCATCGCCAACTGGGTCGCCGCGTGCGACGCCATGATCGCGCTGGACCCGGTGACGGTGGTGCCGGGTCACGGCCCGGTGACCGATGTAGAGGGGATCCGCGGTGTGCGTGGATATCTCGCCCATATTGCCGAGCAGGCTGAGGATGCCTATCGCAAGGGCATGTCGTTTGCGGAGGCGGCAGACGCCATCGATCTCGCAGAGTATGCGAGCTGGCTCGATGCTGAGCGCGTGGTGATCAACGTCTACACGCACTATCGCGAGCTCGACTCCAGCACACCGCAATTACCCGCGATGGGTCTACTGGCGATGCAGGCCGATTGGTTGGCCAAGCATCAGTGATTGCGAAGTTTGGCGATCAGCTTGTCTTTGGTGAGCGCTGAGTAGCCGGTGACGCCCAGTTCCTTGGCCCGCTTTTTCAGGTCGGCGACCGACCAGTCGTCATAGGAGCCGGCCTTGCCGCCCTTGCGGCCCACCGACTTCGTACCGCGGGCTGCTGCGGCGTTGGAGATCCGTGCGGACTTCTCCTTCGAGTTGCCTTCCTTACGTAGATCTTCGTACATCTTCTCGTTTTTGATCGACGAGTTCGGCATGGTGCACCTCCATCAAGCGATGTCCTACGGCAGACAGGATTCCCACGTCGTGCCTGTTGAAACCGCGCGAGCGGTTTGAGCCCCCGCGATGCTGGGCAAACACTGCTATCTTCCCGCTGGTCCAGCTCAGGGCAGCAACACTGTTCGATGCGTTGAGGGGCCTTGTCATGCGTGCACTCGTGTACTCGACGGCTGGACCAAAGGCCTTCTACACCCACGACCGATTCCCGGAAGGAAACGCATGTCTGACAACCTCACCCTCGCCGATGCCCGGGCCGTCATCGCCGCGGCCGAGAAACGCGCCGAGGAAATCAACCAGCCGCAGAACATCGCCGTCGTCGACGAAGGCGGCAACCTGATCTCACATGTGCGGATGGACGGCGCCTGGCTGGGAAGCGTAGACATCAGCATCAATAAGGCCTGGACGGCACGCTCGTTCGACATCGAAACAAAGGACCTCGCCGACAACAGTCAGCCCGGCGGACCGTTCTTCGGCATCTACGCCAGCAACGGTGGCCGGGTGATGATCTTCGCGGGCGGAATTCCCTTGCGGCGCAACGGGAAAATCGTCGGTGGCATCGGCGTCAGCGGCGGGGACGGCGATCAGGATCAGACGGTTGCCGAAGCGGGCGCCGAGGCTCTGTGACGATGACTGAATCGAAACTGACTGCACTGTCGTTGGTGTGCAGCCTGAAACCCTCACCGGCGCCGTCGAGCAGCCAATTGATCGCTGAGCACCTGCAGGCAGAACTGCATAAGCACGGTGTCACCAGCGAGACCGTCCGGATTGTCGACCACGACGTCAGGCCCGGCGTCGAAAAGGACACGGGCGATGGCGACGAGTGGCCGGCTATCAGGGCCAAGATTCTTGTGGCAGACATCTTGATCTTCGCGACGCCTACGTGGATGGGACACATCTCCAGCGTGGGTCAACGGGTGCTCGAACGCCTCGACGCCGAGGTGTCCGAAACCGACGACGACGGCCGACCGATTCTGCTCGGCAAGGTCGCCGTGGCGGCTGTCGTCGGCAATGAAGACGGAGCGCACCACATCATCGCCGAGGCATTCCAGGCGCTGAACGACGTGGGATTCAGCATTCCCGCGCAGGGCGGGACGTACTGGAACGGGCCCGCGATGGGGAAGACCGATTACAACGACCTCGACGAGGTTCCCGAATCCACGGCTTCCACGACCGCGGCGGTCGCCCGCAACGCCGCGCATCTGGCGCGTAGTTTGAAGGCTTCGCAGTATCCGGCTTATCCGTCCTGACTGAGGGCCATCGTGACTGCACCAGGTACGTGGATCCACATCGCCGGCGACGCGTGGGAACTTTACGAAACCGGGGTGCACTACACCCTGCACAAGGAAAGCGGTGCGTGGGTCACCCGCAGGTTCTGGCTCAGTCAAGGCGGCGATGAGACCGCCGACGCCGAGGAATCGGCGTCGACCATGGACAAGGCGAAAGACATCGTTCATCGGTGGGAGTCTCAGCGGTAGCGGCTGGTCTACGGTAGCGCCATGAGTTCGGTGGAATTGGAATCGCTTGAGGACAGCATCGCGGGTGTGACGTTGAACCGGCCGGATCGGCTGAATGCCATTGATGGTGCACTGATCAACGAGATGGACAACGCGCTGGATGCGCTCAGCAGCGGCGGATTCCGCGCCGCGATCCTCACCGGCGCGGGTCGCGGCTTCTGCGCCGGTGCCGATCTGAGTGGCACCGGGGAAGCCTGGACCAAAACAACGCCGCGCACGCCCGCCTTCAAGGTCAACTACGACGCCCAGGTCCGACTGGCTGACCTGTACCTCCGGCTCTACGAGTTACCAATACCGGTGATCGCCGCCGTCAACGGCGTCGCGGTCGGCGGTGGGCTGGCATTCGCATTGCACTCCGACATCCGGATCGCCTCGGAGAACGCCCGATTCGGCTCGGTGTTCATCAAGGCGGGGTTCTCGTCGATGGACATGGGCACCAGCTATCTGCTGCCCAAAATTGTCGGGGCGGGCGTGGCACGGGAGCTGATGCTGACCGGACGGATCATCGACGCGGACGAGGCCTACCGCATCAAACTGGTGCATGAGGTGGTCCCGCCCGACGAATTGATGGCGGCGGCCCTGAAGATGGCCCGCTCGATTGCCGACAACAACGCCTTCGGGGTGTGGCAGACCAAGATCGGCCTGAACACCGCGCTGGATGCGCCGAGCCTGCGGCATGCGATCGAGATCGAGAACCGCACCCAGATTCTGACTGGTTTCACCAACAACCCGGCCGAGGCGGCCAAGGCGCACATGGAAAAACGTGCGCCGGTGTGGGATCCGATGTAGCCGTTAGGCTTTGGCGACGGCCCGCTGCGCCCGGCTTCGCCGAGCTTGCGACCGCCGGTGATCTTTGGCGACGGCCCGCTGCGCCCGGCTTCGCCGAGCTTGCGACCGCCGGTGATCTTTGGCGACGGCCCGCTGCGCCCGGCTTCGCCGAGCTTGCGACCGCCGCTAGGCCTTGGCGATCACGTTCTCCGCGAACATCTCGAGATTGCGGATCTTGTTCTCCAGCGGCTCGGTGTCCGATCCCATGATGTAGGGGATCCGAAAGCCGACGATGACGTCGGTGACGCCTTTGTCTTCCAGACGTTTCACGCCATCGAGGGTGAAGCCGTCCAACGAGATCACGTGTATCTCGAACGGTCCGGTCCGGCCTTCCTCGTCGCGCAACTGCTTGACCCGCGCGATGAGCCGGTCGAGTTCTTCCGGGTCGCCGCCGCCATGCATCCAGCCGTCGGCGCGAGCGGCGCGCCGCAGCGCAGCGTCGGCGTGCCCGCCGATCAAAATCGGAATCGGTTCTGTCGGAGCGGGAGTCATCTTCGTCTTGGGTATGTCGTAGAACTCGCCGTGAAATTCGAAGTAGTCGCCGGTGGTCAAGCCGCGAATGATCTCGATGCATTCGTCAATTCGCTTGCCCCGCTTGGCGAACGGCACACCCATCAGCTCGTAATCTTCGGGCCACGGGCTGGTGCCTACGCCAAGCCCGACGCGGTTGCCGATCAGCGCGGCCAGCGAGCCGGCCTGCTTGGCCACCAATGCCGGCGGGCGGATCGGCAGTTTGAGGACGAAGAAATTGAACCGCAGCGTCGATGTCACCGCCCCCAGTGCGGCAGTCAGCACGAAGGTCTCGATAAAGGACTTACCGTCCAGGAACTCGCGGTTGCCATCCGGTGTGTAGGGATACGTGGAGTCCGACTCGAATGGGTAGGCAACGCTGTCCGGAATGGTCATGCTGGCGTACCCGGCTGCCTCGGCGGCCTTGGCCAGCGGGATGTAGAACGTCGGGTCGGTCATCGCCTCCGCATAGCTGAACCGCACATCGACATACTAGGGGTCGCGGCGCGAGCACTACCCAGGATCAAAGCCGATTCTCCGGACCTATCAGGGCCCACACCGTTTTGCCCGACGGCATTGGCGCATTACCCCACGCGCGACATACCGAGGCGACAATCGCCAAGCCGGAGATTCGTCCGCCGCCGCGGCACGGATCCTCGTGACGCGCCGCCGGCGCCGAGCTGACGTCCTGCACCGAGACGGCGACCGTCTCGCCGTCGGTCTCCAACACCAGCACCCCCGCATCAGGGGTGTGCTGCAGAACGTTTTCGACTAACACGTTGACGATGACCGTCGCGACGGGAACCAGTTGCTCGAAGGTCCACTCGGCAAGCCGGTGCGCCACGAATTCGCGCGCGGTTCGAAGACTGGCCAGCGCGGCCGGCAAATCTGTGCTGACCCGCGACACCGCGCGCCGAGTGTCGGTGAGAGCGGCCAACGCAGCCTCCACCGTCGAATGCACGCGTAGGTGGCGAGTGACACCGTTGCGCACCATCGCCGTTCGCTGCTCGGCATCGCCGCACACGAGATGAATGGGGATGGCGGGCCAGGTGTCGACCAGCCAGCGCGCGCTGGTGAACACCGCCCACGCCGTCGGCGCCGGGACCTCGAGTCTGTCGACGTCCACCAACACGGCTTGTGGCTCATCCAGGGCGGCCTCCACGATCGCACCGCGCAACCGCAGATAGGTGCTGCTGTCGAGAACACCCTCGACGGTGAGGAGGCGGGCATTTCCGGTGATGTCTTCCGAAACCACCAATGAGCTGGCGGGACTATTCATCGGCTGCCCAATCCGTGCGATAGTCCAAGACGTCTTTTGGCGCCTCGGCACCACCGGCCGAGACGCTTATCGCCACTATGTTGAGCTTGTTTTTGTCGGCTGCCATTGTGTTAACCCCGGTAAGGCATACCCAAGGGGCCAAGCAGGCAATCTTGCTGAGAGTTTGCTAGGTGAACTGTAGGTGCGCGAGCGGATAGGGCGGCGCACCGACCCCGGCGATCGAGTGCGTGCCCTGCGGTGTCTGTTCGGTGATGCGGGCTGTGGCGGTGCGCTCGCCCACCGTCACGGTCAGTTCGCGCGCGCGCACCAGATCGGCTGGTATCGCATCGAAAACTGTTCCCTGCCAATGGTATTGACCGTCGATCGGTTCGACATGGCCCGTCAGGGCGACACGGACCTGTTCCGTGGTGTCGGCGGCTCTCAACGTGGCCGGACCGTCGTATGAGTCGTCGTGCGCTTCGGCGGCCGATGACAGCTCGAACGCAGAGGTTTCCACTTCCCACGACGGGCGCCGCAGATGAAGCCGCTCGTTAAAAACACCCTGTGCGCTGCGGCGAACCTCGATGCGGCGGTGCTGCCCCAGGAGTTGCAGGCACCCGGCGATGTAGTTCATCGAGGCTGCGAAATCTGGACCGGTGAGCGTGAAGTAGTTCGGGAAACTGTGTACTGCCACCCCGAGGTAGGGCTCGGCTCCGTCGGTCCAGACCCGCTGGATACTCATGCCGCGAGAGCCCACCAGCGTGTCGTCCGGAAGGCCGGCGCGGACCGCAAATCCGGTCCCGTAGACGATTGCGTCGGCATCGTGGTGCACGCCGTCGACAGTGCGAACACCGACCGCGGTCACTTCTTCGATCGGCGACGAGATCACCTCGACGGGGCGCCGGCGCGGGATGCGTATGCCGCGCCGTAGCCGAGGAACGGACCGTCGCGGTGCTATCGGGAAGACCTTGACCGTCGCACCCGAATTGGCCATGCGGTCGATCAACTCGCCGGCGCTGGAGTCGGCGCCGAAGACGGCAACCCTTTTACCGGCCGGATCGAAATATGCGGCGGGCATCGCCGCGTGCATGGCGGTGCCGCGAAAATCTCTGCGGCCCAACAAATCAGGAACCAGAGGCACGAATGGCGACTCGCATGCGACCACTACACGCCCGCGGCAGGTCTCGCCGTCTTCGGCGGTCAGCGTCCAGGTGTCGGTGTCGTCATCGAACCGAGAGCTGACTACCTCGCGGTCGAAGATCATGAAGTCGTGGATACCGGCCGCCAGTAGCTCGTTGGCAGCGTCCGGGTCGCCGACCAGAACGACGCCGTGGACGGGCTCGGTCACAGGAACCGGGTGCGCGTCCAGCCGCGGCGCGCGATCGGGCCCATCAGCCCGACCTCGTCGAGGAACTGGGCGAGCGGGGCGAACCCGGCCACTTGCACCTCTTTGCGGTGCGCGCTGTTGCGGGCCATCCTGCGGGCCTCGCGGGCGCTGAGGCCGGCGCGCGCGTATTGGACTTGGTTGGTGAACAGATAGCGGAAGAACCACCCGCCCAGTCCGTTCACGTTGCCGACGAACCACCGCTCCGGCCGGCGCATCTGCGGCGACCTCTTGCGCAGCCCGTCGCGCGCGAACTGGATGTGACGGGCTTCCTCGGTGACGTGGATTCGCATGAGGCGCTGGACAATTGGCTGCAGCTCGGGATCGTCCATCATCTGCCGCTGCAGCGAGTCGAAGATCTCCTCACCGATCAGGGCGGCAACCCAGAGCACCGATCCACGGAAGAAGAACGGCAGCGTGTTGATGACCATCCGGTGGTAGAGCCGCGGGCGCACCGGCTTGGCTCCAATTCGCTCGATGGCCTTGCCGAACATCACCATGTGACGGGTTTCGTCACCGAGTTCGGTCAGCGCGTAATGGGTTGCGCTGCTGGTGGGGTCGGTGTGCATGATCTTGCGCAGCAGCGCCTGGTTCAGGATGTTCTCGAACCAGATGCCTGCTGACAGCGTGTTCACCAGCTCCTGGCGGGACAACTCGATGCGCTGGGCACGGGTCATGCTGTCCCACAACGGCGTTCCGTACAACGACACGACGCGGGGCGGGAGGTAGAACTTGTCCGGGTCCAGGGGCGCGTTCCAGTCGATGTCGACTACCGGTTCGTACGACTTCTTGACCGAGCCCTTGAGCAGGCGGTCAGAGAAGTCTTCACGACCGCGCCCTGCCGGCTTCACCGCACTAGTCATGGTGCCGCTCCTTATTGCCGATTCGCGCACGTCTTCGTCGACGTATGTCCAGACGGTAAGGAGCGCACGCGGAGATGTCAATACCCGCGGTACCGGATACTTGCGGTTCGCTTCAGCGGCGAGAGCTCATATCAGATTCAAATGATTTTACAAAGGCTGTAAGCCCTGTGAATCCCCTGTAGCTTGACTGCCAGATTCCGTATTGCTGCTCTACGAGGGAGATTGCTGGTGCGGCTGAGGGAGTCCCATGCGTTGCGGGATTTTCTGGATCGCGCTTTGTCCGGACCAGCCGGGATGGTGGTCGAGGGCGAAGCCGGGATGGGCAAGACGACATTCCTGTGGAACGTTGCCGAGGCGGCCGCGGCCGAAGGCTTCCGTGTCCTGTCGACGGCCGGGGCGCTGACCGAAGCGCGGTACGCGTATGCGGCGGTGGCCGACTTGCTCGACACCGTCGATACGGCCGTCCTCGCGGATCTACCCGCTGTGCAGCGGACGGCGTTGGAGCGGGTGCTGCTGCTCGCCGGTGACGGTCCGCCCACGAACGAGCGGACGGTTGCCGCCGCTTTCTTGTCAGTACTTCAGCTTCTCGGCGTCGAGGCACCGGTATTGGTGATCATCGATGACACGCAATGGCTGGACACGTCCAGTCAGGTGGTGTTCGGGTACGCCGCGCGCCGCCTCACCGGACGGGTCGGGGTCTTGGCCAGCGTCCGTACCGGCGAGTCCCGTAGCGGCGAGCCGCCGTCGTGGCTCAGGATGGCACGTCCTGATTCCATGGCCCGGGTCAAGGTGCAGCCCCTCACGCTGGGCGGCGTGCATTCGCTGATCTCGAAGCATCTGGGTCACACCCTGCCCCGTCCGCTGATCACCCGGATTCATGAAGTGTCGGGCGGTAATCCATTTTTCGCGCTCGAGCTGGCTCGGTCGGTTGCCGACGAACCCTCCCGCGGGGTGATCGACTTGCCCGATTCCCTTGCCGTGTTGGTGCGCCAGCGGATCGGTCGGCCGAACGACGAACTCAGTGCGGTGCTGCTGGCCGCCTCGTGCGCGGCGCTGCCCACCGTGGAGCGGGTGAGCCGCGCCATCGATCTCACCGTCGACCGTGTCGTGGAAGTCGTCGAATCTGTCGAGGCTTCCGGCGTAGTCGAATTGGAGGGCAACAAGGTCCGGTTCTGTCATCCCTTGTTCGCCAGCGGCGTCTACACCGGGGCCAGCCCGCCGCAACGCCGGGCCATGCATCGCAAGCTCGCCGACACCGTCGAAGAACCCGAGTTGAGGGCGCGACATCTCGCGCTGGCTGCCACCACGGGCGACTCGGCAATGCTGGAAGCGCTCGACAAGGCCGCCGACGTCACCGCGGCCCAGGGCGCTCCCGCGGTGGCTGCCGAATTGCTGGAATTGGCAATCAAACTCGGCGGCGATAGCACTGTGCGTCGAATTCGCGCGGCCGAGCTGCACTTTCGCTCCGGGGCGCTCGGTCAGGCGCGAACCCGACTGCAGTCGACCATCGATCAGTTGCCGACCACCAGCTCGCTGCGATGCATCGCCTTGATGTTGCTGGCAGCCGTCACGGGCCACGACGAAAGCATGGTGACCGCCGTCGCCGCACTGACTCAAGCGGTCGAAGCCGCCGACGACCCAGCGCTGAAGCTACAAGCCCGACTGCTGTTGGCGCCGGGGGTGGGCCTGACCGGCAATATGAAGGCTTGTGTCGACCACGCCCGCATCGCGGTCGCCGAGGCCGAGCGCCTCGGTGTCGACGGCACTCTTGAGCCAGGCTCTGGCCATTTGGGTGCTGGTCAGCTTCATGTACGGGCTCGGTCTTCGACCAGCCATCTCTGCAGAAGGCGTTGGATCTGGAGGATCGCGGATACTGCGGCGGCCGCCACTTTCCGGGCGAGCGCGGTGGCCGCCGTCGTCAGCGGTTGGGCCGGCCAGTTGGACAGCGCCCGCGATGCAGATACACAAGGTGCAGCAGCGCCTGTTGCAGAGCGGTACCGAGATCGACATCGTCTGGGCCGCCAACGAGGCGGCGATGATGGACATCTGCCGCGGCCGGTACGCCGATGCCGCCGCGACGGTCGAGGATGCCGTGCAGCGGGCCGAACAGATGGCCGGCAAGAACCAACTGATCCACCTGTGGGCGTGTCAGTCGAGAATTGCGGCCTACACCGGTCGTGCGAGTCGAAACTCGCGACGGCCGCCCGCTCCGCGATCGATACGGCCGTGTCCACCGGGTCTCTCTTTTTGGTCGGCACACCGACGACGTCGCTGGGTTTTCTCGAAGTTTCGCTGGGCAACTACGCGGCCGCGATTGCTCACTTGGAGCCGTTGCTGGCGGAATTCGACCCCGCGCACGGCACCGAGATGCTCACGGGCGGTTACCTTCCCGATGCGGTGGAGGCTTTGACGGCGCTGGGGCGGGTGGACGAAGCGGAGCCGCTGGTTGCCGCTCTCGAGCGCAACGGGGCCCACCACGACCGGCCTTGGATGCTCGCGGTAGGTGCACGTAGTCGAAGCCATCTGCTGGCCGCGCGCGGCGAGCTCGATGCCGCCGAACAGGCTGCGCTCGAGGCGATGAGTCAACACCGGCGCCTGCCGATGCCGTTCGAAAGGGCGCGCACCCAGCTGTTACTGGGCCAGCTACAACGCCGGCGGCGCCGCAAGCAGGCTGCCGAAGCGACATTGCGCGAGGCTCTCGAAACCTTTGAGCGCCTAGGCACGCCGCTGTGGGCCAAGCGCGCCGAAGTCGAAATCGAACGTCTGAATGTTCCGGTCGCCGACGGTATCGGGCTGACGGCGGCCGAGCGACGTGTCGCCGAATTGGCCGCCGGCGGGCGGTCCAACAAGGAAATCGCGGCCGAATTGTTCATCGCTCCGAAAACCGTGGAAATGAATCTCAGCAGCGTCTACCGCAAACTCGGTATCCGCTCACGGGCAGGATTGTCGGCAGCGCTAGGGAATTACCGGGGAAAACCCTGATTCCGTGTTTGCTGCCGGAATAGTAGCGTCGAACACGTGTCTACTAGCCCATGCTTTCTGGTCGAGTGGTACCAGCCGGACCTGGCTCTGACGTCATTCGACGACGCCGTTGACCGGCTGAAACAGGTAGCACGCGCTGGGCGGGTGCGGTTGTTGGGGGCGCTGACCGCGCCCAGCGACGAGACCATTTTCGGCGTGCTCGCCGCGGACTCTGCCGAGGCGGTCGTCCAGGCCTGTCAGCAGGCAGGTTGGCAGACCGACCGCGTCACCGCGGTGACGCGGGCCGATATCAGCGCGTAGCGTATTCGGCGACCTTCTCGAACGCGAATTCCAGGGAAATCCCTGTATCCCCGGGGCTTCGTCGCGCCTAGCGTCGGCCTCAGCAAACTTCTGACGCGCCATCAGGAAGGTGACTCCCCATGATGAACCACTCGACGGGCCGCAAAGCGTCCGCCTTAGCTCGCTCGGCGCGGCGGCTCTGCTGCTCTGGACGCCGAGTCGCCAGCGCAGACGATCCGCCAGATCCGTGTGCTGACCAACCGAGCGAACAGCAGCAACAGTGCAAGGACCAACAGACAGGCGGCGGCCGCCGCCCAGCGGGCCGTGGACGAGACGAAGAAGGGCGTGGATCAACGCGAAGAAGGCAGCGGACCAGGCGAAGCAGGCCGCAGACCAGGCGAAGCAGGCTGCAGATCAGGCGAAGCAGGCTGCGGATCAGGCGAAGCAAGGTCGGATCAAGCGAAGAAGGCCATCGACCTGTCGGACAAGAATTGCTGGCTCGTCGACTGGTGTTCCGACGATGTGGTCGCCGGCGCTCGCATACCTCACCGCAGGACAACACAGCGGTGCCGTGCTATTCCGTCTACGGCCTCACACCGCACTGACGGTGCGCATCGCCGCCGAACTTCGCTGCCGATGCATTGGTCCTGATCGGAGATCTCCGGCTGCTGAATTCCAGGGTTTTCCCTGTATCGGTTGCGGCGGCAGTCCGCATAGCCTCTGATCTCAGGCCTTGGCTGAGATTTTCCGAAGAATAAGTCGAAGGAAACATCTCAGTCGATGTACTGAGAGGCGCGTAATGGCTGGTCGGCGGGGTAGTAAGCGGAATCGTCAATCGCGAGGGGATGTGCGCGCACGTGGTCGGGCCGTGGGCCTGGGGGCGGGCGCGGGCGCGTTTCTGGCGTTCGGCTTGAGCCCGTTGACGGCCGGTGCCGGCCGCGCAGGCCGATGTGTTGACCGATTGGGTTGATCTGATCATCGACCCGGTGGTGAACACCGCGCCGCCGGTGGAGGCGCTGGATTTCTCGGCGTGGCTGGATCCCGTCGACGTGGAATCTGGACTTGGCCGGTACGGATCTGCCGGCGTTTTGCCGCCGCGGCGGTGCCCACGCCGGAGGCGGTGCCCTTCGACGACTGGTTCGGGCAGTTTGTCTACGCCCCGTTGCACACCAGCATCGAGGACTGGATCAACAGCCCGTCGGGCATCCAGTTCGGCGATCTCGTCAACACGTGGTCGGGCCAGTTCCTGATCGGTGACGGGGTTGATGGAACGGCGCTGAATCCTGATGGCGCTGATGGTGGGTTGTGGTTGGGCGATGGCGGGGACGGCTACTTCGGCGGCGACGGCGGAAGTGCCGGCTGGTTTATCGGCGATGGCGGCGACGCCGGGGGTATCGATCCCAATTCTGAGCTGAGCCTTTTCGCGTTGAACGACCGCGCCGGTCAACGGCGATCCCGGGTGAGGCCGGCAACGCCGCGTTCCTGTTCGGCAACGGCGGTAACGGCGCTGACGGCACTGACGGCTGTATGGCGGTGACGGCGGCGCGGGTGGCGCCGGCGGGGCGGGCGGCTACTTCTACGGCTTCGGCGGCAACGGCGGTGACGGCGGCCTGGGCGGCGACGGGACCGAGCTCACTCCGATGGCGGCAATGGCGGCGCCGGCGGGGCCGGCGGGGCGGGCGGCTTGTTCTTCAGCCATGGCGGCGACGGTGGGATGGCGGTAACGGCGGGGCCGGCGTCTCGCCCTTGGAAGCTTCGACCGGTAGCGCGGGTCTCAACGGTGGTGTCGGCGGTAACGGTGGTGCCGGCGGCGCCGGCGGGCGACGGCGGCTACTTCTTCGGCGCGGGCGGCAGCGGCGGCGATGCCGGTTTGGGTGGCAATGGCGGGGACGGCGGCACTGGAGGTGCTGGCGCGCTAGGCAGCTTCGACGATGGCGGCAACGGTAACGGCGGGGACGCTGGTGACGGTGGAACCGGCGGCACCGGGGGGCTCGGTGGGGTGGGCGGAAACGCCGGCCACGGGTCCTTCGCCAGTGACGGCGCGACCGGCAACGGTGGTGCCGGCGGGGCGGGCGGCGATGCCGGCTCGGGCGGCACAGGTGGGCTCGGCGCGGAAGGTACCGCCGACCACCTCGACGGCGGTGATGGTGGCGAGGGCGGGGACCCGGGCGGCATCGGTCATGGCGGTAGCGGCGGCGCGGCCGGAACCGGCGGCACCGGGGGGGCACGGCCGGACTCCACGGCGGCAACGGCAGCGCGCTGACGTCAGATGCCAACGGCGGCGACGGCGGCGACGGCTTCGATGCCACCACTGCGGGTACGGCCGGCGGAAATGGTGGTGACGGCGGCGACGCGGGCGCGGTCGGCAACGGCGGTGACGCCGGCAACGGCGGTGTCGGGGCGGTTGGAGACCACAGCATCGGTGCTGCCGGTGGTCACGGTGGCGACGGTGGTGCCGGCGGCTCGCAGTCGGGTGACGGCGGCTCCGGTGGAACCGGCGGTGTCGGCGGCGCCGGCGCTTCAGGTGTCCAGGGCGAGGACGGCGCGACCGGGGTGGCCGGGGTCGATGACGGCGTCGGCGGCAACGGCGGTAACGGTGGCGGTGACGGCTTCGATGGCGGTCATGGCGGCGCCGGCGGCTCCGGGGGATCCGCCACCAACGGCAGCGTGGGTCTCAACGGTGACGGCGGCGCCGGCGGTAAGGGTGGTGACGCTGGCGCGCCTGGCTCTGGCGGCGACGGCGCGACCGGGGTGTGGGATCTAGCCGGCTCCGGCGGGCGGGACGGTGCCGGTGGGGATGGCGGCAACGCGGGCAGCGGAACTATCGGGGTGGCCGGGCACGGCGGTGGCGGCGGGTCAGCGGGTACTGGCGGGCTAGGCGGCAACGACGGCGCCCTCGGCGGCGACGGCAATGCCGTCGCGGCGGGTGACATCCATGGCGGCGACGGCGGCGCCGGCGCCGCACGGCGATGCTGCTCACCCCGCCGGCGGCCACGGCGGAAACGGCGGCAATGGCGGCGAGATCGGTAACGGCGGTGGCGGCGGTGCCGGCGGCGCAGGCGCCAACGGGGCCAACGAACCTGCCGCTCAACCTTCGCCGCGCGCTTCGCGGCGCTCGACGACGCCGGCCAAGTCACTGGCGGTGCCGGCGGCGATGGCGGTGTCGGCGGTGATGGCGGTGTCGGCGGCACGGTTTCGGGCGATGGCGGTGACGGCGGTGCGGGTGGCCAGGGTGGTGTCGGTGCCCCCGGTGCTCCCGGTGAAACCGGCACTGCCGGCGTGAGCGGAGTGAACTTCGGCGCCGGCGGTACCGGCGGCGACGGCGGGGACGGATACGACGGCGGTGCGGGTGGTGACGGGGGCAACGCCGGGGCAGCGGCCAACGGCAGCGTCGGCGCCAACGGCGACGGCGGCGACGGCGGTCAGGGCGGGGACGCCGGCGCGCCAGGTGCGGGCGGCGACTGGTGCCGACGGTCAGTTTGGTGTTGCCGGGTCCGGCGGCGTGGACGGCGCCGGTGGTGATGGCGGTGCCAACGGCGCGTTTGGCGAGGCCGGCACTGGCGGTGCGGCCGGATCGGCGGGCACCGGCGGCACCGGCGGGGACAGCGGTCAGGCCGGTGATTCCGGAAGCAGCCGTTCCGAGCAGCGACGTCCCCGCTGGTGACCACGCCGCCAACGGCGGTGACGGCGCCAACGGTACGGCCGAGCACCTCGACGGTGCCGACGGCGGTAGAGGCATCGATGGCGTCGACGGAACCGGTCAGGCCGGTGGCGATGGCGGCAAGGGCGGCGACAGTTGGACCGGCGGCGGCAACGGCGGCGACGGCGGCGCCGGAGGTCAGGGCGCCAGCGGCGTCAGTGCTTTCAACGCGACTGTTCGACGGTACCGACGGTGGTGACGGCGGGGCCGGTGGCAACGGCGGTGCGGGCGGTAACGCACTGGGCGACGTCGGTAACGGCGGGGCGGGCGGCGCCGGTGGTATCGGCGGCACGGGTGGTTTGGGTGACCAGGGCGGTTCTGATGGGCGAGATTCCGGGCGGCGCCGGTGGCGACGGCGGGGCGGGCGGCAGCGGCGGAGCAGGTGGGGCCGCCGGTCTGACGGCCGGAACCGGTGGTGACGGCGGCGACGGCGGGCATGGCGGCAACGGTTTCCAGGGCGGCCTCGGCGACCCAACCGGCGATGCTGGTGACGGCGGTACCGGTGGTGCCGGCGGTGACGGTGGCGCGGGCGTCGACGGGGTTCGCGGCGGCGCCGGTGGTGACGGCGGCGGGGGAGGCAACGGCGCGCAGGAGCTCGTTGCCCCTGGCACCAGCGGCGGTGACGGGGGTAGCGGCGGTGACGGCGGAGCCGCCGGGCACGGAGCCGACGGCGGTGTCAATGGTCATGGCGGCAACGGTGGCAACGGCGGCAACGGCGCCGAAGGCGTCAACATCGGCCACGACGGATCGAACGCCGGCGCCGGCGGTAACGGCGGGGCAGGGGTCGACGGTGTCGGCGGCGGCAACGGAGGGAACGGTGGCACCGGCGGTAGTGGCGCCGCACTTGCCGGTGACACCGGTGTCGGACTAGATGGCGCTAGTGGCCACAACGGCGGTGACGGCGGGGACGCCGGTCACGGCGTCGACGGGGGATCCAACGGCTTCGGCGGCAATGGCGGGTTTGGCGGAGGCGGCGGTCGTGGCATCGACGGTGCCGACGGGGACGCCGGACACGTCGATGGCGGTGCCGGCGGGGCCGGGGGCAGTGGCGGCCTCGGTGGGAACGGCGGTGCCGGCGTTGACGGTGTGCATGGTGGAAACGGCGGCCAGGGCGGGTCAGGCGGCATCGGCGGAAACGGCGGTGCGGGCTTCCTCGGCGATACCGGCCAAAACGGTGGTAACGGCGGAGATGGCGGCCCCGGCGGCTTGCCGAGCGTGGGCGGCCACGCCGGCGCCGGAGGCACCGACGGGCCTGTCGGCTACGGCGGATCAGGCGGCAACGGCGGCAGCGCTGGCGACGGCGGGATCGGCGCGGCAGGCGGCAACGGCGGCGCGGGCGGCGCGGGTACGGATGGGTTGAGTGGTGGCTTCGGTGGCGCTGGCGGTAACGCCGGCGATGGTGGTGCCGGCGTGTCGGGCCCGTCACCAACTGACGGAGGCGCGGGCGGTCACGGTGGAGACGGAGGCGCTGGCGGCGTTGCCACCGGCCATCTCTTCGAAGGGGGCTTCGGCGGCAACGGCGGAGAGGCCGGTAACGGCGGTAACGGCGGTGCGGGCGGCGACAACACCGGCGATGTCACCGGCGCAGGCGCCAACGGCGGTGCCGGCGGTGACGCGGGAGCCGCGGGCGCCGGGGGCGCCGGTGACCTGGGCGGCTCCGTCGGTTCCGGTGGCGTCGGCGGTGCTGGCGGCGATGGTGGCGAGGGCAGCTCCCCGCTCGTTGGCGATGGCGGGGCCGGAGGTGCCGGCGGTCACGGCGGCGATGGCTATATCGCCGGCAGCGGCGGTGCTGGCGGCCAGGGCGGCAACGGTGCTGCGGTCGGGACCGGCGGCGGCCCGGGCAACGGTGGTGTAGGCGGCCAGGGTGGCGCAGGCGGTGCCGGTGTTAACGGGGGCGACGGCAGAGCGGGACTGCTCCTGGTGGATCAAGGCACCGGCGGCCAGGGCAACGACGGCGGCGCGGGCGGTGCCGGCGGTCAGGGTGGCGTAGGCGGCAACGCCGGGACAGCGGGCGACGGAAGCGTCGGTGCGGCCGGCGACGGCGGGTCCGGCGGTCAGGGTGGAGAGCCGGCGCACCCGGCGCCGGCGGCGATGGTGCCCACGGCCAGTTCGGCTCCGCCGGGTCCGGCGGCCAGGATGGCGCCGGCGGCGACGGCGGCGCCCCCGGGCAGTTCGGGCAAGCCGGGGCGGGGGGTCAAGGTGGGTCGGCGGGCACCGTCGGCACCGGCGGCGTGCAAGGAATCGATGGCCACCAGGGGAGCGCCGTACCGAGCGGGGGCGGGCAGTCTGTCGACCACGCCGGCAGTGGCGGGGACGGCGCTGGCGGTACGGCGGCACACCCGGACGGAGCCAACGGTGGCAACGGCAGCAACGGGATCAACGGCATCGGACAGGCCGGCGGTAACGGCGGTCAGGGCGGCGCGGGCTACATCGACGGAACCGGCGGCGACGGCGGCGACGGCGGAGCGGGCGGCAACGGCTTCGGGCCGGGCTCGGTAGGCGGCGACGGCGGTACCGGCGGCGACGGCGGTAACGGCCCGGTCAGCGGCGGCTACGGCGGTGATGGCGGGCACGGTGGCGGCGCAGGCTCTAGCGGCACTCTGGGCAATCCACCGAACGGCGGAAGTGGTGGTGCCGGCGGCTTCGGTGGACTGGGCGGACCTAGCACCTGACTCGTCGACTAGCGGAAATTACAGGGTTCTTCCGGGCGACGGCGGTACCGGCGGCAGCGGCGGCAATGGCCTGACCAGCGGTGGCTACGGCGGCACCGGCGGGGGTGGCGGGGCCGGGCGGATTTGGCGGGCTGGGCGCCTAGCGGAGTAGCTTCACGCGCATGAGAGCTTTCGTCATCCGCGCCGCGCTCACCGGCCTCGCGCTGTGGGTGGTCACCAAATTCGTCCACGGCCTGAGCTTCGTCGGCGGCGACACCCGCCTGCAGCGGATCGGGATCATCCTCGTCGTCGCGGTGATCTTCGGGCTGGTCAACGCCTTCATCAAGCCCGTCGTGCAGATCCTGTCGATCCCGCTCTACATCATCACGCTGGGTCTGTTCCACATCGTCGTCAACGCGCTGATGCTGTGGATCACCGCGCGGATCACCGAGAACACCACCCACTGGGGCCTGGCGATCGATCACTTCTGGTGGACCGCGATCAAGGCCGCCATCGTGCTGTCGATCGTGAGCTGGGTGCTGTCGCTGGTATCACGCAGCGCCCGGCGTTGACCGGCACACTGGACACATGCCCGAACTGCCCGAAGTCGAGGCGCTAGCCGACTACCTTCGCCAGCACGCTGTCGGCAAGACCGTCGGCCGGGTCGACGTCGCCGCGTTGTCGGTGCTCAAGACCTTCGCCCCGCCGATCAATGCCCTACACGGACTAACCGTCACCGGTGCCGACCGCTGGGGCAAATACCTCGGCATGCGAGCCGGCGAGCTGATCCTGATCACCCACCTCTCCCGGGCCGGCTGGCTGCGCTGGTCGGAAAAGCTCTCCGCCACGCCGCTCAAACCCGGCAAGAACCCGATCGCGTTGCGCGTCCATCTCGGCCCGCCCGGCGAGGCGCCGGGCTTCGACCTCACCGAGGCGGGCACCCAGAAGCGGCTGGCGGTGTGGCTCGTCGACGATCCGCTCAAAGTCCCCGGCATCGCCACACTGGGGCCCGACGCGCTGACCCTCAACGCCGATGAACTCGCCGAGTTGCTGGCTAAAAACACCGGCCGGATCAAATCCGTCATTACCGACCAGAAGGTCATCGCCGGCATCGGCAACGCCTACAGCGACGAGATCCTGCATGTCGCCAAGCTGTCGCCGTTCGCCACCGCGGCGAAACTCAATGAGGCACAGCTGGCCGCGCTGCACGACGCGATGGCGTCGGTATTGTCCGACGCCGTGTCGAGGTCGGTGGGCCAGCAGGCGGCCACGCTCAAGGGCGAGAAGCGTTCCGGTATGCGGGTACACGCCCGAACCGGCTTACCGTGTCCGGTTTGCGGCGACACCGTTCGTGAAGTGTCGTTCGTGGACAAGTCGTTTCAGTACTGCCCGACCTGTCAGACCGGCGGCAAGGTGCTGGCCGACCGGCGAATGTCGCGTCTGCTGAAATAGACGGATGACTCGGCAGAAAATCCTCATCACCGGAGCCAGCTCCGGTCTGGGCGCAGGCATGGCCCGCGCATTCGCCGCCAAGGGCCGCGATCTCGCGCTGTGCGCCCGTCGTACCGAACGGCTCGAGGAGCTGAAAGGCGAACTCGCGCAACGCTATCCGGGCGTCAAAGTCGCCGTCGCTGCGCTGGACGTCAACGACCACGACCAGGTGCCGAAAGTGTTCGCGGAGTTGTCCGACGCTCTGGGCGGCATCGACCGGGTGATCGTCAACGCGGGCATCGGCAAGGGCGCGAAGTTGGGCTCAGGCAAGTTGTGGGCCAACAAGGCGACCATCGAAACCAACCTGGTCGCTGCCTTGGTGCAAATCGAAACCACGCTCGAGATGTTCTCCAACCAGGGGTCCGGACATTTGGTGCTGATCTCGTCGGTAATGGGCGCCAAGGGTGTCCCCGGCGTGAAGGCGGCGTACGCGGCCAGCAAAGCCGGCCTGAGTTCACTGGGCGAATCGCTGCGCGCCGAATACGCCAAAGGCCCGATCAAGGTGATCGGTGATAGAGCCCGGCTACATCGAGTCGGAGATGACGGCCAAATCGCAGAGCACAATGTTCATGGTGGACAACGAAACTGGCGTCAGGTCGCTCGTCGCCGCTATCGAGCGTGAACCCGGCCGGGCCGCCATTCCGTGGTGGCCGTGGGGACCGATGGTTCAGCTGATGCGAGTGATGCCGTTGTCGTTGGCCAAGCGCTTCGCCTAGTCCGCCCGACCTCTTTCGCTGCGATACCGGCGAACCAGGGCGTCGGTGGAACTGTCGGATTGCTGTGCCGGAGAACCGTCTTCGGTGAGTACCGGCAGTAGCTGCTTGGCCTGGGTCTTGCCCAACTCGACCCCCCACTGGTCGAACGAGTCGATGCCCCAGATGACGCCCTCGGTGAAGACCTGGTGTTCGTAGAGCGCGACCAGTTGGCCCAAGACCGACGGGGTGAGCCGGGTCGCCAGGATGGACGTCGTCGGCCGGTTGCCGGGCATCACCTTGTGCGGCACCACATCTGCGTCCGTGCCCTCGGCGGCGATCTCCTCAGCGGTCTTGCCGAAGGCCAGCACCTGGGTCTGGGCGAAGAAGTTGCTCATCAGCAAGTCGTGCATGCTGCCGGTACCGTCCATGGTGGGCAGATCGTCGGTCGGCTGGCTGAAGCCGATGAAGTCGGCCGGAACCAGCCTTGTTCCCTGGTGCAGCAGTTGGTAGAACGCGTGCTGGCCGTTGGTTCCCGGCTCGCCCCAGAAGATTTCACCGGTATCGGTGGTGACCGGCGTGCCGTCGGCACGCGTCGACTTGCCGTTGGACTCCATCGTCAACTGCTGGAGGTAGG
>CAVVSN010000013.1:0-417603 GCA_963750885.1 uncultured Actinomycetota bacterium
GACGGGTCAGTCCACCAAGCCGCGCAGCGTCTCGATCAGCTTGACCCGTTCGTGGGCGGTCTCGGCCACGGGCACCACGTTCAGGGTGGTCACGCCGGCCTCACGGAAAGCCGCTATTCGTTCCTTGACGAATCCGGGCGTTCCGATCAGCGAGACGTCGCGCACCAACTCGTCCGGAACGGCCTTCGCGGCTGCTTCCTTGTCGCCGGCCAGGTAGAGCTCCTGGATGCGGTCAGCTTGGGTCCCGAAGCCATAGCTGGTCGCCAGCGTGTGGTAGAAATTCTTGCCCTTGGCGCCCATGCCGCCGATGTAGAGCGCGAGATGGGGCTTCACGAGTTCCCGTAGCGGCTCGACGTTTTCACCGATGGCCAGGGTCGGACCGGCGAACACTTCGAGGTTGCCCAGCGCCGAGTCGCGCTTGGCTTGGCCGGCGGCCAGCGCCTCACCCCAGACATTCTGTGCCTTCTCCGGCAGGAAGAAGATGGGCTGCCAACCTTCGGCGAGCTCGGCGGCCAGCTCGACGTTCTTCGGTCCCAGTGCCGCAATCAATATCGGGATGCGTTCCCGCACCGGCTTATTGATGAGCTTCAAGCGACTTACCCAGGCCGGTGCCCTTGCCGGCGGGCAACGGGATCTCGTAGTGCTCGCCCTGATATTGCAGCTTCTCGCGCCGCCATACCTGGCGGCAGATCTCGATGACCTCACGGGTACGCGCGATCGGTGCGTCGTAGCGGACACCGTGAAAACCCTCGATCACCTGAGGGCCGGACGCGCCCAGGCCGAGGGTGAAGCGACCGTCGGAGACGTAGTCCAGCCCGGCGGCGGTCATCGCGGTCAGGGTGGGTGTGCGGGTGTAGAGCTGCAGGATGCCCGAGGCCAGCTCGACCCGTTCGGTGCTGGCGGCCAGGTAGCCGAGCGCACTCACCGCGTCGTACGAATACGCTTCGGGGACAAAGACAATGTCCAGGCCGGCGCGTTCGAGGTCGGCCACCTCGGCAGCCACCTCCTTGAACCCGCCCGCGTAGTTGATCCCTAATCCGATTCGCATGCCTGGCTGCTCCCTGTTGCTCTAGGCCCGAGCGAACTGGTCGGCCAGTTCGACAGCTTCCTGCTGGATTCTCGGAAACTCTGCGGCCATTGCTTCGGACAACGCCTTCGCACCGGAGAGCGGTCGCACCATCACCTTAAAGTCATCGATCAGACCGTCGTCGTTGACGTGGATGAAATCGCAACCGTTGACGGTCACGCCGGGGGCACCCGCGATCCCGGCCTCGAACTCGAGCGCGTGGTGACCACCGTCGCTGTCGTGGATCTCGCGGACGTAGCGAAAGTCCTCGAAGACCCGCAGCACGCCGCGCAGGATCGCCGCGGTGATCGGCTTGCCGGCGTAGGGCTTGAAAGCCACCGGGCTGGTGAACACGACGTCATCGGCCAGCAAGGCCTGGATGGCCGCCTCGTCGTGGTCTTCGACCGCCTTGCGGAAGGGATGCATCAGATACCTCTAATGGTCAATTTGTTGAGTAGGTGGGCTCGACACTAGAGGCTGGCCGCCCGGTATGTCCATAGGTGAATAATCAATTTGTTGACTATCACTCGAGGTACGATCGCCGAATGTCGTTGCATGACGCCGTGCTGGCCGCCCTTCTCGAGGGCGAGTCGTCCGGCTACGACCTGGCCAAAGGCTTCGACGCGTCGGTGGCGAACTTCTGGATGGCCACGCCGCAGCAGCTGTACCGGGAGCTCGAACGTCTCGCCGAGCAGGGTCTGATCCAGGCCCGCATCGTGGAGCAGGAGCGCCGGCCGAACAAGCGGATGTTCTCGCTGACCGAAGCGGGCTATGAAGCGATCCGCCAGTTCACCGGCCGGCCGGCGAAGCCGTCGGCGATCCGCGACGAACTGCTGATCAAGGTCCAGGCCTTCGACGTCGGCGACGCTGCGGCGGTTCGCGACCTGATCGTCGAACGTCGCGACCGGGCCGAGGTGAAAGTGCAACGCTACGAACGGCTGCGAACCCGGATTCTCGACGGCCGCAGCGAAGAGGAGTTCCTGGCCACGGCGCCGCGGGTAGGTCCGTATCTGACGCTGATGCGTGGCATCTCCTACGAGGAAGAAAACGTTCGATGGGCCGAGCGGGCGTTGGCGATCGTCGAGCAACGTCAGGGCGCCGGGTCCGTCAAGTAGTGGGCGAGCACCGGGCGTAGCCATTCGACGAGTTGTGCGTCGGACATGGCGATCAGCGGCGGCACGCCGAGGATGTGGCGGGACACGGCGAGGCCGAGTAGTTGTGATCCCACCAGGGCCGCGCGCTGGGGGCGAGGTCGGGCGTGATCGCGGCGAGTGCGGGAGCCACCTGACCGACGAACACGGTGAGCAGCGCGTCCGCAGCGGTCCGGTTCGTCGCAGCCGCCCGCAGCAGCGGAAGTAGCGGGCCATGGGGGCCCCAGGCCTCGACGAACAACGGCAGCAAGACGTCGGCGAGCCGGTCGGGCGCCACGCCGGACAGATCCGGGAAGCTGATGACGAATTGCGAGGCCGCCGCAAACAGTTCCGCTTTGCTGCCGAAATAGTGCATCACCAGTGCGGGATCAACCCCGGCAGCCGATGCCACCGAACGGATGGTGGTGCGCTCGAAGCCGTGGCTGCCGAACTGCGATCGCGCGGTGTCCAGGATCGCGGTCTCGGGTGGCCTGGCCGTCGCGTCCGTCACGCGCTTTCGGTGGCATGGCGGACAGTGTATTCAACAACTGTTGACATCGGCGCGGGAACCGCGCTAGCTTCGAGTTCAACAGTTGTTGACATGGCTCTACTGAACCCCCCGACGAGAGGTCACGCCCATGACCGTCACCGCCATCCAGATCGGGCTCGATCCGGACGTCATCGATTACTCCTCGGCCGACTTCGCGCAGTTCGCCGGTCTGTCGAAGGAGAAGCTGCGAACCGCCAATGAAGGGAACATCGCCGGGTTGCGCGCCGCCGGCTACGACGTCGACAACTGCCTGATCGACGTCGGCGCGGCCGGCGCCGCCATGGCCCGGCAGTGGCTGGCAGCCAAGCGGTACGACGCGGTGCTGATCGGCGCCGGCGTGCGACTGGTGGCGGGCAACACGTTGCTGTTCGAGGGGATCGTCAACGCCGCACACGTCGCCCAGCCCGACTGCCGCTTCGTCTTCAATCGCGCGGCCAGGTCCACCCCCGACGACATCCGCCGGTGGTACCCCAACCCCGAGGCGGTGGCCTGATGACCGTCCAAGACGTCGACGTTCTGGTAGTCGGCGCGGGCCCGACCGGTCTGACCGCCGCCGGTGATCTCGCCCGCGCCGGCCGGACGGTGGCGGTGCTGGAGCGCTGGCCGGCCATCAATCCGTCCAGTCGTGCGTTCGCCACCATGGCACGCACGCTGGAGGTGCTGGACGCCCGCGGGATCGCCGACGATCTGCTGGCCCGCTCGCACAAGGCCTCGGGGGTAACGATTTTCGGCGGCGCCCGAATCGACCTGACCCATCTCGATTCGCCTTACCGATTCGCGATGATCACCCCGCAGTCCAATGTCGACCAGGCGATCGGCGCCTACGCCGTCGCGCAAGGGGCCGACGTCCGGCGTGGCGTCGAAGTCGTCGCGCTCGAACAAGACGAGGACGGCGTGTGCGTGACCGCCCGACCGAACGGCGGCAGCGAGAATGTTGAAACAACGTTGGCGGGCTAAGTATGTGATCGGCTGCCGACGGGGCGCACAGTACGGTTCGCGCGCTGCTGGGTGTCGACTTTCCCGGCAAGACGGTGTTGTCGTCGATCGTGCTGGCAGATGTCAAGCTGACGCACGGCCCGACCGGCGGCGGATTGACACTGGGCAGCACCCGAAACGAGTTCGCGTTCTTGGCGCCGTACGACCGTCGCGAGGGGGACGGTCGGTGGTACCGCGCGATGGTGTGGGATCGCAAGCATCAGGTGCCGGACAGCCAGTGGGTGGATTCCGAAGAGATCGAGAGCACGCTCGACCCGGGCGATGAAAACTGATCTCGGATTGAGCGAAATCGGTTGGAAGTCTCGATTCCATTGCGATGAAAGGCAAGTCGAGCAGTATCGGCACGGCCGGGTGTTTCTGGCGGGGGATGCCGCGCACGTGCACTCGCCGATGGGAGGTCAGGGGATGAATACCGGCATTCAAGACGCCGCCAACCTGGCGTGGAAAATTGACGCGGCGCTCGCCGGTGCCGACGATGCCGTGCTGGACAGCTATCAGGATGAGCGTCACCCGATCGGCAAGCGGGTCCTGTTGCAGTCCGGGATGATGGCGCGCGGCATCACCCTGCATCCGCGCATTGCGCGCGGCATGCGAAACATGTTGGCGCCCAGAATTCTTCGAATACCCAGAATTCGGGATGCGCTGGCGGGGAGCTTCGCCGGCACCACGCTGCGTTACTCGCACCGGGCCGATGAGAGCGCGTTGGTGGGTACCCGCGCGACGCAGATTCCCTTGATTCGCGAACGGCTGACGCAGTTGCAGCGCGAACCGGGATTTGTGTTGATTCGCGAGTGCGGCAGGGCCGCGGTCGGCGTGACCGATCTGCATCAGGCCGAGCGGGCCGATGCCGGACCGGCGGTGCTGGTACGGCCCGACGGCTACATCGCCTGGGCCGGCGATTCGGCCAACTGCGCGCAATGGCTCGATGCGCTGGCCCGCTGGACGGCGCCGGCCGCGCGGCCGCGGGTTGTGCCGGCGACGGCCCAGGGCAGACGCTGCTAGCTGGCCGGGGGGTCGACGACGCGGCGCTGCGAGCTGTGCTCGCTGATGAACGTGTCGATTGCTTCGGTAACCCGATCCGGTGCCTCGAACATCGGGATGTGTCCGACGCCCTCGATTTCGGTGATGCGGGTGCTGGCCGGCAGCTGGGCCTGGAAGTAGCGGTGGGACCGGGGCGCAGGGAACACCCGGTCCTTTCCGCACAGCACAAGGTGGGCGGGGACTGCGGTCTGCGCCAACTCCAGCAGTCCTGGCTGCGTCAGCGACTTGACCAGCAGCTGGAAGTAGGCGGGGCAGTGCGCGACATCGTCGACGATGGCGGCCAACTGTTCGTCGCTGACACCGTCGGGAGTACCGCTGACCGGCAGCGTGGACAGTTGGCGGGTGTAGGGCAGGCGCAGCGCACGAGTTCCCAGGAGACGAGCGAACAGCCAGAACGGCATCCCCGACACGAACTTGGCGACCACCTCGAACTTGGCCGGTGTCCAGCGAGTCCACCCGCCGGCCGGCGCGATGCCGGTGACGGTGCGCGCCCGACCGCGTCGTTCCAGTTCGAAGGCCACCCATCCGCCCAGCGAGTTGCCGACGATGTGGGCGGTGTCCCAGCCCAATTCGTCGAGTTGCCGCTCGACGTGGTCGGCGAGCACCTTCGAACTCAGAAACCAGGTACCGGACTTGGGGCCGCCGTTGTGGCCGGCCATCGTCGGTGCGAACACCTCGTAGCGGCCGGTGTCGGCCAGTTGCTGGGCGACGGTCTCCCACACCAGCTGCGAGATCAGAAAGGGGTGCAGCAGTAGGACGGGTTCACCAGAGCCGAGATGGATGGGCGCGCGGTTTGGCATGCTGCCGACACTAAAGCCGTTACCGCCGGTACCGCAAGAAGGGTTGGCGGTTCGCATGGAAAGATTGAGGGACCATGAGTGCCGCCCCTGGATCCAGCCGGGTTTTCTCCGGTGTGCAGCCGACCTCCGACTCGCTCCACCTCGGAAATGCGCTGGGCGCCGTTACCCAGTGGGCCCAGCTGCAAGATGACCACGACGCCTTCTTCTGCGTCGTCGACCTGCATGCCATCACCATTGCGCAGGACCCCGACACGTTGCGGCGTCGCACCCTGATCACTGCCGCCCAATACTTGGCGCTCGGTGTCGACCCGGCTCGCAGCACGATATTCGTGCAGAGCCACGTCCCCGCGCACACGCAGCTGGCCTGGGTGCTCGGTTGCTTCACCGGCTTCGGCCAGGCATCCCGGATGACGCAGTTCAAGGACAAGTCGACGCGGCAGGGGAGCGAAGCCACCACCGTGGGCCTCTTCACCTATCCCGTGTTGCAGGCCGCCGACGTGCTGGCGTATGACGCCGAATTGGTGCCGGTCGGCGAAGACCAGCGTCAGCATCTGGAACTGGCCCGCGACGTAGCGCAGCGGTTCAACAGCCGCTACCCGGACACGTTCGTGGTTCCCGAGGTCCTGATCCCCAAGGCCACCGCGAAGATCTACGACCTGCAGGACCCGTCGTCGAAGATGAGCAAGTCCGCGGCCACCGATGCGGGCCTGATCAGCTTGCTCGACGCTCCAGCGGTGTCGGCCAAGAAGATTCGCTCCGCGGTGACCGACAGCGAGCGCGAGATCCGTTTCGACCCGGAAGCGAAGGCCGGCGTCTCGAATCTACTGAGCATCCAATCCGCGGTCACCGGGGTCGACATCTCGAAACTGGTCGACGGGTATGCCGGACGCGGTTACGGCGACCTGAAGAAGGACACCGCGGAGGCGGTTGTCGAATTCGTGACCCCGATCAAGACCCGGGTCGACGAATTGCTCTCCGATCCAACAGAATTGGAGTCCGTTCTGGCCGCCGGGGCGGCACGCGCCGACGACGTGGCCGCGAAAACCGTCGACCGGGTCTATGACCGGCTCGGGTTCTTACCGAGACGTCCTTAGCGCGCGGTTATGATGAGCGAGCCGGGCAAGCCAGGGGTCCTCGATCGACTGCGGGCGCGGTACGCATGGTTCGACCACGCGATGCGGGCCAACGACTGGTTCGACGACTGTCAGGGCAATTTCTTCGCGGCCGGGCTGACGTATTACACGATCTTCGCGCTGTTCCCGTTGCTGATGGTCGGTTTCAGCGTCGCCGGATTTCTGCTGTCCCGACGGCCTGACGTGTTGACCGCGATCGACAACAAGGTCAGGCACGCGGTGCCTGGCGCCCTGGGGCAGCAGATGCTCGACCTGATGGACTCGGCTATCGACGCACGCGCGTCGGTCGGTGTGATCGGCTTGGCCGTCGCATTGTGGGTCGGCCTGAACTGGATGAGCAACCTGAGGGTCGCGTTGACCGAGTTGTGGCGCCAGACCGATGGTGATCACGGATACGTCCGGACCAAGTTCTCCGATTTCGGTGCGATGGTGTCGTCGTTCGTGGCCATCTTCGCCACCCTCGCGCTCAGCGCGCTGGCCGGAGCGGGACCGATGGCCCGGCTATTGCGGTTGCTGGGTCTACACGAGCTTCCGGTGCTGGACGCGATCCTGCGATCGGTCTCGGTGCTGGTGTCATTCCTGTTGTCGTGGTTGGTATTCGGCTGGATGATCGCGCGGCTACCCAGGGATCCGGTCAACTTCCGCAGCTCCGTTCGCGCGGCGTTGCTCGCGGCGATCGGCTTCGAGCTGTTCAAGTTGGTCGGGTCGATCTACCTGAAGTCCGTGTTGCACAGTCCGGCCGGGGCCACCTTCGGCCCGGTGCTGGGTCTGATGGTGTTCGCCTATGTGACAGCGCGACTTCTGCTTTTCGCAACCGCTTGGGCGGCGACGACGAACCCGGCCCCATCGGCGGCGGAGCCGACCCCGGCCCTGTCGCCGGCTACGTCGGATGAAGCGCCGCCCGTCGTCATCGCGCCCAGGGTGCCGCAGCCTGCAGACGGTCTCAAGGCCCGGCAGGCGCTGACCGCCGTTGTCGTGGGTGCGATTGGGGCTCTTGGCATTTCGCGGCTCATCCGGCGCGACATCGAGGAATAGTCAGCTCACCAGTTTCAGGCCCGCGATGCAGCCGACGACCCCGGCGATCAGCAGCACCTTGACCGGCGAGGCCGTCTCCGCGCCGGTCAGCATTGCGTAACCGACGGTGAGGGCCGCGCCGATGCCGACCCAGACCGCGTAGCTTGTCCCGGTCGGCAGGCTGCGCATGGCGAAGGCCAACCCTGCCATCGAAAACAGCAGCGACACAGCGAAAATCAGCGAGGGAATCAGTCGCGAAAAGCCATCGGAGCGGTCCATCGCGGTGGCCCACACCGCCTCGAGAATCCCGGACCCCACCAAAATCAGCCATGCCATCGCGCGCCTCTCCCCAACCTCACCGTCCGGCTACCCAGCTGCCACCCGCCATGACGGCGTGCAGTGTCAAATTCTGGCTCAGTACAACAAGATTGGCGTCACCGCCGATGCGCAGCGCGCCGGCACCGTCGATGCCGAGCGTCCGCGCCGGAGTCGTCGACGTCAGTATCACTGCCGCGATCAGTGCGGCGTCGCGATCTGAGCCGAGGCAGGCCGCCGCGCCGAAGAGCTGGTCCATGGTCGCGGTGCTACCTGCGATGGTCGAGGTGCCCCGCACCCGCGCCACACCCTCGACCACGTCGACTGACACCGCGCCGAGCTGATACTCGCCATCCTCGGCGCCCGCCGCCGCGGTGGCATCGGTGACCAGCGCCACCCGCTCGGCACCGGCCGCGCGGACAGTCGTGTGCAGCACCGCGGGGTGGACGTGGATACCGTCTGCGATCAGCTCAACGGTCACCCGCGGATCCTCCAGCAGCGCCAGCGCAGGGCCCGGCTCGCGGTGATGCAGCGCCCGCATGGCGTTGAACAGATGGGTGCCGACGGTGGCACCCAGCTCGATGGCGTGCCGGGTCTGCTCGTACGTCGCGTCCGTATGTCCCACCGCCACAACCACACCGGCATCCACCAGACGAGTGATCGCATCATCGCTGCCCGTGCGCTCGGGTGCCAGGGTGACCATCCGGATCGCCCCATCGCCGGCGGTGAGCAGCGTATCGATCTCGGCCGGGGTCGCGTCACGCATCTGGGCGTGGTCGTGGGCGCCGCAGTGTGCCGTGCTCAGCCAGGGTCCCTCGAGGTGGATGCCCGCGATCAACCCGTCGCGGGTGGCCTCGGCGAGTCCGGCCACCGCTGCCAACAGGTCGGACGGGGACGCGGTGACCAGGCTGGCCAACGTTGCGGTGGTACCGTGCGCGCGGTGAAAAGCTGCCGCCTGCACAACCTCTGAGAGATCGCCTCCGAGGTAGGACGCACCGCCGCCGCCGTGCACATGGATGTCCACGAATCCGGGGACGAGCAGTGCGTCGGGCAGATCGACATCGGGGGATCGCGGCGGCGCGCCCTTACCGCAGCCCACGATCGTGGCGCCCGAAGTGTGCACCCAGCCCGGACGGATGACGCCTTGTTCGAGTACGACTGCGCCAGCCGCGATCAGCGGCATGCCTGTACATCCGTTGCTGTGCTGGGGGTTTCGTCGGGCCAGTGGCCGTCGTTCTCCCAGAAGCGGCGGATGTCCTCGAGCTGCCGCCCTTTGGTCTCCGGGGCGTAGCGGTAGACCAGGAAGAATCCCAATGTCGCCAGAAAGGCGAAGATGGTGAACATCCCGGCGCCGCCCAAGGTGTTCAACATCGTCAAGAAGACCGATTCGATGATTGCGTTGGCCGACAGGTTGGCGGTGAGCATCGCGCTGGAACCCAGCGACCGCAGGTGCGCCGGGAAGCTTTCGCCGGCGTAGACCCAGACCAGTGCGCCGAAGCCGAAAGTGAACCCCATGGTGAACAGGAGGAGGCCGGCGTAGCCGAGCCCGGAGACCGCGTCTGACTTGGCGGCGAACACGCCGATCAGCACCACATCGCCGAGGATCATTGCGGCGATGCCGGAAAGCAGGATGGGTCGGCGTCCGATCCGGTCGACCAGCACCAGTGAGGTCAAAACGGCGGCCAGCGAAGCCAGTTGGATGAGCGCGGGTAACACCAGCAGAGAGAAGTTGCCTTCAAATCCCATGGCCTGAAACAGCAGCGGGCTGTAGTAGATGATGCCGTTGATGCCGCTGAGTTCGGCGAAAAATCCCAGCCCGACGACGAACGCGGTGGCGCGCAGGTAGGGCAGGCGCAGCATCTCGAGGATCGATCCGCCGCGTTCTTCGCGCATCGCTTCGGCGATCTCGGCGAGTTCCTGCTCGACGTCGCGATTCGGCTCCACGCGCAGCAGCGCTTTGCGGGCGTCGTCGACCCGGTTCTTGAACAGATACCAGCGCGCGGTGTCAGGCATGGTGGCCAGCAACGGCAGCACCAGCAGCGCCGGCACCGCCGCCAGCCCGAGCATCCACCGCCAGCTGCCCGATTCGGCCAGCAGATACGCGGAAAGGTAGCCGCCGATGATTCCGAGGATGGTCGCCACCTGGTAGGTGACCAGCATCGATCCCCGGAGCCGCGCCGGCGCCGATTCCGCGATGAACACCGGGGTCACGGTGGCGGACAAGCCGATCGTCATGCCGAGCAACATCCGCGCCGCCATCAGCCAAGGCATGGACACCGCTGCAGCGCCCAACAGCGAGAACACCGCATAGCCGCCCGCCACCAGCATCATCGATCGCTTGCGTCCGATTGCGTTGGCGAGGAATCCGCCGCTCAACGCTCCGCAGATCTCTCCGATCACCACCATCGTCGTCAGCAGTTCCTGCTTGCGAATGGTCAGACTGAAATCGTTGGTGATGAACAGCAGTGCACCGGCAATGTTGGACAAGTCGTAGCCGCAGATGATGCCCAGGGTCGCCGCGGTAACGGCGATGAGCATTCGCCGTCGTGTGCGCAGTGATTCGCCGATGCGGCTCACAAGCTCCCCTCCGGGGTGGGCCGCCCCGGTCTTTCGAGCCGCTGCTTAGTGCTGCGGCCGTCGGTTGGTCGAGCGCGCCACCATAATCAAGCCGAACACGACGACCGTACCGATCACCGCGACACCGACCCTAACCGGCAGTGCGTCGACGCTGGGTATCAACGTGGCCGCGTTCGCGGCGGGCTCGCCTGGTGCGGATTTGCTCGACGAGGCGAGCAGCGACGGGTCGGGTTCGATCAGGGTCCCCACCCGGGTTCCCGGCGCGGTCGCGAAACCGTAATCCAGTAAGTGGGCCGCTTGCTGCCATGGCGGGATCGGCAGCCGGGTGCCGTGCAGCAAGACCGCCATCAGCCGGCGTCCGTCCCGGTTCGCGGCGCCGACGAACGTCTGGCCGGCGTCGTCGGTGTAGCCGGTCTTGCCGCCGAGCGCGCCGGGGTAGTGGTAAAGCAGCTGGTTGTCGTTCTCCAGCTGGTAGCCCGGGCTGTCGGCGTGTCCGGGAAAGTCGAACTTCTCGGTGTGCACGATGTCGGCGAAAGTCGAGTTCTCCCAGGCATACCGATAGAAAAGCCCCATGTCGTAGGCCGATGTGCTCATGCCCGGCCCGTCCAGGCCCGACGGTGTCGCGGCGCGAGTGTCTTTGCCGCCGAGTTTGGCCGCCAGCGCGTTGATCTTGTCCAGCGCGGTCGGCAGGCCGCCCAGTTGCACGGCCAGCGAGTGCGCGGCGTCGTTGCCGGAGTGCATCAGTAGGCCATGTAGCAACTGGTTCACGGTGTAGGTGCCACCCGGGGCAACGCCGACCCGGGTGCCCTCCGCGGCGGCATCGTCAGGCGTGCCGTCGACGGTCTTGTTGAGGTTGAGCTCGCGCATCGATGCCATGGCCACGAGCACCTTGATGATGCTGGCCGGACGGTGCCGCCCGTGCGGGTCGCGTGCTGCCACGATGGCGCCGCTGTCCAAGTCGGCCACCACCCAGGCCTCGGCCGAGATGTCGCCAGGTACCGGTGGGGTGCCGGCAGCGGCGACCACGCCGCAGCCGCTCAGTGCGTTACCGCCGATCGGCGACGGCGGCACCGGCAGCGGCAGGGGTGGCTGGCCGGCTTGGGGGACTTCCGACGAGTCCACCGCCGCGGGAGTGGCGACTTTGTAAGGGCACGCGTCGTGCACGACGCCGGGTCCGGGGCCGGGCTCGGCGAACGCCGCCGGCATGCCGAGCAGCGCGGGGGTGCTCAGCATGAAACCGGCTGCTGCCAGGCATGATGCTGTTTTGAAGAGTGACATCGTGTGAGCAGATTAGGCGATCAGCGGCCCGATCTCCGGGAGCCGCGCTGTGGCTGGTGTTACGGATGTTACAAATTCAGGTAACAGATCCCGGGCCCGGCGATGCGGCCGAGCCATAGCCGTCCCGGCGTTTCCACCACGCCGGTGGCCAGACCGAAGTCCGGATGCTGGGTATGCAGCTGGCCCACCACGTGCCCATCGTCGGGGTCGAACCCCACGACCCACACCGTCGACTTGGGATCGGGCAGCCAGCGGTAGGGCAGCAGCCGCCACATCAGCCTGCGGATGATCGGCGCGCGCGGGCCCAGCCACTCGTTGAGCGCGTTGCGGTCCGACACCAACGCCACCCAGATCCGGCCGTCCAGGCCGGTGGAGATGTTGTCGGGATAGCCCGGCAGCCCGGTGACCAACGGGGTGATGGTGCCGGCCCGATCTCCGGTCAGCCAGTACTTCGACACCCGGCATCCGGCGCTCTCGGCGAACACCACCGCCGACTCGTCGGTGGTCAGCGTGACGCCGTTGGCGAAATAGAGCCCGCCGACCAGCTCGGTGACCGTGCCGTCGGGATCCCGCCGGAACAGCGACCCGGTCGGGCGTCCCTCGATGACGGAGCCCTTGTAGTACTCGTAGTAGAAGCGGCTCGTCGACTCGGTGAAAAAGATTGTGCCGTCCGATGATTCGACAACATTCGAGCAGAACGTCAGCGGTCGGCCATTGATCTCCGCGACCAGTGTCTCGATCGCCCCGCCGGCCGGGTCGTACCGCAGCAGTCCGCGGTGGCTGTCGCAGATCAAGAGCCGGCCGTCGCGGGCGACCGCCAGTCCCAGCGGTCGCCCGCCGGTGTCGGTGACCACCTGTACGGAACCGCCGTCGGGACTGACCCGGACGATGCGACCGTCCTCGACACCGGTGAAGATGTTGCCGTCGGCATCAGCGACGACGTCTTCGGCGGCGGTGCCCGGTACGTCGACGATGTGCAGTGCCGCAGTGAAATCGGGTTCGGGCAGCGGCCGCGACGGCGGTGGCTGCCAGCGGATCGGGTCGATGGGCGGCTTGCTCAAATCGACTCGAGCTCCTTCGTCAGCACGTGGCGCACGATGGCTTCCATGGTGTCGAACTCGGCCTGTCCGCTGATCAGCGGGGGAGCGAGCTGGATGACGGAATCGCCGCGGTCGTCGGTGCGGCAATACAACCCGGCCGTGAACAAGCCCGTCGACACCCGGCTCAACAGCGCGCGCTTCTCGTCGGCGTCGAACGTCTGCTTGGTTGCCGCGTCTTTGACCAGTTCGATGCCGAAGAAGTACCCCTCGCCGCGGACGTCGCCGACGATCGGCAGGTCGTAGAGCTTTTCCAAAGTGGCGCGCAGCGCCGGAGACTGCTGTTTCACGCGGTCGTTGAGACCTTCGCGTTCGAAGATGTCGAGGTTGGCCAGCGCGACCGCGGTGGACACCGGATGGCCGCCGAACGTGTAGCCGTGCGGAAACATTGTCTCGCCGTCGTTGAACGGCTCGAACAGCTTCTCGCTGGCGATCATCGCGCCAAGGGGCGAGTAGCCCGACGTCATCCCCTTGGCGCAGGTGATCATGTCCGGCACATAGCCAAAGTCGCTGCAGGCGAACATCGATCCGATGCGGCCGAACGCGCAGATCACCTCGTCGGAAACCAGCAGCACGTTGTAGTGGTCGCAGATCTCGCGTACCCGTTCGAAATACCCAGGGGGTGGCGGGATCGAGCCGCCCGCATTCTGTACCGGCTCGAGGAACACCGCGGCGACGGTGTCGGGTCCTTCGAACTCGATGGCCTCGGCGATGCGGTCGGCCGCCCACCGGCCGAAGGCCTTGATGTCGGCGCCGAACGGTTCGGGCGCACGGTAGAAGTTGGTGTTCGGCACCCGGAAGCCGCCGGGCGTCACCGGCTCGAAGGGCGCCTTGTATTTCGGCAGGCCGGTGATCGCGAGCGCCCCCTGAGTAGTGCCGTGATAGGCGACTGCCCGCGAAATGACTTTGTGCTTACCGGGTTTGCCGGTGAGCTTGAAGTACTGCTTGGCTACCTTCCACGCGGTCTCGACGGCTTCGGTCCCGCCGCTGGTGAAGAACACCCGGTTGAGGTCGCCCGGGGCGTAGCGGGCCAGTCGCTCGGAGAGCTCGATCGCGGGCGGCGTCGCATATCCCCACAGCGGGAAGAACGCCAGTGTCTCGGCTTGCCGGGCGGCGGCCTCGGCGAGCTCCGCGCGGCCGTGGCCTACCTGGACGGTAAACAGCCCGGACAGCCCGTCCAGGTAGCTTTTGCCGGCGTCGTCGAAGATCTTCACGCCTTCGCCGCGCGTGATGATGGGCGGCGTGATGTCGGGGCCGTGGCGGGCGAAGTGCAGCCAAAGGTGGTCACTCATGTGGCACGTTGTCGCGCAAAGTGTTTCAGCTCGGCAGAGAGTGCGTCGGCTTCCAGCAGCGCAGGGGCCAATCCCGGGTCGGTCATGCGGGCGCGGAAGACTAGGCCGATGGTCACGTCATGGTCGGGGCGGTACTCGACCGTGATGCCGTCACCGGCACGAGCCTCACCGGAGGACAAGACACGAAAATAGGCGCCCGGCGTGCCGGCATCGGTGAAGGTCTTGATCCATCGCGGCAGGTCCAGGAACGACGCAAACGTCCGGCAGGGGGTGCGCGGCGCAGAGACTTCCAGGAGCAGTGTTCCGTTTCCGATCCGCCACCGTTCACCGATGCGGGTCTGGGTCAGGTCGATACCCACGGTGGTGAGGTTTTCGCCGAACATGCCGTTATCGAGCGTGCGACCGAGTTGCGCTTCCCAGTGGTCGAGGTCTTCACGGGCATAGGCGTAGACCGCCTGGTCGGCTCCGCCGTGCAGCTTGGGATTTCCGATGGTGTCGCCGAGCAGGCCACTGGCATCGCTCTGGCCTCGCCCGGGCGGGCGCACCAGGACCGCCTCGGAGACGGGCTGCTTGTCGATGCCGGTCAGTTTCGACTGCGCCCGCGGATCGGGGTTGACGCGGGGTCGTGCCACATTGACGGACAAGACGTGCACCTGCTCACAATAGCTGCGAGCACTCTGATTCGATTGCTTAACGGTTACGCTCGCCGAATGACCTCGAGCCATCGAGTCAGCCAATTCGAGGCGCTGCGGCCGCATCTCATGTCCGTCGCGTATCGGCTGACCGGCACGGTTGCAGATGCCGAGGACATCGTCCAGGAAGCCTGGCTGCGTTGGAGCGGGCCGACCGTCGACATCACCGACATCGCCGACCCGGGCGCCTGGCTCACCACGGTGGTGAGCCGGCTCGGACTGGACAAGCTGCGGTCGGCCACGCATCGGCGCGAGACCTACGTCGGCACCTGGTTGCCCGAACCGGTGGTCACCGGCTTCGACGACGCGGACCCGTTGGCTGCCGTAGTGGCCGGCGAGGACGCCCGGTTCGCGGCGATGGTCGTGCTGGAGCTGCTATCGCCCGACCAACGGGTCGCTTTCGTGTTGCACGACGGATTCGCCGTGCCGTTCGCGGAGGTGGCGCAGGTGCTGGGAACAAGCGCGCCCGCCGCCCGCCAGTTGGCCTCGCGGGCCCGCAAGGTCGTCACCACAACGTCGCTGCCGGAATGCAATTCGTCGCACGACGAGGTGGTCGGCAAGCTGATGGTCGCGATAGCCGACGGAGATGTGGAAGCCGTTGTCGCGCTGTTGCACCCGGACGTGACGTTCACCGGCGATTCCAACCGCAGAGCGCCCACGGCAGCCCGTGTCATCCACGGGCCGGACAAGGTGGCACGCTTCCTGTTCGGGCTCGCGCAGCGTTACGGACCCGCGTTCGTCACGACGAGCCGGCTGGCGCTGATCAACGGCGAACTCGGGGCGTACACCGCGGGGTCGCCGGGCGGCGACGGCCATCAGGCGATCATGCCGCGGATCACTGCCGTCACGGTGCGCGACGGAAAGGTCTGCGCGCTGTGGGATATCGCCAACCCCGACAAGTTCACCGGCTCACCGCTCCGGTCTGGTCAGCCCACGGAACGCGGCACGCGTCACCGGAGTTGAAGCCCTGCTCGGTGATGCCGAGCGCCGAGTTCATCCGGGCGCGCATGTTCTCCACCCCAACCTGATAGGTCAGCTCGATGACGCCGGCGTCGCCGAAGCGTCTGCGCAAATCGTCCACCTGCTCATCGGTGACGGTGTGCGGGTCGGTGGTCATCGCGTCGGCGTAGGAGATGGCGGCCCGTTCGTCGTCGGTGAAAAGCGCTGACGTGGCGTAGTTCTCGACGTCCTTGAGACGCTCGATGTCCAGCCCGTCGAGGCGCTGCAGCATCGACCCGAAGTCGACACACCAGGAGCACCCCACTGTGCGCGCCGTCCAGAACACCGCCAGCTCCCGGACGTTGGCGGGCAATCTGCGGGACGCCGATTGGAGCAGGGTTTCGTGGACGGCGTTGGCGACCAGTAGCCGCGGGTGATGTGCGGTCACCGCGATCGGCTCGGGAACTTCGCCGAAACGGCGTCTTGCGTATCGGTACATCGCGCGGACCAGCAGGCTGGTCTTCTTCGGAGGCAGCGGCTCGATGCGGGTTTTCTGTGTCATACAAATCTGACGAGGTAGCCCGCGAAGTTGTGACGGACCGTCAGCGGGTGAACATCAGCGCGCGCTTGACCTCTTGGATCGCCTTGGTGACGTCGATGCCCCGCGGGCAGGCGTCGGTGCAGTTGAACGTGGTGCGGCAGCGCCAGACACCGTCGACCTCGTTGAGGATGTCAAGACGCTCGGCGGCGGCCTCATCGCGGCTGTCGAAGATGAACCGATGCGCGTTGACGATGGCGGCCGGGCCGAAATAGCTGCCCTCGTTCCAGAACACCGGACAGCTGGTGGTGCACGCCGCGCACAGGATGCACTTGGTGGTGTCGTCGTAGCGGGCGCGGTCGGTCTGGCTCTGAATCCGTTCCCGCGTCGGGGGATTGCCGCTGGTGACCAAGTACGGCTTGACCGCGCGGTAGGCGTCGAAGAACGGTTCCATGTCGACGATCAGGTCTTTTTCCACGGGCAGTCCGCGGATCGGCTCGATCGTGATCGTCATGGGCTTAGCGGGCTTGCCCTTCTTTGGAGCCGGCAGCAGATCGCGCATCAGGACCTTGCAGGCCAGCCGGTTCTTGCCGTTGATTCGCACCGCGTCGGACCCGCACACACCGTGCGCGCAGGACCGCCGGAAGGTCAGCGTGCCGTCCAGGTAGCTCTTGACGTAGATCAGCAGATTGAGCAGCCGGTCTGTCGGCAGGCACGGTACCCGGAAGCTCTGCCAGCCACCGGAATCGGCGTACTGCTCCGGGTTTTCCGGATTGAATCGGGCGATTCGCAGCGTCACCATCACCGAGCCCGCAGGGATCGCCGGTAGCGGCGGGTCACCGGCCGGGGCTGCCTGCACGTCCACATCCGAGCTCATCAGTACTTCCGCTCCTTGGGTTCGTAACGGGTCTGCATAACCGGTTTGAAGTCCAGCCGGATGTCACTGAGCAGGCTGGTGCCTTGCTTATCGGTCCCAATTTCCTTGTATGCCATCGTGTGGCGCATGTAGTTGACGTCATCGCGATTGGGGTAGTCCTCGCGCGCATGACCGCCGCGAGATTCCTTGCGGTTCAACGCGCCGACCACCGTGACCTCGGCCAGTTCCAGCAGAAAGCCGAGCTCGATGGCTTCGAGGAGGTCGCTGTTGAAGCGTTTTCCCTTGTCGTGCACCGAGATTCGAGAGTACCGCTCCTTGAGGGCGTGGATGTCGGTCAGCGCCTGCTTGAGCGTCTCCTCGGTGCGGAACACCGCGGCGTTGTTGTCCATCGTCTGCTGTAGCGCCCCGCGAATATCGGCGACCCGCTCATTGCCGTGCTCGGACAGAATGTCGCCTACCCAGCCGATCACCATCGTCGCCGGGTCCGCAGGCATGTCGACGAAGTCGTGGCCCCTTGCGTAGGCGGCCGCGGCGATTCCGGCGCGACGGCCGAAGACGTTGATGTCCAACAGTGAATTGGTACCAAGCCGGTTTGCGCCGTGCACCGATACGCATGCGCATTCACCGGCGGCATAGAGTCCCGGCACGGTGTTGGTGTTGTCCCGCAACACCTGACCGGTGATCGTGGTCGGGATGCCGCCCATCACGTAGTGGCAGGTCGGGTAGACCGGAACCAGCTCTTTGACCGGGTCCACCCCCAGGTAGGTGCGGGCGAACTCGGTGATGTCGGGCAGCTTGGCGGCCAACACGTCTGCGCCGAGATGGCGGACGTCGATGTACACGTAGTCCTTGTGCGGACCGGCCCCACGACCCTCCAGCACTTCGCGGACCATCGAGCGGGCGACGATGTCGCGGGGCGCCAGGTCGACGATCGTCGGCGCATAGCGCTCCATGAAACGCTCGCCTTCGCCGTTGAGCAGTCGGCCCCCCTCGCCGCGCACGGCCTCGGAGATCAAGATGCCCAGCCCAGCCAGGCCGGTGGGGTGGAATTGGTGAAATTCCATGTCCTCCAGGGGAAGTCCCTTGCGGAACACGATGCCGATGCCGTCACCGGTCAACGTGTGGGCGTTGGACGTGGTCTTGTACATCCGGCCCGAGCCGCCGGTGGCGATTACGACGGCCTTGGCGTGAAAGACGTGAATGTCACCGGTGGCCAGTTCGTAAGCGACGACGCCGGTGGCCACCGGGCCGTTCGGGGTATCGGTGAGGACCAGGTCGAGGGCGTAGAACTCATTGAAGAACTCCACGTCGTGCTTGACGCAGTTCTGGTAGAGCGTCTGCAGGATCATGTGGCCGGTCCGGTCTGCGGCGTAACAGGATCGGCGCACCGGCGCCTTGCCGTGGTCGCGGGTATGCCCGCCGAAGCGGCGCTGATCGATGCGACCCTCGGGGGTGCGGTTGAACGGCATCCCCATCTTCTCCAGGTCCAGCACAGCGTCGATCGCTTCCTTGCACATCACCTCGACCGCGTCCTGGTCGGCGAGATAGTCACCGCCCTTGACGGTGTCGAAGGTGTGCCACTCCCAGTTGTCGTCCTCGACGTTGGCCAGTGCCGCGCACATGCCGCCCTGGGCCGCACCGGTGTGGCTGCGCGTCGGATAGAGCTTGGTCAAAACCGCTGTGCGCACTCGGGGTCCGGCTTCCACAGCCGCCCGCATTCCGGCGCCGCCGGCACCGACGATCACCACGTCGTATCGGTGTTCGCTAATCACGTGTTGCCATCCTCAATGAGCCCGGTCCCTTACTCAGCCGGAGATGTTCGGGTCGAACGTCAACAGCACATAGGTCCCGAGCACCAACGTGAACGTCATCGACAGGACGAGCAGGCTGTTCAACCAGAAGCGGGTGGAATCCTTGCGGCTGTAGTCGTCGATGATGGTGCGTAACCCGTTGCCGCCGTGCAGCTGTGCCAGCCAGAGCAGCAACAGATCCCACGTCTGCCAGAATGGCGAGTGCCAGCGCTGCGCAACGTAGTTGAAGTCGATCCGGTAGACGCCGTCCTGCCACATCAGCATCACGAACAGATGCCCGAGTGCCAGGAAAACCAGCACGATTCCGGAGAACCGCATGAACAACCAGGCGTATTTCTCGAAATTCGGCATCCCGCCGCGGCGGCGTGGGGAGCGCGGATTGTCCAGGCTGGCTGGACGGTCGTGACTGCGCTGCCGGACCGGTGCGACTTGGCCCCGGCCAAGTTGGAGATCAGGTGAGCTCATCGCAGGTGTCCGGTCACGTGGATGGCAACCACGACTGCGGCGGGCACGATCACCAGTACCCAGATGATGCCGATCGTCCACAGCATCAGCCGTTGATAGCGCGGGCCCTGACCCCAGAAGTCGATCAGGATGACGCGGATGCCGTTGAGCGCGTGATAGAGCACCGCGGCGACCAGTCCGAGCTCCATCAAGCCCACGATCGGAGTCTTGTAGGTCGAGATGACTTCGTCGTAGGCCTGCGGGCTGATCCGGACCAGGGCGGTGTCGAGCACGTGGATGAACAGGAAGAAGAAGACGGTGGCGCCGGTGATCCGATGCAGTACCCAGGACCACATTCCCGGATCGCCGCGATAGAGGGTTCGCCGCAGGCGCCGTATGCGCGATGGTCCCTCCGGCGTGGCCGGATTCGCGGATGTCGTCGTCATCGACGCCTCCCTCCAGTCGGGCAATTCAATTTAGCCCCAATCGCGTGCTCGCCTGTCATTCTTGCGGCCGAATCGCGCGCTTCGTGTCCACCAACGCTTTTGCACGCGCAGAATCTAGGCTGGCTGTGTGAATTAGCCAACAGCGGATGGGGTAGTTCGGATGCATTGCAACGACGCATGGAATCGGGACCGTGGCTGACGCGATCGACTGGAAGCTACTGCGCGACAGCGCGATTCATGCGGCCCGCGGTGCGTACGCGCCATACTCGGAATTCCCGGTGGGCGCGGCCGCCCTGGTCGACGATGGCCGGGTCGTCATCGGCTGCAATGTGGAAAATGTCTCATATGGTCTGAGTCTCTGCGCGGAGTGCGCAGTGGTGTGCGCTCTGCATTCGAGCGGCGGTGGCCGATTGCTCGCACTGGCCTGCGTCGACGGCAGGGGAGCTCCGCTAATGCCCTGTGGCCGTTGCCGTCAGGTGTTGCTGGAACACGGCGGACCGGAACTGCTGATCGATCATCCCGACGCCCCCCGGCGGCTCGGCGATCTGCTGCCGGAAGCCTTTGGCCCGCAGGATCTTGCCGCCTATGACGGTCGCGCATGAGTCAGCGCGACGGCGACGAAGATGCCGGCGCAGCCGGGGTCGAGGAGTGTCGCCATGAATTATGATGCGCCGACGGTGATCCGAATCAAACGCGACGGGGGCCGGCTGTCGGACGCCGCGATCGACTGGGTCATCGACGCCTACACCCGCGGACAGATCGCCGACGAGCAGATGTCGGCGCTGCTGATGGCGGTGTTCCTGCGCGGCATGGATTACGGCGAGATCGCGCGCTGGACGGCGGCCATGGTGGACTCCGGCGACCGGTTGGACTTCACCGACCTGCGCCGCGACGGCCGCCCGGTCCGCACCGTCGACAAACACTCGACCGGCGGGGTGGGCGACAAGATCACCCTGCCGCTGGTCTCGGTGATCGCCGCGTGTGGGGGCGTGGTGCCGCAGGCCTCGGGCCGCGGGCTGGGTCACACCGGTGGCACCCTGGACAAGCTGGAGTCGATCGCGGGTTTCAGCGGATCTCTGACCAATAGTCAGGTACGTCAACAGCTTTGCGATGTCGGCGCGGCCATTTTCGCGGCCGGACAGCTGGCGCCCGCCGACGCGAAACTTTATGCGCTGCGCGACATCACCGCTACCGTCGAATCACTGCCGCTGATCGCCAGCTCGGTGATGAGCAAGAAGATCGCCGAGGGGACCGGCGCCCTGGTGCTCGACGTCAAGGTTGGCTCCGGCGCGCTGATGCGCTCGGAAGCGCGATGCCGGGACCTGTCCGAAACCATGGTCGCGCTGGGCGCCGAGCACGGGCTGCCGACCTGCGCGGTGCTGACCGACATGAATCGCCCCCTGGGTGCGGCGGTCGGCAACGGGCTCGAAGTCGCCGAAGCGCTGGAGGTATTGGCGGGGGGCGGTCCGCCCGACGTGGTGGCCCTCACCGTGGGCCTGGCTCGCGAGATGCTCGACATCGCGGGCATCGACCGGCGCGACCCCGAGCAGACGTTGCGCGACGGGACGGCGATGGACCGGTTCCGGGCGTTGATCGCCGCGCAGGGCGGGGACTTGTCCGTACCGTTGCCCGTTGGTAAGTATTCCGAAACCGTCACCAGCAACCGGAACGGCACAATGGGTGACATCGACGCGATGGCGGTGGGGCTGGCGGTGTGGCGGCTCGGAGCGGGCAGATCCCGTCCGGGCGAACAGGTCCAGGCCGGCGCCGGAATCCAGATTCATCGTCGCTCAGGCAGCCCGGTGGCCGCTGGTGACGCGTTGTTCACCCTTTACACCGACACCCCGGAACGATTTCCTACCGCGCTGGCCGAACTGGATGCGGGCTTCAAAGTCGGCGATTCGCCCCCGGCGGAGCGGCCCCTGATCATCGATCGGATCACCCCATGACGACGCCGCTGAACATCGAGACGATCAAGAAGGCGCCCAAGGCGCTGCTGCACGATCACCTCGACGGCGGTCTGCGCCCTGCGACCGTGCTCGACATCGCCGGCGACATTGGGTACGACGGCCTGCCCGCGACCGACGTCGACTCGCTTGCCCAGTGGTTTCGGACCGCGTCGCACAGCGGCTCGCTGGAGCGCTACCTCGAACCGTTCTCGCACACGGTCGCAGTGATGCAGACGCCGGAGTCGCTGCACCGCGTTGCCTACGAATGCGTGGAAGACCTGTCCGCGGACTCGGTGGTCTACGCCGAGGTGCGGTTCGCCCCGGAGCTGCACATCAACGGAGGCTTGTCGTTCGACGCGGTGGTCGACGCCGTGCTGGCGGGATTCGCCGACGGAGAGAAGGCGGCGGCCACGGCCGGGCATCCCATCGTGGTGCGCTGTCTGGTCACCGCGATGCGGCACGCCGCGGTGTCGCGGGAGATCGCCGAGTTGGCGATCCGTTTCCGCGACAAGGGCGTGGTCGGGTTCGACATCGCCGGTGCGGAGGCCGGCTACCCGCCGACCCGCCATCTGGATGCTTTCGAGTACATGCGAAACAACAACGCCCGCTTCACGATTCATGCCGGAGAGGCGTTCGGGCTGCCGTCGATTCAGGAGGCGATCGCCTACTGCGGTGCCGATCGGTTGGGCCACGGCGTGCGCATCGTCGATGACATCGACGTCGCAGACGACGGCGAGGTGCGGCTCGGACGACTGGCATCGATCCTGCGGGACAAGCGGATTCCGCTGGAGATGTGTCCGAGCTCCAATGTGCAGACCGGCGCCGCCGCCAGTATCGCCGAGCATCCGTTCGACCTGCTGGCCCGCACCCGCTTCCGGGTCACCGTCAACACCGACAACCGGTTGATGAGCGACACGACGATGACTCGCGAGATGGCGCTTCTCGTCGACGCGTTCGGCTACGGGTGGAGCGATCTGCTGCGATTCACGGTCAACGCGATGAAGTCCGCGTTCATCCCGTTCGACGAGCGGCTGGCGATCATCGACGACGTGATCAAGCCGCGTTACGCGGTTCTGATCGGCTAGCCCTCATTGCCGGGCTCCTCCTCATCGCGCTGCGCGCTCTGCATCGTCGCCCGGCGGCTACATGACGACGTGACCGGCGTCGACGGGAACCGTTATGCCCGTCACGTAGCGCGCCCTCGGGCTGACGAGCCACAGCACCGCCTCGGTGACGTCGTGTGGCTCGACCAACGGCACGTCGGGCAGCAGCATCTGCGCCACAGCCGGGTTGGGATTCTCCAACATCCGGTTGATCACGAAGTCGTTGAGGATCATCGGCGTCGCAACACCGCTGGGGTGTACGGAATTGACCCGAATCTTGTGCGGCGCGTAGGCGTTTGCCGCTGACCGCATCAGCCCGACCACGCCGTGTTTGGATGCGGCGTAGGCGAACATTGCGGTACTGCCGTCACCGCCGCGGCCCACCAGGCCTTGCGACGAGCTGACCAGAACGATCGACCCGCCTTTGCCTTTGCGGATGATCGAGGGCACCGATGCCACCAACGTGTGCCATACGCCCTTGAGGTTGATGTCGACGACCGCGTCGAAGAGCGGTTCGGCACGAGTTTGCGTGTCGCCGATGGCCACGACTCCTGCGTTCGCGACTACGATATCGATCTCGCCGAGCGCGTCGATGCCCGACTGCACGCCGGCCTCCAACGCGGCAAGATCGCGGACGTCGGCGACGACGGGCACCACCTTCCGCCCCGCGGCCCGGACCAGCTCCGCGGTGGTGTCGAGATCCGATTCAGTCGCCAGCGGGTAGGGGATCGTGTCCACATCGGCGCAGATATCCACGGCGATGATGTCGGCCCCCTGCTCGGCCAGGGCGACGGCGTGGCTGCGCCCCTGGCCGCGGGCCGCGCCGGTAATGACCGCAACCGAGTTGTCTAGTTCACCCATGGGAGGAAACGTACCGCCCGATTCGGACCAAAACGCCTGCGACCCGTGGCGGTTCTGCCAGGATTTCCGGGTGAGCGACAGCGGACGCGAAATCACCAACCTGCTCTTCCACTATGCGGAGCTCCTCGATTCGGGTGACTTGGACGGCGTGGCAAGGCTGTTCGCGCACGGGCGTATCTGCGGCGCAGAAAACGGGCCACCGGAAACGGTGTTCGAGGGAGCCGCCGGGGTGCGCCGAATGTATGAGATGGCCACCCGGATCTACGACGACGGCACGCCGAAGACCAGGCACAACACCAGCAACGTTCAGCTCGACATCGACGAGGCCGCGGGCACCGCGCGCGGCAGGTCCTACTACGCCGTCACGCAGGCCACGCCGGATTTGCCGCTACAGGTGATCGTGACCGGCCATTACAAGGACACGTTTCACCGGCTGGACGGTGTGTGGTGGTTCGACAGCCGGATCATGTTCGTCGACCAGCTCGGCGATGTCAGCCAGCATCTGAAGTTCTGATCGCGTGGGCCCATTTGATCTGGCTGGCGTGCTTGCCGACGCTCAGCGTAAGGAGTCGCTGAGCGATTGGGGGCCAGGTGAATTCGAGCGCCCACTGGAGCTGCTGTTGGCCGACTACGCGACCGCCGACCTCAACGCCATCGGGGTGCTCATCCTGCGGGCAGGCATCGTGCACAGCCTGCGGATGCGACTGCGGGCGCAAGAGTGGATCCGCCGGCACCCGGAGATTCTCGAGCAGCGTGTGGTCGCGCCGGTCGTGGTGGTCGGGATGATGCGCAGCGGTACCACGCTGTTGCAGCGGCTGCTGGCTGCCGACCCGCGCTTTCAGTGTGCCTACGGCTGGGAAGTCGTGGAAGCGGCGCCTCGTTTGGACTACAAGTTCGTTGGCGTCGATCCGCGCATCGCCGTCAGCGAAGGCCGCGAGGACAAATCCCGCGAGTTGGCGCCGGACTTGTTCGCCATTCATCCGATGTATGCGCGGGAGGCCGAGGAAGAGATCGTCTTTCTGGCCGACGCATTTTTGTCGCACATCCCGGAATCCGGCGCGCATCTCCCGAACTACCGATCCTGGCTCGACGCACAGGATTTCACGCCCGCCTACAGCTATCTGCACCGCATGCTGCAGTTCCTGCAGTGGCAGAAGCGCCGGTGTGGAGTCGACGCCGAGCGCTGGGTACTCAAGTCGCCGGCCCACCTCGGCTATCTCGGCCAACTGCGGGCACAGTTCGGCGACCTGCACATCGTGCATATGCACCGCGACCCGCGCGCCACGATCGCCTCGGGAGCCAGCCTGAACGCCACGCTGCACGCGATGCATGCCGACACCGTCGACGTCGACCGGGTCGGCGCGCAGTGGTTGCAGCGGATGGGCTGGACGAACGACCGCGCGATGGCGGTCCGGGACGGCTGGCCCGATGAGGCGGATCGGGTCACCGACATCGCCTTCGATGACGCAGTTGCCGATCCGATCGGCCAGGTGACCCGGGTCTACGACGCCATCGGGCTGGCGCTTACCGTCGACGCCGAGACGGCGATGCGACGTTGGCTCAAAGAACGGCCCCGCGAAACGGCACGCCCGCCGTACGGCCTGGCGGATTACGGCCTGCGACCGGAGCAGGTCGATGAGCGGTTCGTCCAGTACAACAAGCGTTTTGAACAGTACGTCGGGAAGTAAGGAGAGCTCATGGCATCAGACCCCGTCGCGACAGCGGCCCAGCACGAGCAGGAAGTCGCGGCGCTCGAGTTGATCGAGCACCCGGTCGTCAAAGCCGCGTACCAGGCTGTCGCCGAGACCTGGCTGGGAAGGGCGAAAGCGACGCCGGCGATGCGCGAACGGTTTGAGGACGCGTTCGCCGAGGTGATGTTCTCGGCGGCGATATGGTCGTCGAACCAGGACAAGCTGCGGCCCAAGGTCAGCTGCATCACCCGGCTGGCGCATCCCGTGGAGGGCCATCGAATCCCCGGATCACGTTGGGGCATCGACAATCCCGACAGCGTGTATCGGGTGATACCGATATCGGGAGACGAGCGCTATGAGATTCACGGCCGGGTCGGCAAGCACCGGATGACGGAGAACTACTTCACGCTCTGGGATGCCCACATGGGAACCGTGGACGTGCTCAACGGCCGGACCATGGCGGTGGATTCCGATGGCAGCTTCACCATCACCGTCGACGCCGACGCTGCCAACGGGCGGCCCAACCACGTACAGACCACCTCGGCGGCGCACGAGTTCTACGTCCGCGACGTGCTGCTGGACTGGAGCGACGACGACCCCAATTACTTTGAGGTGCAACGCCTCGGTGGATCACCCGTGACGCCGGCGCGTACGCGCGACGAGCAGGCCGATGCGACGGCGGCGATGATGGAGTACTTCGCGAATTTCACCGGCAAGCTCAGCCATGGCGTCTACAAGATGGCGCCCAACCACTTCAACCTCGCGTGGTCGGCCGACAAGGTCGGTGCGATGCGCAATCAGGTCTACGTCATGGGCCGCTTCGAACTCGCTCCGGACGAGGCCTTCGTGGTCGACGTCAGCGATGGCGGCGCCGAGTACTTCACCGTGCCGCTGAGCAACATCTGGGGCACCACGCTCGGCATCGTCGACCGCACCGGCAGTCTCAACAAGGCGCAGTCGGTGGCCAACGGCGACGGCAGCTACACCTACGTCATCTCGCCGAGCGATCCCGGGGTGGTCAACTGGATTGACTCCGACGGGCTGCACGAGGCCATCCTGACGTTGCGGATGGCCGAGTTCGGCGAAGCCGGCCCCCGCGAAGACCTGGGCGCCCACGGCAGGGTCGTCAAGCTGGACCGGCTCGACACCGAAGTGCCGGACCTGCCTCGGGTGACTCCCGAGCAGCGCAAGGCCGAACTGGCCGGTCGGCGCGCGGCGTATCTGCGGCGGCTACCGGAAGGGACGGCCTGAGATGGCGCGCTGGTTGATCACCGGATGCTCGACCGGATTCGGGCGCGAGATCGCCCGCGGGGTCCTGGAGGCAGGCCACAGCGCGGTGGTCACCGCGCGACGGTCCGAGGCGGTGCAGGACTTCGCCGATGAATTCGGTGACCGCGCACTGGCTGTCGCGCTCGATGTCACCGACGCCGACCAGATCGCCGACGCGGTGTCGGCGGCCGAGAAAGCGTTCGGCGGCGTCGACGTCCTGGTCAACAACGCCGGGCACGGCTATCTGTCGGCGGTCGAAGAAGGCGAGGACGCCGAGGTCCGAAAGCTCTTCGACGTCAACTACTTCGGCGCGGTGAACATGATCAAGGCGGTGTTGCCGGCCATGCGGGGGCGGGGCTCGGGCCACATCGTCAACATCTCGTCGATGACAGGCCTGGTGGCCAATCCGCCCAACGCGTACTACTCGTCGACGAAATTCGCGCTCGAGGCGGTGACCGAGGCGCTGGCCACCGAGGTACGCCCGTTGGGCATCAAAGTCACCGCCATCGAGCCGGGTGCTTTTCGCACCGACTGGGCGACCCGCTCGATGAAGGAGTCAGCCACTCCGATCGAGGCATACGCCGACGTGGCGGCCCGCAAAGACCTGATCAAACAGTTCGCCGACCACCTGCCGGGCGACCCCAAAAAGGTCGCCGAGGCAGTGCTGATGGTGACCGAACTCGACGATCCGCCGCTGCGCCTGCTGTTGGGCCGTGACGTCCTGAAGGCGATGCGCGACAAGATCGCCGCGATGTCGTCGTCCATCGAGGAATGGAAAGCCGTGACCAAGGACGTGAACTTCCCCGGTTCGTGATCGACCGATCGATGCGTTACTCGCGACGCAGGCGCGTATCGACAAACTGCTCGAGCTCTTCCCATGCCTCGACCGCGTCGGCGTACGGGGCTGCGGGCTTGCGGGCCGAATCGGGCTCGAGGACATAGGCGACCAGCTTGCCCAGCGGCTCGTCGGCCTCGAGTGCCTTGTCGACGGTGGTGTCCTCGGAGTACTCCCCGAGATCACGAAGGAACTCGACGGCAAGATCGAGCTGCTCGTGATCCACCGCGTCGGGCCCGCCGGCGAAGTCGTCGGCCAGCCCGCTCAGCACGTAGACATTGTCGTCGGTGACGTTGACCTGCAGCGAGCCGTCAGTGGCCGCCGTACGGATGTCGTCGTAGGTGCTCAGGTCGGATAGATCGTGGTCGTGCTCGTCGGCGAGGTAGCGGGCCAACGCGCGCTCCGAGGTGAACACGCTGATTCTCCCGTTGCGGCCCAGGAAGATCGGGCGATCGTCGAAGTAACAGCGCAAGGTGTAGAGCGTGCTCGCGCCGGTCATGATCCGGATCGGGTCGATGCCGACCTTGGTCCAGAAGTCCTCGTCGCCGCCCAGCACCACCTCGTCGCCGGTCGCCGCGTCGATCCCGGCGTCTTCCGCGACCGCGGTCTCGGTCTCGGGTTCGGATTCGTCGGTGGTCTCCGGCTCGGTCTCGAGCACCTCTTCTTCGAACGGTTCGGCCAACTCGGCCTCGGCGGTCTTCGACACCGCGCTGTCCACGTCGGGCGTGCTGACGATCTCGTCGACGGCTTTGAGCACGTCATCCCAGCCGCGCCCGACGACGTCGGCGATGGCGTTCCAGCGCTTGAGGCCGGCTTTCCCGCTGAAGTGGTCGATACCGCCGCTCAGCGTGCCCAGCGTCGGGTTGCCGTTGAAAAACTTCATCACTGCCGGCAGTTCACACACCGAGCCGATCGACGAGACGATCGTCAACGCGTTGGCCAGTGTGGCGAGCGACTCGGCAGTCGGCTTGTCCGACACCAGTTCCTCGACCGCCACCAAGTCGAAGTGCTTGTCCTCCGCCGGGTCCAACTTATGGGCGTTGGATTCGGTCAACGCTTGCCACGCCGGGTGGTCGACCAGGTCGTTGTCGGAATTGGTGCGCACGAAGGCGACGAGATCGGCCACCGTCTCGAACGTGTAGAGGTCTTCGTCCTTGCCCAGAAAGGCCTCCCACTCGTCCCCGGCGTCGCGCCAGCGGGGTGCCCACACCGTGTAGCGATCGCCGTCGGTCAGGCTCAAGCGGATAGGCACGAGGTCAGCAGACATGCGGCTCACAATAGCGACGACCACACGCCGGATCGGGTCAGGCACCCCAGATGTCGGTGATTGCCGGCGCTCGCGTCGCGAGGCCGAGCTTGGGCAGCCCGTACATCTGCTCGATGGTCGAGAGCACGTTGTAGTGGCTGATCGGCTCGTCATAGCTGCCGGGCCGGACACCTGCGCCGTAGAGCACCGTCGGAATCTGATTGCGCGAGGTGTTGTCGTCCTCGTCCCAGGTCAGGATCAGCAGACTGTTATTGGTCCGCGCCCATGAGGCGTACTGCGACAGATTCTGGTAAAGCCACTGGTCGCCCTGGCCGATCGAGCCGTCGTGCATGTCGTTGTCGAGGTTGGGGATCACCATCGAGACGGTCGGCAGGCCGGCGTAGTTCGCCGGAGCCGGAAACGCCGAGAACGGAAGTGACCGCGAGCCGGGGATATTGGTGAAGCTGGCCCAGGGCACATGCTTGCGCGCATATTTGCCTGCCCGACAGTCTTCGCTGCCCGGCGCGGGCAGGCTTTCCGCGAAGCCGGCAAACGTGTAACCGGCCCCGAGCAGTTGTGAGCCGAGGTTGGGTGCGTTGCCCGCATTGACGGGGCAGACGTTTTCCTTCACCAGAGTGTTGCCGGCGAACAGCGCGTAGTAATTGGGTTCGCTGGGATGCACCTCGGCGAAGGATTGCGACATCATCGCGCCATTGGCGGCCAGCTGGTTGATGAAGGGGGCCGCCTTGTTGCCGATGATGTTGGACTGCGAGCGGTTCTCCTCGACGACGATGACGATGTGAGCGGGGGTCGGAACCGCCGCCGCGGTCATGTCGACCGGCCTATCAAACGGCCGTTGAACAGGGACTGGCCACAACATCAGAGCGGTCGCGACGGTCAGCACACCGAAGAGGCTGACCACCGGATTTCGCCTGCCACGACGCCCGGATCGGGGTTGCATGGCCGAAGCATAGGGCCATTTTTGCCCAATCCGTCGGCACCGCAATACACGTGTCGACTGGCTATCCGATGAAAAATAACTGTGAATTCGCCGTGTTCGATTACGCTTCAGCCACGCAGGTCGGGGGTGCCGTCCGCGGGCATGGAGGTTTGGATGACGGCTGTGCGGGCTCGTTCGATGAGCGCGGTGGTGTTCGCGGCTGCGTGCGCCACCGGCCTGAGCCTGACGCCGGCTTTCCAATCCGGGGTGCGGGCGTTGATGGCCGAGGTGTCGTTGGTCGCCGGCGAAGGCTTCATCATGGGCGGCACCGGGACCCCGACGCCGGATGCGGACTACCTCAGCAGCGTCGAGCAGCTGTACCTCCCGGGCGGCTACGACTACCAGTCCCTGACCACTCCGGAGCAGTTCTGCCCTATCGAGTGCAATCCGGCCCAGCTCGATCTGAGCTTCGGCGATTCGGTGAACGCGGGCGTCGTCGCGTTGGACGGCGACCCGACTGCCGCATTGGCCAGCGGCCCCGTCTCAGTGCTCGGCTACTCGCAGAGCGCAACCGTCGCCACGGTGTGGATGAACCAGCTGATCGAGGGCAACAACGCCAACTTGGACGACCTGCACGTCACGCTGCTCGGCGACCCGAACAGCCCGATCGGCGGCATCCTGGATCGTTTCCAGTTCCCGGACGGCGTCAGCCAATTCAGCCTGGACCCGGCGCCGCAACACGTTCCGTTCCTCGGCATTCCGATGGACCTTGCAACAACCCCGACTACCGGCATCGCGACCGACATCTACATGGGTGAGTACGACGGCTTTGCCGACTTCCCGGAGGACCCCAGCAACCTGTTCGCCGACCTCAACGCCTTGATCGGGATCGAGACGGTGCACGGGTTTTACCCGGACCCGACTCCCGGGGTGAACCTGGACACCGGGAACATCATCGACCTGGGCAAGATCGGCGACACCAACTTCTACGCGATCCCCGCGCCGCTGCCGACGTTGGCGTTCATGTTCGACGGCGGGCCGGCCGGTCACTTCTTCTACGACAGCTTCAGCCCGTTTGCGACGCTGGTGGACGACTGGGGCTACGGCAACCCGGGCGATCCGGGCGCCGGCATCCCGGTCGACGGTGTCGACCCGATCGGCGTCTCGGGCCCGTGGACAGTGGATGCGACCGGCCAGCTGGTCGAGTCCGTCGGTTCAGGCTTTGCTCCCCAGATGGATCCGTTGCAGATGCTGGCGGGTATGGAATACGCCGGGGTACAGACGCTTGTCGGCCCGATCAACGACCTGCTGCAGGATGCCGGGCAGTCGCCGCTGCCGACGTCGTTCGTCGACTCGCTGCTGTCGGGCTACGACTCGTTGAACCAGCTCGATGTATCTATGCTCACTGAGTTGACCACCTTGTCGGCGAGCATGCCGTCCTTGGCGCCGGATGTCCTTTTCAGTGGCGAGCCGCTGATTTCCGCGCAGCCGCTGATCGACTTGGTGGGGTACGGGTTCGACACCTTCAACTTCTTCGGCGCGTGAGGCACGGACGTCACATCCGTACCAGCCACCGGGCATGCACTACTTCTCGGAACAGCACCACACGCACTATCCCCTTGCCGAGGGACTGCTGAGACTGGTGGGATCACCTGATGGATGTGCACGTCGTTGACCACCCGTTGGCCGCAGTCCGGCTGACCACTCTGCGCGACCAGAACTCCGACAACGCGGCGTTCCGCGTCGCGTTGGGTGAGCTGACGCTGATGCTGGTCTACGAGGCCACCCGAGATGTACCGCGCGAGAACGTCGCCGTACGAACACCATTGACCGAGACCGCCGGAACGCGACTGGCGACGCCGCCGCTGCTGGTTGCGGTACTGCGGGCGGGGCTGGGCATGGTCGAGCGGGCGCATACGCTGCTACCGGAGGCGCAGGTGGGCTTTATCGGCGTCGCCCGCGACGAGGAAACCGCGCGGCCCACACCGTATTTGGAGTCGCTGCCCGACGTCCTGCACGGCCGGCCGGTGATCGTGCTCGACCCGATGCTGGCCACCGGCGGTTCGATGACGCACGCCATCGGCCTGTTACAACGCCGCGGTGCCGACGACATCACCGTGCTGTGTGTGGTGGCGGCCCCGGAAGGTGTTGCAGCACTGGAGAAAGCGGCGCCGGATGCGCGCCTGTTCACTGCGGCCGTCGATGAGGGCCTCAATGGCGACGCCTACATCGTTCCGGGTCTCGGTGACGCCGGCGACCGCCAATTCGGACCGCGCTGACTGCGCCGCTCCTCCTTCCCCATCCGGATCGCACTGCCCTGTTTATCGTCGCCGGCGTGGCTAAATCGTTCGCATCGCAGCGGTCAGTTCGTCGCACAGCGCAGTGGCGCGGTTGCAGTCGTTCGACACGACCTCGATGTAGAACTTGACCTTCGGCTCGGTACCCGATGGCCGGACCACGACGCGGGCCGTCGTGTCGGCGTCGCCCCCGGCGAAGATCAGTGCATCGGTCTGCGAGACCAGATCTGTTGTCGTGACGTCGAATCCGGCAAGCCGGGTGGGAGGCGCGGCCCGAAGTCGGCTCATCAGCGCGGCCGCCTCGCCGACGTCGGAGACCGGACGCGACACCGCGGCGCCGCGGTGCACCCCGAAGCGGCGGGCGAGGTCGTCCAGCGCATCGAGTGCTGACCGGTGTGAACTCTTGAGTGTCGCGATCAGATCGCAGATCAGGACCGCGGCGCTGATGCCGTCTTTGTCGCGCACCGCGGCCGGGTCCACGCAATGTCCGATGGCTTCTTCATAGGCGTACACCAGCGTGCTGCCGGGCAGGTCGGCATCGGCTCGGGCCAGCCATTTGAAACCGGTCAGGGTCTCGACGTGCCGGGCGCCCCAGTGCGCGGCGATCGCCGACAGCATCCGCGATGACACCACCGTGCTTGCTACCACGCTGGCCGACCGTTGCGGCGCCTCGATCTCCGAGAGGATGTAATCGCCTAACAGCCAACCAGTCTCGTCACCGGACAGCATCCTCCAGCCGACCGGCGTCGGTATACCCACGGCACACCGGTCGGCGTCGGGGTCGAGGGCGATGGCCACGTCGGCGTCGGTCTCGACGGCCAACGCCAGCAGAGCATCAGTGGCACCGCGTTCTTCGGGGTTGGGGAACGCGACGGTGGGAAAGTCGGGGTCGGGGGCGAATTGCGCGGCGACGGTGTGGACATCGGCGAATCCGGCGCGCCGCAGCGTTTCGACGGCGACCTGCCCGCCCACGCCGTGCAATGGGGTCAGGGCCACTCGAACCGGACTCGACGACGAGCGCCGCGCCCGGGCGGCCCGCTCGATGTAGCGCTCCACCAGTGCGGAGCCGTCGGGGACGACTGCGGATCTGGCGATCTCGTCGGCGAACGGTGCCGCGGCGATTGCGGTTTCGATCTCGCGGTCGGTGGGGGAGACGATCTGGATTCCGCCGTCCAAGTACACCTTGTAGCCATTGTCGGCGGGTGGGTTATGTGACGCCGTGATCTGGATGCCGGCCGCCGCGCCAGTCTGCCGGACCGCGAACGCGAGCACCGGGGTGGGTGTCGGCTGCGGTAGCAGCGTCACTGAAAACCCCTCGGCGGCAAACACTTCCGCGGTCGCAGTGGCGAACGCAGCCGATCCGTGCCGCGCGTCGCGACCCACGATCACGTCTCTGCCGGTCAGCCCGCGCCCGGAGAGCACCTTGGCCACCGCCCAACTGGCGCGCAGCACCACGGCGAGATTCATCGCGTCCGGGCCGCCTCGAACCGGGCCACGGAGCCCCGCAGTGCCGAACGACAGCGGGCGGGCCAACCGCGCCGTCAACTCCGCCCCGTCGCAGCGGGCGAGTTCGGCGGCCGTCACCGGGTCGGGGTCGTGCGCTATCCAGTCCTCCGGGGTCACGGGGTCCCTACAACCGTGCGACCACGTCGGCCAGCAGCGCACCCATCCGGGCCGCCGACGCGGCACCGGTCTCCAGCACCTCGACGTGGCTGAGCGGCTCGCCGGTGATGCCGGCGGCCATGTTGGTGACCAGCGAGACTCCGAGCACCTCGGCACCGGCGGCCCGCGCCGCGATCGTCTCGTGGACGGTGGACATGCCGACCAGGTCGGCGCCCAGCGTCCGCAGCATCCGGATCTCGGCCGGCGTTTCGAAATGTGGTCCCGGCAGACCGGCGTACACGCCTTCGGCCACTCCCGGGTCGACCTCGTGAGCCAGCAGTCGCAATCGCGCGGCGTAGGCGTCGACCAGGTCGACGAACTGTGCCCCGACCAACGGCGATCGCGCGGTCAGGTTCAGGTGATCGCTGATCAACACCGGCTGGCCGACCGTGAAGTCTTCGCGCACCGCACCGGCCGCATTGGTGAGCACCACGACGCGCGCACCGGCCGCGCACGCGGTGCGTACGGGGTGGACGACGTGGTGCAGATCGTGTCCTTCGTAGGCGTGCACGCGGCCGGCCAGCACCAGCACGCGGTGCCCGCCGATGCCCACCGACAGCACCTGGCCGGTGTGCCCGGCCGCCGACGGCGGGGTGAATCCGGGTACGTCGGCCATCGGCAGGGCCGCCGTCGGCTGGCCCAGCGCGGAGACGGCCGGTGACCAACCGGACCCCAGCACGATCGCCACATCGTGGTCGGCGATCCCGATCCGATCCGCGATGAACTGCGCCGCCGTGCGCGCGAGCGCGTCGACGTCGGGCCGGCCGTCATTCACATTCGGCAGCCTAATCGGCACCGCGGACGCTGAGTTGGTTCAGCGCTCGCAGGAAGATGTCGCGCTCGTGCGCGGACAGCTGACCGAGCCAGCGCTCCTCGCCGCGCTGGATATTCACCTGCACGGTGTCCTTGATGGAGCGGCCCGATTCGGTGATCGCGAGGAGGCGAGCGCGGCGGTCGTCGGGGTCGGGCATTCGCTCGATGTAGCCGTGCTGCTGCAGCTCGTCGAGGGTGGGGATGATGCGGGTCTTGTCGGCGCCGATCGCCGCGGCGAGTGCGGCCTGAGTCCGGACCGGTGAATGATCCAGGACGCTGAGAACGATGTAGGCCCACATCGACAGGCCGTGTGCCTCCAGCACCGGCTGCTCGGCGGCCACCGTCTGGCGGGCCAGTTCCGCCAGCATCTCCGCGAGGTCTCGACGCATCGCCTTCCGCACCATTGGGCGATGATAAGGGTGGACATATAATATGTGTACGCATACGATAAGCGAGTGCATACAAATCAAGATATTCGTCCGCTCCATCGCATCGCGGTGCTGGCCTCGGTAGAGGTGGTCTCGCAAGTCACCGCCGACGACTTGACTCTGGCGACGCCCTGCGTCGGCTGGAACCTCGCTGACCTGCTCGCGCACATGACGGTGCAGCACCGCGGCTTTGCCGCCGCGGCACGCGGCCACGGCGACGACGAGGCGGTGTGGCAGACCGACACCGTCGCCGCCGCGGTGGCCGCCGACCCCGCCGGCGTCTACGCCCGGGCCGCCGCCGAGGTCCTCGACGCGTTCGCCGGGGCCGACGTGCTCGATGCGTCGTTCGCGCTACCGGAACTCGGGCCGGGCGCGGCGTTCCCGGCTGCGATGGCGATCGGCTTCCACCACGTCGACTACGTGGTGCACGGTTGGGATGTGGCCCGCACCCTGGGCCGGCCGTACGAGCTGCCGGACGACGTGGTGGCCGCCGCGGTGCCGTTGGCGTTCGTGGTGCCCGATGGCGATTTCCGGACCGCGGAGGGCGCGGTGTTCGGCCCGGTGGTCGAGTCGACCGGGCAATCCGGCGACCTCGACCGGATCCTGGCCCATCTCGGCCGCTCGCCGCAGTGGAGACCACCGGTCATGGCGGGCGATCGCCGCTAGTCGTTGTGCCTGCCGGTGATCGGCGGTGAGATACTGCGTCGATGGCCTCGACCCCGGCGCTGGATCGCGTCGACGACACGGTGCAGCGCCGCAGCACCGACCTCGTCGAGTTGTCGCACGCGATCCATGCCGAGCCGGAATTGGCGTTCGCCGAGCATCGCAGCTGCGCCAAGGCGCAAAAGCTGGTGGCCGAGCGCGGTTTCGAGATCACGCCGGCGGCGGGGGGTTTGGACACCGCGTTTCGCGCCGACTTCGGCAGCGGTCCGCTGACCGTCGGCATCTGCGCCGAATACGACGCGCTGCCCGAGATCGGTCATGCCTGCGGCCACAACGTCATTGCCGCAGCGGCCGTGGGCGCCGCACTCGCGCTGGCCGACGTCGCCGACGAGCTGGGCTTGCGGGTATCGCTGCTGGGAACGCCGGCTGAAGAATTCGGTGGCGGAAAAGTCTTGCTGATCAACGCCGGAGTGTTCGACGATCTCGCGGTGTCAGTGATGGTGCATCCAGGTCCGGTGGACATCGCTGCCGCGCGCTCGCTGACATTGTCGGCGGTTCGGGTGATCTACCGCGGAAAGGAATCCCACGCATCGGCCGCGCCGTTTCTCGGTGTCAACGCCGCGGATGCGGTCACCGTCGCTCAGGTGGCGATCGGATTGTTGCGTCAGCAACTGGCACCGGGTCAGCAGGTGCACGGCATCGTCACCATGGGCGGGCAGGTCGCCAACGTCATCCCCGGTCGGACAGAGCTGCAGTACACGATGCGTGCCACCGACGCGTCCTCGCTGGCCGATCTGGAAGCCAAAGTGGGCGACTGCTTCCTGGCCGGCGCGGTGGCTACCGGCTGCGACTACACCGTCGAGCAGACCGAGCCGATGTACGACGCGCTGCGGCCGGACGAGTGGCTGGCCGAGACCGTTCGCGCCGAGATGACCCGGCTCGGCCGCTCGCCGCTCGCGAAGGAATACGAGGCGGCGGTTCCGCTGGGCAGCACCGACATGGGCAACGTCACCCAGTTGATGCCCGGCATCCATCCGATGGTCGGAGTCGACGCCGGCGGCGCGTCTTTGCATCAGGCTGATTTCACCGCCGCAGCCGCCGCACCCACGGCCGACAAGGCGGTGCTCGACGGCGCAATCATGCTGGCGCGCACAGTCGTTCGCCTTGCGCAATCATCCGAGCAACGCGACCGGGTGCTGAGCGCTCACGAGGAGCGGCGCGCATGAGCCTCGCTGAGATCGCGGATTCCTGGCTGGCCGCGCACTACGACGATCTGGTCGGCTGGCGGCGGCACTTCCACCGTTACCCCGAGCTCGGTCGCCAGGAGTTCGCCACCACGCAGTTCGTCGCCGCGCGGTTGGCCGAGGCCGGGCTCAATCCGAAGGTGCTGCCCGGCGGGACCGGGCTGACGTGTGACTTCGGCCCCGATCGGGAGCCGCGCATCGCGCTACGGGCCGACATCGACGCGCTGCCGATGGCCGAGCGGACCGGTGCTCCCTACGCGTCGACAATGCCGAATGCCGCACATGCCTGCGGCCATGACGGGCACACCGCGATCCTGCTGGGCGCCGCGCTCGCCCTGGCGAGCGCACCGGAATTGCCGATCGGGATCCGGCTGATCTTTCAGCCCGCCGAGGAGTTGATGCCCGGCGGTGCGATCGACACGATCGCCGCGGGCGCGATGGCCGGGGTCGGCCGGATCTTCGCGCTGCACTGCGATCCCCGTCTGGCGGTCGGCAAGGTCGCCGTGAAGCCGGGGCCGATCACCTCGGCGGCCGACATGCTCGAGATCAGCCTGTCGTCGGCCGGCGGGCACACCTCGCGGCCGCACCTGACCGGCGACCTGGTCTACGGGCTGGGCACCCTGATCACCGGTGTGCCCGGCATCTTGTCTCGCCGGATCGACCCGCGCCACAGCACGGTGATGGTCTGGGGCGCGGTCAATGGAGGGGTGGCCGCCAACGCCATTCCGCAGAGCGGCACGCTGGCCGGCACGGTCCGCACCGCCAGCCGCGAGGCGTGGCTGGGCATGGAGGAGATCGTCCGGGAGGCGGTGAGCGCATTACTGGCCCCGCTGCACATCGAACACACCCTGCGGTACAACCGGGGCGTCCCGCCGGTGGTCAACGAAGAGGTCTCGACGCGCATCCTGACCCATGCCATCGAGGCGGTCGGTCCGGATGCGCTGGCTGACACCAAACAATCCGGTGGCGGTGAGGACTTCTCCTGGTATCTCGAGGAAGTGCCGGGTGCGATGGCCCGGCTCGGCGTCTGGTCGGGGCACGGTCCGCAGTTGGACCTGCATCAGCCGACATTCGACCTCGACGAGCGCGCCCTGGAAATCGGGGTCCGGCTGATGGTCAACATCGTCGAGCAGTCGGCCGCGATGGGTTAGACGCCCGGTGTGCTCCGGCACAGAATTCGGTAGCTAACGGTGTCGTCAGGAACATCGACGCCGTCCCGCGGGAGCTGCGAAGATTTTCGTATGGCCACTGAACCCACTGTCTGGGATGTCACCTACGATCTGCTGCGCACCTTGGGCTTGACGACGGTGTTCGGCAACCCGGGCTCGACCGAGCAGACGTTCCTCAAGAATTTTCCAGATGACTTCACCTACGTTCTGGGCTTGCAAGAAGCCTCGGTGCTGGCGATGGCCGACGGCTTCGCGCAGGCCACCGGTAAGCCGACGTTGGTGAATGTGCACACCGCCGCGGGCACCGGCAATGCGATGGGAAGTCTCATCGCCGCGTACAAGAGCAACACGCCGTTGATTGTCACCGCCGGGCAGCAGACTCGCGAGATGTCGCTGTGCGAGCCATATCTGACCAACACCAGCGCGACGCAGTTGCCGCTTCCGTGGGTCAAGTGGGCCTATGAGCCGGCGCGCGCCGAGGATGTTCCGGCGGCCTTCATGCGGGCCTACATCATTGCGACTCAACCTCCGGCCGGACCGGTGTATCTGTCCATCCCACTTGACGATTGGGAAAAGCCGGCGCTCGGTCCCGCAGTCGTGCGGACGGCGAGCACCCGGACCGCGCCGGACGCTGATCGTCTGCGCGCATTCGCGGATCGCATCAACCGGGCGCAGCGGCCGGCGTTGGTGATCGGTCCCGAGGTCGATCGCGCCGATGCCTGGGATGCCGGAGTGGAGTTCGCGGAGAAGGTGCACGCGCCGGTGTACGGAAGCCCGCTGACCGACCGGGCGAGCTTCCCGGAGAACCACCCCCTCTGGCAGGGGCTGTTGCCGATGACGATCGCGGAAGTCGCCGAGGTGCTGCGGGGTCACGACCTGGTGGTCGTCGTCGGTGCCCAGGTGTTTCGCTACTACCCGTATGTGCCCGGCGAGTATCTGCCCGAGGGCACCGAGCTCCTGCACCTCACCAACGATCCGTTCCTGGCCGGTGCGGCGCCTGTCGGCGAAAGCCTGCTCGGCGACACCAAGCTGGCCCTGCAGCAGTTGACTCCGCTGATCGAGGTCATGTCCGGCCGGCCGACGCCCACACCGATCGACCGCAGCCCCGCCACCGTCGAAGCCGTCAGCGCGCCGCTGACTCCCGATCAGGTCTACTCGACGCTGAGCACGGTAAAGCCGGCTGAGGCGGCCCTGTCGAACGAGTCGACGTCAACCATGGCCGCACAACAGCGTTGGCTGCCGACCGTCGCGTCCCGTTCGTTCTTCGCCACCGGCAGCGGCGGCATCGGCTGGGGTGTGCCCGCCGCGGTCGGGGTCGCGCTGGGTGATCGGGCCAGCGGACGCAAGCGCCACGTCGTGGCGACCATCGGCGACGGCTCCTTCCAGTATTCGATTCAGGCGATCTGGACGGCCGCTCAGCACAAGCTGCCGATCGTGTTCGTCGTCATGCGCAACGGTGAGTACTCCATATTGAAGTCGTTTGCGTTGCTGGAGAAGACACCCAACGTGCCCGGGCTGGATCTGCCCGGACTGGATATCGAGTCGCTCGCGATCGGCTTCGGATGTCGCGCCGTAACCGTCGACGGAACGCTGGAACTGGTCAAGGAATTCGAGGCAGCCCTGGACGCCGACGGGCCCACCGTCATCGTGGTACCCACCAAGCCTCAGGTCGCCCACCTGGGCTGAGAACTGCCCTACTCGCCGTGCCCCGGCCCGACGTTGCGGGCTGGGCCGGTACGGATTTTGTGGACGTACTCGCTTGGTGCACCGGCGATTTCGGCAGCGTCAGCCATCACGCCGATGTAGCGCGCGGACGGCACGCCGCCTTCCCAGGCGTCCACCACGTACAGCCACGCCAGCACCGGATCGGTGTCGGTGTCTGATGCCACGCGTTCCACCCGGCAGCGGATCTTCTTGTGCACGCCGAGTTCGGAACCTTCCCAGCGGTCGAGGTTGCTCTCGTCGGCCGATGTCATGTCGTAGAGCACGACGAACACCTTCGACGCCGGATCCTCCACAACCGTGGCCAGCGCGCCTTCCCAGCCGATGTCCTCGCCGCCGAACGTCAGCCGCCAGCCGTGCAGCCAGCCGATTCCGGCCATCGGCGAGTGGGGTGCACGCTGCCGCATCTGGTCGGGATGCATGTTTGAGCCGTAAGCGGCGTAGATCGGCACGGGGAAATCTTAGACGGCATGCGCTGACGCGGCGCGTATCCGCAACGTTCGTTAGGTTAAGGCGGTGGCGACCCGCATTGTGATCATCGGGGGAGGACCCGCCGGATACGAGGCGGCGCTCGTCGGGGCAGCGCGTGGCGCCGACGTCACCGTGATCGACTCCGACGGCATCGGCGGCGCGGCGGTGCTGTTCGATTGCGTGCCGTCGAAGACGTTCATCGCCTCGACCGGTGTGCGCACCGAACTTCGCCGCGGGCCGCATCTGGGCTTCGACATCGACATCGAAGCGGCCAAGATCTCGCTGCCCGAGATCCACCAGCGCGTCAAGCGGCTGGCCGCTGACCAGTCCGAAGATGTGAAAGCGCAACTGCTCGGCGCGGGTGTCGCGGTGGTCGCCGGAAAGGGCGAGCTGGTCGACACGACCCTTGGCCTGGCGACCCACCGCGTACAGGCCACCGGGCCCGACGGGCGTACCAGTACCTACGACGCCGACGTGGTGCTGATCGCCACCGGTGCCAGTCCCCGCGAGCTACCGACCGCGCGCCCGGACGGCGAACGCATCCTGACCTGGCGTCAGCTCTACGACCTCGACGCGCTGCCTGAACACCTGATCGTGGTCGGTTCCGGGGTCACCGGCGCCGAATTCGTCCACGCCTACACGGAGTTGGGTGTCGACGTGACGGTGGTCGCCAGCCGCGATCAGATACTGCCCTACGAGGACGCCGACGCGGCCGCCGTGTTGGAGCGGATCTTCGCCGAGCGTGGGGTCGAGTTGGTCAAGAACGCCCGCGCCGACTCGGTGACCCGCACCGATACCGGGGTGCTGGTCAAGCTCGCCGACGGTCGCAGCGTCGAGGGCAGCCACGCGCTGATGACGATCGGCTCGGTGCCCAACACCGGTGGCCTGGGCCTGGACCGGGTCGGCATCGAACTCGGGCCCGGTAATTACCTGGCCGTCGACCGGGTGTCCCGGACCTCGGTGTCCAACATCTACGCCGCCGGCGACTGCACGGGGCTGCTGCCGCTGGCCTCGGTCGCCGCGATGCAGGGCCGGATCGCGATGTGGCACGCGCTCGGTGAGGCTGTCACCCCGATCCGGCTGCGTACCGTCGCCGCGGCGGTGTTCACCCGGCCCGAGCTCGCCGCGGTGGGCGTTCCGCAATCGGCCATCGACGACGGATCCGTTCAGGCGCGCACGATCATGTTGCCGCTGCGAACCAATGCGCGGGCCAAGATGTCCGGCCTGCGGCACGGCTTCGTAAAGCTCTTCTGTCGTCCGGCCACCGGCGTGGTGATCGGCGGCGTGGTGGTGGCGCCGATCGCCTCCGAGTTGATCCTGCCGATAGCGATGGCGGTGCAGACCCGGTTGACCGTGAACCATCTGGCACAGACCTTGAGCGTGTATCCGTCGCTGTCCGGCTCGATCACCGAGGCGGCACGGCGCCTGATGGCACACGATGACCTGGACTGACGGAGCCTTTGGGACAGCGGGCCAGGTAGCCTTGAGCCAACAAATCTACTGACGAGTAACCGACAGGAGACCGCGCCGTGAGCGACCCGATTCGCGTCCCGGCCAGCGAGCACCCCCGCCCGGGTTCGTTTTTAGGGCCCGAACAACGCGCGACGGCCTGGGAGCGTCTCGGCAGCGAGCAATTCGACGTCGTGGTCATCGGCGGCGGAGTGGTGGGTTCGGGCGCTGCACTGGACGCCGCCACCCGCGGGCTCAAAGTCGCGCTGGTGGAAGCTCGTGACTTCGCCTCCGGCACGTCGAGCAGATCGTCGAAGATGTTTCACGGCGGGCTGCGTTATCTCGAGCAACTCGAATTCGGATTGGTCCGGGAGGCCCTCTACGAGCGCGAGTTGTCGTTGACGACGCTGGCGCCGCATCTGGTCAAGCCGTTGCCGTTCCTCTACCCGCTGACCAAGCGGTGGTGGGAACGCCCGTACACCGCTGCCGGCCTTTTTCTCTACGACCAGCTCGGCGGCGCGAAATCCGTTCCCGCGCAGAAGCATTTGACTCGGGCCGGGGCGCTTCGGCTGTCGCCAGGTTTGAAGCGCACCGCGCTGATCGGCGGCATCCGTTACTACGACACCGTGGTCGATGACGCCCGGCACACGCTGACCGTCGTACGCACCGCGGCGCATTACGGCGCCGTGGTGCGGTCGTCGACCCAGGTGGTGTCGCTGGTTCGCGAGGGTGACCGGGTCACCGGGGTGCGGGTGCGCGACTCCGAGGACGGCGCCGTCACCGACGTCCGCGGCCATGTCGTGGTCAACGCGACCGGGGTATGGACGGATGAGATTCAGGCATTGTCCAAGCAGCGCGGGCGTTTTCGGGTGCGGGCCTCCAAGGGCGTGCACATCGTCGTGCCGCGGGACCGGATCGTCAGCGACGTTGCGATCATCCTGCGCACCGAGAAGTCGGTGATGTTCGTGATTCCCTGGGGCAACCACTGGATCATCGGAACCACGGACACCGACTGGGGATTGGACCTCGCCCACCCGGCCGCCACCAAAGCCGACATCGATTACATCCTGGGCACGGTCAACACCGTGCTTGCTACTCCGTTGACGCACAAGGACATTGACGGGGTCTACGCGGGCCTGCGGCCACTGCTGGCAGGCGAGAGTGAGGACACCTCCACGCTGTCGCGCGAGCACGCAGTGGCGGTGCCCGCGCCGGGATTGGTCGCTATCGCCGGCGGCAAGTACACCACCTATCGGGTGATGGCGGCCGACGCGATAGATGCTGCGGCGCAATATGTTCCGGCACGGATCGCGCAATCGATCACGGAGAAGGTGCCGCTGTTGGGCGCCGACGGCTATTTCGCCCTGATCAACCAGACCGAGCACGTCGGCGCGCTGGAGGGGCTGCATTCCTACCGGGTGCGACACCTGCTGGATCGCTACGGATCGCTGATCGACGAGGTGCTGGCCATGGCGGCCGGCCATCGCGACCTGCTCAACCCGATCGCCGCCGCCCCCGGTTACCTGCGGGTCGAGGTGGCCTACGCCGTTGCGGCCGAGGGCGCACTGCATCTGGAGGACATCCTGGCGCGGCGGACCCGGATCGCCATCGAGTATTCCCACCGGGGCGTCGACTGCGCTCGCGAGGTGGCCGATATCGCCGCGCCGATCCTGGGCTGGAGCGCCGCCGACGTCGACCGCGAGGTCGAGACGTACACAGCGCGCGTGGAGGCCGAAGTGCTCTCGCAGGCGCAGCCCGACGACGCCTCCGCGGATGCGCTGCGGGCCAGCGCTCCCGAAGCCCGCGCCGAGATCCTCGAGCCGGTGCCGTTGACGTGACGGTGCCCTTAAATTAGGCCGAGGATGAGGGCACTGCCGCTGCCGCCACGCGACGGGTTGGGGCCGGCACGGCTGCGGGTGCACGGCGGGCCGCTCGGTGAGGAGCTGGCCAGCAGGTTCGGGCCGGACGTGGCCGCCAAGGCGGTCGCCGGCGAAGTCGTCGATCGGCACGGCGCGGTGATCGACGCTGCGACGGTGCTACCCGCCGGCGCCATCGTGTACCTCTACCGCGAGCTAGCCGACGAGGTCCCGGTTCCCTTCGACATCCCGGTCCTCTATCAGGACGAGGACATCGTCGTAGCCGACAAGCCGCACTTCCTGGCCACCATGCCGCGCGGCCGGTACGTCGCGCAGACGGCGCTGGTGCGGCTTCGACGACAACTCGGGCTGGACGAGCTCAGCCCGGCCCACCGGCTGGATCGGCTGACGGCAGGGGTGTTGCTGTTCACCACCCATCGCGCCGTTCGCGGGGCCTATCAGACGCTGTTCGCCCGTGGCGCGGTGCGCAAAACCTATCTGGCCGCAGCGCCGGTGGACCCCGGCCTCGCATTGCCGCGCCAAGTACTCAGCCGGATCATCAAGCGCCGCGGCAATTTTCAGGCTGTCGAAGAAGCCGGCGACCCGAACGCGGAGACTTTGGTGGAGCTGTTGTCGGCCGACGGGTGTGTACCGGCTGACACCACGGACCGGGCGCACCCATCAGCTACGGGTGCATATGGCGTCGCTGGGGATCCCGATCTACGGAGACTCGCTGTATCCCAACGTGATCGACGTTGCCGCCGACGATTTCTCGACGCCGCTGCAATTGCTGGCGCAGCGGCTTGAATTCGACGATCCACGCACCGCCGCCCGCCGCGAGTTCGTCAGCCGGCGGTCGCTAGTCGTGCCGTCGATATCAGCAGCGCTCGATGCCGGGACGGAGCAGCGGCAGGTCGTGGCCGACAACGACGTATCCCGGCCGAGTTAGGGCAATGGGGGCGGTCGAGGACGTACCGCGCACCGATGAAGCCGCCGAGTTGACCGCACTGAGCACTTGACGTGTCCAGTCGGTCAGGCCGGTGGCGGCGGTCAGGTCAGCGAAGCGTGCGCTGACGAAGTCTTGGAGTGTTTCCACAAGGTGGTCCGTCCTTTGGTAAGTGGCGGGCAATTCTTCAACGTTTGGGGAGCCGTCATTGGCTCAATATTTCGGCTTTTGTGATCAAGCCCATGCCATCTCGGGCGTGCGACGCAGGTCACTTGACCTGCAACAGAAAGCCGACTTCTGATATTCCACGATAGGGGTTGCGCGCTACCAAAGGCCGGAGGCAGGCGTCAACAGCGCGTGAATATTTTCGGTGGCGGGCCCCGGCGCACGCTTACTCGGACGATGCGCGTTGTGACAATGAACAGGCGGCGAACAGCGGCTGAAATCGTGAAACCCGCATGTCCAGCGTGAGCCGGGCACAATTACCGCGGCGCGAATCTTGTTACCATGCCTCATGGGTGCGAGCGACACAGCAGTGTGGCGTACAAATCGCCGGTGCGACTTTCTCCGCTGACCGTTTGAAGGAATTGGATTGAAGCTCAACCGATTTAGCGCCGCACTGAGCATGCTCGTGACGGGCGTGCTGATCTTGTCGGCGTGCGGAAGTCACAACAACGCCTCGGGCGGAGGCACCAGCACGAGTGCGCCACCGGTGAAGGTGGCCTGCGGAGGCAAGCCGGACCTCAAAGCCAGCGGATCGACGGCGCAGAAGAACGCGATGACCCAGTTCGTCAAGGCGTTCGAGAGCGCCTGCCCAGGACAGTCGTTGGACTACACGGCCGACGATTCCACCGCCGGGATCAACGAATTTCTCGAGCAGTCAAAACGATTTCGGCGGCTCGGATTCGGTTCTGTCGCGCGACGAGTACAACAGGGCTCAGCAGCGGTGCGGTTCGCCCACCTGGAATCTGCCCATGGTCGTCAGCCCGATCGCCATCGCGTTCAACGTCAACGGTGTGACGTCGTTGAACCTCGACGGTCTGACCGCGGCCCAGATTTTCAACGGCCAGATCAACATGTGGAACGACGGCGCGATCGCGCTGCAGAACCTGGGCGTGAAACTGCCCAACGAGCCGATCCACGTGGTGTTCCGCAGCGACGAGTCCGGAACCACCGACAACTTCCAGCGATATCTCGACACCGCTTCCCGAGGCACGTGGGGTTTCCCCGCCGGACGGAAGTTCAACGGCGGAGTCGGTGAGGGCGCGGTCGGCAACGACGGTGCCGCCGAGAAGGTCAAGAACACCGAGGGGTCGGTCACCTACCTCGCGTGGTCGTTCGCGCAGCAGCAACACCTGAACGCGGCCAGCATCATCACCTCGGCCGGCCCGGACCCGGTGGCCATCAGCCCCGAATCGGTCGGCAAGACCATCTCCCAGGCCTGGTTCATCAAGAAGGGCGATGATCTCGCCCTCGACACCATCTCGTTCTATCGGCCGAATCAGCCCGGTTCGTACCCGATTGTGCTGGCGACCTACGAGATCGTCTGCTCCAAGTACCCGGATCCCAAGGTGGGCGAGGCCGTCCGGGCCTTCCTGCAGAGCGCAATCGGCCCAGGTCAGAAGGATTTAACCGGCGCCGGATACATCCCGATTCCCGACGAGTTCAAGCCGCGGCTGTTGGACTCCATCAACGCGATCTCGTAAGGGGACGAAGCCCAATGTTCGAGGCCATTTTTCACCGCAGTCAACCCAGTGTTCCAAGCGTTTTCCCACGGTAGTAAATCTTTTGCATCATGGATTTCACGACGCTGCCGCCCGAAGTGATCTCGGCGTTGATTCATTCGGGGCCCGGTTCGGAATCGCTGGCTAACGCCGCTGCGGCGTGGCGACAGCTCGGCGCCGACTTGGAGGACGCCGCGGACAGCTACGCGAATGCGGTGTCGTCGATGGCCGACACCTGGCACGGCCCGTCGGCGATGGCGATGTCTGCGTCCGCCGCGCCATTTCTGAACTGGCTTCGCACCACCTCGCAGCAGACCCAGCAGGTGGCCGCATCGGCGCAGGCCGCAGGGGTGGCGTTCAACTCCGCGAGCGCGTCGGTGGTTCCGACGGCGACTGTGCTCGCCAACCGGACGCAGCTGGCCCAGCTGCTCGCCACCAACATCTTCGGCAGGAATCTGCCGGCCATTGCCGCGACTGAGGCCAACTACCAGCAAATGTGGGCGAACAACGCGGCGGCGATGACCCGGTATCAGGTCGCCTCGACCCAGGCCACCAACTTGCCGCAGTTCACCTCGCCCACTTCGACCACGGATCCGTCGGCACAAGCCACCCAGAGCGGTGCCCAGACCGCGGCGGCCACCAACGCGGGAAGCTCGACCGCGGCGAAGGCGGCGAGCTCGGCAACTCCGGCCTCGGCTTTACCCGTCGCCGGCGACCCCAACTCCGGCTACGTCGGCCTGGCGAACACCTACGCCAACCAGTTCGTCTCGTCCGGATTCCCGATCAACCTGCTCAGCTACCTGGCGCAGAGCCAGTCGGCGCAGGCGTTGCAGGGCGTGAGCGCTCAGGTCGGCCAGGGCGTCTCGGAGGGCGAAGAGGCGCTGGGCGGCGGAGGTCTGGGCGGGGCAGCCGGAGCGCTGGGGGCGCTCGGTGCCGGCGGTGGCGGGCTGGGAGCGCTGGGCGCTGCCGGGCTCTCGGCGCCCGCGGCGGCCGCGGCGACCGGTGTGGCGGTGCCGATGGGTGGCTTGATGGCGCCACCGGGCGCTGGGACACTGTTGGCGACCTCGCAGGCACCCGTCCAACTCGCTTCGGCGGCAACGCCGCTCGGCACGGGCGAGGCTGCCGGAATGCCGATGATGCCGCCGTTGATGGCGCCACCGATCTCGCCGGGCAGCGGCTGGCGCAAGCGCAAGCCGCAGAAGTACGAAGACATTTCGATCGGCGCCGAACTCAAGGGCAACGTGATGAAACCGCCCCCGTCGGCGGGATGACCTTCGGGTATATCGCGAAAGCGCCTGCAACAGCTGAAAAGCGGGTGTGGCGGCCGTCAGGCTCCGGCGTGCCGCGGACAGAATGCGGCGATGCTGACGCCGACGAAGAACCCGGCGTGGTAGCCGTCCAGACCGCTCTGCTGCATCACGTCATTGCCTACGTCGCTCGAGGGTCTGCCGCCGTCGAGCGCGTCGCAGACCTGATGGCCGGCAATGATCGCCGCCTGTCCGGAGGCGAAATTGATCTGCTTGGACTGCAACGCATTCAGGAAACTGGAGTCGACGGCGTCGGCCTGCGCGTTGGCCGCGGTGACGGTCATGACGCTGAGCGACAGCGTCATGAGGATCAAAAGGATTAGGCCGGTCACTAGTGATCGCACAGGATTGATCAAGCGCACTCGGGTGGTCGTCCTTTCTCATCCGGTCCGCTGAGCAGAAATCGCGAGTATTGCGGCAGTAGGCAAAGCTGCTGACTGTGCGATCATCGCATGCCACACCCAGACTTTTGAAGCGCGCACTGCGGCCGACACGGCCAACCCGGATCGTTAACCGAATGGCCATGCCCTGGGCGTTCAGCGTTGGCAGACGGGGCACCAATACGCAACCCGATCGCCGCTGTCGTCGTAGCTGATCGACGCGCCGCAGCGACGGCAACTCTGTCCACGGCGCCCGTACACCCACAGTTGCCGCCCGGGCCGGGTGTCACCGGTGGTGCAGCGATTCTGGCGGAAGCGGTTGACCCACAACATGTCGTGAGCGCGCACGACCAGACGGCGAGGGTCGGTGATCGCACTCACCGGCGCCGTCGGCAGGTATCCGCTGACGAAACACAACTCGTTGCAGAAGACGTTCCCGATTCCGGCCATCACGCGCTGGTCGAGCAGCGCCTCGGCGATACGCCGGTCCGGACTCGCGATCAGATTGTCCGCGGCGATCTGCGCATCCCAATCTTCGCCCAGTAGATCGGGCCCCAAGTGGTCAACGGCCTCATCGTCGTGATCGCGTTCCAGAATCTCCAGCAGGCCCAGGTCGATGCCGAGCGCGCGGATATCATTTGTTTCCAGGATGATTCGAACCCGGTAGTCGGCCCGACCGGTCCGCGACGTGATCCGCCAGCTGCCATCCATCTTCAGGTGCGAGTGGATACTGGCCGGCCCGACGCGGATGAACAGGTGCTTGCCCCGGCTGCGCACCTCGTCGACCACATGGCCGCTCAGGTCGACCGTGGCATACCGCGGTACCCGAACGTCGCAGCGGGTCAGCGCGTGACCGACCAACGCCTTGCGCAGTCTGTCCGCGGTACGGAAAACGGTGTCACCCTCCGGCATGGGCTATCGCAGCCGCAGCCCGCGCGGAGTCCGGGAGAACCCGGCTTCGGTCAAGGCCGTCGCGACCGTTCCGGGTAGCTGCGGCCCCAGCACCGCGGCACTGTTGATGCGCTCGACGAGGATCGAATTGATCTGCCCGGTAGCGACGAGATTCGCGACGGCGACCGCCGCTGCGTGGTTGGCCTCGGCGTTGTCGTCGGCGAAGCTGAGCATCGACCGCCCGCCGCGCTCGAGGAACCACACCAGTTTGCCGTCCACCAGCACCACCAGCGCACCCGCTTTACGGCCGGGGCGCGCCGGACCGTCCTCGCCTGCCCGTGACGGCCAGGGCAGCGCCGCGCCGTACGGATTGGCCGGGTCCGCGGCCGCCAGCACCACTGCGTGGTACTCGGGTCGTTCGGGATCGACACCATCGAGGTAGCTGCGCAACCGGTCGACGGTGGACGCGACCGCGAACTGGGCCCCCCCGAGCGACTCGACGAAGTAACCACGCTGGCACCGGCCGGCGTCCTCGAAGGCGGTCAGCACCTTGTAGAGCATGGCGAAGCCACCCGGGATCCCTTCGGCCCCGACCGCGCCCCTGGTCAGCACCCCGTGGCGGTTCAACAGCAATTCCGCTTGGTGGTGCGCGCGCGTGGTGGAATCGGGCTCGGCCGGCGGCAGCGCCGACCAGCGGCCTGCGACGGTCGGGTCGGCGGCCCGCGCCTGGGCGTGGGCCACGCTGTAGCGACTCAGTCGCGGTGGCCGTTGGCCGCGGCCCAGCCGGTGCGCGGGCGCCGAACGTTTGCGGCCCGGCGCTCCCGACAGCATCGCGCGCACCGGCGCGAAGGTGTCGCCGGTGACCCAGCCGGCCCAGATCAACTCCCACAGCGCGGTTTTGAGTTCGCCCTCGCCGATACCGTCCTGCCCCAACTGTCGGAAGAAGAACGCCCCGCCGCCGGACAACATGTCCAGAACGGCGCGATGGGTCGTGGTGAACTCGATCTCCGATCCGGCGGCCAGCGTCAGCGGTGCGGTATCGGCGGAGTGAAAAGTCACCCATCCGTCGCTGCCGGAGATCGAGCCCGCGCCCGACCACATCACCTCCCCGGAGGCCAGCAGCTCGTCGAGCAACGCGGGGGAGTAGTCCCGGACCCGTGGTGCCAGCACCAGCGACTCGATCGCCGACGCCGGCAGCGGTACGCCGGCGAGTTGATCGACGACCGCGAGCAGGCCGTCCAGGCCGGAGTTGGCCGCTGACCCGGTGCCCACCCCCTGCCAGGCCGGCAGAAATCGCGCGTAGGCGCTGGTACTGACCGGCTCGACCTGGGCCCGCAACGCCGCAAGCGATCGGCGCCGCAGAATCCGCAGCACATCGGCGTCACACCACTCATCGCCGAGCGCGTCGGTGGAGAATTCGCCGCGCACCAGCTTCCCGTCGGCGGCCAGGCGGCCCAGCGCATCGGCCGCGACGCGCAGCCCCAGCCCGAACCGGGTCGCAACGTCGGTGGTAGTGAACGGCGCATGAGTGCGCGCATAGCGGCTGACCAGCTCACCCAGCGGGTCGGCGACCGCCCCGGTGAAGCTGGCGGGCACGCCCATCGGCACCGCCACCCCGACGCCGTCGCGCAGCCGGCCGATGTCCTCGATCGCCACCCACCAGCTGCCGCCGGCGAACGACACCGGCAGCGCGCGTTTGGCGGCGTAGAGCGCTTCAAGCCAGCCGCCGACCTCGGCGCCGTCGGCGCGGGCGGCCACCTCGTCGGCGGTCAATGGTCCGAGCAGGCGCAAAAGGTCGGCGACCGCCTCGGCGTCGCGGGCGGCCCGATCGGGCGTCAGATGCTGCAACTGGCGGCCGGTGCCGGCGACGACGTCGGGGTCGAGCAGCTCGCGCAGCTCGACTCGGCCCAGCAACTCGGCCAGCAACGTGGGGTCCAGCGACAGTGCCGCAGCGCGGCGCTCGGCCAGTGGGCTGTCGCCCTCGTACATGAAAGCCCCGACGTAGCCGAACAGCAGCGAGGCCGCGAAGGGTGACGGCGTCGCGGTCTCGGTCTCCACGATGCGGATCTTCCGGGCGGCGATGTCGTTCATCAGCCCGGCCAGCGTCGGCACGTCGTACACGTCTTGCAGGCATTCACGGACCGTCTCCAACACGATCGGGAAGTCCGGGTACTTGCGGGCCACGTCGAGTAGCTGGGCGGCCCGCTGACGCTGATGCCAGAGCGGGGACCGCTTGCCCGGGTGCCGCCGCGGTAGCAACAGCGCACGTGCGGCACACTCCCGGAAGCGGGAGGCGAACAATGCTGAACCGCCCACCTCGGCGGTGACGATCGGATCGATTTCGTCGGCATCGAAGACGAAGAGTTCGGCGCCCGGCGGGGCTTCGGCCCCCGACTCGGACACCGTGTCGGGTAGCCGCACCACGATGCCGTCATCGGAGGCGGTCGGTTTTTCGTCGATGCCGTAGCGGTCGCGCAGCCGTCGGCTCACCGCCAGGGCCAGCGGACCGTGCACCCGCAATCCGTAAGGGGAGTGCAGGATCACCCGCCAGTCGCCCAGCTCATCGCGGAACCGCTCGACCAGCAGTGTGGCGTCGGTGGGCACCACGGTGGTGGCGGCACGCTGATCGTCGAGTAGCCGCCACAGGTTTTCGGTGGCGTATTCGTTGAATCCCAGTTCGGCACAACGGCTCTCGAACGGACCCCGATCGAGCGCGGCCAGCTCGCCGGTGAAAGCGCCGATCGCACGGCCGAGTTCGGCGGGACGTCCCGAGCTGTCGCCGCGCCAGAACGGCAGCCGGGCCGGCTGGCCGGGCGCCGGGATCACCAGCACTCGGTCGTGGGTGATCTCGGTGATCCGCCAGCTGGTGGCGCCCAACGCGATGACATCGCCCGGTCGAGACTCGTAGACCATCTCCTCGTCGAGTTCGCCCACCCGAGAAGGAGTTTCGGAGTCAGTAGCCAAGTAGACGGTGAACAAGCCCCGATCCGGGATGGCTCCACCGGACGTCACCGCGAGCCGCTGCGCGCCGGGCCGCGCCGTCACGGTTCCGGTGTCGCGGTCATAGACCAGGCGTGGCCGCAGCTCGGCGAATTCCGTCGACGGATACTTGCCGGACAGCAGATCCAGGGTGGCCTCGAAGACGCTGCGCGGCAACGTGGCAAACGGCGCACTGCGCCGGACGGTGTCGAACCAGCGGTCGACGTCCAGCGGCTCCAACGCCGATGCCGCCACGGTGTGCTGCGCCAGGATGTCGAGCGGGTTGGCCGGCACCCGCATCATCTCGATCTGACCGGCGAGCATGCGCTGAACGGTCACCGCGCAGCCGATCAGATCGGTGCGGTGCTTGGGGAACAGCACGCCGCGCGAGATCTCACCGACCTGGTGTCCGGCGCGACCGATACGTTGCAGGCCGCTGGCCACCGACGGCGGTGCTTCGACTTGAATGACGAGGTCGACGGCGCCCATGTCGATGCCCAACTCCAGGCTCGATGTCGCCACCACCGCCTTGAGCCGGCCGGATTTCAGGTCTTCTTCGACGATGGCCCGCTGTTCCTTGCTGACCGAGCCGTGGTGGGCGCGGGCCAACAGCGTTGGGGCGCCGTAGGTTTGGCCGCTGCCCAGCAGGTGGGCGGGCGCACCGCCGGCAACCTTCGGATTGGCGTCGACGGGCTGGTCCGATTCTGTGCGCTCGGCGTGAATCTCGTTGAGCCGGGCGGTCAATCGTTCGGCCAGCCGTCGCGAGTTGGCGAACACGATCGTCGAATTGTGCGACTCGACCAGGTCGACCAGCTGCGCCTCGACGTCGGGCCAGATACTGCCGTTTTCCAGGTTGGCCATGTCGGGGATAGGCACCTGCACCGACAGCTCGAAAGTCTTGGCCGCCGGCGGGGACACGATGGTCGTCGGGGATGACCCCGACAGAAATCGGGCGACCTCTTCGGCCGGGCGGACGGTGGCCGAAAGCCCAATTCGCTGAGCCGGTTTCGGGAGCATGTCGTCCAGCCGCTCGAGCGACAGCGCCAGGTGCGCGCCCCGTTTGGTGCCGGCGACGGCATGCACCTCGTCGACAATGACGGTCTGGACGCCGGCCAGCGTTTGACGGGCCGCCGAGGTCAGCATCAGGAACAGCGACTCGGGCGTGGTGATCAGCACGTCGGGGGGATTGCTGATCAGCTGACGACGTTGCGCCGGTGGGGTATCGCCGGATCGCAGGCCGACGGTGATCTCCGGCGTCGGCAGGCCGCGCTGCGCGGCCACCCGCGCCATCCCGGCCAGCGGCGTGCGCAGGTTGCGCTCGACGTCGACGGCGAGCGCCTTGAGTGGCGACACGTACAGCACCCGGGTGCCGGCCCCACGCTCACTGCGCGGCGCACCGGCCAGCGCGTCGATCGCCCACAGGAACGCGGCCAGCGTCTTGCCCGACCCGGTCGGGGCGATGACCAGGGTGTTGTGACCGTCTGCAATGGCCGACCAGGCATCGGCCTGCGCGGGGGTGGGCGCGGCGAACGTCCCGGCGAACCAGTCGCGGGTGACGACGCTGAAAAGCCCCAGCGCCTTTAACGGATCGTCCGATACGGGGGCCACCCCGCCATGGTGCCAGCGGGTACCGACAACAAGCTCCGGGGCCGGTCAGCGCTGGTCGGGCGCGACCGCTTTGGCCAGTTGCTCGGGAATCTTGTTCACCCGGATGATCGCGTCGAGCAGCGAGTGCGCGCAGGAATCGCTGAGATGGCCCGCGTCGGTGTCCGGGTGAATGATGCGCTGCCGGCAGAACTCGAAGGTCAGCGCCAGCCAACCGTGGACGACGATCCGGAGGTCGCGTTCGACAGCGGGTTCCAGATGGCTGCCTGACCCGTCGACCTCGACGATGCGGCTCATGATGTGTTCCATCTGGCGGTCTTTTGCCTCGTCGTCGATGCCGAGCAGGACGGGGTCGGAGCGGCCGAGACCGACATACGCCGCCCAGGCCGCGTGCGGGTGCTCCTGGTGATACTGCATGTAGGCGAGGACGCCTCCCCGCACCTCCTCGAAAAGGTTTTGACCAGGGTTCGGAGGCATGTTGGTGGTTTCGAAAAGCTGGTCGGCCTGGCCCTTGACGACGGCGGCGAAAAACGCGCGCTTGTCCGGAAAGTAGTGATACATCAGCGCCCGCGAGACGCCGGCACGCTCCGCGATTTCGTCGATTCGAACGTCGTCATAAGGCCGCTGGCCGAACACTTCAGCACCAAGCGCGAGCAGCTCGGCGCGGCGGTCCTCGGGGGATAACCGGCGCCTTGGCGTTCGCATAGAGCAGATGGTACTTGTCGATACTTTGCGCAGGTCTGCAACGCCCGGGAACCTGCAAACTCCCGTTCGCCCCCGCGCGGGCGGATTCCTAGGTGTGCACCTGTGCGCGCCGCGAAGTGTAGTCGCCCGTCTACCAGCGTATTCGCGCTATCAGCGAATTTTCGAACGTCCCACCGCGCGCCGCTCGGCCGCTCAGCGGGCAACGTCCGCTATCCGCGGGAGTAGGTCCGCATGGGGAATCGAGCCATAGAATCGAGGCGCTATGGATGCCAAAACCGAAGCGACGCGCCACGCGCTGAGCCAGCGGGTCGGCGTTCTGGTCGACGTCTTCGAGACGGTCATCTACGCGATTGCCTTTCTTTTGCTGGTCGCGGCGGCGGTGCTGGTGGTGATCGGCGGCGGCGAGGCGGTCGTGCAAGCCGTCAGCCACAAGGTCAACACGCTGCAAGGCGGCGTCCTGGTCTTGGACCGGGTGCTGATGGTGCTGATCATCGCCGAGATCGCGGCAACGCTGCGCGCGGTGCTGCTGTATCACGAAATCGCCGCTGAGCCTTTCCTTTTCATCGGTCTCATCGCCTGCGTGCGGCGGATCCTGATCGTGACCGCGGCGACCGAGCAGGTGCACTCCGACAAGGAGCTCGACCGCCTGCTGTTCGAGTTGGGTGCGCTGGGGCTCTTGATAATCGGGATAGCCGGGGCGATTTTCATGATTCGGTACAGCGCGCGTCGCGGCCCGCAAAGTGACGGGGGCAACGTCTGACCTGGTTTATTGCCGGTATGCCGATGGGTATATCGACCAGGCGTAGGTAGGCGCGAGAGCGACGGCGATAGAGGTTTCCGATGACGACACAACAGCGCTCCTCGACGGGCGACCGCCTCGGGCAGGCGGACCACGAGGTGCATCACGCCGTGCGGTTCGCCGTCCTGGCCGCGTTGGCCGGCGTGGGTTTCCTGATTGTCGCCGCGTTGTGGGACAGTACCTGCACCGGTGCGATGTCCGTCGACACCGCGGCATGCGGGGCTCCCCAGCTGACCCTTCTGGCCTTGGGTGGTCCGGTGATTCTGCTGGTCGCGGGTGTGTGGGCGTTCGTTCGCACCTACCGCGTTTGGCGCGACCACGGAACCTGGTGGGCCTGGCAGGGCGCCGGCTGGCTGTTGATGGTTCTGATGTTCGTCACGCTCACGATGGGCGCCCCGATCGCCGGGCCGGTACTGGCTGGCTGAGCGCACGCTTCGCGTTCCCCGGTTTGGTGGGGCGCCGGTTGTGGGTAACTAGTCGGCCACAGTGAGCATTTCAGCGGACGGGCCGCTGGTCATCAGATCTTGGGTGACAGAATCACGAATGCGACGAGATAGATGCCCACTGCGATCAACGCAAGGACTAGCAACGTGATGACGGAGATAAGCGCAATGCGCCGAATGCGGCGCGTTCGCTGGATTTCCGCGTCCTCGCTCGAATTCATGGCGCGTGGAATACCCGGCGGCGATCGTGACTAACCAGCTCGAGCGCGAGGGTACTGTCGGTCAAACTATGCAGGGAGGCTCGATGACCGTTGCTGCCAAAACGGCGAAAGATCAGCAACGCGGCGAGCGCGCCATCGAGGTGCGAGTGGCAGCGACGCTGGAGAATCTGGCGGTTTTGCGGACGCTCGTCGGCGCGGTCGGAACCTTCGAAGATCTGGATTTCGACGCCGTCGCCGATCTGCGGCTCGCGGTGGACGAGGTCTGTACGCGCTTGATCCGCGCGGCTGTCCCAGGTGCCACGCTCGAGATCGTCATCGACCCACACGGCGAGGAGTTGCGCGTCGAGGCATCGACGACGTGCACCAACCACGACGTGGTGACGCCCGGCAGCTTCAGCTGGCATGTGCTGACTTCACTGGCTGACGACGTCCAGACATTCCAGAACGGCGAGGGCGTTTTCGGGGTCACGCTGACCACCCGAAGGGCGGGCACTCACAGGTGACGCCGCGAGCTGGCGGTGGTTCGTCATCTCGTCCAAACGAATACGCCGACGTTCCCGACATGTTCCGCGAGTTGGCGACCCTTGACGCCGGCTCAGCGGAATTTCAGCGCCATAGCGACAAGATCGTCGCGCGCTGTCTTCCGCTGGCCGATCACATCGCCCGCCGCTTCGAAGGGCGTGGCGAACCGCGCGACGATCTGGTTCAGGTCGCGCGCGTCGGCCTGGTCAACGCGGTGAAGCGATTTGACGTCGAAACCGGCTCGGATTTCGTGTCTTTCGCCGTGCCCACCATCATGGGTGAGGTTCGCCGGCACTTCCGGGACAACAGCTGGTCGGTCAAGGTTCCGCGGCGGCTCAAAGAGCTGCATCTACGACTCGGCACGGCGACCGCCGACCTGTCTCAGAAGCTGGGCCGCGCGCCGACCGCCTCCGAGCTCTCCCGTGAACTGGAGATGGACCGCGCCGAAGTCGTCGAGGGCCTGGTGGCGGGCAGCTCCTACAACACGCTGTCCATCGACAGCGGTGGCGGCAGCGGCGACGAGGAGGCCCGGGCCATCGCCGACACCCTCGGCGATGTCGACACCGGGCTGGAGCGCATCGAGAACCGCGAAGCGTTGCGACCGCTGCTGGAAGGACTACCGGAGCGCGAGCGAACCGTGCTGGTCCTCAGGTTTTTCGACTCCATGACGCAGACGCAGATCGCCGAGCGCGTCGGCATCTCGCAGATGCATGTCTCGCGCTTGCTGGCGAAATCGCTTGCGCGGTTACGGGACGAGCTGGAATAGCCGGTTGTGGTCCAGATCGTCGCCGTCGGCGTCCGGCATCGCCTGCACGGACTCGATCAGCGGCAGGGTGTGGTCGGGGTCGCAGATGCGAAGCAGCCGGGTCACCCCATTGCTCGGCACTACCGCCCATCGCTGGTTGGCGCCCGCGCATTTGACGTTGATCAGGTGCAGTGCCGAAAAGCCGTCAGTGCCAAAGAATTTCAGACCGCTCAGGTCCAGGATCAATGGGGTGCAGTGGGCAATGCACAGATCAAAGTAGTCGGCGAGATGGGCCGCGTTGGATGCGTCGAGCTCACCGTGAGCGGTGATTACCACCCGGGTCTTGTCCCATTCCGCGCTGAATCGTGCGGAACGGTTTTCCCAAGCGGGTGGCGGGAGAGCCGCATTCGTTGCGTGAACCGGCGAGACAGAAGTGGGTTGTACAGCAGACATCAAGTGACTCCATCAGTCGACAAAGCGTTCTGTGGATCACGTCAAGCGGATTAGGTGCCGCGCGCGAGGAGAGACCGGGAGAAAAATCTCCCCTTACGTCTATTAACGCTGTTCCGTGCGGCTGGTAACTCAACCTCGATACGACAGTACTCCGGCTTCTGCGCGCCTACAACGGGAGAGGGAGTTTCTCAGAAAGTCACGAGAGGCGACGTCGAAGCACTTACATTCAGCGTGAATTGTGTTTCGGCGCAACGATTGCGGCGGCGAAGCGCCGCACGGATTCCGAGGCCGCGCCGGCCGCGTCGCCGTGACCGGCACGTGCCCGACTGGCGATTTCTCCGGTCGCAGGATCCAGCGTCACCTCGGCCAACAGGTCGCCGGTAGTGGGCTCGCACACCGCCCACGAGTAACGCGAGTCCGCCGACCAATCGGCGGCACTTCGGGAGACATGGTCTGGGTCCGTCGCGCCGAGTTCGGCCAGCGCGGGACGGTCGTCGATGCGATCGTCAGCGCGAAGTCCGCGCAGATACCACTGCCCGGCGTTGATTTCGATGGGATCCAAGTTCAGTTGCTCCTCGGGCCGCTTCGGGCCCTGCGCTACTTGATCTCGGCCAGCACCGTGCCCTGGGTGACGGCGGCACCGGTCTCGACGGCCAGTCCGGTGATGACGCCGTCCTTGTGCGCGGTGACCGGGTTCTCCATCTTCATGGCCTCCAGGACCGCCACCAGGTCACCGGTCGAAACCTCTTGTCCCTCTTCGACAGCGACCTTCACCACGGTGCCCTGCATCGGAGCGGTCACCGCGTCACCGGACACCGCAGCGCCGCCGCCGGCACCGCGCTTGCGCGCCTTGGGCTTCTTGCGGATCACGTCGCCACCCGCGGCGGCGCCGTTGGACAACGCCAGGTCGCCGGGCAGCGACACCTCGAGTCGTCGGCCGCCCACCTCGACGACGACCTTCTGCCGCGGCAGGACCTCGTCCTCTTCGATGGGCTCGCCGGCGGTGAACGGTTCGACTTTGTTGTCCCACTCGGTTTCGATCCAGCGGGTGTGCACGGTGAAGCTGTCGCCGTCGCCGATGAACGCCGGGTCTGAGACCACGGCGCGGTGGAACGGTATAACGGTGGCCAGACCCTCGACGTGGAATTCGTCCAGCGCGCGACGCGACCGGGCCAGCGCCTCCTCACGGGTGGCGCCATAGACGATCAGCTTGGACAGCATCGAGTCGAACTGCCCGCCGATGACCGAACCCGCCTCGACCCCGGAGTCCAGCCGCACACCGGGTCCGGTGGGAATGTCGTACCGGGTGACCGGGCCGGGGGCCGGCAGGAAGCCGCGACCGGCGTCCTCGCCGTTGATCCGGAACTCGATGGCGTGCCCGCGGGGCGTCGGGTCTTCGGTGATTTCCAGCTTCTCGCCGTTGGCGATCTTGAACTGCTGCAGCACCAAGTCGATGCCTGCGGTCTCCTCGGTCACCGGGTGCTCAACCTGCAGACGGGTGTTGACCTCGAGGAAGGAGATCAGCCCGTCCTGGCCGACCAGGTACTCCACCGTGCCGGCGCCGTAGTAGCCGGCTTCCTTGCAGATCCGCTTGGCGGATTCGTGGATCTCTTTGCGCTGCGCGTCGGTGAGGAAGGGTGCGGGCGCTTCCTCCACCAGCTTCTGGAAGCGGCGCTGCAGCGAGCAGTCGCGGGTGCCCGCGACGATGACGTTGCCGTGCTGGTCGGCGATCACCTGAGCCTCGACGTGGCGCGGCTTGTCGAGGTAGCGCTCGACGAAGCATTCGCCGCGACCGAAGGCTGCGACGGCCTCGCGGGTCGCCGACTCGAACAGCTCGGGGATCTCCTCGATGGTGCGCGCGACTTTCATGCCCCGGCCACCGCCGCCGAACGCTGCCTTGATGGCGACCGGAACGCCGTACTCCTTGGCAAAGGCCACCACCTCGTCGGCGTTCTTGACCGGGTCGTGGGTGCCGGGCACCAGGGGAGCCTCCGCCTTGGCGGCGATGTGTCGCGCGGTGACCTTGTCACCGAGGTCGCGGATCGACTGCGGGCTGGGCCCGATCCAGATCAGGCCGGCGTCGAGGACGGCCTGAGCGAAGTCGGCGTTCTCCGAGAGGAAGCCGTAGCCGGGGTGGATCGCGTTGGCGCCGGATTTCTCGGCGGCCTCCAGCAGCTTGCCGAAGTCGAGGTAGGACTCGGCCGAGGTCTGGCCGCCCAGCGCGAAGGCTTCATCGGCCAGCTTCACGTGTGGGGCGTCGGCGTCGGGCTCGGCGTACACCGCCACGCTGGGCAGTCCCGCGTCCTTGGCCGCGCGGATGACCCGCACCGCGATCTCACCGCGATTGGCAACAAGAACTTTCGAGATCGTCGAGCTGGCGTGACTGGCCACTTCGCCTCCTGGTGAGCACGTCTGGTGATGTCTAAGAGAAATTCTTACAAGTAGTTTCGGGGGAAGTTTATGCGGCGCGCCGAGCGCGACGAGACCCGGTGTCTACTTCTCCGCAGACTCGCGCAGTCGACGCTTGATTCGGGCGAGCATTGCCGACATGCCGCGCAGCCGTAGCGGGCTGATCAACTCGGCCAGACCCAGATCGAGGTAGAAGTCCTCCGGAACCGCGAGGATGGCGGCGGCGGGCTGCCCGTCAAGGCCGGCGGCCAGGATCGACGCGAAACCTCGAGTGGTGGGAGCTTGGATGGGGGCGCTGAAATACAGCCGTACCCGATCCGGGTCGTGCCCGTCGACGTGCAGGAACAGCGGTGACTGGCATTCGACGACCGGCTCCATCGCCGCTTCTTCGAGGTCGGCGGGCAGGTCGGGCAGATCGTCGGCAAACTCCAATAGCAGGTTCAGCTTGTCCTGACCTTGGAGTTCGGCGAAGTCGGAGACAACCTCGGCCAGCTGCGCGGGCATGCTCATCGGGCCGGGACAGCCCCCGGAGCTTCGCCGGCGACGATCGGCGCTCGCACCGCGTTACCCCATTCGGTCCACGAGCCGTCGTAGTTGCGCACGCCGGGGATGCCCAGCAGATGTGTCAACACAAACCAGGTGTGGCTGGACCGTTCGCCGATGCGGCAGTAGACGATCGTCTTGTCGTCCGGCTTGATGAACCCGTACAGCTTCTCGAGTTCGTCGTGGCTGCGGAAGCGCCCACTGTCGTCGGCGGCCTTGGCCCACGGGATCGACTGTGCCGTCGGGATATGCCCGGCCCGCAACGCGCCCTCTTCGGGATAGTCGGGCATGTGGGTGCGCCTGCCGGTGTACTCGTCGGGCGAGCGCACGTCGATCAGCGGCCCGTCGCCCAAGGCGCCCAGCACGTCGTCCTTGTAGGCGCGGATCGGCGCGTCGTTGCGCTCCACGACGGGATAGCCCGCCGACGCGCGGCTCGGTACATCCAGCGTGGTGTCGCGGTTGTCGTGCATCCACAGGTCGCGCCCGCCGTTGAGCAGCCGAACGTCCGGATGGCCGAAAAGGGTGAAGACCCACAGCGCGTAGGCGGCCCACCAGTTGCTCTTGTCGCCGTAGATCACCACGGTGTCGTCGCGCGAAATGCCTTTGCGGTCCATCAGTTCCGCGAACTGCTTGCCGTTGATGTAGTCGCGTACCCGCGGGTCGTTGAGATCGGTGTGCCAGTCGATTTTGACGGCCCCGGGGATGTGGCCGACGTCGTACAGCAGGACGTCTTCGTCGGACTCGACGATCGCGAGTCCGGGTCGGCCCAGATTGCCGGCCAGCCAGTCGGAGGTGACCAGCCGTTCCGGGTGGGCGTAAGCGCTCAGCGTCGGGCTGGGATCTGCTGGTAAAGGCACACCGCGAGCCTACCTGCCGGTTAGCTTCAGGCGTTGCGGCGTTGACGCCGGGGGAAGTTCACGATGCGAGCGGGTTGGCCGCCCACAGCTCGGCGATCGACACGCCCACTTTCTGCAGCAGCGCCCGGGTGTGCGGCAGGCTCAGGCCGATGACGTTGGACGGGTCGCCCTCGATCCGGTCGACGAACCAGCCGCCCAGCCCGTCGATGGTGAACGCTCCGGCCACCCCCAGCGACTCGCCGCTGGCCAGGTACGCATCCAGGTCGGCCTGCGCCGGGATGGCGAAATGCACTGTGGCGAGGAATGATTCGGCCGCGCGTTGAGTGACTTCGCCATCGATCAGCCGTAGCAGGCAGTGTCCGGTGTGCAGCTGGCCGGACCGACCGCCCATTGACCGCCATTCGCGGCGGGCCGCATCGATGGATGCGGGTTTGCCGATCAGTCGGCCGTCGAGGTAGAGCATCGAATCACAGCCAATGACAACACAATTCGCGGCATCGGCGGGATCGAGCAGGGTGGCGACGTGCTCGGCCTTGGCCTCGGCGAGACTGCGGACCACGTCGCCCGGTGCGGCGTCCGCCCCCAAAGCGGCGAGGATCGCGTCCTCGTCGACCCCCGACACCACTACCGATGGTTCGACACCGGCCTGCCGCAGCACCCGTCGCCGACCCTCGGACGCCGACCCCAGGATCAGACGGGTCATTCCCACTCCTCGATCCCGGCTACGCCGGCATCGTCGTCGTCGGAGGCCTGCGTCATTTGCCCCGCATGTGCGTCCGTTGCTGCAGGCTCATGCGCTGCCAGCTGTGGATCGAGTAGCGCAATTTGTCGACCGGCATTCCCCACTGGGAGAACACCGGTTTCGGCGGTTCGCCGCCGCCGACGGCGCTGCCCAGTACGGCGACCAACGCGGCCACGTCCGCGTCCGTCGGCGAGCCCTTGAGTACCTGAATATGCGGTGCGTGCGGCTGGTCGGCCTCGGGCGCCGCGTTCTCGTCGCTCACCGGAGTTTTGTCTTCGTTCGTTACAGGGGCTTGATCGTTCGTCACAGGGGGATGTTCCCGTGCTTCTTGGGCGGCACCTGAGCGATCTTGCGCTCCAGCAACCGCAGCGCGGTCGCGATGTAGCCGCGGGTGTGCGACGGCGGGATCACCGCGTCAACGTAGCCCCGCTCGGCGGCGATGTACGGGTTGACCAGTGTGTCCTCGTACTCCTGCTGCAATTCCAGCCGAAGCGCGTCGACGTCATCGCCGTCCTTGGCCGCTTCCTTGAGCTTCTGGCGGTAGACGAAGCCCACCGCGCCCGAGGCGCCCATCACGGCGATCTGCGCCGTCGGCCATGCGACGTTGACGTCGCAACCCATGTCCTTGGAGCCCATCACGCAATATGCGCCGCCGTAGGCCTTGCGGGTGATCACGGTGATCTTGGGGACGGTGGCCTCGCCGTAGGCATACAGCAGCTTGGCGCCGCGGCGGATGATGCCGTTGTATTCCTGGCCGGTGCCCGGCAGGAAGCCCGGCACGTCGACCAGCATGACGACCGGGATGTTGAAGCAGTCGCAGGTCCGCACGAAGCGGGCGGCTTTCTCGGAGGCGTTGATGTCCAGGCAGCCGGCGAACTGGGTGGGCTGGTTGGCGACGATCCCGACCGGCCGTCCCTCGATGCGTCCGAACCCGACGACGATGTTTCCGGCGTAGCCCTCCTGGATCTCGAGGAACTCGTCGTCGTCGAGGATCCGCCTGATCACCTCGTGCATGTCATAGGGCTGGTTGGCCGAATCCGGGATCAGCGTGTCGAGTTCGAGGTCCTCTTCGGTCAGGTTGTCCTCGATCGCACCTTCGGGAATGGGCACCGCAAATTTCGGCGGATCGGTGAAGTTGTTGGGCGGCAGGTAGCTCAGCAGATCGCGGACGTAGTCCAATGCGTCCTGCTCGCCGGAGGCGACGTAGTGCACCGTGCCCGACTTGGCCATGTGGGTGTGCGCGCCACCCAATTCCTCCATCGTCACGTCTTCACCGGTGACCGTCTTGATGACGTCCGGGCCGGTGATGAACATCTGGCTGGTCTGATCGACCATGATGACGAAGTCGGTCAGCGCGGGGGAGTAGACGTGGCCACCGGCGGCGGCACCCATGATCAGCGAGATCTGCGGGATGACGCCGGAAGCCAGGATGTTGTTGCGGAAGATCTTGCTGTACAGGCCGAGGGAGACCACGCCCTCTTGGATGCGGGCGCCCGCGCCGTCGTTGATTCCGATCAGCGGCCGGCCGGTCTTGAGGGCCAACTCCTGCACCTTGACGATCTTTTCGCCGTAGACCTCGCCGAGGCTGCCGCCGAACACCGTGGCGTCCTGGCTGAAGATGCAGACGTCGCGGCCATCGATGGTGCCGTAGCCGGTGACGACACCATCACCCAGCGGACGGTTCTTCTCCAGCCCGAAGTTGGTACTGCGGTGGCGGGCCAATGCGTCGAGTTCGACGAACGATCCCTCGTCCAGCAGGGCGTAAATGCGCTCCCGCGCAGTGAGTTTGCCCTTTTCGTGCACCCTCTCCACGGCGGCTTCACCCACCGGGTGCAGCGTCTCTTCGCTCCGCTTGCGCAGTTCGGCGAGCTTGCCCGCGGTGGTGTGAATGTCGATCTCGTGCTCGGCTTGTGCCTCGACCGGAGTCTCGGAGGTGCTCGTCATGGCTCTCGATCTTAGCGGTCCCTTAAGTTTGTCCCCGCATCAGCCCGCCGACGCTCTGCGTGTCCGTCATGTCGAGTGTGCGTCGATGGCGCCGGGTGTGCGCTGACGGCGCAGATTTTGCGGGAATCCCGCGGTCAGCGCACAGTGGAAGCCCAGAACGCACACTCGACTGCACTCAACGAAAAGAGGACGGCATCGAGCCCGCCGACGCCATCGACAGAGTCCCCCTGGATGCGGCGGCCTTGCGGGACGGGCTGGTCGGGCCCGGCATGCCGTGGCGTCAGCTCGACGTCGTCGCCGAAACCGGTTCCACCAACGCCGATCTGCTCGCGCGGGCCGAAGGCGGTGCCGATATCGACGGGTCGGTATTGCTCGCCGAATACCAGAGCGCCGGCCGAGGTCGCCATGGCCGGCAATGGTCGGCGCCGCCGCGCACCCAGGTGGCCTTGTCGGTGGGAGTGGCCGGCGCGTCGGTGCCGAGGCCGGGCTGGGGATGGCTGACGCTGGCCGTCGGTGTCGCGGTCGCGGATGCGCTGACCGCGCTGGACATCGAGGCGGGTCTGAAGTGGCCGAACGACGTGCTGGTGAGCGGCGGCAAGTTGGCCGGGATCCTGGCCGAGGTGGCCGCGCCGAAGCCGGTGATCGTGGTGGGCCTCGGCCTCAACGTGACGCTGACCGCCGACGAGGCGCCGGATCCTCGCGCCACCTCGCTGCTGATGCTGGGTTCAGTCGGCCACCGATCGAAACACTCTGGCGCGCAGAATACTTCGCGAGTTGGCGCTGCGTATCGATGCCTGGCGCACGGCGGGCGGTGCCGACTCGGCGCTGATCGCCGACTACCAGCGCTACAGCCTGACCCTGAATTCCCGGGTTCGCGCCAGCATGCCCGGCGACCGGGAAGTGGTCGGCGTCGCTCGATCCGTCGACGAGACCGGGCGGCTGTGCGTCGACACCGGCGCCGAGACTGTGGCGATATCTGCCGGAGACATCACGCATCTGCGTCCCAGCGTCTAAAGTGCCAGCGTGGGCTACCCCGACAACGTGCTGGCAGGCGACGAGCAGGTGGTACTGCACCGCCACCCGCACTGGAAGCGGCTGTTCTGGCCCGTCGTTGTTCTGATTCTGTCCAGCGCGGCGGCGTCGTTCGGCTGCGCGGTGGTCAACGGCACCACCTGGGACCCGAACGCCAAGCAGGTCGTGTACTGGGTGATCGGGGCGATCTGGCTGGTGCTGATCGGCTGGTTGTCGTTGTGGCCGTTCCTGAATTGGCTCACAACCCATTTCGTCATCACCGGCCGGCGGGTGATGTATCGGCACGGCGTGCTCAGCCGCAGCGGCATCGACATCCCGCTGGCCCGGATCAACAGCGTCGAATTCCGCCACCGGCTGATCGATCGATTACTGCGCACCGGCACCTTGATCGTCGAATCGGCGTCACAAGATCCGTTGGAGTTCCATGACATTCCGCGCGTGGAGCAGGTCCACGCGCTGCTGTATCACGAGGTTTTCGACACCCTCGGCTCCGAGGAATCGCCGAGCTGATTCACCCGGCTGCGGCGCGTGCGCCACGCCCGCATCAGCGTGACGTTGCCGCTCTCTTCGACATTCTCGAACACCTCGGCGATACCGCCGGCGGTGAACGTCGACTCCAGCGCGCTGTCCGCGCTGCGTGCGGCCTGGTCCGGAAACACCCAGCGCCGGAACGCCCAGAACCGGAACGCCATCTGCAGCAGGTTGCCGATGAGGTAGGCCGAGATGAAGTCGGCGATGTTCTCCGCGGTCAGCGACACCGTGGGCACCCGCAGGTCCAGGATGTAGCTGGAGACCCACAGTGGCGCCATGCTCAGCAGCACCCCGACGCCGCTGAACGCGAAGAACAGCAGCGCCTCGTGGTGACGCTCGCGGCCGCCGCGGTCGCGGAAGCTCCATTCCCGGTTCAGGATGTAGGACGCGATGACCGCGACGATGCCGGCGATGACCTTGGCGGTCACCGGCTTGGGCTCCAGGATCGTCAGCTTCAGCGTGTAGAAGATCGACGAGTCGATGACGAACGTGGTCGCGCCGACGATCGCGAACTTGATCAGCTCGTGATGGCGCTCGGCGTAGGGGCGGATCGGCCCCGGTAGTCGGGCGATCGTGGCATCGGCGAAGGACACAATGTCGCAGTCTACGTATTAGTGGTTAAGGGTGCTCTGTGACTGTGTCACCGCCGCCAAATGGCCCGCTCAAACCTGCTTGGGGGTCATGACACCATTGATCGCTGTGACGAGTACCCCCAACTCCTCGCCCAAGGTCGCCATGGTCGGCGGCGGCCAGCTCGCGCGGATGACCCACCAGGCGGCGATCGCGTTGGGTCAGAGCCTGCGGGTGTTGGCCGCCGATGCCGCGGATCCCGCCGCCCAGGTGAGCCCCGACGTGGTGATCGGCTCGCATACCGATCTCGACGCCCTGCGCCGGGTCGCCGCCGGTGCCGCCGCCCTGACCTTCGATCACGAGCATGTGCCCTCTGAGCTGCTGGAGAAGCTGGTCGCCGAGGGCGTCAACGTGGCGCCGCCGCCGCAGGCGCTGCTGCACGCTCAGGACAAGATCGTCATGCGGCGACGTCTGGAGGCGCTCGGCGTCCCGGTGCCGCGCTATGCGGTCGTCGAGAGCCGCGACGACCTGGACGGCATCGCCGAGTTCGCCGGCGCGGCCCGTCGTGGTCAAGGCGGCCCGTGGTGGTTACGACGGTCGCGGGGTGCAGATGGCCGCGGACGCGGCCCAGGCCCGCGAGATCGCGGGTCAATATTTAGATTCCGGCGTAGCGGTATTGGTCGAGGAGCGGGTCGCGATGCGTCGCGAGCTCTCGGCGCTGGTGGCGCGCTCGCCGTTCGGGCAGGGCGCGGCCTGGCCGGTGGTCGAGACGGTCCAGCGCGACGGCATCTGCGTGACGGTGATCGCGCCGGCCCCGGAACTGCCCGGCGACGTCGGCGCCGCGGCTCAGCAGCTGGCCCTGGGGCTGGCGGCCGAACTCGGCGTCGTGGGTCTGCTGGCCGTCGAGCTGTTCGAAACCGTCGACGGCGAGTTGCTGGTCAACGAGCTGGCGATGCGTCCACACAACTCCGGGCACTGGACCATGGACGGCTCGCGCACCAGCCAGTTCGAGCAGCATCTGCGGGCGGTGCTGGACTACCCGCTCGGCGCCACCGACGCCGTCGCGCCGCTGACGGTGATGGCCAACGTGCTGGGTGCCGCGCAAACACCGGCGATGACGCTCGACGAGCGGCTGCACCATCTGTTCGCGCGGATGCCCGACGCCCGGGTTCACCTCTACGGCAAGGACGAACGGCCGGGCCGCAAGATCGGCCACATCAACTTCCTCGGCCACGACCCGGCTGAGGTGGCAAATCTGCGTGAACGCGCCGAACGCGCGGCACACTGGTTGTCAGATGGCGAGTGGACGGACGGATGGGACCCGCATTCCGAATCGTAGTGACGCCTGTACGTGTCGGCGTGATCATGGGCAGCGACAGCGACTGGTCGGTGATGTCCGACGCCGCCGATGCGCTGGCCGAGTTCGACGTCGCCTACGAGATCGGGGTGTACTCGGCGCACCGGACCCCACAGCGAATGCTCGATTACGCGCAACAGGCCGCCGACCGGGGCATCGAGGTGATCATCGCCGGCGCCGGAGGCGCGGCCCACCTGCCCGGCATGGTGGCCTCGGCGACACCGCTGCCGGTGATCGGCGTTCCGGTGCCGCTGGCCAAGCTGGACGGGCTGGACTCGCTGCTGTCGATCGTGCAGATGCCGGCCGGGGTGCCGGTGGCGACGGTGTCGATCGGCGGCGCCCGCAACGCCGGCCTGCTCGCGGTGCGCATCCTCGCGGTGTCGGATTCCGCGCTACGCAGCCGAATCGTGGCTTTCCAGCAGGAGTTGGCGGAGTCGGTGCTGGCCAAGGATTCGGCTCTCAAACAGCGTCAAGGTAAAGTTACCGGCGAGTAGCACCGCGCAGTCGGGCACGAAAAGGGAGGCTGGGAATGGCTGGAGATCCGTCGTTCGATCTGTTCAAGCTGCCTGAGGAGCACAACGAGTTGCGGGCAGCGATCCGCGCGTTGGCAGAAAAAGAGATCGCGCCGCACGCCGCCGAGGTCGACGAGCAGTCGCGCTTTCCCGAAGAGGCACTCAAAGCGCTCAACGCGTCCGGCTTCAACGCCGTGCACGTCCCCGAGGAGTACGACGGCCAGGGCGCGGACTCGGTGGCCGCGTGCATCGTGATCGAGGAAGTCGCGCGGGTCGACGCGTCCGCATCGCTGATCCCGGCGGTCAACAAGCTGGGCACGATGGGCCTGATCCTGCGCGGATCCGAAGAGCTGAAGAAGCAGGTGCTGCCGACGCTGGCCACCGACGGGTTGATGGCGTCCTACGCGTTGAGCGAACGCGAGGCCGGCAGCGATGCGGCGTCCATGAAGACCCGCGCGAAGGCCGACGGCGACGACTGGATCCTCAACGGCGCCAAAGCCTGGATCACCAACGGCGGCAAGTCATCCTGGTACACGGTGATGGCGGTGACCGACCCGGACAAGGGCGCCAACGGCATCTCGGCCTTCATCGTGCACATCGACGACGAAGGCTTCACCGTCGGCCCGAAAGAGAAGAAGCTCGGGATCAAGGGCTCGCCGACCACCGAGCTGTACTTCGAGAACTGCCGCATTCCCGGCGACCGGATGATCGGCGAGCCGGGAACCGGCTTCAAGACCGCACTGGCGACCCTCGACCACACCCGGCCCACGATCGGCGCGCAGGCGGTCGGGATCGCGCAGGGCGCGGTCGACGCCGCCATCGCATACACCAAGGACCGCAAGCAGTTCGGGAAGTCGATCAGCGAATTCCAGGGCGTGCAGTTCATGCTGGCCGACATGGCGATGAAGGTCGAAGCCGCGCGGCTGATGGTCTACAGCGCCGCCGCCCGCGCCGAGCGCGGTGAGTCGAACCTGGGCTTCATCTCGGCGGCGTCGAAATGCTTCGCCTCCGACGTGGCGATGGAAGTCACCACCGACGCCGTGCAGCTCTTCGGCGGCGCCGGATACACCATCGACTTCCCGGTGGAGCGTTTCATGCGCGACGCCAAGATCACCCAGATCTACGAGGGCACCAACCAGATTCAGCGTGTGGTGATGTCGCGCGCACTGCTGCGCTGACACCTCGACGGGTCTTACAGCGAACCTTCAGCGAATGCGCAGTTGACGCGCATCTGGAGGCCGGTGGCGCTACAGTCACAGTGCATCATGTCCCCCCTGATGAATGCCTTGCTGGAACGCGAGGCGCCACTGGCGCAGCTGAATGCGCTGGCGCGCCGCGTGGCCCGCGGCGGCCCTGGGGAAGTGGTGTTGCTGCGCGGCGAGGCCGGAGTCGGCAAGACCGCGGTGCTGGCCCGGTTCGCCGATCAACCGGAGCCCCGGCTGCGGGTGCTACGCGGATGGTGTGACCCGTTGGGCGCGCCGCGCCCACTGGGCCCGCTGACCGACGCCCTGTCGGGGCTGGATGCAGGCGCCGGTGCCGCGCTGACCGCGGCGGTCGATTCGGGGGATACCGCACGGATCTACCGACAGCTGTTGTCCGCGTTGGCCGATGGCAGCCGATGGGTGTGGGTGATCGAAGACGCACACTGGGCCGACGGCGCCACCCTGGACCTGGTGCGGTTCCTGTCGCGACGGATCAGCGCGCTGCGGTTGCTGCTGGTGATCTCGTTCCGCGACGACGAGCTGGCGCCGACCCATCCGTTGGCGGTGACCCTGGGGGATCTGGCGAACTGCGCCAAGGTGAATCGAATTGAGTTGACGGCGTTGAGTTTACCGGCGGTGGCGGCGCTGGCCGCCGGTAGCGGGGTGAACGCCGAACAGCTGTATCAGGTCAGCGGCGGCAATCCGTTTTTCGTCACCGAGGTACTGGCGGCGGGACCGGACGCGCTGACCCGGGAAGCCCTGCCGCGCAGCGTTTCCGAGGCGGTCTGCGGTCGACTGGCCCGGCTGTCGGCCAAGGCCCGCGACATCGCACACGCCGGTCGCCGTATGCGGTCCGCGCGCCGATGTCGCCCTGCTGGAACGGATGTGTCCCGAAGCCCGGTCGGCACTGCATGAATGTCTGGGCGCCGGGGTGCTGGTCGCCGACGGAGACCTGATCCGGTTTCGTCACGAGCTTGCCCGCAGGGCAACCCGGGCGCAGATCCCGGACTTCGACCGCATCGAATTGCACCGCTGCGCGCTGACCGCACTGGCCGCGCCGCCCGCTGATCCGAACACATTGGCGGCATTGGCTTTTCATGCCGACGAGGCCGGCGACAACGACGCCGCCGTCCGCTACGGGATAGCCGCCGCGGAGCGGGCCGCGTCGCTGGGGGCCAATCGGGAAGCCGCGAGCCTGTACGCGCTGGCGTTGCGCCGCGCGGATACTGCGCGCGACGACGATCGCGTGGTCTGGCTGGAGCGCCACGCGTTCGCGTGTTACCTGAGCGGTCAGGCCGAGCCGGCGGTCGCATCGTTGCGCGAGGCGATCATACTGCGCCGCAAGCTGTCTGACCGTCTCGCCGAAGGCGACGACCTTCGCTGGCTGTCGCGTCTGCTGCAGCCGCTCGGGCGCGCTGCCGAAGCCATCGACGCGGCGCACGCATCGCTGCGGCTGCTGGAAGGACTCGGCCCGTCGCCGCAGCTGGCCTGGTCGCTGATCAACATGGCGCACATCAGCGCGCTGGAGTTGGACCCGGCGTGCGCCGACTACGCTGCCCGCGCTCACGCGCTGGGCCGCGAATTGCAGGATCCCGCAGTCGATATCCGGGCCCGCGGCTACACGGCGCTCACCGAGGTGTTCAGCACGGGCACCGGCTGGGACGAGCTGGAGGCCGTCTGGCACGAAGCGCTGGCGACCCCGGGGCTCGAGGAGCACGCAGGGGTGCTGGGCGTGCTGATCTACTGGTATGCGGTGCTGCGCTGCGAGTTGGTCCGCGCCGAGGGCTATCTGGCGGAGGCGTCGCGGTTCTGCGATGACCGTGATCTCGGCATGTTCAGCTCGCTGCTGACCGCCGCCGCCACGCTGGCGGCGTTGCATCAAGGGGACTGGGATCTGGCGGCCCGCAACGCCGAGCAGATCGTGACCCGCCCCGAACTCAGCCCGCAGCATCGGGTGCTGCCGCTGGTGACGCTGGCCCTGCTGCGGGCCCGGCGCGGCCAGCCGCCCCCGGCTCCGTCGGCGGACGAGGCCGGCAACGGCGACCAACCCGGCGACCTGGTGCACCTTGGCGTGGTGTGGGCGGCGCGCGCCGAGGTGGCCTGGCTGGCCGGCGATGACGAGCGGGCCGTCGCCGAAGCCCGCGCCGGCCTGGCCGCATCGGGCGAGCGCGCCGATCCGTGGCTGGTAGGCAGTCTGCGTCGGTGGATTCACCTGGGCGGCGGCACAATTGACGCCGCCGATGGCGATGGTGGCGACTCCGTTCGACCTGGAAGTCGGCGGGCAGTGGGAGAGCGCCGCGCAGGAGTGGGCGGAGCGCGGCTGCTCCTACGACGCGGCGCTGGCCCTACTCGGCGGCGACATGACCGCGGTGAAATCGGCGCTGGACACCTTCCGCGGGCTCGGCGCCAAGGCGGCCGCTCGTCGCGCTCAGCAGCGGCTGGCCGTGCTGCGTGAGCGGGCACCGCGCACGCGGCAGGCGGACAAGCTCTCTGACCCGCACGCGCTGACCGGGCGTCAACGCCAGGTATTCGATCTACTTGCCGCCGGTCTGCAGCAACCCCGAGATCGCCGCCGAACTGCACATCAGCCCGAAGACCGTTGGCCACCACGTCGAGGCGATCTTGGCCAAGCTGGGCGTGCAGAACCGCACCCATGCGGTCGCCTACGCGCTGCAGCACCAGGCCGTCTTGCAGGCGGAGTCGTAGTTATGCCGTTGCGCCGGCAGCGGTTCCGCTCAGCCCCGCGCTCTCGACACTGAGCAGGCTTTCCGCTTCATGCTCTTCGCGGTAGGCCTTGCCGCCGCCGTTCAGCCCGAACAGCCGTTTGCTCCACAGCAGCCACACCACCGCGACGATGTTGACGATCAGCGCGAAAATTCTTAGGGCCGTGATCTTTTCGGTCAGCTCGTAGATCTCCAGCGGCAGGAAGACACTGGTCGCGATCACCGCGAAGTACTCACCCCACCGCTGCATGAGCCACAGCCCGACCGCCTCGATCAGCTCGATCAGCGCGTAGCCGGCCAGGCCGATCGCGATCCACTGCAGCGTGGACGACGACAGCGCGAAGGCGTGCGCGATCTGGTGAACGAGCTTGGAGTTCTCCGGATCCCAGCCGATCTGGTTGGCCAGTGGCTTCAACAACGGGATGTCTTTGTCCAGGACATGCTGCAGTCGTTCACGCGATCCGCTGACCTTGAGCACGCCCGCCGCCACCAGCAGGAAGACGACAGCGCGAAATGCGCGCTCGACGGCGAGCAGCCGCATCAGGGTGCGATCCCGCAGGAATCGCCCGCGAGGGATTTCCGGTGCGGTGTTCGCCGGGCCGCGGCGGCGCGGCGGGCCGACCACGAAAGTCTCACAGCGCAAACAACGCCAGGCTTCCCCGGCGGGTGTGTCGACCGTCAGGCGCTCGCGGAGCTCAGGCTCATCGGGAGCAAAAGTCGCGTGCCCGCGCAGCCCACACGAGCGCAGAGCGAAATCCACCATGAGTGCACGCTACCGCGACGTGGCCGCCGGTCGGCCTCAGTCGAGGTCGCGTGTTCCAGGTTCCGGGCAGCATCGGCACGGTCGAGCTGCCGCCGAACTGGTCCCGGGTCAACGTGGCCAGCCCCGCCGGTTCGGCGCCGCTCTCGCGGGCCGCGCTACCGGCGAAGCCGAGAGGTCCGGAATCGCGCTCCGAGGCGGTCACGGTCGGCTCCGGTTCCAGGTCCATGTACTCGTAGCCGCGGCCGATCATGGCGGCTCGTCGCCGGCCGTCGCCGCCGTGCCGGTTGCCGTTCGTCGGGAACCGTTGCGGCCGCGGCGTATTTCGGCACTGTCGAGCGCGGCTGCCTTCTTGGCCCGCTTGCTGGCGCCGGCGGCCCGCTGGGCTGCCAGGCCCAGATCGCCGACCATGTACATGTACGCCGGCATCGTCACCACCGGTGGTCCGGCCGGCGTGGGCGGCGGGGAGGGGGCGCGGGCGCTACGGCCGGGGCGTGGGCGACCACCACCGGGGCGGGCGCGGGCGCCAGGGGCGCGGGTGCGGGCGGGGGTGGAGTGCGGGGCCATCGCGAACGCCGGCGCCAGCATGGGCGCGGCGGTGGCCGGGGCCAGCCCGGCCAGTCCCGCCAAGCCCGCCAGGCCGGCCAGACCCGACGGGTGCGGCCGCCAGCGGAACCAGGGACGCGGTCGCCAGCGGCAGGAGGGCCGGCAGCGCCAGCGCCAGGGTCGTACTCGAGGATGTAGTGCAGCACCTGGATGGTGTTGCCGATGGTCGATCCGACGATCTCGACCAGCGCCGTCGGGATGACCAGGATGAGAGCCTGCGGATTGAACGGCGGCGGTGTAGACGATCGCCAAGAGGTCGTCGACGATGACGATGCCGGTGAAGGCAACATAGGACCCCGGGTCCAGCGGCACCGACAAGACGTAGGCGATGGATTCGGGGTTGAGGTAGCTCAGCGGGTCGCCGGTGAACGCCAGCCAGTGACCCGGGCACGCGGGTACGGCGGCAACCACGACGGGTCCAGCCCCTGCAACCACGTCGCGATCGGATCGTTGACACCGGTGTAGCCGATCTGGTTGAAGAAGTCGAGTAGCTGTTGATAGAGCGGGAAGTCGCCGGTGTTCGGGTACGAGGGCTGCGGGAAACAGCCCTTCCAGATAGCTCTGCAAGTCGCTCGAACCACTGCGGGCGGGGCTGTCGGGGTGGCGTCGACGGCCGCCGCCGACTTCACGATCGTCGGAGCCGGTTGCGGTCGTCGGGGCTGCCGCGACCGATGCACCCGCGACGCCCTCATAGGTGCTCATCACGGTGGCGGCCTGCACCCACATCCGGGCATAGTCGGCTTCGTTGAGCGCGATCGGGATGGTGTTGATGCCAAGGAAATTCGTTCCCAGCAACACCGCGTGGGTGGCGTGGTTGGCGGCCAGCTCACCCAGGGTCGGCATGGCGGCCAGCGCGGTGGTGTAGGCGGCCGCTGCGGTTTCGTGCTCGGCGGCCCTCGCGGCGCTGTTCGCGCTTTCCTGTTGCAGCCAGGCCAGATAGGGCGCATGGGCGGCCGCGTAGCTCTCGGCGCTCGGGCCCTCCCAGGTCCCGGCTTGCACGCCGGCCAGCACGGCGGTCAGTTCATCGGCGGCCTCGGTGTATTCGGTGCTCAGCGCGGTCCACGCCTCCGCGGCCGCGAGCAGCGACCCCGGTCCTGGTCCGCTGCTCAGCAATGTCGAATGCACCTCCGGAGGCGCAGCCACCCAGATGGGGGCGGTCACAGCCGGCCGTCAGAAATCGAAGACAACAACGCACGCAGCGTCATGGGGGACCCTCGCTCTCGGGGTCGACCGCCCCGGCTTGCAGGACGCGATGACGTGAGTCTCCTGGCTCTCGGATCGCTGCTTGCCTCGCCTTCCAACCTTGCGGCCGTGGCTGGTGAGGGTCGCTCCCCGATGACAGTGGCGGGACCGCGCCGGATTTGCACCGGCTTCCTCTGTCGTCATCGCCTAACGGCGGAATTCTCCCATACCGCGTCGAAAGCGGCAGTAAATCGGCAGCGCGTTAAGTGTTCAAGCGCGCGCGTTCGATCTGTACGGTGACCACAATGACGGACAACACACGTGAGGTCGTGCGTAATCAACTGCTGCTCGACGCTCTCAGTGGGCCGATCGATCTCAATGCGGTCGATTGGCGCGTCAAGCATCAACATTCGTCGGCCTCGCCGTTGGAGGTGCAGAACGAGACGTTGGATGCCATTCGCGAATGGGTGAGCGACGGACTGTTCCGGCTCGGCGACCCCGGCGGTAAGGCGAAACGCTTTGTCGCCTGGCATCATTCGCTCGACCACTCGCTGCACAAGATTTCGCACGCCTACGTCAAGCGCTACGACGATCCCGAGAAGTGGATGTATTCGGCGTGGCTGGCGCTCACGGCGAAGGGTGAGCTGCTGGCCCGATCGATCGAGACCAAGGACATCGACGGGTACCGGCCCAAGGCGCCGTGAGCGCCGTGCAGGTGCGGTCCGCGATCGAGGACGATCTGGTGCGCGTCCGCGAGATCGTCAACCACTACATCGAGCATTCCGTCTTCAATTTCCGGACCGAGCCGCAGAGCATCGACGAGGTGCGCGCCCTGTGGGCGCAGCGGCACCAGCAGTTCCCGTGGCTGGTGGCCGTCGTCGACGACCGCGTCGTCGGAGCGGCTTACGCGGGGCCGTGGAACGAGCGCGCTGCCTACCGGTGGACCGTCGAATCCACCATCTACGTCGACCCGGCCGCGCATCGTCGGGGAATCGGCGACGCGCTCTACACCGAGTTGCTTGATCGCTTGCGCCGCCAGGGATTTCACAGCGCGGTCGCCGTGATCGCGTTGCCGAACGATCCGAGTGTCCGGCTACACGAGCGGCACGGGTTCGCCCGCGTCGGCCACCTTCGTGAGGCCGGCTTCAAACACGACGCCTGGCACGACGTCGGTTTCTGGCAGTGCCACCTGAGGCGGCTAGTTCGACCGAGTTGCGCTGTGCAGTAATAGTTTTCGGTCTGCCCGTCGTTGCGCTGCGGCACCGGTAGACCGGCGTCGGCCAGCAATTGGGCGGACCGGTGCCTGGTCGTCTGCCAGCCACGCTCGTCCAGGTAGGGAGCGACGTCGTGGCGTTCGCCGCTGTACCAGAGGTCGTCGAGGCGGGCGTCGAGGCCGTGCTGGTACCACTTCTCCGACGACGCGTGCATGACCTCCAGCGACTCCGGTGAGCTCAAGAAGATCTCCACGACCAGCCGGCTGCCCGGCGCGCTGAGCTCGGTGATGTTGTCCAGCAGGCGATCCTGGGCTTCCGGCGGCAGGAATGCCAGCAGGCCTTCGGCGACCCATACGGTCGGCCGCGCGGTGTCCAAGCCTGCCTGTTGCAGCGCCGCGGGCCAGTCGTCGCGCAGATCGATCGGCACTGCCCGCAGGTCGACGGTGGGCTCGGCGCCCGCGGCGGCCAGCGTCGCGGTCTTGAAGTCCGTCACCTGCTGCTGGTCGATCTCGAACACCACGGTGCCGGCGGGCCAGGACAGTCGGTAGCCACGAGCGTCGAGGCCGGAGGCCAGGATCACGACCTGGCGAATGCCGGATGCCGTCGCGTCGGTGACGAAATCGTCGATCAGGCGGGTGCGGACCGCCAGCAGGTCGGTCATCGGCTGCATGCCCCACGGGTGGCCCGGAATGTCGACCTCGTCGCCGCTGATCTCGCCGTTCGCCCAGCGGGTGAAGAAGTCCACGCCGACCGCCCGCACCAGCGGCTCGGCGAACGGATCGTCGATGAGGCCGGATTGGGTGGCGCGGCCCCGGCCGGCGGCCACCATGGTGGCGGTGGCTCCCACGCTGGTTGCCAGATCCCAGGTGTCGTTCTCGGTACGGGCCATGCCAGCCAGGGTAGCCATCCGATGCTGGGAATGACCTTGTGGTGTTGGGCTGTTCGGGTCGGCCGCAATTCAGCGACATCACTTAACGCGCCGGTCAAGTTCCATTCACTTTTCCGGGGCCGCGGCGGCATAAGGTACCGCCTTATGAGCGCACCTTCGCCTGTGCCCGCGTCAGGGGTGGCATCCGACGGCACCTGGTCGGCACCGCGGTGGGAGACCACCTTCATCAGCGTGACGAACGAGACCCTGCAAGTTGTCATCGACGAAGCGAACCGGCACACCAACGCTCACGGGCTCGAAGGCTGGGAGGTGGTGAACTCCTCGGTGCAACGCGTCCAGGTCTCCCACCACTTCGCTGGGTACGACAAGGGCGGCGAGTTCTATTTCGAGTGGAGCATCGTCTGCACCATGAAGCGGCCCTTGCCGCCTTCTTAACGGTGCGGCGGGTACGACCGCGTTGCGCGTTGACCTAACATCGCTGGGTGACCGAATCCCGTTCGATGGGCGATCAGGCCGGCCTCGTCGCCGACGCCTGCTGCGCCGAAACCGGGCACGGACATGCCGTCGCGCACGACTCGCGGTGGCAGCACGGCGCGAAATGGGCGTAGCGGCTGGCCTGGGTCAGCATGGTCGCGATGCTCACCGAAGGCGTGGTCGGGCTGTGGCAGGGCCTCGCGGTCGGCTCGATCGCGCTGACCGGGTGGGCGCTGGGCAGCCTGCCGGAGGCGCTGGCCAGCGCAATGGTGGCCTGGCGATTCTCGGGCTGCACGTATCGCGTCGGCGACCGCCGAGCGTCGCGCGCAGGTCGGCGTCGCGTGGTCGTTCTGGCTGACCGCGCCCTACATCGCCGCCGAATCCGTCCACCACCTCCTTGATCCGCACGACGCCGAGACGTCGGTGATCGGTATCGGATTGACGGCTGCCTCGCTGGTGTTGATGCCGATCCTGGGCCGCGCCAAGCATTCGCTCGCCGACCGCCTCGGCTCGGCGGCCACCGCGGGCGAAGGCACCCAGAACTACCTGTGCGGCGCGCAGGCCGCGGCCGTCCTGACCGGTCTGGCGGTCGCCGCGATCTGGCCGGGCGTCTGGTGGTTCGACCCGGCGATCGGTCTGGGCATCGCCGCCACGGCGATCTGGCAGGGCGTCAAGTCCTGGCGCGGCGAAGACTGCTGCTGAGGACCATCGGCGTCGTCGTCAGCCGTGACGAAAGCCCTTGCCGGAACGGTCAAGTGGGTCGGGATCCAGTCCCAGGTAGGTGGCCCGCAGGCGGTCCCACAGCTCCAGTTGGTCCCAGTCGGGTTCGTCGCGGATCTGCTGCGTGTTGGTCAGGAATGGGCCGGGCAGCATCAGCGTCATCAACTGGTCGTCGCGGCCGTTGAACAGGCGCACACCCCACGACGTCGGGCAGCCGTCGCTGCCGATCCGGCGGTACATCTCGGCGCGGGCACACCGGCGGATCCGGCCGAGCTCGGGACCGCTCTCCGTGTGCTCGCCGATGCACAGGTGAAAGTGCCAGCGGCCGAAGTCGACGGTTGCGTATCCGTCGTACATCGAGATCCGCTTGGGCGGGTTGGGAGCGGCGACTTCCCATGCCGCGCCCTCGACCAGGACGCCGAACCAGATGTCGTCCCAATACTCCTCGAAGCACAGCCGGATCAGGTCGAGGAGACTTTGCTCATCGGTGGGCAACGGCCAGAGCTGCTCCCGGCCGTTGTCCTCAGTGGTCTGGACTGGAGGGCTAAAGTCGATCAACGCAATACCTTTCCGGCACCCGGTCGAGGGCGCAATCTCCACAGAGCCCGCCGTGAGGCGTGCGGTAATACAAGCAGCAACTGTTGCGGCGGTAGTCGGTATCGTCAAAACGGACGGCTGCGCTCAGTCGTGGGTCAGTGCATATGCTGCGGGCCAGTTGCCATCCCGACGTCGTCGCGCGGTCGCGATCGAAGACCCGCGCGGCGCCAAGCAGGGCTGAGGCCGAATTACCGTCCAGCAACCTCTCCGAGATCGGGCTGAGCCGGCGCAGCGCCACCGCCAGCGGCGTGAGGTGGGTGTCGAGCACCATGTCAGCCAGCGCGGAGCGGAGATCGTCGCGCTGCTGAGCCACCGGATGCTCGAGGTGCAGCGCGATCTGACCGTCGACTTCGCGAAAGAGCAGATGCTCGGGCGGAAGGTCGACCAGCAGCCGGTAACCGGCGACCGTGCCCACTCCGATCGACCACAGCCGCGCGGCGAAGCCCAAGAAGAACGTCGAGGCCGCGACGCGCTGCTCGGTGACATCCATGCGTGCTTTGACCCGGCCGACGATCTCAGCCAGCAGTGCGGTGTCGTCGTAAAGCTGCCCGACCGGGCGCCAGCCGTCATTGAGCGGTCCGGTGCCCACCGCGAAATACCCGCTGACGTCGCGGAGTTCGTCGAGCGCGGTGATCGCGGCCGGGTCACTGGAACCGCGGGCGGAGTCACCCCGCCCCGGCGCTCAACGCATCGACGGCCGCGTCGATGTTCGGGACGACCGCCGAGCCGTGGCGGGCGACCAGCTGCCCGAGGGAGCGGGCCAGGTGCGGCCCCACCGCGTCGGCGAGCAGCACCTCTTCGCCGATCACGATGCCGCCGACCACGTGGGCCGCCAGCAACCGGCCGTCGCGAGTCACCTCGTAGCGCCAGTCACCGATGTGCAGCCGTTCGGGTTGCGAGGAGAAGATTCCCCGTCGCGCGGCGATGTGCGTCACGCCCGGCAGCCCGGCAAAAACGTTGATCACCAACGCGATTCCGCCCGGGCCGGCCAGCGCGCCGCTGACCGTGCGGCTCACTCGTTCGGCGTCGAAACTCGGCCATCAGTCGTTCATGGCGAGCACGAACGACGGCGATATGGTCTCGGCGGTACCGCTGCGCCGCACCGCCGTTCCGGCGGCGTAGAACTCCACCGTGTGGAAGCCCCAGGCGTAGTTCTGGATGGCGAAATTCAACCCCGACGACTCCGGATGCGCCGTCGCGCTCCGCCTCGCTTTGCATGCGCGACATCGCCAACTCGCGTGCTTCGTAGTTACCCTGCGTCCACTGCGGCATCTCGGTGTTGCGGCCCATCTGCCGCAGGGTCTGCAGAAAGCCTTGCGCGGCAATGTGAAAGACGCAGTTGCCCATCACGAACGCCACCGGCGCGTAACCCGATCGAAGCAGGGTGGCCAGGTCTTGGCCGGACAGGTGGCTGGAGAAGGCCTGACCGTTGGTGCGCCGAAACGACCCGGGTTTGGGGGTGTAGCGGACCGCGGTGCCGACCGCGATGAATTCCAGGTGCTCTGCCTCGGCGCCGTGCTGACGCCATTCCAGGCGGACACCGACGACACCGTCGGCGCCCAGCGCGTCGGCTTCGGCCTGCATGCGGGCCATGGCATTCCAGCGCGCCCGATACGTCGCCTCGGTGAGCACCGGTAGCTCGGATTGCTGCCGGATACCGGTGAATTGGTAGCCCACGTGGTAGACCGAGACACCCATCACGAGGTCAAGCGGTTCGAAACCTGCCCCGTGCAGCAGTGCGAATTCGTTGATGGACAGGTCTGACGTGAAGACCTTGTCGGCGTGCGAGAGCCGTTCGCTGGCAACAGGGTCGAGGGGAGTCAGACATCGAGGCATCATGACACCGATCGGACTGTCGGTGCACTCGTTCAGTCCAAGCGATACCGAATCAAGCGTGAACTGTTCGCGACGACAGCCACCGACGACGCGTTGTGCAGGATCGCGGCGAGCACCGGTGACAGGGCGCCGCCGGCCCCGATCAGCAGCCCGGCGGCGTTGACCGCGATCGACATGCCGTAGTTCTGCCGGATGACCTCGACCGCGCGGGCGCCCAGATCGCGACGTCGAGCAGGCGCCGCAGGTCGTCGTTGGCCAGCGCGACGTCGGCGGTTTCGACGGCGACGTCGGTGCCGGCCAGGCCCATCGCGATGCCGATGTTGGCCGCGGCCAGCGCCGGGGCGTCGTTGATGCCGTCGCCGACCATCCCGACGATGTAGCCCTCGTCCTGGAGTTGCGGCACCACTTCGAGCTTGTCCTCGGGCAGCACCTCGGCGCGCCACTCGTCGATGCCGAGTTCGTCCGCGACGACTTTCGCGATCTCGGGGTGATCGCCGGTGAGCATCACGACCCGGCGGATTCCGTTGGCGCGCAGCTGTTCAGTACCTCGGGTGCTTCGGCGCGGATTTCGTCGCGCAGGCTGATCAAGCCCGACCAGCGTGCCGTCCACCGCGAGCAGCAGCGGGGTCTCCGCCTGGCGGCGCAGCTTGTCGACCCAGTCGCGCGGCCTCCTGGGACACCGTGACGTTCTCCGAGCGCAGCAGCGACGGGCTGCCCAGCAGCAAGGTCCGCCCGTCCGCCCAGGTCCGCATGCCCAGGCCGACCAGCACTTCGCATTCCTCGTGCGGCGGGATGGTGATGCGACGTTCTTCGGTGGAGCGGATCACGGCCTCGGCCAACGGGTGCCGAGAGTGCAGCTCCGAACTCGCCGCGTAGGCGAGCACCTGCTCGGGCTGCCAATCATCGTGTAAGCGCAATGATGTTCGTGACCACGGGGCGTCCGACGGTCAGTGTCCCGGTCTTGTCGAAGACGATCGCGTCCACCCGGCCGGCCTGCTCGAGATGCGACCCGCCCTTGATCAGGATGCCGCGGCGTGCGCCGTTGCCGATCGCGGCGCTGATCGCCGTCGGCGTCGACAGTCCCACCGCGCACGGGCAGGCGATCAGCAGCATGGTCATCGCGCGCCGGACGTCTCCGGTCAGCACCAGCGTGATCGCGGAGACGATGAACGAGATCGGCACGAAGCGGCGGGAGAAGTTCTCGCCGACGGTCTGGATCGGCGCCCGGTCAAGTTGGGCCTCTTCGACGCGGGAGATGATGCGGCCGATGGTGGTCTCGTTGCCGACCGCGCGGGCGCGCACCACCAGCCGGCCGCGCAGCACTACCGAGCCGGCGTGCACGGCCGAGCCCCGGCGACGATGCTGGCCGGCAGGGTCTCGCCGGTGATCGCGGACTGGTCGACGATCGCTTCGCCGTCGACGACGTCGCCGTCGACCGGGATCGCCACGTGGTCGTGGACCACCACGTCGTCGCCGATCTGCACGGTGTCGATCGGTACCTGGACCTCGTTGCCGTCGCTCAGCCGGATCCAAGCCGTATCGGCGGTGCCGCGCAGCAGATCGGAGATGGCCCGCCGGGTCCGGCGCAGCGTCAGATCCTGAAGGTACTCACCGATATTCAGCAGCCACAGCACGGTGAGCGCGACCACGTTCTCGCGCAACACCAGGCTGGCGACGGTGGCGGCGGTCACCAGTGCGTCGGTGCCCGCGCGCCCGGACCGCAGCCCGCGCAGCGCGCCGCGCAGGAACGGGTAGCCCATGAACACCGTCGCGCCGGTCGCGACCAGCTGGCCGGACTGGGGCCCAGCAGCGGGGGACGGTTGAACGCGTAGCGGCGCACGCCGAGCAGGGCCAGCGCCGCGCCGCCGATCACCATGCGCAGGACTTCGGTGTTGCGGATGTCCGAGGACCGCGGTGTGCGAGCCGGAATGAGTTCGGCGGCAACGTGTTCGGCTTCGGCGATGGCCGTGAGCACCTCGTCGCGATCGCAGCGCTTCGGCGAATACCAGACGACGACAGAGCCGGTGTGCGGATAGGCGTGCACGGCGCGAACGCCGTGTCTGGCGATCGACCGCCTCTTCGACGGCGACCGCACGCCGCGAATTCGCGCGCACCCAGGGCACTTTCACCCGCATGCGCCCCGCCGCGTCGGAGACGACCTCTAGATCGGGCATGCCGCCGACGATGCAGAGCGCGAAGCGCGATGAGGAGAAGGCGGACGATCAATCGCAGCATCAGTGCTCGTGGTCGTGATCGTGGTCGCCGATGGCGGGAGGCTGTGCCTCCTCACCGATACGCTCGCGGGCCTCGGCCACCACGTCGGCCAGCTTCAGCCGGGCTGACTCCGCGGCTTCCTCGGCCCGTCGGGTGCCGCGCAGGCTCCACTCCGTCGCCGACACCGCGGCCTCGTGGAGCGGGGCCTTGGCCAGGGCTTTACGCAGGAGTTCGTAGGCGCTGACGCCGACCAGGCCGGTTACCACCGTCCCGGCCGCCTTTCCCAGTAGGCCTGACACCACCATCGCGAACGTCCTCCCGTCATGTCGTACGGCACGATGTTCGTGCCTCTCGACGACGTTAACATCCACATATAGCGATATCAACATGTATTGACGCGGTCGATGAGTGCCCGGCCGGCTGAGTGCCCGGCCAGCCGGGCGCTCGGTAGCGAACGCCCGGCTGGCCGGGCCAGCGCTCAGGGCGGTCGGGAGTGGCTAGAGCGTGCGGGTGACCTTCTCGGTCTCCGTCTTGCGCGCCAGCGCGGCCGGGTCGGGGTTGGCGACGTACACCAGCGAGCCGCCGACCGACAGCACGCTCAGCAGGCCGTCGATCACGTCGTCGGGCGTATCCCAGGACGCGGTCGACAGCACCCGGTCGGTCGCCGTCAAACCCTTTGCGGCCGACGGCTTTTGGCAGGCGGCCAGCACCTCGTCGACGGAGCTGCCGGCCAGTGCCGGGCCGGGCTGCTGCTCGGCGACGATCTGGTCGCCGTGCACCCGCACCGCGGTCGCATAGTCGGTGACCCCGATCGGCAGATCGGGTACCGGGCGGCCGAACGCGTCCAGCGACAGCACCGCCACCTCGCCGGCGCCGGTGGCGTCAGCCTCGTCGAGCCGGTCGGCGGTGCACAGGGCGATGTCGGCGTCGCGGCCGAATCGAGCACGACCTCCGCGCCGATCCACCACACCCCGAACAGCACCGCCGCGGTCTGCCAGTGCGCCGGCAGCAGCACGGCCACCCGGCTGCCCGCGCCGCCGCCCAGCTCGTCGCGCAGCAGGTTGCCGGTCTTGGCGGCCCAGTTGGCCAGCGTGACGGCGGACAATTCGATGCGCTCGCCGGTGGCGTCGTCGTAGTAGGTGATCCGCGGGCCGACCGGGTCGGCGCGCAGCATCGGATCCAGAATCGCTGCGCTGAGTCGTTGATCAGTGTGCCATCGCGCTTCGCTGCTCATCGTCGTCGGCACGAGATCAGTTGACGCACTCCGGGTGGTCGGAGCCGGCGGTGAGGATCGGCGACGGCGGGGGAGCGTCGGAGCGTTTCGGGGTGCGAGGCGGCCGCCAGCTTGGGGCCGCCGTCGCTGAGGCCCGAACCCGGGCCGGTGTAGTCGCTGCTGAGCACCACCCGGACCGAGCCCGGCGGTACCGATGAGTTCGGCGACGACGGGCAGCCCGCCGAGTTCTTTGGCGATCGCCTGGGCGCCCAGGTCGTCGGACTTGGCGGCCTGCACCTGGCTGTTCTTCACGTGCGCGGCGTCGTTGTTGCCGACCTTGCCGGTGCCGAACCCCTTGGCGCTCAACACTTGTGACACCGACGAGGCGAGCCCGTTGATGTCGGTGTCGTTGAGGACGCTGGCGCTGGTCTTGTCCGGCGCGTAGGTGAGCTCCTCGGTCTTGCCCTTGGACTGGCCTTCCAGCAGGCCGGCGACCCAGCCCTGCACCTGATGCGGGTCGACCCGCACCACGCTGTGCATGCCGTCGTCGCTCCAGCCGGATTCGTCGAGCACCGGGATGGTGGCGAACGCGACCCGGCCGGCGGCCAGCTTCTGCAGCTGGTTGACGAAATCCATGATGTCCCAACCGGATGACAGCACCACCGAGCGCTGGATCGCGGACTGCAGGCGGTTCATCGTGGCCGGGCTGGACAGCGTCTTGCCGGAGATCACCTGGTGGGCCAGCGACGACATCACCACCTGCTGACGCACCACCCGGTCGAGGTCGCCGCGGGGCAGTTCGTGACGCTGTCGGACGAAGCTCAGCGCTTGCGGGCCGTTGAGCTTCTGCGGGCCGGCCGGGAAGTCGGCGCCCGAAATCGGTTCGTACACAGGCGTCTTTGAGGCAGACGTTGACTCCGCCGAGGGCGTCGGTGATCAGCGAGAAGCCCAGCAGCCCGATCTCGGCGTAGTGGTCGACGGTGACGCCGGTGAGGTCGGCGACGGTCTTGATCAGCGCCTCGCGGCCGGCCTCGGTGCCCTCGCGCTCGGCCTCGTCGGGTGCGGCGCCGGACTCGACCAGGCTGACCCGCTTCTCTTCTTTGGTCTGGCCGTAGACGCCGTTGATCTTGGTCTTGCCCAGTCCGGGCGCGGACACGTAGGTGTCGCGGGGGATCGAGATCGCGGTGGCCGACTTCCCGTTGTCGGGGATGCGCACCAGGATGATCGTGTCGGTGTTGCTGGCCACCTCGTCGCCGGCCCGCAGCGACGCGAGTTCCTGCTGGCTCAGCGGGTTGCCGTGCGCGTCGGTGCGACTGTCCATGCCGACCAGCAGGATGTCGAGCGCGCCGTCATCGCCGCCGTGACCCAGCGACGGCGCGAAGACGTGGTAGATCCCGTCTTCGAAGGAGCGGACTTTGCTCCACGCCACCCCCGTCACGAGGACGACCAACGCGGCCGTCACGGTCGCAATCACACGGGTCACCCGTTGCTCAGGCATCACATCAGGTTACTTGCGTAACAGCCGTAACTCGGGTAGCCAAGTCTCGGCGTGCCAGACTTGCAACCATGGCAGAGCGAATTGTGATCGCAGGGGCCGGCGGGCAGGTCGGCAGCTTTCTGGCGGCCGAGGCGACCCGGCAGGGACGCGACGTGCTGGCGCTGACGTCGTCGCAGTGGGACATCGCCGATCCGCAGCGCGCCGGCGAGATCGTGCAGGCCGGCGACGTGGTGATCAACTGCGCGGCCTACACCGCCGTCGACGACGCCGAACGCGACCGGGACCGGGCTCACGCGATCAACGCCGCGGGCCCGGAACACATCGCGCGGGCCTGCGCGCGGGTCGGGGCGCAGCTGGTGCACATCTCCACCGACTACGTCTTCGACGGCGGTCGGCGACGTGCCGCCGCGGCCCTACGAGCCCGAGCGATGACGACCCGGCCGCTTGAGTGTTTACGGGCAGACCAAGTTGGCCGGCGAGCAGGCGGTGCTGGCGGCGCTGCCGGAGGCCGTGGTGGTCCGCACCGCCTGGGTCTACACCGGCGGCAACGGCAAGGACTTCGTCGCCGCCATGCGCAGGCTGGCCGCCGGCGACGGGGTCGTCGACATGGTGGACGACCAGACCGGCTCACCCACCTACATCGCCGACCTGGTCGGCGCGCTGCTCGAGGTGGCCGACGGCGCGTGCACGCTCCGAACGGCATCGTCCACGCCGCCAACGCAGGCGAGGTCACCCGCTACGGGCAGACCCGGGCGGTGTTCGAAATCCTCGGCGCCGACCCGGAGCGGGTGCGGCCGGTGAGCAGTGACCACAACCCGCGGCCGGCCGCGCGGCCGGCGTACTCGGCGCTGTCCGGTCGGCAGTCGCAGAAGGCCGGTCTGTCGCCGCTGCGGCCGTGGCGCGATGCGCTGGCCGAGGCGCTAGCGGCTCCCGCTGGACCGCCTCGACCGTTACCCTCAACGCGTGAGTGACGTCCTGCCCGTGGTCACGGTGACCTATTCGCCGGGCGTGCATCTGGACCGTTTTCTGGCCTCGTTGTCGCACGCGACCGAGCGGCCCGTCAGCGTCCTGATGGCCGACAACGGCTCCACCGACGGGACACCGCAGGCCGCGGTCGAGCGCTACCCGGGCGTGCGGCTGTACTCCACCGGATCCAACCTCGGCTACGGCAGCGCAGTGAACCGCGCGGTCGCTCAGCTCGGGGGAGACGCCGACGAGTGGATCGTCGTGGCCAACCCGGATGTGCAGTGGGGCCCGGGCAGCATCGACGCGCTGCTGGACGCCGCGGCGCGCTGGCCCCGCGCCGGCGACCCTCGGGCCGCTGATCCACGACCCCGACGGGTCGGTGTATCCGTCCGCGCGCCAACTGCCGAGCCTGATCCGGGGCGGCATGCACGCGGTGCTCGGTCCGCTGTGGAAGAAGAACCCGTGGTCAGCGACCTACCGCCAGGAGCGGCTGGAGCCCAGCGAGCGACCGGTCGGCTGGCTGTCCGGGTCGTGCCTGCTGGTGCGCCGCGCGGCCTTCGAGCAGATCGGCGGGTTCGACGAGCGCTACTTCATGTACATGGAGGACGTCGACCTCGGCGACCGGCTGGGCCGGGCCGGCTGGCTGAACGTCTACGTGCCGACGGCGGAAGTGCTGCACCACAAGGGGCACGCGACCGCGCGCGAGTCGTCGCGCAATTTGGCCGCGCATCACAAAAGCACCTACATCTACCTCGCCGACCGGCATTCTGGACCTTGGCGCGCGCCGCTGCGCTGGGGCTTTCGGGCCGGTCTGGCGGTGCGGTCGCGCTTGATGGTGCGTAATTCTCGGGAAGGGCGAAAGGACGGCGCTGACTGATGACAAGCAGGTTGACGCAGTAGTCCTGGTCGGCGGCAAGGGCACCCGGCTGCGGCCGTTGACGCTGTCGGCGCCCAAGCCGATGTTGCCGACTGCCGGGCTGCCATTTCTGACCCACCTGCTGTCGCGGATCGCCGCGGCCGGGATCGAGCACGTGATCCTCGGAACGTCATACAAGGCCGGCGGTTTTCGAGGCGGAGTTCGGCGACGGATCCAAGCTGGGTCTGCAGATCGAGTACGTCACCGAGCAGACTCCGCTGGGCACCGGCGGCGGGATCGCCAACGTCGCGGGCCGTCTGCGCCATGACACGGCGCTGGTGTTCAACGGCGACGTGCTCTCCGGAGCGGATCTCGGGCAACTGCTGGACTACCACCACGAGCAGCAGGCCGACCTGACGCTGCACCTGGTCCGAGTCGGCGACCCCCGCGCTTTCGGCTGCGTGCCGACCGAGAACATGGCCGTGTCACAGCGTTTTTGGAGAAGACCGAAGATCCGCCGACCGACCAGATCAACGCCGGCTGCTACGTGTTCTCCCGCGAGACGATCGATCGCATCCCGACCGGCCGCGAGGTGTCGGTGGAGCGTGAGGTGTTTCCCGCGCTGCTGTCCGACGGCGTCAAGGTGTGCGGCTACGTCGACGCCAGCTACTGGCGCGACATGGGCACCCCGGAGGACTTCGTCCGCGGATCGGCCGATCTGGTGCGCGGCATCGCGCCATCACCGGCACTCGGCGGGCACCGCGGCGAGCAGTTGGTGCACGACGGCGCCGCGGTGTCGCCCGGCGCGCTGCTCATCGGCGGCACGGTGGTCGGGCGCGGCGCCGAAATCGGGCCCGGCGCACGGCTGGACGGCGCGGTCATCTTCGACGGCGTGCGGATCGAGGCGGGCAGCGTGATCGAACGCTCGATCATCGGGTTCGGCGCGCGGATCGGTCCGCGGGCACTGGTCCGCGACGGCGTGATCGGCGACGGCGCCGACATCGGCGCCCGCTGCGAGCTGCTGCGCGGCGCGCGGGTCTGGCCCGGCGTCACGCATTCCCGACGGCGGGATCCGTTACTCGACCGACGTGTGAGTCCGCACTGCCGTCTGCTCTTCGCGCAAGCGCTCATCGCTGCAACCGGCGGCGCGTACGAAACCAGTTACTCAGGCCTGATCGGAGTCGTCGGGCAGCGCGTCGAGGTCCCACCATCGCAGGTCGAGCGATTCGTCGCTGACCGCGATCTGCGCGCCGGCCGGCGCATGAGCGACGAACTGCAGGTCGAGGTGGCGGGTCGGCACGCCCAGCGAGCAGGTCAGCGGGTGGACGTTGATCGCGGCGAGTTCAGGCGAGATGCGCAGGCCGGCGACGCCGGATTCCTCGGTGGCCTCCCGCAGCGCCGCGCCGAGGATGTCGGTGTCGGAGTCCTCGCAGTGCCCGCCCAATTGGACCCAGCGCCCAACCGCGGATGCAGCGTCAGCAACACCTGGCCGCGGGTCGTCGAGCACCAGCGTCGAGGCGGTGATGTGGCCCGGCACGCATTCCCGCCGGCAGGCGTCTCGGCGCGCGTCCAGGAATGCCAGCACGGCTTGCCGAAGAGTGTCTTGCGAGTGAGATCTGGTGGCTGCCAGTCGCGTCAGCAGTGGCGATGGCCGAGTCGCGGACACTCACTTGTGTACCAGCAGACCGCTGACCTGCGCGGGCTCGCGAGGCTCGGTCACAGGCTGATCGGGGTAACCGATCGCGATGGCGCCCAACGGCTCCCAGTCTCGAGGCAAATCGAGTTCGTCGCGAACGACGTCGGGCGCGAAGATCGTCGACCCGACCCAGCAGCTGCCCACGCCGCGCACCGCCAGCGCCACCAGCAGCGCCTGAACGGCGGCACCAACGGCGACGGTGAACATGGTGTGCTCGGCGGCGGTCCGCGCGGCGTCGGGATAGCCATGCGCGCCGTCGGGCACCAGGAACGGGATCAGACTTCGGGTGCGTCGTAGAGGATTTGGCCGCGCGCGACCCGGGGCTCGATCGCGTCGGCGGGCTTGCCGTCGCCGGTCAGGTCGGCACGCCACTTGTCCGCATCCGCTCGAGCAGCCGGTCGCGTCGGCCCGCGTCTGCAGCCAGACGAACCGGACCGGCCGGGTGTGGTGCGGCGCGGGGGCGGTCAGCGCCTCGGCCACCGCGGCCTCGATCAGCTGCGGCGGCACCGGTTCGGCGCGAACTGGCGGACGGAGCGGCGGAGCAGCGCGGCCTGCGGCGGCCCAGCTCGAGGGCTTCGGCGGTGCCCAGCCAGAACAGGTCGTCGGTGCCGGCCCGACGAGATGCCGCGCGGTGGCGTCGGTCTCGGTCACCACGCCGGCCGGCAGCCCGCGCACCACCGCCACCGGATCGCCGGTCAGCTTGCCCTTGACAAGGTCGGCCGCGGCGGCGATCTCGTCGGCGACCGCGACCTCGGTGACCACCAGTTCGTTGCCGTGCGGGTCGATGCGCGCCGGCGTAGCCGTGCAGGACCTAGACACCGGCGGCGCCGACGCGGCGTCGATCTGGCCGTTGCGCCATGCCCGGCCCATGGTGTCGGTGATGACGACCCCGACGGTGACACCGAGCTGTTCGCGAAAGCCGCCCGCAACGACGCCGCGCTGGCGTCGGGGTCGACGGGTAGCAGCGCCAATTCGTCGGTGCCGATGTTGGACCCGTCGACGCCGGAGGCGGCCTGCACCACCCCCAGCGCGTTCTCGGTGATCAGCGTCTTACCCTTGCGGGCCAGCACGCGCACCGATTCGGCGTCGACAGCTTGCGGCGCAGAGTGTCTCGCGCCTGGGGATCGGCGGGCGCGGACACGAGGCGGCCCTCGCACTTGGACACCACCTTGCTGGTGACCACCAGGATGTCGCCGTCGCGCAGCCACGGTGCCGCGGTCGCCAGCGCGGCCCCGAGGTCGTCGCCGGGGCGGAACTCGGGAAGCCCGGTCACCGGCAGGATCTCGATCGGCGACGCGGTGCCGTGCTCGTTCATGATCGCGGCTCGCTGCGCGTTTGATCAGCGCGGCCATCGCCCGCGCGACCTCCAGGCCGGCGCTGACCATCTCGGCCGTGGCCGTCGGATCGGTCATCAGCAGCGGTACCGATCGGACTGCGATACCGTCGATGTCGGCGTGATCGCCCTCGTGGATCAGCCAGCAGTCCAGGATGCCGGTTCCGGCTGCGCGCGCCGTGGTACCGGCCGACCGCCTCGGCGGTGGAGTCTACGCCGATGACCCTCAGGCACTCATCGGCCATCCCGCGCAACGGTTTTCCGTCGATGATCGGGGAGTAGCCGACGACGGGGGCGCCGGTGGACCGCAGCGCCGACCGGATCCCCGGGACGCCAGGATCGCGCCGACGCTCACCACCGGATTCGACGGCGCGATCAGGAACCACGTCGGCGTCGGCGATGGCGTCGGTGGCTTCGGCTTGTGGCATTGGCCTTTTCGGCGCCGACGAACGCGAAGCTGTGGGTGGGCAGCTGCGCGCGGTAGCGCACCCACCACTCCTGGAAGTGGATCGCCCGCTGGCTGCCGTCGTCGGGATCGGTGATGACGACGTGTGTTTCGCAGCGGTCGTCGCTGGCAGGCAGCAGTCGTGCACCGGGCTGCCAGCGGTCGCACAACGCCGCGGTCACTTGCGACAGCGGATAGCCGGCCCGCAGCATCTGGCTGCGCACCAGATGGGTGGCCAGGTCGCGGTCGCCGAGCCGGAACCAGTCGGGCTGCACGCCGTAGGCGGTGAGTTCCTCTTTGGCGTGCCAGGTTTCGTGGCGATGCCCCCAGCCGCGTTCCGGGTCGACGCCGCCGCCCAGGGTGTACATGCAGGTGTCCAGATCGGGGCAGATGCGCACCCCGTGCATCCAGGCGTCGTCGCCGATGTTGACGATCGCGGTCAGGTCGTGCGTCCACCGGCAGGCGCAGCGCCGGAGGCGAAAAGGCCGAGAGCCGAGCAGCTGCTGCACCCCGAGCAGGAAGCGCGCGCCGCCGACCCCGCCGACCAGAACCGTCACCTTCACACCGCACGACAGTACGCGCGGCGGCGGTGCAGACACCGAGGTGAGTCGGAGGAGCGACTCGCCGGGGTGGTGCCGGAATGCCTTGTGTGACTGGTGTGACCGACACGCCACGCCCGCGTCGGCCTCGGTGCCGCAAATAATTGGTCACGAGATGATATGGAAATCTTCCGAATCGCTTGCGAATCGGCCTCTTACCCGTGTGTAATCACAGCAGTGTCATTTCGGTTGGCCGGCCGGATTCGGTGTCGCAGACCGAGATTCGATCAAATGTTCGAATCGGGATGGCCGACATCAGAACAGTGGTGACATTCGCGATCTACGAAACCAGGTGAGGAGGCGGAGCATGTCCTATGAACACCTTCGGGGGCTAATGGGAGGGACCCCGCACACCGCGCCCGGTCTGCCGTCGACAGGGGTATCCCCAAGGCCCCATTTGAGTTTGGTTCCCGACGCCATCGAAGACGAATTCGAGGGCAACGAGGAAGCAACCGACCAGTGGCAAGACCGTGCGTTGTGTGCGCAGACAGATCCGGAGGCGTTCTTCCCCGAGAAGGGCGGCTCCACCCGCGAGGCCAAGAAGATCTGCCTTGGCTGCGAGGTGCGGAGCGAATGCCTGGAGTACGCGTTGGCCCATGACGAGCGCTTCGGCATCTGGGGTGGGCTCTCCGAGCGCGAGCGTCGTCGCCTCAAGCGCGGAATCATCTGACCTGACGCGGTCATTGAATAGCGGGTGACCCGCGAGCCGCTTCGCTGTGCTCGCGGTGCCCGCTATTCGTCTTCTATCGTCGGGTCGATGACCGACGGTTCGACATCCAGATAGGTGGCCACCTGGGCCACCAGAATCTCATGCAGCAATTCGGCCAGCTCGACGGTGTCTTTGGCGCGTCGTTCGATTGGCTTGCGGAACAACACAACTCGCGCGCGGGTGGCGCTGCCGCGGACGTCGACGCCGGCGGCGATCAACCGGGCCAGAGCGATCGGCCCGTCGGCGACCACCTCCGGTGGCCACTGCACGCTGTCGGGATCCTTCGCCGAGATCCGCGGGATCTCGTCGACGGCGACATCGAGCCCGGACAGCCGCTCCTGCCAACGCCGCTCGATCGGCTCGTAGGCCTCGAGCACCGCCATGTCGAAGCGTTCGGCGCGGCTGCGCCAGCCCGGCACCGTCGGTGGCAGCAGCGGACCGCGCATGTCGCGGCCGCGGCGCGAGACCCTTTTGCCCGTCGCGGCGGCCGCGCGGGGAGCTGCGCGAATCGCTCACCCGGCGATGGTAACGGTTGGGCATCCTGGCCCGACTGAATGCGCGTGTCCGCCGCCGTGCGGACGTTTTCGCACGATAACCTCTCGATCGTGAACGTTCCGCGTCGCTGCTGCCGACCAGGGTGTCCGCACTACGCGGTCGCGACGCTGACCTTCGTCTACTCGGACTCCACGGCCGTCGTCGGCCCGCTGGCCGTCGCCAGTCGAGCCGCACTCCTGGGACCTCTGCGTGAGCCACGCCGGCCGGATCACCGCGCCGCGCGGCTGGGAGCTGGTCCGGCACGCCGGTCCGCTGGCCACCAACCCCGACGAAGACGACCTGATCGCCCTGGCCGAAGCCGTGCGGGAAGGCCGCGACTGGCCGTCCGGCGGTGGCAGGTCAACGGATTCCATGAGCCCGGCGGGCAGTTCAACGGCGCACCGGTCGAGGCGCCGGCCGCCGGCGTGCTGACCTCGACCGCTGCCCGCCCGGCCGGCAACGGGCGCCGTCGCGGGCACCTTCGGGTGCTGCCCGACCCCGCCGACGTAACGGCCTCGTCGTCCGGCTCCGACCGGTCTGCAACCGCACCGCGCTGCGCGAACCCGACAGCGCCGTCGTCGCTAACGGCTAGGCTGGCACGCACACAGTCGTTGTCCGTCGTCAGGAGCCCTCTCGATGTCTCGGCCCGCTGCGGCTGTTCACCGTGTGATCAAGGCGTACGACGTGCGAGGTCTGGTCGGTACGGAGATCGACGAGTCGTTCGTGCACGACGTCGGCGCCGCCTTCGCCCGGCTGATGCGCAGCGAAGGCGCCCGCCGGGTCGCCATCGGCTACGACATGCGGGACAGCTCGCCTTCGCTGGCGGCCGCCTTCGGCGACGGGGTCACCGGCCAGGGTCTCGACGTCGTCCGGATCGGGCTGGCCTCGACCGATCAGCTCTACTTCGCCTCCGGGCTGCTCGACTGCCCGGGCGCGATGTTCACCGCGAGCCACAACCCGGCCGCCTACAACGGCATCAAGCTGTGCCGGGCCGGCGCCAAACCGGTCGGCGCCGACACCGGGCTGACCACCATCAGCGACGACGTGATCGCCGGCGTCGCCACCCACGACGGCGCCGGCGGAACTGTGACCGACCAGGACGTGCTGGCCGAGTACGGCGAATTCCTGCGCTCGCTGGTCGACACCGACGGCCTGCGGCCGCTGCGGGTGGCCGTCGACGCGGGCAACGGGATGGCGGGGCACACCACGCCCGCGGTGCTCGGCGCGATCGACTCGCTCACGCTGCTGCCGCTGTACTTCGAACTCGACGGCTCGTTCCCCAACCACGAGGCCAACCCGCTGGACCCGGCGAACCTCGTCGACCTGCAGGCCTTCGTCCGCGACAGCGGCGCCGACATCGGGCTGGCCTTCGACGGCGATGCCGACCGGTGCTTCGTCATCGACGAGCGCGGCCTGGCCGGTGTCGCCGTCGACGGTGACCGCGCTGGTCGCCGCCCGCGAGCTGGGCCGCGAGATCGGCGCGACGGTGATCCACAACCTGATCACGTCGCGCGCGGTGCCCGAGCTGGTGATCGAGCGCGGCGGCACGCCGGTGCGTTCACGCGTCGGGCACTCCTACATCAAGGCGCTGATGGCCGAGACCGGCGCGATTTTCGGCGGCGAACATTCGGCGCACTATTACTTCCGCGACTTCTGGGGAGCCGACTCGGGAATGCTGGCCGCGCTGCACGTGCTGGCCGCGCTCGGCAACCAGCAGCGCCCGCTGTCCGAGTTGACCGCCGACTACCAGCGCTACGAGTCATCCGGCGAAATCAATTTCACCGTCGCAGGATTCCGCCGTCCTGCGTCGAGGCGGTGCTCAAGGCGTTCGGCACCCGGATCCAGTCGATCGATCACCTCGACGGGGTGACCGTCGACCTCGGCGAGGGCAGCTGGTTCAACCTGCGGACCTCCAACACCGAGCCGTTGCTGCGGCTGAACGTGGAAGGTCGTTGCGTCGAGGACGTCGACGCCGTCGTCGAGCAGGTAGGCGCCGAGATTCGCGACACAGCCAGGTCAGCCAGCCGGAGGCCGTGACATGAATGCGGCCCAGGCCGTGATCGACCTCGACGACACCGAAGGCCTGCTCGGCGCCGACCGCGAGGGACTGCTGCGGGCGGCGTCGATGGCCGGTGCGCACGTCCGGGCGGTCGCGGCGGCGGTCGACGAGGGCGAGCTGGATTCGCTGCGCGACCCGGATGACCGTCCGCGCACCATGATCTGGGTGGCCGGTCGCGGGGCGAGCTGCCGAGACCGCGGGCGCGATGCTGGCCGCGACGGCGGGCGGTTCGGCGCCTGCGCCGATCGTGATCGCCGCCGAGGCGCCGCCGTGGATCGGGCCGCTGGACGTGCTGATCGTGGCCGGCGACGATCCCGGCGATCCGGCGCTGGTCGGGGCCGCCGCGAGCGGGGTGCGCCGCGGCGCGCGGGTCGTGGTCGCCGCGCCGTTCGAGGGCCCGCTGCGCGATATCACCGCCGGCCGGGTGGCGGTGCTGGCGCCGCGGCTGCCGGTCGCCGGCGAGTTCGGCCTGTGCCGTTACCTGGCCGTCGGGCTGGCCGTCCTGGAAAGCGTCGATCCCCGGCTGCGGGTGGACCTGGCAGCGCTGGCCGACGAACTGGACGCCGAAGCGTTGCGCAACAGCGCCGGCCGCGAGATGTTCACCAATCCGGCCAAAGCGCTGGTCGAGCGAATGTCGCGCGTCGGGTGGTGTTCGCCGGCGACTGTGCCGCGACGCTGGCGCTGGCCCGGCACGGCGTCCGGCGTGCTGCTGCGCGTCGCGAAGGAGGTGGCCGCCGCCACCGGCCTGGCCGACGCGTTGATCGCGCTGCGGGCCGGGCCGGGCCCGGCCTTCGTCGATCCGACGGAGGCGCTGTTCCACGACGAGGAGATCGACGGGCCGATCGCCGACCGGCTGCGGTTGTGGTGCTGACGCTGGACGCCGAGCGGGCCGTGGTGGCGTCCCGGGTTGCCGGGCTCGACGACGTCGACCTGGTCGGCGCCGAGGACGTGCCGGAAGCGTGCCGGATGGCCAGCGCCGCGCGGCCCGGAGCCCAACGCGCGGAGCAGCAGCTGGCTATATTGGCTGTCCGGCTGGAGATGGCGGCGGTTTATTTGCGGCTGGTGCGGGGATAACTGGTTCTGAGGTAATGCCAAGTGCAGTTGCTACGCGGAGCGATACGGACATACGCGTGGGGGTCACGGACCGCCATCGCGGAATTCACTGGTCGTCCGGTGCCCGCGGCGCATCCCGAGGCCGAGCTCTGGCTGGGCGCCAACCCCGGCGATCCGTCCTGGCTGGAAGAGCCCGGACGGCGAAGTCTCGTTGCTGCAGGCGGTGCATCGACGATCCCGAGGGCCAGCTCGGCGCGGCGGCTCGCGCCCGATTCGGCGACGTGCTGCCGTTCCTGGTCAAGGTGCTGGCGGCCGACGAGCCGCTGTCGCTGCAGGCGCATCCCAGCGCCGAGCAGGCCGCCGAGGGTTTTCGGCGCGAGGAGCGGCTCGGGCATCCCGATGAACTCGCCGGTGCGCAACTACCGCGACGCCAGCCACAAGCCCGAGCTGTTGGTGGCGCTGCACCAGTTCGAGGCGCTGGCCGGATTCCGCCCCGCGGCCAAGACCATCGAGCTGTTGCAGCGCGCTGGCGGTGTCCGATCTGGACCCGTCCATCGAATTGCTGAACGACCAGTCCGACGCCGACGGGCTGCGGGCGTTGTTCACCACCTGGATCACCGCGCCGCAACCCGACATCGACGTTCTGGTGGCCGCGGTGCTGGACGGCGCGATCAACTACTTGAGTTCCGGCGCAACGGAATTCGCCGCCGAAGCCAAGACCGTGCTGGAGCTGGGGGAGCGGTATCCCGGTGACGCCGGCGTGCTGGCCGCGCTGTTGCTCAATCGGATCACGCTGGGCCCCGGCGAGGGGATCTACCTGTCGGCCGGAAACCTGCACGCCTACTTGCGCGGTGTCGGCCTTGAGGTGATGGCCAACTCCGACAACGTGTTACGCGGTGGTCTGACCCCCAAGCACGTCGACGTTCCCGAGTTGCTGCGAGTCCTGAATTTCAACCCGACCACCGAGTCTCAGTTGCGTGCGGACACCCATCCGGACGGACTGGCGTCGTTCTACGACACGCCCACCGCCGAATTCGCGGCGTCGATGCTCACGCTGGGTGACGACCAGGTCGGCCACGAAGTCGACGCGCCGTCACGCCATGACGGTCCGCAGATCCTGCTGTGCGTCGAGGGTGCGACGGCGGTGCACGGAAAGTCCGGGGCGCTGACGCTGACCCGCGGCGCCGCCGCGTGGGTGGCCGCCGACGACGGCCCGATCCGGCTGGTCGCGCAGGAGCCGACGAAGATTTTCCGGGCTACCGTCGGCCTGTGATGATCAGCGGGACCCAGGGCGCCCGCGCTCGTCCGGCCGGCGCGACGCTCGGCCAGCCACAGCCGCATGTTGTGCCGCGACAGTGCGACCGACCAGTTCGCCGACGGGACCATGTAGAGGCTGTCCAGCAACGAGAAGCGGCGCAAAAACCATTCGGCGAGAACGGGATCGGTCTCGGCCGCGCCGAGGAACTGGTCGAACAGGCTGCCCACCGGGCCGAACCACCACGGCTCGTCGCCCGCTCGCGTGGTGGAACGCAGGTCGCCGATCGCCGTCATCATCCACACCGGGTAGGTGGTCTTGGCGGTGGCCCGGTTCACCTCGCGCGCCAGCGTCGCCACCCGTCGGCCAGCGCCCGCCGAAGATGCCCGGCCTGTAGCGAGGTCATCGTCATGCCCTGGCCGTAGGTGGGGTCGAAGCTGGCCACCGCGTCGCCCAGCGGCAGGATCCCGGCGGGGAACCGGTCCAGCTTGTGGTATCGCCGCCACCGGCTGGCGGGGTAGCGGTGGAAAGCCGGCTCGCCGACCGGCTCGGCCTGCTGCAGCGCGCGGTCGAGATACGTTCGGGCAGCATCTTTTCGGCGAGCGCCAGCATCTCCGGAAAGGTATGCGGCGGTTCGACTTTGCCGACGCCGAAAGTGGTCAGCGTCCAGGTGCCGTCCTCGTAGCCCAGCAGGCCCAGCCCGAGCGGCTGCTCCCGCGATGCACCGGCGACGATCACCCGCTCCCGAACCGCCCCCTCGGGCAGCCGGAACTGATGCGACGCATAGCCGATGCCCACATCGACGGTCTTTTCCGGTGGGCGCTGATATCCCCACTGCTCCAGCCAGACCGGCAACCGGGTGCCGCGTCCGGCCGCGTCGACGACCAGGTCGGCGGCACGTAGTCGGGCTCGTCGCCGCCGTCGCTGTCGAGATACACCCCGGTCACCCGCTGCGCGTCGACATCGAATCGCGGCTGGGCCACCGAGCGATGCTGGATCTCGACGTTGGCAATCTTCTAAACCCGCTGCCGGATCTGCCATTCCAGCTGCGGGCGGCTGGGCACGTACGCGGTGAACTCGTCGCGCAACGTGTGCCCGGTGCCCAGCACATGACCGGCCGCGCCGAAGTAGATGCAATCCGGCCGGTTCTCCAGGACGGGCACACCGGCGGCCACCATGTCGTCGAGCAGACCGGGGAACAACCCGTCGAATTCCATCGCGCCGCGGGCCATCAGCAGGTGAACATGGCGGCCCTGCGGGACCGCGGTGCGGTTGCTCGGCGTGCTCGGCAGATCGTCGCGCTCGAAGACCGTGACCCGGTCGTAGAAGTCGGACAGCACCCTCGCCGCGCACAGCCCGGCGAGGCTGGCGCCGATCACGACAGCGTGCTTCCTGCTGTTTTCCCCACCCATCTGGCCACCGTACTAGGTACTGTCCGGGTACATGGTTGATCGCTGGCGCACCAAATCGATCGAGCAGTCGATCGCCGACACCGACGATCCGGACACCCAACTCCGCAAGGACCTGAGCTGGTGGCACCTCTGCGTATTCGGGGTGTCGGTGGTGATCGGCGCGGGCATCTTCACCGTCACCGCGTCCACCGCGGGCGATATCACCGGGCCGGCGATCTGGATCTCGTTCCTCATCGCCGCCATCACCTGCGGGCTCGCCGCGCTGTGCTACGCCGAGTTCGCGTCGATGCTGCCGGTGGCCGGCAGCGCCTACACGTTCTCCTATGCCACCTTCGGCGAGTTCGTCGCCTGGACCATCGGCTGGAACCTGGTCCTGGAGCTGGCGATCGGCGGCGCCGTCGTCGCCAAAGGGTGGTCGAGCTACCTGGGCACGGTATTCGGATTCGCCAGCAGCACAGTCAGATTCGGCTCATTGAAGCTGGACTGGGGCGCGGTGCTGATCGTGGCGCTGGTGGCCAGCCTGCTGGCGTTGGGCACCAAGCTGTCGTCGCAGTTCTCCATGGTGGTCACCGCCGTCAAGGTGCGGTGGTGCTGCTGGTGATCGTCGTCGGCGCGTTCTACGTCAAGGCCGCGAACTACTCGCCGTTCATCCCGCCGCCCGAGGCCGATCGGTCCGGTTCCGGCGTCGACCAGTCGCTGCTGTCGCTGCTCACCGGTGCGCACAGCAGCCACTACGGCTGGTACGGGGTGCTGGCCGGCGCGTCGATCGTGTTCTTCGCGTTCATCGGATTCGACATCGTGGCCACCATGGCCGAGGAGACCAAGAACCCGCAGCGCGACGTCCCCCGGGGCATCCTGGCGACGCTGGGCATCGTGACCGTGCTCTATGTGGCGGTGTCGGTCGTGCTGTCCGGGATGGTGCCCTACACCGTACTGAAGACCACCCCGGACGGCCACGCCAACCTGGCGACCGCCTTCGCGGCCAACGGCGTGCACTGGGCTTCCGGCATCATCTCGATCGGCGCGCTCGCCGGCTTGACCACCGTGGTGATGGTGCTTCTGCTCGGTGGCTGCCGGGTGCTGTTCGCGATGGCGCGCGACGGCCTGTTGCCGCGACGGCTGGCCAAGACCGGCTCGCGCGGCACCCCGGTGCGCATCACCGTGCTGGTCGCGTTGCTGGTCGCCGTGACGGCCTCGGCGTTTCCGACGGACAAACTGGAGGAAATGGTCAACGTCGGAACCCTGTTCGCGTTCCTGCTGGTGTCGGCCGGCGTCCTCGTCCTGCGCCGTACCCGCCCGGATCTGCCGCGCGGGTTCCGCGCGCCGCTGGTGCCGTTGCTGCCCGATCGCCTCGGTAGGCGCATGCATCTGGCTGATGGTCAACCTCACCGTCGTCACCTGGGTGCGATTCGGCGTCTGGATGGCCATCGGGATCGTCATCTACCTGGCTTACGGCCGCCGGAATTCGGTGCTGGCCAGGCGCGATGCCGATGTCGAAGGCTGGTGTCCAACTGGGTAACAACTCCATTTGAAACGTGCGGTTGCTCGCCTTAGTATCGCTGAATCAAGATCATTCGAGGCGCTGAATCGTCGCCTCGCGTGTCGAGGTGCTACGAGTCGCCCGGAGGCTAGCGATATGACTGCAGGATCTACCGACAACACGATGGAGTGGCAGGACAAGAAGCGCCGTCTGTGGCTGATGGGACTGGTCTTTCCGACGCTGGTCCTCACCGTCACGCCGTTCATCTGGGCGATGAATCAGTTGGGCTGGTACCCCGCCTCCCAAGTGCTGTTCTGGATCGGCCCGATCCTGCTGTATGTCGTGATGCCAACGCTCGACCTGCGATTCGGGTCGGACGGGCAGAATCCGCCCGACGAGGCCACCCAGTGGCTGGAGGACGACAAGTACTACCGCTTCTGCACCTACGCGTTCGTCCCGTTGCAATACCTCAGCGTGATCGCTGCCGCTTTGACGTTCACCGCGCCGAACTTGAGCTGGTTGGGTCAAGACGGCCCGCTGAGTTGGCCGGCCAAGATCGGTCTGGCCCTGTCGATTGGCGCATTGGGCGGCGTCGGCATCAACACCGCGCATGAGATGGGGCACAAGAAGGAGTCGCTGGAGCGCTGGCTGTCCAAGATCTCGCTGGCGCCGACCGGCTACGGTCATTTTTACATCGAGCACAACCGTGGTCACCACGTGCGGGTGGCGACGCCGGAAGACCCGTCGTCGGCTCGCTTCGGTGAGACATTCTGGGAGTTCTTGCCGCGCAGCGTTTTCGGCAGCCTGCGCTCTGCGTTGCGGCTGGAGGCCCAGCGGATCCGCCGGCGGGGCGGAAATCCGTGGAACCCGAAAACCTACCTGATCAACGACGCTCTCAGTGCCTGGCTGATGACCGTCGTGCTGTGGGCCGCGCTGCTGGCGGTGTGCGGCCCGGCGCTGATCCCGTTCCTGATCATTCAAGCGGTGTTCGGCATCAGCCTGCTTGAGGCGGTCAACTACCTCGAGCACTACGGACTCCTGCGGCAGAAGAAAGCCAGCGGCCGCTACGAGCGCTGCACGCCCGCGCACAGCTGGAACTCCGACCACATCGTCACCAACGTGCTGCTGTACCACCTGCAGCGGCATAGTGACCACCACGCCAACCCGACCCGGCGTTACCAAACGCTGCGCAGCATGGACGGCTCACCGAATCTGCCGTGTGGTTACGGGACGCTGATCGGGCTGACCTACTTCCCGCCGCTGTGGCGCAAGCTGATGGACCACCGGGTGATCGAGCACTACGACGGCGACGTCACCCAGGTCAATCTGCAACCGCGGCTGCGCAAGAAGGTGCTGGCCCGCTACGGCGCGGCCGCGTGACGGCGGTCTGATCGCTGCCTGAGCTGCGAACCTCTATGACGAGGCCATAGGAGCTGCGCTGAATCCGTCGACCTGTTGCGCTTCGCCGCCGCCAAGAATGGTTTACAAAAGTGCCTTCCGTGTCTAGACAAGGGACGCTGAAAGCGCTAATGTCCATTCTCAAGGTGTTATGGCTCACAAGGAGGTAGGCGATATGACCGCCGGATCAACTGAAGACACAACGATGTGGCAGGACCGGAAGCGTGGACTGTGGCTGATGGGACTGATCGTCCCGACGCTGCTGCTGGCCGTACTGCCGATCATTTGGGGAATGAACCAGCTCGGTTGGCAGACCGCCTCGCAGGGGTGGTTCTGGATCGGCCCGATCCTGCTGTACATCGTGCTGCCGGCGCTGGATCTGCGATTCGGCGCCGACGGCCAGAATCCGCCCGACGAGGCGATGAAATGGCTGGAGGACGACAAGTACTACCGCTACTGCACTTACGCCTTCATTCCGTTTCAGTACCTCAGCCTGCTCTTGGGCGCTTACCTGTTCACCGCATCGAATCTGAGCTGGCTGGGCTTCGAGGGGTCGCTCAGCTGGCCGGCCAAGATCGGCTTGGCGCTCTCGGTGGGAACGCTGGGCGGCGTCGGCATCAACACCGCCCACGAAATGGGGCACAAGAAAGAGTCGCTGGAGCGCTGGCTGTCCAAGATCACCCTGGCGCAGACCGGCTACGGCCACTTCTACATCGAGCACAATCGCGGCCACCACGTCCGGGTGGCGACACCGGAGGACCCCGCCTCGGCGCGCTTCGGTGAGACGTTCTGGGAGTTCTTGCCGCGCAGCGTGTTTGGCAGCCTTCGTTCGGGATGGCGGCTGGAGGCCCAGCGGATCCGCCGGCAGGGCGCCAGCCCATGGAACCCGAAGACCTACCTCTCCAACGACGTCGTCAACGCGTGGCTGATGACCGTGGTGTTGTGGGGCGCGCTGCTCGCAGTCTTCGGCCCGGCTCTTATCCCGTTCCTGATCATCCAGGCGGTCTTCGGATTCAGCCTGCTCGAGTCGGTCAACTACCTCGAGCACTACGGGCTCCTGCGGCTCAAGAACGAAAACGGCCGCTACGAACGCTGCACGCCCGAGCACAGCTGGAACTCCGACCACATCGTCACCAACCTGTTCCTCTATCACCTGCAGCGGCACAGCGATCACCACGCCAACCCGACCCGGCGTTACCAGACCTTGCGCAGCATGGACGGTTCGCCGAACCTGCCAAGCGGCTACGCGGCGCTGATCGGGCTGACCTACTTCCCGCCGCTGTGGCGCAAGCTGATGGACCACCGGGTCATCGAGCACTACGACGGCGACATCACCCGGGTCAACGTGCAACCGCGGCTGCGCAACAAGATGCTGGCCCGCTACGGAGCCGCGGCCTGACGGCTGCGGGACGACTTTCCGGCGGGGACTCGAACAATCAACGGAGGTAATGAAATGAGTGACTACAAACTCTTCATCTGCGTGCAGTGCGGATTCGAATACGACGAGGCCAAGGGCTGGCCGGAAGACGGCATCGCGCCCGGCACCCGCTGGGACGACATCCCCGAGGACTGGAGCTGCCCGGACTGCGGCGCCGCGAAATCCGACTTCGAGATGGTGGAAGTCGCCCGCTCGTGAGCTCACCCAGCGCGACAACGCCGACCGCCGCGATACACAGTCGCGGCGGTCTAGGCGTTAGGGTCGCGCGTATGCGAAGGGTCCCGTACGCCGAGGCGTCGCGGGCCCTTCTGCGTGACTCGGTGCTCGATGCGATGCGCGAGCTGCTGGGCAGCCGCGACTGGTCGTCGATCACGCTGGCCGACGTGGCTCGCGCCGCGGGCATCAGCCGGCAGACCATCTACAACGAATTCGGCTCACGGCAGGGCCTGGCCCAGGGCTACGCGCTGCGGCTCGCCGACCGACTGGTCGACGCCGTCGAAGACGCCATCTACGCCAATGTCGGCGACGTCTACGCCGCCTTCCTGCAAGGCTTTCGCGCGTTCTTCGCCGATTCGGCGGCCGACCCGCTGGTGATTTCGCTGCTGACCGGTGTGGCCAAACCCGATCTGCTGCAGATCATCACCACCGACAGCGCTCCGATCATCACGCACTGCTCGGCCCGGTTGACGTCGTCGTTCGTGAACAGCTGGATGCGCGCCAGCGAAGAGGACTCCGGGATGCTCGCCCGCGCCATCGTGCGGCTGGCGATGAGCTATGTGTCGATGCCGCCGGAGGCCGACCATGACGTGGCCGTTGACCTGGCGCGACTCATGACGCCCGCGGCCGAGCGCTACGGTGAGCTCAGGGAAGACTTCGAGTCGGGTGTCCCGGGTGGGACCACCGGCGAAGGCGGGGAAGCCAAAGAATAGGCTTGTCGTCACCGACTGACCTCAGATCGCGGCCGATCATACGTCGCGACTATTATGTAACCAAGCTAATTAGTTGACCGGAGGAATGGGTAGTACATGACTACGACCGAACAGAAGCTGACCGCCGATGTGGTGAACGGGCTCGACTTCAAGGTGGCCGACCTGTCGCTGGCCGAATACGGCCGCCGCGACATCGAGCTCTCCGAGCAGGAGATGCCGGGTCTGATGTCGCTGCGCCGTGAATACCACGACGTCCAGCCGCTCAAGGGGGCCCGCGTGTCGGGCTCGCTGCACATGACCGTGCAGACCGCGGTGCTGATCGAGACGCTGACGAGCCTCGGCGCCGAAGTTCGATGGGCTAGCTGCAACATCTTCTCCACCCAGGACCACGCCGCCGCCGCAGTCGTCGTCGGCCCGCACGGCACCCCGGAAAAGCCGCAGGGCGTCCCGGTGTTCGCGTGGAAGGGCGAGACGCTCGAGGAGTACTGGTGGGCCGCCGATCAGGTTCTGACCTGGCCCGGTGAGCCGGCCAACCTGATCCTCGACGACGGTGGCGACGCCACCATGCTGGTGCTGCGTGGTGCGCAGTTCGAGAAGGCCGGCGTGGTGCCGCCCGACGAGGAAGACGACTCCGACGAGCACCGGGTGTTCCTGAGCCTGCTGCGCAAGAGCCTGGAAGCCGACAAGAACAAGTGGACCAAGATCTCCGAGTCCATCAAGGGTGTCTCCGAGGAGACCACCACCGGTGTGCTGCGCCTCTACCAGTTCGCCGCAGCCGGTGACCTGGCCTTCCCCGCGATCAACGTCAACGACTCGGTGACCAAGTCGAAGTTCGACAACAAGTACGGTTGCCGGCACTCGCTGATCGACGGCATCAACCGCGGCACCGACGTGCTGATCGGCGGCAAGAAGGTGCTGATCTGTGGCTACGGCGACGTCGGCAAGGGCTCGGTGGACTCGTTGGCCGGCCAGGGCGCGCGGGTGACCGTCACCGAGATCGACCCGATCAACGCGCTGCAGGCGCTGATGGAGGGCTACGACGTCAAGCGGGTGGAGGATGTGATCGCCGAGGCCGACATCGTCATCACCACCACCGGCAACAAGGACATCATCACCCTCGAGCACATCAAGGCGATGAAGGACAAGGCGATCCTGGGCAACATCGGCCACTTCGACAACGAGATTCAGGTCTCGCGGCTGGAGAAGTCCGGTGCCACCAAGACCAACATCCGCCCGCAGGTCGACCTGTGGACCTTCGGCGACACCGGCAAGTCGATCATCCTGCTGTCCGAAGGTCGGCTGCTGAACCTGGGTAACGCGACGGGCCACCCGTCGTTCGTGATGAGCAACAGCTTCTCCAACCAGGTGATCGCGCAGATCGAGCTGTGGACCAAGAATGACGAGTACGACAACGAGGTCTACCGGCTGCCCAAGCACCTCGACGAGAAGGTGGCTCGTATCCACGTGGAGGCCCTCGGCGGCGAGCTGACCAAGCTCTCCAAGGAGCAGGCGGAGTACATCGGCGTCGACGTGGACGGCCCGTACAAGCCGGACCACTACCGCTACTGAGTTACCGCTCGACAGCTGAACGCCCCGCTAGGCGGGCGTTCAGCGTCGAGTGCCCGGTCAGCCGGGCATCAGCACGGCGCGACTAGGCTCGCGCCGTGCTGATTGCTATCGAGGGTGTCGACGGCGCCGGCAAGCGGACGCTCACCGACGGCCTGCGTGGGTCGCTGGAGGCCGACGGGAAATCGGTGGCGACGCTGGCTTTTCCGCGTTACGGGCAGTCGGTGACCGCCGATGTGGCGGCCGAGGCGCTGCACGGCCGGCACGGCGACCTCGCATCGTCGGTCTACGCGATGGCGATGCTGTTCGCCTTGGACCGTGCCGGCGGGGCCGATCAGATCCGCGAGCTGTGCCGTGACCACGACGTGGTGATCTTGGATCGCTACGTGGCATCCAACGCCGCCTACAGTGCCGCACGCCTGCATCAGCCGGCCGGCGGCGAGGCGGTCGGCTGGGTCTGGGACATCGAATACGGTCGGTTGCGGCTGCCGGCGCCGGACTGGCAGGTGTTGCTCGGGGTGTCCGCGGAGCTCGCTGATCAGCGGGCCCGCCACCGCGCCAGCGTCGATGCCAGTCGGGAGCGCGACGCCTACGAACGCGACCCCGGGCTGCAGCAGCGCACCGGCGCGGTGTACGCCGGGCTGGCCGCAGCTAACTGGGGTGGACGCTGGTTGGTGGTCGACGAGACGGTCGATCCGGGCCGGTTGGCGGCACAGTTAATGGCATAGCTGCTGTCCGCCTCGGGGTGGCTGTGGTAAGAGGTGCACGAAACACGCGCGTTCTATCCCGGTTTTGTCGCCTTCTGGTGACACCATGGTCTCCATGAGGCAAAGGATTCTCGTGGTCGACGACGACGCGTCGCTGGCCGAGATGCTAACCATTGTGTTGCGGGGAGAAGGTTTCGACACCGCCTCCATCGGTGACGGCACCCAGGCGCTGACCGCTGTGCGTGAACTGCGGCCCGACCTGGTGTTGCTGGACCTGATGCTGCCGGGCATGAACGGCATCGACGTGTGCCGGGTGCTGCGCGCCGACTCCGGGGTCCCGATCGTGATGCTCACCGCCAAGACCGACACCGTTGACGTGGTGCTCGGGCTGGAGTCGGGCGCCGACGATTACATCATGAAGCCGTTCAAGCCCAAGGAACTGGTCGCCCGCGTCCGGGCGCGGCTGCGCCGCAACGAAGACGAGCCGGCCGAAATGCTCTCGATCGCGGATGTCGACATCGACGTGCCCGCGCACAAGGTGACCCGCAACGGCGAGCAGATCTCCCTGACCCCGCTGGAGTTCGACCTGCTGGTGGCGTTGGCGCGCAAACCGCGCCAGGTGTTTACTCGAGATGTGCTGCTCGAACAGGTGTGGGGATACCGTCACCCCGCCGACACCCGTTTGGTGAACGTGCACGTCCAGCGTCTGCGGGCCAAGGTCGAAAAAGACCCCGAGAACCCGACCGTTGTACTGACCGTTCGAGGAGTGGGTTACAAGGCCGGACCTCCGTGATCCGTGCCTGACATCGGGCAGGAGCGGCGTCGTTGATTTGGGGATCGAGGCCACGTTTTCGTGGTCGTTCTGGCCGGTCTGGCCCGGTCATGCGAGGCATGGGCACGTTGAGCCGGGCCCTCGGCGTGGCCTGGCGGCGCTCGTTGCAACTCCGAGTCCTTGCTTTGACGCTCGGAATGTCGCTGACTGTGATCCTGGCGCTGGGCTTCGTGCTGACCAGCCAGGTCACCAACCGCGTGCTCGACGTCAAGTTGCGCGCCGCCACCGAGCAGATCGAGCGCGCGCGTAGCACGGTGAGCGGGATCGTCAACGGCGAAGAGGCGCGCTCACTGGACAGCAGTCTGCAGCTGGCCCGCAACACGTTGACGTCGAAGACCGACCCCACCTCCGGCGCCGGGCTGGCAGGCGCGTTCGACGCCGTGCTGATGGTGCCCGGCCAGGGCCCGCGGCCGGCCGCCTCGGCCGGGCCGGTCGACCAATTGCCGGATTCGCTGCGTGATTTCGTGAAGGCCGGGCAGGTGGCCTACCAGTACGCGACCGTGCACACCGAAGGCTTCTCGGGGCCGGCGCTGGTGATCGGCACACCGACGACGTCGCGGGTGAACAACCTCGAGCTGTACCTGGTCTTCCCGCTGGGCAATGAGCAGAGCACGATCGCACTCGTCCGGGGCACCATGGCCACCGGCGGCGTGGTGCTGATGGTGTTGCTGGCCGGGATCGCGTGGATGGTCACCCGGCAGGTGGTGGTCCCGGTCCGGGCGGCCGCGCGGACCGCCGAGCGATTCGCCGACGGTCATCTGTCCGAGCGAATTCCGATCCGCGGCGAAGACGACATGGCCCGGCTTGCGGTGTCGTTCAACGACATGGCCGAGAGCCTGTCGCGCCAGATCGCTCAACTGGAGGAGTTCGGCAACCTGCAGCGCCGGTTCACCTCCGACGTCAGCCATGAGCTGCGCACCCCGCTGACCACGGTGCGGATGGCGGCCGACCTGATCTACGACCACAGCGAAGACCTCGACCCGGCGCTGCAACGCTCTACCGAGCTGATGGTCAACGAGTTGGACCGGTTCGAGTCGCTGCTCAGCGACCTGCTGGAAATCTCCCGCCACGACGCGGGTGTCGCCGAGTTGTCGGTCGAGGCGACCGACCTGCGGACCACCGTCAATAGCGCACTGGGCAATGTCGGGCACCTGGCCGAGGACGCCGGGGTGCAGATGATCGTCGACATGCCCGAAGAGGACGTCATCGCCGAGGTCGATCCGCGTCGGGTCGAGCGGATTCTGCGCAACCTGATCGCGAATGCGATCGACCATGCCGAGCACAAGCCGGTCCGGATCAGGATGGGTTACGACGAAGACACCGTCGCGGTCACGGTCCGCGACTACGGCGTCGGGCTGCGGCCTGGCGAGGAGAAGCTGGTGTTCAGCCGGTTCTGGCGCTCTGACCCGTCCAGGGTGCGCCGATCGGGCGGGACCGGCCTGGGGCTGGCGATCAGCGTCGAGGACGCGCGGTTGCATCAGGGCCGACTGGAGGCCTGGGGTGAGCCCGGCAACGGCGCCTGCTTCCGGATGACCCTTCCGCTGGTTCGTGGACACAAAGTCACCACCAGTCCGTTGCCGATGAAACCCGTTGCCCCGGAACGCATGGAGCGTCCGTCGCGACAGCGCGAGCACGCCGAGCGGGTGGTGTGATGCGCCGACTTACCGCGCTGGTCTGCGTGCTGGCCGTGCTACTGACGGGCTGCGCGGGTGTGCCGAACGGGTCGGCGCCGCAGGCCATCGGCACCGTCGACCGGCCGGCGCCCGCGAACCTTCCCAAGCCCACGCCCGGCATGGACCCTGACGTGCTGTTGCGCGAATTCCTCAAGGCCACAGCCGATCCGGCCAACCGGCACCTGGCCGCGCGTCAATTCCTCACCCAGTCGGCATCCAACGGCTGGGACGATGCCGGTAGCGCGCTGCTGATCGACCATGTGGTGTTCGTCGAAACCCACAGCGCCGAGCGGGTTTCGGTGGCGATGCGGGCCGAGACCCTCGGGTCGTTGTCGGACATGGGCGTCTTCGAGACCGCCGAGGGACAGTTGCCCGACCCCGGTCCGATCGAGCTGGTCAAAACCCCGGGCGGCTGGCGCATCGACAAGCTGCCCGACGGTGTCTTCCTGGACTGGCAGCAATTCCAGGCCACCTACAAGCGCAACACGCTGTACTTCGCTGACCCGACCGGCAAGACGATGGTTCCGGACCCCCGCTATGTCGCGGTGTCCGACCGCGACCAGCTGGCCACCGAGCTGGTGTCCAAGCTGATCGCCGGCCCGCGCCCGGAGATGGCCAAAAGCGTGCACAACATGCTGACCCCGCCGGTGCGTCTGCGCGGCCCGGTGACGCGCGCCGACGGCGGCAAGAGCGGTGTCGGCCGCGGCTACGGCGGCGCCCGCATCGACCTGGAACTGCTGACCGTCGCCGACCCGCGCAGCAGGCAATTGGTTGCCGCGCAGATCATCTGGACCTTGGCGCGCGCCGACCTCAAGGGGCCGTATGTGATCAAGGCCGACGGCGCCTCGCTGGACGACCGTTTTGCTGACGGCTGGAACACCACCGACGTCGCGGCCACCGACCCGGGCGTGGCCGAGGGTGCGGCGGCCGGGGTCCACGCGCTGATCGGCGGCCGGGTGGTGGCCCTCGACGGGCAGCGCTCCGACCCGGTGCCCGGTGCATTCGGGCGGACAACGGATCAAACGTCGGCGGCACTGTCCCGTAACGGCCACCTGGTGGCCTCGATCGTCACGCTGCGCCCGGGCGCGCCGGACATGGCCTCGCAGCTGTGGATCGGCGACCTCGGCGGCGAGGCGGCCGAAGCCGCTGACGGACATACCCTTTCGCGGCCAACCTGGTCGCTCGACGACGCGGTCTGGGTGGTGGCCGACGGTAGCACCGTGCTGCGCGCCATCCAGGAGACCGCCTCGGGGCAGCCGGCGCGTCTTCCGGTCGACTCGGCCGGGGTGTCCAGTCGCTTCCCCGGAGTGATTGCCGACCTGCAGCTGTCCCGGGACGGCACCCGCGCGGCGATGATCATCAACGGGCAGGTGATCTGCGCCAGCATCGAGCAGACCCAGGCCGGCCAGTTCGCGCTGACCTATCCGCGTCGGCTCGGCTTCGGTCTGGGCTCCTCGGTGGTGTCGTTGTCCTGGCGCACCGACGAAGACATCGCGGTGAGCCGCAACGACGCCGAGCACCCGGTGTCCTACGTCAACATCGACGGGGTCAACTCGGACGCGCCGTCCGGCAATCTGCAGCAGCCGGTCGGGGTGATCGCAGCCAACCCGTCGACGGTGTACGTCTCCGATCCCCGCGGGGTGATGCAGCTGTCCATTTCCGGCGCCGAGGGCCTGTCGGGTTGGCTGGACGTACCGCCGTTCATGGCCGGCGGCGCGATACCGGTGATGCCCGGCTAGTTTTCCCCGCGCTGTCGGTGCCGCCCGGCACACTTTCGCTGTGCTGGATCTGGTTCTTCCGCTGGAATGCGGCGGCTGCGGAGCCCCGTCGACGCGATGGTGTGCGGCCTGCGCCGACGAGTTGACGCTCGGTCCCGATGCGCCCCGTGTCGTCACGCCGCGGATCGACCCGCAGGTGCCGGTGTTCGCGCTGGGCCGCTACGCCGGGGCCCGACGGCGCGCGATCGTCTCGATGAAAGACCGCGGCCGCGCGGATCTGCGGGCGCCGCTGTCCCGGTCGCTGGCCATCGGCATCCACCGCCTACTGCACTGGGGGCTGCTGGACGTGCCGTTGACCATCGTCGCGGCGCCCACCCGCGGCTGGTCGGCCCGCCAGCGTGGGGGAGACCCGGTCGCCGCGGTCGCCACGTTGGCGACCGCGGACCATCCCGGCATCACCGTGGTCCGCGCGCTGCGGATGAAGGCGCTGGCGCGCGACTCCGCCGGCCTCGACAGCGCCGCGCGCGAACGCAACGTCTCGGGTCGAGTGCTACTGACGCGGCGGCGCCTGCCATCCGGAGGCGAGCTCTTGTTGGTCGACGACATCGTCACGACGGGGGCGACGGCCCGCGAGTCGGTCCGGGTGTTGCAGGCGGCCGGGGCTCGGGTGACGGCTGTGCTGGCGCTAGCTGCGGCGTGAGTGTTTGTGAAGAACTCGCAACAGGTCGCGCGAAATGCTGGCACTGCCGCCCGTCGACGGTCTACCGTCGGAAACAAGCACCACAACGCCTCCAGGCAGCGCATCTATTCGCAGCTCGAGGCGCCACCGTCGACGGTAGGGGGTGAATTTTCGACACCTTGCATCGGCGGGCGGACATTGACTTCTGACGACCCCGCCGACGCGAGCATCTGATAGCCAGGCGCGCACTCTGCGCGCAATGCGAGAGAAGGCGAGTTGTCAAGTATGTCAAGACAAACCGTGGATTCCGGACAGCTGCTTGATGAGCGTCCGGCCGACGACATCGACGAACACGAACCGACGGCAAACGCCGAGGTCGTCGTCAAAGGTCGCAACGTCGAAATTCCCGACCATTTCCGCATCTACGTCTCGCAAAAACTCGCCCGCCTGGAGCGACTCGACCGAAGTGTCTACCTGTTCGACGTCGAGCTCGACCACGAACGCAATCGGCGCCAGCGCAAGTCCTGCCAGCACGTCGAGATCACCGCTCGCGGTCGCGGGCCGGTCGTCCGCGGCGAAGCGTGCGCCGACAGCTTCTACGGCGCCCTCGAGGCTGCGATCGCCAAGCTGGAGGGACGCTTGCGACGCGTGAAAGATCGCCGCAAAGTCCACTACGGCGACAAGACCCCGGTGTCGCTGGCCGCCGCGACCGCGGTACTGCCAGATCCCGAGCCGGCCTTCGACGACATCGAGACGCCGCACTTCGGCGACCCGGGCGGCACCAACGGCCATCACCAGCCCGGCCGGGTGGTGCGCACCAAGGACCACGAGGCCAAGCCGATGTCGGTCGACGACGCGCTCTACGAGATGGAGCTCGTCGGCCACGACTTTTTCCTGTTCTACGACAGCCAGACCGAACGGCCTTCGGTGGTCTACCGGCGGCACGCGTACGACTACGGACTGATTCGGCTGGCGTGACCCACTGACTGGCCTGACGTAGAAAGCTCCAGCTTGCTCGTCACCTAGGATGGGGGACGCCGAAGACGTCTGATCCGAAGAGGACCTAGGGGATTTAAGTGGTGCTGGATAAGTTGTTGCGCCTTGGTGAAGGTCGCATGATCAAGCGCCTCAAGCGGGTGGCCGAGTACGTCAACAGCTTGTCCGACGACATCGAGAAGCTCACCGACGCCGAACTGCAGGCCAAGACCCCGGAATTCCGGAAGCGGCATGCCGACGGGGAGAGCCTCGACGACCTGCTGCCCGAAGCGTTCGCGGTGGCTCGCGAGGCGGCTTGGCGGGTGCTCGACCAGCGGCACTTCGACGTGCAGGTGATGGGCGGAGCAGCGCTGCATTTCGGCAACGTCGCCGAGATGAAGACCGGTGAAGGTAAGACTCTGACCTCGGTGTTGCCGGCCTACCTCAACGGCATCGGCGGCAAGGGCGTGCACATCGTCACCGTCAACGACTATCTGGCCAAACGCGACAGCGAGTGGATGGGCCGGGTGCACCGCTTCCTGGGTCTGGACGTCGGCGTGATCCTGTCGCAGATGACCCCCGACGAGCGCCGCGTCGCCTATGCCGCCGATATCACCTACGGCACCAACAACGAATTCGGCTTCGACTACCTGCGCGACAACATGGCCCACACGTTGGAGGACTGCGTCCAGCGCGGCCACAACCTGGCCATCGTCGACGAGGTCGACTCGATTCTGATCGACGAGGCCCGCACCCCGCTGATCATCTCCGGGCCGGCCGACGGCGTCATCGAACTGGTACGGCGAGTTCGCCCGGCTGGCGCCGCTGATGGAGAAGGACACCCACTACGAGGTCGACATCCGTAAGCGCACCGTCGGTGTGCACGAGCTCGGGGTGGAGTTCGTCGAGGACCAGCTCGGCATCGACAACCTCTACGAGGCCGCCAACTCGCCGCTGGTCAGCTACCTCAACAACGCGCTGAAGGCCAAGGAGCTGTTCGCCCGCGACAAGGACTACATCGTGAAGGACGGCGATGTGATCATCGTCGACGAGTTCACCGGCCGCACGCTGGTCGGACGGCGCTACAACGAGGGCATGCACCAGGCCATCGAGGCCAAGGAGCGGGTCGAGATCAAGGCCGAGAACCAGACGCTGGCCACCATCACGCTGCAGAACTACTTCCGGCTCTACGACAAGCTCGCCGGTATGACCGGTACCGCCCAGACCGAGGCCGCCGAGCTGCACGAGATCTACAAGCTCGGCGTGGTTCCGATCCCGACGAACAAGGAAATGGTCCGCACCGACCAGTCCGACCTGATCTACAAGACCGAGGAAGCCAAGTACATCGCCGTCGTCGATGACGTCGGCGAGCGCTACGAAAAGGGTCAGCCGGTGCTGATCGGCACCACGAGCGTGGAGCGCTCGGAATACCTGTCGCGGCAATTCCAGAAGCGGCGCATCCCGCACAACGTGCTCAACGCGAAGTACCACGAGCAGGAAGCCGGCATCGTCGCCGAGGCCGGTCGCCGCGGCGCCATCACGGTGGCCACCAACATGGCCGGTCGCGGTACCGACATCGTGCTGGGCGGCAACATCGACTTCCTCACCGATCTGAGGCTGCGGGCCCGCGGCCTGGATCCCGTCGAGACGGCCGACGAGTACGAGGCGGCCTGGCACGAAGAGCTGCCGATCGTGAAGTCCGAGGCCGCCGCGGAAGCCAAAGAGGTCATCGAAGCCGGTGGGCTCTACGTGCTGGGCACTGAGCGGCACGAGTCGCGCCGTATCGACAATCAGCTGCGTGGCCGCTCGGGTCGCCAGGGTGACCCGGGTGAGTCGCGGTTCTACCTGTCGCTGGGCGACGAGTTGATGCGCCGCTTCAACGGCGCAGCGCTGGAGTCGCTGCTGACCCGGCTGAACCTGCCCGACGATGTGCCGATCGAGGCCAAGATGGTGACTCGGGCGATCAAGAGCGCCCAGACCCAGGTCGAGCAGCAGAACTTCGAGGTCAGAAAGAACGTCCTCAAGTACGACGAGGTAATGAACCTGCAGCGCAAGGTCATCTACGCGGAACGTCGACGCATCCTCGAGGGCGAGAACCTGCAGCAGCAGGCGCACGACATGCTCGTCGCCGTGATCACCGCCTACGTCGACGGCGCCACCGCCGCGGGCTACGCCGAGGACTGGGATCTGGAGAAGCTCTGGGAAGCCCTCAAGACGCTGTATCCGGTCGGTATCGACCACCACGCCCTGATCGACTCCGACGCTGTCGGGGAGCCCGGCGAGCTGACCCGAGAGGAACTGCTCGACGCGCTGGTCGAGGACGCCGAGCATGCGTATGCGAGGCGAGAAGCCGAACTCGAGGAGTTGGCCGGCGAGGGCGCGATGCGTCAACTGGAACGCAACGTGTTGCTCAACGTCATCGACCGCAAGTGGCGCGAGCATCTCTACGAGATGGACTACCTCAAAGAGGGCATCGGCCTGCGTGCGATGGCGCAGCGCGATCCGCTGGTCGAATACCAGCGTGAAGGCTTCGACATGTTCGCCGGGATGCTGGACGGACTCAAAGAAGAGTCGGTCGGTTTCTTGTTCAACGTCTCCGTCGAGGCGGTTCCGCCGCAGCAGGTCGGGCCTGTCGACGAGCCGGACGGTCTGGCCGAGTTCGCCGCCGCCGCGGCGGGCGGGCAGAAGCAGCACTGGTGCCGCGCGCGAGCCGGCGCCTGCGTTGCGCGCCAAGGGAATTGACAACGAGGCAGCCCACCTGACCTACACCGGCCCCGCCGAAGACGGCTCGGCGCAGGTGCAGGGCAACGGTGACAAGTCGCAGGCCGGTGGCGGTTCGCGCCGCGACCGCCGCGAGGCCGCCCGGCGGCAGGGCAAGCACGCCAAGGCCAAACGCAGGTAACGCCCCCGGGCGCGCCTAACCGATGTGCAGCGCGACCACCTGCCAACGTCCGGCCAACTGCTCGATGCGGCAGGCAATGGCATGCATGCGCTGCCCGCGGCTGTAGCTGCCGAACACCTCGGCCGCGGTGTTCGGCCCATTCACTGCTTGCAGTCGTACCCGGCGTAACACCGCGACCCCGTTCTGGCTGCCGACCAGGCGATTGGCCGACAGCACCGAGTCGACCAGACCTGCGGCCAGCAATCCGTTCAGCTGAGCGATCGGGCGGCGACGGTCGATGACTTCCAGCACCCGTCTCATCGCGGCGTCGGCGAAGCTCGCCGCCTGCCGCATCGGCAACGACATGGTGGGTGCGGTCGGCGTCGGATTCCGTTGTGGCACATGGGTATTGCGCTTCCGCAAGGTGGTCGGCGAGGGTGGCCGGCACTGCCGGACATCGCGGGCCGGCGGTTCGCAGTCGACGACGGGTGTGACCGCGAATGCGGCCCCGTCCAAGGAGCTTGTCTCCGGTGAGCTCGAGTTGGTCGACACAGCACTCTCCCGCGCATTTGAAGGGCCACTAGACGCTGGCCTGCTGGAGAGGGGCAGACAGTGTGACGATGATCGCACAACAGCCGCTTTTGCGTGCTCGCCCTGTGCCGGGCTCGGACAGACGGTTAGCGTGTGCGGCATATTGGTCGGTGAACCAATCTGCAAGGGACGTGAAGGGGAGAGTCGACGTGACCCGGTTGTCCGCTTCGGACGCCTCCTTCTACCAGCTGGAGAACTCGGCGACTCCGCTGTACGTCGGCACGCTGTCGATCCTGCGTCAGCCGCGCGCCGGGTTGAGCTACGAGACCTTGCTGGCCGCCGTCGAGCGGCAGTTGCCGAAGGTGCCGCGGTACCGGCAGAAGGTCCGCGAAATCACCATGCGGCTGGCCCGGCCGGTCTGGGTCGACGACGACGATTTCGACATCACCTATCACGTCCGGCGCTCGGCGCTGCCGTCGCCGGGCAGCGACGAACAACTTCACGAGTTGATCGGCCGACTGGCCGCACGGCCGCTGGACAAGTCGCGGCCGCTCTGGGAGATGTATCTCGTGGAAGGCCTGGCCAAGAACCGGCTGGCGCTCTACACCAAGTCGCATCAGGCGCTGATCAACGGCATGGGGGCGGTGGAGATCAGCCACGTCATCGCCGACCGCAACCGCCGCCCGCCGCCGTTCGTCGAAGACATCTGGATACCCGGCCGCGAACCTGGCCGGGCGCGTCTGCTGCTCGGCGCGGTCGGCGACTGGGCCACCCGCCCGCAGGCGCAGCTGAAGGCCGTCCACGGCGGGGTCGTCGATCTGCTGACCAACTCCGGCCAACTGGCGGACGCCGGCCGCCGGATGTTCGACGTCGCCCGGACGCTGGCGCGCGGCTCGGCGCCGCGCAGCCCGCTGAACGCCACGGTGTCGCGCAATCGGCGCTACACGGTGGCGTGCGGACGACTCGACGATTACCGGGCCATCCGTTCGCGGTACAACTGCGACGTCAACGACGTGGTGCTGGCGGTGATCACCGGCGCGCTGCGCAGCTGGCTGTCGTCTCGCGGCGAGCCACCCGCACCGACGGCGACCATACGGGCGATGGCGCCGCTGCCGGTCTACGAGGCGTTGGACTCGTCGAGCCGGGGCCAGGCCATCAGCCAGGTCGCGCCGTTCCTGGTCGAACTACCGGTCGGCGAGGGCAACACCGTGGTGCGGTTGTCGCAGATCGCCCACGCCACCGAAACCAATCCGACCGCGGCCAGCCTGGTCGATGCCCGCACCATCGCGACGCTGTCCGGCTTTGCGCCGCCGACCTTGCACGCCATGGGAATTCGCGTTGCGACCGGATTGTCGTCGCGGTTGTTCAACCTGTTGATCACCAACGCGCCGGGTGCTCAGGCGCAGATGTACGTCGCGGGCGCCAAGCTGCTCGAGACCTACGCGGTGCCGCCACTGCTGAACAATCAGGTGTTGGCCATCGGGGTGACGTCCTACAACGGCATGTTGTATTTCGGCATCAACGCCGATCGCGAAGCGATGAGCGACGTCGACATGTTGCCGGCGCTGCTGGCCGAATCGCTCGATGAACTGCTGGAAGCCGCGCAGTAGAGCAGTCTCTCGCCGAGAAAGAAGTGCCTGCGCGCCTTACGATTCATCAGCATGAGCAGCAGCGGATCGACCAACGGTAAGCCGGCCAAGACCAAGACGCCGAAGAAGGCGAAGCCCACCAAGGCGCAGAAGATTCCCAATGATGCCTACGAGGCCGAAATATTCCGGCTGCAAACGGAATTCGTGAAACTACAGGAATGGGTGAAGTTCTCCGGCGCCCGGGTCGTGGTGATCTTCGAAGGCCGCGACGGCGCGGGCAAGGGCGGGACGATCAAGCGCATCACCGAATATCTCAATCCCCGCATCGTGCGAATCGCTGCGCTGCCCGCCCCGAATGACCGCGAACGCGGGCAGTGGTATTACCAGCGCTACATCGCGCAGTTGCCCGCCAAAGGGGAGATCGTGCTCTTCGACCGGTCCTGGTACAACCGCGCCGGCGTCGAGAAAGTGATGGGATTCTGTACCCCTCAAGAGCACGCGCTGTTCCTGCGGCAAACCCCGATCTTCGAGCAGATGCTCATCGAAGAAGGCGTCCTGCTGCGTAAATACTGGTTCTCGGTCTCCGACGACGAGCAGCTACGCCGCTTCAAAGGGAGATTGAATGACCCTGTGCGGCAATGGAAATTGAGCCCGATGGACGTGGAGTCGCTGAATCGGTGGGAAGACTATTCGCGCGCCAAAGACGAGATGATGGTGCACACCGATACGCCCGGCAGCCCATGGTTCGTCGTCGAGTCGGACATCAAGAAACACGCCCGGTTGAACATGATGGCGCATCTGCTGTCCACCATCGACTATCACGAGGTGGAGCGGCCGAAGGTCAAACTTCCCGACCATCGCGAGGTCAGCGGAAACTACGTACGCCCGCCGCGCGAGTTGTCGACGTATGTGGATGATCATGTGGCAACGTTGATGGCCCACATGGAGAAAGCTGGATAACCGCTTACTGATGCGCATTTACATTCCGGTGACGCTGGCCATGCTGCAGCAACTCGTCACCGACGGTTCGCTGCGACCGGTGAGCGGTACCGCTTTCGCAGTGACCCCCAAATTGCGCGAGGCCTACGCCGAAGGCGGCGACGACGAGCTCGGCGAGGTGGCGCTGCGGGAGGCGGCGCTGGCGTCGCTGCGGCTGCTGGCCGGCGCCACCGACGGGCGAGACGGGCTGGACGGCCCGAGGGCGACACGCTGCCGCCGCGACGCGCGGTGCTGGTTGCCGATGTCAGCGATGTCACATTGCGACCGGATCTCGACGACGCGGTGGTGCGGATCGCTGCTCCGGTGACCACGGATGAGGTGGTCGCCGCGTTCGTCGACAACGCCGCGGCAGAAGTACGGGTCAAGGCGGCGGTCGAGGTCATCGACGCCGCCGATCTGGGCGACGAGGACGCCGAGCTGACGGTCGGCGACGCCCAGGATCACGATCTGGCCTGGTACGCCGTCCAAGAGCTGCCGTTCCTGCTCGAGCTGCTTTAGCGCCCGTGCGACGATGCGTGCCGCGAGGCGGCGTGCGGAGAAACTGGCTCTCAGGCCTACCTACGGTACCGTAAGTTACGGTACCGTAGGTTCTGTCCCGAGCGAGCAGGAGTTTCCTCAATGGACAGCAAAACATCGCCGAGCCGCGAAGCAGGGCATCGAGACCAGGCCCATTACGCTGGCCGGAGTGGACACACACCCCGGCTGGCATGCGTTGAGAACTGTGGCCCGACGCATCACGACGCCGCTGCTTCCCGACGACTACCTGCGACTGGCCAATCCGCTGTGGTCTGCGCGTGAGCTGCGCGGCCGCATCCTGGAAGTTCGACGGGAGACGCGAGACTCGGCGACGCTGGTCATCAAGCCTGGCTGGGGTTTCAGCTTCGACTACGAATCCGGTCAGTACATCGGCATCGGACTGCTGGTCGACGGCCGGTGGCGCTGGCGCTCGTATTCGTTGACGTCCAGCCCGCGGACACGGCCGGCAATCAGGCGCGGCCACACCGCAGCGCCCGGACGGTGACGATCACGGTGAAGGCGATGCCCGAGGGATTTCTGTCGACGCACCTGGTCGACGGGGTCCAGCCGGGGACGATCGTGCGACTGGCCGCGCCGCAGGGCAATTTCGTGCTGCCCGATCCGGCGCCGCCGGCCGTGCTGTTCCTCACCGCCGGCTCGGGCATCACGCCGGTGATGTCGATGCTGCGCACGCTGGTCCGTCGCGATCAGATCACCGACGTCGTCCACCTGCATTCGGCGCCCACCGCGGACGATGTGATGTTCGGCTCGGAACTCGAGCGGCTGGCCGGCAACCACCCGGGATACCGGCTGCAGTTGCGGGCGACGCGCACCGAGGGGCGGCTGGATCTCTCCCAGCTCGACGCCGAGGTGCCGGACTGGCGCGAACGGCAGACCTGGGCCTGCGGACCCGAGGCCATGCTCAACTCGGCCGAGCAGGCCTGGTCGGCGGCCGGCGTCAAGGACCACCTGCACCTCGAGCGGTTCGCGGTGTCGAAGGCGCCGCCGGCCGGTGCCGGCGGCACGGTCACGTTCGCCAAGAGCGGAAAAAGCATCTTCGCCGATGCGGCGACGTCGCTGATGGATGCCGGTGAGCAGCTGGGTGTGCGGATGCCGTTCGGCTGCCGAATGGGTATCTGCCAGTCCTGCGTGGTTACGCTGGCGGAGGGCCACGCTCGCGACCTGCGCTCCGGTCTGGATCGTGAGCCGGGGACCCGCGTTCAGACCTGCATTTCCGCTGCATCGGGCGATTGCACACTCGACGTCTGAGGGTTACCCGCTGGTAACCTACGCTTTCGTAGGTTACGATAGCGTAGGTCAAGAACTGCAGTCTGCAGGAAGGCAAATACCACGATGGCGATCACCGAACTCGATGTCTTCGCGCATCTGACGGACGCCGACATCGACAACCTGGGCGTCGAACTCGACGCTATCCGCCAGGACATTGAAGACTCCCGTGGCGCGCGCGATGCCCGCTACATCCACCGCACCATCGCCGCGCAGCGCGCCCTCGAGGTCGCCGGCCGATTGCTGCTGGCTTTCAGCAAGCGCCGCTCCGCCTGGTGGGCGGGGACCGCGACACTGAGCGTGGCCAAGATCATCGAGAACATGGAGATCGGCCACAACGTCATGCACGGCCAGTGGGACTGGATGAACGATCCCGAGATCCACTCCTCGTCGTGGGAGTGGGACATGATGGGGTCGTCCAAGCACTGGCGCTACACCCACAACTTCGTGCACCACAAGTACACCAACATCCTCGGCATGGACGACGACGTCGGCTACGGCCTGCTGCGGGTGACCCGCGACCATCCGTGGAAGCGCTTCAACCTGTTCAACGTGTTCTACAACGCGATGCTCGCGCTCGGATTCGAGTGGGGCGTGGGCCTGCAGCACGTGGAGGTCGGCAAGATCGTCATGAAGCGGATGGACGACGATGACGCCCGCGAGCGCGTCCAAGAGTTCTTCCGCAAGGCCGGCCATCAGGTGGTCAAGGACTACGTCGCGTTCCCGGCGCTGACGTCGCTGTCACCCGGCGCATCGTTCGCGTCGACGCTGAAGGCCAATGTGCTGGCCAACATCATCCGCAACGTCTGGGCCAACGCGGTGATCTTCTGCGGCCATTTCCCCGACGGTGCCGAGAAATTCACCAAGACGGACATGATCGGCGAGTCGAAGGGTCACTGGTACCTGCGCCAGATGCTGGGCAGCGCCAACTTCGAAGGCGGCCCGGTGTTGCGGTTCATGAGCGGCAACCTGTGCCACCAGATCGAACACCATCTGTACCCGGACCTGCCGAGCAATCGGCTGCACGAGATTTCGGTGCGGGTGCGCCAGGTGTGCGACAAGTACGACTTGCCTTACACCACAGGCTCTTTCCTGGTGCAGTACGGCAAGACCTGGCGGACGATCGCCAAGCTGTCGCTGCCGGACAAGTACCTGCGCGACACCGCCGACAATGCGCCCGAGACGCGCAGCGAGTCGATGTTCGCCGACTTGGAGCCCGGTTTCGCCGGCACCGATCCCTCGACCGGGCGTCGCCGCGGCCTGAGGACCGCGATCGCCACCGTGCGGGGCTGGCGGCGTCACAAGCGGGCCGCTGTTAACGGGCAAACGCCCGGACGGGACGACCTGGCCGCCTAGACCGGCCCGTAGACTCGGCGCGGTGGACACGGCCGACATTGTCACCGCGCATCCGATCGTCGACGCCGTGCTGGATCGGCATCGCGATGCCTTAGGCGGCGACCGGCCGGCGTACGGCAATCATGTCTACCGCTGCATCACGTATCACCAGCTGCTGCTTGGCTTTTCGATACCCGACGTCGCGGCGCTGGCCTGGGCGACTCACGACTTGGGCATCTGGACGGCCGGCACTCTGGACTATCTGGCGCCGTCGGCCGACCTCGCCGCGGCCTACGCCGGCGAGTTCGGGATCGACGACGTCGATCAGTTGCGCGCGCTGGTCACCGAACACCACCGGCTGCGTCCGGTCGAGGACCGCGTCACCGAGACGTTTCGCCAAGCCGACCTGATCGACGTCAGTCATGGTGTGCTGCGCCGGGGGATCGGGCGATCGGCGGTTCGGGCGGCCGTTGACGCGTTGCCGTACAACGGCTTTCACGCGTTTTCTGGCCAAAGGGCTGACCGGCTACGCCGTGCGGCATCCGCTGCGCCCGCTGCCGATGATGCGCTGGTGAAGCCGGCTCAGGCTTGGTCGGCGATGGTGACCAGACGCTGCAGTGCCGCCAGCTGTTGGGCGTGATCACCTTCCAGCTTCGCCAACAGCGTCGTGATGCCGGCCGCTCGGTAGCGATCGATGCGCTGGGCGATAATAGTCGTCGGTGCCAAGCAGATTCGTCAGCCGGCCGAGATCCAGCGGCACCTTGCTGCGGGCCTCGTCATGTTTGCCGGCCTGCCATAGCTCGGCCACCGTGGCGACCTCGTCGGCGTAACCCAGCCGGCTGAACGCGTCGTTGTAGAAGTTCTGCCCACCCGACACCCATGGCGCCGATGGTGAACGCGTACCCGTCGGCGTGCCGGCGGGCGGCCGCGTCGCTCGATGCCTGGTCGTCGTGGAACTCGAGCGCGACGGGCGCGACCAGGTCGAGCTGATCGAGGGTGCGCCCGGCCCGCTGCGCGCCGTCACGCAGCGGCCCGAGGAACACCTCGGCCGCCTCGGGGATGAACGCGTTGCCCAGCCAGCCGTCGGCCGTCTCGCCGGTCAACTCCAGGTTCCGCGGACCCATCGATGCCACGTAGACCGGGACATGAACGCCGGGACGCACCAGCGGCTTGAGCGCTGAGCCGCGGCTGTCCGGCAGCGGCAACGGATAGATCTCCCCGGCATGCTCGAGGCGCTCGCCGCGGCTGACCATGCGGATGATCTCGATGGTCTCCCGGGTGGTCTGCACCGGCTTGCGAAAGCGGACCCCGTGCCAGCCCTCCATGACCCGTGGCCCCGACGTGCCGACGCCCAAGATGAATCGCCCCGCCGACAGCTCCTGCAGGCTCAGCGCCGACGTCGCCAGCAACGCCGGACTGCGCGAACCCAGTTGCACGACAAAGGTTCCGAGCTGCACCGACGACGTCTTGGCGGCCAGATAGGCCAGACCGGTCAGCGCGTCGTAGCCCCACACCTCCGGAACCCACAGCGACGCGACACCGATCCCTTCGGCGGCCACGGCGAACTCGGCGGCGCCTGGCAATCGGGGTTCTATCATCGCGCCGACCTTCATTGCTGGCATGCTAGCCACTATGCGCTACCGCGACCAACCCACAATCGAAGTGACTCAGCGGGTTCGGTGTGACCTCTCCACGGCATGGCGCCTGGTGACCGACATCAATTTGCCGACGCATTGCTCGTCGGAGCTGCAGGGCGTCGATTGGCTCGACGGGGCCACCGGCGTCGAAGTCGGCGCGCGTTTCCACGGACGCAGCAAGCACGAGGCGTTCGGGGACTGGTCGACGGTCGTGCCAGGTGACCGAGGTCGAGGATGACCAACGGCGCTGGGTGTACGACGTGGTCGGACCCGACGGTGCCAGCGCGACGTGGGCGTTCGAGGTCGAACCGGCCAGCGATGGCGTGCTGATCCGGCAGTGGGGCCGGATGGGCCCCGGGCCGTCCGGCCTGACCCCGGCGATCGTGGCTCAACCGGACAAGGAAGCCCGGATCGTCTCTCGTCGGCTGGCCGAATGGCAGGAGAACATGCAGGCCAACCTGGAGTGGGTCCGGTCGCAGGCCGAGGGCTGAGGCTCAGCCCTCGCGCAGCGCGGCCAGCAGCCGGCGTGCCGCCTCGACGCGCCGGACCACCGGCCCGGTGAGGGTGTCCAACGCGCATTCGGGATCGGCCGGCGGCCCCAGGTGCCCGCAGCCGCGTGGGCAGTCTTCGATCTTTTCGGCGAGGTCGGAGAATGCCAGCATCACGTCGTCGGGCTTGATGTGGGCCAGCCCGAACGAGCGGATGCCCGGGGTGTCGATCACCCAGCCGCTGGGCTCGAACGGTAACGCCACCGACTGCGTCGAGGTGTGCCGGCCGCGGCCGATGTCGGTCACCTCGCCGACTGCTCGATGTGCTTCGGGGACAAGGCGATTGACCAACGTCGACTTGCCGACACCGGAATGGCCCAGTAGCACGGTGATTTTGCCGTCGAGCAGGTGCGCCACCGCGTCCAGCGGGTCGTCACGGCCCGCGGTGATCACGGTGAGATCGAGGTCGGCGTACTGCTCGGCGAACGGGGCGGCGGGCGCGAGGTCGGTCTTGGTCAGGCACAGGATCGGGGACAGCCCGCCCGCGTAGGCCGCGATGAGCGTCCGGTCGACCAGCCCGGTGCGCGGCGGCGGGTCGGCCAGCGCCACCACGATCAGCAGTTGATCGGCGTTGGCGACGACCACCCGCTCGGTCGGGTCGGTGTCATCGGCGGTGCGCCGCAACAGAGTTCGCCGCGGGCCACGCCGCACGATGCGGGCCAGCGTGTCGGTGCGGCCGGACAGGTCGCCGACGATGTCGACGTCGTCGCCGACCACGATCGGTGTGCGGCCCAGTTCGCGGGCCCGCATCGCGGTGACATGGCGGTCGATGTCGCCGCCGAGCACGCATCCCCAGCGGCCGCGGTCGACGCTGACCACCATCGCCTGCTCGGCGTCGGCGTGCTCCGGGCGGGTTTTGGTCCGCGGGCGCGAACCCTTTGCGGAGCGGAATTTGGCGTCGGACTCGTCGTAGTCGCCCGGCTTCAAGCTAGGAGCTCCGCAGCATGTCGGCCCACATCGCCGGGAAATTCGGCAGCGTCTTGGCGGTGGTCTCGATGTCGTCTACCTCGACGCCGTCGACCCGCAGACCGATGATCGCGCCCGCCGTCGCCATCCGGTGATCGGCATAGGACTGCCAGGTGCCGGGCCGCAGTGGCACTGCGGTGATCTCGAGCCCGTCGGCGGTTTCGCGGCAGTCGCCGCCGAGCCGGTTGATCTCGGTGGACAGCGCGGCCAGCCGGTCTGTCTCGTGGCCACGCAGGTGGGCGACGCCGGACAGCCGCGAGACCGAGCCCGGCGCGGCCAGCGCGGCGAGCACCGCCACCGACGGGGTGAGCTCGCCGACGTCGCGCAGGTTGACGTCGAAGCCCGGGTAGGACTGCGGGCCTTGCACTTCCAGGTACGAATCATCTTGCTTCACAACGCAATCCAGTTGACCGAGGATGCGCGAGGATGGTGTCGGCGGGCTGGATGCTGGCGGCCGGCCAGCCGGTGATGCGGACCGTGCCCGCGCTGACCACCGCCGCGGCGATGAACGGGACGGCGTTGGACAGGTCCGGTTCGATGTGCCAGTGCCGCGCCGCGACGGCCCCCGGCCGAACGGTCCAGCGGTTGGTGGTCGCGTCGTCGACCTCCACGCCGGCCTGGCGCAGCATCGCCACCGTCATCGCGATGTGCGGCGCCGACGGCAGCGATGGGCCCACGTGGTGCACGGCCAGGCCGTCGGTGAACGACGGACCGGCGAGCAGCAGACCGGAGACGAACTGCGACGAGGCTGAGGCGTCGATGTCGACCGCCCCGCCGGCAACCGTCCCGGCGCCGCGCACCCGGAACGGCAGCCTGTCGCCGTCGATGTCGACGCCCACACCGCGCAGCGCATTCAGCAGCGGCGCGATCGGCCGAACCCGGGCTTGCTCGTCGCCGTCGAACGTCACCTCAGCGAGGCCGAGCGCGGCCAGCGGCGGGACGAACCGCAACACCGTGCCGGCCAGGCCGCAGTCGATGCGAGCATCGGCCGGCGGGGCGATCGTCCCGCTGACCGCGAGTTCGTCGGCCGGTCCGTCGATCCGCAGGCCCAGCGCTTCCAGCGCGCCGATCATCAGGTCGGTGTCGCGGCTGCGCAGCGCTCCGCTGATGGTCGAGACGCCGCCGCCGGCCGCCGCCAGCGCCGCGAGCACCAGCGCCCGGTTGGTCTGGGATTTCGAGCCGGGCACCGTCACCGTCGCGTGTACCGGCCGCGAGGTGGAGGGGGCGGGCCAGATACTCACGTGCTCCATCATTGCTCACCGGCGATCGCAAGCGCGGCGAAGCCGGGCGCGGCGGGTCGCGCGCCGCGACGACGGACCCGCGCGGTCGCATCGCAAGCGCGGCGAAGCCGGGCGCGGCGGGTCGCCGCTCGAGAGCCCCGCGGGCACCATGGAGACATGTGCGGACGATTCGCGGTGACGACGGACCCGGCGGTGCTGGCCGAGAAGATCGAGGCGATCAACGAGGCGCCGCTCGGCGGAATCGGCCGGGCCCGAACTACAACGTGGCGCCCACCACCACCATCACCACCGTGGTCCGCCGTCACGACGAACCCGACGATGAGCCCACCAGGCGAGTCCGGTCGATGCGCTGGGGGTTGATCCCACCGTGGGCCAAGGCGGGATCTGACGGTGCCCCGGAGTCCAAAGGACCGCTGCTGATCAACGCCCGCGCGGAGAAGGTCACCACCTCGCCGGCCTTTCGGTCCAGCGCCAAATCCAAGCGCTGCCTGGTGCCGATGGACGGCTACTACGAGTGGCGCGCGAATCCCGACAACGACGCCGGCAAGAAAGCCCGCAAGACGCCGTTCTTCCTGCATCGCGCCGACGGCGAACTGCTGTTCATGGCGGGGCTGTGGTCGGTGTGGAAGTCGGAGAAGGACGCAACCCCGTTGTTGAGTTGCACGATCATCACCACCGATGCGGTCGGCGAACTCGCCGAGATCCACGACCGGATGCCGTTGATCGTGCCCGAGCGGTGAATGGGACCGCTGGCTGGATCCCGATGCCCCGGCCGACCTCGACTTCCTGGCCGCCCCGCCGAGCATCGACGGCATCGAGATGCGCGAGATCTCCACGCTGGTCAACAGCGTCCGCAACAACGGGCCCGAACTCCTGCGACCGGCCGAGCCGCAGCCCGAACAGGCCACGCTGCTCTAGCTCATGCCGCGCCCTGTTCATCATCGGGCGCGAGAAGCTTCTCGGGGTGGTGGAAGGTGTTCACCCGCGGTTGCCCGTAGTCCAGGTGCGGCGGCGGTATCCACTCGGTGTCGCCTCGGGCGTTCTTGCGGGTAGTCCACCCTTTCTCGACGAGCCTGTTGTCGAGGCCGCAGGCCAGCGCCATCTGGTCGATGTCGGTGCGGTGCGTCGCCGCCCACCCTTTGATGTGGTGTGCCTGAGTCCAGTATCCGGGTGCGGTACAGCCAGGCCTGGTGCATCCACGATCCTTGGCGTACAACATGATTCGCTGAGCTGCAGAGGCCAGCCGTTTGCCGTGATAGAGGGCCAGAGGTTTGCCGTTGTCGAAGATCGCCAGGTAGTGGTGAGCATGGGCGGCCATCCGGACGAGATCGCGCATGGGCAGCAGGGTTCCACCACGCGGTCAAACCGCGTCCGGCTCCGGCCGCCAGGTCTTTCAATGTGGTCGTCACGATGATCGTGGTGGGAAGTCCGTTGTGCTGGCCGAGCTTTCCGGACATCAGCAGGCCTCGCAGCCCGGCCAGTAAACCGTCGTGATTGCGTTGCGCGCCAGAGCGCGTGTCGCGACGGGAAGCTTCGTCGGAGGGTTCGCCGTCGACCATGGACGTCTCGTCGTCGGGATTGCACATGCCGGGTGCGGCCAGCTTCGCCAGCACCGCGTCGAACGTCGCCCGCAACTCGGGGTTCAGGTAGCCGCTGAGGCGTGACATGCCGTCCAGTCCTTGCCGCCCGATGACAATGCCGCGCCGCCGCGCACGGTCTTCATCGGTGAAGTCGCCGTCCGGATTGAGGCAGTCCATCAAGACAGCGGCGTACTTGGCGAGTTCGTCCGGGCGATACTCCTCGGCCTTCCTCGCTAAATCGGCTTCGGCGGCCTGCCGCGTGAGCAGGTCCACGCCGTCGGGCAGCCGACGAAAGAAGCTGCGGATCACCGTCACATGGCCGTCGCCGACGCGGCCCTTGCGCTGCGCCTCGGCCGTTGCGGTCAGCTGGGGTGACAATGTCTCACCGGTCAACGCGCGGCGTCCGCCCAGATCGGCGGCTTCGGCAATGCGGCGATTGGCGTCGGCACGGGAAATGCGCAGCCGGTTCGCCAGCGCGCCTGCCAGTCGGCCGCCCAACTCTTCGTCACCGGCCTGTTCGGCGAGCTGGTTGATCAACGCGTGTGTTGGCACTCGGAGCCGCCTCGCTGTCGCCTCCAAGCGCTCCAACACCCGCAAGCGCTCCGGCGTGGTCAGCACATCAAATGACAAGCCGCACAATCGGTCCACGTCGGTATCGAGCACGTCGAGGCCGTCGACGATGTCTTCCCGTGCGCTCGATGTCATGCGTCCGATGTTATGCAGGGGGTCCGACACAAATCGCCGCTCTGTGACTACAGAAATCAAAGTGGCACAAGTGATTTGAGTTGTCAACGCCGGGTCCGGCTAACGTGTGAGTATGACGAGCCCCTATACCTACACATTCGATGATATCCGCAATCGGCCGGTCGCGGTGATCGGCGCGGGGACGCTGGGACGGCGTATCGCGCTGATGTTCGCCAGCCGTGGTGGAACCGTGCGAATCTACGCCCGCCGCGACGAGCAGCTGGTAGCCGCGAAACAATATGTGGCCGAGACCCTTTCGAGAGTCATCGAGAATCGCGGCTTCGGTGAACCGGGCATCGCGACCACCACGACATCTCTTGCCGAGGCGCTGGACGGCGCATGGCTGGCGGTGGAGTCCGCGCCCGAAAAGCTCGAGATCAAGATTCCGCTGTGGGGCGACATCGACAAGTCGGCCCCGCCCGACACCATCTTCGCGACCAACTCGTCGTCGTATCCCTCGCGTCTGATGGCGGAGAAGGTGCGAGACAAGACGCGATTGTGCAACACGCATTTCTACATGCCGCCCGAGGTCAACGGGCTAGACCTGATGTCGGACGGCGAAACCGACCGCGGCCTGCTGGACACCCTGCTGACCGTCCTGCCCGAGTTCGGCGTCTATCCGTTCGAAGCGCGCAAGGAGTGCACCGGCTTCATCTTCAATCGGGTCTGGGCGGCGATCAAGCGTGAGTCGTTGGCGGTGGTCGCCGAGGGGGTGGCCCGTCCGGAAGACGTCGACGGGATGTACCGGCTCAACCTGGGCGCGCCGGCCGGACCGTTCCAATTGATGGACCTGGTCGGGCTCGACGTTGCTCTGGACGTCGAGAACCACTACATCGACCAGTTCCCGCAGCTACCCAAGGGCCCGCGGGACTTGTTGCAGTCCTACGTAGATGCCGGGCAAGCTCGGCATCAAGACCGGTGAGGGCTTCTACACGTATCCCGGATGATCAGCGCAAGATGGTGCCGCCGTCGACGTTGACGACCTGGCCGTTGATCCAGGCGCCTTCCGACGACAGCAGGAAAGCGACGAGCGCCGCCACGTCCTCCGGCTCGCCTACGCGGTTCGTGCGCATGCGTTTGAGTGCCCCGGCCTCCAGCTGCGGCCACTGCGGCACCGACCGGATGGCCTCGGTCGCGGTGAATCCGGGTGCTACCGCATTGCAACGGATTCCGTCCTTGCCCCACCGTGACGCGACGTGTCGGGTGAGCGCGCCGATGCCGGCTTTCGCGGTGGCATAGGCGGGTCGCGCGGGTTCGCCTTGAAACGCCGCGGCCGACGACATGTTGACGATCGCACCGCCCCCGCGACTCAGCATTGCCGGGATGGCGTACTTCATCGCCGCCACATAGCCACGCAGGCTGACTGCCATGACCCGGTCCCACACCTCGAAATCGATGTCGACGACGTCGGTGTCGGCGCTCAGCGTCCTCATGTCGGCCCCGACGTTGAACAACAGGTCGACTCCGCCGTAAATCGTTGCGGCGTCGTGAATCAACCCGGCCACCGACTCGGTGTCCGACAGGTCGAAGTAGACGTGGTTCGCCGTGCCGCCCGCGGCGACAATGCGGGCAGCCGTCTGCTGGGCGGCATCGTCGGCGACGTCCCCGACGACCACTCGGCAGCCTTCCTCACCGAGCCGTGCCGAGGTCGCCGCACCGATGCCAGTTCCGCCGCCGACTACGACGACAACCTTTTCGGCCAGGCCCCGCAGTCCCATGTGCGCGATCCTCCTAATGCCGCGCCAGGTGGCTGAGCGCGAGGTCTGCGGCGTTGGCCCCGCACATACCGTGCGCGCCCGGGCCCGGGGGAGTGGCCGCCGAGCAGATGTACATGCCCGGCAATTCCAATGCTGTACGGCGACAGTGTGATTCGTGGACCGAAGGTCAGCTGCCGAATGTCCTTGGCGCCGGTCATGATGTCGCCGCCGACGAAGTTGGGGTTGTAGGAAGCGAATTCGGTGGTGGTCCGAACGGCCGTCCCGACGATGCGTTCCCGGAAGCCGGGCGCGAACCGCTCGATCTGAGCAGTGATGGCCTCGGTCGCGTCGCCGGTGTAGCCGTTGGGACATGCGCGTAGGTCCACAGCGGGATGCACATTGCCGACGGAGCGTTGCGGGTCGGCCAGATACTGCTGACCCACCAGAACGAACGGCCGCTCGGGCATGCGTCCGGCGTGGATGTCCCGCTCGGTCGCGGCAAGTTCGGAGTAGGTACCGACCACGTGCACGGTGCCGGCCCGATGGGCGTCCGGGTTCGTCCAGGGCACGCCGCCGTCGACGGCGAAGTCGACTTTGAACGCACCCGGGCCGCGCCGGAACCTGTTGAAGGCGCGTGAAATTCGGCGCGGAAGGCGATCGCCGAGGATGGCGGCGACCGCGCTCGGCGCGAGATCGAAGATCGTCACGTCGGCGGGCGGCAGCTGCGACGCCGACTCGACCCGGACACCGGTCTCGATCTTGGCGCCCAGGTCGGTCAGCAGCGCAACCATCGCGTTGGTGATGGACTGCGATCCGCCTTCGGCCACCGGCCAGCCGTGCCGGTGGCCGGCCGCGATGATGCCCATCCCGATTGCCGAGGTCATCGGGTAATGCAACGGCCGGAAGGCATGCGCCGCAACACCTCCGAACAGGGCCCGCCCCTCGTCGGTGCGGAACACCCGGGCGAAGTCGGACGCGGGGAGCACCGTGGGCGCGCCGAACCGGGCCAACTTCAGCTGGGTGATGCGGGACCCGCAGCAGCGGGCCCATGATGTCCTCGCTGAGCGCGTCGAACCGGGACGCCGGGTAGCCGAACGCGCGCAGCCATCGAGACCGTCGCGACCGAGGCCGGCGGCGGTCTGCTCCACCGAGCGGTGCAGCACGCCCGCGCTGCCGCCGTCGAGCGGGTGCACGCAGTCGATCTCCGGCCAGCGCCACGTGAGGCCGTAGCGATCCAGGTTGAATTTGCTGAGGAATGGCGAGCCGACAGCCATCGGATGGATCGCCGAGCAGTGGTCGTGCAAGCAGGCCGGGCACGATGGCCTCGCTGCTGCGGGCGCCTCCGCCGACTTCGTCGGCCGCCTCGAGGATGGTGACCTCCACGCCCTCGGCCGCCAGCGCGATGGCGGCGGCGAGCCCGTTGGGCCCCCCGCCAACCACGACCGCGGTACTCATGCCAGCGCACCGCGCTTGCTGTCGCCGAACGACCAGGTCACCTGGAGGGGGATGGGTCCGTTGGGCAGCCAGGGCTGCTCGGCGACCGCGTCAGCGACCTTCCAGGTGCCGCGTTCGGTGACCCCCAGCGCGGCGTCGATCAGCTGGTAGTGCTGCACACCGCTGCCGAAGGCCTCCGACTCGACCCACGCGATGACGCACTCGCCCGGTTCGAATGCGGCTTCACGTTGCACGGCCCGGATCATGTCTGCATTGTGCAGGTGTCCGTCGCCGAAGTTGAAGCCAATCAGTGAGTTGCACACGAACTCACCTTCCCGCACCGTGCGGGTGTCGATGTCGGGCAGGTGGCGTCAACAGCAGCGAAAACAATCCGCGGCCCTGACTGTGCATCGTCCGCCAAGCGATCGTCTTCTGCAGGGTGATCTCGGCCCACTCAGGTTCGTAGCCGCCGGCGACGAACTGGTCGATCTGGTTGGACGCCGTGCGGGTGACCCGGTCCAGCTTCTGCTCGGCGCCGGGCGCGAACGTCCACACCGCCGAGGCCCAGTTGCCGGCGTACTGGCGCATCGAGGGCAGGAACGACACCTTGTCCGGCCGCAGATTGCCCAGGATCGGGTAGAACAGCAGCGCGGCGGCGATGACGAACGCCAGCCATGGCGGCGACATGTTCCACGGCGCGTACCCGTTCCAGTTCGGAAAGCCGAGGAACAGGAAGACCGTGGTGTAGGCGAAAACGACATTCCACTCCAGCGGCACCGCGAGCGGGAAGGTCGAAATGATGAACATGTGGAAGCCCACCATCAACAGCACCGCCAGCAACGTCACCCATTTGTTCGTGGAGAAGAACAGGATCAGCGGCGCCGCGATCTCGACCGTGGTGCCGTTGACGTGTGCCATGAAGTCCGCCAGCCGCGACGGCCGCATGTCGCGTCCGAAATCGCGATAGTGGGCCCGTCGCACCGACTTCGGCGCAAATACTGTGTTGCTCACCATCGGCGGGATGACATTGGAGAAATGTTTTCCGAACTTGGAGAAGCCGGCGCCGATCCACACCACCACGATCACCATCTTCAACGCGACGATCATATTGGTGAAATTCGACTGCGAGAGTAGGGCGAATATGACCAGGACGGGTAAGTACTGCTCGCCGCGGGCGGCCAGGAAGATGGTCTTGTCCCGCAGACCGTTCAGCACCAGCAACGCGATCGGAGCGATAAGCAGAACGGGACTCACGAGCCCGGAGATATTGTCCGGCAACGCTTTTGAGAGGGCGTCGCTGTGCACGCCGGGCCGGAGCAAGGCGACGGCCAAGCTCGTCAACAGTGCCAGGTACAGCCCGATGTCGAACCAGTTGCGTCGGTCGCCGTTGGTGAACGGCACCCATTTCCACGGGCGCAGCCGGATGGTTCCCGGCCGGGCCCAGAACAATATGCCACCGGTCATCGGCTTGACCTTGCCGGCCAATGGCCCCCAAGATCCGGCCACGCCGACGGCCTCGAGCAGCACCGTCCAGAGAATCAGCTTTTGATAGACGATTGGCTGGTTCCACCATTGGGTCACATGCCAGAAGGCGGGCAGCCCCGACGTCGCCGTCACGACGGTGATGCCGCCGATCGCGAAAAACAGCACGAGCTTCACGAGGTAAATCGTGTGCACCATCTTCGGTGAGCCGAAGCCGTTGTCGGCCCAATCGATGGCAAGGATTCGCATCCGCTCCATCAGCGGCTTGCTGACGAAGGTGTCCGGATCAACCTCCGGGAGATAGGGCTTGATGAATCCCATTGTGTTCGCTCCTTCTGGCCACGGCTCCGATCGGGAATGGTGGTAACGATAGGAATCAGGTGGGTCGGAAAGACAGTCGCGAGCCGACGAAGATATCTGCCCGTGTTGTTGCCTGAAGATAATGGTGGACCAGCGTAAATCGCTGATCAGGGGTGAAACAGAGGTCTACCGTCACAGTGGTGACGAAAGCGCATATCGACGACGGTGTTGAGGTCAGCCGGTACGTCGCCGAAACCGCCGAGCGGCTGCACGATCGGATAGCGGACGCGTCGTCGGTCATCCGAAGTTCCCTCGAGGATCAGATCCCCGAGTTGAACGGCGATGCCCGGCTGATGGAACTGCTCGGCGCCAGCGTCGAGGGAAACGTGCACACCGTCTTGCACGCCCTCCGCTACGACATCGCTGTGGAGCGTGTCGAGGCGCCCACCTCCGCGTTGGAGTACGCGCGGCGATTGGCGCAACAGGGGGTGCCGGTCAATGCGCTCGTGCGCGCTTACCGGCTAGGTCAGCGCCGAATGAACGAACTCGTTTTCGCCGAATTGCGTGCCATCGACATCCCTGAACCGACGAGGGTTGCGGTGATCGAGGCCATCACCGCGATTCTGTTCGAATACATCGACTGGATGTCCCAGCAGGTCGTCGCCATCTATGAGGACGAGCGCGAACGCTGGCTGGAAAACCAGAACAGTCTCCGGGCGCTGCGGGTGCGGGAAGTTCTGGCTGCGCACAAGACAATCGACGTTGATGCGGCGACTACCTCGATCCGGTATCCGCTGCGCTGGCATCACGTGGGGCTGGTGTTGTGGTACCCGGACGTGGGTGCAGAAGGCGACGAGCTCGCCCGACTGCAACGGTTTCTCCGCGAACTCGCCGAATCCGCCGCCGCCGCCGCGGCGCCACTCTTCGTCGCTGCCGATCGCACGTGCGGATGGGGATGGCTGCCCTATCGCGCGTCCGCCGATGACGCACCGGCAGCGGTTCGCCAGTTCGCCCTCTCACGACCGGATGCGCCGAGCGTCGCGATCGGGACGATGGCGGATGGCGTCGAAGGTTTTCGTCAGTCCCACCGGGAGGCAGAGGCCGCCCGCGGCGTATCGGTGACAGCCAAACGGCCTGAGCCGACGGTAATCTCGGCGTCCGACCCCGGGTTGTCAGTGGTAGCGCGTCTGGGTGGCGACGTGGCCGAAACCCGCGACTGGGTGGCTACCGTGCTCGGGGATCTGGCGATCGATAACGAGAACGACGGACGGTTACGGGACACGCTGCGCGTGTTCCTCGGTTGCGGTTCCAGCTACAAGGTGGCCGCCGACGAACTCAATTTGCATTTCAACTCGGTGAAGTACCGGGTGGGCCGCGCCGTCGCGCGCCGCGGCCGGGAGATCGGCAGCGATCGACTCGACGTCGAACTGGCGCTGCTTGCCTGTCATTGGTACGGCGCGGCCGTTCTGCAGCCAAAGTAAGCCGGGACCGCACCCGAAAGGCACGGCCCCGGTTGGGGTGTCGGTGGTAGGCGTTACGCGGCGGCGACCCCGATGCGGCGAACCGGCGCCAGCCGTGAGAAGCCGACCGTACGAGCCGCTGCCGACGTCCGGCGCCAGGACAGGACAGCGTCGACAGCGTGCACGCTGATCGGGATGAGCAGCGGGAAGAGGACGAAGCCAATCATTGCGGCGAGGGTGAGGCAGGTGGTGATCATGAGTGGCTCGCATTTCCTCCGCGAAGCGGAATAGTTGAGATGACTTGTCGCACTGTTTGATTCGGGACTCTTCATTCGAATCTCAATCCAGCTGATCAAACGCTGCGTTGCGTTCGTCAGGAAAGGTATCGGCGTGGAGTCAGCGAAGCGATGTCGCCGACCGACCAACTCGCGACGGGTCCTTGTCGTCCGGCGACAAAGCCGCGGATGCTCTCAGGGCAGGCGTTGGTCGACTTCGAAGGCCAGGCAGAGTTCGGCGATGTCCAATGGCCGGGAAAGCGATCGGTCGGTCAACTCCTCGATACGCCGCAGGCGGTGCCGCACGGTATTGGGATGACAGAAGATCTTCGTTGCGGTGTCGTTGGCGGAGCCGCCTTCGTGCAGCCACGCCGCAAACGTGTCGAACAGGATCGTCTGCTCCGCGATCGGCAGTGCTATCAGTCGACGGAGCACCGTCGACCTGATCTTCGCCATGACCTCCGGGGCGCTCACCGCCGCAACGGCAAGCGGGGTGTCGTCGAACACCGTGATCAACGAGTCGGACGACGGCTTGCCGGTGACCGCCAACCGCGCGAATCGCAGCGCATCGCTGGTCTCGGCCAAATCCAGAAATGGCGGACTGATGCCGACCCGCACGGTGGCAGCGCATCCGAGGACATCGATCACCGTGTCCAGTCCTTCGCCGATCCCCACCTGTACGAGGCCGATGTGTAAGTCAGGCAACAGGCGCCACGCGGACCTGATGTCACGTGCGGCAAGCTTGTTCTCGATTGCGGGCAGCGCCAATTTTCCGATGGCTGGCAATTGGGCCGCCACCACGACATACGGTCCGGTTGTCGGCAGCCGAAGTAAATCTGCTGCTTCCCAAAGGCTTTGGCTGTCAGTGATTCGTCGAGACAGCAGTGCTTCAACCAGGGCCGAACGTTCTTCTTCCTGCTCCACAATTTGTGCGGTCAGTTGTTGGCGGTACGCGTCGGCCATGGCCTGAGTGAAGGTGTCCTGCGCGAGGAACACGCGCGCGGTCGCGTTCAGTATCGACTCGGTGGGTATTCCCGCTGCCCGCGCGACGGCGAGGGTCTCCTCCCACATGAATCGAAAACCGATTCGGTAGGCCGTCATCAAAGCCGGCAGTGGCACGCCGACCGCCGCGCGGGTCGTCCCGGTCTGTTGCGCGGGTGAGACATCCACGTCGGTGTGTGCGGCAAGCGAGTCGAACACGAACGTCAGATTCGCTTCGCACGTCGCACGCACCTGGTCTTTGGTGACCATGTCGCCGTCGCGGTAGAAGTCGACGTCGCGAAACAGCCGATCGGCGAGTGCCCTGCCCAGTTCCGGTGCGCGGGCCACCATGAGATTGCCGAGCTCCACGATGTGCGGATCCGGCCCGGTGCCACGGGCTTCGCTTTGCCTCGTCGCCGGCTGGCTCATAGTCGGAAACTGTATGCCCGCGCACGGGCTGATGTGCGCGGTCACACCGAACAGGCCGTCACGTTGTTTGTCGAGACATTGTCCTGTCGAGCCGACAGGGTCACGCTGGACGTAGCAATTCAGACCCATCCGAAGAGGGGCCGCATGACCAGCTTGAGCACCAACCTCGTCGCATCCGCAGAGCGCAACCCGAACCATGTGGCGCTGCGTTGCGAAGACCTGCAATTCACCTTCGCCGAGTTCGATGCGGCGGCCGCTCGGGTGGCGACGCTGCTCGAGCAAGCCGGAATCGAACCGGGGGACCGGGTCGGCGTGATGCTGCCCAATACGCCCGCATTCGCCATCGCGTTCTACGGGATCATGTATCGCGGCGCCGTCGCGGTCCCGATGAATCCGTTGCTCAAGGCGCGGGAGGTGGCCTACTTCCTGTCCAACAGCGGTACCAAAGCGTTGTTCGGGACGCCCGCCTTCGCCGACGAGGCCGGCGCCGGGGCCGACGAAACGGGCACACAGTGCTGGATCGTCGACGATGCCGGCCTGAGGGACCTGATCGCCGAGCTGCCCGCGCAACAGTCACCGGTGCAACGCGGCGACGACGACCTCGCGGTCATTCTGCACACATCCGGAACCACCGGAAAACCCAAGGGCGCCATGCTCACCCACGGCAACCTGGTCCGCAACGCCGACGTCAGTGTCCGCACCCTGATCGAAACCGGACCCGACGACGTGGTGATGGGTTGTCTGCCGCTCTTTCACGTATTCGGGCTCACCTGTGGACTCAACGGGGCGGTGCTGTCGGGCGCGACATTGACGCTCATCCCTCGATTCGACCCGCGCAAGGCGATCGAGGTGATCGAGCGCGATGCCGTCACGGTGTTCGAAGGCGTGCCGACGATGTATTCGGCGCTGCTGGGCGCGGCCGACGAGGCCGCGGCGGAGGCGACGCGCACGCTGCGGGTCTGCGTCTCCGGTGGTGCGGCGATGCCGGTGCAGGTTCTCACCGATTTCGAAAAAGCTTTCGGCTGTACCGTTCTGGAGGGCTACGGGCTCTCCGAGAGCTCACCGGCGGCCGCGTTCAACCATCCGAACCGGGAGCGCAAGGTGGGCTCGATCGGTACTCCGATCGAAGGCGTGCAGATGCGGGTCGTCGACTCCGACGGCGCCGAGGTATCGCAGGGCGACACCGGCGAGATCCAGATCCACGGACACAACGTGATGAAGGGCTACTGGAACCTGCCCGACGCGACCAAAGCCACCATCACGTCGGACGGCTGGCTCTCGACCGGCGATGTCGGACGCATCGACGAGGACGGTTACTTCTACATCGTCGACCGGACCAAGGATCTGATCATCCGGGGCGGCTACAACGTCTACCCACGCGAAATCGAGGAAGTGCTCTACGAGCATCCCGCGGTGGCCGAAGCCGCGGTCATCGGCGTCCCGCACGACTCGCTGGGTGAGGAAGTCGGGGCTGCCGTGGCACTGAAGGAAGGGGCGAAAGCGGACCCGGACGAACTGCGCGACTACGTCAAGGACCGGGTGGCCGCCTACAAGTATCCGCGCCAGGTCTGGTTGGTCGACGCTCTGCCCAAGGGCCCCACCGGCAAGGTACAAAAGCGCGACATCACTGTTCCGACAACCGAAAGCACACGAAAATCATGACAACGACCAACCCGGACGAGCTGGCGGCGCCGCTCGATCTGCTACTCATCAGTGCCACCCGGCCGTTTGGCCGCCGGATGACCCCGAACGCGAGCTGGGCCCGGCTCGGCGCCAACCTGGCCAAGCAGCCAGGTGCGGTCGCCGGCCGGGTGGGCGCACTCACCCGCGAGCTCGGCGGCATTGCCGCGGGCAGGTCGCATCGTGCACCCGCCCGGGCCGACAAACGCTTCGCCGATGCCGCGTGGGAGCAAAACCCGTTGCTGCACAGGATCATGCAGGCCTACCTGGCCGGTTCCGAGACCGCCGAAGGATTGCTCGGCGACGCTGGGCTCGACTGGCGGGATGCCGAGAAGATGCGGTTCGTGTTCGACAACGTCGTGGAAGGGTTGGCGCCCAGCAACAACCCGATACTCAGCCCACTGGGCTGGAAGGCGCTGATCGACACCGGTGGCCTGAGCGCGGTGCGAGGCGCGAAAGCTTTTGCCCGAGATATGCTTTCGCAACCACGGGTGCCGGCGATGGTGGAACCCGATGCCTTCGCGGTGGGCGAGACCGTGGCCATCAGCAAAGGCGCCGTGGTGCAGCAGACCTCGCAGTTCGAACTGATCCAATACGTCCCGCAGACGCCGAAGGTCAACGCTATTCCGTTGCTCATCGTGCCGCCGGTGATCAATAAGTTCTACGTCATGGACATCGCGCCCGGACGCAGCATGATCGAGTACTTCGTGCAGCAGGGCCAACAGGTGTTCGTGATCTCTTGGCGCAACCCGCAAGCACGCCATCGTGATTGGGGCTTCGATACCTACGGCGCCGCGATCATCGATGCGCTCGACGCGGTGCAGACGATCGCCGGAACCGACCGCGCCCACCTGATGGGCACCTGCTCGGGCGGGATCCTGGCGGCGATGACCGCGGCCCACCTGTCCGATATCGGCGAGGCCGACCGGATTGCGGGTCTCACCCTGGCGGTCACGGTGCTCGACCAGACCCGGGCCGGCTTCGCGCCGGCGATGATGAGCGACCGGGCGGCCCAAGCCGCGATCCGGGTTTCGGGCCGCAAGGGTTACCTCGACGGGCGGGCGATGGCGGAGATGTTCGCCTGGCTGCGACCCACCGACCTGGTGTGGCGGTACTGGGTCAACAACTACGTGCAGGGCCGGACGCCCGGGGCATTCGACGTGTTGTTCTGGAATGCCGACACCACCCGGATGGCCGCGGCACTTCACCGCGACATGGTGTTGATGGGCCTGAACAACGCGCTGGTCACTCCCGGCGCGGTCAGCATGTTGGGCACTCCGATCGATTTGTCGCAGATCACCGCGGACGCCTACGTGATCGGCGGCCTCACCGACCACATCTGCCCGTGGCAGGCTACGTACCGCAGCGCTCGACTGCTGGGCAGCAAGGACAACCGCTACGTGCTGTCCACCAGCGGTCACATCCAGGCGCTGGTCAACCCGCCCGGCAACCCCAAGGCGTCCTACCGCACCGGTTCTGTCGACGCGGAAGACACGCAAGAGTGGCTGGACTCGGCCGACAAGTCGAGTGACTCGTGGTGGCCGGACTACACGCGCTGGCTCGCTGAGCGCAGCGGTCCCGAGATTGATGCTCCGAGAATGCTTGGTGGGGAAGAGCTTCCACCTCTGGGTCCCGCGCCGGGTAGTTACGTGATGGAAAAGTGAGCGGCCCGGTTGACGAGGACCGCTACATCGCCACCGGTGGGCAGCGGATCCGGGTGAAGGTGCGATGGGGATCCGGTGTCCCGCTGGTGCTGTGCAACGGTATCGGGGCCAGCCTGGAAGTACTGGATCCATTCGTCGAACAGCTAGACCCGGCCACCACGGTGGTCCGGTTCGACGTCCCGGGGACGGGCGGATCTCCTACATCGGTTGCACCCTACGGGTTTCCGTACCTCGCCTGGGTGCTGGGCCGGGTGCTGTCGAAGTTGGGGATCAGTGTGGTGGATGTACTCGGCCTGTCCTGGGGCGGCGCGCTTGCGCAACAGTTCGCATTCCAGAACCCACGTCGTTGCCGACGCCTGGTTCTGGTGGCGACCGGTACCGGTGCGGTGATGGTGCCAGCTCACCCGCGGGTACTGGCCAAAATGGTGACCCCACGTAGGTTCTCGGACCCTGAGTACGCGGGATCGATCGCCGGCGAACTCTACGGCGGGACCGTGCGCGCCCACGGCGATGAGGTGGCGCGACTGTTCATTCAGCAACTGCACGCCGGATCGAAGATCGGCTACCTGCATCAGCTGCTCGCGGGCTCGGCGTGGACCAGCTTGTTCGCGTTGCCCGCGCTGCGGCAGCGGACGTTGATCGTGGCGGGCACCGACGATCCGATCATCCCGATGGTCAACGCGCACATCATGAAAGCGCTGCTACCTCATTCGCAATTGCACGAACATGATGGTGGCCACGTCGATCTCGTGCAGAACGCCGCCGAGCTGGCACCCGTCATCGAGACATTTCTGCGCGAGCGCGGGGAGCGACCCTGAGCCACAGACATTGACCGAGGATTCCTCTGTTGAGTTAGAGTAATCCTCGTGGCGCGATCAGCTACCGATGCGCGGGGACGACTGATGCAGTCGGCTCGCCGCCGTTTCGCGGCTGACGGAGCACTGGCGGCGACGCTCGACGAGGTCCGCCGAGACGCGAAGGTCAGCGTCGGTGCTCTCTACCACCATTTCCCGGACAAGCCCGCGTTGGCGGCCGCGGTCTACGCCCAGGTGATGGGCGAGTACCAGTCGGGATTCGTCACGATGTTGCGCCGTCACGACAGCGCGGAGGGCGGGATCCGCGGCGGCGTCGCACATCACCTGCGGTGGGTGTCCGCCAACCGCGGCGAGGCGGCGTTGCTGCTGGGGGGCCGGCTGGAGAGCGCTGTGCTGCACGAGTTCAACCGGGCGTTCTTCACCGACGTGCGGGACTGGTGGCGGCCGCATCACAACTACGGAGCTCTGCGCCCGATGCACGCCGGAGTCACCGCCGCGTTGTGGTTCGGCCCGGCGCAGGAGTTCAGCCGGTACTGGATTGCCGGCGACGAACCCCGAATGCCGCGAGGCGTGGTCAAGACATTCGCTGACGCTGCGTGGAAAGCTCTGCGGGCCAGCGTGATCGAGGAGGATGACTGATGAACGCAGCAGAATCGCTTTACAACCGACTTGTCGCGGAGGGGGACGACCCGGATGCCCCGCGCCGGGTGGACGTCGAGCATCGTGGCGACCGGGCGATCGTGACCCTCGACGAGCCCGATCGGCTCAACGTGCTGTCGGCGCCGTTGGTGCGCCAATTACGCAGAGCGCTGGAGGCTCTCGTGGTCGACCGCGACGTTCGAAGCGTCGTGCTGACCGGTCGCGACCCGGGCTTCAGCGCCGGCGGCGACCTGAAGATGATGGAGACGGCCACGGCAAACCTGAGCCGGCCCGAGGGTGTCGCCGACGTGTGGCGCTGGATCCGTCGCGAATTCGGCGGGATCGCCCGGCTCATCGCCGGAACGGACACCATTTTCGTCGCCGCCATCAACGGCCCCGCCGCCGGAGTCGGGCTGGCCTGGGCGCTGGCCTGCGACGTCGCGGTCGCCAGCGATCGCGCGGTGATCGTGCCGGCGTTCGGCCGCATCGGCCTTATCCCCGAGGTCGGCACCAGTTGGGCGCTGACCCGGCGGCTGGGATACCAAGGGGCACTTGCCTATTACCTGCGCGGCGAGCACATCGATGCCCACGAGGCGCAACGGCTCGGCCTGGTTCAGCAGGTCGTCGATCACGACCGCCTGCTCGAGACCGCCGATCAGTGGTGCTCGCGCGTCGCAGCGATGCCGGCGCATGCCGTCGCGATGACCAAGCCCCTGCTGCGTGCAGCGGCCGACGCCGGGTGGCATGAATCGCTGACCATGGAGGAATTCGCCGAGCCCACCTGCTTCACCACCGCCGCGTTCGCCGACAGCGTGCACGCGATGCTGGCCAAACCTCAGGCCTGAATTTCCGCGGTCACCGCGCCGGTGAGCCGGACCAGGTCAGTGGGTGCCACCGCGACGTCCCAGCCGCGTCGGCCCGCGCTGACGTACACCCGGTCCCAGCCCAGCGCACCGGAATCGACAACCGTCGGCAACGGCGTGCGCTGCCCGAACGGCGAAATCGCGCCCAGCACATAGCCGGTCGCGCGTTCAGCGGCACGCTGATCGGCCATGGTGGCTCTGCCCGCGCTCAACGCTGCGGCGGCCGCCTTCAACGACAGCCGCGCCAGCGCGGGCAGGATCGCGACCGCTAACCCGTCCGGGACCGCGATGATCAGCGTCTTGTAAATCTGCTCGGACACGACGAGCGCCGTCGGTGGTCAGCGCGCGGACGGCTTCGCCGCCAAACGATCGTTCGCGCGAATCGTGCGCGAACTTCACCACCTCATGGGGCACGCCGGCGTCGCTCAGTGCCGCGAGCGCCGGGGTCGCCGCCACGGCTAGTACCCGTCTACGAGCCGGTGTACCCCGGCGGGTTGACGCCGTCCACCCAGAAGTCAACGCCGAGCTCTGAACCCGGGATGCAGTCGTAGACCGACAGGTCGGAAATCCCGGACTCCAACAGCACGTCTTCGCAGAGCAGGGTGTTGCCGGTGTAGTCCTTGGCCGGCTTGTTGAGGATGACGTAGGCCGCGTCGGAGTAGATGTCCGGCTTGCGCGCGCGGCCCATCGCCTCGTCGCCGCCGAGCAGATTCTGCACCGCGGCGGTGGCGACCAGCGTGCGGGGCCAGAGCGTGTTCGAGGCGATGCCCTCCTCGCGAAGTTCCTCGGCGATACCCAGTGCGCACAGCGTCATACCGAACTTGGCCATCATGTACGCCGTCGGCTTCAGCCACTCTTTCCCGAGCAGCACGGGCGGGGACAGGGTCAGGATGTGCGGGTTTTCCCGGCCTTTCATGTGCGGGATGCAGGCCTGGGAAACCGCATAGGTGCCGCGTACCTGGATGCCGTTCATCAGGTCGAATCGCTTCATCGGCACCTCGCTGATGGAGCCGAGGTTGATCGCCGACGCGTTGTTCACCACGATGTCGATTCCGCCGAACTGCTCGACCGCTTTGGCCACCGCTGACTCGACCGAATCGGGATCGCGGACGTCCCCGACGATCGGCAACGCCTGCCCGCCTGCTTCCTCGAGCTCCTTGGCGGCGGTGTACACCGTGCCCTCGAGTTTGGGGTGCGGCTCAGCGGTCTTGGCGATCAGCGCGACGTTGGCGCCGTCCTGCGCGGCGCGCTTGGCGATGGCCAGGCCGATTCCGCGGCTGGCACCCGAGATGAACATGGTCTTGGCCTTGAGTGACATGAGCGCCACAGTAACGCCGCTCACAATTGCCCCGAATCAGCGGTCCGGAAATAGGCCCGCGATCGCCGCTGTTGACTCTCCTGTCTGGTCAAGCAGACACATGTCGGTCACAGCCTTTAGATTGGGAGAGGGGAGTGCGGTGTCAACGGCAACGAGCCTTCGTCGACCGGGTCCGGTATTGATGGACCTGTTCAGCGGCATCGCGACGGAAGGGACTGTGTCACCCATCATGGCCGACATCGACGGCGCGGCAGACTCGGGAATGGCGGAGGCGGTCGACTTCACCGAAACTCGTGGAGAAAGCCGATCCACGCAAACCGATGAGGCGTTGACCGCGCGCTTTGAGCGGGACGCGATTCCGCTGCTGGACCAGCTCTACGGCGGCGCCTTGCGGATGACCCGCAATCCGGCCGACGCCGAAGACCTGCTGCAGGAAACCATGGTCAAGGCCTACGCGGGCTTCAAGTCGTTCAAAGAGGGCACCAACCTCAAAGCGTGGCTTTACCGCATCCTGACCAACACTTACATCAACAGCTATCGCAAGAAGCAGCGGCAGCCGGCGCAATATCCCACCGACGAAATCACCGACTGGCAGTTGGCCGCCACGGCCGAGCACACGTCGACCGGTTTGCGGTCCGCGGAGGTCGAAGCGCTGGAGGCGCTGCCCGACACCGAAATCAAGGAAGCTCTGCAGGCGCTGCCCGAAGAGTTCCGGATGGCGGTCTACTACGCCGATGTCGAAGGTTTTCCCTACAAGGAGATCGCCGAGATCATGGGCACTCCGATCGGCACCGTGATGTCACGACTGCACCGGGGCCGACGTCAGCTGCGCGAACTGCTGACCGACGTCGCGAAGGAACGGGGTTTCATCCGCGGTGACCAGGCCGCCGAGGGGGTCTCGTCATGAGCGAATTCTCGTCTGCAGGCGAACCGGTGATCAAAGCCGAATGTGCCGAGGTGCTTGCCGAGGTCTGGACCCTACTCGACGGCGAGTGCAGCGCGGAAAGCCAAGACAAGCTCAGGCAGCATCTCGCGGACTGCCCGCCCTGCTTCCAGGCCTACGGCTTGGAGGAGCGCATCAAGGGACTGATCTCGGCCAAGTGCCGGGGCGAGCGGGCTCCGGTCGAGTTGAGGCAGCGACTGATGCTTCACATCCGTAGTACCACGATCGTTGTCGGCCCTGACGGTGAGGATTACGACCCGACCCGCGACGGTTGATCTGGCAATAAGCCGAAACAAAGACGCGGGCCGCCTGTCGGACGGTCCGCGTCTTTGTTGGTCTCGAACGGTTGGTTAAGCGTTGGGCCGCTTGCCGTGATTGGCCTTGCTGTGCTTGCGGTCGCGCTTCTTCCGGCCTCGCTTGGCCATGACTGATCCTCCTCGAAGTTCTGCTTGCCGATCAGTCTTTCATGCCGTAGGCCGTCTAAGCGAACTGCTAGACGACCGGCACGTGCGCCAGGGTGGTGCCGTTGGCGCTCGCCGAGGCGACCGGACCGGGTTGGCCGGCGGGCTCACCGATCGCCGGGGTCTGTGCCGGAGCCACCGGGCCGGCGGCGCCGGGCCCCTGTCCCGGTGTCCGCGCGGCGGGCCCGCCGGGAGCTGTGCTGCGCGGGTAACCACTCAGTCCAGGCGTCTGGCCCGGGAGTTGCTGGCCGGGCAGGCCGCCGGGGTAACTGGGGCCTTGGCCGGGCAGACCGCCCGGGGCCTGTCCAGGAAGGCCACCCGGGTAACCGCCGAGCCCAGGAGCCTGACCTGGGATACCACCTGGAATTCCGCCGGGAATACCGCCCGGAATGCCGCCGGGCAGCCCACCGGGAATGCCGCCGGGCAGCCCACCCAGACCACCGAGGCCACCGAGACCGCCGGGCAGACCGCCGCCTCCGCCGAGCGCGCCGCTGGCAGGCATCAGCAGGTCGCCGGCGCCGGGAATGACGTTGTTCATCAGCCCGCTCAGAGAGCCGAACAGCGAGTTGGCGATGTTCACCGCGCTACCGGCACCAGGCATACCTGGGATCGGGTCGTCGGCGGCGAAAGGTTGCTGGGGAGCGGCCGCGGCCGCTCCGGCGCCTAGCCCGATCGTGGCGAATGCTGCCATCGCCACCCCGAAACCGGTGGCCGCTCGGGCCAGTGGTCTGCGAGCTGTCTTATGCGCAAACATGTTGTCGGACAACGGAATACCCCTCAATATCGGCTGTTTCACTCTGGGATCGTCAGGCACTTCATTCACTTTGAACACTCTGATTCACAAATGTCACAGTTCGAGCACGACACGATCACGGAAGCGGCTCTATAGGTTCTCTTAGTGATCTTGGAGTTTGCTTATTGATACCTACGGGACATCAATCGTGACCTTTCAGCTGCATAAACTCCTCGCCCGTGCAGCCGTCCCACGCCGACTCCTGCTCGGAGTGCAACTGGGGAAGTCGGTTGTGGTTCGATAAAGCAACACGAATGCCGAACACGGCTGGCTGACGAACGAGGTGATGATGGCTGAGGACGTCCGGGCAGAGATCGTGGCCAGCGTGCTCGAGGTCGTGGTCCACGAGGGCGACCAGATCGGCGAGGGCGACACCTTGGTGCTGCTGGAATCGATGAAGATGGAAATCCCGGTTCTGGCCGAGGTCGCAGGCACGATCACCAAGGTGAGTGTGTCGGTCGGCGACGTCATCCAAGCAGGCGATCTCATCGCCGTGATCAGCTAGTCGTCTGAGCATCACAGCGGGGAGCGCCGATGTCCACGCTCGGTGACCTGCTGGCCGAACACACCGTGCTGCCCGGCAGCGCCGTCGATCATTTGCATGCCGTGGTGGGCGAGTGGCAGCTGCTCGCCGACCTGTCGTTCGCCGACTATCTGATGTGGGTTCGCCGTGACGATGATTCGGTGGTCTGCGTTGCGCAGGTTCGGCCCAACACCGCGCCCACGGTGCTGTTGCGCGACGCGGTGGGAACCGTCACCGACGCCGACCGGATGCCCCCGATCTCCGCAGCTTTCGAGTCGGGTGCTATCCGCTTGGAAAGTTCTGCGACGCAACAGTTTTCATGGCAGCAGACGGGCGTGAACATCGAAGCGGTGCCGGTGCGCCACGGCGACGCGGTGGTCGCGGTGTTGACGCATCAGACCGCGGTCGCGGACACCCCGAAATCGAGCCAGCTGGAGACCGCCTACCTCGACTGTGCCGCGGACCTCGTGCACATGCTCTCCGAGGGCACGTTTCCCAACGTGGGCGATCTGGCGATGTCGAGGTCGAGCCCGAGAGCGGGTGACGGCTTCATCCGCCTCGATGTCGACGGCGTCGTGTCCTACGCCAGCCCCAACGCGCTGTCGGCCTACCACCGGATGGGTCTGAATCTGGAGTTGGAGGGGCAGAACCTGATCGAGGTCACCCGCCCACTGATCTCCGACCCGTTCGAAGCCCAGGAACTCGCCGCGCATGTGCGTGACTCGCTCACTGGCGGGGCCAGCATGCGGGTCGAGGTCGACGCCGGCGGTGCCGCGGTGCTACTGCGGACGCTGCCGCTGGTGCTCAGCGGGTCGGCCGCCGGTGCCGCGGTGCTGATCCGCGACGTCACCGAGATCAAGCGTCGGGACCGCGCGCTGATGTCCAAGGACGCCACCATCCGGGAAATCCACCATCGGGTGAAGAACAACCTGCAAACCGTCGCGGCGCTGCTCCGACTGCAGGCACGCCGGACCACGAATGCCGAGGCCCGCGAGGCGCTGACCGAATCGGTGCGACGGGTGTCGTCGATCGCGTTGGTGCACGACGCGCTGTCGATGTCGGTCGACGAGGAGGTCAACCTCGACGAGGTGATCGACCGCATTCTGCCGATCATGAACGACGTGGCGACAGTCGACACCCCGATCCGGATCAATCGTGCCGGCATGCTCGGTGTCTTGGACTCGGACCGGGCGACCGCTCTGGTCATGGTGATCACCGAACTGGTCCAGAACGCCATCGAGCATGCTTTCGACCACGCCACCTGCGAATCGGCTGCCAGAGGCGGGTCGGTGACGATCCGCGCCGAGCGTTCGGCGCGCTGGCTGGATGTGGTCGTGCACGACAACGGCCGCGGGCTTCCCGACGGTTTCAGCATCGAGCAGTCCGACCGGCTCGGTCTGCAGATCGTGCGGACGCTGGTATCGGCCGAACTCGATGCCTCCCTGCAGATGCAGGACGCACCCGAAGGCGGGACGGATGTGGTCCTGCGGGTTCCGATCGGTCGTCGCCCGCGGACCATGAGCTAGCTCCAGACACAACGGTGCGGCCCCGACAAAGTGTCGGGGCCGCACCGTTTGAAAGCGACTTAGGTCAGACTCCGCTACGGGCCTTCGTCCGGGCGTTGCGACGCTTCAGTGCACGTCGCTCGTCCTCGCTCATTCCGCCCCATACGCCAGAGTCCTGTCCGGTGTTGAGCGCCCACGACAGGCACTCGGTTGTCACCGAACAGCGGTTACAGACCAGTTTCGCGTCGGCGATCTGTGCGAGAGCCGGTCCGCTGTTCCCGACAGGGAAGAACAGCTCCGGGTCTTCGTCGCGACAGGTCGCTGTGTGGCGCCAATCCATTAGTCGTTGCTCCTCACTGTGTGCGCAGCAATGCGCACGAATGATTTTCTTCGGCTGTTAACGCAGGTACAAGAAATGTTTCCGTACCGTTTCACGCGATGGTTCGATCGTTTCACAGGCTCAACAGATGTCAATAGCGGCTCGTTGGTCCGTGGGCTATCTCACTTCAAGGATCTGTTACCAAATCCCTTAACCGGTTGTACTACACTCTGTGCGGGTCTGACCAGTGTTATTGCCCACAAGACGTGATCGTCGCAGGTCAGAGCGGCCTTTTTGCCGGCGGAGCGACGACGTCAAGGGCGTCGGGAACCGACCGAAACGTCATCCCTTCGCGCAAGCCGAGGTAGTCACCATCGATTTGGCTCGCCATGGGTGGATCGGCGCACGTCACGCGCACGCAATCGGCGTTGTCGTCGCGAACGACCTGATCACCGGCGATTTTGGGCTGTTTGGAGAACATCTGTGCGACCAGTCGCAGGCTTGGCACGATCTTCAGTTTGGTGACGCCGAACACCCCGAGGCCGGATTCGAAGCTGGTGCCGGGGTTGGTGCACATCGGGCGGGCGTCGGCATAGGTCCACGGGCTTGAGTTGGACACGAAGACGAAGTAAGTGCCGGTGACCGGTTCTCGGCCCGGAAGCTCGACGGTCAGCCGCGGCTCCTTACGGGCATATCCGAGGGTCGCGCGCGTCGCGGCGAGGATGTAGCGCGTCGGGGTGACCTTTCGGCCTTTTTCCCGCTGCGCCTCCACTTTGGCCACCGCCTCGGCGTCGACCCCCAGCCCGGCGTTGAGCACCGCCCACTGCTCGCCGCAGTCGATCAGCCCTATCCGGCGCCACTGCTTCCGCGGGCCGTACTTGTCGAGCAGCCAGATCAGCTGGTTGGTGGCGTCGATCGGTCCGGGCGGGATGCCCAGCGAGCGCGCCGTCACGTTCGCCGATCCACCGGGGACAATCGCCAGTGCGGGGACATGCCCCGTGGGCAGCTGACCGGGCTTGCCGAGCAGGCCGTTGACCACGTTGCTCACCGTGCCGTCGCCACCGTGTACGACGACGAGATCCACTCCGTCCTGGACCGCTGCCTCGGCGATTTCGCGCCCGTGACCGCGGTGGCGGGTGTGCTCGATTCTCAACTCGAGGCGGCTTTTCAGTGCGTGCGCCAGCAGATCGCGGCCGGCGGTCGTCGTCGATGTCGCGGTCGGATTGACGATCAGCACGGCGCGCATGACCTGAAAGCCTACGGGAGCGCGACTTTCGGGCCAGCGTGGCTGGCTACGCTGATGCGATGATCAGGCCTACTCCGACCAGCGTGCGTGGTGCGGGATTGATCGTGGCTGCTCAAGGGGCGACGGGTCTGGTGGTCGCCGCCGTTCTGCTGATTCGGGCGATCGGCGGCGCGGGTCAACGCGGAAACAACGTGTTCGGGACGTCGGGGTGGTTCGCGCTGTTCGGCGGCGCCGTGTTGGCGGCCGGCTGGTCGCTGCTGGTCGGACGGCGTTGGGGCCGCGGTTTGGCGGTGTTCGCCGAGCTGTTGCTGCTGGGCGTGGCCTACTACCTGACGACGGGCTCGCATCGCGCGGTGATCGGTATTCCGGTGGCCGCCGTGGCGTTGGTCGTGTTGGCACTGCTGTTCAGTCCGGCGGCGGTGCGCTGGGTTTCGGGCCGGGCTGACTCTTGAACGCCGCTCCTTCTCCGGCGCCGCTCATGCGGCGCACGATCAGGTCGCCGGCGTCAGGCGGAACCGGCGAGCGCGGACAACTCGGGACCCGACACCCGATAGGTGGTCCACTCGCTCTGCGGTTGACCACCGATGGCTTGATACAGCGCGATCGCGTCGGTGTTCCAGTTCAGCACCGCCCAGGCCAGCCGGCTGTAGTTGTGCTCCACACATTCTTTCGCCAGTGCGGCCAGCAGGCCGCGGGCCAGCCCGAGACGACGAAACTGCGGCCGCACGAACAGGTCTTCCAAGTGGATGCCCTCGACGCCGTCCCACGTCGAAAAGTTCAGGAACCACAGCGCCATCGCCGCCACTTCGCCGTCCACTTCGGCGACGTGTGCCTGCAGGGTCGGCGAATCACCGAAAAGTGCCGATCTGATTTGGGTTTCGACGACAGTGCACTGATCGGGAGCGCGTTCGAAGAGGGCCAGGTCGTGGATCATCGCGGTGATCGCCGCAGCGTCGCCCGGCGTGGCTCGACGGATGCGCACACTCATGGTCGGACCCCCAGCGCGGTCAGAATGGTGATGAATTTGGTTGTCGTCTCGGCGACTTCGCCGTCGGGATCGGATTCGGCGACGATGCCGCCGCCGGCATGGGCCAGCGCGGTGCGCCGGTCGGCGGACAGTTGCGCGCCGCGAATGGTGACAACCCAGCGCCCGTCGCCGTTGGCGTCGCACCAGCCCACCGCGCCGGCGTAGAAGCCGCGATCGCCTTCCAGTTCGCCGATCAGACGTGCGGCGGCATCGGTGGGCACGCCGCCGACCGCCGGGGTGGGATGCAGGGCAAGTGTCAAATCGATTGCGGTCGTTGATGTATCGCGCAGCCGTCCGGTGATCGGCGTGCTGAGGTGCCACAGCGCGGTGGTGCGGCTCAGCGTCGGCGTGGGGGCGATCGTCAACTCGCTGCACAGCGGGCGCAATGCCGTGGCCATGGTGTCGATCACCAACTGATGCTCGTGGCGATCTTTCGCTGACTCGGCGAGCGCGGCGCCCGCAGCGGCGTCGCGCTCGGGATCGGCGGCCCGCGGCGCGGAGCCGGCGAACGGCTGGCAGCTCACTCGATCACCGTCGCGGGCCACCAGCAGCTCTGGGCTGGCGCCGACGAGCGCCATGCCCGCATAGTCGCCGCCCGCCGCTGACAGGTCGACGAGATAGCCGTACGCGGCCGGATCGTTGTTCACCAAGCGGCGCAAGATGATTCGGGCGTCCAGGGGAGCGTCGGCGGCCAACCGCAGTGCGCGGGCAAGCACCACCTTCTGCAGTGTGCTGCCCGCGGCCGTCAGCTCGTCGCACGCGCGTCGCACCCGGGCGCGGTGCTCGTCGGGCGCGGGCAGCGTGCCGGACACCCGCACATCGGGCATCGGTCCGGTCGGCCATCCGGGCAGCTCGGCGGCGCGTCGGACGGCGCGCGGCGCCATCAATGCGGCCGGTCCGTCGACATCAAAAGCCAATGCGCCCAGCACAACTGATGCTTGACCCGAGCGCAGCGCCGACTGCGCACCGGCAACGTCTCGATAGCCGGCCTGCACCCCATCGGCGATCAGGACGCCGGCGGGCCCGCACAGCACGAACGGCGGCTCAGCCGTCATTCGGATTCGGATAGCCCAGTGCACCGAGCTGGCGGATCCCGTGTTCGAAGCCGCAGACCGCCATGGACGCGGCGGTCATGCCGAACCGGCTGCCCTCCACCAACGGCAACTCCACCCAGCGGGTGATCAGAGCGCGGGAAAAGTGGCCGTGCCCTACGAACACCACGTCACGCGACGCCATGTACTCCAAGGCCAGCGCAACGGCGCGGTCCGCGCGGTCGCTTACCTGCGCGACGCTTTCGCCGTTCGGGGCGCCGTGCGTCCAGATCGACCAGTTCGGCACAGTTTTCTGAATCTCCGGGGTCGTCACGCCCTCGTAAGTCGCCGTAATCCCATTCAGTGAGCAGCTCGGATTTCTCGTCGACGGTCAGTCCGGCGAGTTCGGCCGTTTCCACCGCACGCCGGCGCGGGCTGCTGATCACCAACGGGTCGTCAAGGTGCAGGTCGGCGAGTGCCGCGCCGGCTTCGGCGGCTTCCTCGCGACCGTGATCGGTGAGGTCGAGATCGGTGCTGCCGGTGTGCTGGCCGGACAGCGACCATTTGGTCTCGCCGTGGCGCAGCAACACCAATCGATGGCTCAGGACGCCCATGCTGACCGATTGTGCCTGACACGCAGGGCCATCCGCGCGCGGGCACCAGGGGTTTGGTGCCAGGATGGGCATTGATCACCCGCCGGCAACAAGGAGGAACGCCGCTTCATGACGACTCGGGTGTTGGCCGTGGCCAACCAGAAGGGTGGGGTGGCCAAAACGACGACGGTCGCCTCGCTGGGTGCGGCGATGGCGGACGCAGGTCGGCGAGTGCTGCTCATCGATCTCGACCCGCAGGGCTGTCTGACCTTCTCGCTCGGCCAGGATCCGGACAAGCTGGCGGTATCGGTGCACGAGGTGTTACTCGGCGACGTGGAGCCCAATGCCGCGCTGGTGGAGACCGCGGAGGGGATGACGCTGCTGCCGGCGAACATCGACCTGGCCGGCGCCGAAGCCATGCTGTTGATGCGGGCCGGCCGCGAGTACGCGCTCAAACGGGCGCTGGACAAACTCGATGGCGCATTCGACGTGGTGATAATCGACTGCCCGCCGTCGCTGGGCGTGCTCACCCTGAACGGGCTCACCGCCGCCGACGAGGTCATCGTGCCGCTGCAGTGTGAAACGCTGGCGCATCGCGGGGTCGGGCAGTTCTTGCGGACCGTCGACGACGTTCAGCAGATCACCAACCCCGGCCTGAAGTTGTTGGGTGCGTTGCCGACGCTGTACGACCCACGTACCACGCACACCCGCGACGTGCTGCAGGATGTCGCCGACCGCTACGACCTGCCGGTGCTGGCGCCGCCCATCCCGCGTACGGTGCGGTTCGCCGAGGCCAGCGCATCGGGCTCGTCGGTATTGGCCGCGCGAAAGAACAAGGGCGCGGCCGCCTATCAGGAGCTGGCGCAGGCGCTGCTCAAGCACTGGAAGACGGGCAAAGCGTTGCCTACGTTCGCGATCGATGCCTGAGCGGGATCAGCTCTAGCAGGCGGATTGCCCCCCGCTTCGCGGCTGGGAGGTGCCCCCATCTCAGGCCGTTCGGCCTGCATCGTCATCCGGGGCCTAGCGCGACGAGGGTTTCGCCGCGCTGCTCGAGCAGCTGCGAACCCGCCACGGCGGGGATCACCGCCGAGTTCGTCGCCTGCCGCTGTACCGGCAGGAAGCCTTCGCCGACGCCGGTGACCGGATCGCAGACGGCGATGCCGTCGGTTACCGGGACGAGCAACTTGCCGGCCATCAACGTCGCCGGACCCACCGGGACCGAAGAACCGGCAGGCCCGATGGAATAGCGGTAGGTCAGATTCGCCGTGTCGAACACCAACACCCGATGGCCGGTCCACCAGGTGATCAGGTTGCCGGACCGAGTCACCACGTTGGATGTCAACGGCGGCTCGGGCAGCAGGGTGCTTCCCACCGTGGTGCCGGTCTCGTCGATGACATCGACCCTGGGCTGGGGCGCCGGCAGGTACACAGCCGTCCTGGTCTCCGACACCGTCAGGATTTTGGCGCCGGAGTCCGCGCCGATGCCCGGTTCGGCCACATTGTGCTGGTCCGGCTCGTCTTCCTCCTTGGCCGGACGCAGCAGCGTCAGCCGTAGATCGGCCTGCCGGCCGCATGCCTCAAACACCGATACGGCGGACGAGCTGGCCGCAGCCGACGTCAGTCGGCAGCCGGTGTGCAGCCCCTTCGACGACGGCTTGATCCGGGCATCGATCTCACCGTAGGAGAGCATCCGGACCATATCGGAGCGCCATAATTCCAGCCGGGTGTCGCCGGCTGACAAGACCGTCGTGCCATCGGAAGACAGGGTGACCTGTCGGTCGGCGTAGCTGCTTCGGGCGGGTCCCCGGCTGCCGGTGGGCCCCTCGAGCGTGCTCACCTGGCCGCAGCCACGGTCATCGCGGTAGACGGCGACCGCGAAACGGTAGACGCCGGTGACCCCGCACAGGTCACTGCTTCGGGAGTAGCTCCAGCGCACCTGGCCGGTGACCGGATCACGCCCTTGGACCGCATGCGCGTCGGCGGTGACGACGGTTCCGGCCACAACGACCGGCTGGTCGGTCGGCGCGTTGCCCGCGGTCCAGAGCTGCTTGAGCGAAGCCGGCAACTCGTGGGTCAGCCGCGGGCTGGGCGCCGGGCCCGCCGCCGGCCGGCTGATGGTGGCCCGGGCGTCGCTGGTCCACCAGATCAACGCCGCGGCCGTGGCCACCACCGTCACGATCGCGGCCGCAGCCAGCAGATCAGCCTTGGTGCGACGTTCCGGCTTCACCATCGAACAAGGTCGACGGATCAGTTGGCGGGAGCTACGGGAGCTTTGGTGCCCGAGCGGGGGCGACGGCGACGACGCCGTGCACGAGTGGCATCGCCGGACGCGCCATCGGAATTGCCTGGGGCCGTTGCCGAGCCGTCCGAATCGGCGTTGCCGTTGGTTCCGGAGTGCCCGGTCGCCGACTGGCCACCGCGGGTGCGGCGGCGCTGGCGGTCGTTGTTGCGCGACGGTGCGGGCTCGTCGCTGCTGCGGGCACTTGATGCGGTGCGCTTCACCGGAGACTTCTTCGGCGTTCCGACGGAGCCGCGGGTCTCGGTGGGGATGTCCAGCTCGACGTAGATGTGCGGCGAGTTGGAGTAGGTCTCGGCGGGCTCAGGGCAGTCCAGACCGAGGGCCTTGTCGATCAACGTCCAGCGGGCCAGGTCGTCCCAGTCGACGAGGGTGACGGCGATACCGGTCTTACCGGCCCGTCCGGTCCGGCCGATGCGGTGGACGTAGGCCTGCTCGTCCTCGGGGATCTGGTAGTTGATCACGTGGGTGATGTCGTCGATGTCGATACCGCGGGCGGCCACGTCGGTGGCGACCAGCACGTCGATGTCGCCACCGCGGAACTGCTTCAGGGCCTTCTCGCGCGCGATCTGACCGAGGTCTCCGTGCACAGCGCCGACGGCGAAACCGCGCTCGGCGAGCTCGTCGGCGACTTTCTGGGCGGTGCGCTTGGTGCGGGTGAAGATCATGGTGGCGCCGCGTCCGCGAGCCTGCAGTACCCGACTGATCAGTTCGACCTTGTCGAGGGCGTGTGCGCGGTAGACGTACTGCTTGGTCGAGTCGTGCACCGCCGAGGAGTGCGGTGCTTCTGCCCGGATGTGGGTGGGCTGGTTCATGAACGTGCGGGCCAGCGTAATGATCGGATCCGGCATGGTCGCCGAGAAGAGCATCGCCTGCCGCTCGTCGGGAATCTGGCGCAGAATCCGCTCGATGTCGGGCAGGAAACCCAGGTCGAGCATCTCGTCGGCCTCGTCGAGCACCAGCACTGACAGGCCGCCGAGCTGCAGGTGGCCCTGCTGGGCCAGGTCGAGCAGCCGACCGGGCGTGCCGACCACCACGTCGGCGCCGGCGCGTAGCGACTCGATCTGGGGCTCGTAGGGCCGCCCGCCATAGATGGAGACCACGGAGAGCTTGCGGTCGTCGTCGGCGGTCAAATATTGCGCCGCAGTGGAGAGATCGCCGTAGACCTGTAGGCAGAGTTCGCGGGTGGGCACGACGATCAGCGCCCGGGGAATTCCGTTGAGCGGGCGATCCGGGCCGGACGTGGTGATGCGCTGCAACAGCGGCACGCCGAAGGCGAAGGTCTTGCCCATTCCGGTGCGGGCTTGTCCGATCAGGTCGTCGCCGGTGAGGGCCAGCGGCAGCGTCAGCTCCTGGATGGCGAACGGGTGCTCGATGCCCTTTTCGCTGAGCGCCCGGACGATTTCTTCGCGGACGCCGAGGTCGGCAAAGGTGGCTTCGACTTCTGCCGTGGCGCGGTCGGGTGTGATGAGTGGAGTCATGCGTGAAACACATGCCTTTCGGGTTCGTATTCGATTGGTCAATCGTTGCGGTCCAGCGCGCACCAGTTGACTTTCGAATACGTTTCCGATTCGCGGGCCCTGCGCTTCTGAGGCGGGGCCAACTGCGTGCACGCACATTGCATAGGCAGAGGCGGTACGGATAGACCACCGTCACCTAAATGGAATTGTAGCTGGTGGCCAACCGCCGGCCCCATTCCCCGCGTTCGGCGCGCGGGCGGGTCGCCGCACCTGACCCCTGTCGGCGATCGCCAGGGCGGTTTTGTCGCCCGCAGCGGGTCGCCGCACCTGACCCCTGTCGGCGATCGCCAGGGCGGTTTTGTCGCCCGCAGCGGGTCGCCGCACCTGACCCCTGTCGGCGATCGCCAGGGCGGTTTTGTCGCCCGCAGCGGGTCGCCGCACCTGACCCCTACAGTGGGTGGCATGACTCCGCTTTCGTCGGGCGACCAGCTGGCCGATCCGTCTCCGCCACGGCTGCCGGCGGACCACCCAGGGGTCAACGAGTTGTTCGCGCTGCTGGCGTACGGCGAGGTCGTGGCGTTCTACCGGCTCACCGAAGAAGCGAAGATGGCACCGGATCTGCGTGGACGGATCTCGATGGCCAGCATGGCCGCCGCCGAGATGACGCACTACGAACTACTGCACGACGCCCTGGAGAGCCGCGGCGTCGATGTGGTGCCGACGATCTCGAAGTACGCCTCCGCGCTGGACGGCTACCACCGGCTCACGACGCCCAGCACCTGGCTGGAGGCGCTGGTCAAGACCTACATCGGTGACGCCCTGGCGGCCGATTTCTATTTGGAGATCGCCGACGTGCTGCCCGATGACGTCGCCGACGTCGTGCGCTCGGTGATGGCCCAGACCGGGCACTCCCAGTTCGTCGTCGCCGAGGTGCGCGCCGCTGTGACCAAGAGCAGCAAGCAACGCAGCCGGCTGGCGTTGTGGTCGCGCCGACTGCTCGGCGAGGCGATCACCCAGGCCCAATACGTGCTCGCCGAACACGACGAGCTGGTCGACCTCGTGGTCTCGAAGTCCGACGGCTTGACGCAGCTGGCGGGGTTCTTCGATCGCCTTCAGCGCACCCACGACGAGCGGGTGCGGGAGCTGGGCCTGGTCTAGCGGCTGCAGGTCGCAATCATCGTGCTGCTGGTCGAGATCGCGATGTTCTCACCCACGCCGTCGGCGATCGAGCAGTTCAGCCGACCGGTCAGGCTGGTCGCGACGACCGATCGCATCCCGACCCCGGGGTTCAGCACGACGGTCCGCGACCATGGCAGTGACACGTTGAAGTCGGTCTGCGGCGCGCCCGAGGCATCGGTGTAAACGACGGTGACCAGATCGAGCAGGCCCTTGGTGCCGGCCACCCGGTAGACGAAGGTGCGGGCGGCGACGTCCGGCGACACCGGGGGAGCGGCCGGGGGCGGGGTCGGCGTCGGCACGGTGCTGGTGGCCGTCGGGCTCGGCGGTCGCGAGCTTGGCATAAGGGTGGTGACGGTCTCGGGCGGCAGGGCCGGCACCAACCGGGGCGTGGTGCTTCGGCTCGGCGGAACCACCACGGTCGCCGAGGTCGAGCCGCTGTCGCCGCCGTTGACGATCACCACGCTGGCGATCACGGCGAGCACGAAGATGATCCCGGCAACGGCGGCAATCGGACGCCAGCGCCCATCGCCCCACGAGTCATCGCCGTCGGCGTAGATGTCGTCGACGGTGTCGTCCGGGTAGTCCCGGAGCTCTTTGTCATCGGAGCCCAGGTAATCTGTGGTGCTGATGATGCAGATGTTAGCGATGTGACTGTCAGCCACGGGCCGAGGAGCGGGCGTGTCAGGTCACGATTTGCCAACGGCGGCTGTGGTCGCGGGATGTTCATGCGAAGCCTTGGTGCCGACCGGCTTTCGGCGTGCCCGGCGGGCGTCCACTAGCCTGCATGTCGAGGCAACATCTACTTGAGAATTGGAAGGGACCAGCGTGGAGGTCAAGATCGGTATCACAGACAGTCCGCGCGAGCTGGTCTTCAACACCGCGCAAACGCCCGGCGAGGTCGAAGAGCTCGTCACCGGCGCGCTGGGCAAGAGCTCCGATGTGCTCGCCCTGACCGACGACAAAGGCCGCCGCTTCGTGGTCAACTCGAGCAAGATCTCCTACGTCGAGATCGGCGTCGCGGATTCGCGTCGCGTCGGCTTCGGTATCGGAAGCGTCGCGGCTAAGAGCGGGTAAGCGGCACGTGTGACAGGCCGCCCCAGGCGAACAGGACGGTGCCGTCGACGGCATCGTCCCGGGGGATCGGCCGTTCGGCGTCCAGCCAGTACCGGGCGCAGTCGACGCTGAGCCCGACCAGGCCCACCGCGATCATCCGGGCCCGGTGCGGGTCTAACCCGGAATCGGCGCTGATCAGGTCGAAGACAGCGTCGATGCACGACTCGGTGGCCACCCGCACTTGCGCGGCAACCTGAGGCTCGGTGGTGAAGTCGTTCTCGAAGATCAACCGGTAGCCCTGGCCGTCGTGCTCGATGAAATCGAAGAACGCCCCGACGGCGGACCGCAGCCGTTGCCGGTTGTCGGTCGTGGTTCGCAGCGCCTGGCGCACACCGGACACCAGATTCTCGACGTGCCGCGCCAATACCGCCAAATACAGTTCCAGCTTGCTCGAAAAGTGCTGATACAGAACGGGTTTGCTAACCCCGGCGCGCTCGGCTATCTCGTCCATACCGGCGGCGTGGTAGCCGCGGTCGACGAAAATGTCGCTGGCGGCGATGAGCAACTGGCCCCGACGCTCGTCACGAGGCAGTCGGTTGCCGCGCCGACCAGGAGTGGCGGGCTTCACCCCGCTCCGTCCCGCGGCGTTGGCGAGATCACTCATCCATTCCTCAATCTGCTTGTCATCGCGCCGGACTGGCCAGTGCGCGGTTGATCGGATCGACACTACTACCCGCACGGATTTTCACTCGTCACCTGCGGCGTGAATGCCGCCATGTCAGCCTCCCACGTGCGCCCACTGGCGCGCCGAGAGTCCCTGCTAGCAGGTGTTGTGCCATTCTGGGAAATGTGACCTTCGACCCCGAGCGGCGCGGGGGCAACCGGACTCCGGTTCTTCGCGACGACTGGCGCGAGCCGCTGCGTGCGCAGCGGGATCCGCTCGCGTGGGGCGGTCCCGCCCGGGACCGGTCGAATCGGGACTCCGGTCGCTGGCGCAAGCAGAGTTGGCTGGGACGCTTCGTCTCCACCTACGGCTGGCGCGCCTACGCGCTGCCGGTGCTGGTCGCCGTCACCGGGGTGGTGCTTTATCAGACCGTCACCGGAACGAGTGCGTCCGCGCCCGCTGTCTGGGCATCCGTTGCAGGGTCCACCGCAGATCGGCGCTGTCGGCACGGTGATCATCGACGCTCCGCCCCGCGGCCTGACCCAATACGACGCCAGCCTGCCGACCGGAATGCTGCCCAACGGCGGGCCGTTCACCGACGCCGGCGCCAAGTCGTGGCACGTCGTCCCGGGAGTCACGCCGCAAGCCGGCCAGGGCACGGCGAAAGTCTTCAAGTACACCGTCGAGGTCGAAAACGGGATGGACCCCGTCGCATTCGGTGGTGATGACGCCTTCGCCGCCATGGTCGACCAGACGCTGGCCAACCCGAAGAGCTGGACCCACGACGCGCAGTTCGCGTTCGTCAGGGTCGACGTGAACGGCAAAGCCAAACCCGATATCCGCATCTCGCTGAGCTCCCCGATGACCGTTCGCGAGGGCTGCGGGTACGAGTTCCCGCTCGAGACGTCCTGCTACAACCCGTCTTACGGGGCCGGGGTCGAGCCGCGGGTGTTCATCAACGAGGCCCGCTGGGTGCGCGGCGCGCTGTCCTTCCAGGGCGACATCGGCTCCTACCGGCAGTACCTGATCAACCACGAGGTCGGCCACGCCATCGGCTACCTGCGCCACGAACCCTGCGACAAGCAGGGCGGCCTGGCGCCGATCATGATGCAGCAGACGTTCTCCACGTCCGACGACGACAACTCGAAGTTCGACCCGGAGTACGTCAAGCCGGACGGCAAGACCTGCCGGTTCAATCCCTGGCCGTACCCGATCGCCTAGCCGGGCGACGATGCAGAACGCAGCGCGCTCTGAGAAGCAGCCGGGCATTTCGCCTAGCCTCGGTGGGGTGTTGCCGCCGCTAGTTGAGCCGGCTGCCGAGCTGACCAGTGACGAGGTAGCCCGCTACAGCCGCCATCTCGTCATCCCCAATCTGGGCGTCGACGGGCAAAAGCGGCTCAAAAATGCGCGCGTGCTGGTGATCGGCGCCGGCGGTCTCGGCGCGCCGACGCTGCTCTACCTGGCCGCGGCCGGGGTCGGAACGATCGGCATCGTGGACGACGACGTCGTCGAGGAGTCGAATCTGCAACGTCAGATCATCCACGGCGTCGGCGATATCGGCAGGTCCAAGGCGCAGTCCGCGCGCGACTCGATCGCCGAGATCAACCCGCTGGTGAACGTCCGTCTGCACGAGGTCCGCCTTGATCGGCACAACGCCGTCGACCTGTTCGGGGATTACGACCTGATCCTCGACGGCACCGACAACTTCGCCACCCGCTACCTGGTCAACGACGCCGCGGTGCTGGCGCACAAGCCGTACGTGTGGGGGTCGATCTACCGGTTCGAAGGCCAGGTGTCGGTGTTCTGGGAAGACGCACCGGCCGATGAGGTCGGCAATGAGCAGGGCCTGAACTACCGCGATCTGTATCCCGACGCGCCGCCGCCGGGCCTGGTCCCGTCCTGCGCCGAAGGCGGCGTGCTGGGGGTGCTGTGCGCCTCGATCGCATCGGTGATGGGAACCGAGGCGATCAAGCTGATCACCGGCATCGGGGAGCCGTTGCTGGGCCGGCTATTGATGTACGACGCGCTGGCGATGAGCTATCGCACCATCGCCATCCGCAAGGACCCGGCCGCACCGGCGATCACCGAGTTGATCGACTACGACGAATTCTGCGGGGTCGTGTCCGAGACGACCGATGACTCCGCGATCACTCCCCGTGAGCTGCGGGATCTGCTCGATTCCGGCACCAACATCGCTCTGATCGACGTGCGCGAACCGGCCGAGTGGGAGATCAACCACATCGACGGGGCTCAGTTGATTCCGAGTTCGTCGATCAACTCCGGCGAGGGCCTGACCAGGCTGCCCCGGGACCGCAGGCCGGTGCTCTATTGCAAGACGGGTGTGCGCTCGGCAGAGGCGTTGGGGGCGGTCCGCGACGCCGGGTTTGCCGATGTGGTGCACCTGCAGGGCGGCATCGTGGCCTGGGCGCAGCAGATGCAGCCCGACATGGTGATGTACTGATCCGCGCTGCGGCTGAAGCCAATCGGGTTCGCGCCGAACTGCGACTTCGTGTCTAGTCCCGGGACTTCGCTGGGCCCGATTAGGCTAACCGCGTGAGTGTCGACCCGCCGCCGGAGCACGTGCTGTCGGCATTCGGTTTGAGCGGTGTCGGACCGATTCCCCTCGGCGCTGCCTGGGAGGGCGGCTGGCGGTGCGGCGAAGTGGTGTTGTCGATGGTCGCCGAGAACGCCCGTGCCGCGTGGTCGGCGCGAGTCCGCGAGACGTTGTTCGTCGACGGCGTGCGGCTGGCCCGGCCGGTCCGGTCGACCGACGGGCGCTACGTGGTGTCGGGTTGGCGAGCAGACACTTTCGTGGCCGGCCAGCCCGAGCCCCGGCATGACGAGGTGGTGTCGGCCGCGGTGCGGTTGCATGAGGCCACCGGCAAGTTGGAACGGCCGCGATTCCTGACCCAGGGCCCGACGGCGCCGTGGGCCGATGTCGACGTCTTCATCGCCGCCGACCGGGCCGCGTGGGAAGAGCGGCCGCTGCAGTCGGTGCCGGCGGCGGCCCGCACGGCGTCTCCCTCCGCGGACGGTCAGCGGTCGGTCGAGCTGATCACTCAGCTTGCCTCACTGCGCCGTCCGACCAAGAGCCCCAACCAACTGGTCGACGGTGACCTGTACGGAACGGTCTTGTTCGCCGGTGCCGCCGCGCCGGGCATCACCGACATCACGCCCTACTGGCGGCCCGCGTCGTGGGCGGCGGGAGTGGTCGTCGTCGATGCGTTGTCGTGGGGAGAGGCGGACGAAGGTCTGATCGACCGCTGGAATGCGTTACCCGAATGGCCACAGATGTTGTTGCGCGCGTTGATGTTCCGGCTCGCCGTGCACGCGTTGCACCCGCGGTCGACGGCCGCCGCCTTCCCGGGTCTGGCGCGCACCGCCGCCTTGGTGCGGCTGATCCTCTAGCTGGGCTCATCTCAGTCGGGCTCATCCTCTGGTCGGGAAGGCGTGACGGACCTCGTCGAGCGGGATCCTGCCGTCGTTCGACAACACCCCCTCCGCCCGTAGCAATTCCAGTTGCCGAGTGGTCAGATGCTTTGCGGGGCGGCCCGATGCGGTGATCACTCGATGCCAAGGTAGATCCAGCGAATCGATGCGCATGATGTATCCGACGATCCGCGGGCTGGAAAGCCCTGCGACAGAAGCGATATCGCCATAAGTCGATACCCGGCCCGAGGGGATCGAGGCAACCAGGGCCCGCACCCGCTCGACCTGATCGTCGGTCACCGGCGCCATTACCGGGCCATCCGTTCGCGGATCAGCGCCGCGACTTCAGCCGGCTTGATCTCGGCCACCATGTGGTCGCATTCGAACGACAGGTAGCGAAAATCCGGGCCCGACCGCTCGCGCAGATCGCTGACGAGACGGTCGGTTACATACGGCGGCGACGTCCAGGCCGCCCGCACCAGGGTCGTCCCAATTCCCTTGGGCGGCAACACGAGTTCGCGGGCCAGTTCACTCCAGTAGGCCATCATCGCAGGCATGCTCAGCCGCCAGGTGCACCGGCCGCCGGGCAGCGTGACGAGGTGTTCGTCGAGTTCGGCATCGACCACCGCAGGGTCCACGCCGGCCCAGGAGCCGTTGGTTTTCGCCGCGCGGGCTTCCGCCTCATCGGAGTAGTCCGGGGAGGCCAGCATGGCGTCGGCGATCTCGAGCATCCACGCGCCGTCCAAACCGACGGCCGGATCAAGCAACACCAGCGCCGCGATCCGGTCGGGATGGTCCGCCGCCAACTGCAGAGCTACCGCGCTGCCGAACGAGTGCGCCACCACGACGACCGGGTCGTCGGCCTCGTGCTCGAGTAGTGCGGCCAGCGCGGCCACGTTGGCGTCGACCGTCCACGGTGCATCCCACGACGAGTAGCCGTGGCCGATCAGATCTGGTGCAGCAACCGCGATCTCGGGCAGGTATCGGTTGAACAGGTGCCCCCAACGCCGGCCGTGCCCGGTGAGCCCGTGCAGCGCCAGCAACCGCGCAGGTCCGGGTGGGCCGAAGCGGTGCACGTGCAGGCGGGTCACGCGTTAGATCGTGCCAGCCCGGCCGTCACCCGCTCTCGCCCGGGCCTCACTTGTCAGACCCCCGTGGTGTCATTCCGCTATGTCCAACCACTGGGGTCCGGAAGCCCACGCCGTGCTCGATCCCGCTCTGCGCGGGACCTTGCGCGTGCTCGGCGGCCCGGGCACCGGCAAGAGTTCGCTGCTGATCGACGTCGCGGCCGCGCGAATCAGCGCGGGCACCGATCCGGAATCGGTTCTGCTGCTGACGGGTTCGGGCCGGATCGGCGCGCAGGTACGCAGCAGGTTGACGGCGCGACTGCTGGGTTCACAAGTTGGCAGCAGCGGACCCGCGGTCATCCGGGAACCGCTGGTGCGCAGCGTGCACAGTTACGCGTTCGCGGTGCTGCGGCTGGCGGCGCAGCGCGCCGGCGGCCCACCGCCCAGGCTGGTCACCAGCGCCGAACAAGACGCGATCATCGCCGAGTTGCTGGCCGGTGAGATCGCCGACGGCGCCGAGGCGTGGCCCGCCGAGTTGCGGGCGGCCCTGGGCACCGACGGTTTTGCCGCCGAACTGCGCGAGCTGCTGACCCGGTGCGCCGAACGCGGCGTCGACCCTGCGCAACTGGAACGGGTGGGCCGGCTCTCGGGTCGCCCGGAATGGACTGCCGCCGGCCGCTTTGCGTGCGACTACGAGCAGGTGATGCTGCTGCGCGCGGCGGTGGGAACGGCCGCTCCGCAGGCGACGACGCCATCGGTCGGGGCCGCCGAACTGGTAGGCGCCGCACTGGAGGCCTTCGCCGTCGACGCCGAGTTGTTGGCCGCCGAGCGCGCCCGGGTCGGCGTGCTGCTAGTCGACGATGCCCAGCAACTCGATCCGCAGGCCGCCCTGCTGGTTCGGGTGCTGGCCGCCGGCGCCGACATCACGCTGCTCGCCGGTGACCCGGATCAGGCGGTGTTCGGCTTCCGCGGCGCGGAGCCGGCGGCCTTGCTGGGCGATGGCACGCCGTCGGTCACGTTGCGGACCTCGCACCGCTGCGCTCCGGCCGTGGCGCAGGCTGTCTCGGGTATTGCCGGCCGGCTGAGCGGCGGCGGCGAAATCGACGGCGTCGGCGAGGATCCCGGCTCGGTGCTGGTGAAACTGGCCGCCTCGGCCCACGCGGAGACGACGATGATCGCCGACTACCTGCGGCGCGCCCACCTGGTGGATGGCGTGCCGTGGTCGCAGATGGCGGTCGTGGTCAGGTCGGTGCCGCGTGCGGCGGCCGGCCTGCCACACGCGCTGGCGCGGGCCGGCGTTCCGGTCGCCCCGTCGGCGCTCACCGGTCCGCTGGATGCGCAGCCTGCAGCGCAGGCGTTGTTGACCGTGCTGGCCGCGACTGCCGACGGGTTGGACGGCGAACAGGCGCTGTCGTTACTGACCGGCCCGATCGGTCGCGTCGACCCGGTGTCGCTTCGCCAATTGCGACGCACGCTGCGGCGGGTCGACATCGACGGGGCGGCAAAGGAATTCGGTGACCTGTTGGTCGGGGCGCTGACCGGTAAGTCCTCGGTTCGGCTCCCCGCTGCCCAGGCCAGGCCGTTGCAGCGGGTGCGCGTAGTGCTGGATGCCGCGGCGGGCTCGCACCGCGACGGTGAGGATCCGCGTTACACACTGTGGGCGGCGTGGCAGCGTTCCGGTTTGCAGCGCCGCTGGCTGACGGCGTGTGAGCGTGGCGGCGCCGCCGGCGTTCAGGCCGGCCGGGATCTCGACGCGGTGACCGCGCTGTTCGACGCCACCGATCAGTACCTCACCCGCACCGCGGGTGCGTCGCTGCGCGGTCTGATCGATCATCTGCGGACCGAGCAGTTGCGCGCAGTTGGCCCCGAGCCGGCTGCTGCGGAGCAGGTCGCGGTGCTCAGCGCGCACGCGGCGCTCGGCCAAGAGTGGGATCTGGTCATCATCGCCGGACTGCAGGAAGGGTTGTGGCCCAACACTGTTCCGCGTGGCGGCGTGCTGGGCACGCAGCGTCTGCTGGACGTGCTCGATGGTGTCGCTGAGAGCGCGTCGATGCGCGCACCGCTGCTCGCCGAGGAACGACGACTGCTGGTTGCTGCGATGGGCCGAGCGCGCAAGCGGCTGTTGGTGACGGCCGTCGACGGTGAGGCCGGCGGCGGTGACGAGGTCAGCATGCCGTCGCCGTTCTTCGCCGAAATCGCGCAATGGTCCACCGGAGTCGCCGACGCCGCGCTCCCTGACGGCGGTACTTCGCCGCTCGAACCGGTCGTCGGGCCGCGGGTGCTGTCTGCCAACGCGGTGGTGGGCCGGCTGCGCGGCGTGGTCTGCGCGCCGCAGGCGTCGATCAGTGACGCGACGCGTGACTGCGCAGCAGCGCAATTGGCTCGCCTGGCCGAAGCGGGCGTGCCGGGCGCTGATCCGGCCGGCTGGTATGGCATGTCGCCGGTGAGCACCACCGAGCCGATGTGGAACGGCGACGACCATTTGGTGACTTTGACGCCGTCGAGCTTGCAAACGCTGACCGACTGCCCGCTGCGCTGGATGGCCGAACGCCATGGCGGGACCGACCTGCGCGACCTTGGTTCGACCGTCGGTTCGGTGCTGCATGCGTTGGTCGCCGAGCCCGCCGGCGGCGAGTCCGAACTGCTCGCCGCCCTCGAGCGGGCCTGGCAGCATCTGCCTTTCGAATCACGTTGGTACGCCGACAATGAACTGGCCCGACACCGGACGATGATCGAGACGTTCCTGGTTTGGCGGGCCCAGACCCGCGGCGAGCTGACCGAGGTCGGCGTCGAAGTCGAAGTCGACGGTCTCGTCGACCGCAATGTCGCGCTGCGCGGCCGGGTCGACCGCATCGAGCGCGACGCCGAAGGCCGGCTGGTGATCATCGACATCAAGACCGGCAAGACACCGGTCAGCAAGGACGATGCCCAGCGGCACGCCCAGCTCGCGGCTTACCAGCTCGCGGTCGCCGAGGGCTTGGTGGCACACGGCGACGAACCCGGTGGCGGTCGGCTGGTCTACCTGGGCAAGGCGGGGTCGGCGGGCGCCACCGAGCGCGAGCAGGACCCGCTGACTCCGGAAGCGCGCCAGCAGTGGCGGGACCAGATCCGCGACGCCGCCGCAGCGACGGCTGGCCCGCAATTCATCGCCCGGGTCAACGACGGGTGCTCGCATTGCCCGCTGCGGCCGAGCTGCCCCGCGCAGACCGGGATCGACGGAAAGGGAACGGTATGACCGTGATGGCAGCGCCGTCGACGCACTACAGTCCAGCCGAGTTAGCCAACGCGCTGGGGCTTTTCGAGCCCACCGAGGAGCAGGCGGCAGTCATCGCCGCTGCGCCGGGGCCGCTGGTAGTGATCGCAGGAGCCGGTGCCGGCAAGACCGAGACGATGGCGGCTCGGGTGGTGTGGCTGGTGGCCAACGGCTACGCCGATCCCGGTCAGGTGCTGGGCCTGACGTTCACCCGTAAGGCGGCCGGGCAGCTGCTGCGCCGCGTCAGGTCGCGGCTGGCCCGGCTCAGCGGCACCGGTCTGGCCTTGCACGGTGAGCCGGGCCCCTTGGCCGGCGAGCCCGCCGGAGCTCCGGTGGTCAGCACCTACCACGCATTCGCCGGTCAGCTGCTGCGTGAATACGGTCTGCTGTCGCCGGGCGCGGGGGAGGACACGCAGCCGATCGAACCCGACACCCGGTTGCTCAGCGAGACGGAACTCTGGCAGCTGGCCTTCGACGTGGTCAACCGATACGACGGGGCGCTGCGGACCGAGCGGAACCCGGCCTCGGTCACCGCGATGGTGCTCCGGCTGTCAGGTCAGCTCGCCGAGCATCTGGTCGACACCGGCCAGGTCTGCGACACCCACGTCGAGCTCGAGCGGCTGGTGCACACGCTGCCCGCGGGGCGCTACCAACGCGATCGCGGCCCCAGCCAGTGGCTGCTGCGCATGCTGGCGACCCAAGCCGAGCGCGCCGAATTGGTGCCTCTGGTCGATGCCCTGCATTGTCGGATGCGGGCGGAGAAGGTGATGGACTTCGGCAGCCAGATGGCCTGTGCTGCAAGACTGGCGCTGACCGTCCCTCAGGTCGGCGAACAGCTGCGCAGCCGCTACCGGGTGGTGTTGCTCGACGAATACCAAGACACCGGATACGCCCAGCGCATGCTGCTGTCGTCGCTGTTCGGCGGCGGGGTCGACGACCAACTGGCGCTGACCGCCGTCGGGGACCCGATCCAGTCCATCTACGGCTGGCGTGGCGCGTCGGCGACCAACTTGCCGCGGTTCACCACCGACTTCCCGATGTCTGATGGCAGTCCCGCGCCGGTGCTGGAGTTGAGCACCAGCTGGCGTAATCCGCCGACCACGCTGCATGTGGCCAACGCCGTCTCCGCCGATGCGCGACGACGGTCCGTCGCCGTACATCCGCTCCGCTCGCGCCCCGATGCCGCACCCGGCACCGTGCGCTGCGCACTGCTGTCCGACGTTGTCGCCGAACGGGACTGGGTCGCCGATTACCTGCAGCGGTGCTACCAGCAGGCCGCCGCCGACGGTGTCGCGCCGCCGACCGCCGCGGTCCTGGTGCGCCGCAATGCCGATGCCGCACCCATCGCCGCCGCCCTGCGTGCCCGCGGCGTCGCGGTGGAAGTCGTTGGACTGGCTGGGCTGCTGTCGGTCCCCGAGGTCGCCGACGTGGTCGCAATGCTGCGCCTGGTCGCCGACCCGACCGCCGGCGCGGCCGCGATGCGGGTGCTCACCGGGCCCCGCTGGCGACTCGGCGCGCGGGACGTCGCGGCGCTGTGGCATCGCGCCTCAAGCCTGGATGGTGGGCGGGCGGCACGCTCCGGTGAAACAGCGGAGCGGATCGCCGAGGCGGTCGGGCTGCAGGCCGATGCCGCGGGCTTGGCCGACGCGCTCGCCGATCCGGGCCCAGCCCAAGGTTATTCAGCAGAAGGGTATCGGCGTATCGCGGCGCTCGCCGAAGAGCTGAGCATGCTGCGCGCCCACCTCGGCCATCCGTTGCCCGATCTGGTGGCCGAGGTGCGCCGACTGCTCGGTGTCGACTGTGAGGTGCGTGCGGCTTCGTCTGGTAGCGGCTGGACCGGCACCGAACAGCTCGACGCCTTCGCCGACGTCGTCAACGGCTACACCGAACGATCGTCGGCGACCGATTCGCTCGCCTCCGTCGTCGAGTTGCTGGCCTACCTGGACGCAGCCGCGGTCGTCGAGAACGGCTTGGCGCCGGCCCAGGTGGTCGTCGCGCAGAACCGGGTGCAGGTACTGACCGTCCACGCCGCCAAGGGTTTGGAGTGGCAGGTGGTCGCCGTGCCGCACCTGTCGGGCGGATTGTTCCCGTCGACCGCACAGGCCCGCACCTGGCTCACCGATGCCGCCGACCTCCCGCCGTTGCTGCGTGGGGACCGGTCCGCCAATGGCCTGCACGGTGTGCCGGTCCTGGATATCTCGGACGTGACCGATCGAAAGCAGTTGTCCGACAAGATTTCCGCACACCGGGCTCAACTCGAGCAACGCCGCATCGACGAGGAGCGCCGGCTGCTCTATGTCGCCATCACCCGCTGTGAGGACACGTTGCTGCTGTCGGGTCATCACTGGGCAGCCACCGGCATCAAGCCGCGCGGCCCGTCGGATTTCCTGTGCGAGCTCAAGGACATCATCGACCAGTCGGCCGCCGCCGGCCAAGTCTGCGGTGTCGTCGAACAGTGGGCGCCCGCCCCGGCTGGTGGTGATCGAAATCCCATGCGTGACAACGTTCACGAGGCCAATTGGCCGGTAGATCCGTTGGGCGATCGTCGGGCAGATGTTCAGCGGGGTGCCGCACTGGTCGCCGCTGCGATGTCGGCGGACGGGCCCACCGCGGGCGCCGACGACGACGCCGAGGACTGGGCGGCCGATGTCGACGCACTGCTGCAGGAGCGTGCCCGCGCCGGGCAAGCGCCGGCGGCGGCGCTACCCAGCGGTCTGTCGGTCAGCAGCCTGGTGGACCTGGCTCGCGATCCCGAGCATGCGGCGCAGCGGCTCGCGCGCCGGCTACCCGCGCGACCTGAGCCCCAGGCCTTGCTGGGCAACGCCTTTCACGACTGGGTCGAGCGGTTCTACGGTGCCGAACGGCTGTTTGACCTCGCTGACCTGCCTGGTGCCGCCGACTCCGACATCGCGCAGCGCGACGCCGACGAACTTGCCGCGCTGCAGGATGCCTTTCTGGTCTCGCCGTGGGCCGCGCGCACGCCGGTGGCCGTCGAGGTGCCGTTCGAGATGGCCATCGGCGGCACGGTGGTCCGCGGTCGCATCGACGCGGTCTTCGCCGAGCCCGACGGCGGCGCGACGGTCGTGGACTGGAAGACCGGTGAGCAGCCACGCGGATCGGATGCCGCCCGGCACGCCGCCATCCAGCTCGGCGTTTACCGGCTCGCGTGGGCCGCGCTCAGCGGCTGCCAGGAGTCATTGGTGCGCACGGCTTTTCACTACGTGCGAACCGGTCGGACGGTCGTCCCGGAGATTATGCCAGGCTATGAGGAGCTGGCCGAAATGCTCGCTTAGGAGTTGCGGGCGATCTTGAGCGCGGTGGTGATCATCGGAATCTGCAATGGCAGCCGGGCCAGCGCGAGGATGCGCATCGACCACGGCTTGTCCCACCACAACCGGCACATGTTGATGTTGGCCGGCAAGACCGCCAGGAACAACGTGGCCGCCGCCAACGCCGCCAACCGCCGGGTCTGCAGCGGCAGTAGCAGGGCACCGACGAGGAGTTCAGCGACGCCGGACGCGTAGGTGTAGAAGCGCGGAGTGCCGGGCAGTTCGACGGGGATGATCTCGTCAAAGGGCTTCGGCGCAACGAAGTGAAGGGTGCCGACGCCGAACAGCATCGCCGCGATTCGGTAGGCAAGCTTCTGGCTGGCGTCCCGTTGAGGACTGTGTGTGATGGCGGTCATGGTTACATTGTGTCGTGCGTCCGGTCGAGCCGATGGGCAGTGGTCAAAGTTAGACCTCGGGAACGCGATCTCGACGAGACGCTGACCGCCCAGCCCGGCTACGCGCTCGTCGGCGTGGTGCGGGTCCCGGAGGCGCAAGTCAGCCCGGTGCGGGCTATTTGGCGACGTGTCGCCGTCGCGCTGCTGGCATTGGTGGTGGCGGTGATCACCGTCTACCTGGGCCGGGCCGGATACACCGACGTACGCGGCGTTCCGCTGTCGTTCGTCGACTGCTTGTATTTCGCCACGATCTCGCTGACCACAGTCGGCTACGGCGATCTGACGCCGTTCTCGGAATTCGCTCGGCTGACAAACGTTGTGATCATCACGCCGCTGCGGATTCTGTTCCTCGTGGTGTTGGTCGGCACGACCCTCCAGGTGCTCACCGAGCGGTCGCGGCAAGCCTGGAAGATTCAGCGTTGGAGGAGACTGTGCGCAACCACACCGTCGTCATCGGTTACGGCACCAAAGGCAAGACCGCCGTCGCCGCGATGTGCGGGGACGAGGCGGCCAGCAACGATTTCGTCGTTGTCGACATCAACCAGGCGGCACTCGACCACGCGACGGCCGCCGACCTCGTCACCGTGCACGGCGACGCCACCAGATCCGACGTCCTTCGGCTCGCCTCGGCCCAGCACGCGTCCGCGATCATCGTCGCGACCGGCCGCGACGACACCGCGACACTGGTCACCCTCACTGCCCGGGAGGTCGCGCCCAACGCCAAGATCGTGGCGTCGATTCGCGAGGCCGAAAACCAGCACCTGCTCAAACAATCAGGTGCCGACTCGGTTGTCGTCTCGTCCGAAACCGCCGGCCGACTGCTCGGTGTGGCCACCACCACGCCCAGCGTCGTCGAGATGATCGACGACTTGCTGACGCCCTCGCACGGGTTTGCCATCGGCGAACGCGAGGTCGAGCAGTCCGAGCTCGGCGGCTCACCGCGGCATCTGCCCGACATCGTGCTCGGTGTGGTGCGCGACGGTCAGCTGCTTCGCGTCGACGCCCCAGAGGCCGACGCCATCGAGGCCGGCGACCGGCTGCTCTTTATCCGCAACACGGGGAAGTGACCGTGGCGATCGCAAGCGCGGCGAAGCCGGGCGCGGCGGGTCGCCATACAGAAATGACCGTGGCGATCGCAAGCGCGGCGAAGCCGGGCGCGGCGGGTCGCCATACAGAAGTGACCGTGGCGATCGCAAGCGCGGCGAAGCCGGGCGCGGCGGGTCGTCACCGTCAGGAAGGCGCATCGTGGATTTCCAATTGAAGGCCGTGCCGCTGCTGTCGCGCATCGGCGCCGATCGGGCCGACCAGGTGCGCACCGACGTCGACGCCGCTGCCGCCGGATGGCCGGACGCGGCGCTGCTGCGGCTGGACTCGCGCAACCAGGTGATGGTCGCCGACGGCAAAGTGTTGCTCGGCAAGGCGAAAGACCTGGCCGACAAGCCGCCGTCGGACGCGGTGTTCCTGGGGCGGATGGCCGACGGTCGCCACGTGTGGGCGGTGCGCGGTCCGCTGGAATCACCCGAAGACCCCGACCTCAAAGCTGAGGTCGCCGACTTGCGCCGGGCGGGCCAGCTTTTCGACGACATCGGCGCGCAGTTGGTGTCGGCGGCTGCGGCATTGCTGAATTGGCATGCCAGCTCCCGGTTCAGCGCGATCGACGGCTCGCCGACCAAACCGATTCGGGCGGGCTGGGCGCGGGTCAATCCGGTCACTGGTCACGAGGAGTTCCCGCGCATCGATCCGGCGATCATCTGCCTGGTGCACGACGGCGGCGACCGCGCGGTGCTCGCTCGTCAGACGGTGTGGCCGGACCGGATGTTCTCGCTGCTGGCGGGTTTCGTCGAGGCGGGGGAGTCGTTCGAGACCTGCGTCGCCCGGGAGATCCAGGAGGAAATCGGGCTGACCATCAGCGACATCCGCTACCTGGGCAGCCAGCCGTGGCCGTTTCCCCGATCGCTGATGATCGGCTTCCACGCGATCGCCGACCCCGCGGAGCCGTTCTCGTTCAACGACGGCGAGATCGCCGAAGCCGAGTGGTTCACCCGTGACGAGATCCGCGCTGCGCTGGCCCTCGGTGACTGGAGCAGCGATTCGGACTCCAGGCTGCTGCTACCGGGATCGGTGTCGATCGCCCGGGTGATCATCGAATCGTGGGCCGACGCCCAGTGACGATGCAGGCCGGAACGGCCTGAGGAGGAGCTGGGTAATTAGGCCGACGCTGGCTAACCGGCGAGCTGCGCCAGCTTTGCCTTGACCTCTTTAGCTGCGGGGTTGGTCAACGTCGAGCCGTCGGCGAACTTCACTGTCGGTACGACGTGGTTGCCGTTGTTGACCGAGCCGACGAACTCCGCCGCCGTGGCATCCTGCTCGATGTCGACCTCGTCGTAGGCGATGCCCTCGGACTTCAACACCTTCTTGAGCCGGTGGCAGTAGCCGCACCACTGCGTGCTGTACATGGTGATGGAAGCGTTAGTCATAGTCCGTTCAACATAACGGGTGTCCGCGCCGTGGCGCCGCAAGACGTATGTCGGCCATCACTGCCAAGATGGACGCCATGGCGGCGATCACTGCTAACACCGACTCCCTGGTTGCCGAACTCGACGACGAGCAGCGCGAGGCCGTGCTGGCTCCCCGCGGTCCGGTCTGCGTGCTGGCGGGCGCGGGAACAGGCAAAACGCGCACGATCACCCATCGCATCGCCCAGCTCGTCGCGACCGGACACGTCGGTGCGGGTCAAGTCCTTGCGGTGACGTTCACCCAGCGTGCGGCTGGTGAAATGCGAACACGGCTGCGGGCGCTGGGCGCTGCCACGGACACCGGCGTCGGCAGTGTGCAGGCGGTGACGTTCCACGCCGCCGCGCACCGGCAGCTGCGGTACTTCTGGCCGCGGGTCGTCGGCGACACCGGCTGGCAACTACTGGACACCAAGTTCGCGGTCGTCGCCCGCGGGGCCACCAGTGCCGGTCTGAAGCTGAGCACCGACGACGTCCGCGACGTGGCCGGCGAGATCGAGTGGGCCAAGGCCTCGCTGATCACTCCGGAGCAGTATCCCGACGCAGTGGCTGCGGTGTCTCGCGATGTTCCGCTGGACGCCGCCAGGGTCGCGGCGGTCTACAGCGCCTACGAGACGCTGAAGGCCCGCGGCGACGGCGTTGCGTTACTGGACTTCGACGACCTGCTGCTGCACACCGCGGCCGCGATCGAGAACGACGCCGCGGTGGCCGAAGAGTTCCGAAACCGCTACCGCTGCTTCGTCGTTGACGAATACCAGGACGTCACACCGCTGCAGCAGCGGGTGCTGTCGGCGTGGCTGGGCGATCGCGACGACCTCACCGTCGTCGGCGATGCCAACCAGACCATCTACTCGTTCACCGGGGCCACGCCGCGCTATCTGCTGGACTTCTCCCGGCGTTTCCCGGACGCGACTGTGGTCCGGTTGGAGCGCGACTACCGGTCCACGCCCCAGGTGGTGTCGCTGGCCAACCGGGTGATCGCGTCCGCCCGCGGGCGGGTGGCCGGCAGCAAGCTACACCTGGTGGGCCAGCGGGATCCCGGGCCAGAGCCGACGTTTCGCGATTACCCCGACGAGGTCGCCGAAGCCGCCGCGGTCGCGGCCTCGATCTCGCGGCTCGTCGAGGCCGGCACACCGCCCTCGGAAATCGCTGTGCTGTACCGGATCAACGCGCAGTCGGAAGCCTACGAGGAGGCGCTGACCGAGGCGGGCATCGCCTATCAGGTCCGCGGCGGCGAGGGCTTTTTCAGCCGCCAGGAGATTCGGCAAGCGCTGCTGGCGCTGCAGCGGGCGGCCAACCGAGAGGTCGACGGCGAGGTACCGCTGCCGGACGTGGTGCGCGGGCTGCTCGAACCGCTGGGCCTGACCCCCGAACCCCCGACGGGCGTCCGTGCTCGGGAACGCTGGGAAGCGTTGGTAGCACTGGCCGAACTCGTCGACGAGGAAATCGCGCTCCGGCCATCGCTGGACCTGCCCGAGCTGGTGGCCGAGCTGCGGACTCGCGCCGACTCACGTCACCCCCCGGTCATACAGGGAGTCACGCTGGCGTCGCTGCACGCCGCCAAAGGCCTGGAGTGGGACGCGGTGTTCCTGGTCGGCTTGACCGACGGAACGCTGCCCATCTCGCACGCGCTGGCCCACGGCGGCGAGAGCGAGGCCGTCGAGGAGGAACGTCGACTGCTCTACGTCGGAATCACCAGGGCCCGAGTGCATTTGGCGATCAGCTGGGCGCTGGCCCGCAATCCGGGCGGACGGCAGAGTCGCAAATCTTCACGATTCCTCAACGGGCTGTCGCCGCAGACCCAGGCCGACCCGACGCCGAAGGGGCCGCGGCGAAAGAGCGGACCGGCGTCACGCTGCCGGATCTGCAACAACCAGCTGAGCCACCCCGGCGGCGATCATGCTGCGCCGCTGCGAGACATGCGCCGCCGACATCGACGACGAGCTACTGCTTCTACTCAAGGACTGGCGGCTGCGCACCGCCAAGGAGATGAGTGTCCCGGCCTACGTCGTGTTCACCGACAACACCCTGATCGCGATTGCCGAGTTGCTGCCCACCGACGAGGCGGCGCTGGTCGCGATCCCGGGCATCGGTGCTCGCAAACTCGAGCAGTTCGGCCCCGACGTCTTGGAGATCGTTCGTAACCGCGGCTAAAGCCGCAGGTCAGAAAATTGCTTGCCCGGTTACGCTGTTAAGATCTAGCCTCAATGCGCGACATTCGCGTGCCTGAACGCTCGGACGCTTGAACGAATGGAGGGAGTCCTCATGATCACCGTGAACGTATTCGACGTACGTCCGGCCGGCGACGCTGACTCCCGCCATGCCGCCATTTCGGCGGCCGCGCACAAGCACATTGCCGCCGACAAGACCCAGCGTCCGTGGATTGGGGCCCTACCCACGTAGGAAGCCCAGAATCTCGCCAGATGGCCACGGACCCGAAGTCACCAGGATCCGTGGCCAATTTTTTTGGTTGAACAACCCGCCACTGGTCCGGAATCCATCAGACCAGGAAGCAGGTACGCACGACATGACGACGGAACTAGATCCCGACGATCAGCAGCCGGAGTTGCCTTGTCACGTCAGCGATCCCGACCTGTGGTTCGCTGACAGCCCGTCCGATCTGGAGCGCGCCAAGGAGCTGTGCACCGACTGCCCGATCCGACGCGCATGCCTGGCCGAGGCGCTCAACCGCGCTGAACCGTGGGGAGTGTGGGGTGGCGAGATTTTCGACCGTGGCTCCGTCGTGAGCCGCAAACGCCCGCGGGGACGCCCTCGCAAGATCGCCGCGTAGAACCCGAAAACTGTCTGCGAATGAGCCAGCTTCAGGCGGTAGCCGTGTCGGGCTCGGCGAAGCCGGGAACCAGCTCCTCGGACAGCCTCTGGGTCGGCACGTGCGCGTCGAGCTGACACAGGATCGCCATCGACGTCGCGAGCACCCGCATCGGGATCGCCAGCTTGGGCGGCAGATCCATCTGTCGCGCCGTCTTGATCTGGCGCGACACCCTGATTCAGCTGACGATAAGTCATGCGCTGCAACCATTTACGCGTGTAGTGGAAGACCTCGACCTCGACGGGCTCGACGTATTGGCGCAGCATCTCGTCGATGTCGTGCACCGAGACCTGCTGGCCCTTCTGGATGAACCCGGCCTTCTCCATCGTCGGCAGCGACCATGTCGTAGTTCTTGTCGCGGGCCAGCCGGATCGTCGCGCCGAGCTCGACCGGGAATCCGCCGGGAAGCGGCGCGACCGCACCGAAGTCGATGACGCCCATCTTCCCGTCGGGCATCAACATGAAGTTGCCCGGGTGGGCGTCGCCGTGGATCATCTCGATCCGGCGCGGCGAGTCGAAGATGAAGGCGGCCAGCCGAGTTCCCAGCAGGTCACGCTGTTCGACGGTGCCCTCGCGGATGATGTCCGCCATCGGAATGCCTTCGATCCACTCCTGGATCACGACTTTGGGGGCGCTGGCCACCACGCGCGGGACCAGGTAGTGCGGGTCGCCCTCGTAGGCCTTGGCGAAGGCGCGCTGATGCTCGGCTTCCAGCCGGTAGTCGAGCTCCATCTCGGTGCGCTCGATCAGCTCGTCGACGACGCCTTCGACGTCCACGCCCGGGGCAAGCTGCTTGACCACGCTGATCATGCGGCGCAGCGTCTTCAGGTCGGCCCGCAGCGCTTCGTCGGCGCCGGGGTATTGGATCTTGACGGCGACTTCACGGCCGTCGGCCCACACGCCTTTGTGCACCTGGCCGATGCTGGCCGAGGCCACCGCCGTGTCGTTGAACTCGGAGAACCGTTGACGCCATTTCGTGCCCAGCTGCGCGTCCAGCACGCGGTGCACCTTCTCGGCGGGCAGCGGCGGCGCATCCTTCTGCAGCTTGGTCAGCGCTTCGCGGTAGGGCTCGCCGAACTCCTCGGGGATCGCGGCTTCCATCACCGAGAGGGCCTGGCCGACCTTCATCGCGCCGCCCTTGAGCTCGCCGAGCACCGTGAAGAGCTGCTTGGCGGCCTTCTCCATGAGCTCGGCGTTGATCTCGTCCTGCGATTTGCCGGCCAGCCGCTTGCCGAACCCGAGTGCCGTACGACCCGCGATGCCACCGGCGAGGCCGGCCAGCTTTGCGTTACGCGCGGCCCCCCCGCGTTTGATGTCTGCCACGCCTCCATCATCCACGACAAGCCAGTGCTTGCCATATTGATCTGGGAACAAGCACTGTCAGCAGGAACACAGCGGATGCCTCGGCCACTGCCGCGCCACGATCGAGCCGGCGTGCACATCGAATTCGAGTGTGGCGCTCAATGCCGCGGGCGGATCGGAGTTGATGCCGCGGACCGCTCCGATCACCCGGTTGACCTGGCTGAGCGCCAGCGCCGCAGTGGCCAGCAGCGTCGCGCGGTCGGCCACCCCGACGGTGTCGCGCAGCTGTGCGGCGACCGCGGGCCACGCTGCGTCGCGGTCCCGGCGATGCAGATCGGCGCAGCCCAGACAGCTCGTGACACCAGGCACGACCAGCGGGCCCACCAGTCCGGTGCCGTCGCGGACCCGCACCGCGAGGTGCGCGACACCATGACTGTGTAGCTCGCGCAGCATCCGCGGATCGGCGACAAGATTGTCCGACAACACCACCAGGTCGGCGTCGGCAGACGTCACGGCGGCATGCGGCTGATTGCTTTGTTTGACCCTGGCGCCCGAGCACCGCAGCCCCTCAGCCAGCAGATCCGACAGCGGGCCGCGGCCGTGCACCCGGATCGACGCCGACCGCGCCGACCGTTGCCGGGCGCCGCAGGTGGCTACGCCGGCCGTCACCAATTGCCCGACCAGATCGAGTAATTCATCGTCGTTCAGCCCGCTGGGCTGGCGTTGCAGCTCGCTGATCGGCACCGGCGAATGCATCGCCCGCAACAGCGCGGCCAGCGCGGCGGCGGTCACTGCGCGCGGCGGCCGGATCAGCACGGCGCGTCGCGGACTCCAGCCCACCTGCACGGCGCCGTCGGGGCGAAGCAGCACGGGTAGCGCCGGGTCGAGTGCGTACAGCGACCGCGTCGGCTGCGCCATCTTGGCACTGTGCCACGGCAGTCGGGACGACAGGTTCAGCTGTCCACAGGACCGTCGCTACTAAGCCCTCGTCACCAGCGGCAGCTCCGGCAGCCACGAAACGCTCTGAGTCGCTGGGAACCCGACCGCCGGCCGGAAACCGGGGGCCAGCTCAACCTGCCCGGCCCGGTCGAGCCACTCCTCGACCAGCACGCGCAACACCTGCCGGACGATGTGCCCGCCACGGCAACGCATGGACCCGGCCCCCAGACTCCAATGCCGGTGCGCCCTGTCGCCGATCACAAGATCATCAGTGGACATGGCGTCGCTGCCGTCTCGCTGCACCGCACCGATACACAGCATCAGCACCATGCCGGCCGGCAGTTCCACCTCACCGATGGTCGTTGGCTGGGTAGTAAAACGACTGCAACTCGGCACCATCGGCTCCAGCCGAAGGACCTCTTCGACGAACTCGCGGATCAGCCCGGGCTGACGTCGAAGCTCGTCGCACAACTCGGGGCGGCGTGCCAACTCGAACACGTGCGAGCCGGCATGTCTGGACAGGTTGCGGCACGCCTCGGACAGGACCTGGCCGGACTGCCCATTCAGATGCTCGACGGGCAATAGCTGCAGGCGCGACACGATGTCGAAGACGGCGCCGGCGATCGGCGCGGTCACATCAGTCACCGCGTCACCGCCACCGGCCGCGACGAAACGGTCGATCAGCGCAGCGGCGGTCGGACGGAATGCTGCCGCAATGTGATGGGCTGATTTTGGCGCGAACAACTGCTGGTGCACCTCGAGATCGCGCTCGGGAAGGGCGCGGGTGCTCTCCAACCGGGCATCGTCGAGGTTCGCCAGCACCTCTTCCCGTCCGACGACGAACACCCAGTTCTCAAACCAGTTTCCCCCTGGGTGTCGCAAGACCGGGCCGGCCTCTCGCGCCAGGCGCCAACCCAAGCCGCGGTCCGAGCTCATCGCGGTTCCCGCCTCAGCGGGAAAGACCGGACAGGCGGCGAGTTCCAAAGGGCTCAGCTGTTCTCGGGGCCGTCGTCGTCGCCAGCATCGGCGCGACGCTCGAATTCGGCGATGGCCTCGTCGATCCCGCTGGTGTCGCCGCCGAGCGCGCGGTCGATGAAACCAGCCGGGTCGTCGAGGTCGTCGGATCCGGGCAGCAGGTCGGGGTGCTGCCAGACCGCATCGCGGGCGTCGACGCCGATAGCCTGAGTCAGCCGGTCCCACAGCGCCGCGGCCTCGCGCAACTTGCGTGGTCGCAATTCGAGGCCCACCAGCGTGGCGAAGGTCTGCTCGGCCGGCCCGCCGGTGCCCCGTCGTCGCCGCAGCGTCTCGCCGAGGGCGTCCGCGCCGGGGATGCGATCACCCAGTGCGGCGTTCACCACGGTCTGCACCCAGCCCTCGATCAGCGCCAGCAGTGTCTCGAGTCGTTCGAGAGCTTGGGTCTGCTCCGGCGTCGCCTTGGGCTCGAAAACACCCTGGGTCAGCAGCTGTTCGACGGCAGCCGGATCGTTCATCGCCGCCGGGTTGAAGTCGCGGGCCAGATCCTCGATGCCCTGCATGTCGATCTTCATGCCCTTGGCATAGGCCTCGACGGCGCCGAGCAGCTGGCTGGACAACCACGGCACATGACTGAACAAGCGGTGGTGGGCGGCCTCGCGGGCAGCCAGGAAGGTGAGGATCTCGCTGCGGGGCTGTTCGAGGCCGTCGGCGAACGACTCGATGGCAGCGGGCAGCAGCGCCGCAATGCCCTTGGGCCCCAACGGTAATCCGATGTCAGTCGATGTCAGAACTTCCTTGGACAGTCGGGCCAGCGCTTGACCGAGCTGCGAACCGAATGCCATGCCGCCCATCTGCGACATCATCGACAGCAGCGGGCCCGCCATGGACTTGGCCTCATCGGGCAGCGCTGAGGCCCACACCGTAGAGATCTGCTGGGCCATCGGATCGCACAACCGCTTCCAGGTCTCCAGCGTGTTGTCCACCCAGTCGTTGGGAGTCCATGCGACGTGCTTTGGTGGTGCCCGCCGGCAGCGCCGTCACGCCGTTGAGCCAGGTCTCGGCGAGGTGGACGGCGTCGTTGATCGCCTCGCGGGTGGCGACGGGGATGGGGGCCACGAATCCGATCGAGCTGGACGCCGTCTGGCGGGCCAGCTCGTAGTTCACCGGGCCGGAGGATTGTCCGTCCATGCCCGAGCCGGCACCGCTGAACATCTGGCCGAGTCGGGTGAACATCTGACCCAGGTCGGCCACGTTGAATTCGCCGCCCATGCCGCCCAGTCCGAATGGGTCAGCAGATCCTGAGCCGGACTTGGGGTCGTTCTCGCGGTCCGGGTCGTCTCCCGTGGAGAACCCGAAGGGCAGGTCAGCCATGCCCACAACGGTACTCATGGTCGACACATGACGCGCGGGCCGCCGTCACGCTCTAAGTGAACCCGCCTGACCACTCCGTCTAGTGTTAGCGACGTGAACAGGCGGATTCTGACGCTGATGGTGGCGCTGGTCCCGATCGTGGTTTTCGGGGTGCTGCTTGCTGCGGTGACGGTGCCGTACGTGTCGCTGGGGCCCGGCCCGGCCTTCGACACGCTGGGCGAGGTCGACGGCAAGCAGGTCGTGGAGATCAAAGGCACCACAACGCACCCGACGACGGGCCATCTGGACATGACGACGGTGTCTCAGCGCGACGAGCTCAGCCTGGCCGAGGCGCTGACGCTGTGGTTGTCCGGGCAGGAACAACTGATGCCGCGCGATCTGGTCTATCCACCCGGCCAATCCCGCGACGAAGTCGACAAGGCCAACGACGCCGATTTCAAAGAGTCCGAGCACAACGCCGAATTCGCAGCCCTGGGCTATCTGAAATACCCGCGGGCGGTGACCATCGTGACGCTCAACGACCCCGGACCGTCGGTGGGCAAGTTGCAGGCCGGCGATGCCGTGCAGGCGGTCGACGGAAAGCCGGTCGCCGAAGTGGAGCAGTTCACCTCGTTCCTGAAGACCACCAAACCCGGACAGCAGGTCACGGTCGACTTCCGCCGCAAGAACGCGCCGCCCGGAACGGCCCAGATCACCTTGGGTCATCACCCGAAAGGCGACTTCGGCTTTCTGGGCGTCTCGGTGACGGACGCGCCGTGGGCGCCGTTCGCGGTCGATTTCAACCTGGCCAACGTGGGCGGCCCCTCGGCAGGGTTGATGTTCAGCCTGGCCGTGATCGACAAACTCACCACCGGCGACCTTGCCTCGAAGAAGTTCGTCGCGGGCACTGGCACGATCAAGCCGGACGGTGAGGTCGGCAAGATCGGCGGGATCGCGCACAAGATGAGCGCCGCCCACGACGCCGGGGCGACGGTGTTTCTGGTGCCGGCCGGGAATTGCTACGAAGCGAACGCCGGCAAGGTGCCCGGCCTGCAGTTGATCAAGGTCGACACCCTCGGTGGGGCAGTGGACGCGCTGCACACCGTGGCCTCCGGCGGACAGCCGCCGAGTTGCTAGGCCGGCCAGTTCGAGCCCGGGGCAGATCACCGGTTGTGCGTAGAGTCGAGGACATCCACCGACAGCGACTGTCGAGACCGAGCAGGGAGCGTAGCTAGTGGGGATGCGGCCCGCCGCCAGAATGCCGAAGCTGACTCGACGCAGTCGGACTCTCATCGCGATCGCGTTGACCGTGATCGGACTGCTGCTCGTCGGCCCTCGACTGATCGACGCGTACGTCGACTGGCTTTGGTTCGGCGAGTTGGGTTATCGCTCGGTGTTCACCACCGTGCTGGTGACCCGGTTGATCGTGTTCGTGGTGATCGGGTTGCTGGTCGGTGGCATCGTATTCGCCGGACTGGCCATGGCCTACCGAACCCGGCCGGTGTTCGTCCCGAGCAACGGCGCCGATCCGGTGGCGCGCTATCGCACCGTGGTGATGTCGAGGCTGCGGGTGATCGCCATCGGTGTCCCGGTGACCATCGGGCTACTGTCCGGCATTGTCGCGCAGACCTTTTGGGTTCGTATTCAGCTTTTCCTGCACGGCAGCAGCTTCGGTGTCCGCGATCCGCAGTTCGGTAAAGATCTGGGCTTCTACGCCTTCGAGCTGCCCTTCTACCGGCTGGTGCTCAGTTTCTTCTTCGTCGCGGTGTTCCTTGCGTTCGTCGCGAATCTGATGGCGCACTACATCTTCGGTGGCATCCGGTTGTCCGGGCGCACCGGTGCGCTGAGCCGGTCGGCGCGTATCCAGTTGATCAGCCTGGTCGGAACGCTGGTGCTACTCAAGGCGGTTGCCTACTGGCTGGATCGCTACGAGCTGCTGTCGCACACCCGGGCAGGCAAGCCGTTCACCGGCGCCGGGTACACCGATATCAACGCGGTGCTGCCGGCCAAGATGATCCTGCTGGCGATCGCGTTGATTTGCGCGGCAGCGGTGTTCTCCGCGGTTGTGCTGCGGGACTTGCGGATTCCATCCATCGGCCTGGTGTTGCTGTTGCTGTCGTCGATGGTCGTGGGTGCTGCCTGGCCGTTGGTCATCGAGCAGTTCAGCGTCAAACCCAATGCGGCGCAGAAGGAACGCGAATACATCAGCCGAAGTATCACCGCGACCCGGCAGGCCTACGGACTGACCGATGATGTGGTGACGTACCGGGACTACAGCGGCGACGGGCGGGCAACGGCCGAGCAGGTGGCGTCAGACCGGGCCACCACCTCCAACATTCGGCTGCTCGACCCCACCATCATCAGCCCGGCGTTCACCCAGTTCCAGCAGGGCAAGAACTTCTACTACTTCCCCGACCAGCTGGCGATCGACCGCTACCGCGACCGTGACGGCAACCTGCACGACTACGTCGTCGCCGCCCGCGAACTCAACCCGGACCATCTGATCGACAACCAGCGGGACTGGATCAACCGGCACACCGTCTTCACCCACGGCAACGGCTTCATCGCCTCGCCGGCCAACACCGTGCGCGGTATCGCCAACGACCCCAACCAAAATGGCGGATACCCCGAGTTCCTGGCCAGCGTCGTCGGGGCCAACGGCAGCGTGACATCCAGCGGTCCCGCGCCGCTGGATCAGCCGCGCGTCTACTACGGGCCGGTCATCGCCAGCGCGCCCGCCGATTACGCGATCGTCGGGAAGAGCGGCGTCGACCGGGAATACGACTACGAGACCAACACCGAGACCAAGAACTACACCTACACCGGAACCGGTGGAGTGCCGCTGGGCGGCTTGATTTCCCGGAGCGTCTTCGCCGCGAAGTTCGCCGAGCGAAACTTCCTGTTCTCCAACGTGATTGGATCCAACAGCAAGATCCTGTTCAACCGCGACCCGGCTCAGCGGGTGGAGGCGGTGGCGCCGTGGTTGACCACGGACAGCAGTGTCTACCCGGCGATCGTCAACAAGCGGCTGGTCTGGATCATCGACGGCTACACCACGCTGGACAACTACCCGTACTCCGAGCTCACGTCGCTGTCGTCGGCTACCGCCGACTCCACCGAGGTGGCGTTCAACCGACTGGCACCCGACAAGCAGGTGTCCTACATCCGCAACTCGGTGAAGGCCACCGTCGATGCCTACGACGGCACGGTCACGCTGTACGAGCAGGACGAGCACGACCCGGTGCTGCAGGCGTGGATGAAAGTCTTTCCCGGAACGGTCAAACCGAAGAGTGACATCAGCGGCGAGTTGGCCGCGCATCTGCGCTATCCCGAAGACCTGTTCAAGGTGCAGCGGATGTTGCTGGCCAAGTACCACGTCAACGACCCGGTGACGTTCTTCTCCACATCGGACTTCTGGGACGTGCCGCTGGACCCGAATCCGACGGCCAGCAGTTATCAACCGCCGTACTACATCGTCGCGAAAAACATTGCCAAAGAGGATGATTCGGCGTCATTCCAACTGACCAGCGCGATGAACCGGTTCAAGCGCGACTACCTGGCGGCCTACATCAGCGCCAGCTCCGATCCGTCGACCTACGGCAAGATCACCGTGCTGACCATCCCGGGACAGGTCAACGGTCCCAAGCTGGCGAACAACGCGATCACCACCGATACCGCGGTGTCACAAGACCTCGGCGTGATCGGACGCGACAACCAGAACCGGATCAAGTGGGGCAATCTACTGACGCTGCCGGTGGCCCAGGGCGGGCTGATCTATGTCGAGCCGGTGTATGCCTCGCCCGGCTCGAGCGATGTCGCGTCCTCGTATCCGCGGTTGATCCGGGTGGCGATGATGTACAACGACAAGATCGGCTACGGCCCGACGGTCGGCGATGCGCTGAACGGGCTGTTCGGACCGGGCGCCAGTGCGACCGCAGCCGGTCCTGCGCCCACCGAATCCGGGCCCGCCCGCCAGCGCGCCACAGGGCGGCGAGCCGCCCGCGAGCCCGCCACCACCGGCCGGTGCCGTCGCGCCCGCCGCCCAGCGCTGCCGTCAGCTTGTCGCCGGCAAAAGCCGCCGCGCTCAAGGACGTCGAGACGGCGATGGGTGCGGCACGCGACGCGCAGAAATCGGGCGACTTCGGTGCCTACGGTGCGGCACTGCAACGGCTCGACGACGCGATCAACAAGTACAACAGCGCCAAATAGCCTTCAGGCGTCAAGCCGTTCGCGAACCTCTCCCGATACGGCTTTCCCGGGGCTGATGACCCAGGTGGTTGACGAATACCCGCCTCAGCGTTTCGATGCTGCCGAAGCCGGCCATGCCCGCGGTCTCGGCGACGGACCTGCCGGATTCGAGTGCGCCACGGGCAAAGTCGATGCGAACCAATTCGACGTAGCGCGCCGGACTCATCCCGAGTTCGGATTGAAAGAGCCGGGTCAGCTGGCGTGTGCTCAGTGAGGCCCGGGCGGCAAGGGTTTTCACGCTGTGGTTGGCGGCCGGGTCGGCCGCGACCGCATCGATGACCGCCCGCAGCGGCGACTGTGGCGGCGGATCGGCCTCCACCAACACCGAGAATTGTGATTGGCCGCCCGCGCGCTTCAGATAGACGACCAACCACCGAGCGACCTCGCGGACCAGTGTCGGTGCCGTAATCCATTTCGACAAGTGCCAGTGCCAGGTCGATGCCCGAAGACACCCCCGCTGAGGTGAAGACGTCGCCGTCGCGCACGAAGATTGCGTCCGGCTCGACGGTGATATCGGGAAAGGCCCGGGCGAACAGCCGGGCATCGTGCCAGTGGGTGGTGGCGCGACTGCCGCTGAGCAGTCCGGCCTGCGCGAGGACGAACGATCCAGTACAGATGGACGCCATCCGCCCGGCGCGGGCCGACACAGATCTGACGGCGTCGACGAGCCCGGGGTCGATCGGCCGCGCCGGGGCAGGTCGATCGCTGCCGGCGACCAAGACCGTATCGGCGGACTCGATCGACGAGATGCTGTCGGTGACGCCCAGCCGAGTCCCGATCGAGGTCGTCACGTCCCGCCCGTCTACCGACGCGATTTTGAGCAGGTAATCGGCGCCGAACCGGTTGGCTTCGACGAAGACTTCACCCGCTCCTGCGACGTCCAACAGCGTCACGTCGTCGAAGACGACGATCACCACCACCCGTCGAAGCCGCTCGCACTTCGCGCCACGCAACACATTGTGTCGCTTTCTGTGGACACAACGGCTCGAACACCCACGGTCGGTGCGCCCGTGCGGCCGCACACTGGCCATGCACGGTCACCCGAAGGAGACGAGATCAAGACCACCAAGCTCGATCGACACCATTGCCGACATCCGCGATACCCGACACGCCGTTGGTGCGCGAGGCAACCGAGTTCATTCGTGACGCCGAACACGACCTGCTGTTCGACCACTCGCGGCGAGTGTTCCTCTTCGGCGCGCTGCAGGGCCTGCGCCGCGGGCTGCAACCCGACTTGGAGCTGCTGTACGTCGGCGGCGATGTTCCACGACCTCGGGCTCACCGAGCGCTACCGCACGTCCTCCCTGCGCTTCGAGGTCGACGGGGCCGACGCGGCCCGGGACTTCCTGACCGCTCACGGCGTCGGACCGGACCGACGCTGACAAGGTGTGGCTCGGGATCGCCTTGCACACGACGCCCGGCGTGCCCGAGTTCCTCGCACCCGAAGTCGCCCTGCTGCAAGCCGGCGTCGAGGTCGACGTGGTCGGCGTCGGCCGGGGGGATCTGGCTCCCGACGAGCTTGCCGCGGTGACCGCCGCCCACCCGCGACCCGATTTCAAGAACCGGATCCTCGCCGCGTTCAACGACGGCATGAAGCACCGCCCGCAGACCACCGCCGGCACGATGAACGCCGACGTGCTGCAGCACTTCGATCCCGCCTTCGAGCGCGTCGACTTCGTCGACAAGATTCTCAACAACAGCTGGCCGGAATAGCGGAAGGAGCAGGAACATGGAAATCCATGAAGCGCTGTACACCACCAGGATGATGCGGCGGTTGCGGCCGGACCCGATTCCGCTGGACACGCAGGCGCGCATCCTCGACGCCGCCGTCCGCGCACCGAACGGGGGTAACACCCAGCGCTGGCACTTTGTCGCGGTTGACGATCCGGAGCTCAAACGTGAGTTCGCCCAACTGTTTCGTCAGGCCCGCGCCCTCGAATACGAGAAGTTCAGACGGGGACGGGGCCCATGGTCGCGCCGGCGCCCGGTGCGGACCCGGCCGCACACGTCGAAACGATGCGCCGAATGAAAGGCTCGGGGGATTACCTGGCTGACCATTTCGAAGAAGTTCCCCTGTTGCTATTCGTCTTCGCCATCGATGACCTCGGTGGCGCCAACATCTACCCGGCGATCTGGAGTGCGTTGCTCGCCGCCCGCGCAGAGGGCGTCGGCGGCGTCATGACGATGGTGCTGCGCAATTTCGAGGACAAGGTGAACGAATTACTGGGCGTGCCCGGTCGAGCAAGGCTGGAAGATGTCGGCCATGCTGACCCTCGGCTACCCACGGGGTAAATGGGGCGTCGCGGCCAATCGGCATCCCGTGCACGAGGTTTCATCCCGCAACCACTGGGATGAGCCATTCGGTGTCGAGGTGCCGCAGCCGCTTTGGCCGCCTCGTGACGAGATGGCGACCGGCCTGGCCGCGGCGGGCTGACCATCGGTTGAAGTATTGCATCGCAACGGGTTTCGGAGAAAGGTGGGTCAACGTGACTAAGAACGAAGTCGGCGTCACCGTCGTGCAGCCGGGTGAGGGCGAGTACGTGGCATTGCCGGATTCGGGGCAGTGTTCAAGTTGTCCAGCAAGACCAACGGGGGCGAGGTGTCCATAGTCGAGCATCCGTTCGAAGTCGGGCTGCTGACGGCGGCGCATCGCCACACTCGCGAGGACGAGCATTCGATAGTGCTGGCGGGTGAGATCGGCTTCCGCTCCGACGACAGCGAGGTCGTCCTCGGTCCCGGCGGCTACATCACCAAGCCCCGCGGGCAGATGCATGCGATGTGGAATGCCGGCAGCACGCCAGGACGCATCATCGAGGTCATCACGCCGGGCGGGTTCGAGAATTACTTTCGCGAGCTCGGCGAGCTGCTCCTCGAGCACGCTGATCGACCCGTCGGCAGGCCGCTGCATGAGTTGCCTGAGTTCGACGCCCTGGCCGACAAATATGGGCTGACTTATGGGTCACCCGCCTGGATGAACGACGTCGCCCAACGGTACGGACTGAGCCCGCCGTCGCACTGAACCGGATCCGGGCGTGCGCTCCGATGCTGGTACGCGCGCGATTTGGTGGCCTCGCGTGCGTTCGGTAACCTGATATTCACCCGTCGCGGGGTGGAGCAGCTCGGTAGCTCGCTGGGCTCATAACCCAGAGGTCGCAGGTTCGAATCCTGTCCCCGCTACTAGTAGGAACGGCCCCCGGAGATCACTCCGGGGGCCGTTTTCGATTGGCGTGCCTGCGTGCGGGCAGCCTTCGGTAAGTTCCCGGAGCATGGGCGAAGACAGAGTTCAGGTGAAGATCGGCGCCACCGGCGTGGCAACGGTGACGATGGTGCGCGCCGACAAGCACAACGCGCTCGACCAGGCCATGTTCGAGGGTTTGATGAATGCCGCGGGCCAACTGGCCGGCGACGCGTCGGTTCGCGCGGTCGTGCTGCACGGCGACGGGAAGAGCTTCTGCTCGGGCCTGGACATCGCCAGCTTCATGTCCGGTCAGGGCGGCACCGGCGTGCTGCTGGAGCGTGACGGCGACCGGCTGGCCAACTTCGCTCAGCGCGTGACCTACGACTGGTCCTTGGTGCCGGCGCCGGTGATCGCCGCCATTCACGGGAATTGCTTCGGCGGCGGTCTGCAGATCGCGTTGGGCGCCGACATCAGGATCGCCGCACCGGACGCGAAACTGTCGATCATGGAGGTCAAGTGGGGCCTCGTTCCCGACATGGCCATCACGCAGACGCTGCCGCGACTGGTCCCCATCGACGTCGCCAAGGAGTTGACGTTCAGCGGCCGAATCGTTTCTGGCAGTGACGCTTTGGCGCTCGGGTTGGTCACGCGAAACAGTGACGATCCGCTGGCGTCGGCGCTGGCACTCGCCGAGGAGATCGCGCAGAAGTCTCCTGATGCCGTGCGTGCCGCCAAGCGCCTCTACGACGAGACGTGGGTCAGCGACGACGCCGCCGCTGCCCTGAAACGTGAATCCGACTTGCAGACCGGGCTGATCGGCAAACCCAATCAGCTCGCGGCCGTGATGGCCGGAATGTCAGGGGAGCCGCCGGTCTTCGTCGACCCCGTCTAGCGTCGAGCCCGCCCGCCGGCGTTTCACCGCGATCGCCAGCACGCCAAGCGTGAATACGGCCAATCCCACAACCCAGGGCCAGGCTCCGTGCTGATGCACCCAACCGGCAAGCAGGCCTTGTAGGCGCCCGGCCGCCGCGATCACCGGGTCCGTCGGGCTGCCGTGCAGGACGAACAGGCGGACCTCGTAAAGACCGTAGTAACCCACATAGAGCCCGACAGCGATCAGCAGCACACCGCTGATCCGGTTGATATAGGGCAAGATTCGGCGAATCCGGTCGATCAGTGCCGAGCGCGCGAATGCGACGGCGACGGCCAAGACGCCGACGAGCAACCCGAAGCCGGCGGCATAGGCGAGATAAACCATGAGCCCATCGAGAACGGGGCCACCGCGAAAGACGGCGCCGGTGACCGCCAGGAACGGGCCGATCGTGCAGGACAGCGACGCGATGGCATATCCCAACCCATAGCCGAACATCCATGCGAGCCTGGCGGTCGGCGCACGACCGTGTCCGGCGAGCAGTGAGTGCGGTGTCAACGCCGTCAGGTCGTGGCCGATCAGCAGCCAAATACCAGTGCGACAAGAGAAATACCGATCACAATCGTCACGTAGGGCAGAAAGCGCTCGACGGTTGCCGCGATCGTCACGGTGAGCAGCCCGAACGCGCCGAAGGCCGCGAGAAAGCCGAGAGTCATCGCCACGGTGGCCGCCAGTGCACGTCCCACTGCGGTGAGACCTCCGGCCTGCTCGGTCCGCACCACCAGCGTCAGATAGGCGGGCAGCAGCGCGAAGCCACAGGGATCGAGCGCGGCCACCAATCCGGCACCGAAAGCCAAACCCAGCAGACCCTGGTTCATCAGGCCTACCGGTCTATCTGGTGAGCGCAGCCACCCGGTCGGATAACTCCTGCTGCGACATCGCCGAGGTCGGGTTGTTCACGAACGTCGAGGAGCCATCCGGCTTCTCGAACACATAGGCGGGCTGCCACGGCACGTTGAACCGCTGCCAGATCGACCCGTCGGCGTCGTTGAGATTGATGAAGTTCAGGTTGTACTTCGATACGAAGTCCCGCATCGACCCTTCATCGGAGCGCGCCGCCACACCGACGAAGGTCACCTTCGGATTGGCCGCCGCGACCTGGCTCAGCGACGGGGCCTCCTGGTTGCAGAACGGGCACTGCGGCCGCCAGAACCACAGCACCGCGGGTTTGCCTTGCAGGCTCGCGCCATTGAACGGTGCGCCGCTCAACGTCGTACCGGTGAACTGCAGACGCTCGTCGGCGGCCATGGCCTTCGGAGTGTCACTCAGCCCGAAGACCATCGCGACAGCTCGCCAGCGCCACAGCCAGGCCCGTCGCCCAGCGTGAAATGCGGATCCTCATGACATTGCCTCCCGTTGTACCTGCTCCCCACCACCAAGGCTACAGAAACTCGAGGTCGAGGCCGCCGTAGCCGAGGCAGCGCAACGCGTCCCAGGACTAATCCGCTCCAAAGCCGTGTTGCTGCTCAGAATGAGCACGCCGCAATTGCACTTCAACGCATTCATTTGGCCCAACGGCTACCACGAGTCGGCATGGCGCGTGGTCGACGACGACGTCCGCAACGTTCTCGGCCTGTCGTACTACAGCGACATCGCACAGATCGCCGAACGCGGGTTGATGGACTCGGTGTTCCTGGCCGACAACATCGCGATCGCCGAATACCGGGCCACGTATCTTCCTCAGACGCAGTTCGATCCGATCTCGGTACTCTCGGCGCTGGCCGCGGTCACCAGCCGCATCGGCCTGATCGGAACGGGCTCGACGACCTACAGCAAACCCTGGGAGCTCGCTCGCCGCTTCGCGACTCTGGATCACCTGAGCGGCGGTCGCGCCGGCTGGAACATCGTCACCACGGTCACGCCGTTGGCTGCGGCGAATTTCGGTGAACGGTTACACCCCGAGCGGGACGACCGGTACGCGCACGCTCACGAATTCGTCGACGCCGTCACGCGTTCGTGGGACAGCTGGGCGGATGACGCGGTCATCGGCGACCGGGCGAACGGCGTCTGGGCCGACCGCGCCAAGCTGCACGCCCCGCGCTTTCACGGCCAGTACTACGACGTCGAAGGGGTGCTGCCGTTTCCGCGCTCGCCGCAAGGGCATCCGTGCTCGTTCAGGCGGGACAGTCGCCGGCAGGCATCGCCCTGGCCGCCCGGTACGCCGAACTGGTCTTCTCCGGGCCGCCGTCTCTCGAGGCGGCCGTCGCGTTCCGGTCTGATCTGCATGCCCAGGCGGCGGCGGCCGGTCGCAATCCCGATCATGTGCTGGTGCTGCCGGCGTTGATGGTGACGTTGGGCGGCACCGAGGCCGAGGCGCAGGCCCGAGCGCAGCAACTCGAAGACCTCGCAAGCCCTGAATTCCGTTGGCAGAACGCTTTGTACACAGCGGGCCTGGATCCCGACGGCTTCGATCCGGATGTTCCGCTGCCGGCCGGAGCTGTGGACAAACGGATCGGTCCCGTCCAGCCGCGCCGAGCAGCTTTACGCAGAAGCGCGTGCGCGACCGAACGTGTCGTTGCGCGAGATCACCCAGCCGACGAGCGGGGCGCGGGAGGGACACAGTTCGTCGGCACTCCCGAGCAGCTCGCCGACCACGTGATTGCCTGGCAGGACGCGGGGGCCGTCGACGGCTTCACATTTATGGGATCGACACTGCCGCATGAACTTACGACGTTCGTTGATCACGTCGTGCCGATCCTTCAACGCCGCGGCCGATTCCGTACCGAGTACACCGGTGAGACACTGCGCGACCACCTCGGCCTTGAGCGCCCGGCCAAATAGCTTCCCGCCCATCGATGCGGCGTGTACCTTCATACGCGATGAGCCGATCCGATCGCGCGTCGCGTTGGGCCACCCGTTGCTGGCGGGTTTTGCCTTGGCGGGGTCATGGGCGCTTTCGGCCGCCTTCTTCGCACCCGGGCATGACGCTGACGGCAAGGTTCCGATCCCGGGCGAGCTCACCGTGACGTTGCCGGCGGGGCCGGCCCGGCTTTACGTACAAGAGCACGGATACTTCGGCAAAAACTGTAGCGCGACATCCCTGGGGTATCGAAGGTGAGCGTGCAACTGTCCGGGGCTTCTGCGCCGCTGGCCCTGAGGTCCAACACGCACAGCCGCGGCGACGACCGTCGGCAATGAATCGTGGAACACCTTTGCGACGTTTGACGTCCTGGCTATGGGGGCTCACTGCGTCACTGTGCTCGATCCCGGTGACAACGGAGACTCACGCCACAGCATCGCAATCGGCAAGGGCCCGCTGGGCCCGGTGCCGCCGTGTGTTCGGGCTCGGACTCGGCGGTTGCCGCGGCGATCGGCTTCATCGCCGACCAGATCGAAAGCGAATCAACGACAGGACAGCGCGATGACCCAAGTCGAGCACTACAAGCGGTTCTGGGCCCTGCATCAGCACCAGACGCGTTCGTCATGCCCAATCCGTGGGACGGATCATCGGCGCTGATCTTAAGAAGACCGGCTTCGCCGCATTCGGCGACGTCCTCCGTAGCTTTCGCGGCCACCCTGGGCCGCCGCGACGGCGGCATGCGGTTAGCGCCGCGGAACATCTGGCACACGCAAGCACTGATCCAGGTCGGCGGGCTACCGGTCAACGGCGACTTCGAAGACGGCTACGGTGAGACACCGGCGATGTGGCGGCGACGGTTCAGGCTGCCATCGAAGCAGGCTTGCCGGCATCGGGACGATGACACCCGCCGATCCCGCCAACTCGATCCGCGATTCGACGAAGCCGTGGCGCGCGTCGCCGCGGCAGCAAGGTTGCGAAGGGCCGCATCGTGTTGACCGGGTGCACCGACAATTTATCTACGGCCGAACGACCTCGACGACACGATTAGGCGTCTGACCGCGTTCGCGGAGGCCGGCGCCGACGTCCTCTACGCGCCGTACTGCTCGACTCGTGAAGTCGGGGCGATCGTGAAAGCTGTCGCGCCTAAACCGGTGAATCTTCTCGTGGGCATCAGATCCGAGGCGTTGACCGTAGCCGAACTGTCTGCAGCGGAATCAAGCGCATACAGCGTCGGCTCTTCGGTCCACACCCACGTCGCGGCCTACCTGCAGGACGCAGCGATGGCGCTGGCCCGGGGCGACATCGGGCGGCGACCTCGGGAACGCCTTTCTTGAAGCGAATCCACTGCTCGAGCAGATCCCTCGCGACTGAGCGTGGCCGGCGGGTGCGGGAAATAAATCTCCGCAATCGGCATGTTCTGGCTCGTGAGGTTCTTCATGTACGAGCCATGGAGGGTCGATGGCGCTTCCGGTCCGCCGGGTCGCTGCCTTGCTGCCGTTGATATTCTCTGCCGCAGCGGTATTCGCTGCTCCCGCGATCGCTGACTCCACCGAGGACTTCCCGATTCCGCGCCGCATCATCGCGACCCCATGCGACGCCGAGAAATATCTGCGGGTGCTCGCGACATGAGTCCGGTGTACTTCGATCGCTACATGCGCGACAAGAGCAACCGCCCGGCCGACGTGCAGCAGTCTGCGATCGACCGAATCCACTGGTTTTCTCGACCCGGCCGGCAGGCGTCAGTACTCCGAAGCGACCGCCACCAACATCTACTACGAGCAAGTGGCCACCCACTGGGGCAACTGGGCCAAGATCTTCTTCAACAACAAAGGTGTTGTCGCGAAAGCCACCGAAGCCTGCACCAACTACCCCCGTGGCGACATGTCAGTGTGGGACTGGCCCGGCGGCGAGTTTGAACCGGATATCTTGACCGAAGGCCTCGACGTCGTTTTCTGCGGATTGAACTTCGCTGCCAGCGCGGTCGAGGACGGCTACCACTTCTCGCACCGCAACAATCGTTTTTGGCCCGTGCTGCACCTGGCCGGTTTCACCGATGTCCGTCTGCAGCCGGCCGATCAACGTCGGCTGCTGGACTACGGGTGCGGTGTGACGGCGGTCGTCCGACGGCCGACGAGGTCTGCCAGTGAAGTTTTACCGGCTGAGTTTCGGTGCGCACGACCCGAATTCGAGTCGAAGATCCGCCGCTATGCGCCGCGGGCGGTCGCCTTTCTCGGAAAGCGGGCGTTAGCCTGCATGCTCGGTGCGTCAGACGTCGCCTGGGGTCGGTATCCCCCAGGCTTCGCCGGGACCAACGCATGGGTGTTGCCCAATCCGAGTGGGTTGAACATCGGCTTCTCGCTCGACCAGCTCGTTGAGGCGTATGGCGAGCTACGTCAAGCCCTTTCGACTTCTCAGCTGAAACCTCCGACTATCCTCACCTAGGACATGAGAAAACGATTCTTCGCACCGGTCGCTGTGATAACTGTCGTCATCGTGTCGCTCTTGTGGATGTGGTACAACTCCGGCCAACACAAGCTCGAGCGTTGCGTCAAAGCCCAGTCAGACCACTTCAATTCGACCAGTGAAGGCCAGGAGTTGCATAGCCACGGCACGGATCCGCCAGCAGAGCTGTTCGTCCTGGAGTGCAATCAACTGGGTATCAAGTAAGGGTCGCTACTGCATGGCGCTCCGCCAGCAGAACTCGCGCAAGCCATTCGACCCGGCTCAGGGATTCCTCCAACGTCATCATCCCGGCGAGCACTCCGGCCAGCGAGCTGCTCAGGCGGCGTTGAGTCCAAAGGTGATGTTCGGAATATCCTCCGGCGCAACACCTTCCAGCAGCCGGTTGAACATCTCGGTGTTTGTGCGATTCATCTGGTCGACGGTCGGCTCTGGCTTGGGGATCGGTAGACGTCGTCGTCTGGAACATCAGCGCGGTCATATTCGGATTGCGGTGAAATGCGCGCTGGGCTCGTCGCAGGTAGTCCAGAATGCCGGGCAGCGGATCCTGATCGGCGCGACCTGCGCGCGACGCAATGATGCGGCGGGTCAGTCGCTTCTGCCAGTCCTCGAGCGCCGCCGCGAGCAGGTAGTCCTTGGAATTGAAGTAGCGGTACACGGTGGCCAGCGCCACGTCGGAGCGCTTGGACACGTCACGCATCTGCACCGCGTCGGCGCCGACCTCGGCAATCAGATCGATGACCGCTTCGATGATCGTGGCTCGCCGGATCAGCTGGCGGCTGGTCATATCCGTCAGCGGAACGACGGCGGTACTCGGGCCGTCGGGACGGGAATGTTGACGGTGTCGACCTCCGAGTCGGCCTGAGGATGGAAAGAACTGACTTCTCATCAGCAGTCCCGATCAGAGACGCCCAGCAACATTATCCCAGCTCAAGTCCTATTCAAGCTTGACATTAGTAGAACGGTGTTTCAATATGAATCGGCGGTGACATTGCCCGCGGACACATGCGATCGGAGAACTCCATGCCCGGACCGGTGGGTCTGCCGGTGATCGACACGATGATCGGATTTCCGCACGAGGGGTCCGCCCAGTACGACTTCATCCGCAAGCAGACCAAGGACCGCGAATCCAAAGAGGATTTCGAGTTCCCGGTCGAGTACATGTTCAAGGATGTCCCGCAGGGCCTGCCGACCGATGATCCGGTGTCGCTGGTGCTTCAGCAGATGGACCGGTTCGGTATCGAGAAGGCGATGATCGGGGTGAGCGAAGACTCCGCGCAGCTGGCACTCAAGAAATTCCCGGACCGTTTCGTGCCCTCCGGGGGCGCTGGCCGACCCCAACGACGTCATGGGGTCGGTGAACGCGATTCGTCGCGAGTACGAACAGTTCGGGATCCGCGCGACGTCAGTGTTTCCCGCCGGAACGTTTCCGCAAGTTCCGATCGACGATCCGAAGATGTACCCGATCTATGCCACCTGCGTCGAACTCGGCATCCCGATCTTCGTCTGCGCGGGTGTCCCCGGGCCGCGGGTTCCCTTTGCCTGCCAAGAAGTCTCACGAATCGACGTCGTGATGTTCGACTTCCCGGACCTGGTGTTCGTCACCCGCCACGGTTGCGAACCGTGGGAGGACCTCGCCGTCAAGCTCATGCTGAAGTGGCCCAACCTGTACTACTCGACCTCGGCGTTCGCGCCCAAGTACTACCCGAAGGCCATCATCGACTACGCGAATTCCCGCGGCGCCGACAAGATCCTCTACGCCGGCTATTTTCCGATGGGCCTCTCGTTGGAGCGGATCTTCAGCGACATGCCCAATGTTCCGCTGAAAGATGAAGTCTGGCCGAAATTCCTGTACGGCAACGCCGCCCGTATTCTCGGGCTGGAAGGCTGACGAGCGATGACGCTGGCGATCACCGTCGAGCAGGAGCAACTCGTCGACGCCGTGAGTCGTTTCGCCACTCGCCACGCGCCGATCGACAAGACCCGCGCCGCGTTCGATTCGATCTCGGCCGGCGAAATACCCTTGTGGTGGCCGGAATTCATCGGCAACGGCTTTCATGCGGTACACCTTCCGGGCCATGCCGGTGGCCAAGACGGTACCTTGGCCGACACGGCATGTGTGGTCGAAGCGGCCGCGGCGGCACTGCTACCCGGTCCGGTGCTGAGCACGGTCACGGCGAGCGCGGTGGCGAATCTTGCGGACGCCTCAGTCAAGCCACTGCTGACGGATCTGGCTGCTGGGGCAACGGCGGCAGTCGTGTTGCCCGAGCACTGTGACATCCACGCCGTCTCCGAAGGAAACTCCTGGCGACTCAACGGAGTGTCGGACTCGATGTTGGGAATCTGTGCGGCGCAACGGATTCTGCTTTCGGCCCGTACCGCGGATGGTGGCCTGCGATGGTTTGTGGTCACGCCGGGCGTCGGGCGTGACGATCGAGTCGCAGCAGGGCACCGATCTGTGCACCGACGTGGGCGTCATCGAACTCGCTGACCACATCGTGCCGGAGAGCGCGGAGATATCCGGCATCTCGATAGAGCGGGCCCGTTGCCTCGTGGTGGGCCTCGCCGCATGTGCGGCCGCCGGAGCGGTGCGCCATTGCGCTGACGCCGCGACCGAATACATCCGCACCCGCGAGCAATTCGGCAAACCGGTCGGTTCCTTCCAGGCGCTGCAACACAAAGCGGCGACGCTGCTGGTCGCGTCTGAACTTGCCGCGTCAGCGGCATGGGACGCGGTCCGCGCCGAAAGCGAGTCCATCGAGCAGCATCAACTCGCGGCGGCCTCGGCTGCTGTGATGGCGGTGGGCGCCGCCCCCGACCTGGTGCTCGACGCGCTGCTGATGTTCGGCGCCATCGGCTACACCTGGGAGCACGACACCCACCTGTACTGGCGCCGTGTCACCAGTTTGGCGGCGTCCTTCGGCCCGATGACCCGCTGGACCCGGCAGGCCGGCGAATTGGCATGCACGCTAAAGCGCTCCAGCGACAGTCAACCTGGGCGACGTCGAATCCGATTTCCGCGCCAGGGTGGCGGCCATCTTGGACAAGGCCTGATCTGTCCAACGACCATTATTCCGGCGATGTCAGGACTCCCGGCCTGGCCGTTGGCGCGCAACGTGACTTGCTGGCGAGGCGAGGGTCTGGTGGCGCCGAATCTGGCGGCGCCGTGGGGTGTTGGCGCCTCGGCGGTGCAGCAGGTGATCATCGCCGACGAGTTCGGCAAACGGCCCGAGTTGGTCCGGCCGTCGCTCGGCATCGCGGAATGGATCCTTCCGACGATTCTCAACAGCGGATCCGACCTGCAACGTGAGCGATTCGCGGTCCCGATCGTGCGTGGAGTACAGCCCTGGTGCCAACTCTTCAGCGAACCCGGCGCCGGATCAGATCTGGCATCGCTGTCCACCCGGGCCGCCAAGGTCGAGGGCGGATGGCTGATCAACGGGCACAAGATCTGGACATCGATGGCGCATCAGGCCGAGTTCGGGGCATTGCTGGCCCGAACGAATCCCGAAGCGAAGAAGCACCGCGGCATCGGCTACTTCCTCATCGACATGACGTCACCCGGTATCGAGGTCTCGCCGATCAAACAGGCCAGTGGGCGCTTCGAGTTCAACGAGGTGTTTCTCACCGACGTGTTCGTGCCCGACGAGATGCTCGTCGGTAAGCCGGACGAGGGATGGAGCCTGGCCGTATCGACGATGGCGGTCGAACGGACGGCCATCGGAAATTACGTCGCGATCGACCGGACCAAGGCGCTTCGCGCGGTGGCCGAAATACCGGGCCAGAACAGGATGCGGCACTACGAGCGCTCGGTGAAGTCGAGTCCTACAGCACCGCGATCAAGGCCCTGGTGTTGCGCGAAACTCTCCGGCTCGTCGAGGGGCAGGGGCCCGGCCCGACGTCCAGCATCGCCAAATACGCGATGGTCACGCTGCTGCGCCGGGCATGGACCGCGACTCTCGGCCTGACCGGCCGGACCGCGATGCTGGAAAAGTCCGAACCAGCAGTCGTCCAACCGTATTTCGACACACCTGCCGAACTCATCGGCGGTGGGACACCGGAAATCCAGCTGACAATCATCGCATCGATGGTCCTCGGCTTGCCGCGCAACTGAATCATCGCCACAGAAAGGACACCGCCACGATGACGACACAGCTTCCGTTCCAGTACTTCGACTGTGACAACCACTATTACGAAGCCCTCGACGCGTTCACCCGCCACATCGAACCCAATACAGAAAGCGGGCGATCCAATGGGCGCAACTGGACGGCAAACAACGCCTGCTGGTCGGCGGCAGAGTCAACAGGTTCATTCCGAATCCGACGTTCGACCCGGTGGGAAAGCCCGGCGCGCTCGACGAGTACTTCCGCGGCCGAAACCCCCAAGGTGCGGACTTGAATTCACTTTTCGGCGAATTGGAGCCGATCCCGCCAGCCTATCGAGACCGCGACGCGCGGCTGGCTTTGATGGACGAACAGGGCATGGCGGGCTGCATCCTGTTGCCCACTCTCGGCGTGGGGATGGAACAGTCATTGTTGCCGGACTTTGACGCGACAGTAGCGACATTCCGGGCATTCAATCGCTGGATGGACGACGATTGGGGATTCGCCTACAAGGAAAGGATTTTCGCTGCGCCCTACATCACTTTGTGCAAGCCGGACGAGGCGGTCCGGGAGCTCGAATGGGCGCTGGATCGCGATGCGCGCTTCATCGTGATGATTCCCGGCCCGATCACGACGGAGGTCGGAATGCGTGCGCCCGGCGATCCCATGTTCGACGCTTTCTGGCAGCTGGCACAACGATTCCGGTGTCACCGTCTGCTACCACTCGGGGGAGACGTACTACTCCAAATTCATGCCGGCCTGGGGTGAATCGGACTACATGATGTCGTTCCAGGCGCTCCTCGGTTTCCGCAGTTTGTTTTCCGGAGACGCCATACAGGACACCTTCGCCAACCATTTGCACAAGGGTCTTTTTCTGCGTTTCCCAACCTGCGGATGGCTTCCATCGAGAGCGGCTCGACCTGGGTGTTTCACCTGTTCGAAAAGCTGACCAAGTCCTACGGCCAGATCCCGCAGATCTATCAGGAAGACCCGCGGGAGACCTTCAAACGCCACGTCTGGGTGTCGCCGTTCTACGAGGACGAGCTGGCCAGCCTGTTGAAACTGTTGGGCGACAACCAGATCATCATGGGTTCGGACTTCCCCCACGTCGAGGGCCTGGCTGATCCCGCGTCCTATATCAAGGACCTGGAGAACTTCGACTACACCCCGGAGCAGTGTCGCACTGTCATGCGTGACAACGGGCTCCAGCTGTCGATTCGCCGGCCGGTGTGAAGGCCACCAAGTCCAACGTAGTCGCCATGCTGCTAGAGGTTGGCGAGGAGAACGCGGCTGTATTGCTTTCGCGCTCAGCGTTACCAGACGAGCTCGACTTCGACAGCGATCTTGACGCCCTGCTCGCATTCGGACTGGACCGCGACCAGGTCGACGAAGTGGCGCGGTTGACGATCGGGGCGGTCGAGCCCGAAAACGAAAACGTTCGACGTCAGCGCGGCGAGATGGAAAAGACCCTCTCGCAGCGGTGCGCCGATCTCGTCGACCAATGGATGACCTAGGGAGGCGTCATGACGAAACCGCAACTCCTGCAAGGGTTTGACTTCACCAACCCCGACGTGTACGCCGCGCGCCTGCCTACCGAGGAGCTGCGCCAGCTACGACACGCGGCACCCGTGTGGTGGAACGAGCAGCTGCCTGGCATCGGCGGCTTCAACGACGGCGGGTATTGGGTGGTGAGCAGGCATCGCGATATTCGGGAGGTGTCGCGGCGCAGCGACGACTTTTCCAGCGCCCAGAATTGCATCGTCCCCCGCTATGTCGACGAGGACACAGCGCGCGGTCAGATCGAGGCCGGCCGGTTCTCGGTGATCAATATGGACGCTCCGCAGCACACCCGGATGCGCAAGATCGTGTCGCGGGGGTTCACGCCACGCGCAGTCGATCGTCTGCGTGCGGACCTGACGCAGCGCGCTCATCGCATCGTGATTGAAGCATTGGATTCTGGGACAGGTGATTTCGTCGTCCAGGTGGCCAGCGAACTGCCGCTGCAATTGATTGCCGGTCTGCTCGGGGTGCCCTTCGAGGATCGATCGAAGCTGTTCCACTGGACCAACCAGATGGTCGGCGACGAGGACCCGGAATTCGCCGGGTCCGAAGCGCTGGCGTCGGCCGGTGAATTGATGTTTTACGGCATGCAACTGGCCGCGCACAAGGCTGAGCATCCCGGCGAGGACATCGTCACTCAGCTGATCACAGCCGATGTCGACGGCCACAAGCTCACCGATGAAGAGTTCGGGTTGTTCATGGTGACCTTGACGGTCGCGGGTAACGAGACGACCCGCAACTCGATCACTCAGGGGATGATGGCGTTCCTTGACAATCCAGACCAATGGGAGCTCTTCAAAGAGCAACGCCCGGTGACCGCCGTCGACGAGATCATTCGCTGGGCAACACCGATCACGGCTTTTCAGCGCACCGCAGTGCGCGATATCGAGCTCGGCGCCGTTCCGGTCAAGCAAGGCCAGCGGCTTGCCCTGTTCTACCGCTCGGCCAACTTCGACGAGGACGTATTCGAGGATCCGTTCTCATTCAACGTGCTGCGGGATCCTAATCCGCACTTGAGCTTCGGCGGCACCGGCGCCCATTACTGCCTGGGCGCCAACCTTGCCAGGATGACGGTCGGGGTGATGTTCGACGCGATCGCTGACGTCATGCCCGACCTCACCGCGCTCGCCGATCCCGAACGGTTGCGGTCGGGCTGGCTCAACGGCATCAAGCACTGGCAGGTTGACTACTCCGGCGCCTGACGAGTTAATCGTCCTCTGTTTCCCCTGCGTGACGGTTCCGAGTCGAACGTGTTTCGAAGCGACTCCTATTGCGGCACATCATAGTTGATTCTGTCCTCAGGTGGCACGCTCCGGCATTATGGCCGATAGTCATAGGAAATGTGAACCGCAGGTGTCGACGGAGGTTGGAGGGGTCATGTCTGTCACTATCGACCCCGCTGCGCAGCTGAAAAACCAACCGGCTGCTGCGCAAAAGGGCGAGGCCTTTCAATTCCATCGCGAAATCATCGTTTGCGGTGACGACCCGCTGGCGAACACCATCATCGACGAATTGCGGGGCGCCGGCGCGCGGATCATCCGGATCAATTCGGCCGCCGATCTGCTGGGCGCCGGGGTACATCGAGCGCGGGCCGTGGTCTGCGCCGGGCCCAATGACGCGGTGAATCTCGAAATCGCCCTATTGGCAAGGCGATTCAGTCCTAATGTTCGGGTGGTGGCGCGGCTGGCGGATAACATGCTGCGCGACGCGGTAGCTGCTGTCAGCGGACCCGGCGCGATCTTGAATGTTGCCGACCTCGCGGCGCCATCGATCATCGAGGCTGTCCTGTCACGCAATACACACCAGTTCGCCACTGCTGGTGTCGAATTCGTCATCTGGGGATCCGAGGCGCCGAAGGATGGGACGCTGCGCGACCTCTACAAAGACCTGGCGCCGGTGGCGGTGGTTCACGGTAAGAATTCGCCCACCCCCGGCGAGGTCGTGCCGTGTCCGGGTCGCGATTTGACAGATCTTCAAGGGCGACTGGACCTCGATGATCGGCCCGAAGGACGAGATGGAAGCCCGCGGGATCTCGGTGCCGTCCGCGACCGCGACCCGCTCTCGCCACTCCAGGGCGCGACGGGCCATCGACGCCGTGCGCGCCATGCGCGAGGACGCCAACCCGCTGCTCTTTCCTTCAGCGATATTCACGCTGGTGCTGATTTTCGGTGCGACGACCATGGTGCGCTTCAGCTATGTCAACCCGAAGATGTCCTGGCTCGATGCTTTGTACTTCACCTCCGAGACGATCACCAGCGTCGGCTTCGGCGACTTCAGTTTTGCGGCACAGTCCGGTGTGCTGCGGTGGTTCGCCATCGGGCTGATGTTCGGTGGCGTGACCATCACCGCCATCCTCGTAGCGCTCATCTCGGACCTGCTGCTGTCGCGCCGCTTCGTCCATACGGCCGGTCTGCGACGGGCCCGCCGCATGCGCGATCACATCATCGTCGTTGGCCTGGGGTCAACGGGCATTCGCGTCGTCAGTGACCTCGTCGCTGCCGGATACGACGTCGTTGTGATCGAGCAAGATGAGAACAGCCGCCTCCTGTCGACGGTCGCCAAACTCGACGTGCCGGTGATTTTCGGCGACTCGACGATGCGCCAGACACTGGAATCGGCACGCGTCGATCGCGCCCGCGGGGTCGCGGTGATGACCCAGGACGACATGGAGAACATCCGGACCGGCATCGTCTTACTGGAACTGCTCGGATCCGACACCAAGGTGCCGATCGTGCTGCGTGTGCAGGGTCGTGCGCTGAGCGCCGCGGTGAGCCAGCAATTCGGTTTCGAGAACGTGCGGTCGGTCGTGGATCTGGCGGCGCCGTGGTTCATCGGCGCGGCGATGGGTTTGCAGGTGCTCGGGACGTTCTGGGTCGGGCAGCGTTCGTTCATGGTCGGCGCGATGCTGGTCGCGGAGGGCAGCGAGCTCGACGGGATGCAAATGGCGGACCTGTCGACTCAGACGCGTGTCATCGCGATCATCCGCCCGGAAGGACCGGTGAGGTTGCGCCCCCGCCGCGGTGCTCAAATGCAAGCCGGCGACACGGTGTACCTCATCGGCCCGTATCGCGAGCTGATCGCCACACTTCGCAAAGGCCAGCCGCCACCGATGACCACGATCAATGGTGAGGCCGCGTTGGCGCTCGCGGCGGCGCGTGGCCCGCAGCGGCCCGATGTGCGCCGACCGCGGTGGGCGCCTGATCCCGTCGAGTGACGCTCGACCAGGTGCCGCCGTTACCGTTCCGGGACAACGAATATGGGCCGAAAAGTCAGGCCGCTTGTGTCTGGGTTGCTTGAGTGACAGTCACACTACGGAAGTGCTCGATGCCGTCTTCATCCGTCAAATCCCGGACAACCTCGGCCAATCTGGTTCTCACGTCACTCGGTGACGAGTACTGCGTGATCGCACGCGCGCCGTCATCGAACTCAATAGTTACAAGGTAGTTGCTCACAGTGAGCCTCCTGATGCCGATGGGGTTATCCAACGCTAACCCGGAATCATCGGTGGCACCCTTTGGCCAGCTGTGAGCCCGCTGTACGTTTTGTCGACATCGGTCACGATCCGCCAGAGCCGACTGGGCTGTCCGACGCCGACGGTATCCTCGAAATACGAACTGTCCCTGCAACAGAAGAGGAGAACTTGATTGATGATTTTCGAGGCCGCGCATACTTCCTCAGCAACTTCTACCGCCACCCAGTCCGCATAGGCGACGACGTCTACCCGACGGCCGAGCACGCGTACCAAGCGCTCAAATCTGATGACCCGCGAGAACGCGCATGGGTTCTGGAATCCGAGACACCGCTGATCGCTAAGCGGCGCGGTCGGAAAGTCCGAGTTGTCAGTTATTGGGCGGACATCCGGATTCTCGTCATGGAGCAAGTTCTTGAAGCGAAGTTCAGCGACCGTGAACTTGCTGACCAACTCGTCGCTACTCACCCGCACAAGCTTGTCGAAGGCAATACGTGGCATGACCAGTTCTGGGGCGAGTGCCATTGCGGTCGCTGTCCCGGAGATGGCGAGAACGTGCTCGGTGTTGCCTTGATGGAATTGCGCGACACTCTGCGATAGCTCGGATGCACCAACGGCTGTCTGCGAAGTGCCGCAAGGGCGGACGCGCGTGCGCTGACCCCGTCAGGCAGCTTGAGTGATGGTGACGCTGCGGAAGTGCTCGATGCCGTCTTCGTCCGTCAGATCGTTAACGACTTCCGCCAGCTTGGTTCTCACGTCAGACGGCGACGTGTACTGGGTGGTCGCGAGCTGACCATCGTCGAACTCAACTGTGATGAGGTAGTGGCACATGGTCAGCCTCCTGACGGTGTCTCAGTTGGACCAACGCTAACCCGAACCCGTTAAACACGCCCTCTGAACAGCTAAGAAGCACCTGTGCGTTTTGTCAGCGCGGTCGGCGCGTCGCTCACGCAGCGCCCGGCACCACGGTCGCATCGCGGGGAAACCCGCACGTTAGGGCGTTAACTCGGCTCAACGTCGTAGTAGAGCGCGAACTCGTACGGGGTGGGATGCAGGTTGTACGGCGCGAGTTCGTAGTCGCGTTTGTAGTTGATCCACGTCGCGATCAGGTCAGGCGTGAAAACACCGCCCTCGGTGAGGTATTCGTGATCCTCTTCCAGCCGGTCGATCACCGCGGACAGCTGGGTCGGGAGCCTGCGGGATGTCCGCGGCCTCTTCGGGCGGCAAGTCGTAGAGGTCCTTGTCGACCGGGGGAGGCGGTTCGATCTTGTTCTTGATGCCGTCCAGGCCGGCCATCAGCATGGCCGAGAACGAGAGATACGGGTTGCCCGACGCGTCGGGACATCGGAATTCCAGCCGCTTGGCCTTGGGATTGCTGCCGGTGATCGGGATGCGCACGCAGGCCGAGCGGTTGCGCTGGCTGTAGACCAGGTTGATCGGTGCCTCGTACCCGGGCACCAGGCGCTTGTAGGAGTTGACCGTGGGATTGGTGAAGGCCAGCAGCGACGGCGCGTGATACAGCAGCCCGCCGATGTAGTGCCGCGCCATGTCCGACAGGCCGGCGTATCCCGCGTCGTCGTAGAACAGTGGGACGCCGTCCTTCCACAGCGACTGGTGCCAATGCATGCCGGAGCCGTTGTCGCCGAACAGCGGCTTGGGCATGAACGTGACGGATTTGCCTGCCTGCCAAGCGGTCTGCTTGGCGATGTACTTGAACATCTGATGGTCGTCTGCCGCGTGCAGCAGCGTGTTGAACTTGTAGTTGATTTCGGCCTGGCCGCCGCTGCCGACTTCGTGGTGGCCTTTCTCCAGGCTGAAACCGGCATTCGTCAGGTGGGTGAGCATGATCGTCGCGCAGGTCGACGTAGTGGTCGGCGGGCGCGACCGGGAAGTACCCGCCCTTGGGGCGGACTTTATGGCCCAGGTTGGGGCTGCCGTCCGACTCGGTCTCCGCTCCGGTGTTCCACCACCCGGATGTCGCGTCCACCTTGTAGAACGATTCGTTGGTGCGCGAGTCGAAGCTGACCGAATCGAAGATGTAGAACTCGGCTTCCGGTCCGAAGTAGGCGGTGTCGGCGATGCCGGAGCTGATCAGGTAGTTCTCCGCTTTGCGGGCGACGTTGCGCGGGTCGCGCGAATACAACTCGAGCGTGAATGGGTCATGCACCGAAAAGTTCACGATCAGCGTTCTGGCGGCGCGAAACGGATCGATGGTCGCGGTTTCCGGATCGGGAAGCAGCAGCATGTCGGACTCGTGGATCGACTGGAACCCGCGAATCGAGGAGCCGTCGAACGCCAGCCCTTCCTCGAACACGGTCTCGTCGAACGCGTAGATCGGAATGGTGAAGTGCTGCATGGTGCCCGGCAGATCGCAGAAGCGGACATCGACGTACTCGATGTGTTCGTCTTTGGCGAGCTTGAAGATGTCGTCGGGCGTCTTGTCGGACACTGGAATACCCCTTTGCTTGGCGCAACCGCGCCGTTGCGGCGTGTCACCATTCACGCACGCCGCGACGCTTTCCGCATCCGGGGCGAACATTCCGTCGACAGTTGCTAGGTGGTCAGATCTTTCCTGGGGGTGTCGGCGGTGACTCCGCCGTCGACGACGAACTCCGAACCGGTGGAATACGAGGATTCGTCGCTGGCCAAATAGAGGACGAGATTGGATACCTCGATCGGCTCAGCGGGGCGACCGAGCGGCGCGGCGACGATGTCGTCGGGAAAATGAGCGGTCATGGGTGTGCGGACCAGCCCGGGATGCACCGAATTCACCCGGATGTTGTAGCGCCCGAGTTCGATGGCGGTGGATTTGGTCAATCCGCGCACTGCCCACTTCGAAGCGACGTAGGCATGCGCGAACGGTGCGCCCCGCAAGCCCTCGATCGATGAGATGTTGATGATGGAGCCCTTGCCGGAGCGGATCATTTCATCGACGACGGCTTGGGTGCCCAGGAAAGTGCCGGTCAGATTGACGTCAAGGGTGTGGCGCCAGCGTTCGAGTTCGAACTTGCGCAGGGTCTTCCGGCCCGCGACGCCGGCATTGTTGACCAGGACGTCGAGGCGCCCGAACCTGCCGGACCGCCTCGGCGACCGCGAAAGCCCACTGCTCCGGTTGGGTCACGTCGAGATGCAGGTAATGCGCATTGTCGCCGAGTTCCCTTGCGACAGAATGACCTTCGTCGTCAAGGACGTCGCCGATGACGACCTTGGCGCCTTCGCTGAGCAATAGCCGCGCGTGTTCGGCGCCCATGCCACGGGCACCGCCCGTGATCAGCGCGACTTTTCCATCGACTCGTCCCACCGGAGATCTCCCTCTACATCGAGATGGCCGACGTGTCGACGGCCATGATGGGAGAGGCTAGGCGAGCGCCGCGGCTTAACCGCCGTAGGTAGGCCCTTGGACCCCGTCTTTGTAGTCCACGCATTTCTTCGTCGGCCCGGTCGCCGGTGCAGCACTCCTCGAACAGACTCGGGTCTTGCCCGAAATGCGCGCTCACCTCGCTTTTGGTGTACTGACCGCCCGCGTTCTTGCAGGAATCCTCGACGGCAGTCTGCGCGTGAGCGAAGGGTGCGGCCAAGATCATCGCCGTGGCCGGGGCGGCAAAAGCGGCGAGACGAGTGGCGGTGAAAACCGGGCGTTTCATGATTCTCCGTAGCTCTGGGTGTTTCGCCAGTTTACCGGGACGTCGATCGAGCCCGATGTCGCCGTTTAGCGTGACGACGCCGTCGCCCCGCGGGTCGGTCAGTTTGGCGGCGTCGGTGTCATCGACCCGATCGAGTAGGTTTCGTGGCCCGTCGGGTAGCCGCCTCCATCGGTGGCAATGTGCACGTGGTCGTAGTGGTTGGCGGTTTCGTTGCCGAGGTTGGCCGTCCAGCTGGGCTTGCCCAGGCCGGGGTAGATCTTCTGCCGCCAGATCACGTGGTCGATTCCCCACCGTTTGGCGTTGGCGAGCGCATACCCGGCGATCTGGTCGCCGAGCTCGATGCCTTCGGGGGAGTTGTGGTTGGGGATCATCACGTCGATCGCCAGCCCGTTGGGATGCCATCTCAACGCGTCTTGGCGATACCCGCCGATGGTGGTGATCTGCGGAAACAGCAAGCTGATGGCGCGGGCCGCCCAGATGGTCTTGACCTGCAGGCCGTTCTCGGGCGCGACGCCGGCCGGCAACGCAAACGTGAAACTCTGAGCGGCGGCGGGCGCATCAGCCGTCAACGACTTCAGTTCGGCGGGACTGGCCATCCGCAGCGGCGCTGCCGGCGGTGGCGGTGGTGCCGACGGGACGGGAGGCGCGGGCTGGGTATGCGCCACCGGGCTTGCGCTGGGGGCGCTCGCCGTCGCCTTGTTGCCGCAGCACGGCGACTCGGTGCTCTGCGCATAGAACATGCCGGCAGAAACCGCGATGGTCGCTCCGAACGCCAACCAGCGGCCCCGCCCGTTGGTCGACCGGCAACTGCTCACGAACAGCACATTAACGCCAGGTCAGGCGTTGTGTGTCAATTTCGGACAGGTTTTTAGCGGTCTGCCAGATCAGTAGATGACCGGCGAGAAGGCGGCCGAGTTGCCGGTGCCCTGGCAACTCACGTCGACGGCATAGTGTCCGCCGAGTTGCTGGAAGATGATCGTGATCGGCGGCGAAGGATTCGGCCCGGTGACGACCGTCTGGTTGATTGTAGGGAAGTGCCGGCGTGCCCTGAACCCCCACTGCGTGGTACTGGCAGACTTCCGTTGCGAACTTCGGGGTTTCGGAGATCGGTGACCGTCGCGAAGATGGCGCCGCCGCCCTCGCCATAGCTGACCTGCATGCTGTTGTCGCTGTTGTAGAAGTACGATCGGCTCGATCGCCTGCGCCGTTCCGGTACTGGCGACCAGCGCGGCCATCGCCGTCGCGCCTATCGCCGAAGCTTTCCGGATGATTTTCATGGCGTGCCCCTGCTTCCCGTCGAATGTGGCTGACGCATCGTCCAGCCATTCTGCCGCGTATTCCAATCGTGTACCCGGTTATCAGACGTCTATTCGTGGCTGCCCACGGCGTTGCACGCTACGCGTCCAGGGCCTTGACGGGCCGAGTATGGGGCTGCTACACATGGCGTGCGCCCAGAATTGGGCGATCGCCCAAATCTGCACGGAGGCTTCGGATGGGCCGGACGACTGAAACCGACGTCTACTACGACCCCTATGACACGGGGATCAACACCGACCCGTATCCGACGTTCGCGCGGCTGCGCGAGGAAGCGCCGGTCTATTACAACGAGCAGTACGACTTCTGGGCGATCTCACGGCATTCCGATGTCGAGCAGGCGCTGGCGAACTGGCAGGTCTTTTCCAGCCGTCGCAGCGACATCCTCGAGTTGGTGAAGTCGAAGTTCGACATGCCCCGCGGCGTGATGATGTTTCAGGATCCGCCCGAGCACTCGATGCTGCGCGGCCTGATGTCGCGGGTGTTCACCCCACGCCGGATGGCCGCGATCGAGGAACAGATTCGCCAGTACTGCGTGCGATGCCTGGACCCGCTCGTCGGATCGGGTGGCTTCGACATCATCGCCGAGCTGGCATCGATGATGCCCATGCGGGTGATCGGGATGTTGCTGGGAATCCCTGAATCCGAACAGATCTCGGTCCGCGACGCCAACGACGCCAACCTGCGTACCAAGCCCGGTGCGCCGCTCAAGGTCGCCAATGCCGATTCCATCGCCGACGGACGGATCTACGCCGACTACGTCGAGTGGCGGTCGAAGAACCCGTCCGACGACTTGATGACCACGCTGCTCAATGTCGAATTCGACGACGAGCACGGGGTGCACCGGAAGCTGACGCGCAAGGAAGTGCTGCACTACACCCAGGTGGTCGCGGGTGCGGGTAACGAGACGACGGGACGGCTGATCGGCTGGCTGGCCAAGGTGCTCGCCGAGCATCCCGATCAGCGCCGCGAGGTCGAGCAGGATCGCTCGCTGCTGAACCGGACCATTGACGAGACACTGCGCTTCGAGCCGACGGGCCCGCACGTAGCTCGTTGGATGGCAGCGGATTTCGAGCTCTACGGCACCACCATCCCGGCGGGTAGCGCGATGCTGCTGTTGTTCGGCGCCGCCAACCGGGACCCGCGCCGCTACACCGACCCGGACAGCTTCGACATCCACCGCGACAACATTTCGCACATCACCTTCGGCAAGGGTGTGCACTATTGCCTGGGCGCCAACCTCGCCCGGTTGGAGGGCCGTATCGCGCTCGACGAGATCCTCAACCGCTGGCCGGAGTGGGATATCGATTACGACACTGCGCAACTCGCGTCGACGTCGACCGTGCGCGGCTGGGAGAAGCTGCGGATCGTCGTGCCTTAGCCGGTCTGGGGCGGCGCGGCTTTGTCGTGTCTTCGGTTGTGGCATCTCGAATTTGTCCAGGAATCGGTGCACCAGCGCGACCGCCTCGTCGTGACCGCCGGCGGTGCCGAGACCCTGCTCGAGGATCAGCGTGCGCCCGATCGCGGCGATGATGACGGCCAGCGCCGCCGGCGGGAAATCGTCGGTGTCGAGGTCGTGCTCGCGGACGATGAAGTTCAGAGCGGTGATCTGCTGTTCGCGCCAGCGTTCGGACCAGGCCGCAATTTCTGCGCGGATTTCCTTGCGGTGGTTGGCAAGTCCCATGAACTCCAACAGCAGTCGAGTGTCCTTGGGTGCGGTCAGGGTGTCCCAGAACGCGTGCAGCGGCCGGTCGGAGGCCAGCGCCTTCTGTTGTCGATCGAGGTAGATCGTCGCGCCGATCCGGAAGACGGCCAGGTACAGCTCGTCCATGGTCGGGAAGTAGTAATGCACGAGAGCAGGTTTGACCCCGGCCTGGGCGGCGACCCGGCGTGAGGTCGCCGCGGCGTAACCCTTCCTCGACCATGATCTGACTCGTCGCGGCGATCAACAACTCGCGCGTCGTGGAGTCACGTGCCTTGGGTCGTGCGGATGCGGTCACGTTGGGAGTCCTATCACACCGCGGGTTCGGCGACCATCTCGAAGAATGCGGCACCCGAGTCCGGGATGCGGTTCTGCTTGAACACGTTGACGGCGTAGGAGACCAAGATAAACGAGTAGAGCATGTGCAGCAGGGTCGTGGCGTCGTCGGGCAGATCGTTGATGTCGAGGCTGTTGAGGTAGCCGATGCCCTCCTCCGCCCGAGGCGCCAGTGCGTCGTAAAAAGTGACCAGTTCGTCGAAGGGTTTCGAGAGCCGGGCCTCATAGCGCTGTGCCCGGGTCGGGAGTGCCCAGTCGACGACAAACGGCTCGAGGTCGGAAAACGCGGGAGGTAACGCCGACATCATGACTCCTTCGCGGCCTTGTGTGCATTGACGGTTTCGCGGATCACCGTGTGGAACTGGCGGATCAGCAGCTCCTGGTCGCTGAGGTGAAAGGTGTTCTGCGCACGCGTCTTGAGCGCGGAATGCGTGGCCTCTATGGTGTTGACGTCCTGCATGGCGAACTCGATCGTGCTGTCCACCACCAACTCCTGCGCCAGACGATCCGACGCATTCGCCGGCGGCACGAAGTACAGGTCGATCTCGTAGATGTGCGTATCGACGGTCTCGGGCCAGTAGGTGTAGGTGATGTAGTAGTTGCGCGCCCAGAGCTGGATCGAGATGTTCGGGAAGACCCAGAACTGGTCGTTGCCCCACGAGGCGATCTCGCCGCGGTTCAGGAAGTCGGCGGACTCGTCGACACCGATGTCCGGAATGTCGTCGGGTCCGAAAAGGCCTGCGCGGAAGAGCTTGTAGACCCAACGCTGGTCCTGGCGAGCCGGTCCCGCATTGCCGTGTTCGCGGTGCGGCAGCGGCGGCGGCCCGGGAACCGACGTCAACATGTGCGGGCGGAACAAGTCGTAGTGATAGGAGTCGACCGGCGGCACCATCATTTCGGCCTTGGCGACGTCCGGATCGATGAAACGGCCGTGCACGTACGGCGGGTGATACCACTCGCAGACCGAGTCGACAGCGAGCTTCCAGTTGCCGTTGATCCGGGTGGAGAACCCGTAATGCTGGGTCATCTTCTCGAACGGGTAGTCCTCGATGGGAAGCAACCCGTCGCCGAGGAATTCGCGCAGCGGAGCCGGGGCCCTTTCCTGTTCGGAGGCAAGGTGCACGAAGATGAACCCGGCCCACACCTCGCAATGCACCGGCGGCATCCGGAGCTTGCTCTTGTCCAGGTCGAAGAACTCGCCCTCGTTGGTAATGTGATTGACCTTGCCGTCCAAGCCATATCGCCAGCCGTGGTACTTGCAGGAGAAGGCACGGCAGCTTCCCGACGACTCCTCGCCTGGGTGTTCCTGCCAGACGACCTTGTTACCGCGGTGAGCACACACGTTGTGGAAGGCGTGCACGGTGTCGTCGAGGTCGCGGGCGATCACGATCGAGGCCAGCCGGCCCGGCAGGTCGCGGGTGAAGTACGACCCCTTGCGCGGTAGGCGATTGATTCGCCCCACGCACAACCAGTTTCGCTTGAACACCGCCTCGCGCTCGTCGGCGAAGAACTCCGGGGAGATGGAGTCCTCGTAGTTGACCGGCGCCGTGCCCAGTTCGGGATAGTCGGTGGTGAATTTGCCGCGCCCGGTGGACAGGCGTTGCTGGATGCTGGTCACGAGTGAGCTGCTCCTTCTTGCGCGGGTGTCCCGTTGCTCGTTGTGGTCCAAGGCTCGTCGTCCCATGCCCGGTCCAGCGGCGCCATCTCACCGCCGAACGGGAAGAACACGCGCTGCGCGTAGGTTTCGCGGGCCAGGCCGTGGCCGAGTTCGTTGACGAAGGCCCGTTTGAGCGGGTTGGTGAACAGTTGTCGGGTGTACCGCAGAGTCAGCGGTGGTCGCTTGATCAGTTCGCGAGCGTGCTCCCAGGCCCGGTCCAACAGCTTGTCTTTGGGCAGCACCTCGTTGACCACGCCCCACTCCTTGGCCTCCTGCGCACTGACCTTCTGGCCCGTGAGTAGGAAGTAGCGCGCGCGGTTGTGCCCGGCGAGCACACTCCAGATCACGTGCTGACCGTCACCGGGCACCTGTCCGCGCGGGAAGTGGGAGGCGTCCTGAAAGTAGGCGTCCTCGGAGGCCAGCACGATGTCGCCCATGATCGGCACCTCGGAGTGCATGTTGCACGGACCGTTGACCGCGCTGATCATCGGGACGTCGACGTCGAGCACATTGAAAATGAGATGGCGTGCGTACCAAGCCTTCTCGTCGAGCTTGTGCGTCCCGCGGTCGTTGGGCATGGCCTGATAGATGGGGTGTTCGGGCGGTTCGCCGCTGGGTAGGCGACCCCAATTGGCGTTGTAGTTTTCGCCCGTGCCGGTATGAATGAGCACCTTGATCTCGCGGTCGCCGGCGATATCAGCGAAGGCGTCCGACATCTCGTCGTGGGCCTTCCAGCTCCACACCAGGCTGTCGCCGTTGGTGTGGCACTGCATGAACAGGATGCCGTCGTCAGTGAGTTCGAAATTGTAGTTGGCATAGCTGTTCTGGTACTCGCTGAATCTGGTCCGCTTTGCCATTGAGTCGTCTCACTCCTGCGGTGGTCGTATGGGCGCTGTAACTATTTGAGCGATCGCCCAAATAGTTACGTGCCATGGTTACACCCTCGGCGCGCAGCGGTCAAGGTTCAGCGGCCGCGTAACCGGTCCACGACCGGTGCGAACGATTCGATCTGTGACTGTTGCACCGTGACGTAGTTGACGCCGAGCGACTCCCGTCGCGAATGCAGCATCTCCACAATGGTTTCCAGGGAACCGATCATCACGTTGGGATGCTCGCGCAACACGTCGGCGGGAATCCCGGTCGTCGAGGCTGCCTGCGCCAGAGCGGCTTCGGGATCGTCGGTGATCGCCGTGAAGTACGGCGAACTCTCGATTTCCAGCCGGCTGTAGCGCTCGCCGGCGGCGGCCCGGACCACGTCGATGCGGCGCCGGGCGACGGCCTGAGGGTCGCGGCCGTCGGCATCGCGGGCCACGAACGGCACGCTGGACATGCTGACGATATCGGCCTCGCGGCCGGCGAACGCCAGCATTCGCGGACCACCACCGCCGATCATGATCGGCGGGTGCGGGCGCTGCACCGGCAGCGGCCGGCCCGCATAGCCGCGCACCTGAACGACCTGGCCGGCGAAGTCCAGTTGCTCGCCCTCCCAGTGCGCTTTGATGAGCGATACCACCTCGGCCAGTTTGGCGATTCGCCGGGCCGGCCGGTCGAAGGTCAAACCCATTGCGTTGTATTCGGTTTCGCTCCAACCCGCTCCGATGCCCATCTCCAGGCGGCCGTCTGAGAGCAGATCCAGGGTCGCTGCTTCCTTGGCCAACACTGCGGGCACGTGATAGTCGATGCAGAAGACCCGGCAACCGATCCGCAGTGTCTCGCTGAACGCGGCCGCCGCGGCCATCGCCGCGATCGGGGCGAGATCCTGGCGAGGGGTGCGCGCAATTTTCTGGGCGGGCCCCGGGCCCAGATAGTGATCGGCGAGGAAAAGCGTTGAGTAGCCGAGATCTTCGACCTTGCGCACGGTGTCGCGCCACTCCCGTCCGCCGGCAGCATTGGTCGCCTGCACGGCGAAACGGAACGGGGGCCTGTCCATGGGCTTGACCATAAACGACGCGGGGTGATAGGCATGCAGTGTTTGGGCAGTCGCTCAGGAAGTTGGCCAAAGAGTAGGGCGGTAGAGAGCTTGAAGACGGCGATCGTCACCGGCGGTGCCTCAGGAATTGGTCGCGCGATCGCCGAACGCTTGCGCGCCGACGGCTTTCGAGTGGCCGTCATCGATCTGTCGGCCTCGGACGACGAGTTCAGCCACGTCGTCGATGTCACCGATCGCGATCAGGTGGACGCCGCGGTGGCGGAGATTCGCGAACAGCTCGGCCCAATCCTGGTGCTGGTCAACTCCGCCGGCATGACGGGTTTCCAGAAGTTCTCGAAGATCAGCTTCGCGGAATGGTCGAAGGTCATTGACGTCAACCTCAACGGCGTCTTCCACACCACCCAGGCAGTGCTACCGGACATGGTGGAGGCCGGCTGGGGGCGGATCGTCAACATCTCGTCGTCCAGCACGCATTCCGGGCAGCCGTTGATGGCGCACTACGTCGCGGCCAAATCCGCGGTCAACGGCCTGACCAAATCCCTGGCGCTGGAGTACGGCCCGGCGGGGATCACCGTCAACGCCGTCCCGCCCGGGTTCGTCGACACGCCGATGCTGCGCGGGGCCGAGAGTAAGGGCCAACTCGGCGGCAACGTCGAAGACCACATCAACCGCACACCGGTGCGCCGGGTGGGCCGACCCGAGGACATCGCCGCCGCCTGCGCGTTTTTCATTTCGGAGGAAGCCAGCTACATCACCGGACAGATACTCGGCGTCAACGGCGGCCGCAACACCTGAGAGGACCAGATGTACCAGAGGGACCAACTCTTCATCGACGGGAAATGGGCCGCAGCGCAGGGTGATTCCGTTATCACCGTCATTTCGCCGCACAGCGGGACCGAGATCGGCCACGCGGTGTGCGCGGGACCGGCCGACGTCGACCGCGCCGTGCAGTCGGCTCGCGCGGCATTCGACACCGGGCCGTGGCCGCGGATGCAGCCCAGCGAACGGATCGAGGCAATCGGACGCCTCGCCGCTGTCTACAAGGAGCGGCGCGCGGACATGGCGGCGCTGATCTCCGCCGAGATCGGCGCCCCGATCAGCTTCGCCAAAATGGCGCAGGTCCGCCTGCCCCTGACGATGATGTCGGCGTTCTGCGGCATCGCCGGTAGCTATCCGTGGCAGCAGGACCGTCCGGGGTTGTACGGCAAGGACATTCGGATCATCAAGCAACCTGTCGGGGTCGTTGCGGCGATCGTGCCGTGGAACATGCCGCAGTTCCTCACGGTGGCCAAAGTGGTGCCGGCGCTGCTGGCCGGGTGCTCGGTGGTGCTCAAGCCCGCGCCTGAGTCGGTGCTCGACGCGCAGCTGCTTGCTGATCTGGTCGCCGAAGCCGATTTGCCGCCCGGAGTACTGAACGTGGTGCCCGGCGGCCGCGACGTCGGCGAGCAGTTGGTCAGCCACGACGGCGTGGACAAGGTCTCGTTCACCGGTTCGACGGCGGCCGGGCGCCAGGTCGCCCTCGCCTGCGCGGCGGGGTTGAAGCAGGTCAGCCTGGAACTGGGCGGCAAGTCAGCGGCGATCGTGCTCGACGATGCGGACCCGTCAGCCGTGGCGGCCGGGATTCAGATGGCCAGCCTGGCCAACAGCGGCCAGGTGTGTAACGCGCTCAGCCGGATTCTGGTGCCGGCGGCCCGCGAGGCGGAGTTCGTCGACGCACTGGCGGCCGCGATGGAGTCGATGTCGGTCGGGGACCCGTCCGATCCCAACACCGCGATCGGGCCGCTGGTGGCTCAGCGCCAGCAGGAGCGCGTCCGCGGCTACATCGAATCGGGCACGAGTGAAGGCGCGCGGCTGGTCGTCGGCGGCGCCGAGATGCCCGACGGGCTGGATACCGGTTGGTACGTGCGGCCCACACTGTTCAGCGGCGCGAACAACGACATGCGGATTGCGCGCGAGGAGATCTTCGGCCCGGTGCTGACCGTGATCTCTTACAGCGACGAAGACGAGGCCATCCGGATCGCCAACGACACCGAGTACGGGCTGGCCGGGTCGGTGTTCACCGCCGACACCGATCGCGGTTACGGCGTGGCAACGCGTGTCCGGTCTGGCACATTCGGCGTCAACGAGGGCTACATCATGGATCCCGCGGCGCCGTTCGGTGGAGTCAAGAACAGTGGCTATGGCCGCGAGCTCGGAGCTGAAGGTATCGACAGCTACACGGTGAGCCAGTCGATTTCGGCGGCAGGAGGCGCAGCGGTCTAGTGCTTGCCGCCGACCTCGGCAGGCAACGGCGGTGGCAACGGTTTGGCCGGCGCCGCCGAGGTCTGAGGTGCAGCCGGCGCAGCGCTCGGGCTCTGCGCCGCCGCGCTGGGACTCTGCGCCGTCTTGGGTCCGTGATACGTCACCATTGTTTCCCGGCGGATCACCCCGCTGGCGTCGCTGACGACCAGCGCGCTCGATGTCACCGTGTAGGTCACGCCGTCCTGCTTCGCGACGTAGCTCCCGTCGGCGGCCGCGGTTGCGGACGCGATCAGTTTCGCGCCGTCGCTGACCCGCACACCGTGGTAGCCGAACTGGCCGGCCGGGCTCTTGCAGATCGCCACCCGTGATTCCGCCGTGCTGCCGAATGCGACCGCGGTGTTAGGTGCGGCGCATCGCGCGGTGGAGTCGACGAAACCCAGCGCGTCGGTGGACGGATCGGCAGCGGCCAATGGTGCGCTGACCGCCAACAAGGTCCAGCACGCCGCCGCAGCGACCGCGATTCGTCGGGTGCGAGGCAGGTAAGAGGACATAAGGTCTCACGACACCACGGGCGATCAGCGCCCATCCCGCGCCCACGCCGCGTGATCGCCGAATCGTTAGCTTCTCGAGATCCGACTGAGCCCTAGGGCTAGATTCGCTTGTCATGGGACTGCTCTTCGATCCGAACACCTACGACCCGTCGCACTTCGACCCGGAAACGCGGCGCCAGCTGCGCGCGGTGATCGAGTGGTTCGAAGGTCGCGGCAAGGTCAAGCTGCTGCGCGACGACCTCGAGGCGGCGTGGGTGTCGGACTTCCTCGACTTCATCAAGCAGGAGAAGATCTTCGCGACCTTCCTCACCCCGTCGGAGTACGGCGGCGGCGACCCGAACAAGCGGTGGGACACCTCCCGCAACGCCGCGCTGAGCGAGATCTTCGGGTTCTACGGGCTGTCGTACTGGTACGCCGAGCAGGTGACGATCCTGGGCCTCGGGCCGATTTGGCAGAGCGACAACATCAAGGCCAAGGAACGCGCGGCCGCGCAGCTCGAGGCCGGCGGCGTGATGGCGTTCGCGCTGTCCGAACGCGAGCACGGCGCCGACATCTACAACACCGACCTGCTGCTCACGCCCGCGAAGGACGACGACGAAGGGTGTCATCTTTCGGGCGTCGGGGGAGAAGTACTACATCGGCAACGGCAACGTCGCGGGCATGGTGTCGGTGTTCTCGCGCCGCACCGACATCGACGGCGCCGACGGCTACGTCTGGTTCGTCGCCGACAGCGGCCACGAGGACTACGAGCTCATCGACAACGTGGTGCACGGCCAGATGTTCGTCAGCAACTTCCGGCTCAACGACTATCCGGTGCACGAGGAGGACATCCTGTGCACCGGCCCGGAGGCGTTCTCGGCCGCACTCAACACCGTCAACGTCGGCAAGTTCAACTTGTGCTCGGGCTCAATTGGTATGTGCGAGCACGCCTTCTACGAGGCGATCACCCACGCCAACAACCGCATCCTGTACGGCAACCCGGTCACCGACTTCCCGCACGTGCGGGCCAGTTTCGTCGAGGCCTACGCCCGGGTGATCGCGATGAAGTCGTTCAGCGATCGCGCGATCGACTACTTCCGCAGCGCCAGCCTCGATGACCGTCGCTACCTGCTGTTCAACCCGGTGACCAAATCCAAGGTGACGTCCGAAGGCGAGACCGTGGTCACCCTGTTGTGGGATGTGCTGGCCGCCAAGGGCTTCGAGAAGAACACCTACTTCTGCGAAGTGGCCCGGCTGATCGGTGCTCTGCCGCGGCTGGAGGGCACCGTGCACGTCAACGTCGCGCAGATCCTGAAGTTCATGCCCAACTACATGCTCAACCCCGCGGAGTATCCGGAGATCGGCACCCGCAACGATCCGGCCGACGACGTGTTCTTCTGGGCGCAGGGGCCGGCGCGCGGCGCGTCCAAGGTTCAGTTCGCCGACTGGACAAAGGTTTACGAGCAGCACTCGAAGATCCCCAACGTCGCGCTGTTCTACGAGCAGGCGCGCGCCCTCAAAGAGTTGCTGATCACTGCGGCGCCGAGCCCGGAGCAGATGAAAGACCTCGACTTCCTGCTCGTCGTCGGTCACCTGTTCACGTTGGTCGTCTACGGCCAGCTGATCCTCGAGCAGGCGGATCTGATCGGCCTCGATGCCGACCTGGTGGACCAGATCTTCGAGGTCCAGATCCGCGACTTCTCCGGCTACGCCGTCGCGTTGCACGGCAAGCCCAGTTCCACTTCGGCACAGCAAGATTGGGCCCTGGCCGCCGTACGTAAGCCTGTCACTGATGCCGATCGGTTTGACCGGGTGTGGCAACAGGTCGAGGCCTACGACGGCGCCTACGAGATGCGGCCCTAGTCGATGGGGCCGACCCGCTGCGCCCGGCTCTGCCGAGCTTGCGATCGGCCCTAGCATGGGGCCGACCCGCTGCGCCCGGCTCCGCCGAGCTTGCGACCGGCCCTCGGTTAACCGCCCGGCACGAACGGGACGTCGTCCGGCGCGGCGCTGCGAGCCTTGAGGACCGCGCGGGCGGCGATCACCGATCGGAAGCCGCAGTGGCAGTTGCGGCTTCTCGGCGGCGTCGACGATCTCGGTCGCCACCTGTTCGGGGGTGATCATCGCCGCGCGCAGATCGTCATCGCCGGCGAGCCCAGCGTACGGGATCGTCGGGCAGCGTGTAGGTCGTCACGTCGTCTAGCGCGCCTGAACTCACGGCACCGGGCTCGAGCAGCGTGGCCTGAACGCCGAACGAGCGCAACCTCGATCGCCAAGGCTTCGACGAGCGCTTCCAGTGCCCACTTCGTCGCCGCGTAGGCCGCTCCGGTCGGCAGCGTGATCCGCCCAACGACGCTCGACATGAACAGCAGCTTGCCGTCGCCGCGGGCTCGCATGCCGGGCAGCGCGGCTTGTGCGACGCGCAGTGCGCCGACGGTGTTGAGGTTGAACAGTCCCTGCAGTTTGTCCAGCGGGATGGCCTCCACGGCCGCATAGAAGATTTCGGCTGGGTTGATGACGACGATGTCGACGTCACCGGCGGCCGCGAATGCAGCGGTCACGCTGGCGTCGTCGGTGACGTCGAGGGCCAGGCGCTGAGCGAGGTCGAGATCTTCGCAGCGATCGAGGGTCGCGGGCGGTGCCGATCACGCGGTGGCCGCGTCGGATGAACTCTTCGGTGATGGCGCGGCCGATTCCGCGACCTGCTCCGGTGACGAGGACAGTTGACATGATGTTGGCTCCTTGAGCTCTGGCGAACGTCTGATGCTGTGTAAACCGATCGGTGTACTTTCTTGTTCCAAGCTAGCCGAGCTTTCTGCGGCGGTAAAGCCGACGCGATGTGACGCCGGGCATACGATCGGCAGATGCGTGGCGCCAAGATTCTGATCACCGGCCCGACCGGACAAGTTGCCATTCCCATCGCCCGGGCTCTGGCGGCCGACAACGAGGTGTGGGGAATCGCCCGTTTCACCAATGCGACGGCTCGCCAAGACGCTGGAGGAGGCGGGCGTTCGGTGCGAGACAGTCAACCTCGCTGCCGGTGAGTTCGACAGTCTGCCAGCCGATTTCGACTACGTGCTCAATCTGGCCGTGGCGAAAAGTGGCGACTGGGACAAGGATCTCGGCGCCAACGCCGAGTCCGTCGGCCTGCTCATGGCGCACTGCCGCAGCGCAAAAGCGTTCCTGCACTGCTCATCGGCCGCCGTCTACGACCCGCCGGACGACGAACCCCGCACCGAGCACTCCGCGCTGGGCGACAACCACAAGCCGTTGTTTCCCGACTTACTCCATCTCCAAGATCGCCGGCGAAGTCGTCGCCCGGACCATGGCGCGCGCCCTCGGAGTGCCGACCGTCATCGCCCGTCTCAACGTCCCGTACGGCGACAACGGGGGATGGCCGTTCTATCACATGGAGATGATGCTGGCCGGCATCCCGATCCCGGTGCCCGCCGGAGTTCCGGCCAGCTACAACCCAATTCACGAAGACGACATCATCGCGACGATCCCGAAGCTGCTCGCGGCCGCATCGGTGCCGGCGACCACGGTCAACTGGTGTGGCGACCAGACCGTCAGCCTGCAGGACTGGTGCCGCTACCTCGGCTCACTGGTCGGCAAGGACCCGGTGTTCGAGGAAAGCCCGCAGGCGTTGCGCGGCAATCCCACCGACGCGTCACGCATGCACGAGCTGGTCGGTGCCGGCACGGTCGACTGGCAGGACGGAATTCGCCGGATGGCGGCGAAGTTCCATCCCGAACTCGTCGGCTAATCCTGTTTGGCGATCAGCTTCTTCAGCGCTTCACGATCGGACGCCAGCAGCTCGTCGATGCGCGGCTGGTTCACATCCGCGACGATGATCTCGCCGACCTCCTGATACACGTTGCTGAAGATGCCGTGCGACTTCATCTTCTCGGTCTGATAGATGTTGTCCTCGGTCGGCGTCACGTAGTACACGATCTCCGGCTTGAAGCGGTGGATCAGCCACAGGTGAATGACGTCCATCAGCCGCTTCTGGCGCATCTTCTCGGCGAACGTGTTCTGGTCGCGGACCGTGAGGATGTTGCGTCCATGACGGTCCTTGATCGGGTCGACGACCACATTGGCGAGCGGTTCGTCGGCGTCGTTGCCATAGATGCCGAGGTCGAGCACGTCAGAGCCGGCCCGCCGGGGACGTAGCCGCACGGTCAGCGTCTCGCCGATCTTGTAGTGGTCGCCCCACAGCGCCAGCCACTCCTCCAGCAGCTTCTTGGGCACCTCGGTCTGCACCAGGTGCTGATGCTGCGTGGATCCTTCGCCCATCGACTTCGTGGTCGCGGTCCGACCGGACGAGGCGGCCAGCGCGGCATCGCTACGCGGTCCGCCGACCAGCGTTTGCGGTGTGCGGTAAGGCGATTCGACCAGTCGCATCTTGCGTTGCAGACGAGCCAGCGCGAGCATGCCTTCCTGGCGCAACGACGTCGCGAACTCCTCGGAGGCCACACCGTCGATCTGGTGGCCGCCGTAGGTGATGAAGTTGAAGACGAAGCCCATCTTGCCGAGTTCCTCAGGGAACGCCCGCATCTCGTCGTCGGTCATGCCGGTGGTGTCCCAGTTGAACGACGGCGAGAGGTTGTAGGCCAGCATCTGGTCGGGGAACTGCGCGTGGATCGCGTCGGCGAATTCGCGGGCGTCGACAAGGTCCGCCGTCTTGGTCTCCATCCAGAGCACGTCGGCAAATGGCGCTGCGGCAAGCGATTTGGCGATCGCATAGGGAATGCCGCCGCGGATCTGGTAGTAGCCCTCCGGCGTCTTGGCCAGCTCGCAGTCCCAGGAAACGTTGACGCCCAGTTCCTTTGCTTTCTGCTGGGCGGTGTAGAGCGGAGCGCGCTGGGCGAACTTCCGCCACTCGTCGGCGCTCATGTCGCTTGCTTCGCCGTCGTTCGCGTTGAATTCGAGAAGTTCCGCAACGGCTTCGCCGTAGGTCATCAGGCCCGCGTCGAGCTGCCAGGCATCGACGAACTTCGACTCGATCTCGTCGAACACGGCGTCGATCGACTCCTGCGCGTGATCCGGCGACGCGGCCGCCTTCGTGATCAGCTCCGCGATGCCGTTGACGCTCCAGCCAGGAGTCGGCAGCGGCGTACTGGCCCGTCGGGCAGGGCGTAGAGCAGGTGGCCGTTGAGTTCTTTGAACCCGGAGTCGTAGAAGCGGCGCACCATCGCCAGGAAACAGGACTTGTACGACGGGATCTTGAGGTTCGTCGTGCCCAGGAGGAACGGCTGGTCACGTTCGTCGGCGCGGCTGTCGAGCAGGTTGGCGGCCTCAGCGTCGGTGCGGGCGACGATGATGCCGGGCACCCGCATGATGTCGAGTTGGAAGCGGGCGGTGTTGAGGCGCTTGATCTGCTCGTCCGACGGCACCAGCACCTTGCCGCCCTGGTGACCGCACTTCTTTGTTCCCGGTCGCTGGTCTTCGATGTGATATCCGGGCACGCCTGCCTCGACGAATCGTTTGACCAGGTTGCGCACGTGCGGATCGCCGCCGTGGCCGGTGTCGGCGTCGGCGATGATGAACGGCCGGTAGTCGACCGCCGGCGTCCTCTCGCGTTGCTCCTCGCTCATCCGCAGGCGCAGGTACTGCTGGTTGCGGTCGGCGGTCAGCAGCGCGCGGACCAGTCCGGCGGCCTCGTCGGGCACCTGGCTGAGCGGGTAGCTGGCCAGGTCGGGGCCGGGATCCTCGCTGATGGAGCCCTTGGCCGAGGTCGCCCACCCGCCGAGGTAGATGCCCTCGATGCCCATCCGCTTCATCGTCACGGCCTGCCCGGGTGAGTACGGGCCGAACGTGGTGATGCTCTTGCGCTGGGCGAAGAGCTCGCGCAGCCGCGGGTAGAACGCCTCGGCGGCCTCCCGCGCGACGATGTAGTCCGACGGGATGGTGCCGCGCTGTTCGACGACCTGGCGCGCGGAGTAGAGCCGGGTGATTCCGTCGAAGCGTGGGCTGTCCTGATAGGCCTGCGTCGCGGCTACGTCGCTCTCGAACGCGTGCTGCGAGTCCTGCTCGGACGGTGTCTGCGCCTTTGCATCCGCCTCGATGGTGCTCATGTTTGCTCCGCTCTCCGATATCGATGTCATCCCGATTTGCCTGTCTGAGTCTATGGCTGCTGCGAGCCACGACGTTTCAAAATCGAATCTCTGCTGCCCGCAGCCCGCAGCGGGCATACCGCCGACGAGCCGCGGCTAAACCCCTGATGCGGGCGCGCGTATTCCGGAAAATGTCGCCGGTGACAGTTTTCGACAGACATCGGGTGGTCCGCTCGGATACGCTCGCCGTTCGCGGCGATGTTGCCGCGGGTGAAGGGGAGCGGCAATGAGTTCTTTGCGAACGGCCTCGCGCGTCGCACGCTCTGCCTGCGGCTTTGCCGCCGAGCCGGACCGTGGACGTGCGTTCCGCGGACGGAACCCGCCTGCACACCGAGGTATTCGGTCCCGAGGACGGCTACCCGATCGTTCTCGCGCACGGCATCACCTGCGCCATCCGGGTGTGGGCCTACCAGATCGCCGATCTGGCAAGAATTACCGGGTGATCGCGTTCGATCATCGCGGTCACGGCCGCAGCGGACTTCCGCGCCGCGGCGGTTTCAGCCTCAGTCATCTGGCCGCCGATGTCGATGCGGTGCTCAACGCCACGCTGGCGCCGGGGGAGCGCGCCGTCATCGCGGGACATTCGATGGGCGGCATGGCGATTGCCGCCTGGTCGGACCACTACCGCCACAAGGTCGAGGCCCGCGCGGACGCCGTGGCGCTGATCAACACCACCACCGGCGATCTGCTGCGTGAGGTGCGACTGCTGCCGGTGCCGGCGCCGTTCGCCGCGGTGCGGGTTTTGGGCGGACGCGCGCTGATCAACATTTTCGGGTCGTTCACGGTGCCGCCCGCGGTGCAGCGGGCCAGCCGCGAGATGGTCTCGATGCTCGCGGTGGGCGCTGACGCGGACCGCGCGGTCAGCGCACTGATCTTCGAATTGTTCAGTGCCACATCGCCGGCGGGCCGCGGCGGCTGCGGCAGGGCGCTGGTCGAAGCGATGGGCCGCCGGCACATCGACCTCGATGGTCTGACCGTGCCCACGCTGGTCATCGGTAGCCAGCGCGACCGGCTGACGCCGTTGGTCCAGTCTCGGCGAATGGCCGCTGCCGCACCGAACTTGGTTGGTCTGGTGGAGTTGCCGGGCGGTCACTGCTCGATGCTGGAACGGCCGTTAGAGGTCAACCGGGAACTGCGGGCGCTGGCCGAGTCAGTGCCCCTGCGGCGCGCCCTGAGCGTATAGGCGCTGAGCGACTTCAGCCGCGGCCCGCTGCCCGGAACGCACCGCGCCGTCGAGGAAACCGGTCCACTCGTCGGCGGTCTCGGTGCCGGCCCAGTGAATCGGCCCGACCGGGCGGCGCAGCAACGGCCCAAAGCGGGTCCACGAACCGGGCGGCACCGCGGCGGTCGGGCCGCCGGGTGCGAATTCCTCTGCGCCCCAACGATGATCGACGTAGTCGAGCGGCGTGAGCGCTTCGTCGCCGAACAGTGCCGCGAAGCACTCCAGCGCGCGCTGCCGACGCTGCTCGGCCGGTAGCGTGTCGAACTCGCGGGAGTCGACGAATCCCAACAGGATCCCGGGCCCGTCGGGCTGCGGGCTGACGTCGAAGGTGATGAACACCGGGCCCTGGTCGGACAGCGATTCGCCGGAGAATCCCTGGTCGCGCCAGAACGGGGTGGCATAGGCGACGTAGGCCTTGCTGAGCCGGCCCTGTGGCCACTGCGCGGGTAGTTGCCGGTGTTCGGCGGACAGTGCCGGGCTGAACTCGATGACGTTCCAATGCTCCGGCGGGACGGCGACGACGACGAATTTCGCGTCAGCCCGGCCTTTTTCGCTGGTGACCGTCACCCCGTCGTCGTGGTAGTCGATGCGTTGCACGGCGGCCTCCAGCACCACGCGGTCGCCGAGCTCGGCCGCCGCGGTGTCGGCGATGTGTTGGGTGCCCGCCGAGAACCGGTCCTGCTGCGCACCGTTTTCGACGTCGAGCATCCGGTCCAGGCCGCCGGCCGCGCGGGCATAGCGGGCGGCGTGCAGCATCGACACGTCGTCGGGCTCGCAGCCCCAGGTCACCCGCGCCATGATGGCCAGCAGGTCGCGCGTGGTGGCGCCGGCGCGCACCGACCGCAACCACTGGCCCAGCGACTGGCTGTCCAGCCGGGCGGCGCGCCGGGCGGTCCACGGCTCGGTCAGCGAAACGGTCCGGGAGATGCGCTCGAATTGCCAACGGACACGGCCGAGATCGAGCAGGCCGCCCAGCGACAGCCGCGGGATGGTGCCGCTGTACGAACGCACCGCGCCGCGCCACCGAATCAGGTTGGCGCCGTCGTGATAGGTCGGGACGGTCGTGATGCCGAGGTCTGCGGCGAGCTTCAGCACCGCGTCCTGCGTCGGGCCGACGAACGTGCCGCCCATATCCACCGGGACGCCGGCGACGCTGGCCGGTGTACGAGCGTCCGCCGACCCGGTCGCGGCCCTCCAGTACCAGCACATCGTGGCCGAGTCGGGTCAGCTCACGGGCGGCGGTGAGTCCGGCGAAACCGGCCCCCACCACGACGACGTCGGCGGTCCAAGTCGCATCGGCCATGCCCTTCAGTCAACCCCATCGACGCTGCGTAATGTGAGTCGCTCGTGAAAGTCTTCACAGCTTTATACGGACTGACCGACGCGGCTGAGCGCGCTCGGGAGCTTCGCGATGCGGGCGCCAGCGGGGTCGCCACCTTCGAGGGCCCGCACGACGTGTTCGCGCCGTTGACGCTGGCGGCGACCGTGCCCGGCCTGGACTTGATGACCAACGTGGCTATCGCGTTCCCGCGCAATCCGATTCACCTGGCGCATCAGGCCAACGATCACCAGCTGCTGAGCTCGGGCCGGTTCATTCTCGGACTGGGAACCCAGATCCGCGCGCAGATCGAAAAGCGGTTCGGCGCCGAGTTCGACAAACCCGTGGCCCGGATGACCGAGCTCATCGCGGCGTTGCGCGCGATATTCGCGGCGTGGAACTCCGGGGAGCGGTTGGACTTCCGCGGCGACTACTACCGGCACACGCTTGATGACGCCGACCTTCAACCCGGGGCCGAATCCTTATGGCCCGCCACCGATCTACGTCGGCGCACTCGGGCCGCTGCTGACCCGCGCCGTCGCGCAGCACGCCGACGGACTGCTGGTGATGCCGTTCGGCTCGAAGCGTTTCCTGCACGAGCACACCATGCCCATCGTGCACGAGGGTCTGCAGGCATCGGGCCGTCACGCGAACGACTTCACCGTGCTGCCCGAGATCATCGTCTCGTCCGGTGAAACCGACGCCGAAATCGAAGCAGCGCACGCGCGGACGCGCGCGCTGCTGGCGTTCTACGGGTCGACGCCGGCGTATCGGCCGGTGCTGGCCGCACACGGCTGGCAGGACCTGCAACCCGAACTGAACACGCTGTCCAAGCAGGGCCGCTGGGAAGAGATGGGCGGACTCATCGACGACGAGATCCTGCACACCATCGCCGCCTGCGGTACGCCTGCCGACGTCGCCCGGCACATCCGGGACCGCGTCGACGGCGTCGCCGACACCGTCTGCCTCTACCAGGCCGCGCCGATCGGATTGCAGACGTTGGCCGCGATCATCGACGAATTGCGTTAAGGCGCAACCGTCAACCAGTCCTTGAAGCCCGACGGGTCGTGGCGGCCCAGCGCGCCGTGCTCGTAGAGACCCCAGCCCTCGACCGGGTTCCCGTCGCCGTCGCGGCAGACCGCGCGGCCGACATGGTCGATGACGCCGAAACCGGAACGGCCGATGATCGCCGGGTCGGTCATGTCGTAGGTCAGCCGTTCGGTGAACTTCTCGCCTTTCCACATGCCGTGCAGCCAGTCCGAGTCGCCGCCGTATCCGCCGCCGACGTGAATGGGCACCGGCAGTTTGGACTCGACGTCGAAGTGGACGGGCGTGCCGTCGGGGGCGGTCGCGTCGATCGTGGCGCCGGTCGGGATGCGGGTGCCGGACCGGTAGTGGATCTTCACCCGCGGCCAGCCCAGTTGTTCGACGCGGCCGTCGCGCCAGATCCGGGTGCAGTCGTTGAGTGAGCGGAACCCGTTGGGCTCCTCCTGGATGATCAGCACGACGGCGAAGTCCTTGAATGCGATCGGCACATACAGCCACCACATGCCTTCGAATGGCGGGTCGGCGGGCCGGCCGGCCGGCTCGGGTTCGCCGATCGGCCGGATACCCCAGGACCGGTCGCGACTGCCGATCCAGGTGGCGGGGTCGACGGCGAATCTCCTTGCCGTCCACGACGATCCGGCCACTCCAGCTACCGAGTTGGGCGAATCGCTGCGCGTTCAGGGTCACCCGATTTCCCGAGCGCATCAGGTGCGGCTGCTCCTGGACGACGTCGAACAGGCCCTCCCAGGTGAGATCGGCTGCGATGCCTTCGGTTTCGTCGAGGGTGATGCGCAGCTTGTGCAGCGGATCGATGACCTCGACGCGGTAGCCGTTGACGTGCTGGTTCAGCCGGTCCTGGTCGATGGCATCGGACAGGTGCACCGCGGTCTGGGTGTCGCCGCGCCGGATGAGCAGGAATGCGTCCTTCACCCCGAGGTTGGGGTAGTAGCCGATGCCGCTGATGACGAAGATGTCGCCGGTGCGGTCGTGGGCGTTGAAGTAGGAGCGGTCGTAGAAGTTGCGGTCCGAGGAACCCGGCCACGCGATGGGCTGGGGGACCTGGTGTACCGGGAACTCGTCGAGCGGGCCGAGCATTACTGATCCTCTCCGATGAGACGTCGCATCAATCCTGAGTGGTAGAACAGCGATTCGACGCTGTCAGGCTTTTCGGTTTCGCCGAAGTGCACCCGTCGCGCGCCGGTGCGCATGAACACGCAGGCCCACATCACCCCGGAGTAGACGTAGAACCAGTGCAGGTCGCCGATTTCGACGCCAGTGAGTCGCTGATAGGTGGCGCGGACGTCCTCTTCGCGCATCACCGCGGGCAGACCCTCCAAGCGTCGCCAGGCCGGCGAGCTCTTGAAAGACCATGTGCGCGAAGATCATCCACGCGACATCGAGCTCGCGCGGGCCCAGCGTCACCATTTCCCAGTCCAGCACCGCCACCGGCTGGAAGTCGCGGTACAAGCACGTTGCCGACTCGCGCGTCGCCCCACAGCAACACCGGCTCACTGGCGGCCGCTTCCTTCGGCCAGTTGTCCTCCAGCCAGGTGAAGGTCCGCTCCAGCAGCGGTGATCGGCCGATGTCGGGCACTGCGAAGTCGTACCAGGACCGGACCCAGTTGAAGTGCTTGCGCAGGGCGGTATCGCCATCCTGCCCCTCGGCGAGGAAGCCAAACGTCTTCTCGGCGTGCGGAATTGAATGCAGCGAGGCCAGCACCCCGACCGTCGCATCCTGGAGTTCGCGCTGGCGTTCGGCGGGCGCGTCGGCGAACCAGTTGCCGCCGAAGGTGTACGGCATGACGTCCGGCGGCACTTCGCCCTCGACGTAGTCCATCAGGAAGAACGGTGTTCCCAGCACCTCGCCGGTGGGCTCCAGCCACCGCACCCGCGGTACCGGCACATCGGTCAGCTCGCCGACTTTGCGGATCACGTCGAATTGGTGGTCGAGCCGATAGGTCGGGAACACCTGGACGTCTTCGGCGGTGGGCGCCACCCGGGCCACGAGCTTCTGGTTGACCGGCTTGCCGTCCTCGCTCCCAGCGGGCGGTCAGGATGATGGTCTCCGACGACATGCCGGTCGAGTCGATGCCGCTTTCCACGGTGATCTCGGGCGTAGCGCCGCCCGGGAGCACCGTCGACAACCACTGCGACATCACCGCCGGCAGCGTCGTGACGTCGCGGCTCGAGCGCTGGAGCTTGTCGACTTGGTCGAGTACAGGTTCATTTGGCACGGGGTGCCTCCTTCTTCGAGCCTACGGGCAATTACGATACGGTGGGTAGCGTTATGAAAGCAGACCCATCCGCGGTTGACAAGGCCGCAGGCGCCGGACGGCCCCGCGACCCACGTATCGACGCTGCCATATTGACGGCGACCGCGGATCTGCTTGTGCAAATTGGGTATTCGAATCTGACCCTGGCCGCGGTCGCCGAGCGGGCCGGGACGACGAAGACGGCGCTGTATCGGCGGTGGTCGAGCAAGGCCGAGTTGGTGCATGAGGCGGCGTTCCCGGTGGCGCCGACGGCGCTGGTCGGCCCGACCCGCGGAATGGCGGCTGACCTGCGGGCGATGATCGCGGCCGCGCGCGACGTGTTCACCACCCCGGTGGTCCGCGCCGCGCTGCCCGGGTTGGTCGCCGACATGAGCGCCGACTCCGAGCTCAACGCCCGGGTGATGTCGCGGTTCGCCGGTCTGTTCAGCACGGTGCAGATCCGACTCGGCGAGGCGGTGGATCGCGGTGAGGTGCATCCGGATGTCGACCCGGACCGGCTGATCGAGTTGATCGGTGGGTCGACGTTGTTGCGAATGCTGTTGAGCCCCGACGAGCCGCTCGACGACGCCTGGGTGGACCAGACGACGGCGATCCTCGTGCACGGCGTCACCCGAGATGTAGGGTCGGGCCGGTGACGGGACGACTGCAGGGGCGGGCCGCGATTGTCACCGGTGCCAGTCGCGGACTGGGCCGCGAGATCGCTCTGGCGCTGGCGTCCGACGGGGCGGCCGTCGCGGTGGTCGGCCGGACCGAAAATGTCTGGGACGAAAGGCTTCCCGGCACGATCGGGGAAACCGTCGCCGACATCGAGGCGGCCGGCGGACGGGCGCTGGCGATCCGGGCTGACCTGCTCGACCGCGACGACATTGCCCGGCTGGTCGGCGAGGCGCGAGATGCATTGGGTCCGATCACGATTCTGGTCAACAATGCGGCATTCACCGCGCCGGGTCGTCCGCCGAAGCCCGGCGACGACGCACGCCCCAAGCCGGCGAAAGCGCAGCAGGGCGGCGTCAAAGCGGACTTTCCGCCGGTGGTCGGCACGCCGCTGGGCGCGTATCGCCGGCACTTCGAGATCGCGGTGTTCGCCGCCTACGAGCTGATCCAGCTGGTCTGCCCGGACATGATGGCGGCGGGCCTCGGCTCGATCATCAACATCAGCTCGGTCGCATCCCGGCTGCCGGGTGACGGGCCGTATCCCGACCGCAGTGGCGGTGTATTGCCCGGTTACGGCGGGTCCAAGGCGGCGCTGGAGCACCTGACATCCTGTGCCGCTTACGATCTGGCGCCGCACAACATCGCGGTCAACGCGCTGTCGCCGTCGAAAGCGATTATGACGCCAGGTCTTTCGTATTACGCCCGCGAGTTCGCCGAGGTGTCGACGGCGGAAGAGTTCGCGCGTGCGGCGGCGGAGCTGGTGCTGGTGGATCCGACGGTGGTGACCGGGCGGACGATCGGTCACTTGCAGGTGCTGGACGGCAGCTTCCGCGCGTTCGGGGCCTAGGCGGGCTCTTCCGGCGGATCCGGATCGCCGCGCAGCAGCTCGTCAGGGTGATGGGCGTGGTTGATCTCGGGCGGGCCGGTGCCGTCGGTCCAACCCAGTCGGCCGTCGACGACGACGGTGTCCGATTCGCCGCGACTTGCCATGCCGTGGTCGCAGCCGCAGAGGAAGAAGAGCTCGTCCGCGTCGGTGCGGCCGCCGCGCGCCCAGTCCGGCGAATGGTGGACCTCGCAGCGATAGCCGGGCTCGAGACAGTTGGGCCGCGTGCAGCCGCGGTCGCGGGCGTAGCAGATCAGGCGCTGGTCGGCGGTGGCAATGCGCTTCTGTCGACCCAGGTATAGCGGTCGCTCGGTGTGGTCGTCGAACACGGCCAGGTAATGAATTGATTTGCCGGCCATGGCGATCAGATCCCGCATCGGTAGCCGGGAACCGCCGCCAGTTGTCGCGGGAGCGGCACCGGACCGCGTTGGTGAGCTCGGCCAGCGTCGTCGTCACGACCACGGTGACGGGATGGCCGCGGTGCACGCCCAGACCGCCGGATGCGATGGCGGTTTCCAGGCCGAGCTTCAACGCGTCGTGGCAGCGCTGGGCTGGGGTGCGATCATCTCGCGAATCGGAGTCGTTGTCCGGCTGGTGACGGCCCGGTCGCACCGCGGCCTCGATCGCCTCGAAGTAGGCGCGGGCTTCGCGGGTCGAGCAATCCGGACAGCCGCGACATCCCGTCGGGCCCCTGGCGGCCGAGATGCAACCCGCGGCGACGGGCACGATCCTCGTCGGTGAACAGGCCGTCGGGATTGAGGTAGTCGGCGATGCGTTGACCAAGCTTCGCGACGATCCCGGCGTCGACCCTGGCCGCATGCCGGACCAAGGTGCGCTCGGCGGCTGCGACATCGGCCGGTGAGACGGAGCCGGGGAGCACGTCGATGGCCCGGCACACCGAGCGGATGTGGTCGTCGCCGACGGTGCCGGCCTCGACGGCGGCGGCCAACTCCGGCAGTTCCGGCGCCAGCGTGGGGCCGGTCAGCGACCGGCGTGGCCGGATCCGCACCGCAAGCTTGAACCGTCGGGTGATCTCGTTCGGGGTGATGCGCAGTCGCTTCCACAGCAGTCGACCGCATCAGAGCTACGGACCCGGTTTCGTCCGGCGGGTCGGCGATCTCGGCGAAGAATGCGGTACATCAAGCCCCGGTTGGTGCGCTCCTGGGTCTCCAGCCGCTCGGCGACGTCAACGCGAAACGTGTTGCCCACCAGATCCGACGGCGTACCACGCAACAGGTCGTGGCAGCGTCGATCGCATCGAGAGCGGAGTTGATCCGTTCCCGTGCCTCGTCGGCGCTGATCGCTGGACCCATACCTCGAGGTTATGAATCGGCCCGACAATTTCAGCCTCGGCGCACGAGCAGAGCCACTGCCTGTGGATGAAATGCCAACTGTGGATAACTAGGGTCGTTCGGCAAGGGCCTTCAGGTTGAGCAGTTGCCGACGCTCGCCGATCATCGCATCCACGGTTACACACTGGCGCGACCGACGGCAAGCACCGCCTCGGCGATCGCGTCAGCCAAAGCCTCGATGTCCTCGGCGGCAAGCCCCGAGATGGTGATCCGCATTCCCGGCGGGCTGCCGATCCGGAACCGCGCTCCCGGCGCCGCGGCCCAGCCTGCGCTCAGAAGCCTTGTGATGGCGGCGGTTTCGTCGGGAACCGGGACCCAGACGTTGAGTCCTGACCTGCCGTGCGACGTCACTCCGCGATCGGCCAGCGCCGTGCGGAGCGGTTCACGGTTGCGGGTGTAGGCGGTTTCCGCGTCGTGGACCAGCTGGGCGCGGCCTCGGTCGCGCCATAGGCTGACCGCAGGTCCTGCAACAGATGGCTGATCCAACCGGGGCCCAGCCGCAGCCGCCCCTGCACCCGCTCGACCGTGCGTTGGTCGCCGGCCAGCAGCGCCAGTCGCAGGTCCGGGCCATAGGCCTTGGCGGCCGAGCGCACGAATGCCCAGTGCCGGGTGGAGCCGGCCAGGGTGTGCAGCGGTGCACCGGCGATACCCGCGCAGTGGTCGTCTTCGACGAGCAGCACGTCGTCGTGCTCGACGAGCAACGCGCGCAGCTCCTGCGCGCGCGCACCCGACACGGCCGCACCGGTCGGGTTCTGCGCGCGGCTGGTCAGCGACCAGCGCGCGCACGCCGCGGCGCAGAGCCCGGATCTACGTCGGAGGTCAGCGGCCCGTCGTCGTCGACTCCTACCGGTTCTGCTGAAACGCCCAGCGCGGCAAGCAGATCCAAGAGGTTGGCCCAGCCGGGGTCCTCGACCGCGACCCGGTCGCCGGGGCGCAGGTGGGCGGCGAGAACGCGTTCGATGCCGTCGAGGGCACCCGCGGTCACGGCGATGTGCTCGGCCGGGACGCCGTCGGCGGTCAGCGATGTCCGCGCGAGCTCGGCCAGCTCGGCCGAGACCGGTGGATCCCCGTACAGCACCGGTGCGCTCGCTCGCGTGCTGAGCCCGGCGATCGGCAGCAGGGCGGGATCCGGGTTGCCGGTGGACAGGTCGCGCGCACCCGGCGGGACGGTGATTCCGCGCAGCGAGCGGGGGCTGGTCGCCGGACGGTTCCGCACCCGGGTGCCGCGCCGGCCCGCGGTCTCGACCGCTCCTCGTTCGCGCAGGAGGCGATACGCGGCGGCGACGGTATTCGGGGTTGACGCCGAGCTGGCCGGCCAATTCGCGGATCGGCGGCAGCTCGGCGCCGGGTGCCAGGGCGCCGGCGGAGATGGCCGCTTCGACGTCGGACGCAATTGCCTCGGCACCCGTACCGCTGATCATGTATTGTTCTGGCACAGAATACAGTATGTACTAGTGCAAAAGAGGAGGCAACCATGACGGCCGATCAGGCGTACGCGCCCACGGCGCGCACCGTGCCCACCCGATATCGCGAACGCGCCCGCTACGACCGCGCCACCGTCCACGGCATCCTCGACGAGGCGCTGATCTGTCACGTCGGCTTCGTCGGCGACGGCGGGCCGGTGGTGCTGCCGACCATCCACGCGCGGCTGGGCGAGACGCTCTACCTGCACGGATCGACCGGAAGCCGCCCGATGCTCGCGGCCGCCGGCGCTCCCGACGGCTTGTCCGTGTGCGTCACGGCGACCTTGGTCGACGGTCTGGTCCTGGCGCGTTCGTGCGATGCACCATTCCCTGGAGTTCCGGTCGGTCGTCGCGGTCGGCAACGCGCGACTGGTGCGCGACGACGACGAGAAGCGGCGCGCGCTGGCCGCGGTGGTCGACCACGTCGCGTCCGGCCGGTCGGCCGACAGCAGGCCACCCAGCGCTCGCGAACTCGCGGCGACCGCCGTCATCGCACTCGACCTGGTCGAGGTCTCCGCCAAGGTGCGCACCGGCGGGCCCGTCGACGACGCGGAAGACCTGACGTTGCCGCACTGGGCCGGGATCTTGCCGCTCACTCTGCAAGCCGGGAGCGCCGATTCCCGCCGACGACCTCGATCCGGCGATACCGCTGCCGGCCTACCTCGCGGACTACCGCCGGGGCTGAGTGCTTGGATCGGGCATGTCCGACGACACACCACGGGTGGTGAGCGCCAGCCGCGAGATCGCCGCCGGCGCCGACCAGATCTTCGAGCTGATCGCCGACCCTGCGCAGCAGCCTCGGTGGGACGGCAACGACAATCTCGCGAATGCCGAAGGCGGACAACGGGTTCGCGCGATCGGTGACATGTTCACGATGACGCTGACCAATGGCGGCGTTCGTGAGAATCACGTCGTCGAGTTCGTCGAAGGCCGTCGTATCGCCTGGAATCCGGCTACGGCCGGCGAGCAGCCGGCCGGGCATCTGTGGCGCTGGGAGCTCGAGCCGCTGGGTGACGCCCGTACCCGGGTCACGCACACCTACGACTGGACGCGCTTGACCGATCAGCAGCGATTCGCCCGAGCCCGCGACACGACGAGCGACAAGCTGCAGGCATCTCTGGACCGGCTGGCGGAGCTCGCCGAGCGCGACTGACCAAGGCCGTGACCACAGCGCCACTGAACTGGGCCGATCGCTGGCCGTTCACCTCGACTCCGTGCCACGATGGGCACTTGTCGAGTGGTGTGCCGATCTTTGACAAGGCGACTGGCCGCGTAGTCGCCGTGATCGTGCTGTTGATCGCCATTGCCGCGTCGCTGCGCGGATATCTCCCGGGCGTCGAGCGCGCCGACCGGCCACCCCCGCACAGCGGCGCGTCACTGGTCTACGTTGCGGCGCTGCTCAGTGTCTCGCTGGTGATCGTGGCCGTGGCGCTCATCGCCCGGCTGCGCGATCCGCGGCGGGTGGCAAGCAGCGCCAGTCCGCTGCCGGGGACGGTTTTCCGACGGCGGCGGTCGGCCGGGGTGGCGGGTGATGCTGATCGGGGCGGCGGTGCTGCTGGTGTGGCTGGTCCTGGCGTGGCTGCTGTCGCAGCTCATCGGCCCGCATCAGATCGATCAGCCGCAGCCGCTGCCGCACCTCCACGGTTCCCACGCCGACGGGCAACGCTCCGCAACGACCGGGCTCGCAGGACGACGAGCCGGATCGCGACGTGCTGCGTTATCTGATCGCCAGCACGGTCGGCGCTGCTGGTGATGATCGTTGCGGGGGCCGTCGTCGCGCGCCGGCGCCGCGTCGCCGAGCCGCGCATCGGCTGCGGCCCAACCGCTCGGCGAATCGGCTCCGGTCGCCGCCGCGGCCACGTCGCTGGTGCGGGCGGCCGAAAGCGGGCTGGCCGAGATCGAAGATCCCGATCACGAACCACGGCAGGCGATCATCGCGTGCTATGCGGCGATGGAACGCGAGCTGCGGCGTCACCCCGGCGCGGTCACCGCAGGATTTCGACACTCCGACAGAGGTTTTGGCCCGCGCCGTCGAACACCACGCGCTGCACGTCGACAACGCGGCCGAACTGGTGAACCTGTTCGAAGAGGCGCGGTTCAGTCCGCATGTGATGACCGAGACGCATCGAAGCCGCGCGGTTGACGTCTTACAGCTGGTGCTCGCCGACATGCGGAGCTCGGTATGAAAAGACTTATCGCACTGGGTGTTTCCATTGTGCTGTGCGCGGAGCTGACCGCGCTGTCGCTGCACGATCGTCGGTTCGTGCTGTGGGCGGCCGGCGCCGCGGCGCTATTCGCGTTGGTCAATGTGCGGCAGGTCCTGGGCCGCGACATCGAACCGCCGCCGCCCGAGGTCCCGAATGCCCTCGAGGAGACGCTGCGCAGTTGGTTGTCCCGAACGGAGACGCTGATTCACCGGTCGGAGTCGACGCGAGCCGACTGGGACCGGCACCTGCGGCCGATGCTGGCGCGGCGATTCGCGATCGCGACCGGGCAGAGGCAAGCCAAGGACCCGGCTGCGTTCGACGCCACCGGGCGAACGCTTTTCGGCCCTGAGCTGTGGGCGTGGGTGGACCCCAACAACGTGTCGCGCACCGGCGTGAGCGAACCCGGACCGGGCCGGGCGACGCTGGAAGAGATCCTGGAACGGCTTGAGCAGGTATGACAGGGGGTACGTGTCGGATATGACCTCGGAGACCTGGCGACGACGACGACCCGCGCGGTGGCGGTGCTCGACGAGATCGAGCGCGTCGTGGTGGGCAAGCGTGCGGCGCTCACACTGATTCTCACGACGGTGCTCGCGCGCGGGCACGTGCTGATCGAAGATCTGCCCGGCCTCGGGTAAAACGCTGATCGCCCGGTCGTTCGCCGCCGCACTGGGACTGGATTTCACCCGAGTGCAGTTCACCCCTGACCTGTTGCCGGCCGACCTGCTCGGCTCGACGGTCTACGACATGCAGTCGGGCCACTTCGAGTTCCGTCCGGGCCCGATCTTCACCAACCTGCTGCTGGCCGACGAGATCAACCGCACCCCACCCAAGACTCAGGCGGCGTTGCTGGAGGCGATGGCCGAGGGCCAGGTCAGCATCGACGGCGTCACGCATCCGTTGCCGCAGCCGTTCATCGTCTTGGCCACCGACAACCCGATCGAGTACGAAGGCACCTATCCGCTGCCCGAGGCGCAGCTGGACCGGTTCGCGCTACGACTCGAACTGCGCTACCTCTCGGAGCGTGACGAGGTGTCGATGCTGCGGCGCCGCCTGGATCGAGGATCGACGGAGCCGACGATCAATCAGGTTGTGGATCAACATGATCTGCTGGCGATGCGCGAGTCTGTCGAGCAGGTCAGCGTGCACGAGGACGTGCTGAACTACGTCGTGTCGCTGGCCGCCGCGACCCGGCACCACCCTCAGGTGGCGGTCGGTGCCAGCCCGCGCGCGGAACTCGATCTGGTGCAGCTCGCCCGCGCCCGCGCCCTGCTGCTCGGCCGCGATTACGTGATTCCCGAAGACATCAAGGCGCTGGCGCCGCCCGTGGTGGCGCACCGGATCACGTTGCGTCCGGAGATGTGGGTCCGAAAAATCCAAGGCTCGGACATCATCGAGGAGTTGCTGCGGCGGTTGCCGGTCCCACGAACGCACGGCGGCCCGCAGTAGGTCGGCGTGGCTGAGATTCGAGAGGTTCAGTTACGTTGGCGCGCATCGTCATTGACGCGAGCGATCGCCACCTGCGCGGCGCTGGCGCTGGCGGTCGGCCTGATCCGATCGTGCTGGCAACTCGTCGCCTTCGCGGCTCCGTTGCTCGGTGTGTTGTGTTCGGTCAGTTGGCAGCGGCCGCTGCCGAAAGTCGGTGTCCATGCCGAGCCCGGATCGCAGCGATGCTTCGAATCCGAGCAGATACCAGCTGACTCTGTGGGCCAGTACCGAAACATTCGGTACCGCAATCAAACTCGCGGTGTCAGCGGTCGATGGAATGCAACTCGACCTCGTCCAGCCGGCATCTGGTGCGCGGCAGACCGTAACCGCCAGTGCCGAGCGCTGGGGACGGTATCCGGTCCGGGCATCGGTCGAGGTCGTCGCGCACGGTGGGCTGCTGGTCGGAGCGGGGACCGTCGACGCGGCGGAGGTGACCGTCTTCCCGATGACACCGCCCCAACCGACGACGCTTCCGCCGACCGAGCTGCTCGACCGGCTGGGCACCCACCTGACCCGGCACATCGGACGCGGCGTCGAGTACGCCGACATCCGTACCTACGTGCCGGGCGACCAGTTGCGCACGGTCAACTGGCCGGTGAGTGCCCGCCGCGGTCGGCTGCACGTCACTCAGCGGCTGACCGATCGGTCCGCGGACGTGGTGGTGCTGATCGACGGCTATCCGCAGCCCGCCGGCCCTGCGACCGAGGCCACCGAGCGCATCGTGCGCGGTGCCGCCCAGGTGGTGCAGACCGCGCTGCGCAATGGTGACCGGGCCGGCCTCGTCGCGCTCGGCGGTCGCAGGCCCCGCTGGCTCGGCGCCGACATCGGGCAGCGCCAGTTCTACCGTGTGCTTGGACGCCGTGCTTGACGCGGGCGATGAATTCGAAAGCACGACTGGGACATTGGCGCCACGGGCGGCGATTCCCTCGGGGGCGATCGTCGTCGGTTTCTCCACGTTGCTCGACACCGAATTCGCGCTGGCGCTGATCGATTTGCGCCGGCGCGGTCACGTCGTGGTGGCAGTCGATGTGTTGCAGGGCGACCCGTTCCGCACCGCCCAAGATCCGCTGGTGCAGAGGATGTGGGCGCTGCAGCGCTCCGCCATGTACCGCGACATGGGCACCGTCGGCGTGGACGTGGTGGCCTGGGAGACGGATCGGACCCTGGATCAGTCGATGCAGGCGGTGCCCGATCGCCGTCGGCGGCTGGCGGGACGACGTTTGTGAAGGCAAGCTTGTGAGGCCCCGCACCTGCTGGCGCACCTGCTGTCGACGGCGTGCGGACTGCTGATGGTGGCCGCCGTCGGCGCCGGAACGTACGGCCCGGCCCGGGTCGCGGCGGTGTCTGCGCTGGTCGCGGTGATGGTCGCGATCATGTTTCGCCCGGTTGCCACGCTTGCGGTGTTGCTCACCGTGGCGGTGATCGCATTGACCGGTCCGGTCGCCATGGTCGCGGCGGTGGCGGGCCTGTCGGCAGCCGCCTACCTGGTGCTGCGACATGGCGCCGCGAGCGGTATCGGCCTCGACTCGGTGGGTGTGGCGACGCTGGTCTCGGCTCTGGGTTTCACGCTTGCAGGCCTGGTCGCGACCGCTTTTCCGCTGCAGCTGCCGTGGTTACCGTTGCTGGCGCCGCTCGCGGTGTTCGCGATCTACTTGCTGGCCACCCGGCCTTTTCTGCCCGACGAGGATGGTTAGCACTGGTGTCTTGCGCTGCGACTTTCCTTACACATCCCGCCGCGCAGAAAATCTTGACCGGTGGTCAGTTGGCGGCAACAATATCGGGATGCCTCAGGAAGAGCGGGCGTGGATCGACGACGTTGAGCGTCGCCTCGCCGAGAAGTATTCGGCTCTTCCGGGCGACCACGTCGCCGCCGTCGTGCGGCATGCTTACTCGCATTTCCAGAGCAGCCGGGTCCGAGGATTCATTCCGTTGCTGGTACAGCGGCGTGCCGACGAGGAACTCGAAGAGTTGAGCGTCTTGCGGCCGGACTTGGCGGCGGTCGCACTCGACGACATGACCACGGCCGGGGTCTAGCCTCGCAAGCCGCTTGCGGGCGGCTGTGATTGGCGGCTTCGGCTCGATGATTTCGGCCTCAGCTCTTAACTATCTCTGTAGCGTAAGACGGCAGACGCGCTAGGGGCGAGGGGAAATCGGTGGGCAAACTGGGGGAGCGGGCTGTCGTCTGTGGCGCGGGAATGGGCGGCCTGCTCGCCGCCCGGGTGCTCAGCGACTTCTACAGCACGGTGACGGTGGTCGAGCGGGACAAGCTGCCCGACACGGCCGATCAGCGTCGCGGTGTTCCGCAGGGCCGCCACTTTCACGTGCTGTGGAGCCGAGGTGCCCACGAGCTGGCCGAACTGTTCCCCGGTATCCACGATGACCTGATCGCCGCTGGTGCGGCGGTCTGCGATGACGGCGATCTGTCCCGGGTGTCCATCCGGGTTGCGGGCCACGAGCTGAGCCGAGAGGGCAAATTCAGCGACCCGTCAGCTGTCAAGCTCCACCTGCTGAGCCGCCCGCTGCTGGAATCGCATGTCAGACAACGGGTCAGCGCCATAGCCAACGTGGAGATCCTCGACGGCCACGACTTCGTCGAGCCGATCGCACCGACCCCGCAGCGGGTCACCGGCGCCAAGATCGTTGACCGCGAAACCGAAGCAGCAGCGAACCCTGGAGGCCGACCTGGTGGTCGACGCGATGGGACGCGGTGCGCGCACGCCGGCCTTCCTGGAAGACCTGGGCTACGGACGACCAGTCGCCGAACGCTCGAAGACCACCGCGAACTACACCAGTCTGCTGATGCGGATCCCGGAGGGGATCATCAAAGAGCGGATGACGTTCGTCGTTCCCGAGCCGAAAAAGGCTACCGGCGGCGCTTTTTCGATGTACGAGCACGACACCTGGATTTTCACGCTGACGCGGGTGGCGGACAATGAGCCACCGGACACCCTCACCGGGATGATCCGGATGGCGACGCAGTTCGCGCCGCCCGCGTTGTTGCGGGCGCTCAAGCGCGGCGAGCCGATCAGCGAGATCTCCATGTTCCGCTACCCGGGCGCCACGTGGCGACGCTACGACCAGATGGATCGGTTTCCGGCGGGTTTACTGGTCTTCGGCGATGCGATCTGTAGTACCAATCCGATCTACGGCCAGGGTATGACGGTGGCAGCACTGGAAGCGACGGCGTTGCAAGCATGTCTGGCCGAAGCGAGCGATGATTTCGCCCTGCGGTTCTTCGCGGCCGCCGCCGAGCAGATCGGGCCGATGTGGGCATCCAACCAATTCAACGATCTCTACATGGACAGCGCAGACCCGGATCATTCGGCGTCCAAAGAATTGCTGGAGTTCCGCGAGGCGGTGCTTTCTGCAGCTGAGACCAGCCCGGCTCTCAGCGAAAAGCTCTACCGCTCAATGAATCTGGTTGACCCGCCGACCGATTACAGCCCGCTGCTCGCGTCTGGCTGAGACCGAATCTGGCGGCGGTTGCGCTCGCTGATTTCAGCGTAACGATCTTTCAGGCCGTCACGATCCAGCGTCTGCGCCCCGGCGATGGCCTGTTCGGCGGCGAGAGCGGGTCGGTGATCGCGGCGGCGCCGGTGACGTAGATTTCCTTGAGTCCAGCCATGATTGGCGCAGGCACTTCGGCGATCTGACCGGCCAGCTCGACTGCCCTGGTCAACAACTGCTCATGTGGCACGACCTCGGTGACCAAGCCGATTCGCTCGGCGCGCGCGGCGTCGACCACTTCGCCGGTCATCGACAGCCGGCGCGCCATCGCGGCGCCGACGACATGCGGAAGCCGCGCCGTCATCCCGCCGCCGGGCAGGATCCCGACGCGGGCATGGGTGTCGGCGAACACCGCGCGCTCGGAGGCGATGAGAAAGTCGCAACCCAAAGCCATTTCGAGTCCGCCGGTGAACACCGCGCCGTTGATGGCGCCGACGATCGGCGTGCGCATCTCTCCGGTCTGGCGGATGCAGCTCTGCGTTCTGGAACTGCTCGAAGTACGACGGAGCCGAGCCGCTGGGCTTCTTTGAGGTCGACGCCGGCGCAGAACGCCGGGTCGGCGCCGGTGAGAACGACGGCCCGCACCGACGGGTCGTCGTCGGCTTCGCGGAGCTGCGGCATACAGCGCCCCGATCAGGTCGGGGCTCAACGCGTTTCGCGCTGCGGGCCGGTTCATGGTCAGCAACCCGAACCGCGCCGGAGTCGTCGCTGATAACCAGCGTCGACGTCATGTCAGGAACTGTGCGGCCTGCCCGGCGAGATCGAGCAACGGCTGCGGGAAGATGCCCAAGCCGATCGTGATCGCGGCGCATACCGCGATGGCCGCCTTGCTCCAGAAGCTGGGCATCACGACGTGGACCGGCTCAGCGTGCGACTCGGTGAAGAACATCAGCACGATCACCCGAACGTAGAAGTACGCGGCGACCGCGCTGCCGATGACACCGACGATGACCAACGGCACCGCGCCGCCCTTGGCCGCCGCGGAGAACACCGCGAACTTGCTGATGAATCCGCTGGTCAGCGGGATGCCGGCGAAAGCCAGCAGGAACATCGAAAACAGCAGGCCGACAACGGGATACCGCTGGCCGAGACCAGCCCAGTGCGCGATGGTGGCGTCTTCTTCGCCGTGTGCGTTGCGAATCAGGCTGACAACCGCGAACGCGCCCACCGTGCTGAAGCTGTAGGCGACCAGATAGAACATCGTCGCCGCCAGACCCGACCGGGTTGTCGGCGATCACGCCGGTGAGGAGAAAGCCCACATGCGCGATCGAGGAATACGCCAACATCCGCTTAACATCGGTCTGCGTCACCGCGGTGACCGTGCCGACCGCGATGGTCAGAATTGCGATGGCCCACAGCACCGGCCGCCACTGATCGTGCAGCGGCGGCAGCGCGACGTAGACCACGCGCAGCAGTGCGCCGAACGCCGCGACCTTGGTGGCGGCGGCCATGAACCCGGTGATCGGGGTCGGCGCACCTTGATAGACGTCGGGGATCCACGAGTGGAACGGGACGGCGCCGACCTTGAACAACAGCCCGACCGACAACAGCGCGACACCGGTCAGCGCCATCGAGTGGCTGTGGTCAGCGGCCAACGCCTTCGCGATGCCGGGCAGCGAAAGGGTGTCGGTGGCGCCGTAGAGCAGCGCTACGCCGTACAGGAAGAACGCCGACGAAAACGCGCCCAGCAGAAAGTATTTGACCGCCGCTTCCTGAGACAGCAGGCGGCGGTGCCGTGCCAGCCCGCAGAGCAGGTACAGCGGCAGTGACAGAACTTCGAGCGCCACGAACATCGTCAGCAGGTCGTTGGCTGCCGGGAACACCAGCATGCCGCCGACAGCCAGCATGGTCAGCGGGAACACCTCGGTCTGGCTCGCGCCGGCCCGCTCCGCCTCGTGCTCGGCCGCACTGTCGGGAACCGCTGATGCCTGCGGCGTGAAGGAATCCAATCCGACCGGCACATGAGCGGTAGCCGTAGCGGCGCCCGGTCCGGCGGCCGCAATGTCGCCTTTGTGGCGCTCGGCGAAGAAGAACACCGCCAGCAACGCGACCAGCAGGATGGCGCCCTGCAACAACAGGGTCGGCCCATCGACGGCCAACGCCTTCAGCACCGCGAATCGGCCCGGGGGATCGAGTTGGCGGGCGACCACGATGACCGCGGCGATCGCCGCGGTCAAGCCGCCGAGCGCGAGCAGTACCTGTGCGCCGTAGCGGGCCCGTCGAGGCAGGAACGCCTCGATCAGGACGCCGACCACCGCGATACCGAACACGATGAATATCGGTGAGAGCAGCCCATATTCGACACTGGGCGTGGGCATGGGAGGAGACGTCATCGGTGCGGTCCTTCCGCCATTCCAGGCACGTGCGCCGTGCCAGGCCGCACAATCGGCGCGGGGTCATGCGCACCGATGGTCGCCATGGTGTTCCCCACCGCGGGGTTGATGATGTTCAGCACCGGCTTCGGGTAGATCCCCAGCACCAGCAGTAGCAGGATCAGAGGTGCGACGACCAGGATTTCGCGTGGCACCAGGTCGCGGATCCGTTCGTTGCCTGCGGTCACCGGACCGGTCATCACCCGCTGGTAGAGCCACAGGATGTAGATCGACGACAGCACCAGTGCGACGACGCCCACCGCCGCCGCCAGCCAGTAGCGGTTGTACGCGCCCAGCAGTACCAGGAACTCGCTGACGAACGGCGCCAGCCCGGGCAGCGACACCGTGGCCAGCCCGGCGACCAGGAAGGTCCCGGCCAGCATCGGCGCTACTTTCTGAATCCCGCCGTAGGCGGCGATCGAGCGGGTGCCCCGCCGCGAGATCAAGAAGCCGGCGATCAGGAACACCGCGGCGGTGGAGATGCCGTGGTTGAGCATGTACAGCGTCGCACCGCTCTGGCCCTGACTCGTCATCACGAAGATGCCGACGATGATGAAGCCGAAGTGTGAAATCGATGTATACGCGATCAGGCGCATGATGTCGGTCTGGCCGATCGCCACGATCGCGCCGTAGATGACACCGATTATCCCGAGGGTGACGATGGCGGGCCGGAAATACGTTGACGCGTCAGGGAACAACTGCAGGCAGTAACGCAGCATGCCGAACGTGCCGACCTTGTCCATCACGGCGGTGATCAATACCGCGGTCGCCGGTGTCGACTCCACTGCGGCGTCGGGCAGCCAACGGTGGAACGGCCACAGCGGCGCCTTGATGGCGAACGCGAACATGAATCCCAGGAACAGCGCCTTGAGTACACCCGAGGAAGCGCCCAGCGTGCCCGTGCTGACGGCTGCGACGATCTGGCGGAAATCGAATGTGCCCGAGCCGTTTTCGGCGGTCACCACGTACAGGCCGATCACCGCGGCAAGCATGATCAGGCCGCCGAACAGGTTGTACAGCAAGAACTTCACCGCGGCGCGCGAACGGTGGGCGCCGCCACCGAAACCGCCGATCAGGAAGTACATCGGGATCAGCATCGCCTCGAAGAACACGTAGAACAGCAGCACATCCAGCGAGATCACCGAGATCAGCACCATCGATTCGATGGTCAGCGTCAACGCGACGTAGGCCTGCGTGCCGCGGGCTCGCTTGGCATCTGACGATCGCGGCGCAGCCGGGTACAGCGGGTCGTCAGCATCGTCACCGTCATTCCAGCCGGCCACCAGCAGGAACGGCACCAGAATCGTGGTGACCAGCACCAGCATCAGCGCGATGCCGTCGATACCGATGGTGTAGCCCGCGCCGAATGCCGGTATCCACGGGTGAGATTCGGTGAACTGATAGGTCGGGCCGCCGGCCTTGAAGGCCACCGCCACCGCGATCGACAGCGCCAGCACTGCCACCGACACACCCACGCCGAGCCACTTGGCCAGCTGTCGGCCACCCGGCGGAATCAGGATGATGACGACGGCACCGACCAATGGCAGCAGCCACAGGACGGAAAGCCAAGGCAGGTGAGAGCTCACCACAGTTGCACCGCCAGGATCGCGGCGGCGAAGAGCGCCGCTCCGGCCAACATCGACAACGCATAGTTACGGGCGAACCCGGTCTGGAAGCCGCGCAGCCATTCCGAAGCCCGGCCCACCAGATTGGCCAGCGCGTTGACCGAGCCGTCCACACCCTGGTCGTCGAACTCGACCAGCGCGTGGGTGAGCTGCGCACCCGGTCGCATGAACACGTCTTCGTTGAAGACATCGCCGTAGAGGTCCCGGCGGGCGGCTACGGTCAGTACGGACACGTCGGCCGGCGCGGTTTCGGGGATGGGTTTGCCGAGGTAGCGCCACAGTGCGAACAGAAAGCCGACGGCGACGACGCCGACGGCCACGGCGCTGATCACCCAGCTCGGCGCGACGGGTGTGCTCTCCTCGAAAGTGGTCACCGGTTCCAGCCAGTGCCGCAGCGTGCCGCCCCAGCCCAGCAGCCCACCGGAGAACACCGATCCGACCGCGAGCAGGATCATCGGCCACGCCATCAGCGCGGGCGCCTCATGGGGATGCGCGTCGTCGGCCCAGCGCTTTTTGCCGAAGAACGTCATCAGCATCACCCGGGTCATGTAGAACGCGGTGATTCCGGCACCCAGCACTGCGGTGCCGCCCAGAATCCACCCGCCGGCCCCGCCCGCTCCCAATGCGGCTTCGATGATGGCGTCTTTGGAGAAGAAGCCGGCGAACGGCGGCACGCCGATGATCGCCAGGTAGCCCAGGCCGAACGTGGCGAAGGTGACCGGTAGCGCGCTGCGCAGGCCGCCGTAGTGGCGCATGTCCTGCTCTTCGTGCATCGCGTGGATGATCGAGCCGGAGCCGAGGAACAGGCCGGCTTTGAAGAAGCCGTGGGTGAGCAGGTGCAGGATCGCGAATGCGTAGCCCGCCGGCCCCAGGCCCGCGGCGAGCACCATGTAGCCGATCTGGCTCATCGTGGACGCGGCCAGCGCGCGCTTGATGTCGTCCTTGGCGCAACCGATGATCGCCCCGAACATCAACGTGACCGCCCCGACGATGATGACGCCGAGCCGGGCGTCGGGGGACAAGCTGTACAGCGGGTTGGAGCGCACGATCAGGTACACACCGGCGGTCACCATGGTGGCGGCGTGGATCAGCGCGGACACCGGGGTGGGGCCTTCCATTGCGTCACCGAGCCAGGCCTGCAGAGGAACCTGTGCGGATTTGGCGCACGCACCCGCCAGCAGCAGCAGACCGATCCAGGTCAACGCGCTGTGGCTGGCGCCCACCGCCGAGCCGAACACGCCGGAGTAGGACAGGGTGCCGAAGTTGGCGAAGATCACGAAGATCGCCAGCGCCAGACCGGCGTCGCCGACCCGGTTCATCACGAAGGCCTTCTTGGCGGCGGTCGCCGCAGTCGGCTTGTGGTACCAGAACCCGATCAGTAGGTAGGACGCCAGACCCACGCCTTCCCAGCCGGCGTAAAGGCCCACGTAATTGTCGGCCACCACCAGCAGCAGCATCGCCGCCAGGAACAGGTTCAGATACGCGAAAAACCTTCGGCGATCGGGATCTTCGGCCATGTAGGCCACCGAGTAGATGTGGATCAGCGATCCGACCCCGGTGATCAGGAGCACGAAACAGATCGACAGCTGGTCGATCTGCAACCCGAAGTCGACCTGCAGACCGTTGACCGGGATCCAGCTGAACAGGTTCTGGCCGATGGTCCGCGCATCGCCGTGGCGGCCCAGCATCTCGATCAGCAGCGACAGACCGACGAAGAACGAGGCCAGTGCGGTCAGACAGCCCAGCCAGTGTCCCCACGGGTCGGTGCGCCTGCCGCCGAGCAGCAGAATCGCGGCGCCGGCCGCGGGCAACGCGACAAGCAGCCAAGTCAAATGTGTCATCCCTCAGCCCTTGAGCAGGTTGGCGTCGTCGACCGAAGCCGATTTGCGGGCACGGAAAATCGTCATGATGATGGCCAGCCCGACCACCACCTCACAGGCCGCGACGACCATCGTGAAGAACGCCACCATCTGGCCGTCGAGGTGACCGTGCAGCCGGGCGAACGTGACGAAGGCGAGGTTCACCGCATTGAGCATCAACTCGACGCACATGAACATCACAATCGCGTTGCGCCGCAACAGCACACCGGCAGCGCCGATGGTGAACAGCAGCGCAGACAGATACAGGTAATTCTGCGGATTCACGACCCGCCCCCTCGAGTGATGGCGTCAAAACCGTTGGAACCGTTGGCAACCGGCAGGTCCCGCTCCTTGACCGGCCGCATTTCCATGACAGCGGGCACCGACAACCGGGATGGCGAGCCGTCGGGCAACCGCGCGGGAGTGTCGACGGCATTGTGCCGGGCGAAGACGCCCGGGCCGGGCAGCGGGGTGGGATAACCGCCGGGGCCGAACCGCTCGATGGACATCTCGCGCTGGGTCTTGCGGCGCTCGAAGCGCTCGCGGTGCGCCAGAATCATCGCCCCGATCGCGGCGGTGATCAGCAGCGCGCTGGTCAGCTCGAACGCCCAGAGGTACTGCGAGAAGATCAGCGCCGCCAGGCCCTGAACGTTGCCTTCGGGAGCAATGTCTTTCGAGAGGCCGTTTGCCGTCAAACGGTCTGTGGTGATGTTGCCGATTCCGGCGATCAGCACGACACCCAAGCCCAGCCCGGCCACCACCGCGGCCACGCGCTGTCCGCGCAGGGTTTCCACCAGCGATTCCGCCGAGTCGACGCCGATCAGCATCAGCACGAACAGGAACAGCATCATCACCGCGCCGGTGTAGACCACGATCTGTACGACGCCGAGGAACAAAGCGTCTTCGATCATGTAGATCACCGCCAGCACGATCATCGTCAGGGCCAGCGACATCGCGCAGTACACCGCGTTGGCGGCCATCACCACACCCAGCGCACCGATCAGCGCCAGCGTGCCCAGTAGCCAGAAGGTCACCGCTTCGCCGGTGGACGTGCGGGTGATGACGTCGGCCGCCAGTTGAGTGGTCACTTCGAAACGTCCGTGATCGGTATGTTGCGCAGGCCCGTTCGAGGTGATGTTGCCGCGGTAGTAGTCGGCGTCGGTGGAACCTTCAGCCCGAGGGTGCGGCGCCGGAGTCATGCCCTCCAGGAGCGGGGCCAAAAGTTGGTGCTTCTCGAGGATCAGGTCGGCGCGATTGTCGTCGGCCATTTCGTACTCGTTGGTCATGGTCAACGAGCGGGTCGGGCAGGCCTCGACGCACAGCCCGCATCCAATGCAGCGCAGGTAGTTGATCTGATAGACCCGGCCGTAGCGCTCACCGGGCGAGAAACGCTGCTCCTCGGTGTTGTCGGCGCCCTCGACGTAGATCGCGTCGGCCGGGCACGCCCATGCGCACAGCTCGCAGCCGATGCACTTCTCCAGTCCATCGTCGTAGCGATTGAGCTGGTGGCGGCCGTGGTAGCGCGGCTTTACCGGTCCGGGGTTCTCCGGATAGCTCTCGGTGATCGGGCGCTTGAACATCGCACCGAACGTGACGCCGAATCCGGCTAGGGAACTGAGGAACTTAGCCATGGGCTGCCTCCTTGGCCACCGCGGCCGGTGGTGTGCCGGGCAGTGCCGGCGTGGGAAATGCTGGTTCGAAGGAGGCCGGACGTGCGGACAGCGCCTCTGCCTCGGTGCGACGACGCCTCTTGCGCAGTTGTGTGTTGCTGAACGGTCTTTGCAGCAGATACAGCAGAACGGCGGTCACGACGATGCTGGCGCCGACCAGCACCGTCGTCCAGTGCGCGTAACCCTGGTCGCGCAGCGTGCGGATCGCGGCGGCGATCAGCGTCCAGACCAGTGAGACCGGGATGAGGATCTTCCACCCGAGCGCCATGAACTGGTCGTACCGCAGCCGCGGCAATACGCCCCGCAACCAGATGTAGAGGAACAAGAACACCCACACCTTGGCGGTGAACCAGAGCACCGGCCAGAATCCGCTGTTGGCGCCGGCCCACATGTTCAGTGGCCACGGCGCGTGCCAGCCGCCCATGAACAGCGTGGCGGCCAGCGCCGACACCGTCGTCATGTTGATGTACTCGGCGAGGAAGAACATCGCGAAGCTCAGCGACGAGTACTCGGTGTGGAAACCGGCGACCAGTTCGCCTTCGGCCTCGGGTAGGTCGAAGGGCGCCCGGTTGGTTTCGCCGACCATGGACACCAGGTAGGTGCAGAACGACGGCAGCAGCAGGAAGACGTACCAGACCCGGTTCTGAGCCGTGACGATCTGCGACGTGGACATCGTTCCGGCGTAGAGGAATACGGTCGCGAACGACAGTCCCATCGCGACCTCGTAGGAGATCACCTGCGCAGTAGACCGCACACCGCCCAGCAGCGGGTAGGTCGAACCCGAGGACCACCCGGCCAGCACGATCCCGTAAACCCCGATCGAGGACAGCGCCAGGATGAACAGCACCGCGACAGGCACATCGGTCACCTGCAGCGGGGTCCAGTGGCCGAACACCGAAACCTGCGGCCCGAACGGGATGAACGCAAACGCGGTGATCGCCGGAATCGTCGAGATCGCCGGTGCCAGAAGAAAAATCGGCTTCTCGACGCCGAACGGGACGATCGGCTCCTTGAGTGCCAGCTTGATGCCGTCGGCGAGGCTTTGCAGATAGCCGCGCGGGCCGACGCGGTTGGGTCCCCAACGCATTTGCATCCGGCCGAGGATCTTGCGTTCGGCCAGGATCGCGATAAGCACGGTCAGGACCAGGAACACAAAGACCAGAAGCGATTTGGCCAGGATCAGCCACCAGGTGTCGTGCCCGAAGCCAGTCATTATTTGCTCACTCCAATTTTCACCACTGCGCCAGGCGTGACGCCCAGTTGCCGGTGTACCGCCGAGCCCGGCGAGTTCAACGGCAGCCAAGCCACGTGGTCGGCCATGTCGGTGATCGTCAACGGCAGCGTGATCGCGCCGCGTGCGGTGCTGACGCTGACGTTGTCGCCGTCGGCGGCGCCGATCGCGTCCGCAGTTTCGGCCGACAACCGCACCACGGGCGTGCGTGCGGTACCCGCCAGATGTGGCTCGCCGTCCTGCAATTGCCCGGCGTCGAGCAGCATCCGCCAGCCCGCCAGGATGGCTTCGCCGTCGGCGGGTTTGGGTGCCGTCGGCGCGGCGACGCCCGGTGCCGGCACCGGGGTGCCATCCCAGGTGCCCAACCCGTTGAGTTCAGCGAGCCCCGCTGCCACAGTGGAGAATCCGAGGTCGATGCCCAGCTCGTCGGCCAGGGTGTCGAGCACCCGGCAGTCCGGGGTGGCCTTGGGCGGCAGTGCGCCGGAGAAGCTGCGTTGACGGCCCTCCCAGTTCAGGTAGGTCCCGGCCTTCTCCGACGCCGGCGCGATCGGGAAGACCACGTCGGCGCGTTCGGTCACGGCGCTGTGCCGCAACTCCAGGCTCACCACGAAACCCGCGGCGTCCAAGGCGGCCAGCACCGCCTCGGGGTCGGCGAAGTCGTCGGGATCGATGCCGCCGACCAGCAGTGCGCCCAGGCTGCCATCGGCAGCCGCGGCCAGAATGCCATCGGCGTCACGGCCATCGGCGGAAGGCAGGTCTGCGACATTCCAGCCCTGGGCCACCTGCGCGCGGGCGGTCTCGTCGCTGAGCGGCCGGCCACCGGGCAGCAGTCCCGGCAGCGCGCCGGCCTCGATCGCCCCTCGCTCGCCGGCGCGGCGCGGCACCCAGGCCAATTGCGCGCCGGTGCTTTCGGCGAGTCGGGCCGCGGCAGACAAGGCACCGGGCGAGGCGGCCAGCCGCTCGCCGACCAGGATGACGGCACCCGGTTTGGCGAGGAGACCAGCGAGCTCGCCGCCGGCCAGTGCGTCCAGCGCGGCGGCCTCACCGCCGGGCGCGGTCTCGATCAGCGTGCCGTCCATCTTCTGCAAACCGTTGCTGGCGAACGGCGCAACCGCGTGGACCGGCAGACTGTGCTTGCGCGCGGCCTTGCGCAGCCGCAGGTACACGATCGGCGACTCTTCCTCTGGTTCGAAGCCGGCCAGCAATACCACCGGCGCTGACTCCAGATCGGAGTAGCTGGTGGTGAACTTGCCTGCGACCAGGGCCGCCAGGAACTGCGTCTCCTCTGTGCTGTGCGGGCGGGCGCGGAAATCGATGTCGTTGGTGCCCAACACAATCCGGGCGAACTTGGAGTAGGCGTATGCGTCTTCGACGGTCAGCCGGCCACCTGGTAGCACGCCTGCGCCGCCCGCCGCGGTGGTGAGCCCCTCGATCGCCGTGGCGACCGCGTGCGGCCACGACGCCGGCTCCAGCTCGCCGTCGGCCCCGCGGATCAGCGGAGTGGTGATCCGGTCACGCTGGGTGGCGTAGTTGAACGCCCAGCGGCCCTTGTCGCAGTTCCACTCTTCGTTGACTTCGGGATCGTCGCCGGCCAACCGGCGCAACACCTTTCCGCGGCGGTGGTCGGTGCGCTGCGAGCATCCCGAGGCGCAGTGCTCACACACGCTCGGGCTGGAAACCAGGTCGAACGGCCGGGCCCGGAAGCGGTAGGAGGCTCCGGTGAGCGCCCCGACCGGGCAGATCTGCACGGCGTTGCCGGAGAAATACGACTCGAACGGCTCATTGGCATAGATGCCGACCTGCTGCAGCGCACCGCGTTCCAGCATCTCGATGAACGGGTCGCCGGCGATCTGCTCGGAGAACCGGGTGCACCGCGCGCACAGAATGCAGCGCTCGCGGTCCAGCAGCACCTGCGAGGAGATGTTGATCGGTTTGGTGAACGTGCGCTTGACGTCTTCGAACCGAGAGTCCGGACGGCCGTTGGACATTGCCTGGTTCTGCAGGGGGCATTCCCCGCCCTTGTCGCACATCGGGCAGTCCAGCGGGTGGTTGATCAGCAACAGCTCCATCACACCGTGCTGCGCCTTGTCGGCCGCCTCGGAGCTGTACTGCGTGCGGACCACCATGTCGTCGGCAACGGGAATCGTGCAGGACGCCATCGGTTTACGCTGGCCCTCGACCTCGACCAGGCATTGGCGGCACGCGCCGACCGGGTCCAGCAACGGGTGGTCGCAGAACCGGGGGATCTGCACGCCAATCAATTCGGCGGCCCGAATCACCAAAGTTCCCTTGGGAACGCTGACTTCGGTGCCGTCGATGGTCAGGTTCACCAGCTCGGGCTCCGGCTCGGTGACCTTCTTTCCGGTGTCGGCCGTTTGAGTCATGAGGCTCCGTTCGCGGCGAGCATGGACAGCTTGGGGTCGAACGGGCAGCCGTTGCCCTCGATGTGCGCGACGTATTCGTCGCGGAAGAATTTGATCGACGACGCGACCGGACTCGCGGCACCATCGCCCAACGCGCAGAACGACTTTCCGAGAATCGCATCGGAGATGTCCAGCAGCTTGTCCAGGTCTTCGGTGGTGCCCTGACCGGCTTCCAAGCGGTGGTAGATCTGGCTCAGCCAGAACGTCCCCTCGCGGCAGGGCGTGCACTTGCCACACGACTCGTGCATGTAGAAGTCGGTCCACCGGCCCACCGCGCGCACCACACACGTGGTTTCGTCGAAGATCTCCAGCGCCTTGGTGCCCAGCATCGACCCGGCCGCTCCGACGCCTTCGTAATCCAGTGGCTACGTCGAGGTGTTCGTCGGTGAGCAGCGGTGTCGAGGATCCGCCGGGCGTCCAGAACTTCAGCTGGTGTCCGGCTCGCACGCCGCCGGCGTAGTCGAGCAGTTCGCGCAACGTGATGCCCAGCGGCGCCTCGTACTGGCCGGGCTTGGTCACGTGCCCCGACAGCGAATACAGCGTGTAGCCAGGTGATTTCTCGCTGCCCATCGAGCGGAACCAGTCCACGCCGTTGAGCACGATCGACGGGACGCTGGCGATGGTCTCGACGTTGTTGATCACCGTCGGGCAGCCGTAAAGGCCGGCGACGGCGGGGAATGGCGGACGCAGTCGCGGCTGCCCGCGTCGTCCCTCCAGCGAGTCCAGCAGAGCGGTCTCCTCGCCGCAGATGTACGCACCCGCACCGGCGTGCACCACCAACTCCAGGTCGTAACCCGATCCGGCGATGTTGCGGCCCAGGTATCCGTTGGCGTACGCCTCGGCGACGGCGTTCTGCAAGCGCCGCAGCACCGGCAGGACCTCGCCGCGCACGTAGATGAACGCGTGGCTGGCCCGGATCGCATACGACGCGATGATCACGCCTTCGACCAGGACGTGCGGTGTGGCCAGCATCAACGGAATGTCTTTGCACGTACCAGGTTCGGATTCGTCGGCGTTGACCACCAGGTAGTGCGGCTTGGCGGCCGCGCCGGTGTCGCCCTGCGGGATGAACGACCACTTGGTGCCGGTGGAGAAGCCCGCGCCGCCGCGACCGCGCAGCCCGGAGTCCTTGACGGCGGAGATCACCGCGTCGGGGTCCATCTTCAAGGCCTTCTCCAGCGCCTCATACCCGTCATTGCGGCGGTAGGTCTCCAGAGTCCAGGACTCGGGGTCATCCCAGTACCGGCTCAGCACCGGAGCCAACGGTGTTTGCGACCCCATTACTTGCCTTCTCCTGAACTGTCGGGCGACGGAGCGGCCATGTTCTGCTCCTTGGCTACCTTGAGGCCGGCCAACGTGGCCGCAGCGGCTCCGCCCTGGCCGTCGTCCGGCCGCGGGTCAGGGAAGCCGGCCAGGATTCGCTCAGTCTCCTTGAACTTGCACAGCGGAGCGAGACCGCGCGACGGGGCCGGCGGTTGCCCGGCTGCGCAGTCCGTCGACGAGATCGCGCGCCGATTCGACGGTCTGGTTGTCGTAGAACTCCCAATTGACCATCACCACCGGCGCCAAGTCGCACGCCGCATTGCACTCGATGTGCTGCAGGGTGACCGATCCGTCTTCGGTGGTCTCGTCGTTGCCGATGCCGAGGTGCTCTTTGAGCGAGTCGAAGATCGCGTCGCCACCCATCACCGCACAGAGCGTGTTGGTGCACACGCCGACGAAGTAGTCGCCGGTGGGGCCGCGCCGGTACATGGTGTAAAAGCTTGCGACAGCGGCGACTTCGGCACCGGTCAGCCCGAGCTGTGCGCTGCAGAACTCCACACCGGCCGGCGTGATGTAGCCGTCCTCGGACTGCACGAGGTGCAGCAAAGGCAGTAGCGCCGAGCGCGGACTGGGGTATTTGCCGATGATCTCCTTGGCGTCGACCTCCAGCCGCGCCTGCACGTCGGCCGCATAGTCCTGCGGCGCGCCGTCGGTGACGAACTGTCCGGGCTCTTCCGGTGGCGGGCCGAGTCGGAGGAACACCCGCTCGCCGTTGTTGGCGCCGGGCTCGCTGTTGCCTGCGGCGGGCTGGAAATCTGCAGTCATCGGTCCACCCCGCCCATCACCGGGTCGATACTGGCCACCGCGGTGATCACGTCAGCGACCATGCCGCCCTCGCACATCGCGGCGACGGCCTGGAGGTTGGTGAACGAGGGGTCGCGGTAGTGCACCCGGTATGGCCGGGTGCCGCCGTCGCTGACCATGTGCACTCCCAGCTCGCCGCGGGGCGATTCGACGGCGACGTAAACCTGTCCGGCCGGCACGCGGATTCCCTCGGTGACCAGCTTGAAGTGATGGATCAGCGCCTCCATCGAGCCGCTCATGATCTTCTCGATGTGCTCCGGCGAGTTACCCAACCCGTCCGGACCGACTTTCAGGTCAGCCGGCCAGGCGATTTTGCGATCCTCGATCATCGTTGGGCCGGGCTTCAGTTTGTCCAGGCACTGCTCGACGATCTTCACCGACTCCGACATCTCTTTAACGCGAATGATGTAGCGGCCGTAGGAATCACACCCGTCATCGGTGATGACGTCGAATTCGTAGTTCTCGTATCCGCAGTAGGGCTCTGATTTGCGCAGGTCGTGCGGCAACCCGGTGGACCGCAGGATCGGCCCGGTGATTCCCAGGGCGACACAGCCGGTGAGGTCGAGGTAACCGACATCCTTGGTGCGGGCTTTCCAGATGGCGCTCTCGTTGAGCAGGTTGCCCATCTCATGCAGCACGCCCTTGATTTCCTCGAGGGCTGTAGCGATTTCGGCTTCGGCGTTCGGCGGCAGGTCCGCCGACACACCCCCGGGGCGGATGTAGGCACTGTTCATCCGCAGCCCGGTGATCGACTCGAACAGCGTGAGGATGATCTCGCGGCCCTTGAAGCCGGTGAACATCGGCGTCATCGCGCCCAACTCCATGCCGCCGGTCGCCAAAGCGACCAGGTGCGAGGAGATTCGGTTGAGTTCCATCATCATCACCCGGATGACGTTGACCCGTTCGGGGATCTCGTCGGTGATCCCGAGCAGCTTCTCCACTCCGAGACAGAAGGCCGTCTCGTTGAAAAATGGCGCCAGGTAATCCATTCGGGTTACGAACGTCACGCCCTGCGTCCAGTACCGGTATTCGAGGTTCTTCTCGATTCCGGTGTGCAGGTAGCCGATTCCGCACCGGGCATCGGTGACGGTCTCGCCCTCGATCTCCAGGATCAGTCGCAGCACGCCATGGGTCGACGGGTGTTGCGGACCCATGTTGACGACGATTCGTTCGCCGGGTTCGCCGCGCTCCCGGGCCGCCTCGACAACCCTGTTCCAATCTTGGCCCGTGAGCGCGATCAAGGTGTCCGAGCCGTCACCGTTGGCGGCGGTTGTGGTTTCGCTCATCAGTTGTAGGACCTCCGCTGGTCGGGCGGGGGGATCTGCGCGCCCTTGTACTCCACTGGGACGCCGCCGAGCGGATAGTCCTTGCGCTGCGGGTGTCCCTGCCAGTCGTCGGGCATCTCGATACGGGTCAATGAAGGGTGGCCGTCGAAGATGATGCCGAAGAAGTCGTAGGTCTCGCGCTCATGCCAGTCGTTGGTCGGGTAGATCCGGAACAACGAGGGGATGTGCGGATCACCATCTGGTGCAGCCACTTCCAGCCGGACCCGACGGGTGTGGGTGATGGAGCTCAGCGGGTAAATCGCGTGCAGCTCGCGGCCGGTTTCGTCCGGGTAGTGCACGCCGCTCACACCCAGGCACAGCTCGAACCGCAGTTGCGCGTCGTCGCGTAGCCGACGGGCGACCTGCGGCAGCAGTTCGCGGCGCACGTGCAGCGTCAGCTCGTTGCGATAGACGACTACTTTCTCGATGGCGTCGGCGAATTCGACGTTGTCGTCGGCTTTCAGCACCTCGGCCAGCCGGTCGACGATCTCGTCGAAGTAGAAACCGTAGGGGCGCGGGCTTCCCTCGTCGATGGTGACCTGGCGAATCAGCCGTCCATAGCCTGAGGTGTCACCGCTGCCGCGAACGCCGAACATGCCGCGGCGCACGCCGATCAGCTCGGCGTCGGAGGTGTCGGGGGTGTCGGTGTCCACTGGGTTTCCGCCGACCTCGCTGGCTGCGCGCTTGGGGTCGTGTTCCGGTGAACTCATCGCAGCAGCCCGAGGTGTTCGATCGTCGGCCGCTGGGCAAGGGCCGCTTTCTCGGCCTCGGCGATGGCCAGCTCGCGGTTGACGCCGAGCGGCATCTCTTGAATCTTGTCGTGCAGCTTGAGAATTGCGTACAGCAGCATCTCCGGACGCGGCGGGCAGCCGGGCAGGTAGATGTCCACCGGCACCACATGGTCGACGCCCTGGACGATCGCGTAGTTGTTGAACATTCCGCCCGATGATGCGCAGACACCCATGGACAGCACCCATTTGGGCTCGGCCATCTGGTCGTAGATCTGGCGCAGCACCGGCGCCATCTTCTGGCTGACCCGGCCGGCGACGATCATCAGGTCGGCCTGTCGCGGCGTTGCCGAAAAGCGCTCCATGCCAAAGCGTGCGATGTCGAACCGCGGGCCGGCGGTGGCCATCATCTCGATCGCGCAGCAGGCCAGTCCGAAGGTGGCCGGCCACAGCGAGCTCTTGCGAAAGTATCCCGCCAGCTGTTCGACGGTGGTCAGCAAGAAGCCGCTCGGTAGTTTTTCTTCAATGCCCACGATCTACCTCAATCCCAAGTCAATCCGCCGCGACGCCACACGTATGCGTAGGCCACGAAGACGGTCAGCATGAAGATCACCATCTCGATCAGCGCGAACAGCCCCAACTGGTCGTAGCTGACCGCCCACGGGTACAGGAACACGATCTCGATGTCGAAGACGATGAACAGCATCGCGGTGAGGTAGTACTTCACCGGGAAGCGCTGGCCGCTACCGGCATGCGGTGCGTTGGCCGGCTGGTCGCTGGGCTCGATCCCGCATTCGTAGGCCTCCAGCTTGGCGCGGTTGAAGCGCTTCGGGCCGGTGACCTGGGCGATAGCGACCGAGCCGAGCCCGAAGGCGGCGGCGATCCCTCCGAGTACGAGAATTGGTAGGTAGAGATTCATCCCGCGACGACGCTTCCTCACTCTGGTCTATGGGCTGGACTGTGAGCGCAACCACAGCCTAGCGACCGCGTGCGGTCCCGCGCTCAGCAGGTTAGATGTGACCTCAACCACAGCTTGACGAGCGGTGACCATCACGAGGCATGGGGTATCTCGGCATTTGAGCGAAGGTTGCGAACTACCAAGTGCAGGAGAAGATCTGGCTCGTTCTTGAGCCAGATATGGAGACCTGTTCCGGCCCAGTCGGGGCATGGGCCGGGAGCGGGTCCGGGCCAGGTCAGATGGCTACTGAACCGGGGTGCGCAGCAACTCGAGCACAGTTCGGCTCAGCCTGATCGGGTCGATCGGGTGGGGCACCGCACCCTCGGCGCGCGACCAGGCGGCGAGCCAGGCGTCGTCGCGACGACCGGTCAGCACCACGATCGGCGGCCCGTCGTCGATTTCATCTTTGAGCTGTTTGGCGAGTCCCATGCCGCCTTCGGGAGTCGCCTCGCCGTCCAAGATCGCCAGATCGATGCCGCCGGCGTCCAGCTGCTGGACCACCACCGGTCCGGTCGCGACCTCGACGTAGCTCAGCTCGGGCAGGTCCGGATGGACTCGTTTGCCCAGCGCCAGCATGACGGCCTGTCGGGTGTTGGGGTTGTCGCTGTACACAAGGATCCGCAAGGGGCTGGTGGCAGACACGGTCCAGATCGTACTGCCCGGCGATGGTTACTGCGGCGTCCGCACGAAGTACGCGTCGGCCACGATCGTTGCCGTCTTAGCAATCATGCCCAGCGGATTGGCGTCCACACCGAATTGGGTCCGGTCGATCTCGGCGTTCGTTTGCACCCGCACGGCGCCGTCGTCGAGTGTGCTGACCTGGACCGGCAGCGGCACGGGCGCGGTGACTTCTTTGATGCTGACGGTGGCCTGCAGACTCGCGCCGTCACCGGCGCTGGGGTCGATGCCGGTTACCTCCACACTGATCACCGGATAGCGCTCGGCGTCGAAGAAGTCGGCCGATCGCAGGTGCTCGTCGCGTTTGCCGATGCCGGTGTGCAGCGATGCCACCTGGATGTCGAGACGGCCGAAGATGGCGCCCTTGCCGGTGATTTGGCCGTCGGCGTTGACGTCGGTGAACCGCCCTTTGACATGGATCAGGCCCCAGAAGTTCCTGATACTGAAGCCGACGGTCGACCGGTCGGGATCCAGGCTCCACACACCGGCGGTGTCCGGATCGTTCAGCAAGGTGTTGACGTTTGCGCATGCGGAGCTCCTAGCTCATCAATGGCGCGAGTTGCGCCGGGTCGAAGTACTCGTCGATGCGGGTGATCAGGTTGTCGCCACCGACCTTGATCACGATGCAGACCCGCAGCGCGATCAATCCGCCGCTGCGACCGGCGGCGTGCAGGATGTGCTGCTGGACGAAACCGTCGGGAAATTGCTGCCGGTCGAGAATCTCGTAGCTGCGCTCGGCGGTGACGTCGATGAACCAGTGCAGAACCCTCATAGCCCGAACTTTGTCGTCGTCGCGACGGGAGCCGACCCGCCACACCGCGATGTCGTCATCGAACATCTGCGTCAAGAACGCCTCATCGCCTCGAACGATCGCCGCAAACAGTTCATCGGCCAGATCGATGACGGAGGTGTCGGCCGCTGGCATGGCAGCTCCTGGGTTGTCTTCGGGTCGCGCCATAGCTGAGCAGTTATGAAACTACTCGTTGACGCGGTCTTAGAACAACGTGTTGCAGAACGGGGCTCGTTCGGTCCGGAACGCCGCTTCCACGCGCTGCAGCGCACCGCTTTCTAACTCGCTGATTCGGTTGGCCCGTAACAGGTCTGACGCTCGATGGGCACCGGTGTAGATCGTCGCGAGATCGGCGAGACCGATCTCGATGTCGGCGGGACCCTCATGGGGCACGCACTTGCCGACTCCATCGCGGGTCTGAAGCAGGAACCGTCCGCTCGACAGCCCGAGTGGATCAACGACTTCCAGCACGACGTCGATGTCCGCGTCGTAGGTGCGCGCCCCGAGTGCCTCAGCGACATCGTTGATCCGTACCCAGAGCCAGTCGCTCGCGCCTGTGACCTCGGCAGCGCGGTGGTCGGTCAGCTTGAGCACAAGTGGATCATCAACCGGCACGTCGACGCTGATCTCGTCGAACATCTCCAGCGTCAACAGGGTCTGCAGGAGTTCGCTGTGCGCATCTTCGGTCATCGCGCAGAAGTCTTCGACGACGGCGGTGCCGAGCGGCGGCCGAAATGCGTGATTCTGTTCGCCATGGATGCGGTAGGTCAAAAAACCATCGGGATGGATCGTGCAGTTCAGCGCAGACCCGTTGCCGCGCTGCGTCAGCCGGTCCTGGAGGCAGTCATTCCACCACCCATCGTTTCGCTGAATCGCGCCATTTGTTCTGGCACAGTATCTTTCGTAGATCCCGGGCAAATGGTGTCGTGCCTGCTCCGCGTTGACCTCGCGCCCACGATTACCGGTCGGCTTATCTCGCAACTCCGCGGACCGACGGTCGATGGTGTAGTTCTGGCTGTAGCTGGCCACGCCGGCGCCGACACTGTCGTACATCGCCGTCTGGGTCGGAACACCGCACACGATCGGATAGCCGCGGTCGATCAAGATCTCGAGGCCCTTGGCGCTCAGTTGTGCCCAGATGCCGCGCCCTTGGTGAGTGGACGCGACCGCGGTCATCGTCAGCCACGCCGCACGCAGACTTGCGCCACCGGGAACCGTGAGTCGGGTGCGGTAGATGATCGTCGTCCCGACGATGAACGGATGCTGTGGGTCCGCGACATCCTCGGCAATCAGGATGTCATCCAGCTCAACCCGCTGTTTCCAGGCCTCCACGGTCGCGGGATCCACCGGGTCGCCGAATGTTCGCGCCTGGTTCTCATAGACTGCCTGCCAGTCCTTTTCGGTTGCATACCGGATCGTGATGGCGTCGTCCGAAGTCTTCATAGCTGATCCAATTCGCTCTCAAGCCCTGCCGACCGGGTCCCGCGCGCGCCGAATCTTTCGTAGCTGACTTCTCAACCCTTATTTACGCAACGGCATCCAAATCAGGTACCCACCCGCTGAATCGGCCAATCAGTGACCGCCCAGCACGCGGACAGCGGGTTGTCGGATCAGCGGAGATGTGCGCGCCGGTGTCAGCCGGCCTCGATCGGGTATAGCGCTGATAGGGGGGTCAATACCCAGCGGAAGGACGCCGAGATGCTGCAAGCAATCGCTCGACGTGCGATCGCAGCGCCGCGCCGCATCATCACCGCCGCTTTTTTGCTGATGCTGGCGGCCGCGTTGTTCGGCGTCCCGGTGATCAGCACCCTGTCGGGTGGCGGATTTCAGGATCCGGGTTCGGAGTCTTCGCGGGCGACCGGGCTGCTCAGGGACAAGTTCAACCAAACCGACGAGGAGATGCTGATTGCGATCACCGCGCCCGGTGGCGCCCGCAGCGATCAGGCGCGCCGAGTCGCCGACGACATTGTCGATCACCTGAAGCGCTCGCCCTGGGTCCTGAACGTGGCCTCCCCGTGGACCGGCTCGCCTGGGCCGCCGGAGGCCGCCGCCGGGCTGGTCAGCAAGGACGGCAAATCCGGCTTGATCGTGGCGGGCTTGAAGGGCGGGGAGGACGACGCGCAGAAGTACGCCAGCATGCTTTACCGCGACCTGGTGCACGACCGCGACGGCGTCACGGTGCGCGCGGGGGGCATGGCCGTCGCGTACGCCCAGATCAATCAACAAAACGGGCGCGACCTGCTGCTGATGGAGTCGATCGCGGTCCCGCTGAGCTTCGCGGTCCTGATCTGGGTGCTGGGCGGCGTGGTGGCGGCAGCGTTGCCGATCGTGCTGGGCGGGCTGGCCATTGTCGGCACCCTGTCAGTGTTGCGACTGATCAGTTTCGCCACTGTCGTGTCGACGTACGCGCTGGACTTGAGCATCGCGATGGGACTTGCCTTGGCGATCGACTACAACCTGCTGATCATCATCCGCTATCGCGAGGAGTTGGCCCGGTGCGGCGACCGATATAAGGCGCTGCTGCAGACCATGGCCACTGCCGGTCGCACCGTGCTGTTCTCAGCCACCACGGTCGCGTTGTCGATGGCGGTGATGGCGCTGTTTCCGATGTCGTTCCTGAAATCTGCGGCCTACACGATCGTCGCGACGGCGGCCATCGTCGCGCTCGCGACGATCGTGGTGACCCCGGCGGCGATCGCCTTGCTGGGACCCCGACTGGACGCTCTCGACGCCCATCTTCTGGCGCGCCGGGTGCTGCCCAGGGTGAAGTGGTGGCGCGACCACGCCGAGAAGCCGGTCGACTCGCTGTTCTGGTACCGATCGACCAAGTTCGTTCTCCGCCACGCTGTGCCGGCCGGTTCGGCCATTGTCGCGTTTCTGCTGCTGCTGGGCCTTCCGTTCCTGGGGGTTAACTGGGGCTTTCCGGATGAGCGCGTCCTGCCGCCATCTGCGTCGGCGCGACAAGTCGCCGACATGTTGGACCACGACTTCGCCAACGGCCTGGGCGCCGAGGTCACCGTCGTCGTCCCCGATGCGCGCGGCCTCAAACCCGTCGACCTCGGGCGCTACGCCGGCGAGTTGTCCCGTGTGCCCGAGGTGTCTGCTGTCACCGGCCCGGGCGGAACGTTCGTGGCCGGCAAGCGGACCGGGCCGCCCGCCGCGGCGGCCGGGTTTGCCCATGACAGCGCATTTCTCACGGTGAACGGCACTGCGCCGCTCTACTCGCAGGCCTCGAACACCCAGCTCGACCGATTGCACCAGGTCCCCCGGCCGGGTGGACGGGCGGTGGAGATGGCCGGCCTGGCGCAGATCAACCGGGACAGCGTCGGCGCGATCACGGACCGGCTGCCGATGGTGCTGGGGTTGATCGCCGTCATCACATTCGTGCTGCTCTTCCTGCTCACCGGCAGTGTGGTGCTGCCATTACAGGCGCTGGTATGCAACGTGTTGTCGCTGACAGCTGCGTTCGGGGCGATGGTGTGGATCTTCCAGGACGGCCATCTCGGCGCGCTGGGGACTACCGCCAATGGGACTCTGAACGCCAACATCCCAGTGTTGCTGTTCTGCATCGCCTTTGGGCTGGCGATGGATTACGAGGTGTTTCTGGTGTCGCGGATCCAGGAGTACTGGCTAGCTTCGCGAGCCCCTTCGGAGACAGCCTCCTCGGAGACATCCCTGAGCGCGGCCGAGGAGCGCACCGCAACCGACGAGAGCACGGCTTTGGGCATTGCCGGCATCGGTCGGGTGGTCACCACCGCCGCATTGGTGATGTCGATTTCGTTCGCCGCGTTGATCCCTGCCCACGTGTCGTTCATGCGGATGCTCGGTCTCGGCCTGACCCTTGCCGTACTCGCCGACGCGACGCTGGTGCGAATGGTGCTGGTTCCGGTCTTCATCCACCTCCTCGGCCGATGGACATGGTGGGCGCCGAGCTGGTTGGCGCGGTCGCGCCGGCGGGCCGCCACACCACCCCCGCCACCGGCGCATATCGATCCGGAGAAAGTCACCACGTCGGTGGACGACGGCGGTTAGCGCGTCGGCGCCGCCGGCTGTGGGCTGGTGGGCACCGCATCGACGCGCGCCAGCTTGACGATTGCCACCGTCATCGCCAGCACCGCCGCGACCAACGCGATCATCCCGGCGCGACCGGTGTTCAGCGTCTCGCCGAGAACGACGATGCCCAGCACCGCGCCCACGACCGGCTGCGACATCTGCAGGGTGGGCATGGACGCGGTCAAGGGCCCGGCCCTGAACGCCGACTGGCTCCACACGATGCCGCCCAGTGCAGCCACGATGCAGGCGTACAGCTCCGGGGCTGTGGTCAATGCCCACACGCCAGCGTCGAGCCGGGCGACGGCTCCTTTGGTCAGTACCGCAAAGACCCCCCACAGCGATCCCGACACTAGAGCGAACAGGCTGGCCGCCAAGGCGCCGCCCCGATTTCGGCCGGCGACAACGCATGCGACCAGCAGCGGCCCGAGCACCAGGGCCACAGCAGCCCAGGTTCCCAATGGGGCGCTCGAGCGGCCGGTCTGCGGGTGGCCGACAACGACGACGACGGTTACCGCGACCGTCAGCAGTCCGGCCCAGATCCACTCCGCACCGGTCACCGCGCGGCGCGCGAACCGGGCGTTGAACGGCAGCGCGAACAGCACCGAAAGCGTCAGCAGTGCCTGCACCAACAACACCGAACCCTGACCCAATGCGGCCGCCTGCAACGCAATGCTGGCGGCCAGCAGGAGTGCGCCCCACCACCAGCGCTGATTGCGAAGCAGGCTGGCGAACAATGCGACGTGGCCGATCGACGCGTCGGTGATCCGGTGCGCCGACTGTTGCTGGAGCACGTCGCCGGTCGCGATGCACAACGCCGAACTCAACGCCAGCAGAGTGGCTATTTCCGGCCGGGCCATGAGCGGTCCTCCGTCGATGTCGGGGAGCGGACAGTGACGGTCGGTTACCCGTTTTTTGCCGCTATCCCGCACCCGCAGCAAAAGTGTTGTGGCAGAGCGGATTCCGTGACTTACCCTCGGTCGTAGCCGGGGTGCGCGACGGCCAGTCGGCGGCCTACCAGCGCCCGCAAGGCACGACACGACTTTGTCAGCACGGTGTCCAGCTGCGCCGGCCCGGATAGCGGCGGCCAGCTGCGGCCTCGTCGTCATATCCGACACGGGCCAGGATGCGGGCCACGCCGTCGGTTCAGCGTCGGCCAGCAGCTCTCGTTCGACCATGCGCAGGGCGTTGGCCGCGACCCGGGCATGAAAGTTGACCTGACCCGAGGTCGACTCGCGGACATCGGTCTCGAGGAACTCGGCTACCGCGGCGATCAGTTCCGCCGCGGTGGGGCGACCGTGTCCGGACGTCATCAGGTCGCGGGCGCTTCGGGCCCGCGGTCGACACCGGAGCGCAGCTTCACCGAAGCGGAGTAGGCGAGCGTGCGGAACCGCAGCACCGGGTCGTCGGAAGGCTCGATGCCGTCGGTGACGCGCATCGGGTCGAACACGACGATGTCGCCGCCGTGCTCGCGTTCGGTGTCGGCGCCGGTGATCTCGAGGGTGCCGACGGTGACGGTCTGGTCACTGTGCCAGGGCTTGGACGGGTCGACGGTCGAGTCGCCGTGCGCGCCGATCTGGACCTGGTAATCGAACCGAACCGGTTGGGACGCAAGGCGTTCGTCGAGTTCGTGGATCAAGAAGTCGGCGTCCTTGGCCTTCGCGACGTCCGGCGGCAGAATGTCCTCGCCGGCGGCGGGCTGCAAGTGGTAGCGCACGAAACGGGCGCTGCCGTCGGCGGCAACCCAGCGGAATGCGTGCAGGCCGTGATAGGCGATGGTGCCGTAGCTGGCCGGCACTTTGTTCGCTTCCTTGACGACCGGCAGCGCCTTGACAGAACCGCGGATGGGTGGCGATGTAGCCGATGAGCCGCAGCGGAGCGGTGGGGCCGGGACGCATCGCCCGCAGCAGCGAGATGAAGCCGTCGGGAGTGCTGGCCGGGAACAGCTTCGCGGTCTGGGTGGACACGTCGGTCGTCGACCCGTCGGGAAGGGTGAGTTTCACCGCCAACCCGCGCACGCCGGGGACGTTGTCGGGTTGTCGCGGATTGCCTGAGCCGCTGGAGAATCGGATCAGCGCGGGCACCGCTGCGCCGCTGAGATGCGCGGCGCGGGAGAGCGCGGCCGCCTCGGGGGTCGCGGTGAAGGTGCCGCGGTAGAGCTTGCCCTTGGCGTGCAGCGCCCGGTTGCCGGGTTGCGCCCCGCCAGTTTCGCGGATTGCCTCGATTGCCTGATCAGGAGTAACCACAGCGAAATCCTAGGCTCTCAACCGGCATGCGCGACCGCCTTATCGAGCAAGTTCAGCAAGTCCCATTCCGTCTCGCAGACCCGGCGACCGATCGTCGCGAGCTCCACCGAGCGGCTCTGTCCGCTCAGGTGGCGTTCGGCCTGGTAGCGGCAGATGACACCCCAACGCAGCGTCGCCTGCACCAACCACCAGTGAAACGCGGCCCGATCGACCGGCGCACCGCCGGCATTTTCGTAACCGTGAAGAAAATCCTCGATGCTGCCCAATCCGCCGGCCGCGAGATCCGACTGGCGCGCCGAACCGCCAGGCGCGGATGCAGAACCAGGCCAGGTCTTCATAGACCTCACCGACGTGCACCAGCTCCCAATCCAGCACGGCCGCCAAATCGGATCCGTCGACGATCAGGTTTCCCATCCGAAAGTCGCCGTGCACCAGACGCGGCGGCGAGGGCGTCGGCCGGTTGTCGGCCAGCCACCGAAACGCCCACTCGAAGGTGGCGGTGGTGTCGCCCATGATGTCGAGCTGCTCGCGCCACTCCGCCAGCTGATCCTCGTGGCTCACCCCGGGGAGGTCGGTGTCGGCCCGATGGATGGCGGCCAGCGCTTCGGCGCACTGGCCCAGCAGTCGTGCCCCGGCCCGCGCTCGGTCGAGCGTCCGCTGGATGCGGCGGACGATGGTCTCGCCGCCGATCGCGTCGCAGATCAGAAACGGATTGCCAAGTGCGGCAACAGAATCGTCGGCGACGATGATGTGGGGGACCGGTGCGCCGGCGGCGGCCGCGGCGCGTTGGGCGCGGGCTTCGAGTTCCATGCCGGCGTGCACCTCGTCGGGTGGGCCGGTGCGCAGGATCAGCGACCGCCGTTGAGCGCCGGTAACGGCGTCGAACGCCCAGGTGGTTCTGCTGGCGCCGCCGGTCAGCGTGTGCAGATTCTCGACGGCTGTGCCGGCGCCGAGGGCCGGTTCCAGCACGCCGGCGAGTTTGGGCGCCAGCGCTTCGGCGTCCGTCACTTGCGGCCGAACTTGAACAGCCGCTGGGCCACCCGGCGGATCTGAATCTCCTCGGCGCCCTCGGTGATTCGGTAGCGGCGGTGGTGGCGGTAGATGTGCTCGAACGGCTCGTGGCGGCTGTATCCCAGACCGCCGAAGATCTGCATCGCTCGATCGGCGGCGTCGCACACCAGCCGGTTGGCGCGATAGTTGGCCATCGACACTTTGTCCGAAACTTCCATGTGATGGTCGCGGTCGAGGTGCCACGCCGCGTACTGCACCAGCAGACGAACCATCTGGGCTTCGGTCTGCAGCTCGGCCAGCGGCCACTGCACGGCCTGGTTGGCCGACAGCGGCTTGCCGAAAACCTTTCGTGTGCCGGCATATTCAGCGGCACGATCGATACAGTACTGCGCCGCGCCGAGGCTGCTGGCCGCCTGACGGATGCGGTTCTCGTGCAGGAAGGTCTGCGCGACCTCCAGCCCGTGGTCCACCTCGCCGAGCACCGCGTCGGCGGGTACCCGCACGTCGGTCAACTCGACCTCGCCGTGATCGGTGGGCATGTTGAACGTCCACCAGTAATACGGAACGTGGAAGCCTGGCGTGTCGGTGGGAACCAGGAAAGCGGTGATGCCCTGAGCCTGACCCGGCTCGCCGGAGGTGCGGGCGAAGATCAAGTCATGCGTGGCCCGGTGTACGCCGGTGTTGAATCGCTTGGAGCCGTTGATGATCCAGCCCCTCTTTGCACCGTCGCGGTGCGCGCTGGTTTCCAGCCAGGTGGCGTCGGAGCCGTGCAGCGGCTCGGTGAGCCCGAACGCCATCGAGCGTTCGCCGGTGATCAGCGCCTCGGACCACGCGGCGCGCTGCTCGTCGGAGCCGAACCGCTCCATCATGATGACCTGCGGGAAGTTGCCGACGATCGAGGACTCGTTCTGCAGATCGTTGTGCAGGCCAAGGCCTTTGTGCGCCAGATGTTCCCGAATGACCGCCATGTCGATGTTGGTGCCGTCGCGGCCGCCCAGCGACCCGGGCAGGCCATAGCGCAGCCAGCCGGCCTTGTCGGCGCGGCGGCGCATCTCGGAGAGCAGGTCCTCCCACTCCCGGGTGGGGATGCCGTCGTTGTCCCAATCGGTGCGGGCATGTTCTCGGCGCTGGTCGAAGTACTGCATGTTCTCGGCCTGCAATGGCGCGATCTCGCGCTCGATGAACGCATCCATGTCGGCGAGCAGTCCCGGAAGGTGTTCGGGCAACGTGAAATCCACAGTGATTTCTCCTTAAGTGCCGTACAGGGTTTTCTTCCATACCGTCGCGAGGGTCGCGATGGCGTCCTCGTCGCTGATCGTCAGTCCTAGCCGCCCGGAGCCGGCCGGGCCCACAAACACCGTGGTGAAGTTCTCGAACAGCAGGGCGATCGCCGCCGCGATGTGTTCGGGATTCAGCTCGGACGCGTAGCCCTGTTGCTGCACGTGTCGCACCGAGGCCGCGACGATGTCCATACCGAACCGCCGGAACTCGTTCTGCACGGCGGCAAACCGCTGCTGAGTGGTGGCCAGTTGTGCGACCGCGATCATGATGCCGATGTTCTGCTTGAACATGTTCCAGTAGCCGGTGACCACCGAGGTGAAGAACGCGTCGTCGTCGGGGGAGTCCGGCAGGTGCAGGCTCAGCCCGGACGGCGTCAGAACCTCGTGCAGAAACGATTCGCGCAAGCGCGGCGAGCAGATCTTCTTTGTCGTCGAAGTACCGATAGAACACCGCGGCGGACTTGCCGGCAGCGGAGGTGATGTCGGCCAGCGTGGTGCCGTGAAAGCCGCGCTCCGCGAACAGTTTGCGGGCCGCCTGCTCGATGGCCGCCCGGGTCTGGCGGCCTTTCGCGGTCACGACCTCAGCTCGGCATCAGCGCGCGATCCGGTCACCGGCGCGCAATAGGGCACTCGGCAAATCATGGCCGACAACCGATTTCGCGACACCGGCCGCGGCGATCGCGGCCTGCAGGTCGATGTCGACGTCGATGTCGCTGTCGCGCAGCAGGTACACCAGGTCCTCGGTGGCGATGTTGCCGGTGGCGCCCGGTGCGAACGGACAACCGCCGAGCCCGCCGACCGAGGCGTCCAGCCGGGTGACGCCCGCCTCGACCGCGGCGTACGCGCTGGCCAGCCCGGCGCCGCGGGTGTTGTGGAAGTGCCCGCCCAGCGGCAGCTCGCCGATCACCGGACGCAGTTGCGCGATCAGCGAACGCACCCGTCCCGGCGTGGTGGTGCCGATGGTGTCGGCGATGCAGAACCGGTCGGCGCCGCGATCACGTGCGGCCGCGGCGATGTCGAGCACGCGCTGCGGCGGGGTGGGTCCGTCGAAGGGGCAGTCCCATGCGACCGCGACGATGACCTCGACGCTGACATCGCTGCCGTGCGCGATCGCGACGATCTCGCTGATCTGTTCGGTGGCTTGGGCGCTGCTGCGCCCGACGTTGGCCTGACTGAATGGATCGCTCGCCGCGACCACGTATTCAATCGAGCGCAAGCCCGCGGCGACGGCCCGCTTAGCGCCGCTCGGGCTGGCGACCAACGCGGAGAAATCGATGTCGGGGTAGTGATGCAGCTCGGCGGCCAGCTCGGCGGCATCGGCCATCGACGGCACCTTCGACGGAGATACGAACGCGGTCGCCTCGACCTCGCGCACCCCGGTGGCGGCCACGGCTGCCAGCAGTTCCAGCTTGGCCGACAACAGGATTGGCTTCTCGATCTGCAATCCGTCGCGCAACGACACCTCGCGAATGTCGACGTGTGTCATACCACCCCCTCAGCCCGCAACTGCTCCAGCTCTTCGGCGCTCTTGCCGAGTAGCTCGAGGTAGACGTCGTCGTTGTGCTGACCCGGACGCGCCGAGCCGGCGTTGCGGACACTGCCCGGCGATTCCGAGAGCACCGGTGCGATGCCCGGCCCGAGCACCGGCCGGCCCAGCCGTTCGTCGTGGTGCTCGACCAGCATGCCGCGCGCCCGCAGCTGCGGATCGTTCACCACCTCGGCGACGGTGTTGATCGGGCCCGCGATCACGCCTGCGGCGCTGAGGGTCTCGATGATGTCACCGGGTTCACGCTCGGCGGCCCAGGCGCCGATGATCGTGTCGAGTTCGTCCTGGTTGCGTCCGCGGGCGCCGTGATTGACGAAGCGCTCATCGGTGGCCAGCTCGGCGCGTCCCATCGCCGAGCACAGTCGGGCGAACACGGTGTCCTGATTGGCCGCGATCACCACCCACGAGCCGTCGGCGCTCTGGTAGATGTTCGACGGCGCAATACCTTCCAGGCGGGTGCCGGACGGGCCGCGCACCACACCGCCGGCGTCGTAGTCCGGAATGGTGGATTCCTGCACCGCCAAGCATGATTCGGTGAGTGCCACGTCGACGACCTGGCCGTGTCCGGTGACGCTGCGCCGATACAGCGCGGCCAGCGCGCCCTGGGCGCCGAACATCCCGGCCAGGCTGTCGCCCAGCGACAGGGCCAGCCGCGGTGGCGGCCCACCCGGGAACCCGTTGAGGTGACGCAGACCGCTGGACGCCTCGGCGACCGAGGCGTATCCGGGCTTGTGGGCGTCGGGCCCGGTCTGCCCGTAGCCCGACACCCGAACCAGGATGATCCCTGAATTACGTTCGCTGAGAACGTCGTAACCCAGATTCCACTTTTCCAGCGTGCCCGGGCGGAAGTTCTCCACCACGATGTCGGACTTCTCGACCAGATCGAGGAACAACTCGCGGCCGCGGGGCTGACGCAGATCCAGCGTGATGGCCCGCTTGTTGCGGGCGTGCACGGTCCAGAACACGTGGTGCCCGTCGACCTCGGCCTGGCCCCAGGTGCGCAGCGGGTCCGGTGCGCCGGGTGGCTCGACCTTGATGACGTCGGCGCCCATGTCGCCGAGCAGCCGTCCGGCGAAGGGTCCCGGCGATCAGGGTGCCCAACTCCAGCACCCGGATGCCGTCCAGCGCACCCGGCGGCAGTCACGCAGTCCCCGTGAAGTCATGCCGCTCCAGCCAATCGGTGACCACGGTGACGGCCTCCCGCAGTTTGTCGCGCTGATCGGGTCCGGCGTAGTAGTGCGTGGCGCCGTGGATTTCGTGCATCTCCTTGTCGGGATGACCGATCGCCTCGAAAAGACGGCGGGTGTGCTCGGGTGTGCAGGCATCGTCGGCGAGGTTGCCGATGACCAGTGCCGGCACCGCGATGTCGCGCCCGCAGGCCACCCCGTCGCCGTGTGCGTCGTCGTAACTCCACTGCGATAGCCAACTGCGCAGCGTGGAGAACCGCGCCAGGCCGACCGGGCTCATGTTCACCACTTGAGGATCGCCCAAATAGCAGGTTCCCGGAACCCGTTCGTTGGGATCGACGGCCGGGTCGAGCCACCGCGGGTCGGCCATGGTGCCGTGCACGATGAAGCCGAACTCGTCGTCGGCGCGGCCGGCGGCTTTCAGTTCGGCCAGTTTGTCCTTGACCCAGGCGGTGATTCGGCGATTGCGGTCGATCTGGGCTTGCCGGTAACGAGCCAGGAAATCCTCGCTGTAGGGCGGCTGGTTGGGGTTGTCCGGGTTATAGAGGTCCAACTCCGGGTCGCGTTTGGTCGGATCGGATTCGTCAAGAATCGAGCCGTCGAGCCATTCGGTCAGCGTGCCGTGCCGGCTGATGTGCGCGGCCAGCAACATGATTCCGTCGGCGGCGGGCAGATCGAGTGTGGTGAGGTCGGGCCCATCGCCCGACGGGCTCGAGGTGACGGTCGCATGCTGGGCCTGCTGCTGATAGAACACCGACAGCGAACCCCCACCGCTCCAACCGGCCAGCACCACTTTGCGGTAGCCGAGGCGATCCTTGGCATCCTTGATGGCGGCGCCGAGATCTTCGATCACCTTCTCCATCAGCAACGCCGAGTCGGTGCCGCGGAATCGGCTGTTGCAGTAGATGACGTGATGACCGGCCCGCGCCAGCGCGTTGATCATCGGTAGATAGGCGCCGCCGCCGATCGGGTGCATGAACACCAGCACGGTGTCCGACGGCTTGTCTTTCGGCTTGAGCAGATAGCTCTCCAGCACCGTGATTTCGGCCAGCCCGCCGTAGACATCGCGGACCCCGGAATTGTTCTGGAAGGCAACCAGATAGGGGATCCGCTCATAGTCGTGCTTCACGGGTGCAGACGTGGTCGTCATCAGTGTTGTCCTAGGTCGTGCGCCAGCACTTCGGCTGACGGGGTGAGCCGGCGACGGGTGTCAACGGCGATGACCTGCCAGTCGACGCGGGAATGCTCGTCGAACTTGCGGCGGGCCCGTTCGCGCGCCTTCTCCGGCGCGCCGTGGTGAACGCCTTGCGGCGCATGGGAAATGAGGCCGGGTGGCATCGGAATGCCGTAGAGCGAGCCGCCGTGGAAGAAGGCGATCTCGTCGTAGTCGACGTTGCGGTGATACCACGGTGTGCGCTCGGTGCCCGGCACGCCTTCGGCGGGCTTGGGCAGAAAATTCATCACGTAGACCCCGGTGGCTTGCATGAACAGGTGCACGGTCGGGGGCAGATGGACGCTGTCGGAGGTCACCACGTTGTAGTCGGCGATGTTGAAGGTGAACGCGAAGTTGTCGCCGCGCCACCCTTCGACGTCGATCGGATTATGTTGGTAGAACAGCGTTGTCGGGCCGCCATCGTGGATCAGCCGGACCCGGTACTCGTCGCGGCCATCGTCATCGTCGATCGGCTCCGGATCGGGAATGACGGCCTGCGAGGGGTCGAACGGGAAGTGGCGGCCCAGCGCGCCCGGTGGCGGAACCCGGAACTCGTCGCTGGCCTCGATCATCAGCAACGTCGTCGCTGGGAGTCGGGCACCTGACGCCACGTGCACGCTTTCGGCAGGTACACCCAGTCGCCGGCGCGGTAGCGCAGCGGCCCGAACTCGGTCTCCAGTAGACCGGCACCCTGGTGCACGAAGCACAGCAGGTCGCCGTCGATGTGTCGGGCGAAATACGGCATCGGCTGCTCGCGGCGGGACAGCGAGATTCGGCAGTCAGGGTTGGCGAACATCAGCAGCGGCCCGCCGTCGGCGTCGGTTGCGTCGCTGGGCTTGAGTTCGCTGGACAGCACGTCGATGGGGCGCAGCGGACCCTCCGACCGGTAAGCGGTGGGGTCGTGGCGGCGGTACAGATTCGCAGTGCGGCCGGTGAAGCCACCGCGGCCCAATTCATCGTCCTTCAGCCCGTCGAGATCGGCGTGCAGGCGGCGCGGTGTTTTACCTTTGCGCAGGTGAATGAAGGATTCCATGAGGGCTCCAGGGTTGCGGCGGCATCCGGACGACGAAAACTGAAAGTGACATTACTTTTTCTTATCGGCACCCACAAGGGCGGTCGAGATGATTTCTCGGGCCCGGTGCAGTCTGTATCGGCATGACCAACGACACCACCATCGCGACGATCACGATTCCCGCACCGGCCGAAGCCGTCTTCGGGATATTGGCCGACCCCACGACTCATGGGGCCATCGACGGAACCGGCTGGGTGCGGGAATCCCTCGACGGCGATTCTTTGACGCATACCGGCCAGATCTTCCGGATCGCGATGTACCACGACAACCACCCCATGAAGGAACTACGAGATGGCCAACAAGGTGGTGGTGTTCGACCGCCCGCACGCCATTGCCTGGGAGCCAGGCCAGGACATGGCGGGAGACGGGAACCTGTCATTCGGCGGCTGGATCTGGCGCTACGACATCCATGACACGGGGTCGTCGGAAGCCGATGTCACGCTTACCTACGACTGGTCGGCTGTTCCGGCTGAACTCCGCGAGCACATTCGGATTTCCGCCGTTCCCCGCCGAGCACCTGGAGAATTCGCTGAAGAATCTGTCGGAACTAGCGAGACGCGTAATAGGAAGCCAGGGTCGTAAAACTCGGCGGTTAGAGACCCTGGTCTCTGTTTCGCGACGTCTAGGTTAATCCCGAACGCGCAGAACGACTTTCCCTTTCGCGGTGCGATTCTCCAGCGAGGCGATCGCGGCGGCGGCCTCGTCCAGCGGATAGACGACCGGCTCGGGAGGCGGCAGCTTGCCGGAGGCGAGCAGCTTCTCGAGGTCGGCCCACTGCTCGGTCAGCGCGCCAGGGTGCTTTCCCGCCCAGGCTCCCCAACCGACGCCCACCACGTCAACGTTGTTCAGCAGCAGCCGGTTTACCTTGACCGTCGGGATCTCGCCGCCGGTGAAACCGATGACCAGCAGACGCCCGGCCGGAGCCAGTGAGCGCAGCGAGTCGGTGAATCGGTCGCCCCCGACCGGGTCGACCACCACGTCGACCCCGCGGCCTCCGGTCAGTTCCTTGACCGCGTCCTTGAAACCGTCGGCCAGCACGACATCGGTCGCGCCGGCAGCCCGCGCGATGTCGGCCTTGTCCTCGGTGCTGACCACCGCGATCACCCGCGATGCGCCGAGCACCGGCGCCAGTCGCAGCGCCGAGGTGCCGATCCCGCCGGCGGCGCCGTGCACCAACACCGTCTCGCCCTCGTGCAGCCGACCCCGGACGGTCAGCGCAAAGTAGACGGTCAGGTCGTTGAACAGCAGGCCGGCGCCCGCGGTGAAGCTCACGTTGTCCGGCAGCTTGAATACCCGATCGGGCGCCAGCACCGCGACCTCGGCCATGCCTCCGGTCAGCATGGTCAGGCCGACAACCCGGTCACCGGCCTTGACGTGCGCGTCCGCGGGAGCCGATCGCACCACCCCGGCGATCTCGGCGCCGAGCACGAACGGCGGGTCCGGGCGGTATTGGTAAAGGCCGCGGGTCAGCAATGCGTCGGGAAAGGCTGCGCCGGCCGCGTGCACATCGACGATCACGCCGTCGCCCGTGGGTTCGTCGATTTCGCCGACCTCGATACCGTCCGGACCGTCGAGCCGAGTCAATTGTGCTGCGCGCATGCCACCTCCATTGTCAGGCTGAACGTCGCTAGCGCTTGACGTTAGCCCCGCGGTCTCGGGCTGTGCGCATCGGTTACTGGGTGCTCATCATTCGAGCCGCGCCGCGCATCACCGCACGACTGACAGTACGGCGCACCCGGTGAGTGGCTGACCGGGGAATCAGTTGCGGCACAGCGCCGAGGCGGGGGAACTGGGTCAGTGCGATGAACGGCTGTCCTTCCGGCGGTTGACCCCAGATTCTGAGCCCCTGGTATGTGGTTGGCTGCCAAGTCTTCTCGTAACGACGATCGGGTTCGAGCCGCTTCTCGAAGCCGGATGCACGGCACGGTGCTGCGGATGCTGTCGCGAGGCGTCTGAATTCACGCCCCGCGCTGATCGAGGTCGGGGAGCGGGCGTTGACAGATTTCGCGGGCCTCGTCGGCATCCATGCCGAACATGCGCAGCATGTCTTGGGCGACGCGATCCGTTGCCTGAGCGTCGTCACGATCAGGTTCGGCGGCCAGCAATTGACCCAACCCCATCAGTGCACCCCCGGCGAGGGCGAGCGCCAATGTGGGATCGTCGATGCGAAATCTTTTGGCGCGAATGGCCGCGACGATATCGCGCAGCGCCCTCGGGGCAAGACCCCGATCGGCCGACGTCAGCAACACGCCGGTGGCAAGGAGAACCCGGCTTTCCTGGGGGCGCCGCCGAAACAGCCGACCCGTTAACCGGAAGCTGCACGCGAAGGTCTCAGCGGGATCATCGAGCGATTCGGTGACCTCGTCGAGCAGAGCGCCGTGCGCGTCGAGGACCTCGTTGAGAGCGGCGGCGAAGAGTTCTTCCTTGCTGTCGAAATAGTTGTAGAAAGAACCCATCCCGACGTCGGCCGCCTGGGTGATCTCCAAGATCGGCGCATTCAACTTGCCCGCGCCGATGAAGACCTGTGCGGCCTGGATCAGCGCGGCGCGGGTTCGCTGCTTGCGTCGCTCCAGGCGATTCGGTAACTCCGCGGGTTGGCCGACCGTTTCCGCTGCCACCCCGACCTCCTTCCCGCGCAGCGATCTTAACCGATCTGATCACTTCTGAGGATTTCGTCAAACGTCCTTGACTGAGTGTACCGTCGTATGTGACGATTTCGTCAGTCAATCGAGGAGTTCGACATGAGCAGCGCAATGAGCGCTCATAAAGACCTGCACAGCGACCAGGGTCGCCTCAGCGGAGAACACCGTGGCCGGTCACGAAATCCAGTGATCAAGGTGCGCGCTCTGGCCTGGCTGGAATTTTGCAAGCCAGATTTGGCGCGCGCCGAGCAATTCGCGCACGTGTTCGGTTTCTCCGCGGTGTTGCGCACGAACGACGAGCTTCAGCTGCGCGGTACCGATGCCGGCGCCCCATGCGTCCTGATTCGACGCGGACCGTCTTCGCGGTTCGTCGGGATGGCGTTGCAGGCCGCCGACGAAGCCGACCTGCGACGCCTTGCCGATGTCACCGGCGTCCGAATTCGAGCGTTGCCCGAAACGATCGGCGGCCTCGCGATCGACCTCACTGATCCGAGCGGTCTCCCCGTGCGGGTGGTCACTGGGACAAGCGAGCATGCGGCTCTTCCGCATCAGTTGCCGCACACCTTCAATGTCGGCAACGACGTTCGGCGCGCGAACACCACCCAACGCCCGGCCAGGGAGCCTGCGCGGGTACAGCGGCTTGGGCATGTGGTTCTGCAGACGTCGAAATATCTTCAGGTGCTGGACTGGTACCTGGATCACTTCGGCATGATCGTCAGCGACTTCCTGTTCTTCCCCGGCCAGCGCGATCGCGGGCCGACGATGAGCTTCATTCGCTGCGACCACGGCTCGACTGCCGTCGACCACCACACCCTGGCAATAGCGTTGGGCCCGAATAATCGTTACGTTCATTCGGCGTATCAGGTGTGTGATCTCGATTCCTTGGCCGCCGGCGGCGAGCACCTCAAAGACTCTGGCTATCAACGGTCGTGGGGCATCGGTCGGCATGTCCAAGGCAGCCAGATCTTCGATTATTGGCGTGACCCCGACGGGCTCATGGTGGAGCACTTCACCGACGGCGACATGTTCGACTCCACCCTGGAACCTGGCTGGGCACCGTTCACCTCGTCGGGACTGTCGCAGTGGGGACCGCCAGCGAGCAAAGACTTCCTCGGTATCAACCCCAAATCCCTGCCCCACGAAGCGCGTTCGATGATCGGCGGCCTCCGTGAGCGCAACGAATTCGATCTCCGGCGACTTGTCGGCATGATGAAAGTAGCCAGCTCATGACAATCTCGATCGTGCGTGCCGATGACGCCTGGTGGGTGGTCACTGAATCCGGTGCAAACAAGATCGCCGTTGGCGCGGCCACCACGCGGGAGTTGCTTGCCGACCGCGGGGCCATCGAGGCCGCCGCCACATCCGCGTCGGACACTGTGCCGCTGGACAGCCTCACGCTGGCTTCGCCGGTCACCGCGCCGTGCCGGGTGGTCGCGCAGATGACCAACTTCGCGTCTCATGTCAAAGATGCGGGAATGGATCCCGCCTCGACCCCGCTGACGTTCTTCCGCAAGGCCTCAGGCTCGATCGCGGGCCCATTCGACGACATAGTCAAGCCCAGCCATGTGCGCTTCCTCGACTACGAGGTCGAGATCGGCTTGGTCATAGGCCACGACATGCCGGTAGGCACCGTGGTCACCGAAGCGAATCTCGCGGATTACGTCGCCGGGCTCGTGGTGACAAACGATGTCTCCGCGCGTGACGTCCAACTGCCGAAAACCCAGTTCTACGAGTCGAAGTCGTATCCGAGTTTTACCCCGGCCGGTCCCAGGCTGGTACTGCTCGATGCCGACGAGCTCAAGCGGTTCGGTGAGTTGCGGCTGCGCTTGCGGGTCAACGGCGAAGTGCGTCAGGACATGATCGTCGACGGCGACATGCTCTACCCGCCCGTAGAGGCGTTACAGGCGCTGGCCCGATTCCAGCACCTCGACGCGGGTGACCTGGTGTTGACCGGCACCCCGGTCGGCACTGCGCTCAGCGCTCCGCCCAAACCGATCGAGATCATCGGATCGCTGCTGCCGCCGGCGGTGAAGTGGAAGGCATTCTTCGGCAGACAAGCAAAGAACCCGAAGTATCTGCATGACGGGGATGTCGTGGAAGCCAATGTCGCGACCGACGACGGCACCATAGATCTTGGCGGACAACGTAACTCCGTGAAGTACACCTGATCGGCGGTCGGAACCCTATGACCGTCACCGCAGTGGCATCCGTGCCGGTACTTGTCGTCGGCGCCGGCCCGACCGGGATCACGGTGGCAACCCTGTTGGCCCAGTACGGTATTCGATGCTTGGTGCTGGACCGGTATGCTAGCGCGTATCCGCAGCCTCGAGCTGTACACCTCGACGACGAAGTCCATCGCATCATTGCCCGGCTGGGTGTCGGCGCGGAATTCTCGGCGATCTCCCGGCCGGCGATGGGGCTGCGGCTGCTGGACCACGATTTCGGCCTGCTGGCCGAGTTTCGGCGCAATGCCGACGACAGCCGCCACGGCTACCCCCAGGCCAACATGTTCGACCAGCCTGAACTCGAGGCGCTATTGCGAGCGAACCTCAAGAAGTACCCCGAAGTCGAACTGCGCGGCGATGTGGACGTCACCAACATCAGTCAGCTCGACCAGAACCGCGTCCAGGTCACGTTCACAGACCGCCGCACCGGCAAACGGCATCAGGTCGAGGCCGACTATGTCTTGGGTTGCGATGGTGCCAAAAGCATTACGCGTATCTCGATCGGCGCCGAGATGGACGACCTCGGTTTCGAGCAACGCTGGTTGGTCACCGACGTCGTGACCGAGGCCGAGTTGGACCAATGGGACGGCGTGCACCAGGTTTGCGACCCGGTGCGCGCCGCAACCTATATGAGGATTGGGCCGACCCGCTACCGGTGGGAGTTCCGACTGCTGCCTGGAGAGAGCGTGGACGACTACCGGACGCTGACGGCGCTGCGTCGGCTGATCGGGCCGTGGGTTGACGGCATTGACGACGGGCGACTCGATGTCGTGCGCGTCGCCGAGTACACGTTCCGCGCCCAGCTGGCCGATCGGTGGCGTGATCGCAACGTGTTCATCCTCGGTGACGCCGTCCACCTGACCCCGCCGTTTATCGGACAAGGCATGGGCAGCGGTATGCGCGATGCAATGAACCTGGCCTGGAAATTGGCCGCCGTGATCGACAATGTCCTGCCGGCCAGCATCCTGGACACCTACGAGCTGGAGCGTAAACCGCATGCGCGCTTGATGATCCGCTTAGCGTTGGGGATGGGCTGGGCGATGACCGCCGGTGGCCGTCTTGGCAATGTGATCCGTCGATCGCTGGCACCCCGGCTGCATTTGATTCCCGGCGTGCGCACACGGCTGGTTAACAGCAGCACACCGCCGCTTCGCCGCTCCGCCTTGATCGTCAAGTCGTGGCGACCCCACGGGCTGGCCGGCAGCCTGTGTCCGAATCCCCCCGTCGACGATGCGGTACGGCTGGACGACCCTGTTGGGCAACGGATTTGCACTCGTCACCGCCAAGCCACTGGAGCCATCGCGAACGCGAGAATTGCAGTTGCGGGGCGCCACGGTCATCACCGCGCAACCGGGAACCGAGTTGGCTCAGTGGTTGCGCGGTGGTCGGGCCTTGGCCGCTGTCGTCCGGCCCGACCGGACCGTCATGCAGGCCGGCACCCGTCTACGGCCCCTCTGCGACGCAATACCGCGGTTCGCGATGACCGTCGAGACACATCGGCGGGTGCCGCTCCGCACGGCCGAAAATAGATGGGAGCACGGATGCGAAGATCGTTGAAGTCCAGACCGCGCCGCTGGAGTACCGGTCTATCGGCCGGACATCTACGCGACCGAGGCCATTATCGACCCGCATCCGCACTATGCCCGGCTTCGCGAATTGGGTCCCGTGGTGTGGCTGCCGAAGCAGCGGGTGTACGCCTTGCCCCGGTTCGGCGAGTGCAAGGCCGTGCTGCGCGACGACAAGACGTTCGTCTCCGGCGGCGCAGTAGCGCTCAACCCGATCAGCAATCGACTCTCACGCGGAACGACACTGGGCAGCGATGGCAGCGAGCACAGTCGGCGTCGCAAACTGGTGGCCCACCGGATGCTGCCCCGCGCGCTGGGTGCCATCAGCGACAGCGTCACCGAGCAGGCGGCCCGGGTTGTCGATGCCGCGGTGGCCAAAGGCGAGATCGACGGCGTGACCGATCTCGCCACCGCGTTACCCCTGGCCGTGGTGCCCGACCTGGTCGGGTGGCCCCGGGATCAGCGGGAGCACCTGCTCGCCTGGGCCGGTGCGACATTCGATGTCCTCGGCCCGCTGAATCGGCAATGGCTCAAAGCGTCGCCGTCGAGCCTGCAGATGCTGCGTTTCGCGCGCCGCGTCGTGCGCCGGCGCAGCGTCATCGAGGGGAGCTTGGGCCATGACGTGCTGACCGCCGCCGACGAGGGGAAGTTGGCGCACAGCGAGTGCCCGCCGTTGATGGTCGACTACGTCGCGCCGTCGCTGGACACCACCATCAGCGCCATTTCCAGTGCGCTGCAGCTGTTCGCGACGTTTCCCGATCAGTGGCAGATCCTCAAAGACGACCGCGACCTGATCCCTGGCGCCGTCAACGAAGTCATCCGTTACGAGTCTCCGCTGCGCGGGTTCGCGCGAAAGGCAGTGCAGGAGAACTCCATTGGGGGGACAGCGATCAGGGCCGGGTCGCGGGTCCTGGTGATCTACGCGTCGGCCAACCGTGACGAGCGGGAATGGGACCAACCCGACATCTTCGATGTCCGCCGCGACGCGACCCGGCAGCTGGGTTTCGGCCACGGCGCGCATGCGTGCGCGGGGCAGGGGTTGGCACGGTTGGAAACCGAGGCGATGCTTCGCGCGCTGGCGCGAACGCGTGGACCGGATCGAGCTGACCTCACCACCAACGTGGGCGATCAACAACATCATTCGGCGCCACGAACGTCTGCCACTCAAGCTCATTGCCGCCTGAGCGGCTCCGGCCTACTTCAGCTCGGACGACGACAAGCCCAGCAGACGGCGTGCCACCACCAGTTGCTGGATCTGCTGGGTGCCCTCGAAGATGTCCATGATCTTCGAGTCGCGCGCCCACTTCTCCAGCAGTGTTTCCTCCGAATAGCCGATGGTGCCGACCATTTCGACGGCTTTGAGGGTGATGTCGCTACCCACCCGGCCGGCCTTGGCCTTGGACATCGACGCTTCTTTGGAGTTGGGGATGTTGTTGTCGGCCTGCCACGCCGCACGCAGGGTCAGCTGGTAGGCCGGATTCCCACTCGGCCTCCATCCGGAGGAACTCGGATGCGGCGGCGCTCTGCACCTGTGCGGGCTTGTCGTAGGAGATCTCCACGCCCGCGCTGGTCAGGATCTTGCGCAGCTCTTCCAGCGTGGCGCGGGCAATACCGACGGCCATCGCAGCGACCACGGGTCGGGTGTTGTCGAAGGTCTCCATCACCCCGGAAAACCCTTTGCCCGACTCGATTTCGGGATTGCCGAGCAGGTTGTTCTTGGGAACGCGGGCATTCTCGAACCGGATGGCCGCGGTGTCAGAGCCCTTGATGCCGAGCTTGTTCTCGAGCCGCTCGACGGTGACGCCGGGGTGCTCGCGCGGCACGATGAACGACTTGATCGCCGCACGGCCCTTCGACTTGTCCAGCGTTGCCCACACCACGATGTGGGTGGCTCGCGAGCCCGCGGTGACGTAGATCTTCTCGCCGTTGATCACGTAGTCGTCGCCGTCCAGCTTGGCGGTGGTGGTCACCGCCGCCGAGTCGGACCCGAATCCCGGTTCGGTGATGGCCATCGCGGCCCAGACCCGGCCCAGTCGCTCGAGCTGTTCATCGGTTGCGACTGCGGACACGGCCGCGTTGCCGAGGCCCTGGAAGGGGATCGACAGCAGCATGGCCGCGTCTCCCCAGCTGGCCTCCAACGCCTGCAGCACCGCGGACAGGTTGGCGCCGTTTCGGTTCTCGCCGTTACTTTCGCTGCTGCGAAGCCCGTTGACGCCGGCCATGTCCAGCGTGTTGGCCGCGGTGGCTCCGGCGAACAGCTCGGCCAGCGTGTCGAGCTCGACCGGGTAGGCGTGCTCCTTCTGGTCGTACTTGCGGGCGATCGGTCGCATCATCTCCGCGGCACCTTGGTGCGCCGTGTCGATCACCGCGCGCATTTTGCCGGGCAGTTCCAAATTGATTGCCATGATTAGTCTTTCGTTGCCGGTGAATAGGCGATCGGATGACAGCTAGATAACTACAACGCCCTCGGCGACGCCGAGGACTCGTAGGTCGCGGTACCAACGCTCGACGGGGTGCTCCTTGGTGAAGCCGTGTCCACCGAGCAACTGCACGCCGTCCAGGCCGATCTGCATGCCCTTGTCGGCGCCGAGTCGCTTGGCCAGCGCGGCTTCGCGGGATGAACGACAGACCTTGCTCGGCCCGCGCCGCGCCGCGCCAGGTGACCAGGCGTAGCCCATCGAGTTCGATGGCGATGTTGGCGCACATGAATGCGACCGACTGTCGACGAGCGATGGGCTCGCCGAACGCTTCTCGTTCCTTCACATACGGGATGACGTAATCCAGCACGGCGTGCGACGTGCCGACCGCGAGTGCGGCCCAGCCCAGCCGCGACAGCGCGATGGCCTCGGAATAGTCGGCATCGGTTGCGTCGTCTTCGCCCAGGCGTGCGCTCAGCGGCACCGAGACGTTGTCGAGTTCGACGCGGCCTAGCGCGGCAGCGCGGATTCCCATGCTCGGGTCGGCCTTGACGGTGAGGCCTTCAGTCGCCGACTCGACGAGGAACAGTGCCGGCTTGCCGTTGAGTTGGGCTGCGATGATGAACAATTCGGCGTCGGCAGCCGCCGGGACCAGCGACTTGACGCCGTTGAGTCGGTAGCCGCCCGGGGTGCGGACCGCGGTGGTCTTCAGGGCCGTCGGGTCGAACAGCGGCTGCGGCTCGGCGATCGCCAGGCAGGCCTGCGGGACGTTCTCGCCGGCGAACTCGTTCAGGTAAGTCGCCTGCTGACCGGCGCTACCCCAGTGGGTTAGTGCGGCGGCGACGCCGGCCGGCGCCAGGATCGGCAGCGCCAGCCCCATGTCGCCGTAGGCCAGCGCCTCGGCCACCAGCACGTTGGTGACGCTGGATCGCTCCGCGGCGATGCCGTCGAAGTCCTCGGGAATGTTGATCGCGGTGATACCCAGCTCCGCGGCCTTTTTGACCAGGTCCGGGGGATAGGTGATGGCTGCGTCGGCGTCATGCGCGGCCGGCCGCAGCACCTCGGCGGCGAATTCCTCGACGGTCTCGACGATCAGCTTCTGGTCGTCGTCGGGCGTCAGGTCGTAGTAGTCCTTGCCGCTGGTCTTCAATCGGGCGGGTCCGCTGCGCAGGTTCTGGACACGCTTGAACTGGCGGCTGGTCGCTCCGGCGGTGGCGAAGATCGTCTGGGCGCCGTAGCGCAGCGTCCGGTTCAGCGGATCGCGCAACCCGTACTTGTCCAGGAATTCCTGGCCGACGAGGGGCGTGAGCACGCCCAGGGCGACGTCGATGCCAGTGCGCTTGTGCTTCTGCTGCGCCGATCGCGGACTTCTTGCCTGCGCGCTTGGGACGCTTCTTCGCGCCGTTGTGGGAGCCGTTCGTGGGGGTGACAGTGTTTGTCATGAATGCAGCCTCGGTCGTTGGGGCAGTGCGATGACTGTATCTTACTCCGGAGTAAGATAGAAGTTGCGTGTTGCGCAGTTCACACGCTAGAGCTAACCAGCGGACAGCCTGCTAAGGACCTGATCGTGCAAAAGACCGTTGCTGGCCACCGCGTTTCCGCCGTGCGGGCCGGCGGTGCCGTCCAGGCCGGTGAATGTCCCGCCCGCCTCGCGGACCAGGATGTCCAAGGGCGCCAGGTCCCACACCGACACTTCCGGCTCGGCCGCGATGTCGACCGCGCCCTCGGCGACGAAGCAGTAGGACAGGAAGTCGCCGAACGCGCGCACCCGCCATACCTCGTCGGTGAGTTCCAGGAAGCGGTCGCGCACGCCGAGCTGGGCCCACCCGGACAGGCTGGAGAACGACAGGCTGGCCGAATCGAGTTGCGCCACTGAGGAAACCGACAGCCGACGAGCCGGGGCATCGCCGACGGTGACGAAAGCACCCTCGCCGGTGGCCGCCCACCAACGCCGATGCAACGCCGGCGCACTGACGACCCCGACCTGGGGTACACCGTCGACCAGCAGGGCGATCAGGCTCGCCCATACCGGTACGCCGCGCACGAAATTCTTGGTTCCGTCGATCGGGTCGATGATCCACTGCCGCCCGGCCAAAGTGGTTGCCCCGCCGAACTCCTCGCCGAGGATGCTGTCGTCCGGACGGATGCGGGCAAGAGTCTCCCGCAGGCCTGTTTCGACCGCATGATCGGCGTCGCTGACCGGCGTCAGGTCCGGTTTGGTCTCGACCCGCAGGTCAACTGCCCCGAACCGGTCCAGGGTCACCGCGTCCGCCTGATCGGCCAGCGCCAACGCCACCGCAAGGTCGTTGCTCATCTGGCGCCTTTCGCCGAAACCGTCACGTCTATGTATGTCACAGCCACCCCGCTCCGGTATCGCACCGGGTCGCTCAATATGTACCTGTTTCCGATCCGTTCGGCGGGGGGACGCGCGATTTCTGGCGCGCTGCGGGCAAGATCGGCGAGGATTGCGATTTACGCGATGATTTGCCGTCCCGGTGACCGCGCCGGACGCACGAGAGGGGACATCGGCGATGGCTGACGAAAAGCGTGGGCAGGCCGCCCTTTTCGATGCGCTGACGACCAAGGGCACGGCCTTCTCGGATGCCGAGCGCCGTCAATACGGCCTGCTCGGCCTGCTACCGACGGCCGTCAAGACCATGGACGAGCAGGTCGCACACTGCTGGCACGAGTTCTCGACGCGACGCGACGATCTGGACAAGCACATCTATCTGCGGGCACTGCAGGATCGCAACGAGACGCTGTTCTACCGGGTGCTGCAGGACCACATCCCCGAGTCGCTGCCCATCGTCTACACCCCGACCGTCGGTGAGGCGTGCCAGCGCTTCAGCGAGATCTATCGCCGGCCGCGGGGCCTTTTCGTGTCGTACCCCGATCGCGACTGTCTGGAAGAGGTCCTGGAGAACCGGCCCTACCGCGACGTCGACGTGATCGTGGTGACCGACGGGCAGCGCATCCTCGGCCTGGGCGACCAAGGCATCGGCGGAATGGGCATCCCGATCGGCAAGCTGTCGCTGTACACCCTGATCGGCGGCATCGACCCCGCCCGCACCCTGCCGATCGTCCTCGACGTGGGCACCGACAACGTCGAACTCCTCGATGATCCGCGGTACCTGGGCTGGCGGCACCGCCGCATCGACGACGACGAGTACTACGCGTTCATCGACAAGTTCGTCGGCGCGGTGCGCCGGCAGCTTCCCGATGTGCTGTTGCAGTGGGAGGACTTCGCCACCGCGCACGCGCAGCCGATTCTGTCCCGCTACCGCGATACATTGCTGACCTTCAACGACGACATCCAGGGGACGGCCGCCGTCACGGTAGGGGCGCTGCACGGTGCCGCCGAAGTCGCCGGCCGCCCGTTGTCGCAGCAGCAGGTCGTCATGCTGGGCGCCGGCTCGGCGGGCATCGGCGTGTTGAACATGGTTCATCGTGAGATGGTCAGCGAGGGGCTGTCCGAACAGGCTGCCCGGGAACGGATTTGGGTGGTCGATGTGGTCGGCCTGCTGACCGACGACCGCACCGACCTGTCGGATGCGCAGCGTGACTTCGCTCAGCCCGCTGAGCGGGTATCCGGTTGGGGGCTAACCGGCCCCGCCCAGCTCGCCGATGTCGTGCATCGCGTCGACGTTGGGGTTCTTCTCGGATTATCCACTGCCACTGGTGCTTTCACCGAGTCCATCGTGCGTGAGATGGCGGGCAAGACCGAGCGGCCGATCATCTTCCCGCTCTCCAACCCGACCAGCCGTGCGGAGGCGCACCCTGCCGAGTTGGACCACTGGACCGACGGGCGGGCATTGATCGCTACCGGCTCTCCCTTCGCGCCGCTGCACCGCAACGGCGTCGAACATGTTGTAGCACAATGTAATAACGTCTATATATTCCCGGCGATGGGGCTTGCCGTGACCGCGGCGCAGGCGACCCGGGTGACCGACGAGATGATGCGGGTGGCCGCCGCGACCCTGGGTGAGGCGTCACCGGCCCTCGCCGATCCCGACCAGCCGCTGTTGCCGTCGTGGGCGGATGCGCCGAGCGTGGCGGTGCGCATTGCGCAGGCCGTCGCGGTGCAAGCCGTGGCGGAAGGCGTCGCGCCGAAGCGCAGCAGCGAGGAACTCGCCGAGCGGATCGCGCAGGTGCACTGGCATCCGGTTTATCCGGCGGCATCAACCTAAACCGTGGGCGGACCTACCATGGCGTCGTGTGGGAAATCCTCTCGGTGCTGTTGCTTCTCGCGCTCGGCGCAGGCTTTCTGGCGCCGCGGCTGTTCCGCCAGCGTCCCGGCGCCGGCTGGTTGAGCGGCACACTGCTGATCACCGGCGTCAGCCCGCGCCCAGACGCGCCCGGTGAGCAGTACGTCACGATCAGCGGCGTCATCGACGGGCCGACGGTCAGTGACTACACCGTGTACCAGCGCATGGCCGTCGACGTGGACCGTTGGCCGGCGGTGGGCGAGTTGAGGCCGGTGGTGTATTCGCAGAGCAATCCCGATAAATGGGCCCTTGCGCCGCCGGACTCGCCAGACCTGCCGGACCCGCCAGGAGAGTGACCCGCGTCAGCCGTGGCCGATGTGCAGCAATTTGGTCAGGTTCGACAGCTTGACCCGGGGCCTGCCATGCGGTTCACCGGAGGTCCGTTCGTGCTCGTCGATCAGCTTCCAGTGCGCATCGGTGACCACTTTGGGCTGCCGTTCGATCAGCCACCGGGCTAGTTCGTCGGCGTGCTCGGCGCCGAACTCGGCCAGGTCGGCAGCGGCGGTGAGGTCGGCGATCAGCGCGTCGACGGTGTCCTGCGAGTCCTTCTTGTTGGTGCCGATCACCCCGGACGGACCGCGCTTGATCCAGCCCACGACGTATTCGTTGCGACTGCCGTCGATCCGGCCGTCGGTGTGCGGAATCGTCCCGGTTTTGTCGTCGAACGGCAGACCTTCGGTGGGAACGCCGCGGTAGCCCACCGAGCGGACGACCAATTGCACCGGCACTTCCTCGCGCTCACCGTTGTCCTTGGCGGCCACCCGGCCGCTGTCGTCGGTGACGAGATCGTTGTGCCCGAGCACGATCTTCTCGACACGTTCCGCACCGGCGATCTCGATCGGTGAGGTCTGGAAGCGGAACACAATCCGGCGGTGGCCGGGACGGAGCTCGCGCCCGACGTAGCCCTTGAGCACCTTGATGTTCTGCTTGCAGACCTTCCCGACGGCCGCCGCGTCCTCCTCGGTGATGTTCTCGAAGTCCGCGGGGTCCACGACCACGTCGACGTTCTCGAGATCGGCGAGTTCGCGCAGCTCCAGCGTGGTGAACGCGGCCTGCAGCGGACCACGGCGACCGAGGACGATCACTTCCTCCACCCCACGGGGCCGCAGCGACTCCAGCGCGTGGTCGGCGATATCGGTGCGGGCGAGCTCGTCGGGCTCGGTCACCAGGATGCGCGCGACGTCGAGCGCGACGTTGCCATTGCCGACCACGACGGCCCGGGCGCCAGACAGGTCGGGAGAGATCTCCTCGAAGTGCGGGTGTGCGTTGTACCAGCCGACGAAATCGACCGCGGCGACGCTGCCGGGCAGCTCTTCGCCCGGGATGTTCAACGGCCGGTCGGCCTGGGCGCCGATCGCGTAGACCACCGCGTCGTACTGCTCGGACAACTCGTCAGCGCGGACGTGCTTGCCGATCACGACATTGCCGAAGAACCGAAACCGTGGGTCTTCGGAGACCTTCTCGAATTGCTTGCTGATCGACTTGATCTTGGGGTGGTCGGGTGCGACCCCGGAGCGGACCAAACCCCACGGCGTGGGGAGCATCTCCAACATGTCGACGGCGACGTCAAGGTGATCGTGGGCGTCTGCGGCTTTGAGCAGCGATGCTGCCGCGAAGAATCCCGAGGGACCCGACCCGACGATCGCAACGTGGTAGGGGCGCATAAGCCACGATGCTAAACGTCTGCCCAGCCGATCCGCTGCTCAAACTCCTGCCCGATTCGCCCCCTCGCCGCTTTGCGGCTGGGAGGTACCCCCATCTCACCCCGCTGCGCGGGCTGCATCGTCATCGGGCGTCGCACCGTCTGTGTCGACAACCCGGCCGGTAACGTGGTCAGACGTGGACCCCGACCGTCAGGCCGATATCGCAGCACTCGACTCCACGCTGACCACGGTGGAGCGAGTGCTCGACATCGACGCTCTGCGCGGGAGCATCGAGAAACTCGAGCAAGAGGCGGCAGATCCCAAATTGTGGGATGACCAGGCTCATGCGCAGCGCGTCACCAGCGAGCTGTCCCACACCCAGGGCGAGTTGCGGCGTGTCGAAGGACTACGTCAGCGGCTCGACGACCTCCCGGTGCTCTACGAGCTGGCCGCCGAGGAAAACTCCGAAGACGCCAAGGCGGAGGCCGACGCGGACCTGAAGAGGCTCCGTACCGACATCGAGGCGATGGAGGTGCGCACCCTGCTCTCCGGCGAATACGACGAGCGGGAGGCACTGCTCAACATCCGCTCCGGCGCGGGCGGCGTCGACGCGGCCGACTGGGCCGAGATGCTGATGCGGATGTACATCCGGTGGGCCGAACAACATAAATATCCCGTCGAGGTGTTCGACACCTCTTATGCCGAAGAGGCCGGGATCAAGAGTGCGACGTTCGCCGTGCACGCGCCCTACGGGTACGGGACGCTTTCCGTCGAGCAGGGCACCCACCGGTTGGTGCGGATCAGTCCGTTCGACAACCAGAACCGACGTCAGACGTCCTTCGCCGAAGTCGAGGTTTTGCCGGTGGTGGAAACCACCGATCACATCGAAATTCCCGAGGGCGATCTGCGGGTCGACGTATACCGCTCCAGCGGTCCCGGCGGACAGTCGGTGAACACCACCGACTCCGCGGTTCGACTCACCCACATCCCGACAGGTATCGTCGTCACCTGTCAAAACGAAAAGTCGCAGCTACAGAACAAAGTTGCGGCGATGCGGGTCCTTCAGGCAAAGTTGTTGGAACGCAAGCGTTTAGAAGAACGTGCCGAGCTCGACGCATTGAAGGGCGACGGCGGCAGCTCCTGGGGTAACCAGATGCGGTCGTACGTGCTGCACCCGTATCAGATGGTCAAAGACCTGCGTACGGAGTACGAAGTGGGCAACCCGGCGGCCGTTCTCGACGGAGACATCGACGGATTCCTGGAAGCAGGGATCCGGTGGCGCAATCGAAAAGATGACGACTAAAACGACGTATTTAGCTATCGACACCGCGCAGCGCTGGCACGACTTCTGGCACGGCGTGATCGGCCAATGGATCATCACCCGCGGCCTGCGGGTGGCGATGGTGGTGATCTTCGCGATGCTGGCGATCCGCTTTGTCACCTGGGTCACCGATCAGATAGCCCGCCAAATCGATGAGCGTTTCGTCGAAGGTGACGCGCTGGTCCGGTCGGAGTCGACCAAGCACCGGCAGGCATTGGCGTCGGTGGCCCAGTGGGTGTCGATTGTCCTGATCGCCATCTGGAGCATCGTCCGGATAGCCAGTGCTCTCAACTTTTCCGTCGCAGGCCTGGTTGCGCCGGCGACAGTCATCGGTGCCGCCCTCGGCTTTGGCGCCCAGCAGGTGGTCAGAGACATCCTGGCGGGATTCTTTTTGATCGTCGAGAAGCAGTACGGCTTCGGTGACCTGGTCACGTTGACCGTGGTATCGACGACCGAGTGCGTCGGCACGGTCGAGAATGTGACGCTACGGGTGACCAGGCTGCGCTCGCCGAACGGCGAGGTCTTAACCATCCCTAACGGTCAGATCGTCAAGGCGGTCAACCAGTCCAAAGACTGGGCGCGCGCGGTAGTGGACATCCCGGTCTCGACCACGGTCGATCTCAACCGCGTGGGCGAGGTGCTGCGCTACGAGTGCGAGCACGCCCTGGAGAACCCGATTCTCGGCGACTTGTTGTTGGACGCGCCCACCCTGATGGGTATCGAGAGCATTCAGGTCGACACCGTGACCCTGCGAATGGTGGCCCGCACCCTGCCCGGTAAGCAATTCGAAGCCGGCCGCCAACTTCGGGTCCTGGTCATCCGGGCACTGGCCCACGCGGGCATCGTGACCGCGGCGGACGCGAAAGTCGGTGTCGTTGACGGCCCTGGCGTCGAGGCGGCAGCGGCCGAGCAGGAAGAGTACGAAAAAACCCACGAGCCGGTGCAGCGCTGATGAAGCTCACACTCAACGTCCTTGAACACCACAGCCGCGATGAGGACAAGCACTGGCCGAACCACATCTTCGGCGGGCGGGTCCGGACGTCGACGCTGGTGTTGATCGTCGCGTTTTTTGCGACCTGGTGGGCCTATAACACCTATCGGCCACAGCCGCCTCCGCCGCCAGTGGCACCGCAGGTCGTGCCGCCGGGCTATGTTCCGGACCCCGGCTACACCTGGGTACCGCGGACCCGCGTGCAGCAGCCCACGTACGAGACGCCGACCACCACGGTCCCGACGACGACGCCGCCCACCACGCCCCCAACGACGACCACGCGCCGCCGCCGCTGATCCCGACGTTCGTCCTGCCGCCGCCCTTCGGCCCCGGGCCGACGACGCCGTCTCCGTCGACCCCGACGCCACCGCCCGGCCCGGTTCCGGCGCCCGCGCCGGGGTTGCCCGGTCTGCCGGGGCTGCCCAGATGATGCAACCCGGCTCACCAGTGCGCCGCGTCGTCCGGACACCCGGCGTTCACGGTTAGACTGGCGACCCGTGTTGACGTCCTCTCCGAAATCGAAGCCGGAGATTCCAACTCGCTCTACCTACTTAAGCTGCGGGAGAGCCGAGTTGAGGTTCGCAGTTCGCAGACCGCCTGCGGTCTCCCTGCGCTCCTACCGCCCGTCCGGCGGCGATGTTGCGGGCGGCGTTCACGTCGGCATTGCACGGGCCCGCGCCGCAGGCTACGCACGCGAACACCGCTTGGCTCTTGCGGTTTTCGGGCGCGATGTGACCGCAGGCGGAACATCGTTGCGAGGTGTACGCAGCTGGAACGCGTTGGATGCGGCCCGCGGCTTTATAATCGAGGCGGTTAACGAGGCCGCCCCAAGCTTGACGTCTGATCGCGCGGTTAAGGCCGCGCTTCTGCGCCACCCGAACACCGGGTTGGTCAAGTGTGCCGCGTGCGGAGCGGCTCATCGCCCGCATGTCGAGGTCTTCGACTCGAATCGTGTCGAACCGGCGAGCCAGATCGGTCGTGGTCTTTTCTACCCAATCACGGCGCCGGTCCACTTCGCGGGCTTTAAGTTTCGCGATCGCCAGTTTTGTGCGTTGTCGACGGTTAGAACCGCGCTTGGCTCGCGCGAGGCGTTGTTGCAGGCGGCGCAACCGGATCTGCTCACCGAGCTTAAGAACAGGGGCATGGAGCAGCTCACCCGTAGACAACGCCGCCGAGACCGCGACACCACGATCGACACCGATCACGCTGCCATCAGCCGGCCCCGTGATCGGATTGGGGATGTGCGCGAAAGCGACATGCCAACGACCGGCCCGGTCCCTGGTAATGCGATAGGACTTCACGCCGGTCGGCACCGCCCGACTCCGCCGAAATCTGATCCACCCGACTTTGGGGGCCCACACTCGGCCGTAGCGGCGGTTGAGCTTTTCGACGTGCTGCGGCTTGAGCCCGACCTGCCGGAACCCTTCATTCACGCATGCCTTGCGCCAAGACGGCCGACAATGAGTGCCGCCGAGAAAATTACGCATAGCCTGGGCGAAGTCCCGCAGCGCCTGCTGCTGCACTGTCTGCGATCCGGCCGCCAACCAATCACATTCGGCGCGGATCTCGGTCAACTGTGCGGACTGCTCGTTGTACCTCGGCGCGCGGCGCCCAGGCTGCCAAAACTGCTGCTGTTCGACGGCGAGATTCCAGACAAATCGGGCATGCCGGCAATGTTCCAGCAACACCTTCTGCTGAACGGGTGTTGGCAACAATCGGAACCGAGACATAGCTGCAAACTAGCCAGGCCCACTGACAGGAATGGTCCCCGCAAGCGCGCGCACAGCGAGACCGGCGGCGCTCCCAGATATCAAGATCCGGGTTTTCGACCAAAGGAGGACCCTCGGTGATGATCACCCTCGAACGTGTCACCAAGCAGTACAAGTCGTCGGCCCGACCGGCGCTCGACAACGTCAACCTCAAGATCGACAAGGGTGAATTCGTCTTCCTGATCGGTCCGTCCGGCTCGGGCAAGTCGACGTTCATGCGGCTGCTGCTGGGAGCCGAGACGCCGACCCAAGGTGATGTTCGGGTCTCGAAGTTTCACGTCAACACGCTGCCCGGACGGCATGTGCCCAAGCTGCGGCAGGTCCTCGGGTGCGTATTCCAGGACTTCCGGCTACTGCAGCAGAAGACGGTGTTCGAGAACGTCGCGTTCGCCTTGGAGGTCATCGGTAAGAAGGCCGATGTGATCAACCGGGTGACGCCCGACGTGCTGGAGATGGTCGGGCTGTCCGGCAAGGCCAGCCGGCTGCCGCATGAATTGTCCGGCGGCGAGCAGCAGCGCGTGGCCATCGCGCGCGCGTTCGTCAACCGGCCGTTGGTCCTGCTGGCCGACGAGCCCACCGGCAACCTCGACCCGGAGACCAGCAACGACATCATGGATCTGCTCGAGCGGATCAACCGCACCGGGACCACGGTCCTGATGGCGACCCACGACCACCACATCGTCGACTCGATGCGGCAACGCGTGGTCGAACTGTCGTTGGGCAGGTTGGTCCGCGACGAACAGCGCGGTGTCTACGGGATGGACCGCTAAGTGCGCTTCAGCTTTCTTTTCAACGAGGTCCTCACCGGCTTTCGTCGCAATGTGACGATGACCGTCGCGATGATCCTGACGACCGCCATCTCGATCGGTCTGTTCGGTGGCGGTCTGCTTGTGGTCCGGTTGGCCGACCACTCGCGCAGCATCTATCTCGACCGGGTCGAGACGCAGGTCTTCCTGACCAACGACGTCTCGGCCAACGACATGAATTGCGAGAGCCCGCAATGTAAAGCGTTGCGCGAGAAGATCGAAAAGCGCAGCGACGTCAAGTCGGTGCGGTTTCTCAATCGCGAGGATGCGTATAACGACGCCATTCGGAAGATCCCACAGTTCAAGGATCTGGCGAGCAGGGACGCGTTCCCGGCGTCGTTCATCGTCAAGCTGGATGACCCTGCGCAGCACGCGGAATTCGACGCCGCGATGCAGGGCCAGCCCGGTGTCGATCACCTGCTCAACCAGAAGGAGCTGATCGACCGGCTCTTCGCGGTGCTGGATGGCTTGTCCAGCGCCGCCTTTGCCGTCGCGTTGGTCCAGGCGATCGGGGCAATCCTGTTGATTGCCAACATGGTTCAGGTCGCGGCATACACGCGACGTACCGAGGTCGGCATCATGCGGTTGGTTGGCGCCACCCGCTGGTACACCCAGTTGCCGTTCCTCGTCGAGGCGATAGTCGCGGCGACCGCGGGCGTGATCATCGCAATTATCGGGTTGCTCGTGGTGCGGGTGCTGTTCCTCGACAGTGCATTGAGCCAGTTCTATCAAGCGCATCTGATCGCCAAGGTCGACTACGCCGACATTCTGTACATTGCGCCGTTGCTGCTGTTGGTCGGCGTAGCGATGGCCGGGGTGACGTCGTATGCGACGTTGCGCCTGTACGTGCGGCGGTAGCGGTGGCCAAGAAGTCGCCGAACAAATCCGGGCCGGCCCGGCAGATCTTGTCGACCAACCGCAAGGCTCGGCACAACTACTCGATCTTGGACGTGTACGAGGCCGGGGTGGTTTTACTCGGCACTGAAGTTAAAAGTTTGCGGGACGGCAAGGCCTCGTTGGCCGACGCCTACGCAACCGTTGACGACGGCGAGGTTTGGCTCCGCAACCTGCACATACCGGAGTATCACCATGGCAGCTGGACCAACCACGAGCCGCGCCGCAACCGGAAGCTACTTCTCCACAGGAACCAAATCGATGTACTCATCGGCAAAATCAAGGATGGTAACCTCGCGCTCGTTCCGTTGTCGATGTATTTTTTCGAAGGAAAAGTCAAGGTGGAGCTTGCATTAGCGCGTGGTAAGCAGGCCCACGACAAGCGACAGGACATGGCCAAGCGCGACGCCCAACGCGAAGTGATTCGCGAACTGGGCAGGCGATCCAAGGGCATGAGCTGATCGGGGCGACGTACGCCCAGCTTTCTGCAGTCAGCTACGGCATCAGTGATTTCGTCGGGGGTGTAGCTTCCCGGCGAGCGGCCGCGCTGCGCATCATGCTGGTGACGTACCCGCTCGCGACGTTGTTGCTGGCGGTGCTCGCGGTTACCGCCGGAGGACCGATTCACTCCGGTGCCGTGCTGTGGGGTTCGCTTTACGGGATCAGCCAGGCGATCGGGGTTTACTGGTTCTACCTGGCCGTCAGCGCCGGACCCATTTCGGTGGTCTCACCATTGGCCGCGGTGCTCAATGCGGCGGTCCCGGTTGCGGTCGGCGTGGCGCTCGGTGAACGGCCGGGAGCGAGCGCGTCGGTGGGCGTGGTGGTGGCGATGCTCGCGGTGATTCTGGTCAGCCGTGAGTCTCCGGATGACGAGGACGTTCGGACACACAGATTCACCAGCAAGGTCGCCTGGCTGACGATCGGGTCGGGCGTGGCGTTCGGACTGGATTTCGTGCTGCTGCACCAGGCTCCGGTGGAGTGCCGGATGTGGCCACTGTTCTTCGCCCGGGCGGCGGCGACCGTCCTGGTGATCGGGGTCGCGGCGGCGAGCAAGAATCTGGAACTGCCGTCCAGCACGCCGCTGCGGTTGGCGGTTCTTGCGGCGCTGCTCGACACCTGCGCCAACGTCAGCATGCTGATGGCGATCCAGAAATGGATGCTGTCGCTGGCCAGCATTCTGATTTCGCTCTACCCGGCGACCACGGTCGTCCTGGCGATGATCGTGCTGCGCGAGCGGTTGACCCGCTGGCAGGCGATCGGCATGGTGTTGGCCGCGGTATCGGTGAGCATGATCGCCGCCGCCTGACGGCGGTCTAGCATCAGGCCGCATGGGCGATGTCACCGTGCTCGACAAGTCCGAGGTGTTGTCGGGTCTGTTCGGCACCTGGGACAGCCTCGATCGATTGCTGAGCGGACTGTCCGATCAGCAATGGCAGACGCCGACACCGCTGCCCGGTTGGTCCGTGCACGACGTGGTCGCCCACGTGATCGGCACCGAATCGATGCTGCAGGGATTCGATACCCCCGACGCCGATATCGACCTGACGAAGCTGGACCACGTGCGCAACGGCGTGGGCGCTGCCAACGAAGCCTGGGTCCGCCACCTCAGTTCAGAATCGGAAGCTACTCTGCTGCAACGCTTCCGCTCGGTCACCAGGGATCGGCGCGAGCGTCTGTCGGCGATGTCCGTTGACGATTGGAACGCCCCTATGCCAACACCGGTCGGCCTGGAGAGTCTGGGGCGATTCATGCGAGTACGGCTTTTCGACTGCTGGATGCATGAGCAGGACATCCGCGACGCCGTCGGCGTGCCGTCGACCGAGGCCGAGCTGAGCGGCCCGGCGGCGCGGTTGTCGATCGACGAGATCGCCGCGACGATGGGCTTCGTCGTCGGGAAACTCGGCCAGGCGCCCGAGGGATCGCGGGTCGCCATCGAGTTGACCGGCCCACTGGCTCGGGCCATCCGGGTCGCCGTCGACGGTCGCGCTCGGGTGGTCAACGATTTCGGCGGGCTCGATCCCACTGCGTCGATCCGCCTCGATGGGCTGCGGTTGGCCCGACTGGCCGGCGGGCGCACCGACGACACGGCCGGTGTCGAATTCGGCGGCAACACCGAGGTCGGCGCGCGCATCGTCGAGCATGTCAATTTCGTGATCTGAACCAACTGAAGCGCCGAATTGGTCGAGTTGCGCACTGTAGGAGCGAGATTCATCACACTGTGCCGGTCCGCGCATGGTTGGCCGGGCGAGGTGGGTAGCCGATATCGCGAGCGCGTGTCGGCTCGCGCGAACCAATTTCGTTATGTAGTGAGGAGGCCTATTCACATGACCGCACCCGATACCACCAGGTTGCTTGCCCAACTCCGCGCGTTGCTGGATCTGACCAACACCGAGATCCAGATCGCTGAAACCCGCGTAACCCAGGCCCGCACGGACGCTGTGCGCCGCGAGCTTTCCCAGAACGCCACGCACGGGCGAGAGCGCGCCGAAGCCATCGAGGCGGCCATTCGAGACCTCGGCGGATTCCCGGATGTGATCGGCCCGTTCTTGGGTCGCGCCGCCGCCGCCGTCAAAGCGCTGACCGAGCAAGCCGCTCCCTTCGACGAGGCTCTGCTTGGCGACCTCGCACTCGAGGACCAGTTGCTCGACCGGGCCCGCTACACGAAAGCGCTTGCTGTCGCGGCAGAGCGTTCCGATGTCGAAGGCTTGGCCGAACGCTTGATCACCGCACACTCGGCGACAGTTGACTGGCTAACCACCGTTCTTGCCGAGGACGCTCTGGGCGGCCCGGCGGCGCTACGGCGTACCCCGCTGCAAGCGCTCGCGGGAACCGCGGTCAAGGTCGTCAACCGGCCGGTCACGTGGTCCGCCCGCGGCCTCGACCGCGCCGTCGACAGGCTACGTTCAACCGGTCCCGCGCTCAACGGGCTTATCAAGCGCGGCGGCAACGCCGCCGAGATCGCCGCGAAGGCGCTTTCGGCGTCGCAAACTGCGGCGCTTCAGGCTGCCGAAAAGGTGACTCGCTCCGAAGGAGCGGATCGGGCCGCCGACGCGTTGCACTCGAGTCGCGCGGCGGTCGGCGTGCTCGATGCCGACGAGCTACCGGTTCGCGATTACGACGAGCTCAATGTCACTGAGGCGGTGGCTGCGATCAAGGAGCTGACCCTGCCCAACGATGTTCGCGCGATCATCGCCTACGAAGAGGCTCACAAGAATCGGCAACGCATCGTTTCCGCCGCGCAGACGCGGGTCGCCGCCATCGCCAAGGAAGTCGTCGGGATCGGTTCGTAGCGCAAAGCGAGCGAGTCCCCCGGCCGTTGGGGCCGGGGGACTTCGCAGAAAAGTCCGGGTGTGACCGGATTGTTCCCACACCGGGAAGAAACGCTGGTTGCTGGAGGTTGTGGTCCGAGTATGATGATTTTCTTGCCGTAAATCGGCAGGGGTGCGAGGGGCTGAACGGTTTCGACTTCGCGCATCGAATCAAGGGAAGCGTGCCGGTGCAGGCAAGAGACCACCGTAAGCGTCGTTGCAACCATATAAGCGCCGATTCTCATCAGCGCGACTACGCACTCGCTGCCTAAGCGACTGCGTGTCTGTCAGACCGGGAGCGCCCTCGGCCCGGACCCTGGCATCAGCTAGAGGGACAAACCTACGGGCCCGGTCGCGGGACCCGCGGGGACATCAAACAGCGACTGGGATCGTCATCTCGGCTTGTTCGCGTGACCGAGAGATCCGAGTAGAGACTTAGCGGACTGCGCACGGAGAAGTCTTGAGGGAATGCCGTAGGACCCGGGTTCGATTCCCGGCAGCTCCACCGAGAAGATGCTGGTCAGAGCCACAAGCTCTGACCAGTTTTCTTTTGCGTCAACATTTCATCTCGACCTCCGCACTGGGCTGCGGCCAAACCGGGTGCCGCGCAGCGCTCGTTAGCGTGTAACTCAATCGCGGGTCTTACAGCAGTTCATTGTTTGGCCGGTGCGCAGCGATCACTCGAGTTAGCGATATGCGCGAGGAAGCGTTCGCTTCTGCGGAGGATTTGACCAACCGTGACGTGTCAGGGGGGCAGTCTCCGTAGACTTGCATTGCTTCACGAGATGCCGTCGACAAGCTCCGACTGGACGGCACGCCAACCCCACGCTCGTGGGTGGCTCGGATGACGAAGCGGCTAGCACCAACCGGTGTCGGCAAGAGCGCCTCCCGAGCGGAGGCTCGAAAGTTCGGAGTCTTTATGTCCGGGTATGTCTGGGATCTTTCGGGCACCGGCAGGCACTGCGATTCGTATTGGGCCGGCCACCAGATTCATTGGATTCATTTCAACCATTCCATGCGGGAGCCGTCAGAGGTCATCCCCGTCACCGCATCGGTGGACGACGACGGCCTGGTGCACATCGAGATCGGGGATCTGTCCCTGGTGCGGTGGAACCACCGACCGGCGGTGTTACACGCTGCGCTGGAACGCTTCGGCGGGAGGGCGGAATGGAAGCCGCGCTGGTATCTCCTGGCGGTTCCCACCGAGGCTTTCATGGGAAGTGCGCGAAGCGTATTCAGCTTGGCAGCGCTGGACGGACGGCGAGATTGCCACGTCACCCGCACTACCAATCCCGATCACCTGATTCCCACGGAGTCTTCTCCGACGAATCTGCCGCCCTTGCGGGTAGCAGCCCGGTACTTATCGAGGAGGCCCGGGCCCAAGGCAAGCCCGCACGATTGATGGTTGACCGTAACTTCATGCCCCGGTGTTAGTCGGCGAGAAACGTCAGCACCTACTCGACGTCGTTGTTGCCGTGGTGCTCGAAGACCCTGATCCGAGGGAAAAGTAGATGGCCGCGAAGTTTGAGATCAGCAAGGATCACGCCGGCACAGGGGCCCAGGTGCCGTCGCGATCTCCGGAGGTTCCCGGCATCGGTCAGGGCCCGCCTTTCCAGTGCTCGATGCGGTGGTGGTCGGGGGTGAAGCCGTTTTGCACGCCCCAGAGCACGGCTTGGGTGCGGCTATCGACGTTGATTTTGCGGTAGATACTTCGGATGTAGGACTTCACGGTGTTGGGGCTCAGGTAGGTCAGCCGAGCGACGTCGGCGTTGTTCTTTCCCTGCGTGATCAGGGCTAAGACTTCTGATTCGCGGTCGCTGAGTCCTTCGGTGCGCCCAGGCCAGTCCAGGCCTAGGGCGCTGCGTGCTCGTGGGGCGGGGTCGCTGATCACCAGCTCCCCGGCGTGGACGGCTTCGAGGGCTGCGACGAGTTCCCGCGCAGGCAAAGTCTTGGAGAGGTAGCCGTGGGCGCCGTGCTGGCGCGCGCTGGCGATCAGGTCGGGGTGAAAATTCCAGGTGTAGACCACAACGCGGTGGGCGCGTGGGTTGGTGATCAACGTGGCGATCTCATGGTCGTCGGTTTCGGGTTGGGCGAACGAGTCGTACAGCGCGATGTCGACGGGGTCTTCGACGCCCACGGAGGCGTCCAGTTCGGCGACCACAATCCGGTCGCGGTAGTTGTCGAACATGTTGGCCACCCCCTTGACCACCACGTCGTAATCGTCCACAAGAGCCACAGTGATCGGGCGCTCCGTTGCAGGCGACATCATGACAATTTACCCTCCCAGGGGTGTAGTCGAACCCCCCTAAGGGGTGTTGCATCGTTTCATGCGTCGAACAGGTTCGACGCTTTAACGAGAGGAATTACGACATGATGACTAGTTTGGCGGCAACCGAGATCCTGGCCCGCTCCACGACCGTGACCAGTGTCGGCTGGATCGGCTACATCGTTATCGGCGCCCTGGCGGGCTGGCTCGCATCGCTGATCATGAAGAGCCGGGAAGGTCTGCTGCTCGACATCGTCATCGGCGTGGTCGGCGCGCTGGTGGGCGGTTTCCTGCTGAGCTTCGTCGTGGACACCGCTCACGGGGGCTGGTGGTTCACTTTGTTCACCGCGACCTTTGGAGCGGTAATTCTGCTAGCACTGAGGCGCATGGTCGGCGGCGCAGGTAGGCGTGCAGGCGGCCCCAGGGTTCGGTAAGCCTGCCGTGAGACTGCTAACCAGCGCTTGCAATAGCTAGCGTCATCTATGACTCGGCGAGACGGAACGAGATATGTGATTGGGCCTGGTTCGATTCCCGGCAGCTCCACAAAGAATGAGCAGGCCAGGCCGACAGGTCTGGCCTGCTTTTCTTTTTCATCAACACTCGAGCAACTCTTCTGCAGGACCTCTCAACAAATTTTCAGTCGAGAGACGTAACACTGTCTTTTGACCGACGTTCGTAGGCACCAGTCCGCGGGAGCGACAGGCCATGCTCGATGAATGACGTAACGAAACAAGCGTTGAGCAAGGTTCCGGCAGTCACCTTTGCCTTTTGGGTCATCAAGATATTGGCGACGACGCTGGGGGAGACCGGTGGCGACACCGTGACGATGACGCTGCATTGGGGTTATCTGGCCGGTGTCGTGCTTTTCGGAGTCTTGCTGGTGGCGCTCGTTGTCGCGCAGATCTTCGCCAAGCGTTTCTACCGCATCCTCTACTGGGCGACGATCGTTGCCTCTACGACGTTCGGCACGACGTTGGCCGACTTTGCCGACCGATCACTCGGGATCGGCTACACGGGTGGATCACTTCTGCTGTTGTTCGGTCTGTTGGCCACCCTCGGACTGTGGCATCGGTCGGCGGGAACGGTGGCGGTAAATACCGTCTCGACACCGAAAGTCGAGGCGTTCTACTGGGCCACGATCACGTTTTCCCAGACTCTGGGTACCGCGCTCGGTGATTGGCTCGCCGACACTCGCGGGTTTGGTTACGAGCGCGGCGCGCTGGTATTCGCGGCGGCCCTCATGGCGGTCGTTGCCTGCTATTACTGGACGGGGGTATCGCGTGTCACCTTGTTTTGGGTCGCATTCATCTTGACGCGGCCTCTGGGCGCAACGGTGGGCGACTTCATCGATAAGCCAGTCGCCGACGGAGGCCTAGCCTTGAGCCGCCCGCTGGCCTCGGCGGTCATCGCGGCACTTATCGTCGTGCTGCTCGTTGTCGTGCCGCAACGTCCGGGACGGCACCCCGGCCAGAAAGATCGTGAAGCGGTGGGGTCGCAAGCGGTTGACGCCGGCGAACAGCACCCAGTCTTGGGCAGCGGCGACCCAGATTTATAGCTTCATCGCTTCGGTAAACGCTTTGCGCGAGTGGCCCTTACGGGGCCGCTGCGCTTCCTTCGCAGCGACCGGTCTGGCCGGATGCCGCCGTTTCGACAAGCGACCAGTAGTTTCTTTCACGCTCGGTCAGCTCGTTTGACGTGATAGCACCGAAGGCGGCTGCGTCGCGCTCGAATCGGACCGGCGCATCGCGCAGCGCGTCCGGCCCCTCGAGCCGAAAACAGCTCGGAGCGAGCGGGCCGAACAGTAGGGCGCGGCGCATATGCGGCCAATTATCGAGCTGTGGTTCGACCCCGGCGGCTCGAGCGAAGATGAGAGCTACCAGGTTCATCCGAGTTTTCTGGGACATCCCTCGCTGCGAGCGATAAGCATTGATCGACAGACGCTGCTCGGGTTCAGGTGCCGCCGCGATCGCGCCGCCCCACGTGTATGCGATCCACCTGGCCTGAAGTTCCAGTGGCACAAAGTATCCGCCCGACTGGTCCCACATGCCCATAAAGGCCAACCCCGGGAGCTCCGGGTGGAATGTGTACCGGTCGGCGTCTAGGTGTATCGCGTCGAGGTGGACTATGTCCTGGATCTCTTCACTCAGAAACGGTAGGGACAGATCGAACCCAGTGCCGAGCACAATCCCGTCGAACTCCTCGGCATGCCCGTCGACGAACGTCACGGTCGTACCCGCGATGGATTTCATCCAGGGGCACACCGTAATTCGTCCGTCGGCCACGAGCGGTAGGTACTGCTGGTTGAGGGTGATCCCGGCGGCGAAAATCGACGGGTCGGGCTCGGGTGCGCCGTACTGCTCCGGACTTCCTCCAGCCTCGACCACGATTTCCCTCAGCTGCCGGTCGTTCTCGGCGGCTGGGAGAGTCTCGCTCGCGAGGGTTCCGTATCGCGTGAAGATTCGGTGATCGGACGGCACTCCGGCGGCGAACTTCGGCAGGACGTAACGCTGTCGGCGCTGGGTCACTACAACGCGAGCTGCGCCGAGCTGGGCGAGTTCCGTAGCGATCTCGAGGGCGCTGATAGCGCAGCCTGCCACGAGAACCCGCTTGCCCTGATATGGAGCAGGCCCTCGGTAGTGGTAGGTGGAGGTCGCGCCGGCCGAGCCTGCGAACGTGTCCAGCCCGGGCACAGGGGGGATGGCGGGGGCATGGAATCTGCCACTCGCGACGACCACTCGTTCGAAGCTTTCCTGTAGGCCCGCGTAACTGACGAGCCATCCGGCATCGTCTCGCCTGAGGAGTTCGACACGAGTGCCGAACCGGATCCGCGGGGTAAGGCCGAACGTGTCGGCGTAGCGGTGCAAGTAGTCGAGAATCTCCCGGTTGGACGGGTAGACAAGGTCGCTCTTGTTCTCGAGGTCGCTGAAAGCAGTCATGATGCGACTGGTGTTGGTGTGCATGGCCGGCCAAACGCCGCTCCGGCCAACGAGTCCCGTCCACTGGCCGCCCAGCGTCGGTCCCTGCTCGAAGATCGTCGGCTCGAATCCTTGCGAGAGCAGCCAGCGCGCCGCGATCAGGCCGCCGGGTCCAGCGCCGATCACGGCGACAGGTCTCGTCATCGGGGAACTGTCGCATGGCCGGGATCCGGCTGCGATCCCTTTGACCGTTCGTCGCAGATCAGGCAACGTGCGCGCCGACAAGAAGGGCCCACGGGCTATCCGCTCATAAAAGTGTAGGGAAACGCCTTATTGACCCGCACCCATGTCTAGCTCAGGCTTTTTCAGGGTTTCTTCGACAGGTGCCCGACAATGATGAACGCCGCGGCGGCCGTCGGCGCCGAGTGGTGGGCCGAACTGATGGCGCTGTTCTAGGTTTGGCCGGCCGCGCCTCCTCGGCATTGTTCGGCTAGGCGTGCCCAACGGCTACCCAGATCGCTCAACGCCGAAGTGCTAGTTGACTATTCGGGTGCAGCGGCGGGCCGTGGGCGTCGCCGCTTGTCTTCATACATGGCAGCGTCGGCCCGCCTCAGCAGATGACGCGGTTCTTCGGGCACTTCCGCCAGCGCCACGCCAATCGCCGCGCAGATCGTCAGCTGCAGGCCTGGGCTGATGGCAATCGGTTCGAGCAGCGAGTGACGGATCCGGTCAGCGACCAGTGCGGCGCCTTCGGCATCCGTCCCCGGCAGCAGCACCACGAACTCGTCACCGCCGAGCCTGACCGCGGGCGGGTGGCCCGCATCGGCCCGCCTCACAACGTCACCCCGGGTGCGGGTTACCTCGACAATGCGTTGCGCAACCCGGCGAAGCACCAAGTCGCCTGCTTCGTGTCCGTATTCGTCGTTGACTTCCTTGAAGCGGTCGAGATCAATGAAGATCGCGGCCACCGGATCAGTGGGTGTTGCTCCGGTCAGCATGTCGGCCATCACGTTGATCAGATGTCGGCGATTGGGTAGCCCAGTCAGCGAGTCGTGCAGGCCAAGGTGTGCAAGTTTGGCCTGGGCGCGGCTCAGCTGGGCCGATTCGACGTCGTAAACCACCAGCTGGGCCGCCTGCAAATCGGCGTCTGTCCAGTGCGCACTCGAGCCGCTGACTCGCTCGAGCCAGGTATCGAACGACTTCCGCGGATTGATCAATCCAGCAGAATGAGCGTGCGGATCACCCAGCCAGCGGAGCTGTTGGGGACGGTCTCGCCGGAACCAGATCACGAAGTCATCGGGTGCGGCGAGCGCGACGAACAAGCAGCCCGCCACACCGAGAGCGTCGGCTGTCGGTTGCTCCAAGCGATCGGTGGCCCAGTGCGTGACCGGGGACCGGGCGGCGCGGATTTCGCCCGCGAGTTTTCGCACGGCGTCCTCGGACGGCGCCGCGCCAATCGACCGGTATCGCCCGTCCGCGCATGCAGCTGCGCCGTCTGCCTGGCACAGCTCCAGGAGGTCACCCGGCGCCGACGTGAGTCCCTCGGCGATACCGGGCGCATTGCGCATCGCTGCCCTGAGCCGGCTCCGGATAGATTCGCGGCTGGCCGCATCGTTGAGTCTGTAGATCTGTTCAGCCGCCGAGACTTGGAGTTTCGCCTGTAGGACTACGACCTCACACGACCGACACTTCGAGCGCGAGAGCTGTTGTGGATGTTCAGAGGTGCACGAGACGAGCCTTGTCAGCCGGCCTTCTTCGACCATCGGGAACGAAACGCTCGCTGCTGTCTTCATATTGCGCATGTATTCGAGGTGGTACGGGGACACGCTTCGCAGCGAAGCGTGGCTCAGGTCGAGGCCCGTGCCAGCCATCCGTGGCGATGCAATGACGGGGACGTCACCCTCGTCGGCGTCGGGTATGTATCGCGATGCTTTGCGGGTATAGAGCTGGCGGGCTTGCAGCGGAATGTCGCTCGCCGGGAAATGATGCCCCAGGTATCGGACCAATCCGGGAAGGCGATCCTCGGCGACGATCTCTCCATGCCCGTCCTCATGGAATTGGTAGACCATCGCGCGGTCGAATCCGGTCAGAGCCCGTACTGCGCTCGCAACGGCTGCTTCAACTTCGGGCACGCTCTTCGCCTCGCCGATCGCTTCTGACGCATAGAGAACCGGGAGGAGATTGGCTTGATCGTCGCCGTACGCCCTTTCGATCTCGACGACGATCTGCGCGCCGACTTGATGCAGAATTACATCGACCTTGCCGTCGAATGCCGCCAGGCGTACTCCATACAGATCGTGCGACGAAGGCGGCTGACCAGTCTCCTCGATCGCCTGCTCAAAACGCTGCTGTTCATCGGGGGAGAAGATGTTCATCACCGACGAATCGAAAAGCTGATCCGGCGCCGCCCCGATCAACTCAGAGGTGTTGGCGCTGGCGTACGTGACGCGGCGATCTTCCAGATCGGCGGCAATCAGGGCTCCGTGGGCTTGAATTCGGCCGGATAAATGAAGCTGCTCACTCGAGCAGTCGGCCAGAGCCTGCGAGGGTGAATGCGCCTGGGCATTCACTAAGCCGCACCCGCTGAGGGGCCAATCAACGCGTAAGTCGTCAGCGCACCCGGAAAGTCGGCGTCGCCGGAAGTGGCGATCACGGCGCCGCACTTCGCTAGCCGCAATTCCTCGTGCTCGGACACGTAATGTTTCTCCAACTCTGGCTGTATTGATCCTGCCAAGCATTTGATCACTCTTGACGCCGTCAGGACCCGAAAACGAAACCGCAGGTAATGAGCGGGACCGAACCGGAGCGAGACTGAGATCCTGCAGGTGACCAAGGCTATGCGCCTGGTCGGTGACCTGTGGGATCCTCGCAAGATGCAGGGCCAGCGGGCACAGGCATGAGCGCTTCCCAGCCCGACTTCTGGGGCCACCAGGGTCCGGTGTCAGGGCGAGGCGGTCCGCACTTCGCTGAACTGATCAACCAGGTACGCAGGGTGCAGGAACAGGTTGCGGCTGCGCAACTGCCGGCAGATGTCGCAACGGAGGTGGTGAGTCAGCTCTCCGATATTGCCGACACGCTCGCGACGCACCAGGGGAGGTCCGCAGACGCTGCTGCTGGCGCCCGACCGGATCTGCCTGGTCGTGGACATCCTTTCCTGCCGCCGCATGTGATCGACACCTGGACCGATACCGAGGTGCGCGCGCACATTACCTACTCCGACTATTTCGTCGGCGGCAACAGCGTCGCCGCAGGAGCTCATAGCGTGGTGTTCAGCGACATCATGGGCCGACTCAGCGCCGGCGGCGGACGACCGATATCGCGTGCGGCCTACCTACACGTCAACTTCCGAAGCGCCACGCCGGTGGGCCGACGATTAGATGTCGAGGCGACACTGGACCGGATCGAAGGGCGCAAAAGGTTCATCTCGGGACGGTTGTTCAACGATGGTGTCGTCGTTGCGGATGCCGAGGGACTCTTCATCGAAACACCGTGAATCCGCTAATCACGTTGCGCGGTGCCACCGTTTGAGACGGTAGGGGCCGCCGAGATTCACGAAAAGTGCTCCTCGAGAGTCGGATTCGCAGTATCGGGCGCGCCTGCGACGCGATGGTCAGTGCGCGGCCGCCCGGACCGCGATGACCTCGATCTCCACTCTCATGGCAGGCCAGACCAATCCCGGGATCACGCCGAGCATGAAGATGGGCTGATGGTGGATGACCGACTTGCGCACGGCCGCATAAGCCGGGATGTCGGCGGCGTCGGTGAGCCACTGGCGGACACTGACGATGTCGGTCAGGGCGGCTCCGGCGCGCTGGAGCGCGTACTCGACGTTGCGCCATGCCTGCGCGGCTTCCTCGCTGAAGTCCTCGGGCAGGGTCCCGTCCGGGCGCAGGCCAGGGGTGCCGGAGGTATAAATCAACTCGGCTGCGGCCGGAATGCTTACGGCGTCCGCGTAATTGCCGATGTGTGCGGCCACGCCGGTCAGAATCGGTTCGACTTCATTGGACATCGGTAGGCCTCACGTCGTCGGCGTTATCGGCGATGACGGGCGCGGGCCAGAACCACATGAATTGGACCATCTCGTACACTTTAGGGTCTAACCTGATCGCGGGCAATGGTTCATCTCGATCCCTGACGACAGGGGCGCGCCGGTCCTGTCGAGACAGAGAATATGCTGTCCAGCAGCGACTGGGCCAGGCGTCGGACCCGTATTCACCGTTGCGGGCCGGGGTCGCGATACGCTAGTCGGCGGTGTCATATTCGCTTATAAGGGTATCTTGTTTGTACCTAACGGGACAGTATTTAGGGACAGTAGGCTGAGAAGTCTTGGCTGAGCGAGGATCTCGGCATGGGCGTCGCGCGGTCGCCGAGGACATTCCGGACTTTGAGAGGGGATCGACGTGTCGCATCATTTCGACACCCCGACGGGTCGTGAGGACCCTCGGCTGAACGTGTGCGACGTGTATCTGTTCCCTGGCACGGCACACCGCACCGTGATGGTGATGACGGTCAACCCGGCCGCCACCCGCGACACCGTGGCACCTTTTCGCGACGAGGCGATCTACGCCTTTCACGTCGACACCGACCTCGACGGCCGCGAAGACGTCTCGTTCGCTGTGGGATTCAGCGCCGTGGTCCACGCCGACCCAGCCGACCCGGGGGCCAAGCACATCCAGAACTACGAGGTCCGCCGGGTGGCTCGCGCTGGTGACGGTGCGGTCGAGGAGGTGGTGGCCGCGGGGGCGACGGGCGCTTCGACGCCCGAGGGCGACGAGGTGCGGGCCTTCGCCGGAGTTGTTCACGATGCCTTCGCCGGGGATGCCGCGGCGCTGAATGCGTTCAAGGACGCCTTCGCCCGCGGTGAGTACCGTCCGGACAGTTTCACCAATCGCGTCAACTACTTTCACGATCGCACCGTCGCGGCGATCGTGCTCGAAGTGGACAACCGGCTGATCTCTGCCACGCCGAACGTTCATGTATGGGTCACGGTGTCGCTGCATGGCCACGCCCCGGATCAACAGGTGGCCCGATGGGGGCTGCCGCTGTTCACGCACATTTTCCTTCCCGACGCGGAACTTCGGGAACGGTTCAATCGCAGCACGCCCTCGGACGAGGACACCGCGTTCCTCGCCAGCACCATCGACACCGTCACCCGCTACGTCGCCGCCGGCGGCACGGCCACCGATGCGGGCGCCTATGCACGCCGCGTCGCCGAGAAGTTTGGATCGCTGGCGCTGCCCTACGTACTTGGCACCGCGGCATCGTTCGACTTCACCGGCTTCAACGGCCGCGCGCTGAACGACAACGTCATGGACGTCATGTTGACCTTGCTGGTCAACGCTCCGCTGAGCACCGGGATCCGTCCGGACCCGGACCGGTTCAGCACCGACTACCCCTACCTGCGGCCCGCATCCGGTGACTAGACCGGCAGCGGCCGCAGCCGCCGGTGCCCGCGGATCTTCTTACCCCGACAGCTCCGATCGCGTCCGTCAATGAGAGAGAGGAAGATTCGATGCCATTCATTCGGGTGAACTGTCCCAAGGGAGCGCTCACCGCCGAGCAGAAGGCCAAACTCGCCCCACGGCTTGTGCAGGCGCTGATCCGCCAAGAGATCGACCCTGTGACCGAGATCGGCACGGCAGCAACGGGTTTCTTCTACAACGAGGTCGACGTGGAGAACTGCTTCCCCGGCGGGGTTCCCCTCGCCGAGCATCCCGAGAAGATGTTCTGGACCGTTGAGGCGTTCGTCGCGGCGTCCTACTTCAGCCAGCCGCGGCGTGACGAGATGCAGACCGACATCGCCAAGGCCTTCGTCGACATCCTCGGTGACGACGGCACCGCGATGCAGCGCGAGGACATCACCATCAAGCCGTCTTGGCTGATGCGGTTGCATGTAGTCGTCATCGAGATCCCCGAGGGCAGCTGGGGCGCGGGCGGGCAAACGATCGACACCGAGAAGATCAGCAAGCTGATCGGCGCGACGCAGGGTCCCGAACGAATGGCCGAAGCGCTCGAACTCGGCTCCAGGATGAAACAGGCACGCCTGTCGTAACGCTCACGCCCCCTCCATCTCGGGCCGCGCGGCCGAGACGTCGGCGTCGCGGTAGCCCTCCAGGAGACGCAACCACACCTCGCTGATCGTGGGGTAGCAGGGGACCGCGTGCCATAGTCGCTCGACGGGGAGTCGCCCGGCGACGGCGATGGTGGCGGACTGCAAGATCTCCGCCACCCCGGGCCCCACGAACGTCACCCCGTGCAGGAAACCATGGTCGAGGTCGACGACCATTCGCGCGTGTCCGGTGTATCCATCGGCATAGAAGTTCGCGCCCGGGATCGTGGCGCCCATGTCCACGTCCACGATCTGCACGCGATGGCCGTCGCGCTCGGCCTGCGCGGCGGTGAGCCCGACCGACCCCACTTCGGGGTCGGTGAAAAACGCCTGGGGCACGGCGAGGCTGTCAGCCGTTGTGGCGTGAGCCCCCCACGGTCTGGTGTCCAGTGGTCGTTGGTGGGCGCGTGCGCCGATCGCGGCGCCGGCGATGCGAGCCTGGTACTTGCCTTGATGGGTCAACATTGCCTTGTGGTTGACGTCGCCGAGGGCGTAGAGCCAATCGACGTCGACGCCGCGTGCCAGGCAGGTGTCATCGACGTCGATCCACGCCCCTGGGACGAGACCGACGGTGTCCAGGCCGATGTCGGCGGTGTTGGGGGTACGTCCCGTGGCGAAGAGGATTTCGTCGACCTCGATGCCGTCACCGTCGTCGAGGGTGACGCCGACTGGGCCGATGCCGCCGGGTCGGCGAAGCTCGGTGACGACGACTCCGATGCGGACTTCAGCACCGGCTTCGCTGAGGCCTCGACGGACGTATTCACCGACGAAGGGCTCCATCCGTGGCATCAGGCGCGCATAACGTGACAGCAGAGTCACCCTGGAGCCTAGACCTTGCCAAGCGGTAGCCATCTCGACACCGACTCCGCCGGCACCGACCACAGCCAGACGCGGCGGTACCGCGCTGCTGTCGGTCGCACGTCGGTTTGTCCAGGGTTTCGCCTCGGCAACGCCGGGGATGTCGGGGAGTGCTGCGGTACTGCCGGTGCACACGATGACGGCGTGGCGGGCCCTCAAGGCGATGCGTTGTTCGTCGGTCGTATCGACCGCGATGCGACGGGGACCGTCCAGTCGTGCGTGTCCGCGGATCAGGTCGACTCGCATCGTGTCGACGACAGCGGCCAACGAGCTGTCGTCCCAGTTCGTCACGTAGCGGTCGCGTCGGGCGAAAACGCCTGCGGGGCTGATGGAACCGGTGAGGGCTTCGCGTGCGCCTTCGACTCGGCGGGTGTCGGCGAGGGCGAGCACTGGGCGCAGCATCGACTTGCTCGGCACGCATCCCCAGTAGTTGCACTCCCCGCCGACGAGTTCACGTTCGACGAGTGCGACCGACAACCCTTCGGCGCGCGCCCGATCGGCGGCGGTTATTCCGACAGGTCCACCGCCCAGGACGACGACGTCGTAGTCGCGGACCGTCTTGCTGTCCGATCCGCCATCCGAGGCTGGTGTTGGCACATTCATGATCGTGACGTCCTGTCTGGGTCAAAGTTTCTCGGGTGTTGGGCCTCGCCCCGATGGGCTCGTCGGTGCACGGGGGAGCGCCAGTTCACCAGTGAGTCTTCGCCCCTGGCCCGCGGTGCCGTAGGCGATCGGCAGGACTCTGGCGTGGCTGAGTGGTTGTAGACCCATGTCCTTCGACTTTTGTTGCACCGGCGAGGTTTTCGTCGGCTGCACGGGATCGGGTGTGCGTCAGTTGTGATCCGCGACGACCCCGCCATCGACGTTCAGGACGACGCCGGTGATCCAATTTGACTTGTCGATGACCTTGTTGCCCTGGAAGTCCGAGTTCAACGTCCAGCCCTTGCCGATGGAGTCGCGCCCGATCCGGGCACCCGCTTACGGCGCCCGAAAACAGAATTCAAGCCTCCGACTGCGTCCAGGGAATCGGTAAGCAGCCAGATCGAAAGACCCAGCAGCGCAATGTCCTTCATCAAGAACTCTCCGGTCGCGGAGAGCACAGGGAACCCTCCGGCCGAGGCTTCCCCAATCCCGGGGGTGCTGAGCATGAATGACAAAGTGCCCAGGAAGAAGACGACCGCCAGTGCACCGCCGAGTACCGACAGCTTCGGTGACCACGGTTTGAGCGCCAGCAATACCGCGGCGACGAGTTCGGCGGTGCCGAGCAGTCTGCCGAAGGTGCTGATCGACATGACGTGGTAGAGCCATCCCATGAAGGGGCTGTTGGCGACCAACGGTGAAATGCCCTGAGCCTCATAGAAGGTGAACTTCATGGCGCCGAACCATGCGATCACGATGACCAGGCCGTAGCGGCCCGCGAGCGCGCCGATATCGGTGCCCGGGGTGTTGTAGCTGTCGTGGACTCGGATGTCTTCTGTGTTGGCCATGGCTGGTGTCACGTTCCCTTCGTCGTCGCGACCGACTGTTCGGCTTCGTGCCAGAACCGACTGCGTGGTTCCCTGCAGGGCTCGGGAAGCCGTGAACCGTGGCTAGCAGCGACTACAGTCTCAAGGTCACATATTGTTCTGTCAAGTACATAACCGAGGGCTGTACCTAGCATGGCGGCACACTCCCTCGACGCCGTAGGAATCGGCCTTTCAGACTGCTCAGCGATAGAAACACGAAGACAATTATTCGCAGCAACGATCCCATTAGCGTCGATCGCAAGCCTCGAAAATGTCCCGTATGGTACATATCTACGGCACTAGCCACGGGTCGCGCAACGCCCGCGCTCGACAACTCAGGGCGGGGTGTTCTGAGGGGCTGTAGGACGAGGTGAGCCGGTCGATGCAGGCATCGCCCCAATGCCTCGGTATCGGATACCTCGGGGCGCTTCTCTACTGCAAATGATAGATGCCCGAATTATGTTGGCGGACAACGTATATCATAGAATAACAGGTTGCGGAGCGAGGCTTGAGATGACATCATCGACGCCATGGACCTGACCGACGCACCGACGAGCACCGCCGAAGAGAAGTCAACCCCGCTCAACCACATTCAGATCTCCGAGATCACCCTGCCTGCCGACGGCGCACCCATCCTCGACCGCAAGATGCGCCTGCGGCGCCTCGACGTATTTCCCGGAGGCGTCATCGGATTGCACGACCACTCCAACCGGCCGGCCATACTGTTTGTACTCAAGGGCAGCATGACGATTCACGACGACAAGTCCGATGCACCGATCGTCGTCGACGAAGGCGAGGCGGTCAGCGAGGTCGGAGTCAAGCACTTCGCCGTCAACAACTCCGCTCGGGATCCCCTGACGCTATTGACTTTCGATCTGCTCGATGACGGCTCACCCGCCGACCGCGAGTGCACCGGGTGCTGACATTTCACGGTGGCGGGTAGCGAGCCCGTTTTCAGTCGTTGAGACCGCGGACCGATTACAGCGGGCGATCGCTCTGAATCCGGCGATCCGGATCTTCGCCCGCATCGATCAATCGCGGATCGCCGCTGATGCGGGCGCCGAGGTGGCACCCATGGTGCAGCTGCTGTTCGAGAACATTCGCTTCACCCGTCAGATCATGGAGACCAATCCCGAAGCGGTCTTCAACTTGCCTGTGAAAGCGTTGATTTGGCAGGAATCAATCGATGCCGGAGCGCCCGTGTGGTTGCGCACCACCGCGCCCGAAGAGCTCGAACCGTCACCCGGCAAGAGGTCAGCGTTCATCCGCGACGTCGCGATGATCCTGGGCGCCATGATCGACCGCGTCATCGACCCCGACGACGCGCTGGCCGCGGCACTATCGTGAAACGCGGGCTACTTTGCCCGTTCGGACGTTTTCTCGAACGTCCGAACGTGATTGATGGCCATGTCCAAGGCGACTTCCATCGGCCTCGAATCGTGCGCCGTCTGGGCAAGAAGGTAGCCGCCCTGCAGCGCCGCCATCACGCCGAGTGCCAGCACTTGGGTGTCGACGTCTTCATGAAGCACGCCGCGGTCGCGCATCCGCGCGAAGCCCTCGGCCAGCAATTGCTCCCATTCGTCGAAGTGCTTGGCCAAGGCCACCCTTGCCGCATCGTCGATGTCGGATAGTTCAGCGGCCAAGGATCCAAGCTGGCATCCCCACGCGCCACGGCGCAGTGCATTGCTCTGCACGATGGCGTTACGCCATTGCTGAAGGCCCTTGAACGAATCCAGCTTCCGCAAGCGCAGGGTCTGCTTACTCAGGATCTCTTCAGCGCGGAACGCAATGACGTCCTGGATCAGGTCGTCCTTGCTCGCGAAATGCTGATAGAACTGCGATTTGCCGGCCGTGCTGGCGGCGAGAATCTCCTCGAGGGTGGTGGCGCCAACTCCCTTGACATACATCAATTCCGCGGCCGCACGGACGATGCGCTCTCGCGTATCCGCACCGCGCCCCCGCCGAGGCGGAGGCGGCACTTCGGAGCTCATCGGCACAGCGTTATTCTACCCAGCTGGGCGGTAGGTACTGGGCCTCGCGTAACGACCATTGACAACAGGTCTCGGTTATCGCGCGATCGAAGACGTTACCGACCGAAGTTTCAAGTCCGCGGGGGAGTAGTTGCGTCCGCCTTCTCGGTCCGTTTTACATGAAATCCCTGACTGCAGGACGGCTTCGTGAGCCGCGTCAAACACAATGAATCGACCAGATTCTTTGCGTCTCCCGGTCAACCGAGGGGTGGTGAATCTGCTGGAAATTCCGGCCGCCCCGGCGAAACGTAGCGATGACCGCCACCGGCACATCCTGTTCCAGGGTTGGCACGGGCACCCATTCGCAGGGTCGGACGTGCACCAAATCCACTGCCGCAGCGGCTTTGTCGACGTCATAAAAATACGGACCGGAGATGCGACCCAGCCAGAACCAGTTGTCGTCGTCGCGGGTCCAGACGAACGAGCCGTCGTCAAGCGCGGCGAACCGGGCGATCCGACGGTCAAGCCTCTCTTGTTCGGCCGACCCGTTCACGGATTGGCCGAACCCGCACAGACCGAGGCGACGAGCCCGGTCGATGGTGGCTTGCGGCGCGATCGCGTCGTTACGGGACCGCATGGGTGCGCGGTAGACGGCGACCATGAGAGACATAGTGCCTCGATGCTCACCTCGCTGTCACCGCCGGAGATACGAAAATGTGGACTCAACTCGGCGCCCAACCAGCCAGGCACCTGTGCCCCGGTCAGTCGACCTTGCCGCTCGCAGTCAGGAGGCTGTCCAGCTTTTGCAAGGTAGCCGCCATGTTCTCCTTGGTTGACGCCCCGGCGTTGCGGATCATTGGCTTTGTCAGCTTGGATTCTTGGGTGATGTCCCATGTCTCCCGAACCTCCGTGCCGTCATCGACGGGTTCGAGTTCGTAGCGCCAGATTCGGCCGCCGACAAACTTGCCAATCTTTGTCGGACCGCGCGTCTGCCAGGCGATCCGTCGATTTTCGACGTATTCAATAACCGTGCTCGTCATTGAGTAGGGGACTCCCACGTGCATCGCCATCCCGAACGTGCTGCCCAGATTCAATCGTTCAGGATTGCCCTTGCAGTCACGCACCGCGCCGGACCCGTCAATCATGCGGTGCATTGTGGGGTCGACTAAAACCGCGAAAATCTGCTCCGGTTTGGCCTTGATGATCCGCGTGACAGACTCGATCTCTGGACTTTGAGCCATGAACTTGAACTTACCGTTGGATCGCCGCGGTTCTCCGTTGAAAGCCGAGAATGTCCGAGGAGCGGGAGCAGCGGCATCATTTCGCCCGACGTGAATAAGCCCCGTACGCTTCCACGGTGAACGCGATCGACCCGGACAAGCTCAACACGTGCCTGCAGGTGCTGGCCGACGTCGAGTCTCTGCCGCCCGAGCACCCCGATGCTATTGCCGTGCGTCGAGCCACCGCGGGCATTTTCAAGTCGGTCAGGAAGGCCCGCCGCCACGCCAAGCGCGACGCGGTCGCGGACGCAGATCGAGCCGTCATCGCCGCTACCGCGACCGGCGCGCCGGGCCGTATCGACGATGAGACTGCGGGTCTGCCCTTGGTGTCGACTGCGGTTGGGGCCACGGCAGGCACCTTGCTCCGGTCGCGTGCCTGCTACATCTGCAAGCAGCACTACACAATGATCGACGCGTTCTATCACCAACTCTGTCCAGAGTGCGCCGCGTTCAGCCACGCCAAGCGCGATGCCCGGACTGACCTCACCGGCAGGCAGGCTCTGCTCACCGGCGGCCGCGCCAAGATCGGCATGTACATCGCGCTGCGGCTGTTACGCGACGGTGCCCACACGACGATCACCACCCGCTTTCCGAACGATGCCGTGCGCCGCTTCGCCGCGATGCCCGATAGCGCCGACTGGCTGCACCGGCTGCGCATCGTCGGGATCGACCTGCGCGACCCGGCTCAGGTTGTCGCCCTTGCGGACTCCGTCGCCACGCAGGGTCCGCTGGACATTCTGATCAACAATGCCGCCCAGACAGTGCGGCGAGCCCCCGGCTCCTATGCTGCGCTTGTCGAGGCGGAGCGCGCCCCGGCGCCGGAACTGGTCGACGTGGTCACCTTCGACCGCGTCAGCGACGCCCATCCCGCTGCGCTTGCCGGCAGCCTCGCCGAGCACCAAACTCCGCACGCCGTAACGGAACTGGCCCTCGCCGCCCGCAGCGCCTCTCCTGATCGGATCGCCGCGGGCACCGCTATCGACGCGGGTGGCTTGCTGCCCGACACCGCATCGATCAACAGTTGGACCCAACGCGTACACGAGGTCGACGCGATGGAACTGCTCGAGGTTCAGCTGTGCAACCAGACGGCGCCGTTCATTCTGGTGAGCCGGCTGCGCCCGGCGATGGCCGCTTCACTCTCGCGCCGCAAATACGTCGTGAATGTGTCGGCAATGGAGGGGCAGTTCGGCCGAGCCTATAAGGGACCGGGACATCCGCACACAAACATGGCGAAGGCTGCGCTGAACATGCTCACCCGCACCAGCGCAGCCGAAATGCTCGAGCAGGACAGCATTCTCATGACCGCCGTCGATACGGGCTGGATCACTGACGAGCGGCCGCACCCGACCAAGTTGCGGCTCGCCGACGAAGGCTTCCACGCCCCGCTCGACCTTGTCGACGGCGCCGCCCGCGTATACGACCCGATCGTGCGGGGGGAGTCGGGTGAGGATCTGCACGGCTGCTTCCTGAAGGACTACTCACCGAGCAACTGGTAGCTGGGTAGCCTGAGGACATTCCCATCCAAAGCGAGGCCGACGACCCGATCCGGGTGGCTGTACTGGCGCCGATCGCGTGGCGGACGCCGCCTCGTCACTACGGGCCGTGGGAGCAGTTCGCCTCGCTACTCACCGAGGGGCTGGTCGCTGCCGGCCATCACGTCACGCTGTTCGCCACCGCAGACTCGATCACCACGGCAGCCTTGCACGCAACCACCCCGTCCGGCTGGTCTGAGGATCAGACGATCGACGCCAAGGTCGCCGAATGTCTACACATCGCTTCGGTTTTCGAGCGCGCCGGGCAGTTCGACATCATCCACAACGGGTTCGACTTCCTGCCGCTGACCTACAGCGATCTCGTAACGACGCCGGTGGTCACCACGATTCACGGGTTCTCGTCCGAGCGGATCGTTCCGGTCTACGAACGCTACGACGGCGATGTCGCTTACGTGTCGATCAGCGACGCGGATCGGCATCCGAATCTGCACTATGCCGCCACCATTCATCACGGAATCGATATCGACGAGTTCGCCATCCATTCAGATCCCGGCGAGCATCTGTTGTTCTTCGGGCGCATCCACCCCGACAAGGGCACCGCCGATGCGATCGAGGTCGCCCGACGGTGTGGCCGTCGGCTCGACATTGCCGGGATCGTCCAGGACGAGGAGTACTTCCGCAACGAGGTCGCGCCGCATATCGACGGCGAACACGTCCGCTACCTCGGTCCCGTTGATGCCGTCTGCGCGCGCCGAGGTACTGGGCGGCGCACACGCGCTGCTCCATCTGATCGACTTTGACGAGCCGTTCGGCTACAGCGTCGTCGAGGCGATGGCCTGTGGCACGCCGGTCATCGCCAACTCGAAAGGCTCGATGGGTGAACTGATCTCGCACGGTGTCACCGGGTTTCTCGTCGACGACCTCGATTCGGCGGTGGCCGCGGTCGCGTCCGCCGGCGATCTGGACCGGCGTAGTATCGCCGAACGAGCGGCCGACCGCTTCACGGTCGCCACCATGATCGACAAGTACGTCGAGGTCTACCGCGACGTCATTGCGGATCGGAAATGACGGTGCTGCGCGATCCCGGGTGGTGGAAGTCTGCTGTCGTCTACCAGATCTATCCGCGCAGTTTCGCGGACTCGAGCGGCGACGGGATCGGTGATCTGGCCGGCATCATCGGGCGGCTCGACTATCTACGGGCGCTCGGCGTCGACGTGATCTGGTTGTCACCGATCTACCGATCGCCGCAGGCCGACAACGGTTACGACATCAGCGATTACCGAGACATCGACCCGCTGTTCGGCACCCTGGCCGAATTCGACACGCTGCTCGCCAAGGCGCACGAACTCGGCATGAAACTGGTGATGGACCTCGTCGTCAACCACACCTCGGACGAGCATCCGTGGTTCGTGGAGTCGCGGTCCTCGCGCGACAATCCGAAGCGGGATTGGTACATCTGGCGCGACGCTCGCGACCATGCCGAGCCGAACAACTGGGGCTCGTTCTTCTCCGGTCCGGCATGGCAGTGGGAGGCCGCCACCGGCCAGTACTATCTGCATTTGTTCGACCGCAAGCAGCCCGACCTGAACTGGGAGAACCCGCAGGTGCGAAAAGCTGTGCGGGACATCATGGTTTGGTGGCTCGATCGAGGTGTCGACGGCTTCCGGATGGACGTCATCAATTTCATCTCCAAGGTCGAGGGCCTGCCCGACGCGTCGGCGATCCCGGGACACCCGTTCGTCATCGCCTTCGAGGAGTTCGCCGACGGACCGCACGTGCATGACTACCTCTCCGAGCTGACCCGCGAGGTCTTCGGAGGACGCGACGGCGACTTCATCACCATCGGCGAGATGCCAGGCGTGACGGCCGAACAGGCGCGGCTCTATACGGATCCGGCTCGTGGAGAGCTGAACATGGTCTTCCAGTTCGAGCACGTCTCCGTCGATCAGAGCCCGACGGACAAATTCGACTACCGCGGTCTTGACCTGGTTGTCCTGAAGCGGTCGCTGCATCGGTGGCAGGCGGCGTTGGCGGATACCGGTTGGAACAGCCTGTACTGGAACAACCATGACCAACCTCGCGTCGTGTCCCGGTTCGGTGACGACGACCCGGACTATTGGGCGGCGTCAGCCAAGGCGCTCGCAACGATCCTGCACGGCATGCGCGGTACCCCGTTCGTGTATCAGGGCGAGGAACTCGGAATGACGAACTACCCATTTCGAAATCCTAAGGACCACAAGGATCTTGAGGCCGTGAACTATTACAACCAGGTAGTCGAATCAGGCGGTGACGCCAGTGCGGCGCTGGCCGGGCTGGCCAAGATCAGCCGCGACAACGCCAGGACACCAATGCAGTGGGACGCCGGACCGAACGCCGGCTTCACGTCGGCCGAACCGTGGCTGCCGGCCAACCCGAACTACGCCTGGCTCAACGCCGCAGCCCAGATCGGCGCACCAGACTCGGTTTTCGCGCACTACCAGGCGCTCATTCGGCTCCGTCATGAATCGGCCATTCTGGTCGACGGCGACTTCACCCCGCTGATGGCCGACGACCCGCAGATCTGGGCGTACACCAGAACAACCCTCGGCGGGAAACTCCTTGTGATCGCCAACTGCGGTCGCGATCCCCGGATCGTCGAGATCGGCCCAGAATGGATCGAGGCCGAGCTGCTGCTCGGCAACCTTCCCGGCACCCCGGCCACCTTGACGTCGACATCTCTGGAGTTGGCCGGCTGGGACGCGCGCATCTATTCAGGGCTCGACCGGCAATGGCCGTTGTCTACGAGGTCCTCGAGCGCCTGCCAGGTTTCACCCAACGTGACGCCGTCGTCGTAGATCACCTGACCGTCCGCGTCCCGCGGGTCCTGCTCGTCACCGGGCTGAAATGCGAAGGGCGTGTGGATCAGATAGCAATCGGCATAGTCGATTTGGAGTCGGCGCAGGCTGGCCTCGAAAGCGGGTTTGACCCGATCTGGGCGATGGTTGGTATTCCACAGCTTGGTGGTGACGAAAATGTCGTGCCGTTGCAGGGTTCCCGCCTCGAAGGCTTCCCGCAGCGCGTCGCCAACCGCCTCTTCGTTCCGATAGCGTTCTGCGCAGTCGAGATGTCGGTAACCAACCTCCAAAGCGGCTCCGGTGGCTAGCTTGGTGACACCATGGTCCGGAATGAGCGTGCCGAAGCCCACAGCGGGGATTGCGCCAGACCCGTGTGCCAGTCGAATTGTCGAATGCCGAAACGATTCAGCGGTCACGTGGTGCTGCCGCGCTCGCGTCGACCTCGGCCGATTCTGAGCGGAAAACAAGCTGAATGACGTTTGTCGGGCTGACCGCCGCCGCCGTCTTACGCAGCACATCGTTGGGAAGGGAAAGCCGGAACACCTTCTTCCACGCTGAGGCCACCTGCTTGACCATCGGCCCACTGACGTAGGTCAGGCCGTAGCGCTCGAACAGGTCTTGCACCTTCGGCGCGATCTCCTGGTAGCGATTGCTCGGCAGGTCCGGGAACAGGTGGTGTTCGATCTGGAACGAGAGATTGCCGGTCATGAAGTGCAGCAACCGGTTTCCGCTGATGTTCGCCGAGCCGAGCATCTGCCGCAGGTACCACTCGCCACGGGTCTCGCCGTCGATCGATTTCTTCTCGTAGGTCTGGACGCCCTCGGGGAAGTGCCCGCACATGATGACGGAGTGCGTCCACACGTTGCGGACCAGATTGGCGGCCAGGTTCGCGGTCAGCGTGGTGATCGCCGAGGGTCCCGACAGCAGGGGGTGCAGAACGTAATCCTTGGTCACCTGCCGACGGATCTTGGCGAGCACATCCTTGCTCTGACGGCGGAATACCTCGTTGTCCGTCTTGCCCTTGAGGAATTTGCCGATCTTGAGGTCGTAGGCCGCGATTCCGTACTGGAAAAAGCAGGCGTTGATGAGGTTCCACAACGGCTGGGCGAGGTAGAAGGGCATCCACCGCTGGTCTTCGTCGACCCGCATGATGCCGTAGCCGAGGTCATCGTCCTTGCCGACGACGTTGGTGTAGGTGTGGTGGATCGCGTTGTGTGAGTGCTTCCACATGTCGGAGGGGGAGGCGTTGTCCCACTCCCAGGTGGTCGAGTGAATCTTGTTGTCGCGCATCCAGTCCCACTGGCCATGCATCACGTTGTGGCCGATCTCCATGTTCTCCACGATCTTCGCGACCGACAGTCCGGCTGTTCCCGCCAACCAGGCCGGCGGAAACAGCGAGAACAGCAGCACGGCGCGGCTGGCCAGTTCGAGCTTGCGCTGAAAGTCGATGACGTTGCGGATGTAGTCAGCGTCGCGCTCGCCACGACTGTCGAGGACCTGCTGGCGGATGGCGTCGAGTTCGCGGCCGAGATTCTCGATGTCGTCGTCGCTGAGGTGGGCGATCGGATTCTGTTCTTGGCGTTGCAGAGTGGTCATTGGACTTCTCCTTAGAGTTCGATGTCGCAGGTGCCCGCAGCGGCGGACACGCAGGTTTGGATCAGGACGCCGTCACCGGGTGCGGCGGTGGTGATGTCGCCGTTGCGCAGGTCGCGCACGGCTCCCTGGCGCAGCGGTGCGACACAGCCGAAGCAGATACCCATCCGGCATCCCGACGGCATCAGGACGCCGGCCGCTTCGCCGGCGTCGAGCAGTGTCTGGTCGCCCGGGGTGTCGAGGACGGTCGCGGACTTACTGAAGGTGACCGTTCCGCCTTCACCGGCGGTGACCACCGTGGGCCGGAAACGCTCGGTGTGCAGACGCTCGGGCATGCCAGTGTCATTCCAGTGCTGCTCGAGTACGTCGAGCATGCCTGTCGGTCCGCATGCCCACGTCTCACGCTCGGGCAGGTCGCTGACCAGATCGCTGAGTTCGGCAGTGGTGAGCATGCCGTCTGCGTCGGTGTGCTTCTCGATCAAGCGAATTCGTCCCTGGCCGGCCAGGGCCCGTAGTTCGCCGGCGAAGATCATGTCGTCGGATGTGGGGGCGCTGTGTACGACCACGACGTCGTCGATCTGCTCGGCCAGGTTGCGCAGCATGCCCATCACCGGAGTGATGCCGCTGCCCGCGGTCAGGAACAAGATCTTGGGTGGGGCCACGGCGGGAAGCGTGAATTCCCCTGCGGCATAATCGAGTTGAATGATAGTGCCGACAGTGACATTTCGTACCAGGTGGTTGGACACCTTACCGCCGGGGATCGCCTTCACCGTGATCGCGATGCAGCCGTCGGCCCTCTCGGTATCGGAGGTCAACGAGTAGGCGCGCCACTGGCGCACACCGTCGACGTCGACACCGATGCGGATGTACTGCCCGGGCGTGTGCGCGCGCCAGTCGCGGCCGGGCTTGATGACGAGGCTGACGGCGTCGCGGGTCTCGGGCTGGATTTCAACGATCCGGCCGCGCAGGTCGGCACCTGAACGCAGCGGATCGATGATGTCGAGGTAGTCGCCGGGGACGAGCGGCGTAGTGATCCGCTCGGCGAGCTGGAGGAACCGGTCGCGCAACGTGCCCATCGGCGTGACCCTGGGAGCTGTTGTTGTCATGAGACCACGATCCCTCGCTTTGAGGTATAAACTCTTGACCAGCTAGGGTGAAATATCGCCATAAATTTGTTCGGGAAGAATAGATCCAGTGGACGAAACTGTTGAGGACGACGGTCGGCAAGTCGCCGGCCTGGTACTGAATGACCTGGTCGTTGCGGCTCTGCGGGGGGTGTTGCCCGCCGTCGCCGAACACGTTGTGGCCGCCGTCACCGTTGAGGTACCTAGTTACACAGATGCCTTCAGCGGAAGGATGGGCCAGCGGATCGAGGGCGCCGTGCAGATGGCCCTGAGCGCCTTCCTCCAACTGGCGGCCCGTCCGCACGACGCCGATCCGAGCCCGACGTTGTCGCCTGCGCTCGAAGGCGCTTACGAACTCGGCCGGGGTGAAGCGCGTCAGGGGCGTTCCATCGACGCGCTGCTATCCGCCTATCGCGTCGGCGCGCGGGTGTCGTGGCGTGAGCTGTCGGAAACAGTCGTCGACCGGGGGTTGCCACCGCTCATGGTCGCCAGGTTCGCCGAATTGGTGTTCGAGTTCATCGATGAGCTCTCCGCCGCAAGCGTTTCCGGGCACACAGATGAATTGGCATCCTCGGATCGCGAGCGGCGGCATCATCTTGACCGTCTCGGCCAGGACCTTCTGACTGGGGTGCCGACCGAGTTATTGCGGGCAAGTGCCGAGCGCGCCGAGTGGCGACCGCCGGACACTCTTACCGCGGTACTACTTCCGTCGGCCCAGGCGCAGGGGATGGCGTCCCGATTCGGGCAGTCCACATTGCAGCTCAGTGGCGACCTGCCCGGTATCGGTTCCTCCGAACCTGTTGTGGTACTGCTCGTTCCAGATATGCATGGCCTCAACCGTTCTCGCCTACTGCGGGAACTTCGCGATCGCCGTGCTGTGGTCGGCCCTGCCCGCGCCTGGTCGCGAGTCCAATCGTCCTATCACCGTGTCTTGCAGGCGCGCACGATTCATCTCGACGGCGACGACTTGGTCGATACCGATGCCCATCTCGTCGCGTTGGTGCTTGGCGCTGACCGCGACGCCGCTGACGATCTCCGTCGCCAGGTGCTCGCACCGCTGGATCAGTTGCGCCCCAACACAGCCGAAAGGCTCGCGGAAACACTGCGGTCGTGGCTACTGCACCAGGGTCAGCGCGATGCGGTGGCCGCCGATCTGTTCGTGCACGCTCAGACTGTGCGATATCGGATGACCCAACTCCGTGAGCTCTACGGCGAACGTTTGAACGACCCCCGGGCGGTCCTCGAACTCATTGTGGCGCTGTCCATCCCGACGGCCCTCGGCTCACCTGCCGAGTCGTGATGCACCTATCCGACGGTGTGGACGATGAGGATGTCGACTTTGGCCTTGCGGGCGACAGTGTCGGGAACGGATCCCAACAGGCGTCCCGCGACGGTGCCCAACCCCAGGTTGCCGACGACGAGCAAATCCGCGTTCACCTCGTCGGCCAGATGCAGCAGGGCCGTGACGGCCGCGCCGACGATCGCCTGCTCTTCGATGTCATGGGCGCCGGCGGCTTTCGCTCGGACGCGGGCATCCTGAAGGATCGCGTACACCGGGGCGCTCCCGTGCATCCGGTAGCCCTCGCCTCCGAGGCTGTCGGCGGCCCTACCGTCACTCAGCCGATCGGGTGAGGGCGGTCTTGACCAGCCGCCTTTTTCCGAGGTGTCGAGGTGCGCGCTCGCGATGATCAGCTTCGCCGATTCCTGCGCCGCGATCGCTGCAGCGCGGTCGACCGCCTTGAGCGACGACTCGGAGCCGTCCGTTCCAACGACGATTTTCCGATAGCTCATCGCGCCTCCATCAGCCGGTCCACGACGACAACACGACACTATCCGTCCGGCTGCTGCTTCGCGGCCGGTTGCGCCGCGCAATTTGCCAGGCTTCAAACGCCAGTTCCCGCCTAGACTGCCAAGGTGGCATGGTCATGCGCGCCTCGGCGCAGGGACGGTATGCGGTTGCGGGCCGTATTCGCCATCGCAGCGCTATGCCTTAGCGTTGGGACCGGTCACGCATCACCGGCCGTGGCGGACCCGCCGTATGAGGACTGCAATCAGGCCCGCGCCGACGGGCGTTCCAGCATCCCGTCCACCGATCCGGCTTATCGGCCTGAGCTCGACCTCGACGGTGATGGTCTCGCATGCGAACCCAATACGAAGTCGCGAAGATCGACCCGCTGATCGCTGCTTAGTTGCCGGCTTCGATAGCCGCTACCCGTGTGGCCGCATCGGGTCCGCAGAAGCGCTCTAGATTCACTCCACCGCCCGCGAGCAGGGAGTCGATGCGGCGCTTGAGGTCGCCGGACGACAGGTGCGCGTAAAGATTCGCTCCGGGGCACGACGTCTGGGCGAAGTCGCGGTGACCGGCCAACGTATCGCTCTTGACGTGGAAGTTCTGGGCGGCCCAGGCGAATGCCAACGCGGTCCCGTGAAGTTGAGCTTCGGACACAGTTTCCTGATCGAAGTCTCCTTCGCAGAGCACCAGAAAATGGCCAGTGGTGTCGTAATCGGTTGCGGTGTCGCCGGCGAGATCGGTGCTCCGCAACTCGTAAAGGTTGCCATTGCGGTCCACGGCGACGTGGTACGCGATGTCGATCCATCCCTTTTGATCTTGGTGGTACAGCTGATCCTTGCGCAGGCGTCCCGGCGCATTCCGGTTATCGCCGAGCACAACCGCCTCGTGGTGCAGCGTCATCCGGGTGATGGTGTGCCGCCTGCCACCGGGGCGGGCAGGTCGCGCACCCCACGCTTCGCGGCACAGCAGCAAGGCCGACTCGGCGGTGGTCAGGCGGGCGCGGGTGGATGGGGCCGCCGCGCTCGAGCACGCGCCGACCGCTGACACCAGCGCGGCACTACTCACTATTTTGAACAGTTGACGGCGATTGACGACCTCGCGGCGCACATCCATGCGCTTACGGTACGGATCGCGAACTCGCCCGCGGGCAGTGATGCCCTGGGTGAATCAGCTCCCGGTGACGATGCGCTGTTCGACGTAACGGCCGGTAACGACGTTGGCGGAGGGCAGATTTGCCAGGCGTCGCGCTTCCTGCTTGATCCGCCGGTTCAGGATCCGGTCGTCGCGTCGCGATATGGCGGAACCGCGCTTGCTCAGAAGGTCCAATTGTTTCCAGCTGAGCCCATCAAGATCACCGACGGAATCATGCGTGGCGACCACGACTGCGCCGTGGAGAAGCGGCACTGTTTTCGCGGTGAACTGTGTCGTTGCCAGCAGCATTTCAGTGGCGCTGCGATTGACGGTATGGCGGCACCGCCGGGTCATAGGGGTGAACCAGAAGTCGAACTGCCGATCAGAGCTGGTCAAACTTTCCAGGCCAAAGTCGTGAACAAGCCCGACGATATCGGCGTTGCTGTAGGCACTGGTTTCGTAGACGACTCCATCGGGGCTGAAGTACAAGATGGTGTTCATGCGGATGTCCTTTTCGGCTGGGGGCGGGACTGCCCTAGCTTGTGTAACGGCAAATCACACGTATGTAATTCCCGATATCACGGTTGGGCTAAACATTCCTAACGAAAAAGACACAATTTAATTTGTGGAGGGGCGCGAGAGCTGGCATCGCGGTCGTCGAATCGGCGCGGATTTGACGCTACCTCGCTGGTGAACCGTGGTTAGATGTCTGACAGACTATCGGGGGTCGGCCCCCCTTTCCGAGTCCTCCTTGTCCGTCACCGTGAGTCTGAGCCAGTGGAGCACGTTGATGAAAGCTGCTGCTGTCCCCACAGCCGCCTGGCAATTATCGGCCGCGATGCGGTCTGCCTCCCGGGAAGAGCACGATGCCGCCGAGCGATCGCCGTTTCTCAGCGAACTACTCAGCGGCGGTCTCGGCGAAGGGGCATATGCCGCCTATCTCGCTCGGCTGCGCCCGGTGTACGCCGCGCTGGAGGAGGCGGTTCGACGCCACCGCCGCGACGCGGTCATAGCGGCTTTTTACGACCCGGCTCTTGAACGTCTGCCCGCGATCGACGCCGATCTGCATTGCTGGTTCGAGGGTTCGCCGGGGTCAATCGATTCACCGGCAGCAGGGTCATACCGTCGCCGGCTGGAAAGCATCGACAATGGTCCTGCGCTGCTGGCCCACCATTACACCCGCTACTTGGGGGATCTTTCTGGCGGTCAAGCAATCGGCCGGACTCTGGACCGCGTGTTCAACCTTGGCGGAATCGGCCTTGCGTTCTACGCGTTTCCGATGCCGCCCAAGGTTTATAAGGACGCGTATCGGGCTCGCCTCGACGCCCTCGCCTTGCAGGCCGACCAGGTCGAGCTTTTGCTGAGCGAGGTCAAGTTCGCTTTCCGCCTCAATCAGGCTTTGCTCGATGAACTGGGAGTCGACTTCGCAGTAAGCAGTGCGCGTGATCGGTGACGCATCGATGCCAGAAGGTGTGCCGGTCGACGAATTTGTCCCGGTCGGTACGCCTATCGATTTGGACAACTGCGCGCGGGAGCCGATCCATATTCCGGGCAGCATCCAGCCTCGCGGAGTGCTGGCAGTGGTGCGCGAGCCCACTTTCGAGATCCTTCAGATCAGCGCCAACGTCACTGAACTGCTCGGCCGCTCCGTCGACGAAGTACTTGGCCGGCACTTATCGGCGCTGATCGGGGACGAACAAGCCGCGCGCGTCGAACAAGCGGCGGCGACGTTCGGTGAGCTTCGCCAACGCAATCCGCTCGAATGCCAGCTCGAAGTCGCCGGTGAGCTGCGCATGTTCGACGCCATCCTGCGTCGCGAACCGGGGAGCGTGCTTCTCGTCGAACTCGAAATCGCCTACGGCGAACGGCCGTTCTCCTTTCCGAACACCTATCAGGCGGTGCGCAACTCGGTGGAGGAGCTGAACCAGGCCGCCACGCTGACCGAGCTGTACGAGACCACCGCGCGCGCGGTCCGCGATCTCACCGGCTTCGACCGCGTCATGGTGTATCGGTATGACGATCACTACAACGGCGAGGTTGTTGCCGAGTCGCGGCGCGACGACCTGAACTCCTTTCTCGGCTTGCACTACCCGTCCACCGACATTCCGGCGCAGGCGCGGGCGTTGTACGAGAAGAACTGGATTCGACTCATCTCGGACGTGAACTACACGCCGGCGGCGCTGGTCCCCGCGGTTGATCCGGAGACCGGCACGCCCCGCGATCTGACCCATGCCACCCTGCGCAGCGTTTCGCCCATCCATGTCGAGTATCTGCAGAACATGGGAGTGCACGCCTCTATGTCGATCTCCCTGCTGCGGCAGGGACGACTGTGGGGGCTCATCGCCTGTCACCACTACGCCGGCCCGCACCTGCCGCCTTTCGGCACCCGGGCAGCGGCTGAGTTCCTCGGCGCAACCCTCTCGCTGCGACTGGTGGACCAGTTCGAGGAGGACCTGCTGCACAAGCGGCTTGCCTCGCAAGCCGTTCTGGCCAAGCTCACCGCTGCCACGCTGGGCGAAGACGAGTCGATCGCGTCGGCGCTGCTGGGGGCACCTGACCTACTCGACCTGGTACCCGCCGACGGCGTCGTCGTCCACATCGATGGCGACACGGAGGTGCGTGGATCGGTCCCGCCGCCGGACGTCGTGTCCGCTGTCGCCACATGGGCGCGCGGTGCGGGAGAGGAGATCGCCAGCACCGAGTGCCTCTCGCGTGAACTGCCCGCGCTGAGCCTCGACCCGCAGTTGGCCGCCGGGGCGTTCGCGCTCAACCTGCCCGACGGACAGCACGCCATCTGGTTCCGTCGCGAAGTAGAACGTTCGGTGGATTGGGGCGGAGATCCCTCCAACAAGGCGATCGCCGTCCGCGAGGGCGACGAAATCCGGCTGAGTCCACGCAAGTCGTTCGAGAGGTGGCGCGAGATCGTGCGGGAACGCAGCGATCCGTGGACCCTGAGTCAAACCGAGTCGGCCGAAGCACTGCGCCGCCATCTGGTCGAGGCGCTCTACCGCCGTACTCGGAGTGCACTGCGCATGGCCGAGACAATGCAGCTCAGCCTGCTGCCCGATTCAATTCCGACACTAGATAATTGGCAATTGTCCGCGCATTACGAGCCCGCGGCGGGCGGTCGCGTGGGCGGCGACTGGTACGACGCATTCGAGTTGCGTGACGGCCGCCTGGTGGTGGTTCTCGGTGACGTTGCCGGACACGGCATTACCGCTGCGGGGACGATGGCGCAGCTGCGTAATGCTCTGCGCGCGAAATTGTTCGTCGGGACCAGTCCCGCAGAAGCGCTCACGGAGCTGAACGAATTCTGCGAGCACTTGATGCCGCGGGCGTTCGCCACCGTGGTTGCCGCCCGCATCGATCTCACATCCGGTGCGGTCGAGGCCGCATGCGCCGGGCATTTGATTCCGTACCTGACGAATTCCGTGACGGCCGTGCAGGCGCCGATCCAGCTGTCGCCGCCGATCGGCCTCAAAAACGTGAGCTATGCACCAAGCACGTTCACCATCGAGCCCGGACACAGATTGGTGATGTACTCCGATGGTTTGGTCGAGCGCCGCGGCGAGGCGATCGACGACGGGATCGACCGACTGGAGAAAACTCTCGCACGCGCCGGCGATGCGCCTGCCTCGGAAATCAGGGCAGCGATGGAGTGGGGCGACACCCATGACGACGTCACAATCGTCACCCTTCGTCGTCCCTAGGGCCAAACATCTACGCGCCTAAGAGATCTGCGGGGTGATCAGTGCGCCGAGCTCGGTGAGCAGGGTGCTTGACGTCGACTGGGCCAACTCGGTCATGTTCGCCCATTCCAGGGTCGCTAAACTGCCCAACTCGGTGGGGAAGTCGTTGTTCGCGGTCAGGACCGCCGTCGCCAGATCGTCTCGGGCGTTGAGGAAGCCGGCGATGATTCCGGTGTTCGGGTCGAAAACCGTGTCGTTGAGCAAGGATCCGAGCTGCTGGGGAAATAGCAACGACAGCACCGTCTGACCCATCGCCAATTCGGTGGGCAGATTGATGTCGCTCGCCGCCAAGGGCAGATTGTTGACAATTGCCTCGATGCTGCCGATTGGGTTGGTGAGCAAGTCGTGGTCGACGGCGGCCCAGTCCGGAGACAACGCCGGGGTGAATCTCAGGTCCAGTGGAGCGATCGGGTCGCTGCCGAACACCGCGGCGAAGTTGTCCGCGCCCATCACGCCCTGAAGCCCGTGAAGCTCCAGTTCCTGTATCACCCAGTCGGGTTGGGCGTTCTCACGAGACAGGTCCAAGGCATAGTCGTAGGACAAGACGCGCTGTGACATGTCGGCGGCATATTCCGCGGGGTTGACGGTGGGTGTGTCCACGGGCAGATAGCTGGCGACATCGGCGACGGGCACCAATTCGGTGGTCACCGGGAGGCCCGTCGGGTCCGTCCCGTCGGGGAGGTTTTCGAAGCGAGCGAAGATCTCGCCGTTGCCAACGCCATTGCTGTCAAGCCAATTCGCCACACCTGGGTTGGTCGCGCTGACCACGTAGTAGGTGTATCCGTCGGGATCGGCGAAAGCCGTGGTGTTGTTCAAGGTGGTCTGCGCCAGGGTGTATGGCAGCGCCGCGCCGAAGACGTTCATCAGCTCGATCCCGCTGTAGCCGGATGGCACGTCAGGCACTTGCACGATCAGCGCTTGGTCTGGAGTGAGGTCGAAATTACCGCCCGAGACGTCCGCGCTGGGCAGACCTGTTGCGAACACGCTTGTTTCAGGGGCTAGCGCGCTCATCGTGTTGGGCGCCAGGTCGATGCCGGCAACCTGGGCCAGCCCCATGTTCTCCTGGTTGAAGGGCCCGACGATGTTGCCGAAGGCGGTGAACAACGTGGCCAACAGCGAATCGACCGAAGTGACCGGGGGCGTCGTGGTTCCTGCCAGCGAGCCGATCTCGGCCACCGACCCGTCAGCGCCCGGGAAAATGCCGGTGCTCGGTATCGCGAAAAACGCTGGGCAGTCGGACACGCAGTGAATGCTGATGTTGCCGGGACCCTGCGCCCAATCGCCCAGCACATCTCGAATCAGAAGCGAGGCATCGCCGTTGGTAGTTGCGTCGGTGTCGTTGATGAAATTGACTGCGCCGCTTGGCTCGGTTGGTCCGATGTCGACAGTGAACGTGCCATCGGGATTGACGACCAGGCCGTGGTCGAGCTCGAGGCTCTCCTTGCTCACGGCCGTTGAACCGGTGATGGCTTCGGTCGCGATCGCGAGCGCCTCGGTCCCCTTGCCGAGGGTGCCGGTGAGCTCGTAGGTAGCGCCCGGGGCCAGCCCGGCGGTCGCGTGGTAGTAGATGTCGGGGGTGAAGAACTGGAAGTACTGACGCGAATCAGCGGCATCAGTGGCCACTGCCTCCGGGGACTGGAAGAAGACGCCGTTGAAAAGCTCGGTGACTCTGGACAGCCCGGCGGAAAGCAGTTCGTAGTTTGTGTTCTGCAGTCCGGTCAGCAGCATGGCGTCGCTATCCGCTGTCGCAAACGGCAACCCCGAGTCATAGGTAACCGCCTGCTGCATTGCAGCGAGGAGCTGGTCAAGTGCGGGTTGATACGAGCCTGAATCCGCTGAGGCGTGCGGCGCGGCGATCGTCATCGAGACGGCTGCGGCTGCAGCGATTACGACGGACCGCAGCCAGTGCGGCAGGGCTGAAGACACCGTCGGGTTGTGCATCGCGGAGGCCATGCCGCTCCCTTCGTTGGGATGCGATGCACGAAGTATTAGTCATGCCGACCGCGAACACGGAGCTTTTCAGCGCTTATTGCTCGACGATTCCCCGCTGTCGGCTGCGGTACGCGCGCATCCCGGCTTGAGATTTGCAGGTCGTGCGGCAGAAGGTCGCTGAGGCATTGCGGCTCTGGTCGACGAAACTGTGGTGGCAGTTGCGGCAGGCCTTGAACCGGTCCCACTGCCCCGACTGGGCCAACTCAACCACCGAGGCCAATATGGATCCGAGCGCCCCGGCCAGACCGGGCTGGGCCGAACTCAAGCCGGCCCCTTCGCGAGTAATGTTGACCTGCAACGGATAACGGTGGGAAGCGCGCTGCAAAGCCTGTTCGGCGGCAACCAATTCGTCGTTACTGGCCGCATCGGTGTCCGCGTGACTGACCATCACCGTGACCAACGCATCGCGAATTTCGCGCGCTTCGATGACGTCGGCGGCAGTTACCACCAAGTGTTTGGAATCCAATCCCTGCTGCTGACTCAGCCAATCGCGGAGTCCGGCACAGTCGGCAAAGTATTCCGGCAGTCTGCCCAGATGACCGTGCGTGTTGGCGAAGCCCAGCACCATGTCCTCGGTGCTCACCACGGAGGCTCCTTCTGGCCAAATGAACGGGTGCGCCAACTGTACTGCAACTCCGCGGCGACTGCCGTCTTAGTTATCACCATTTGGCTATGAACGCGAGTCTTTCGATGTCTTTTGGTTCTAAAGTTGCCGTCTTAAACCCTACGATGGCAACATGCCTGACGTTCATAAAGGTGAAGGGCGCACCCCCTTGGTTCGAGCTATGCTTCTGCGCGCAGGACCACTGAACAGGAGGGATCGCCGTGGCCGACGAACTGAAAGTCGATCCCGTCGCACTCCACAGCGGCAGCGACGACATGCTGAACTCGGTCGGCGAGGCTGCTTTGAGTTTTGTTAGCCACGAGGACGGTCTGGCCGAAGCCGCGCCGGGTTGGATCGGATCCTCCCAGCAGGCGTTGGGCGAGTTGGCGGCGCGATGGGAAGCCCGGCACGGTCACCACAAACTGCAGGTGGGCAGGTTGGGAACGCACGTGGCCGACGCGATGGTCCGTTACGTCTCCAATGAGGACAACTCGACTCAGGCTGTCAGGTCGGTAGGGGAGTAAGGGGTAGCCAGTGGCGCCGCTGACCCCAGCTGACGTCAAGCGCTGGGATGCCGATGCGATCCACGGCGTATTCCAGACCGCCACCAATCGGGCGACGACTTTGCAGACGTTGGGCGACAACCTGCAGCAGGTGCACAGCAAGCTCAGCGACTGGCAAGGCGAGGCAGGCGACGCCTTTCGCGCCGACCTGAATAAGACGCGACACGACATCGAAACAGACGGGCACGAGTCCCAGCAGGTCGCCGCAGCAGTAGCGCGCGCCGAAGCGGACGTGCGCGCGGTCAAGGCCGAACTCGATCGAATCGAGCAGGCGGCCGAGGGTTACGGCTTCACCATCACGCCGGACTGGCGAATCGACTCCGGCACGATGAAGCTCGACGGCGCGAAGGGAGTCTTCAAAGAACAACTGCAGGGGCTTCTCGACGGCTGCAAACTGCATGCTCACAGCGCGGACCAGGAACTCGCCACCGCCGTGCGTAGCGCCGTCGGCGACGCCAGCCCTTCTCCTACCGGCGCCCCGCAGCCAAAGCCCTTGCAGGACAACCTTTTACCGAAGGGTCCTGGCTCGGGTGACGCAGCCAAAGGCCCGCCGGTTCCAGGCGACGGCAAGTCGCCATCGCTGGAAGACATGCTGCTCGGGCGAGGCACGGCGGCTGATCAAAGACCCCCGCCCGGCAGTCCGCTGGATCTGCTCAGCCGGATTCCGCCCGGCGCGACAGGCGTTCCAGCTCCGCCGTTGAAACCGGCAGAGATCGAGAGTTTCAAGGCGCTGGCGCGCCAGACGATGATCAGCGACGGTGTGCCGCCGGACCAGATCGAGGCCAAGCTCAACGCTGTCGTCGCGAACACTCAGCAGTGGCTGGCCGCTGGGGCGCCGAATTACGTTCCGCCGGAGCCGCCGCGCCCGCCGCCGCCAGGGTTCGGCGAAGGATTCGGCGATCGATGGAACGCCACGATGGACGGCATTCATGACCTCACCGGGCAGAACGGACTCGGGGCAATGGGTGATGCGTGGGGTGGCATGGCGAAGGGCCTAGGCCAGAAGGCCGAGGACTACCTCATGTTTGGGCCCGCCGCGTCGTTCAAAGACGCCGCGCAGGAGATTCAGAGCGCAGTCGACTCGCCGAGCCTCCCCTACTACTTGGGCGAGAAGAGTGCTGATGCCGCTATCACGGCGCCCACGCTGATGTTTGGCGGCGAGGGGGCCGGCCTTCGAGCAGGGCTTGGTGAGGTGGGCGGGTTGGATGCTGCGTCTGGCCTCACCCACGACCTGCCCGCGGTCCACCCTCCACTTAGCCCACTCGGGGACGCTCCTTCTGGCTTCCACGCGCCTGAGGTGCCACACGAGGCTCCGCAGCCGGGTGGCGCGCACCCATCTGCGCCGATTGAAGGTCCGGCGCAGGCAGGTCACGGTTTGCCTGGTCCGCTGGAATCTCCAGCCGTAGGAAGGCATCCGGCCGGCGGCCCGCCGGAAGCCCCTGTGCCGGTGGGTCATTCACCCTCGCCCGCGGCGCCCGGCGGTATTCACCCGTCCGGTCCGGTCGAGGGTCCAGTTCCTGAGGGGCACGCGTCGAGTCCGACTGAGCATCCGGGCCCAAGCGGACACTCCACATCAAGCCTGCCCGAGCCTCCCCCCGGAGGTCATCCGTCGTCCGGCCCTATCGACCATTTGCCAACGGGCCCCGTCGAGCATGCCCCTGTCCCCGAATCACAATGGGTACAGGTCGGCCATGATCAGCCGATTACCTACCATCCGGAAGCACCTCAGGCGGCGCTCGATCTCGCCGATGCGGCCGCGCATGGTCAGCCCACAGCTGAGCTCAGTCAGCGAGTCGCGGACATGTCGACCCATTACGTCGGCGACAACCCTGATCGCGTCGTTCTGGGTAAGTGGGGCGGCGATGAAGGCGGTTACATCGGCGAAGCGCGCGGCCATGGCGGTATCTATTACGACACGAGCTCGGAAGTTTGGGACAATATCGGTCACGGGCTCAGTGAGCAGGCTGCGATCGATATAGGCTGGGAAGTGAACGAGAATTTCTTACGCACCCAAATGGAACGCGGTGTGGACCGGATCGATTACGTGACTGAAGGCACCCGATTCAATTCGATTGCCGACGTGCTCCGCCTAGATGCCGACTCGTTTTCTGCAAAGGAAATACGCTATCTCGTTGAGAATGCCGGCGACTATGGATACGAGCGAGTTGGCGATTCGTGGATTCGCGTAGGAGGTGGTCAACAGTGACAACAGGTTTTGCGGGAGCCGTCGAGTCGATCGTCGGACCAGCATTGGCTAATCTCGGATTCGTGCTGGATGAGATTGACTGCAGCGTCGATGAAGGTGGACGAACAGGCTCAGTCGTGTACTACCGTTCGTCCGATTGCAAGATACAGATCTACAAGTCATCCCGTGAAGGCAACGTCAATTGCATGATCGCCCCTTTAGATGCGCCGAATGAATTCGGTCCGCATGATCGATCCCTGACGTGGCGATTCTTGAACGAGTTTTCGCCAACTCCAGATGTGTCTGTCGAGGAGCTGGCTAAATCCGTGAGTTTTAAGGCTAAGTCCGAAGCTCAGCAGTTATCAGAGGTAAGGGATCGCATCGTCGATTGCTACGACGATGCGCACGCTGGCATCCTGCAGAAAAAATAGGAGTCTGCCTACCTACTCCGAATCCCGCAGTACCGCCTTCGCGGCCCGTCCCGCGACCACTGCGGTGAACAGGGCGACCACGACGAAAACGACTGCGCCACAGACTCCGACGAGGTTCAGACCGGCCACGGTCTGCGCGCTGAAGCACGCCGATCAACAGCGACGCGCCGGTGACCAGGTGCAGCGGAGTCAGGCGCAATGCGGCGCGATGGCCCGCGATCCACGCTTGGTCACTGCGCATCGTCGACGGAGTGCGGATGCCGACGAACTGATTGCGCCTGAGGCGCCCCTTCGCGGCCGCCCAGTCGATCACGATGATCAGCGCGGTCAAGAAGACAAAGGTGACGGCGACAAAACTTGCCAGGACCAAGCGCTCAGCTTCCATTGAGGTCACGCTACTGAGCGGGTCACCCGGCCTGTTCCAAGACCGTGCGATGTGGGTACAAGGACGGCATGCAGCGCCCCGACACGATCATCGAAATGCACCGTGAGCGCGTCCAGGACCAGACCGTCGAGATGTTCGGCGGTGACAAGTACACCGAGGCGGTCGACGGGCCGGGCTACTCCGCAACGGCGACCCTCGACCTCACGCTTGACCGCGTCTGGTTCGTCTTCGATGCACGGCAGCGGCTGTGGCAAGAGCAAGCCGAAGATGAAACCCATGATCCACTAAGGCATTTCGCGATCGATCTGGTGATCTTCGACTCGAAGATCACCATCGATTCGGTGAGCTGCATTCCGCTGGTGTCGTTGCCGCCCAGAACGATCACGATCCCGGACGGCCCGCGCGCCGACGAGTCGCGCGAAATCCCCTACAACGAAATCCCGTTGTTCGGTCGGCTGACCGTCCACGATCAGCTCGAGTCGCGGGAAACCGAACCCGGCAAGCAGACCATCGCCCTGAATTTCACCGCACAGGATGCGCCCGTTTTGCTGGCCAACCCTTCCCACGCGGAGTACGCACCACAACTGTTCGGCGCGCACATCGATCGCCGCCCCGACGGCAGCATCGCCTTCACCGACCAGGACCCGCGCATCACATGGGAACTCGATTACGCCGAGGCGTACTGGATCACCCACAGCATCGCCGGCGAGCTGATGGTCGGTCTGGAGAGGCTGCAACACCCCAGTCTTTCCGACGACGAAGCCAGGATCCAAGTGCTCGACTCGTTGGCCGCACAGATCTCCGATGCCGTCCGCCCCAAACTCGCCGAGATGGGTGAGGACGGCGTCATGGACCTGATGCCGACCGCGCTGGAAGTCGACGCCCAATCGCGCGACGACAACACGGTGAAAGCACTCGACGCGCTCGTGCAACGCTTCGACATCGACGGGGTCACCCACGAGTCTATGGTGATCCAGTTGCAGACCGTGCGAGAGCTACCCTCTGGTGAGGAACTGCCCGCGTCGATTCTGGCCGAAAACCCGCACGAGAAAACGGGATTGGCCGTCACAGGCTGGAGCATCCTGCGTCAGGTACGCGACACCGTGATGAACACCTTCGATCTCCATGAGAGCGACTTCGACGCCGACGTGCCGTGCCTACTGGCAGGCCCGAAGACCATCACGATCGGTGGGCAGGAGCGCTGCCTGGAAGCGCTGGACGCTGACATCGTGCCGCGTACCCACCATGGCCGGCTGGTCGTCGACGGCACCGTCAGCGCCGAAACCACCCTCTACGACTTCAACGCCGCCTTCAAGGTCACCTACGAGATGGGTCTCGACGACATCCCGCGGGACCCCGACGGCAAGGAGACTAGACGAGCCGACCTGGAAACGATCGAGAGTCTCGAGCAGGCACTCAGTGCGGCCCGCGACAAGAAGCGCGCGGGACAACTGGGCGACGAGGACTACGAGGCGGAAGTCAAAAGAGTCCACGAGCGCCTCGACGACCTTCCCAAAACGGTCGGCGTACGACCGACCCAGAATCCGCCGGAGGCAGAGGTCAATCCGGACTTCAGCCTGACGGTGCCGGGCAAGGTCGCGGCGGCAGCAGGCGCCGCGGCGACGGTTGGACTGCTTGCACTACCGGTGACCTGGGTCGCCGGCGCGGCCGGAGTCGGGGCTGCCGGTGCCGGCGGTCTGCTGAGCCTGGCCATCGTGCAGTACCTCACCACTGTGCTGACCATCGACTGGTTCGGCGTCGGACTGGGATCGCGGCAAGTGAAAAACTCACTCAACGATCGACCAGAAGGCACGTCATTACCCCCGATCGGCATACCGGTCGATGTGGATTTCAACCGTCAGCGTCTCGCGGTGTACTTCCGCCCGCTGCCGGCAAAGCTGTGGATCGGCAGTGTCGCGGTCGACGACGAGGAAGCCGAAGACCCTCAGATCCGCCTGGTCGGCGGACGCTGGCCCACCGATGGTCAGCCGTGGAAGCTGTCCAACGACGACGCCATGCTCTACGCCGATTCCGGCGAACTACATCTGTTTATGGAGCCCGACAGCGTCAGCGCCGACGGGCCGGCCGTCAGTGTCGCCACCGCCGACAACGGGCGCCGTTACCTGCAGGTGGAGAACGAGGATTCGGGCAGGCTGCAACGGCTTCCGCGGACCTGTGGTCAAGACAACGCGACAGACGGAAAGTGAGTCCCCACGTGGAACGAAGGCGCAGGGCATCACTCGCGACCGGCGCTGATGCGAGTCAGCGGCGCGCGCGCCGGAACCCACCTCTGTAGGGTTACTCAAGTGTGTGGAGCCACCGGAGAGGTGCGACTCGACGGTCGAGCGCCTGATGTAGCGGCGGTGGCAGCGATGACCGCCGTCATGACGCCGCGAGGTCCGGACGGCGCGGGCGTCTGGTCACAAGGTCGAGTCGCGCTTGGTCATCGTCGCCTGAAGATCATTGATCTGACCGAAGCCGGCGCGCAGCCGATGGTCGACTCCGAACTCGGCTTGACCATCGTCTGGAACGGCTGCATCTACAACTACAAGGAATTGCGCAGCGAGCTTGAGGGCTACGGCTACCGATTCTTCTCGCACAGCGACAGCGAGGTTCTGCTCAAGGCCTACCACCGCTGGGGTGACGATTTCGTCAGCCATTTCAAAGGAATGTTCGCCTTCGCCATCGTCGAACGCGACAGCGGTCGGGTGTTGCTCGGTCGCGACCGCCTCGGCATCAAGCCGCTGTACGTGACCGAGGACACTCACCGGATCAGGTTCGCGTCGTCGCTGCCGGCGCTGCTGGCCGGCGGTGGTGTGGACACCCGCATCGACCGCGTTGCCCTGCATCACTACATGACGTTTCACTCCGTCGTGCCCGCTCCGGCCACCATCTTGCGCGGCGTGCGCAAAATCCCGCCGGGATCGCTGCTGGCCATCGAACCGGACGGGCGTCGCGTCGCCACTACCTACTGGGCGCCCGACTTCACCCGGCACGAGGACCGCGCCGACTGGTCCGAACGCGACTGGGAAGACGCCGTGCTGTCCTCGCTGCGGACCGCGGTCGAGCGCCGCCTGGTCGCAGACGTTCCCGTCGGCTGCCTGCTGTCCGGTGGCGTCGACTCCAGCCTGATCGTCGGCCTGCTCGCCGAGGCCGGGCAACACGGATTGTCGACGTTCTCCATCGGCTTCGAGTCGGCCGGCGACATCAAGGGCGACGAGTTCCAGTACTCCGACATCGTGGCCCAGCGCTTCGAGACCGATCATCACCAGATCCTGATCGGCACCGACCGGATGCTGCCCGCTCTGGACGGCGCGATCGGGGCGATGAGCGAACCGATGGTCAGCCACGACTGCGTCGCCTTCTATCTGCTCAGCCAGGAAGTGGCCAAGCACGTGAAGGTCGTGCAGTCGGGTCAGGGTGCTGACGAAGTGTTCGCCGGCTACCACTGGTATCCGCCGATGGGCACGTCGGCGGACTCCTCTGTCGAAAGCTCCGTCGCCGAATATCGCGCCGCCTTCTTCGACCGCGATGAAGCGGGCCTCGCCGCCTTGCTCGCTGAGGGCTACGTGGCGCCGGGAGATCCCAGCCAGCGTTTCGTCAGCGAGCACTTCGCGAATGCCGGCGCCGAAACCGGAATCGACCGCGCACTGCGGCTCGACACGATGGTGATGCTGGTCGACGATCCGGTCAAACGGGTCGACAACATGACCATGGCGTGGGGGCTCGAGGGCCGGGTCCCGTTCCTCGACCACGAGCTGGTCGAGCTGGCGGCCACCTGCCCGCCCGAGCTGAAAATCGCGCACGGCGGCAAGGGTGTGCTCAAAGAAGCTGCGCGACGGGTCATTCCGGCGGAGGTCATCGACCGCCCCAAGGGTTACTTCCCGGTTCCCGCGCTGACTCACCTCCAAGGTCCCTACCTCGACATGGTCCGCGACGCTCTTTACGCTCCGGTCGCCAAGGAGCGGGGGTTGTTCGATACTGGAGCAGTGGACGCGCTACTGGCCGACCCCAATGGCCGGCTGACTCCGCTACGCGGGAATGAGCTCTGGCAGATTGCGCTGCTCGAGCTCTGGCTACAACGTCATGGTGTGACCGGGCCGGCGGCATGACCGTCATTGGTCCTTCCGAGGACCACCCCGAGGCCATCACCCTCGGCCTCCACGACGCGACTCCACCGCATCTGGTAGATGCGATGGCGAAGGACGTCGAGATCGAGTTGGGTTGGGGCCGATTGATTTTCGGTCAGACCTTCGCGGACGCGGGGACGCTGGCCGAGACGCTTCGGCGGGAGGCGCCCGGGCGCCGCGACATCTGCATCTACGCCCGCGAATCCCATGTCGTGGTGGCGGGAGCGCCGAGCGAACTTTTCATCGACCCCAGCCATACTTATCGGCTGCGCTTCGCCGAGGCCACAGATGAGGACACCTCGCCGCCGTCACCGAATGGTGTGACGGTGCGCGCGCTGAACGACCCGTCCGACGCAGATTCGATGAATCGCGTATTCGTCCGCTGCGGAATGGTTCCGGCTCCGGTCAAGGTGATTTGGGACAACCATCTTCGCCAGCCCGCCATCACCTACCTGCTCGCAGTACGCGACGACGACGGCGCAGTGGTGGGCACAGTGACCGGCGTCGACCACGAACTGCTGTTCTCCGATCCCGAACGCGGATCGAGCCTTTGGACTCTGGCCGTCGACCCGGGTGCCGGGATCCCGGGAATAGGCATCGCACTGACCAAGAAGTTGGCCGCACACTTCCGCCGTGAGGGCCGCGCATATATGGACCTGTCGGTGACCCACGACAACGAGGCCGCAATCCGGCTGTACGAGAAGCTGGGCTTCCGGCGCGTCCCGGTGCTGGCGATCAAGCGCAAGAACGCCATCAATGTGCCGTTGTTCAGTCCGCCGCCGGAAACCGTCGACGACCTCAACCCCTACGCGCGAATCATCGCCGATGAGGCGATCCGTCGCGGCATCTGGGTGGAGGTTCTCGATGCCGAGACCGGCGAGATACGCCTGAGCCACGGTGGTCGCAGCGTGATCACTCGCGAATCGCTGTCGGAATTCACATCGGCGGTCGCGATGTGCCGTTGCGACGACAAAAGATTGACTCGCCGACTGGTCTCCGAGGCCGGCATCCACGTCCCGCGCGCCCGCTTGGCGACATTTGACGACGGTGACTTCGAATTCCTGACAGATGTGGGCGAGGTTGTCGTCAAGCCCACTCGCGGAGAACAAGGTAAAGGCATCACCGTCGGCGTCACCGTCGAGCAAGGCGCCGGCGAACTGGCCGCTGCAGTGGCTCGCGCCCGCGAGGAATTCCCCGAGGTGCTGATCGAGCAGCGGGTGAACGGAAATGACCTCCGGCTCGTGGTGATCGACGGCCGCGTGGTCGCCGCTGCGCTGCGGCTGCCGCCTGAGGTCATCGGCACCGGTGAACACACGGTGCGCGACCTGATTGTGGGGGAGAGCCGACGGCGCTCGGCGGCCACCGGGGGTGAGTCGCGTATTCCGCTTGACGCGGTCACTGAGGCGACGGTCGGCGAGTACGGCTGGAAGCTCGATGATGTTCTGCCGCAAGGGATGAGGCTGCGCGTTCGCCACACCGCCAACCTGCATCAGGGCGGCACAATCCACGACGTCACCCCCAACGTGAACCAGGAACTGTGTCGGGTTGCGGTGACAGCTGCCGAGGCGATCGGAATCCCGGTCACTGGTATCGACCTGCTCGTCCCCGACGTCACCGGTCAGGAATACGCCTTCATCGAAGCCAACGAGCGACCCGGCCTGGCCAACCACGAACCACAGCCCACCGCAGCGGCTTTCGTCGACTATCTGTTTCCCGGCCAGCCCGGACAACCGTTCGCCTGGACGCCGGAGGAGTCGCCGCGCAACCCAGACGATTCGGTGGTCAGGTAAGGCGGAGGGCTACCACGGCGACGGTAGCCCTGCGCGGATGCGCGCGACCTCCGAACGCGCGAAGCGCACCCGTTCGGTGTCGGCACCACGCGCGGCGGCCAGCTCGTCGCCCAGGGCGTAGGCAGCATTGAGGATGTAGCGCGAGCGCTTGCGTTCGTGACGCTTGCGGCCCGCTTTGCGATAAGCCTTGCGGGCCTTGCGGTTACCGGCCATCGCGTCGAGCTCGACCGGCGTGATGACGTCGCGGGCTTGCTCGGGGGCCATCACATCGCGGACGAAGTCGCGCTCCCTGGTGACGGTCAACTTGTACACCCGCGCAACGATGATCAGCGCGACGATGATCGTGCCGATCAGCAAGCCGATCAGCAGCAGCGCATTCCGGCCGGCGATCGCGGCCACCGAATCCCAGGTCCCGTGCAGCAGCATCGGTATCGCGATCAGCACCAGACCCCGACCGATTTTGCGCGGCTCGGCGGGCCGGCCGAAAAGGTAGACCACACCGGCGCAGAAGATGGCGCTGTAAAGGATGTGAGCGGCCACCCCGGTCAGCATGCGCAGAATGATGGTGCCGACCGAGGCGCCGATCTGGTTGGCGCCGAACTGAGTACCGGCCGAGGTCATGGCGTAGGTGATGTCTTCGACGATCTGGAATCCCAGACCGATGAACGCACCCAGGATGAACCCGTCGAATGCGGTCCGGACGTGTCGTTGCGCCAACGCGATCAGCAACAACAGCCCCGAACCTTTGGCCAGTTCCTCGGTGAACGGGGCGGCCAGCCCGGCTCCCCAGTTCAACGCCCAGACCTGGCCAAAGTTCTTGCCGTACAAGGCCAGGAGCGCGTCGTTGGCGTTGGCGGCCATCGCGCCGGTGGCGGCGAAGCCACCCCACAGGAACGCGACAACCATCAGCTTGTGGGGGAGTTTGGCGTAATGGTCGATCCGGTCGGTGAACCACCAGAACAACGCCGCGTAGATGGCGAATGAGGTCACGGCCAGCCCGATTGCTTGCCCGTAGGCGTTGTATTCGCGGGCAAGTGTGGACAGGAACGTCAGGACACCGATGCCGACCAGGGCCACGTAACCCCAGAACGCGAAGTTGCGTGGTTGGTAGAAGACAAAGCGTCGACCCCAGCCGGAGAGGTCGAGCGCAACGTCGCGTGCGCGATCGAGTTCGGTGAGCGTTGTCGTCATCGCTGCGCCTGCTTGGACTCGTTGATGCTGGCGATCATCCGCAGCACGGCTGTGCTCGGTTCGGGGCCGGCGTCGGTCGGTCCCGTCGCCACTGCTTCGACTCCGCGGCCGTCGAAGACGAACGCGGCGATCAGGCCCGCGGTGTGTGGCCCGGTGACACGCAGGGTTGCGCCCTGTTTGCCGGCGGCGGTCACGATCGTGGCGGGCGCGCCGGTGATGTGGACGCCACGACCCTGGTTCAGCGCGTCAGAGGTTGCCTCGATTTGATCGACCAGTTGATCGGCGTCGCCGTGGAACGGCCCGGTGCGCAGCGTGAACTTCAGCGCCCCGTCCTCGACCGTCGCCGAAGCGGGATACTGCCCGGAAATGGGGGCGTGGCCGGCGCGCACGCCGGAGGTGACACCCCAACCGGCCTCCGGCACGAACGTCACATCACCTTCGATCCGCATGACATCGCCGGGTCGGACGATGTCGTGGTAGGGCACCGTCGCGTTGATCACCGGCAAGACGACCGACATCACGAAGACCAAGCCGAACACCGCCAGGGTCGGGCGCAGGGTGCGCCGATCCAGACCGAACCGCCGCTCGTCGGCGGGCACCCAGCCCTCGTCGGGTTCGAATCTCGGTGCTGAGGCCGCCGAGGACACTTCGACTACCGGATCCGGCATAACCGCCCAACCCTTCTACCCGCTACTGCGACGCCGGAATGGCGCCGCAGTGAGAGTAGCGAGGGGCGCGTTTCACAGCATCAGCAATGCCCAGATCGCCGGCTTTGGCTCGGCGCGCGGTGGTCAGCTCCTAGGCTCTGAACCCATGACCATCGACCGTGCGGCGCTGACCGTAGGCAGCATCCGACTTGCCTCGGGTATTTCGTTTCTCGTCGACCCCCTGCGGGCGAACCAGCTGTGGGGCGATCCCGACAAGCCCACACCCACCGCGCAACTGCTGCTGCGCTCGATGGGCTATCGCGACGCATTGATCGGCGGACTGTTGGCCGCAGCGGCGTTGCGCGGCAGGAATACTCGCGGCTGGTATCTGGCCTCCGCGGGTGCTGACGCCGCTGACCTGCTCGGCGGTATGAGTGTCCATCACGAGATGAAGCGGTCGCAGCGACTGATCGGGATCGGTGGCGCTGCCGTCGGCGTCGGAACCGGCCTGTGGGGCGCGGTCCGGCGCGGGAACGGGGCCGGCAAGGTGCCAGACCCGGCTGACGGCCCAGACCGGTAAATCGTTATGCGTCAGCCGACGTGACGGACCAAGGTATCGACCAGCGCACTGATGAGGCGATTGTCGCTCTGGGCTGCCGCCGTGGCGATCGACAGTGTCCAGGTCATGGCCGGACGTATCGGAATTGCCCGCAGATCGGAGAAGCGGCCGGCCACACTGGCGGGTAGGACAGTGGCGGCCAGCCGATGCCGGATGAGCTCCGCGGTGATCGCATAGTCGGCAACCTCGTACGCACTGATCGGGCGTACACCGGCGAGGGCGAAGCCCTTGTCGAGGCGCTGCCGGATACCCCATCCGGGCGGAAATTGGATGACCTCGTACCCGTCGAGATCGGCCAACTCGATCCAGCGGCGCTGTGCCAGTGGGTGACTGGCTTCGCAGACGAACAGCATGGGTTCGCGCATCAGCTCACGCAACGTGACCAGTTGCGACCCGGTCTCGGTGATCGACACCAGCGCGAGGTCCATGTGACCGTCGGCGATCGCGGTCAGATGTCCGGCCGACCCGGTGACACTCTGTCGCAGCCGAACCGTGACAAGGGGATTGGCGGCACGGAATTCTTCGAGCACGGCAGGAAGGTTCAACGTTCCCCACGACATCAGGGCGCCCAGCGTGACGGTACCGGTGAGCTGATCCCGAAAGACATCCACCGATGTACGTGCGCGGTGTGCGGTGTGCATGACGTCGCGGGCGTGTTCGAGGAACACTTCGCCGGCGGCCGTCAGCGCGATCTGGCGTTTCGATCGATCGAAGAGCTCGACGCCGAGTTCCTTTTCGAGCCTGCCGACCGACGCCGAGAGAGCCGACTGCACAACGTGTATCCGTTCGGCGGCCCGGGAGAAGTTCAACTCGGCGGCGACGGCGATGAAGTATTCGAGGTGGCGAAGCTCCACGATCAGATCCTATCGCGATATGCGATAGAAACGTTCACATATTGTCGTTGGACGCGATGCTTGAAGGGGTGTTGGCTAGAGCGTGTTCGGCAGATGATTCCCAGCGCACAGGAGGGCGGACCCATGCGGGCGCTGCGTTTCACCAAGTTCGGCGACCCGGGCGTGCTTCGCATCGCGGACGTACCGGATCCGGTCACGACGGCGGCGGAAGCGATCATCCGCGTCGAAGCGGCATCGGTCAATCCGTCCGACGTGAAAAACGTTGCCGGTGGTATGGATTGGACGGTGTTACCGCGTACTCCCGGTCGCGACTTTGCCGGTGTTGTGGTCAGCGGGCCGCGCGAGTGGGAAGGCGCGGCGGTCTGGGGCACCGGCGGCGACATCGGGTTCAGCCGAGACGGCTCGCACGCGGAGTTGATGTCGGTCCCCGTGGACGCCTTGGTCGTCAAACCGGAACGGCTCAGCTTCGACGAAGCCTCCACGGTCGGGGTGAATTTCGTCGTGGCCTGGTACGGGACGGTCGAAACTGCGCAATTGGCCGCGGGTGAAACCATCGCGGTATTTGGCGTTTCCGGCGGCGTGGGCGGGGCAGTGGCGCAGATCGCGCAAGCGCACGGTGCCAAAGTGGTTGGCGTGGACCGGCACCCACCTGGGCCCGACACTCCCGCCGCAGCGGTGATCGACGACTTCGTCACCTTCGACCCGGCGGCGGACGTTGGCGCGGCGATCATTGAGATGACTCACGGCAAGGGCGCTGACGTGGTGTACGACGCCGTGGGCGGTGTGACGACGCCGTCGGCGCTGGCCGCGCTGACCCACCGGGGCCGGTTGGTAGTGATCAGCGCCGTCGGCTCGTCCACTGTGGAAATCAACCTGCGCGACCTCTATCACAACGAAACCCGCATTCTCGGTACGGACAGCGGGAAGCTGAGCATCGTCGACTCGGCCCGGCGACTGGAGCAGATGGCGCCGTTCTTCGAATCCGGCGCCTTCCGCCCGTTGCCGATCGCCGCCACCTATTCGCTCGATGACGCGCCCACGGCATACCGGGCCGTCGCCGACCGCGTCGCCGGCCGCGTCGTGATCCGGCCCTGACCATCCAATCGCAGAGAGAGGTACGGCAATGGCATCGGACCTGAATGAACAAACCATCACCGAAGCAGTCCAGCGGACCTTCGACGACGCGACCGATGATCGCTTTCGAGAGGTGCTCGTGAGCTTGGTGCAGCACCTGCACGATTTCGCCCGCGCGGTGCGCCTGACCGGTGAAGAATGGTTCACCGCAATGGATTTCCTAGAAAGGGTCGGCAAGATTTCGACCCCGACGCGTCAGGAGGTGATGTTGCTCTCCGACATTTTGGGCTTCAGCATGCTGCTGGACAGGATCAACCAGCACAACGGGTCATCAGTCACCTCGTCGGCTTTACTCGGCCCGTTCTACGTCGAGGGCCGGCCGACCGCCGACAACGGGGACGACATCTCCGACGGCGTGTCCGGCACGCCGATGTTTGTCACCGGCCGTGTTGTCGACGATCAGGGAGAGCCGATCGGCGGCGCGCACGTGGACACCTGGCACAGCGACGGCGAGGGATTCTACGACGTGCAGCAGACCGAGAAACTGCACGACGAATTCGCCATGCGCGCGCTGTTGACCACCGATGGCGACGGCCGATTCTGGTACCGGTCGATCACGCCCCGCTACTATCCGGTGCCCACCGACGGACCCTGCGGTGAAATCATGCGCGCCGCAAACCGTTCCGTCATGCGGCCCCAGCATGTGCACTTCTGGTTCCATGCCGATGGCTACCGGTCGCTGATCACTCAGCTGTTCTACCGCGACGACCCTTATATCAACCGCGACGCGGTCTTCGCGGATGTGCAATCGCTACAGGCCGATTTCGTGCGCCATGAGCCCGGCGTCGCCCCGGACGGGACGACCGTCGACGAGCCATTCGTGACTCTGGACTGGACGTTCGTTCTGACCGCTGATGCCCAGTAACCAAGGGAGGAAACCGATGTCACGCGTACCACTGGTCGACATCGACCAGCAGACCGAAGCCATCCGCGAGTTCACCGCACGCCGGGGCGAGCTCAACGTGTTTCGAGTGCTCGCCAACGCTCCCGACGTCTTCGCCGGGTGGACGCGGATGGTCGACGAGTTGTTCGACAGCGCCACGTTCACCTTGCGGACGCGTGAACTCGTCATCCTTCGGGTAGCCCGATTGCAGGACTCTCGCTACGAACTCAGCCAGCACATCGGCATCGCCAGCGATGCCGGACTGACCGAGGCGCAGATCAGTGCGATCGTCGAGTCCGAAGACTTCGACGCTGCCGGCTTCACCGACACCGAGCGCCTGCTGCTCGATGTCGTCACCGAACTGTGCGGCACGCATCGACTCAGCGACCAGTCATTCGCCAATGCCCACGCCGTTCTGGGGGATGCGGCATTGACCGAGCTGCTGATGCTGGTCAGTTGTTACTACGGGTTGGCGTTGGTGCTCAACGCGGTCGACGTCGACGTCGACACCGAATCCAGATTCCGGCCCGCGGGAGAATCACGATGACTCGAATCGCCTACCGCAGCCCGGAAGACATGACGGCGCAGGCCCGCGAATTGACCAATGCGCGCGGCAATCTCAATGTCTACCGGGCACTGGCCAACGCCGACACGGTGTTCACCGGCTGGATGGTGGCGGGCAACGCCGCCTTGACCAGCCCGGTGCTGCCGACCAGGCTGCGCGAGCTTGTGGTGCTGCGGACTGCTCATCTGATGGACTGCGCCTACGAACTCGGCCAACACCGCGACGTCGCGCGTTCCGCCGGTGTCAGCAGCGACGAGATCGACGCGATTCTCTCCGGAACCGACTGGCAGAAGCACCCTTTCGAACCAACCGAGCTCGCGGTGCTCCAGCTGACCACCGAACTGCTGACGACGCGCAGCGTCTCGGCCGACACCTTCGATCGCGTGCATCGCGCACTCGGCTCCGAGGCATGCGTCGAGGTGTTGATGGTGATCAACCGCTACGCGGGTCTTGCGCTGATGCTCAACGCTCTCGACGTCGACCTCGACGAAAGTGCCCGGCTACCAATCCCACCCAGACGGGACCTCACATCGTGACGGTCAGCGGCCAGACCTTCCAAATGTCGTCGCAATATTCGGCGATCGCACGGTCCGAGGAGAACTTGCCGCTGCGTGCGGTGTTCAGGATGGACTTCTTCGTCCATCCTTCTTTGTCCTGCCACGCCGCGCTCACCTGCTCCTGGCCGGCCACATACGACGCGAAGTCGGCGCACACCAGGAAGGGGTCGTCGTAACGCAGGTTGTCGACTAGCGGCTTGAAGACCTCGGTGTCACCGTGTGAGAACTGGCCGCCGGCAATGAGATCCAGCACCGCGCGAAGTTCCTCGTTGCCATCGATGTAGTCGGCCGGCCGGTAACCGCCGGCCTGGATGCTTGCGACCTCGGACTCATTGAGGCCGAACAGGAAGAAGTTCTCGGCGCCGACCTCGTCGCGCATCTCGACGTTGGCGCCGTCCAGCGTGCCGATGGTGAGGGCGCCGTTGATCATGAACTTCATGTTCCCGGTTCCGGAGGCTTCCTTACCGGCGGTCGAGATCTGCTCGGACACGTCCGCGGCCGGGTAGATCAGCTGCGCGTTCTTCACGCTGAAGTTCGGCACGAACGCGACCTTCAGGAATTTGTTGATCTCGGGGTCGGCGTTGATCGTCTCACCGACGGCATTGATCAACTTGATGATCCGCTTGGCCATGAAGTAGCCGGGAGCGGCTTTGCCGCCGAAAATGAAGGCGCGCGGCGGGATCGACAGACCCGGGTTCTGCTTGAGGCGGTAATACAGGGCGACGATGTGTAGCACGCTGAGGTGCTGGCGCTTGTACTCGTGGATGCGCTTCACCTGGATGTCGAACATCCAGTCCGGGTTCAGTTCGACGCCCATCGCGGCATGCACGTACTTGGCCAAGCGTGCTTTGTTGCTGCGCTTGATGTCTCGCCATTGGGCACGGAACGAGGCATCGTCGACGAATGGCTCGAGGCCGCGCAGGCGGTCCAAGTCCTTGAGCCAGCCTTCCCCGATGGTCCGGTCCAGGAGTTCTCGCAGGCCCGGGTTCGCCAGGGCGAGGAAGCGCCGCGGTGTCACACCGTTGGTCTTGTTGCTGAACCGTTCGGGCCACAACTCGTAAAAGTCTTTCAGCACACTCTCTTTCAGCAACTCCGAGTGCAGTGCCGCGACCCCATTGATGGCGTGGCTGCCGACGGTGGCCAGGTGCGCCATCCGGACATTCTTTCCGCCGTCTTCGCCGATCAGTGACATGCGGCGAATCCGGGCCTCGTCGCCGGGGAACTTGGCACGTACCTCGTCGAGGAACCGGCTGTTGATCTCGTAGATGAGCTCCAGGTGCCGCGGGAGCGACTCGGCGAACAACGTCAGCGGCCACTTCTCCAGCGCCTCAGGCAGCAGGGTGTGGTTGGTGTAACCGAACGTCGCGACGGTGATCGCCCACGCCTCGTCCCAATCCAGCCGACGTTCGTCGATCAGCAGCCGCATGAGCTCGGCGACACCGATGGACGGGTGGGTGTCGTTGAGCTGCATGGCGAACCGCTGTGGGAGCTCCCGCACGCCGGCGTCCGCGAGGTCGTCCATGATGTGCAGTACGTGCTGCAGGGAGCAGGACACGAAGAAATACTGCTGCAGCAAGCGCAGTCGCTTGCCAGCGTCCGGCTCGTCGTTGGGATACAGCACCTTGGTGACCGTCTCCGAGGTCACCTCGTCTTCGACAGCCTTGTAGTAGTCGCCGGTGTTGAACGCTTCGAGCGCGAACGACTCGACGGCGCGCGCGCTCCACAGCGTCAGCACGTTGCAAGTGTTGACGCCGTACCCCTGGATCGGAGTGTCGTATGCGACGCCCTTCAGGAGGCGTCCGGGGACCCACCGCACGCGGGCTTCGCCATCGTCGCCGGTGTAGTGCTCGGCGTAGCCGCCCCACTTCACCAGGTAGTTCACGTCGGGTTTGGCGATCTCCCAAGCGTTTCCGTTGACCAGCCAGTTGTCGGTCTTCTCGACCTGCCAGCCGTCGCGGATCTCCTGATTGAAGATGCCGAACTCGTAGCGGATGCCGTAACCGATCGCCGGACGTTCGAGGGTGGCCAGCGAGTCCAGGTAGCAGGCGGCGAGCCGGCCAAGGCCGCCGTTGCCCAGGCCTGGTTCGGCCTCGCACGCCAGAACCTCGTCGAGATCCTGACCCATCGAAGCGAGCGCGGTCTTGGCCGCTTGCTCCAGGTGCAGGTTCAGCAGGTTGTTGCCGAGTTGAGGACCCATCAAAAATTCAGCCGACAGATAGCAGGTGACCTTGCGGCCGAGATCGAGCGAAGTCTGCGTCGACGCCACCCGGCGATCCTGCATGCGGTCACGCACGGCCAGCGCCAGCGCCCGGTAGTAATGCTCGGGCCGCAAGGCGGCGGCCGGACGGCCGATCGAATAGCGAATGTGGTCGGAGATCGCCCGCTGCAGCGCATGGGCGCCCATGCCGGTGCGCGAGTGCTCGGAAAGGTCGGCTCGCGCGCCGCCCGAGGCGGTCTTTCCGTCAGCGGATGTCTGGTCGACGTCGGTCATCGTGGATCCTGTTCCTTCGATCGGCGCAACGCACACCGAAGCGGCGCGCAGGTAGTCGCAGGAGGTCATTGTGGCAGCGACGTCTGCACAGCAGGCGCGTAATTGACGTCCGATTCGTTAACGAAAGCTCACAGCCTCGCTACGCAGAGCTGTCCGGCCGGCTACTGGGCGCCGCTACATCTTGATCGCCGGTATCAGCCTTTCGAGATTCCAGAGCTGATCGCGTCGGGCCGACAGGCAGGAAACCAGCATGGCGCCAGCCCAGATACCGGCCAGCACCACGATTGCCAGCCACAGCCGGCCGTCGATACCGCCGAGGATGAGCTGTCGAAGCCCGTTGACCCCATAGGTCATCGGGTCGAAGCGGTGCAGGACCTGGAACGGTTTCGAGGTGGTTTCCACCGGATACATGCCGCCGGCGCTGACCAGTTGCAGCATCAGCAGCGCCATGATCAGCACCCGGCCCACGGCGGGACCGACGAGCGCGTTGATCGCCTGTGTCGCGGCGACGAAGGCGAACGAGATCAGGATCATGAAGCCGAGCATCGAGGCCGGGTGCACCGCGTGCATGCCGAGGCCGAAGCGCACCACGCAATACAGGATGCCGGCCTGGAACATCCCGATGACGGCAGCGGGCAGGTAGCTGGACAGCGCTACCCGGATCGGCAGCACCTCCGCGGCAATCGCGCGACTCTGCAACGGCCGCAACACCATCCAGAGCACCAGTGCACCGAAGAAAAGCGCCAGCGTGATGAAGAACGGTGCCATACCGGTGCCGAAGTTGGGCGCAGCATTCTCGTGAGAGGTCTCGAGCTGAACCGGACCGCCGATGGTATCGGCGACCGCGTCCTTCTGCTGGTCGGTCCAAGTGGGCACCTGCTTGGCGCCGTCGCTGAGTTTGGTGGCCAGCTCGGTCGACCCGGACTTGAGCTGCTGTGCGCCGTCGTCGAGTTTGGCTATGCCGTCGGCTAATTGGGCGTTTCCGGAGGCGACCTGCTGGGCGCCGTCACGCAGTTGGGTGAGCTTGTTCGTCAGATCCTGCCCTTTACTGCCCACTTGGTCGAGGGCAGATCCGAGCGGGCTACCTGGTGTACGCAGGCCCGACGTCATGTTGATGGCGGCGTTGCGGGCGTCGGTGAGGCGCTGCCGGATCTCGGGGGTGAACTGATGCTGGCGGAGTTGATCCTGCGCGCCCCGCAACGTGTTCGCCAGCGGATCCTGTCTCGCGGCGAGTTGATCTATCACCGACGACAACGAGTTGGCCGCGGTGTCCTGCGCCGTGGCGATTGCGCCGATCTGATCTCCTGCTTGCTGTAGTGCGTTGGCGCCTTGTTGCAGTTGGTCGGTGTTGCCGCCGATGACGGACAGCGCCTTGCTCACTGCCAGCAGCGGCTCGGTGGCGGAGTTGATTCCATCGGAGAGTTGCCGCGAGCCGGTGGCAAGAGTGGCTGAGCCGGAGCGGGCGGTGTCCAGGCCGGCCGCCAGCTGACCCGCGCCGTCAGCGAGCCGGTTGGCCCCGTCGGCGGCCTGCTTGATGCCCGACCCGGACGAAACCACCACGGACAGCATCTGATTGACCGCTTGCCCGGAAATCCGTGACGAGACCGCGTTGAGCACCTGGTCGATCGCGGTGCGGCCGATGCTGGTCGAAATGTAGTTGTTGGCGTCGTTGTAGACGGCGATCAGGTTGGCCTTTTTGGGTTGCCCGGTCACCGGTGACGCGATGGCCGCGCTGAAATCGGATGGCAGCTCGACCATGAAGTAGTACTTTCCGTGCTCGACGCCGTTGTGCGCCTCCTCGGGGCTGACGACGTGCCAGTCCAGACTGCCGTCGGCGGTCAGGCTCTTGGCGATCTCGTTGCCCGCGTTGAACGGCTGGCCGGACACGACAGCGCCGCGGTCGGAGTTGACCAGTGCCACCGGCATTTTGTTCACATGGCCGAACGGATCCCAAAACGCCCACAGGTACAGGGCGCCGTAGACCAGCGGCAGCAGCATCAGCACGACGATCGCCACCCGCGTCATTCGCTTGCGACCGAAACGTTTGATCTCCGAGCCGAATGCGAGTCCAGCCAGCATCGTCAGTCCCCTTCGGTCAGCATGCGTTGATCGTGCAGTTCATGGTCCGGCGCTTGCGCGCCGAGTGGATTGGTCACGCCGACGACGACGGTGCGCTTCGCCGCGAGCGCGCCCAACCGGTCCACCGCAATCGCGCGGCGCTCGTTGTCGCGTACCTGCTCGAGATCGCCGACCACCAGGATCGGACGGTTCGACATCGTTGCCAGCGAGATGCGGAGCAAAAACAGCTCCAGGTCAGACAATTCGACGACGTAAGTGTCGGTGGGCGGCGGGGGAGTCTCGCCGAACACCTCAGCCAAGTTGGACTTGCCCGCTTCATGCGGGATCTGCGCGTACCAGGGCGCCAGCCAACGACGCTGTTCGGCGAGCACCGTCTGCACGGTCACCGAGTCTTCCAACTCGTCGATGTCGGGGAAGGCCGCGATAGCGCAGTGCCGGCGAATCGCCCGTGGCTTGGTATCGCCGAGCACCGTCAGGGCGCCGTGCGACGGCTTGAAGCGACCGGCCAGCGTCAACAGCAAAGCGGTCTGACCCGGCCCGCCGGGCATCTGAATGGCGTGAAAGCCCTCGGGAAGCGACAAGTCGATGGCGGAGAACAGCGGCTCGTGCTCGCCGTCCACGCCCAGACCCGGTCGCGGTGATCACCGCCGTGGCTTCCGATTCATCCTGCGTGCTCACTAGTGCTCCTCATCGCCTTGCACCGCAACAGATTCCAGCAGGGATGTGATCAAATGCGCGAGGAGGTCGGGGTCGATGCTGCCGGGTCGCAATACCTCTTCCATGGCGATCCCAAGGTTGACGGTGGCGACGAGTTGGGCGACATCGGCCACCCGCCGACCGGACGGCACGGTAGCGGCCGGCCCGAAAATATGTGTGGCCTGATCGGCGGTGGCCGCTCGACGTCGAGCAATCAGGTCGCTCACGAAGCTGCGGGTCACGCACGGCGCGCAGCCAATACTCGACGAACAAGACGTAGTAGTCGGCGTGGCTGCGAACCGCGTCGAGGGCCGAACGGCTCAATTCGCTTGCGGCGGCAGCGGTGTCGCCGCCGGCTTCCAGCGCGGTGGCGATCTGCGCACCACGCTGCTCGAATTCGCGATCGAGCAGGGCCAGGAACAGTTCGTCCTTGGACTCGAAGTTCGAATAGACCGCGCCTTTGGTGAATCCCGCGGCCTGACCGATCGCATCGATGGTGGCGCCGGCGAACCCTTCGGCGGCGAATACTTTCGGAGGCCGCATCGAGAATTCGGTCGCGCACTTCGACACGCGTAGGGCGGGTCCGCGGCGGCTTGACAGGCGACATGGCCGAAAGCATACTCGACGGTATCGACTGGATACCGAAAAGTATCGAAAAGGCGGATGTAGATGGCAGAGTTCGAGCTGGTCATTCGTGGCGGGACGGTCTTCGACGGGACCGGCGCGGCGCCGGTTATCGCCGACGTCGGTGTCTGTGACGGAAAGGTCGCCGCGGTCGCGCACGGGCCTGCCGGAGGGCGCCCGCACCGTCGATGCCCGTGGTCAGTGGGTGTTGCCCGGGCTCATCGACGTGCACACGCACTACGACGCGGAAGTTCTGCTCAGCCCCGGCCTGGGCGAGTCGGTGCGGCACGGGACGACTTCGGTCATTCTCGGCAATTGCTCGCTGTCGACGGTCTACAGCGACGCCGAGGACTGCGCCGACATGTTCGCCCGGGTCGAGGCACTGCCGTGGCAGATCGTTCACGACTCGGTCAAAGAAGCCAAAACCTGGACTGGTCCAGCCGAATACGCGAAGACGCTGGATTCGCTGCCGCTCGGGGCGAACGTCGCCGCGTTCATCGGCCACTCCGACATCCGGGCCGCGGTGTTGGGCCTGGGTCAGTCCGTCGACGACGACTTACCGGCCGACCCGCGGCGAGATCGGTCGGATGAAGCAGATGCTCTCCGATGCGCTCGACGCCGGCTTCGTCGGGCTGTCCACACTGCGAAGCTCCTTCTCGAAACTCGAAGGCACCCGCTTCCCGGCCCGACAGCTGCCCTCGACCTACGCGAAATGGTCGGAATTCCACGCCCTCAACACCGTTCTGCGCCAACGCGGACGCGTGCACCAGAGCACCCCGAACCTGGCGCGGCAAGCCGAAGTGTCGCGCTACCTCGCGCAAAGCATCGGCCTCGGATTCCGGCGGCCCGGTCTGAAGACAACGTTGATCGCGGCGGCCGACGTCAAGGCTGACCGCAGGGCGGCGCGGCTGACGTTGCTGGCCGCCAGTCTCACCAACCGGGCCGGTGGCAACTTCCGCTGGCAGCACCTGCCGGTTCCGTTCGAAATGTACGCCGACGGTGTCGATCTAGTCGTGTTCGAGGAATTCGGTTCCGGCTCAGCCGCACTCAACTTCCGCGACGAGATGAGCCGCGGAAAGCTGCTCGCCGACGAGTCGTACCGCCGGCAGTTCCGCAAGGACATGACCAAGCAATTCGGCCCGCGGGTGTGGAGTCGCGACCTGTCCGACGCCGAAATCGTCGCCTGCCCAGACAAGTCCGTCGTCGGGCAATCTTTTGCCGATGTCGCCGCAAGCCGCGGAATCGAACCTGCCGACGCATTGCTCGACCTGGCCGTCGAGCACGGCGCCCGGCTGCGCTGGCGAATTGTCGTCGCCAACGATCGCGAAGAGGTGCTTGACCGCATGCAACGGTCTCCGAACGTTCAGATCGGCTTCTCGGATTCTGGTGCGCACCTTCGCAATATGGCGTTCTACAATTCCGGACTGCGCATGCTCGAACGTGTCCACCAGCGTCGGTCGATGCCCGTCGAAACCGCGGTCCGCCGCCTCACCGGCGAGCTCGCCGACTGGTACGGACTCGACGCAGGCTACCTGCGTAGCGGCAAGCGGGCCGATATCGCCGTCATCGACCCAGCCGGCTTCGACGGCTCGAGCGCTGCCTACGCCGAGGCTCCCTATCCCGGGGCGCCCAATGTCAAGCGAATGGTCAATCGCAACGACAATCTTGTCAGCGCGACGGTCGTCGGCGGTCAGATCGTCTACGACAAAGGCGAATTCGCGCCCGGTTTCGGCACCGAGCTACACGCGGGACGATTTCTGCACGCCGAGAACCGTTAGCGAGGCTCTAGGCCACGTCGCGGTTCAGCCGTTTTGCTGCGGGCTGCCGTCCGGCGACCTGGGCGCGCAGCTGGGCCAACCCGGCGCTGTGGCGGGTTTTCGATACAACGCGGCATATTTTCGGAAGCCGTCAGCCGTTGTCTCTCATAGCGTCCGGGAGTACATCAAGATCTCGACGGAAGGGCGTCACATCATGGCGATGAACATGCTGCATCAGCGGCGGTGCAGTTCGGCGGGCTGGGCCAACATGGTCCGCGACGACCTGTTGCCGTGGGCGCTCGCCGATGTCGAGTTGGGCGACCAAACCCTCGAAATCGGTCCCGGTTACGGAGCAACGCTGCGCGCACTCGTCGACCGGGCCGGCGCGGTCACCGCTGTCGAGGTGGACAAGCCCATGGCCGAGAGGCTGCAGCAGCTGTACGGCGACCGAGCACGCGTCCTGCATGGTGACGGCAGCGATACCGGCTTGCCCGACAAGGCTTTCAGCTCCGTGGTGTGTTTCACGATGCTGCATCACATCCCCACCGATCGGTTGCAAGACCGGCTCTTCGTCGAGGCGTTCCGCGTCTTGCGGCCCGGCGGGGTGTTCGCCGGCAGCGACCGCCTGCCGTCGCTGCCGTTCCGGCTCATCCACATCGGCGACATCTACAACCCGATTGGTCCGGACGAGATGAGGAAACGCCTCGGCCTGGCGGGGTTCAGCGATATCCATGTCGACGTGGCAGGTGTCCGCCTGCGGTGGCGGGCCACCAAGGCCGGTAGTCAGTTCGAGTTAGCTCGAGGCCCAACCGGGTTCGGTGATATCCAAGCGCGTCGACGCGCCGGGGGTGTGGCCGAAGCTGCGCCGGAACACCTCGATGAACGCGCTCGCCGACGACCAACCGCACTGGTGCGCCACCGTCGTCACCGGGGTCCGCTCGGCCAGTAGCACCAGCGCGCGGTGCAGCCGCAACTGAGTGCGCCACTGCGGGAACGTCATTCCGAGATCCTGACGGAACAGCCGCGACAAACTGCGATCGCTGGCCCCGACTACGCGGCCGAGTTCGGCGAGCGTACGACCGTCGCCGGGATCGGCGTGCAGGATGTCGCACACCGCCGCGAGCAGGGGAGCGGTCGGTGAGGGCACGTGAGGGGTTGCTGCGGAGAGCTACGCAACTGGTCGAGCAAAACAGCGCGCAGCCGCGTTCGTTCGGGCGCGTCGGCATCGCTGCCGGTGTAGGCGATGATGAGCTCGCGGAGCAACGGCGCCACCGTCAGCACGGTGGGCGAATCGAGCTCGAGCGGGTTGTCTGGTTGCCGCCAGGCCGACGGTGTGCAGTTTGAGTTCGCCGTAGGCGCGATGCGCATGGAAAGTGCCCGCGGGTATCCAAATCGCCCTCGTTGCCGGCGCGATCCAGGAGCCTCTGTCCGTCGTGACGGCCAGTACCCCACGGCCGGCGTAGACGATCTGGTGATCGTCGTGCCGGTGCGCGGGGATCTCGTCGCCCGACGCGAGTCGCAGCGTGCGGGTGGGAGCGGACAGCTCGTGGCGGACTTTCAGCATCGAGCAGTAGTTTATTGAAAGTCCGACATCGCTGTCAGCCGCGCGTCAGGTCACCGACGCGGTATAGATCTCGTCGATGTTCGCTTTGAGCTTGTCGTCGAATTCCTCGTTGGTCTGATCGACGGTGAGACCCTCGGTCAGGGCCCGCGAGAAGCTCGCGATCAGACGGTGGTTGCGGGCCAGGATCTCGGCGCTTTGCGCCAAGGTGTAGCCGCCGGACAACGCGACCACGCGCAACACGCGAGGATGGTTGATCAGCGGGTCATAGAGATCGGCCTCGTCCGGCAGCGTCAGCTTGAGCATCACCTGCCGGTCAACCGGCAGATCCTCGAGCCGCTCCTGCAGCGCCGCCACCAACAGCCGATCAGCGGTCGGCTTGTCGGGGCTTTTGATGCTGACCTCGGGCTCGAGGATCGGAATCAGTCCGTACCGTGCGATTCGCGCGGCGGTGTCGAACTGCTGTTGGACGACCGCCCTGATTCCGCCGTCGTTGGGCTCCTGGATGAACGAGCGCATTTTGGTGCCGAAGATGCCCCGCTCGACGGCGCGATCGAGCAACGTGTCGAGCTTGGTCATCGGTTTCATCAGCTGGACGCCGTATTGCACGTCGGCGAGTCCCTGGTCGACCTTGACGAACGGCACGATGTGTTTCTGCTTCCACAGAAACGCGACGGTGTTCTCGCCGTTGATGGTCCGATCGATCGTCTGCTCGAACAGGATGGTTGCCAGGATCTTGTCGCGGTTGAAGCTGGGACTCTCGATCAGCCGCGCGCGAGCCTGGTGAATGAGGTCGAACATCTGGGTTTCGTTCCCATAGGCCTCCTCGGGAATTCCGTAGAGCGCCAGTGCTTTGGGGGTGCTGCCACCGCTTTGATCCAGCGCGGCGATGAAGCCACGCCCCGACCCCATCTCCTGGAGTTGCTCCTCGTTCACTGCCGTCCCTCCGCCGTCCCACTTTCAAACCGTTGCGCTCAGCATCGCGCACCGTCAACTTACGCGGCTACCACTTCCGATCACTGGGCAAACCACCCGGCTCCTTCGGCGGAGCCGATCGTTACGGTTGGCAGGGATTGGGAGGGCAACCGATGGGCCAACGCGACCTGGATACGACCGAAAGCCTCTTGCAGGAACTGCTGTGGACCTACGGTCCTTGCGGCCAGGAGGACGCGGTGCGCGACGTGTGTGCCCGCGAGCTGCAACCCCTCGTCGACGACATGTGGACCGACGACGCCGGCAATCTGATCGGCTACATCGGCGCCGCGGAGAAAGCGTCGCAACCGACCGATCACCGGCATCGGACGAGTCCCATCGCGGGCGGGGCCGCGACGCGGGTCATGGCACACATGGACGAACTCTCCATGCTGGTCAAGCGAGTCGAGCCGGACGGGACCCTGCACTTGACGCAACTCGGCGTGATGTACCCGGGCAATTTCGGGCTGGGCCCGGTCGCGGTGCTCGGCGATGGCAAGACGCTGACCGCCGTGCTCACGCTCGGCTCCGAGCACACCACCCAGGAGAGTCCGCGGATCTGGGAGACCAAACCCGACCAAGGCGACCGCGCGCTGGACTGGCAACACGTCTATGTGTTCACCGGGCGCAGCCCGCAAGACCTCGCCGAGGCGGGAGTGCACGCCGGAACGCGGGTGTGCGTCGACCGAAGCAAGCGAGACCTCGTCGAGTTCGGTGAGTATGTCGGCGCCTATTTCCTCGATGACCGCGCCGCCGTGACGGCGCTGCTGCGTGCCGCGCGACTGCTGCACGAGCGCGGACAACGGCCCGCGCAGGATGCGTACCTGATCTTCACCACCAACGAGGAGATCGGCGGCGTGGGCGGTTCGTATGCAAGCGCCACCCTGCCCGGCACCCTCACCATTGCCTTGGATGTCGGGCCCACCGAGCGTGAGTACGCGACCACCGTCACCGGTGGCCCGATCGTGGGATATAGCGACGCGTTGTGCGTCTACGACAAAGACATCGCCGATCGGTTGATGGGGATCGCCACCAGTCGCGGGCTCTCGCCGCAGGCGGCGACGCTGGGCGCCTTCATGTCTGATGCCTCGCATTCCAAAGCCAGCGGGTTGACTCCACGCGCGGGACTGCTGTGCCTGCCGACGCTGAGTACCCATGGCTTCGAAGTGATTCCGCGCGCCGCCATCGACGACATGGCCGTAATCGTGGCCGATTTCCTCCTGGACGACTAGCTGCTCGGCAGGCCTGCCAGCAGCGCGCTCAGTCCGTATTCGAACACCGCGTCGTAATCGGTGGGGGACTGGAGTGCTTGCACGAGATCCTGGTCCGGCCAGTCGTCGTCCCAAAGCGATGGATCCTCTTCTTCGTGCTTGGCTCCACGAACCGCCGAGAATTGCATCACCGCCGACGATATGACGTGGACCTGCACCGCGCGTAGAACCAGCGCGGCGTCGGTTCCGGTCACACCCAAGTCCGCAAGCAGGGCGGCCAGCCTCTGCTGGATCGGCAGGAACAGCGTCGGCGTGCGGTCGCGTTCGTGCGCGATCCCCAGCAGGTGCTGCCGATCGATCAACACCCTGCGCTGCGAACGAGCCAAGGAGGCAATACATTCCACCGGACTCCCGCCGTCGATCGGTAGATGTGCCATCTCGCTGAGCAGTCGGTCGACCAGGCTGTCGAACAGTTTGTCGCGTCCGCCGACATGCCAGTAGATGGAGGTGACCGCGACACCGAGTTCTTCGCCGAGGCCGCGCATGGTGAACGCCTCCACGCCTTGACGTTCGATCAGGCCGGCGGCGGTGTCCAGGATCGTCGCCGCGTCAAGAGCTTCTGGCACTCGGCCCGTCCCCGCTGATCACACGCTGCGACTCGGGTAGATCCAGATAGCGGTCCAGATTGCGGTGCATGTTGATCACGCGCCGTTCTTCCGCCGACAGCGTCAGGTGTGTGAGGCCGGGCTGATGCAGACCGCGCTGGAGTCCGGCCAGCACCGAAATATCCTGTGTGAGAACCAGACCCGGCTCGGCTTGGTCGGCGGTTAACCGAACGTCGGCGGGTGTGCCGCGCGTAGCGCCGAGCGGCATGCGCATCCACAGCATCATCACCAATTCGCCGTGGTCGGGATCGGCCCCCGGGCGGGAGGACAGCACCGTCAGATGGTCGGCATTGGCCAGCACCGACAGATTCGGGAAGACGTTGTACTGATGCAGCCGCATCAGCTGATCGGCGCTGGCCCAATTCAAGTCAACGCCGCGACCGGCGGCGAAAGCTCGTATCTGCTCGGCGATTACGTCGATGACCGGGTGCCCACCCGGGAACGGTGTGCCTTCCGCGACTCCCATCAGCGCGCCCTGGGTGCGCACGTAGGCGTCCCACACCTCGGCGTCACTCGGCGACTGCTTGAGATGAGGGCTCGGTAGGCCGTACAGCTGCTCGGACTTGCCTGTGCGCCCCCAGATCACCTGTGGCGCATAGACATCATCCATGCACCTGTGCAATTCAGGGTGCAGCGTCTGGATGTGGTAGGTCTCGCTGAACCCGTCGGCGATGGTTTTCCAGTTCGCGTCGACGTCGACGGTCATGGTTGCGTAGCAACGGAAGTCGCCGAGGCCCAGCCAGGCGATGTCGTCCGGAACCGCTTCGAGGTAGTCGGCCAGCGGTGCTGCGCCGAGGTCGAGATTGACGAAGACCAGCCGCTCCCAGGTGTCGACGCGGACCGCGAACAACGGAAACTCGGCCATCGACAGCGCGCCGAAGCCTTTGCGATTCGGGACTCGTTTGAGCGTGCCGGCCAGATCCCACGTCCAGCCGTGATAGCCGCAGCGCAACTCGCGCAAGTCCGAGCCTGAGCCGGCGCACAGCGAGTTGCCGCGGTGGCGGCACACGTTCTGGAAGGCGCGCAGCGTGCCGTCGTCGTCGCGCACGATGAGTACCGAGTAAGGCCCGCAACGGTATTCGAAGTAGTCGCCGGGCTCTGCGACATGGTCGAGGGTGCAGGCGACCTGCCACACCTTGGGCCACATCCGCTCGACTTCGAGCTGCGCGAACGCCGCGGAGTAGTACCGCTCGGCGGGCACCAGGGTCGGCCGCTGCGGCGGTGTGCCGATCGCGTCTTCGCGCCGGACGTCAGGCGTTGCGTACGTCATCTGAAGTACTCCCGAAGCCTCTGTAACGGTGTTACATTTCCTTACTGGAGTGCACTGTAGCCAGCCGGCAGCGCAGCCAAGGGAGTAATCGTGTTCGATCTCAAAATCACCGGTGGAACCGTCGTCGATGGAACCGGCGCGGACCGATACGACGCCGACATCGCCGTCAAAGACGGCAAGATCGTCGAGATTCGGCGCCGTGGGCCAGGTAGCCCACCGCTGGAAGGTGACGCCGCCGAGACCATCGACGCAACCGGAAGGATCGTCGCGCCCGGATTCGTCGACATCCACACCCACTACGACGGCCAGGTCAGCTGGGATGCCCTTCTGGAGCCGTCCAGCGGACACGGGGTGACCACCGTCGTCACCGGCAACTGCGGCGTCGGGTTCGCCCCGGTGCGGCCGGGCCAAGAGGACTGGCTGATCGGCCTGATGGAAGGCGTCGAGGACATCCCCGGTGCCGCGCTCACCGAGGGCATTTCCTGGGGCTGGGAAAGCTACCCCGAATACCTCGACGTGATCGGGAGGCAGGAATACGCCGTCGACGTCGGCAGTCAGGTGGCTCACGGCGCCGTTCGCGCGTACGCGATGGGGGACCGCGGCGCCCGCAACGAGCCCGCCTCGCCGGACGACATCGCGGCGATGGCGCGGCTGGTGCAGGAAGCGATCGAGGCTGGGGCACTGGGTTTTTCGACGTCGCGCACGATCGGCCACCGGGCGATCGACGGCGAACCGGTACCAGGAACCTATGCCGCGGAAGACGAGCTGTTCGGGCTCGGCCGGGCGATGGCCGCCGGCGGTCAGGCGGTGTTCGAGCTGGCTCCGCAGGGCGTGGCGGGCGAAGACATCATCGCCCCGAAAAAAGAGCTGGAGTGGATGCAGCGGCTGGGTGCTGAGATCGACCGCCCGATCTCATTCGGCATGATCCAGGTCGACGCCGCCCCGGATCTTTGGCGCGAGCAGCTGGACGTCTCAGCGGCGGCGCACGCCGCCGGCAGCCGGCTCTACCCACAGATCGCTGCGCGGCCGTTCGGCATGCTGTTCGGCTTCGACGGGCATCACGCGTTCACCCATCGGCCGACCTTCCTACGGCTCAAGGCCGAATGCGGCCGCGAGGAGCTTGCGGGCCGACTTGCCGATCCCGCCGTCAAGGCCGCGATCCTTGCCGAGGACGATCTACCGCCCGATCCAAATCTATTGTTCGACAACATGTTTGCCCTCGCCCAGTATGCGCTCGGCCGCACCTACGCAATGGGCGATCCGCCCGACTACGAGCCGACCGACGAACGCACGGTGGAGAAGATCGCCGCAGAACGCGGCGAGGATCCGCTGTCCACGCTGTACGACCTGATGCTCGAGCACGACGCGACGTCGATGCTGATGCTCCCGTTCTACAACTACGCCTACGGCAACCACGATGCGATTCGCGAGATGCTGACCCATCCGGCGGGCGTGGTCGGGCTGTCCGACGGCGGTGCGCACTGCGGCATGATCTGCGACGCGTCGTTCCCGACGTTCCTGCTCACGCACTGGGCGCGCGATCGGCACCGCGGCGACAAGCTGCCGCTGGAGTACGTCATCCGCAAGCAGTCCTACGACACCGCGCAGCTGTTCGGGCTGTCCGACCGGGGTGTGGTCGAGATCGGTAAACGCGCCGACGTCAACATCATCGACATGGATGCGATCACCTTGCATCGGCCGCAAATGGCCTACGACCTGCCGGCCGGTGGCAAGCGGCTGATCCAGGGAGCTTCTGGTTACAACGCCACGATCGTCAACGGCGTGGTGACGCGCCGACACGGCGCCGACACCGGCGCGCGCCCGGGCCGGTTGGTCCGCGGCGCGCGCTGAACACCTACTCGCCAAGGGCGTGGTCGATCAGCACCGCGGCGGCCTTTTTGGCGCGAGCCCACGGCTCCGGGTCGTCCAGGGAGGTCGCCAGCGCGCCGGCGCCTTCGTAGAGCACGGCGAGTTGGTTGCCGAGTTGCCGCGGATCGGCGGCGCCGGCCCGGCCGGCCAGCTCGGTGAGCCAGTCGGCGAAGCCGAGTTTGGATGTCCGCACGATGTCCCGAACCCCCGGCATGGTTCCGGCCGACTCGACGGCGGCGTTGTGGAATGGGCAGCCCCGAAACGTCTCGCCCGGCGCGGCGTGGTTGTCGAACGCGGCGAGCATCCGCTGGCGCGGCGTCAGGTCGTCGTCGGAATGGATCACCGTGTCGGCAACGCGCTGGTCCATGCCGCGCAGGTATTCCTCGACCACCGCCGTCTTGCTGGGGAAGTGTTGGTAGAGAGTGCGTTTGGAGACCGAAGACTTCGGCCGCAAGCCGTTCGACGCCGGTGGCGTTGATGCCGTCGCAAATAGAACAACTCAGCGGCGGTGTCCAGGATGCGCTGGCGCGCGCCGCGGCCACCTTTCTGCGTCGCGGACTGCTTGTTCATGCCATGAGTATACCGAACGGTTTACATCGTGCGTCAAGTGTTGTAGCGTGGCGCCGGTAAAGGTACACCAATCGGTTTACTAGGAGTAAGCATGACTCAGCGTTCGCCCGTGGTTCTGATCACCGGTACTTCGTCGGGAATCGGACGGGCTATCGCCAGCGCTTTCGCGGCTAAGGGCTTCGAAGTGTTCGGCACGAGCCGCAACCCGCAGCGGAACGAGCCGATTGCCGGCGTGGAACTGCTGCCACTCGACGTCAGCGACCAGGCCTCGGTCGCCTCGGCGGTGTCGACGATTATCGAGCGCGCGGGACGCATCGACGTGCTGGTCAACAACGCCGGAGTCGGCGTCTTCGGCGCCGCCGAGGAGAGTTCGATCGCTCAGGCGCAGGAACTCTTCGACACCAACTTCTTCGGGCTGATCCGGGTGACCAACGAGGTGCTGCCGCATCTGCGGGCCCAGGGCGGCGGCCGGATCGTCAACATCAGCTCGGTGCTGGGATTCCTGCCGGCGCCGTACGGCGCCCTGTACGCAGCCTCGAAGCACGCCGTCGAGGGCTATTCGGAATCGCTGGATCACGAGACCCGCGAGTTCGGTATCCGGGTGTCGGTGGTCGAGCCCGGCTACACCGACACCGCGTTCGACGCCAATGCCGCCGACCCGGATTCACCGATCGAGAGCTATCGGGCCCTGCGCGAACACGTCAAAGAGGGCTTGATCAAGGCGGTGCGCGCCGGTGACGATCCATCGGTGGTGGCCAAGGTGGCGCTCAAGGCGGCGACCAGTCGCACGCCGAAGTTGCGCTACCCGGCTGGGCCGCTGGCTCGTCAGCTGACGGTGCTGAAAAAGTTCGCGCCGGAAGGGTTGCTGGACAAGGGAATTCGCAAAGCGAACAATCTCACCAAAGCGCCGAAGTCGAAAAAAGCGCCACAGAATGTCAGGTAGTCGACGAAAAGCGATGAATACCTGCGGTTGTCAGGAAACTTTGCCGTATCGACGGACTAAGTCGTTCTCCCCGAACACGTTTGCGTAATCCAGGCCTTTGGCGTCGCGGCCGAAGAATGTCCACTTGCGGGGCGCGGAGTGCGGGACGCTGACCATCTTGACGGTGTAGCGCAAGGTGGTTTCGCGCAGGGTGCCGATGATGTCACCGACGCGGATCTGCGATGGATGAATCTCAGGTGCATCACACCAGTTTTGTACGGTCACTGAGTTCCCCCGATCGTTTCCACCACTGTACTCGCAATCGGCTTGTCGGCCGACCGCTACGTCATGTCGAGGTTACAAACCACTGCCGGTGGCGTACTGTGGATATAGAGCCGTTTCGTTGTCAGCGGTGATGCAACGTAATACGCGCGGATCGCATTCACGGGCAACGGAATTCCTCCGCCGTCCTGCATCGGCAGGGGCGACGCCAGCCGTAAAGGAATTCCGTTGAACCAGATTCTTTTTGATTCATATCGCTTAGCCGTCGTATGAGCGACTGGCGGTCGGCGAATCCGGTCCGACTTTCGGTTGCCGACCGATTGGGCGGCGACATCGACGGAGCATGGTGGCCTCGGGTCGACCGTATGACCGTCGAGCTGCCCGGCTTGGTTGCCGCACTGACTCCGATGCTGGGCGACATCACTTCCATCAACGTCAATTGGCCGCATCTGCAACGACCACCGGACTTCAACTGGCCGGGGTGGGAACACAAACCCCAACACGTCATCACGCTCAACGGCGTCGAGGGGCGGGTCAATTTGTTGATCATCGCCTACACCACCTACAGCGCGCTGGCGTTGATGGTGCTGCGTCGGGCTGCCGGACTGTCCATCGTTCCCGCCGACCGCGACAAACCAGCATTCGTGACCGCTGGGTCGATCCTGCAGGCCGCGGTCAAGCAGCGTGCCATCAGTCTCGAAGCTCAGGTGCCGCAGAAAGTTCGGTAGTCGCCGAAATCTTCCGGCGCCGGGCTGGCGTAACGCTCCAGACCCGGTCGCTCGTCGTATGGAGCACTGACCGCAGTGAGTAACTGCTGCAACGGATTCAGATCTCCCGCGGTAGCCGCGGTCAGCGCCTCCTCGACGAGATGATTGCGCGGGATGTATACCGGATTGCTCCGGTCCATAGCTGCTGCATCTGGACCAAGCGTTCGCCAGCGCGCGATCCACTCATCGATGCCGGCCAGATTGATGAACATTCCACGAGCCGGTTCAGCGTCGCCACGCGCTGCGTGACCCAAAGCCCGGAACACCGAGGTGTAGTCGACGCGACTCTCTTTCAGCAGCGCCAGCAATTCCTCGGTCACCGACGTGATCGTTCGCGGCGTCGACATCCTCGGGCAGGCCGAGCTTGGCGCGCATCCCGTCGGTCCAGGTCGCGTCGTACTGGACGCGGAAGACGTCGAACGCCTTCTCCGCGAGCGCGACGCCTTCGTCGACCGTGTCGGCCAACAATGGGAGCAGTGCCTCGGCGAAGCGGGCGAGGTTCCAGCCCGCGACGACGGGCTGGTTGTCATAGGCGTAACGGCCCCATTGGTCGATCGAGCTGAACACCGTGTCGGGGTCGTAGGCCTCCATGAATGCGCAGGGGCCGTAGTCGATCGTCTCGCCGGAGATCGTCATGTTGTCGGTGTTCATCACGCCGTGAACAAAGCCGATCAGCATCCACTGCGCCACCAGCGAGGCCTGCACCGCGGCCACCGCTTCGAACAGCGCGAGGTAAGGATTCTCGAGCATGCCGGCGCCAGGGTAGTGGCGGGTGATCGCGTGGTCGGCCAGGCGCCGTACCAGGTCGAGATTGCCGGTCGCGGCGGCGTATTCGAAGCTGCCCACCCGCAGGTGGCTGGTGGCGACGCGGGTCAGCACGGCGCCCGGCAGCGCGTGTCTCACGCTGCACCATCCGGCCCGTCGACACCACGGCCAGGGAGCGTGTGGTGGGGACGCCCAGCGCGTGCATCGCCTCGCTGACGATGTACTCGCGCAGCATCGGCCCCACCGCCGCCAAGCCGTCGCCGCCGCGAGCGAACGGCGTCGCACCCGAACCCTTCAGATGGATGTCGCGGAGCCGCCCGTCGGCGTCGGCGAGTTCGCCCAGCAACAGTGCCCGCCCGTCGCCCAGTCGTGGGACGTAGCCGCCGAACTGGTGGCCCGCGTACGCCTGGGCGACAGGCGCTGCGCCCTCGGGCACATGGTTGCCGACCAGGAATCGCAGTCCGTCAGGGCCCTGGAGCCAGGCCGGATCGAGGCCCAGTTCGGCGGCCAGCGGTACGTTGAACGCCAGCAGCTGTGGGTTGGGGAAAGTCTGGGCTTGCCAACTGACGACCATCTCGGGCAGATCGCGCGCGAAGCGGTCCTGCAGAGCAACGGTGGTGTCCGGTGCGACGCTCATCCCGCCCAGCGTACGGGCGGCACGGGTCGTCATCAGCGTGACTAACATCGACCAGGCAAACCTTCGGATTGGAGCCGTCACCGGAATGCTGGAGCCGCACGAGGTTGATCGCCTCTTTCCCGCCGACCTGCCCGAGCCGGGCGAGTGGGAGCAGCGCTATCCGCCCCGCGACCTACCTTCCGATGCTCACGTGACCCGGTTGGCTCCGTCGCCGACCGGATTCATTCACCTCGGCGGCATCTATACGGCGATGATCGACGAATCGGTTGCGCACCGGAGCGGTGGCCGTTATTTCGTGCGGATCGAGGACACCGACCAGTCTCGGGAAGTGGCGGGCGCGTTCGAGCAGTTCGATCGTGCCTTCGCCTACTTTCGGATCATTCCCGACGAGGGGGTGGCCAACGGTGAATACGGCCCGTACCGCCAGTCGGAGCGGGCGACGATCTACCTCAGCTACGCGCGGGAGATGCTGCGCTCCGGGAAGGCGTACCTGTGCTTCGCCACCTCTGAGGAGCTCGCCGAGGCCCGCACTCGCCAGCAGCAACTCAAGCGCCCGACCGGCTATTACGGCGAATGGGCGATCTGGCGCGACGCCGATGTCGCGGCCGTTCGGGAGCAGTTGGAGAACGGGACACCGTACGTGGTGCGTTTCCGTTCGCCGGGCCGCACCGGCGGGCGGTCTTCCTTTAACGACGCCATTCGCGGCGAGTTGTCCATGGAGGACAACTACAACGACGTGGTCATCCTCAAGTCGTCAGCGGCTGTGCAACTGCCGACGTACCACTTCGCCCATGCTGTCGATGACCACCTGATGCGATGCAATCTGGTGATCCGCGGCGAGGAGTGGCTGTCGTCGACTGCCCTGCATCTCCAGTTGTTCGATGCGCTGGGTTTCGAGCCGCCCACCTACGCGCACATCGCGCTGCTGATGAAGCAGATCCCCGGCGGCAAGCGGAAACTGTCCAAACGTAAAGACCCCGAAGCCGACGTCGACTTCTACATCAGCTCCGGCTATCCCGCCGACGCGGTGCTGTATTACCTGCGCGGCCTGGCAAACGGGCGGCTTGCGGAGACTCCGCTGCCCGACGCTCTGGCCGCGCCGATATCGCTGGCCGAGTGCGGGGGCGCCGGCCCACTGGTGGATCTGGTGAAGCTGGAAGACATCAGCGCCGACCACATCGCGACGCTGAGCGGACCGCAGATCTATGCGGCCGTGACGGCCTGGGCGGCCGAGTTCGATCCTGAGCTGCAACGGGTGATCGAAGCCCATCCGGAGCAGACGCTGGCCGCCTTGGCGGTCGAGCGCGACGGCGTTGACAACCCGCGCAAAGACCTCCGCAAATGGTCCGATTTTCGTCCCGCGTACGGCTTCTTCTTCGCCGACTTGTTCAAACCGGTCGTTGCGGACGACGCCCAACTAGGTGGGCTGCCGCCCGACCTGGTGCGGTCGTTCGCGGGTGACTTTGTGGCGTCCTACCAGGATCTCGATGACCCGGTGCTGTGGTTCCAGCAGATTCGCGACCTGGCTGACAAGTTCGGCTTCGCGGGCAACGCCAAGGAATACAAGAAGAACCCCGACGCCTATCCCGGTTCGATCCGGGAGGCGTCCCAGTTGATCCGAGTCAGCTTGACCGGATCGACGAAGAGCCCCGACCTCTTCCAGATCGCGCGCACCCTGGGCCGCGACGAAGTCATCCGGCGGATCGGCAGCCTCAACGCCTAGCGCACGGTCTCAGCTGAGCCCGTGTTCGATCAGGTCGCGAGCGCGGTCCAGCATCGACGCGAACGGTCCGACGGCGAAGTTCAACAGCGGCGATTCCACGCCCGCATGCGGGCGGGTCGGTGCGATGGCCTCAGCCGCATGCACCGCCGCGGTCAGCCGCTTGGACTCGTCGTCGTTGAGTTGATCTTGCAGCTTCGGAAACTCGTACTTCTCCTCGTGAAGGGCGTGGTCGAGCACCGCATCGCGCAGCTTGGTCAGCTCCTCGATGAACTCGTCCGAGGTGATATCGAGCTTCTCGATGCCGGACAGCAACTGCTTGGCGTCATGCTCCTCCTCGAGGCGGGCGTCGACGATCGAATCGAAGTTTTCGACCTCGCGGCGCGCCCGGGGATGCACGACCATCTCCTCGGCGGTCTCATGCACGGCCAGCAACTGCCTCAGCTGGACAAACGGTTTCTCCCGCGCGTGCGGGTCGGACGCGTGCAGCACCTGGTCGAACATGTCCTCGATCAGGTTGTGCTGTGCTTTGAGAAACGTGATCACGTCGTCGGGCGACGCGATAATCATCTCGGACATGCGATACGCCCTTTGCTCCTTGACGGACTCCGTCCGGTGAACGGCTGAGGTGGGCGTACCCCGGCCGAATGCGGCTAAACGCTGTGAGGCTGGCGCTACTCTGCATTCGGCAGTGCGTCGAGAAGGAGGAGCGGCCGGGTGGGCTCTTCGGATCACGACGTCGCCGCTATCGACCTCGACGATCTGACCTCGCCCCGGCTGACTGACGTGCAGCGTCAGATTCTGGAGTTCACCGAGGCCAGGCCCGTCGAGATCGACATCGACGCGATGCTCGCCGAGGCGGTTGAGCAGGCTGCAGTGGGCGACGATCTGGACGACACCGATGGATTCAGTGATCGGTTGGCCGCCCATGTCGACGCAATCGAGTCCGACGGCGGCCTGACCCAGCTGACACGCTCCTCGCTACGGCAACGAGTCGTGCGTCTGCTGCGCAACCGGCTCTCGCTGACCGAGTTGATCAAGCGGTATCCCGAAATCGAGTCGATTCCGATCGAAAAGCCTTTCGTCGTCGTCGGGATGCCGCGTTCGGGGACCACGCATCTGGTGAATCTCATCGCCGCCGATCCGCGCCGTCGGGCCTTGCCCTATTGGGAGAGCCAGGACCCGATTCCTGCCCATGGTCAAGGCCCCGACAACTTCGGGGTCGATCCCCGTTATGCGCGGGCCAAGGCCGAGCACGACGCCCTGATGGCCAGTGCCCCGTTGGTGGCCGCAATGCATGACCGCTTCCCGGAAGCGATCGAAGAGGAAGTTGAGCTGCTGGACCTGGATATGGCCGGCTACGTCTTGGAATGGCATGCGCGCGTGCCGGATTGGCGTGACTACTACCTAGGTCTGGATCAGCGTCGGCATTACGCCTACCTGAAAAAAGTCTTGCAGGCGCTGACGTTCCTGCGTGGTCCGCGCACGTGGATCCTCAAGAGCCCGCAACACTGCGAGCAACTCGGCCCGCTGATCGCGACCTTTCCCGACGCGACAGTTGCCTTTACCCATCGTGATCCGGTCGCGGTGATTCAATCGGCGATCACGATGATGGCCTACTCCGATCGACTGCGCCGAACGAGCATCGACCCGGGCTGGCTGCTCGACTACTGGGCCGACCGCGTGCACCGACTACTCAGCGCGTGTGTGCGCGACCGCGAACTGATACCAGCCGACCGTAGTATCGACATCGGCTTCCACCACCTCAATGGCAACGAAATGCCCTTGCTCGAACAGCTTTACCGCTGCGGAGGAGTTGATGTGACCCCGAAGGTGCGAAAGCTTTTCCAGCAGTATCTGGATGGCAATCCGCGCGGCAAACACGGCAGTATCCGATACGATCTGCAACGGCATTTCGGCGTATCGGCCGAGGACCTGCGGCAGAGATTTGACTTTTACTTCGAACGCTTCGACGTGCGGCCCGAATGAAGGAGTCAACAGCGATGTTCGAGCCGATCTACCGCAGCCGGCCGGGCGCCGATGCGCTGTCCCCGGCGTCTGCTGAGGCGGCCGAACAGATCGCCGAAGGCCTGTGGTGCTCGCCGGGTCTGTCCAACTCCTATCTGTTGACCACCGATGCGGGTCGGGTGATCGTCAACACCGGAATGGGCTTCGAAGGGCCGGTGCACCGCGCCAACTTCGACGCCGTCGACTCCACGCCGGTCCGCTACATCATCTTCACCCAGGGTCACGTCGACCACGTCGGCGGCCTGGACAGCGTGCGTGACCCAGATACGACTGTTGTCGCCCAAGCGAACTGGACGTTGTGGCGCGACGACAACGAACGGCTCATCCCATACCGGGCGAACCGCAGCGCATTCGCCTTCAAGAACACCCTGGCGACCGGAATCCAGGCCATCCAACGCCGGCTCGGTACCAAGCGACTGCCGGGCCAGAGCGTCCCGGTCGTCGACCTCGATTTCGAGGACACCCTCACGCTCGAAGTCGGCGGTCGCCGGCTGGAGCTGATCGCGGTGCCTGGCGGGGAGACCAACGACTCGCTCGTGGTGTGGCTACCCGACGAGCGAATCTGTCTGTGTGGGAACACCTTCGGACCGATATTCGGACATATCCCGAATCTGGTCACGATCCGCGGCGACCGCTATCGGGATGCGTTGACGGCGATTGCCTCGGTCGAGCGAGTGCGTGAACTTCAGCCCGAAATGTTGGTGACCGGACACTTCGGTCCGATCACCGGTGCCGCGCGCATCGACGCGGAGCTGGCCCGATTGCGCGACGCCCTGCGCTACATCCACGACCAGACGGTGGCGGGCATGAACGCCGGCAAGGATGTACGAACCTTGATGCGCGACATTGCGTTGCCCGCGAAATATGAAGTGGGACAAGGTTACGGCAAAGTCGACTGGGATGTACGGGCCGTGTGGGAAAACTATTCGGGTTGGTTTCATCACCGCTCGACCACCGAGCTGTACCCGGTTGCTTTTGACGAGGTGGCCGTCGACGTGGTCGAGCTGGCCGGCGCCGACGCGCTTGTGCAGCGGGCGCGCGATCACCTGACCGCGGGCCGGCCTCTGCATGCCATCCACCTGGCCGAGTTGGTGGCCGCCGACCACGGCGGCGCGCGCGACGTGCTCAAGCAGGCTCATGAGAACCTGCTGGGGGAGAGTACGAACTTCTGGGAACGAGCGTGGCTCACCGAACAAATCGAGAGAAACTCATGACAGGGCAAGTCAGTTTCGACTTCACCGGCGCCAGGGTGCTGGTCACCGGCGGTACCAGTGGAATCGGCTTTGCAACCGCATCGTTGTTCCGGGACGCCGGCGCGCAGGTCGCCATCACCGGCACGAAATCGGCCGCCACCGACTACGACGCCGACCTGTCCGGCATGGCCTATCACCAGTTACGGATCACCGACCACGAGTCGGTGGATGCGTTGGCGGGCAACTTCAGTCAGCTCGACGTGCTGATCAACAACGCCGGCGCGAATTTCCCCGGCGGCCTTGATGAGTCGAAAGCGGACGGCTTCGAAGCATCGGTGGCGCTCAACCTGACCGGACCGTACCGCCTGACTGTCGGCCTGTACGGCGCGCTCAAAGCATCGACGGCGGCGGGGGGTTCCAGCGTGGTCAATCTGGCGTCGATGTCGGCATTGCGTTCGGTGCCCATGGTGCCCGGCTACAGCGCCGCGAAGTCGGGCATCATCAACATCACCCGAAACCTCGCGGTCAAGTGGGCGGACAAGGGAATTCGGGTCAACGCCGTCGCGCCCGGCGCGATCGACACCCCGATGACCGCGCCGATGCACGGCGCGGCCGAGATCGTGCAGTCCGAATTGGCGCACATCCCGTTGCGGCGGTTCGGTCTCGTCACCGAGATCGCGCCCACCGTCGCGTTTCTGTGCACCGAACAATGCAGCTACACCAGCGGAGCGGTATTCGTCGTCGACGGCGCGTCGGATTGCGTCTGAAACCCTAAGGAAATAAATGACATTCGCGCTTAAACCCGAGGACTACTACCACACCGGCATCGTGGTTCCCGACCTCGATGTGGCGATGGAACGGCTCAGTGCAGTGGCCGGCTATACCTGGATCACCCCGATGACCTACACGCTGCCCTTTCGCACCGTCAACGGATCCCGGGAACTCACCTCGACATTCGTCTACTCCCTGCAGAGCCCTCACGTGGAACTGATCCAGCAAGTGCCGGAAAGCCCGTGGACGGCGGCGGCGGGTAACTCCGTGCATCACCTGGGTTACTTCGTCGACGACCTCGCCGCAACCGCCGAGGCACTGGAGGCCAGTGGTTTCGCTTTCGAAGCAACCGCCGACATCTCGCCGCCGGACCTGGCGCTGTTCGCTTACTACATCGACTCGTTCGGCACCCGCATCGAGATCGTCGACCGCGCATTCTTTCCGGACTTTCCCGCGTTCCTGAAGACGGCCGCTTCGCCGGCCGAAGCTTGACCGGAGAGCTCGACATGGTGCTGCCGGTACTGCGCTTCAATTTCGCCTCACCGCACGGTGATCCGCGTAGGCAGGGCGAACTGATCCGTGCGGCACTCGAATTGGCGCAGTGGGGTGAGTCCCGAGGCGTGTTGACGGTGAGCGTCGACGAGCATCACGCCACCGGGCACGGCTGGAGCTGCAATCCGATCCTGGCGGCCGGCATGTTCCTGGCCCGCACGTCGACGCTGATCGCCAGCGTGGACTGCGCACTCGGCCCGCTGTGGAATCCGGTCCGGCTCGCCGAGGACATCGCTCTGGTCGACAACATGAGCCGCGGTCGACTACACACCACGGTGGGCCTGGGTTACCGCACGGTCGAATACGACACGCTCGGAGTGGATTTCAGCCAGCGCGGCCGGTTGATGGACGGGTTGATCGAGCGGATGCTGTCGGTGTGGTCTGACACGGGCTCTTATACCCGGCCGCACCCACCGCTGTACATCGGTGGCGGTGCCCGCGTCGCGGCGCGGAGGGCGGCACGCTTTCGGTTGCCGCTGAGCCTCGCCGATCATCTGCCTGACGTCGCGGCCTACTACCGCGAACTGGCTGCGGAGGCCGGCATGGCGCCGTTGGTCATCATGCCGGGCCCGATCAACCGCGGAATGATCTACCTGCACGACGACCCCGATCGGGCATGGGCCGAGCTCGGCGACCACATCCTCTGGGAAGCAGTCACTTACGGCGGGTGGTCGACCGATCAGCGCTCGCTGATGCACCTACCCGGGGTGCAGACCCTCGACGAGGTGCGCGGCTCGGGGCGGTATCGCTTCCTGACACCCGATCAACTGATCGCCGAAGTCCGCGACGCCGACGACTACGGGCCACTGGTGCTGCACCCCCTCGTCGGCGGCATGCCCGTCGACGATGCATGGAAGTCGGTGCAGTTGCTGGTCGACCGGGTGTTGCCCGCACTCGCCTGAACGGACGCGTGTGTAAGACGTGCCCGATGGGTATTAGCCCCCAATGAAAACCGCATCAAATACATTGCTCGGCTTGTCGATGGCCGCGGGTGCGCTCATTGCGTCCGTTGGCCTCAATGTGCAATCAGGCGACGTCGATGCCCACGTTCAGGCGGCACCCGCGTACTTCAGTCCAGATCCATCGCCTCCGCCTCCATCGCCATCCCCGGCTCCGCCGGTGACGCAGTATGACCCGAACCAGGACTACTGGACCGGACAGGGAAGCGCCGGCGGAGCGCCCGGTGCCGGCGGGGGCGGCTAGTCCTCAATAGTCGTGGCGGGCCAGCGGACCCTCGCCGTCGCGGTCCGGACCGTCGATGGAGACCACCGCGGGCACCATCTCGCTGGTGACCAACCCGTGCTCGGCGGTCAGCTCGTCGACGATGTCGAAGCTGCGCACGATCCGCTCCGGGGTATCGACGATGACGGTCACCACGGGCATCCGTCGCGTCAGCTGAAAAACCTTGTCGCCGTGCGGTTTGTGATCGCCATGGAATCCCCAGATGCCGCGTAGCGCGGTCGCGCCGCGAGCCGTTCCGGATTCCAGCAGCCGGTGCACCAGCGCGCGATGAATCGGCACGCCGCCGTGCGTGGTGGCCTCGCTGGTGTGCACCATCAGCTTCTGCCACAGCGGCCGACCTTGCTCATCGGCGTCGGGCAGCTTGTCCGGGCGGTCGAACAGCTCGCCGCCGCGTTTGCACAGCCGCACCCGTTCGACGGTCAGCAACGCGCGCGGTGCGAGGGCGCTGAGTTCGGCGACTGCCGCTGAAGCCTGCGCCGCTGTCCCTACGGCGATGATCATCAGCGGAACGTTGACATTGCGGCTGAAGAAGGCGGCCCGGTAGCGCTCGCCGTGCGCGGTGCCGTCGACACCCAGAAAGACTGCGCCGCCGGAGAATCCCTGCCGATGCAGCAGGTCGCACACCGCGCGGTGTGCGGGCAGACCGCCGACGCGTTCTTGGCGTCCGATGTAGACCGTGAGCTTGACCGCGTCGTCGGTGCCGATGTCAGCGTCACCGCCGCCGACCCAGCGTGCGCGTTCCACCGTCACCAGACCGCGGCCTGTCATCGCGACCACGTCGTCGACCAGGCCGCTGATCTTCGATTCGACGTCGACCGCCGCGATGGCCACCGGCGGATCCTCGGACAGGCTCAACGACTCGTCGGTGCGCAACACGTGCCGCGGCCCGAAACTCGCGATGCCGCGCAGCATCACGCTCGTCGCGATTTCCCGGGTGTCGAACAGGTCCAGCAACGCGTCGGCCAGAAACCTCGGCCGCCCGCCGTCGCCGACAGTGCGCTGGCGTTCGCCGAAGTAGGTCGTGAGCTTGAGGCAGGAGCTGGTTCAGGTTGGGCTGGTTCACAACAGACCGCCGATCCATTGTCCGAACAGCGCCGCCCCGATGCCCAGCACGATGCTGGCGACGATATTGGCGACGGCATTGCGGACCTGCCGCTCCTCGCTGAGCCGCTGCGTCTCCAGCATCCAGGTGGAGAACGTGGTGTAGGAGCCGACGAAAGCGGTGCCCGCCAGCAACGCGGCGTAGCGATTCAACGCCAAGGCGCCGAGAAACCCGAGCAGGGTGGCGCCGCTGATGTTGACCGCCAGCGTCCCGAACGGAAACGACTTCGCCATTCGCCGACCGACCGCGCCGTCCACCAGAAACCGCAGCACAGCCCCGACGCCGCCGGCAAGCACCACCCCGAGCCAGATCATTGGCGCCGCTCCTCCTCATCGCTTCGCTCTGCATCGTCGCCGGCGGCATCGCACCGCCACCCGACGCACCAGGGCCGTGGCCAGGTACACCGCGAGCAACCCCAAAACGACGCTGGCGCAGGTGTATCCAGCGGCCAGGCCGTACTGGTGATGCTCGATCATTTTCAGCGTCTCGACCTGCATGGTGGAGAAGGTGGTCAGGCCGCCGCACAGCCCGGTTCCGAGTAGCGGCCGGCGGTAACTCGACAACGGCAGCCGTTCCAGCAATCGCGTCGTGAAATAGCCGGCCAGGAACGCGCCGACGATGTTGACGGTGAACGTCGGCCACGGCCAGCGCGTCGGGTCGGCGGCCCCGAGGGTGCTCAGGCCGGTGCGTGCCAGGGTGCCCAGCGCGCCTCCGGCGAACACCGCGGCCAACTCCCGGTAGTCGCGCGGCGACGCGGAGCTTGCCACTCGTCGAAATCCCTTCGGTTGCAGGGAGTGCTTCGGCAGCTTATTCGGCACAATTGACGACATGGTGGCCAACCCTCGTGCCGGTCAGCCGGCCCAGCCCGAAGACCTCGTCGACCTGCCTCACTTGGTCACGGCGTATTACTCACTGGAACCCGATCCCGACGACGTCGCTCAGCAGGTGGCGTTCGGGACATCGGGTCATCGCGGCTCGGCCCTGAACGGCGCATTCAATGAGGCGCACATCCTGGCGATCACGCAGGCGATCGTCGAGTACCGCGCAGCGCACGGCACCACCGGCCCGTTGTTCATCGGCCGCGACACGCACGGTCTCTCGGAGCCGGCGTGGGTATCGGCGCTCGAGGTGCTCGCCGCCAACGACGTCGTCGCCATGATCGACTCGGCCGACCGCTACACGCCCACCCCGGCGATCAGCCACGCGATCCTCACCTACAACCGGGGCCGCAGCGACGGGCTGGCCGACGGGATCGTGGTGACGCCGTCGCACAACCCGCCCTACGACGGCGGCTTCAAATACAACCCGCCCAACGGTGGTCCGGCCGACACCGATGCGACCAACGCAATCGCCAAGCGCGCCAACGAGATTCTCCGCAGTGGCGAGGCGGTGAAGCGGGTGCCGCTGGCCCGCGCGCTACAGACCGCTCAGCGTCACGACTACATGGATGCCTATGTCGCCGACCTGCCGAACGTGGTGGACATCGACATCATCCGCAAGGCCGGGATCAGGATCGGCGCCGACCCGCTGGGCGGGGCCAGCGTCGACTACTGGGCCGCGATCGGGGAGCGGCATCGGCTGAACCTGTCCGTCGTCAACCCATTGGTCGACGCGACGTGGCGGTTCATGACGCTCGACCACGACGGCAAGATCCGGATGGACTGCAGCTCACCGGACGCGATGGCCTCGCTCATCGCCAACCGGGACCACTACCAGATCGCCACCGGCAACGACGCCGACTCCGACCGCCACGGCATCGTCACGCCCGATGCCGGCCTGATGAACCCGAACCACTACCTGGCGGCGGCCATCGACTACCTCTACACCCATCGGCCGTCCTGGCCCGCCGGCATCGCCGTCGGAAAGACCGCGGTCAGCTCGTCGATCATCGACCGCGCGGTCGAAGGCATCGGACGCAAACTCGTCGAGGTGCCGGTCGGGTTCAAGTGGTTCGTCGACGGTCTGATCGGCGGCACCATCGGGTTCGGCGGCGAAGAGTCGGCGGGGGCCTCGTTCCTGCGCCGCGACGGATCGGTGTGGACCACCGACAAGGACGGCATCATCCTCGCGTTGCTGGCCAGCGAGATCCTTGCCGTCACCGGCGCCACGCCGTCGCAGCGCTACCAGGAGTTGACCGCGAAATACGGCGCCCCGATGTACGCGCGGCTCGACGCGCCCGCAAACCGCGAGCAGAAGGCCCGGCTGGCCAAGCTGTCGCCGGACCAGGTCAGCGCCACTGAGCTGGCCGGGGAGCAGATCACCGCGAAGCTGACGACGGCGCCCGGCAACGGCGCGCCGCTGGGCGGCTTGAAGGTGACCACGGCCAACGCCTGGTTCGCCGCGCGGCCGTCGGGCACCGAAGACGTCTACAAGATCTACGCCGAATCGTTTAGTGGACCTGATCACTTAGCTGAGGTCCAGCGAGAAGCGCAACAGGTTGTGGATAAAGTCATTGGGTGACCCTCGTCTCCCAACGCGCTCGCTTGACCGCGTGGCGCCGCGACAAGACGACTCTGCCGCGTGAAGCGTGGGTGCTGATCGGGGCGAACGTGGTGGCCGCGCTCGGCTACGGCGTGGTGTCGCCGGTGCTGCCGGTCGTATGCCCGCACGTTCGGGGTCAGCATGGACGCGGTGACGTTCGCGATCACCTTGTTCTCGGTGATGCGCCTGTTCTTCGCGCCACCCAGCGGGCTGCTGGTGCAGCGACTGGGGGAGCGGCCGGTCTACGTGTCGGGTCTGTTGATCGTGGCGGTGTCGACCGGCATGTCCGCATTCGTGCAGACCTATTGGGAACTGTTGGTATTCCGGGCAATTGGCGGCATCGGGTCGACGATGTTCTTCATCTCGGCGCTGGGCCTGATGATCCGGATCAGCCCGCCCGACGCACGTGGCCGGGCCGCCGGACTGTTTGCCACCTCATTCCTGGTCGGCATGGTCGGCGGGCCGCTAGTGGGCAGTCTCACAGCAGGATTCGGTCTCAGGGCCCCGTTCCTCTTCTATGGGGTGGCCATGCTGCTGACAGCTGCTGTGGTGTTTTACAGCCTGCGGCGATCGACGTTGAGTGCGCCCGCCGAACTGGTGCATGCGCATACGGAAGTGACGATGCGTGCCGCGCTTGCGCATCGGGCGTATCGCGCAGCGCTGGTGTCGAACTTCGCCACCGGCTGGTCGGTGTTCGGAGTGCGGATGGCGGTTGTGCCACTGTTCATCTCGGACGTGATGGGTCGCGGGCCACGCATGACGGGTCTGGTTCTGGCGGTCTTCGCGATCGGCAACGTGATCGTGGTGATGCCCAGTGGCTATCTGTCGGACCGGATCGGCCGGCGCTCGCTGCTGATCGGCGGACTGTTGGCCTGCGGGGTGGCGACGATCGGGCTGGGTGTCTCCACGTCGCTGCCGATCTTTCTCACTGCGGCGTGCATCGCGGGTGCGGCGTCGGGTGTGTACACGTCACCGCAGCAGGCGGCGATCGCCGACATCCTGGGCAATTCGGCCCGCGCCGGCACGCCGGTCGCGGCGTTTCAGATGATGGCCGACTTCGGTGCGATCGTCGGCGCCCTGGTGGTGGGTCAGATTGCGGAGCATTTCAGCTTTGCGTGGGGCTTCACGGTCAGCGGAGTCATCATGCTGGTCGCCGCCGTGGTCTGGGTGTTCGCGCCGGAGACAGGTACGACGCAGGCCGTACCAGCGTTGGATGACGCGGTCTGATCAGCGACTTTGATGGCTGGCAGGCCGTGGTGTAACTTCGACAGGCACATCTTTGGGGCTATGGCGCAGTTGGTAGCGCACCACACTGGCAGTGTGGGGGTCAGGGGTTCGAATCCCCTTAGCTCCACCAGGAGAAACCCGCTTTGAACTGGTGTTCAAAGCGGGTTTGTCGTTTGCGGATGTTGACGGGGCGAACGTTGTCCTAAATTTTCTTAGTGGGGAACACCTTGGTTGGCCGGACCTGTCGGTCGGTCACCGGATCGGTGCCAAGAGTGGGCCGGGCGCGCAAAGCTCGACGATCTCACCCGGGCCGCAGGCTCGACCTGCTCAATCCGAGCGATCGGACGCAGCGCTGCAGGGGAACGGCAAGCCGAAAGGGGGTCGCGTAGCGGTGCCGGAATCGGTGAATTGGACGCGGCAACGGCGGTGGGCTATAAACAATGAGAGAGACAGGTCTGTCTCATGAAAGGGCCGTTGCGGTATGCACCCAGACATGGATGGCGCGACTGACATTGATCACTCGTTCGTGGAGGTGAATGGCGCGCGACTGCACCTCGCGCGCGCCGGTCGCGGTCGTCCGCTGTTGCTGCTGCACGGCTGGCCAGAGTTCTGGTTCACCTGGCTACCCATGATGCAGCGCCTGTCGGACCGATTCCAGCTGATAGCACCCGATCTGCGCGGATGCGGCGACAGCGACAAACCGAACGGGGAGTTCGGACCCAAGGATCAAGCCGCCGATCTTCAGGCGTTGATTCAAGTGCTCGACGTAGGGAGGGTGGGGATCGTCTCACATGACGTCGGGGCGACCGTGGCCCAAGCAATGGCGCGCCAGACTCCGGATTCGATTGCGGGGCTATTCTTCTTTAACTTCGTCTATCCCGGCATCGGCGACCGCTTCAACACCCCGGGACATCTGCGAGACGTCTGGCACACGTACTTCAACCAGGACGACATCGCGCCCGAGTTGTTGACGTCCTCGCCGACCGGTGTGCGGCGCTACGTCACGCACTGGTTGAAGCTGTGGTCGCATCAGACCGACGCGTTCGACGAGGCCACCATTGACGCGTTCGTCGCCAACATGGAGAAACCGGGAAATCTGGAAGGCGGTTTCGCACACTACCGAGCGGTGGGGGCGCAACGGGCGCGCGAGTTCGACGAAGGCGTCGCGGATCCGCCGCCGATCAGTCTGCCCACTGCCGTCCGATGGACCGAACACGACCGAGCCCTCGACATCGCCTGGACCGACCGCCTTGGTGAGTACTTCACCGATCTGGACTTCGCACCCTTTTCCGATGCGGGGCACTTTCCACACCACGAGGCACCAGAGCGAGCGGCTGAGGAAATCGGCCGGTTCTTCACCCGCCTACCCGCTGACCGATGGACGCCCGGACTCGCCCACCCGCTGCCCAGCCGACAGAAGTGAATCCCACTGAGCGGCAGGGAAAGAATCGCCGTGACACTGCGAGTGCCTCACCGCGAGAGCGCCTCCTGGCCGCCGCCGATGAACTGTTCTACGCCGAGGGAGTCCATACCGTGGGCATCGACCGGGTGATCGAGCATGCCGGGGTAGCGAAGGCGTCGTTGTACCGATTGTTCGGCAGTAAGGAAGAGTTGGTCGGCGCGTACCTGGCCGTTCGTCACGAACGAACGTTGCAAGCGTTGCGCGACGCGACGGCTCGGCATACGGAACCCCACCGAGCCATCCTTGCGGTGTTTGACGCGCAGGCGCGCTGGCTGCGCAGACGGACCTACCGCGGCTGCGCGTTCGCTCGCGCTACTGCGGAATCCGGGGTCGGGATGCACGCCCAGCTCGCCACCGACACCTACCGCGCCGCAATTCTCGCCTTGTTCTTGGACCTGGCCCGCCGCACCGGAGCCAGAGATCCGGAAATGCTTGCCGCGCAGTTACATACGCTCTTTCACGGCGCGGATACCGTCTTGAGCAGTCCCCGCCGGGGCAAGATCATCGACGCCACCCGGGCCGCCGTACTCACGCTGCTCGATGCCGCCTGACCCGGCATCACCATGCCGGACCGGGCTGATCCTGGGCGCGTTAACACTGCCCGGCGCGGTCGCCGTCGGAGACGAACCCGGTGAACTTGAGGATCTGGTCCGGCGCGCAATCCGTCACGAGTTGGAGCACGGCGGCCTGGAGAAGTTGCTGAAGGCCAAGCAGCTGGTGGAAGCGACCGGCGTCGTGGTCAAGCCAGAGGGGGCCGTCCTGAAGCTGATCGGGGCGACCATGGACGTCAAGGTCGAACCCGAGATCAGGGTGACGGGCACGATGGGGGCGACGATGGCGCGACCCACAATGCAGGCCCAGGGCACTGTGTCTCCCGACATTGTTGAAGTACTCCGGTCGACATTCCCGGCCCTGGCCACAGAGATCCAGCGGTGCATCGGGTGCTGGCTCAAGAAACTGCTACTGCCGACTCATATTCCGTAATTCTGCGCTTTGACATTCATCGATTGCCTGGCGGACGCCTGACCTTCGGCCGTGGAGCACACTTCTGCGTCGGGGCCCTCTGGTTCGACTGGAGGGTCGGGTAGCGCTTGAAGAGGTCTACAAGCGATTCCCTGAATGGCAAGTCGAACTGGATGGGGCCCGCCGCTCACGCACCTCCACGGTGCACGGCGGGGACACCGTGCCCGCGATCATCGGCTGATGGCGGCCACGACGCGACCGTCGCCCCGAGCTTGTTGTCGTTCGGGCAAGGGCGGCGGTCGATCTGGCGGTTGACGTAGGCGCATCGGTATCTCCGGCGGACCGCCCTCAAAGCGACCCGAACTGCACCGGCAGCTCAAGTTGGCTCATCGCCGCCAGGGTGCCCACCGCAGGCGGCTGTCACAGGTCGACCACTATGGCCTCTGCGGGTCGTGAACAACAGATCAGGATGTTTCCTTCAGCGGGTCGTTCTAGAGGTTCGGGGTCGTAGCGGACAGTCCCGGACAGCAGTGGGGTCTCGCAGTTGTGACATACGCCCGTGCGGCAGGACCAGCGGGTTGGAACGTCACACGCTTCTGCGAATTCGAGCAGGCTGGCGCTCGGAGGGCCCCACGGTGCGGAGATGCCGCTGCGCGCAAATTGAATAGCGGGACCTGGACCGGGTGGTCCAGCGGGCCGGTGAGGAGGAATCGACGTCGCTGCGATCCCGGGCGTAAGTGCGGCTGCTGCCCCGAAGAGTTCAGTGTGGATGCGGGCGGGATCCATTCCGTGAGCGGCGAGGCTCGCGCTGAGTTCAGCCATGAACGCTGCAGGCCCGCAAAGGTAGGCGTCCCCGACTCGGGGCAAGCTCAGTTCACGGGCCGAGTTGATCGAGAGGCGGCCGCAGTCGGTGAAGTCGATACCCTGACGGTCCGCCGGAGTGGGGCGGCTATAGAAGATGCGGGATCGACTGTGGGACAACTGGTTCAGTAGGTCACGGCTCTCTGCGCCGAAGGAATGCTCGGCGCTGTCCCGGGCGCCGTGCAGCCACCAGACCTCACGGGGCGACTGTGTCGCGACGAGCGCGTGCAGCATGGACAGTACGGGGGTGGCTCCGATTCCGGCGGACAACAGGATCGCGGGCGCGTCTCCGTCGGACAAGAAGAAGGTGCCGCGTGGTGCGCCCACGTCGAGAAAATCACCATGCTTGACTTGGGTACGGATTAGTCCGCTGGCTTCTCCGTGTGGTTCGTGTTTGACGCTGATCCGGTATTCCTCAGAGCCGGGCCGGTTGGACAGCGAGTAGTTACGGATCAGTGAGGGACCGCTCGGATCGGGAAATAGGCGCAGCGTGATCGACTGGCCGGGAAGCCATTCCGGTAGGGCGGCGCCGTCGGGGTCGGCCAGTGACACTGAGCGTACGTATCGGGTTTCGTCGTGAACCGCAGTCACCTGCAGTGGGCGAAACCCGCTCCACGCCGGTGGCGGACTGCTCGCGGCTGCCGTCAAACCGACGTTGCCTGATCCTGACGCAGCAGCGGGCTGCTCGGCCAGACTCTGCAGGGAAGCTTTCCAGCCCGGGCTGAGCGCGGGGATGCGCAGCGCACGTTGCAAAGCGTCTCGAGGATGCCCGGGCAAGTAGAGCAGTGCGTCGATCTCGGCGACCGTGATCCGCTCGGGTCCGGCGGCGATCTTGACGATCTCCTGACCCGCCTCGACTTCGCCTTCGGTAATGACCCGGCAGTAGAAACCGGGTCGCCGGTGAGACACCAGCAACGCAGCCATCCGGGGCTCGCCGATGCGCATGCCTGCGCGGTAACAGGTAACGCGGGGTTGGGTCACCTCGAAGACCGCCTGCCCGATCCGGTATCGGTCCCCGATGCAGACCTCATCGTCGGACAAGCCTTCGACAGTCAGATTCTCACCCAGAAGCCCCGGCGTCAGGTCGTCGCGGTGAAACTCCTTGGCCCAGTGACGGTATGAATCGAGTTGATACACGAGCACGGCGCGATTCTCGCCGCCGTGGCCCGCGAGGTCGCCTTGGCCGTCCCCGTCGATGTTGAGCCGCCGAACCATCCGGCGGCCGGTGACGGGCGTCTTCCAAGCCCCGGTGTACACGGTGCGGTTTTTCCAGGGAACGTCCTTGGGTAGACCGACATTCACAGACATCAGCTTCGCCACCGCGCACTCCTGTCTTTGTTTGTTAACTGATTATGGCTCAGCCAAGTCAGGTGGTGCGGCAGTCTGAGTTGTTTACCGGGCGCGGCATCTGGCGTTCTACTCGATAACTGCCCTGGCGCGGCAGTGGACCGATTGGGCGGCTGTTGGATGCAGCCGCGGTTATCGATTTTGGTTTCCGAGCGGCGGCCGGACGGCGTCTGAAATCCTTCGGGCACCAAAACTGTTGTTATGGGCAAACATACGACCCGCGCGCTCAACAGTGGTCAGGATTGCCGCGAATGCCAAGGCGACGCTGCTGCTGCCCGTGTTGATCTTGAAGAAGAAAGTCGCGTAGCGGAACCGTCTGCCAGCGCGTTAGCGTGGCACGGTGAACAAGCCACTGATGGCCGGGTTGCTGACCGCGTGGTGCCTGCTGGTGGTCGCGCCCGCGCTGCTCGTCTCCGCGGTCTTCCCCGACACCAGCACGGGTACCGATATTGGCGGCTCAGTCGAGATCATTTGGATCGTCGGTTATCTGGTGCAAATCGGCGTGTTCATGATCGCGGCGCGCACGGCCACGAGCAACGCCGTCGGCGGTTGGTTCCTCGCCTCGTCGATACCCTTCGTCGCGGACTGGAGCGTTCCGGTCGCACCGTGGTCGCCGATCGCGATCGTCGCGGTCGTCGGCGCCTACTCGGTGTGGCTGTACTCGCGAATCGAACGCAGGGATAATCTGCAGCACAACGGAATTCCAGCGACCGGGACCGTGCTCGAGGTCAAGAAGCCGATCATGAACGTGGTCATGAACAACGTTTACATCCGTCGGACGCTGATGTTGCGGGTGCAACGCTCCGACGGCACCCCGCCATATCAGGTGAAGCACTCGGGCATCTTCATGCTCGGTGAGATCCCCAGCCCGGGCGACGTGTTCAACCTGCGGGTCGACCCCAAGAATCCCAAGCACATCGAAACAGTGGAGGGCGTCCCCGAAGCGGCCTCCGCGCACGTGACGCCATCGTCGCCGACGCCAGGGGATTCCACAATCGCCGAACAGCTCGGACAGCTCGACGATATGCACAACCGGGGCGCACTCACCGACGACGAGTTCGCGGCGGCCAAGCGGCGAGTGTTGCACGGATAGCCTGCTGTGAAACGCGGTGACCGCTTGGCCTCCCACTCGCCGAGCTTCCGGGCGCCCCCGCCGAGTCGGGCCGCTAGATCTCAATCCGCGAACCCATGACCACCGTGCGGTCAGGGGGCAGGCCGAAGTAATTGGCGGCGTCGGCGGTGATGTGGGATGTCGCGATGAACAGGTGCTTGCGCCAGTGCGCCATGTTCTTTGCGGCACCCATGGTCAGTTCGAGGTCGGACAGAAAATAGGAAGCGCCGTCGACATCGATCTGGCCTTCAGTCTGCGACGGATCCAGAAGGCGAAGCACGCCGCGGACATCGGGCGCTTCCATGTAGCCGAAATGTGCGGTGAGATGCACGATCCCGTCGTCTCCATAGCCGAGGTCGTCGATTTCCGTTCGCTCGGACTCGGGTACGCGCGGGACCGGCAGGGTGTCGATCGCCATGATGATCACATGCTCATGCAGCACGTGATTGTGTTCGCAGTTGGCCCGCATCGCCAAGGGCGTGGTCTCTTTTCCGCGGTTGAGGAAAACCGCCGTGCCTTTGGCGCGCACTAACGGCGGCTGAGCGTGGGCCAGCCGATCGACGAACGGACGAAGCGGTCCCTCAGCTTCCGTCCGCGCCCGGGTGACGATGTCTTGTCCGCGCTGCCACGTGGACAGCACAGTGAACGCAACAACGGCGATGAGCAGCGGCAGCCACGCCCCGTGAACCAGCTTCGTCAGGTTCGCCGCGAGGAACAACAGGTCCACCGTCAACAGCAACCCGGCACCGATCACGATGAGCCACAGGGGCGTATGCCACCGCTTCCGGGCGGTGTAGAAGAACAGCAGCGTGGTGATGGTGATCGTCCCGGTGACCGCCATACCGTACGCATAGGCCAGCGCCGCCGAGCTGCGGAAGGCGAACACCAAAATGAGCACCGCGACCATGAGTAGACCGTTGATCCACGGCACATAGATCTGGCCAATTGTCGACTCCGAGGTGTGCGTTATTCGCAATCTCGGCAGGTAGCTCAGGCGAGCGGCCGCCGATGCCACCGAATAAGCCCCGGTGATCACCGCCTGAGAGGCGATAACCGTTGCGGCGGTTGCCAATAGCACCATGGGCAGCTGCGCCCAGTGCGGAGTGAGTAAGAAGAACGGGGCGCTCGCCGTGGACTCGTCGCCGAGCACCAGCGCGCCTTGGCCCAGATAACTGAGAGTGCATGCCGGCAGCACGACGAATAGCCAGCCCCGGGTGATGGCCTTTCGACCGAAGTGGCCCATGTCGGCGTACAGCGCCTCCGCGCCGGTGACCGCGAGTACGACTGCGGCGAGCGCGAAGAACGCAATTCTGGCGTGCCCGAACACGAACGTCGCCGCATAGGTCGGCGACAGCGCCTTGAGGATTTGCGGGTGGCCGAGGATGCCCTTCACTCCGCAGGCGCCGATCGAGACGAACCAGACGATCATCACCGGACCGAACAGCCGACCGACGGCGTTCGTTCCGTAGCGCTGAACCGCGAACAGCACCAGACTGATCACCGCGGTGATCGGGACGATCCACTCTTCGAGAGATGGTTCGACGACTTTGAGGCCCTCGACCGCCGACAGCATCGACATCGCGGGGGTGATCATGCTGTCGCCGAAGAACAGCGCGGCACCGAAGATACCCAGCGCGGCCAGCGCGGCCAGGGTCCGGCGTCCCCCTTGCCCGCCATAACGCCGCAGCAGCGTGATGAGCGCCATGATGCCGCCCTCGCCGTCGTTGTCGGCGTGCATCACCAGGGTCACGTACGTCAGCGTGACGATGGTCATCACCGACCAGAAGAGCAGGGACACGACGCCGTAGATGTTGTCAATATTGAGCGGGACCGGATGGGGGTCGGTGGGGTTGAAGACGGTCGCGAGGGTGTAGATCGGACTCGTTCCGATGTCTCCGAACACGACGCCGAGCGCGCCGACCATGACGGCCAGGCGAACAGATTTAGCACCGCCGACCGTGCGAAGCGGTTCTACAGGCTCTGACGTTGTCTGCACGGTGAGGTCCTCGTTCAGCAGCAGCACCTTTGTCATTGAATGATGTGGATGCGATATGGACGCGTAGCGGCGTAGCGGATAGATCCTAAGCAGGCCACGACCGTGCGCGCCGAGTCACAACTCCAGCGTTCACCTGTTCGTCGTCGCGATCACATCTGACTCCTGACGCTGTCAAAGCCTGGCCTCGATCACCGAGACTCAAGTGCCGGATGTGGCGCAGACCTTAGGCTGCGCAAGGTGAGCGATGAAGTGTCGGAACTGCCTAGCGCGGCGGGCGACCCCGGCCGGCCACGGTCGCGGGGTCGACCTCCTCGAATCAGTCGCGAACAAATCATTGCCGCAGCGCGAACCCTGGCGCCGGAGCACCTGACCATGCAGAGGGTGGCCGACGTATTGGCCGTCAACCCGAAAGCGCTCAACTACTACGTCGGTGACCGAGACGGCCTCCGACAAATGGTGGCGCTGGACGTCTTCGAATCCGAGCTTCGCCGCGTGAAGATTCCCGGCGGGGGCGACTGGCGTGGTGTCGTGCGCGCGTACGTCTACGCATTGAAAGATGCGATCATCAAGCTCGGCGCCTTGGCGTTGTCCGTGCACCTTCCCGGCAGTGACGGCTTGGGTGCGTTGGACCCCGTGGAAAGGGTGTTGCAGTCCTTGGTGGACGCCGGCCTGAACGTCGACGATGCCTGTCGTGCACTGACTTTCATTACCGACATGGGATATGCCGCCGGTCGGGACGCGCTGCGCTCGGCGGAGTATCCCGTCCATCCGGAATTCCCTCACGTCGCGACGGCATTGCAGTCGGCCGCACCGGAGGACTTTCCCATCCTGCGCCAGGTCATCGCGATCCGTGCCGGCAACGATCCGGATGAAGGTCAACTCGACTTCAATATCGACGTGATGATCGCGGGGCTGGAGCGAATAGTCGACTCCAAGTCGCTTTGAAGGCCACTAGGTCGTGATTTTTCTCGGTGCAGAAATAAATCCCCTGCAATCCGCTCCGCTCCGCTCGCCACGCTGATAGACACAAGTGGTGCAGGCAACGGTGGACGTCGCGCAGCCGAGTCTGGCGCGGCCGTGGGCGCCCCACCGAGCGAGGATTTATTTGGGCACCGGGCTGTTCGCGGGCACGATGTTCGCGCTGATGACCGTCGGTGTCGCCACCGGACTCGTCGAGCCCACATTTACCGCTGACGTCGTTGCCAACCTGCTCTTCGGCATTCCGGTGCTACTGCTTCCCCTCGTCATTCTCTGGGATGCGCCAGGAGAGAAGCGCTCTCGACTCGACAAAGCAGCAGAACTGACGATGTTCTATCTGCCCTACACCGCGAGCAGCCAGCTCAGCTACGAGTTGGTCTTCGTAATCGGCTACCCGCTCAAATGGTGGACGCGGACAACGGATCCCGGCTGGAAGTGGTTTTGGTGGCAGTTCGGCCTGGCCGATACGCGATACGCCAACGGAAACCCGTGGATTTTCGGATTGGAGATCGTCAGCGTCATGACAGGTGTGGTGGTCTTCGTGGCCTGGCTCCGGCTCATGCGGCCCGACTTGCCCGCCGAGTCGCGCCTTCGCTGCCTCTGGTTCGCGTTCGCGGGATGCGCCGTTCTGATGAGTACCACCGCTGTCTACGTGGTGTCCGAGATGGGCGTGGGCTTTCGTGACATCGGACAGGGTGCGTTCGGCCTCTGGTTCAAATTCGTCGCCGAGATCATTCCCTTCATCATCCTGCCGCCACTGGTCCTCTACGCGATCCATCTGCAAATCGACTGTCTTGCCCGACGGGCGGGCGCTCAAGCCGTCGCGGCAGCAATCGATTAGCGGCCCACGGTGGCGACCACGAAACGATGCGAAAAGAGGCTTGATGCAATGACATCGGACGTCGTGACGAAAGCTCCGTCGGAGCACCAGCCGAATTTGGCCCGGCCCTGGGCGGCCCACCGACGGCGGACGTACCTACTCCTCACCGCGTTCACCGGCGTCGCATTCGTGCTGGCCGTCGGGGGAGTGGGCTTGCGGGTGTTGCCGCCGACCTTCACGGTCGACGTCGCCGCCAACTTGGCGTTCGGCGTGCCGGTGATCATGCTGCCGCTGGTCTACTTCTGGACGGGTCGAGGTGAGCAGCGCCCTCGGTTGGAGCGAGCGGCCGAGCTGACGTTGATCTACCTGCCGTACACCGCGGGCAGCCAGCTCGGCTACGAGACCATCTTCTTAATCGGTCATCCATTCAACCTGTGGACGCCCACCGCCGACCCGGGCTGGAAGTGGCTGTGGTGGCAATGGGGATTGACCGACACCCGCTACACCAGCGCCAACAACTGGATCTTCGGCCTGGAGCTGGTCGGCGTCATCACCGGTGCGACGCTCTTCGTCCTGTGGCTCCGGTTGATCCGACCCGGGCTGTCGACCGAGTCGCGCATACGCTGCCTTTGGCTCGCCTTCGCGGGGTGCGCGATTCTCCTCAGCAGTACCGCCGTCTATTTCACCGCTGAAGTGCGGGCCGGATTTGGCGACATCGGGCAGGGCGCCTTCGGCTTCTGGTTCAAGTTCCTCGCGGAGAACCTGCCCTTCATGATGTTGCCGCCCTTCGTGATCTACGCGATCTACCTGCAAGTCGATTACTTGACCAGGCGGGCAGGCGCGCAGGGCGCGGCCGCAACTGCGGTGGCTTGAGAACAGAAAGGTCTCCTGTGCCCAATCATCTCCACCACGTCGTCATGTGCAGCCACTCGGCAGACACGTTCATCACGTTCCTCACCGATGTCGTTGGCATGGACGTGCAGAGTCAATTCCCCCTTCCCAGTGAGGTTCTCGAAACCACGCTGGGATGGCCGCCGTCTGACGGCGCGACGTTGACAATGCTGGGAAGCGGCGATGCCGGGCTCATCGAGGTGCTCGACGTTCCCGAGAAGCTGCGGGACACCGCACCGGAAGGACTGACCGCGCTGTCGTTCATGGCCGACGATTACCACGCCATGCAGGACAAGGCTCGCGCAACGGCAGGCGACGTCACGGTCTTGTTCGACGACGTGCCGGGGATTGACCTGTTCATCTGCACAATGGGCGGTGTGCCAATGGAATTCATGGGCAACTATGACGCTGACAGCCGCCCGCCGGCCGCCGCGGCCGACGACAATCAGTAGCACCGTGGCTGATCCGCCGACGCCCGCGACCGACACCGCGGACGCCCTGCGGGATATCGAGGCGATCAAACAATTGAAGGCCCGCTACTGCCGGCACCTCGACGCCAAGGACTGGACTTCATGGCGAACCCTCTTCGCCGATGATTTCGTCAGCGAGTTGGCCATGAGCGGGGGTCGGCGTCGCTTGGGCGCCGACGCCTTCATCGCCTACACCCGCAGCACCCTTGGCAAGCCGTCGCAATGCACCGTCCACCACGTGCACGCCTCGGAGATCTCGTTGACCTCTGAGACGACCGCACGCGGGGTCTGGGCCATGGCCGACATGGTGCGCCTGCTTCCAGCAGTGACGCTTCATGGTTACGGCCACTATCACGAAACCTATGAGAAGCAGGATGGACAGTGGCGCATCACCTCGTCGCGGCTGACCAGGCTTCGTGAGGACATCGCGCTGCCGGGTATTCGCGCGCTGCCGCCGAGCGTCGCCAAGGGGTTGCGGATTGTCGCGGCGAAGCTGGCCCGCCGCATGTCCGCGCGCACGACGGACCTTGCCGCTGGGCATCGACACGCTTTCGACAACGACGACGGAAAGGTCAATTAATGGCGCAACTTTCAGGACGACGGGTGCTCGTCACCGGCGCAAGCGGGGTGGTGGCCTACCCGGTGGCCCGCGCGCTGGCGAAATCGAACGAAGTGTATGCGGTAGCCCGGTTCTCCGATCCCGAGCAGAAACGGACGTTGGAGGAGGCGGGCGCACATACGATCGCCTTCGACCTCGCCGATCCCGATCTGTCTCCATTGCCGGAATCGGTCGACGTCGTCATCAACTACGCAGTGCTGCCGCCGCAGCCGAAAGCCTATGAGGTCAATGCGGGAGCCGCGGGCCGCCTGGCGCGACGCTATCGCGACTGCGAAGCCTTCGTGCACGGCAGCACCGGCTCGTTGTACGCATATCAGGGTGAACGTCCGCTGCGCGAAGACGATCCCTACGGCCTGCACAGCTCCGCGGAGAACTATGCCGCCAGCAAGATCGCGGCGGAATTCCTGCTGAAGCACCTCAGCTTCGACTACAACCTGCCGGTCGTGTTGGTGCGGATATTCTCGTTCTACGGACCACGAGGCGGCGGCGTCACGCAGCGCATCGACCAGATGATGCGCGGCGAACCGGTCAGCGTCTATCCCGGCGTGCGCAACGTGCACACTCCGCTCTACGAGGACGACTACGTCGAAAAGACCATTGCGGCAGCGGGTATCGCCAAAGTGGGTGCCGAAATCGTCAACGTTGGTGGAACTGAAGCCGTGACGACCCAGGAGTATTGCCACATGGCGGGCGAAGTCCTTGGCGTGGAACCGAAGTTCGTGGAGAACAGCAAGGCGTGGCCGATTTGGGCCGACACCACCAAGATGGTGGACCTGTTGGGGCCGAATGAGGTGTCGGTCCGAGAGGGTGTGCGCCGAACGATCGAAGCCGCCAAGGACAGACTGAACACCTCGCATCACGTCATCGGCGAGCCGGCAAAGGTTTAGGCGGGATCAGTTGATTACTTTCATTGCGCACCTGCAGGTTCCACCACAGAATGCCCAGGCATTCGAAGACCTGATGTCTCATGTCACCACCATGACGCTGGAGAACGAGCCCGGAGTTGTCTACTACGGCTTCGCGAAAAATGTTGAAGAGGAAGGCAGCTACGTTGTGGTCGAGGTCTATCGTGACCAGGCTGCTTGCGCGGCGCACGGAGGAAATGTCTGGGTGACAGAGTCGGTGCCCAAGATGTTGGAGCTGACCGAGGGCATGCCCCAACTCGTCCAATACGTGAGCCCTGGCGCCGAGGGCGTGTTGTCGCGCTTCGAGGAAATGACGTGAGTGCACCCGACGGAATGACCGACCTCGAGCGCCTCATCGAACTTCAGGCGATCTACCACCTGAAGGGCCGGCGAGACCACGCGGTCGACCGAAAGGACTGGGACACCTACGCCGAACTGCACACCGACGACTACGTCGCAATGTCGATCAGCAGCGAACCCATCGTCGGTGGAAATGCAGCTGCGCAAGCGCTTTCGGTTCAACTCGCGAATGTCACCACGGTGCACCACTCCCACACCCCGGTGATCGATTTTGAAGACCGCGAGCACGCCACCGGTGTCTGGGCTATGGAGGACAACCTGTTCTGGATCCGAAACGGCGAGAAGCAATGGCTGCGCGGCTACGGCTTCTATCACGAAACCTACGTGCGCGGACACGACGGCCAATGGCGCTTCAGCTATCGCAAACTCGAACGCACACATGCCGAAACATCGCCCGGCGCGTCCATCATGGCGGCGGACTTCTCGGGCGAGAATCTCCTTGTCGGCGTCGCCAAATAGTCCGATGTCGATGGACAACGCCGACCTGGGCCCGGTCATCGTGCGCCGGTTCATGAGTGCGACCGGCGCGGACGGTCGGCCCGAGCGGACGCGCCTCCTCCATGAGGACTTCGTAGTCTCCGCGGCGGGTGGGCTCCCATTCAGCGGCGAGTACCACGGTCCGCAAGGCTTCTTCGATCTGATCGGGAAGATCAACGAAGTGCTCGACCTCGCGCCGGGACCGATCACCCTGAATCCGCTGGGGCAGGACGCCGTCGTGGCGAATTTCCGGCTCACATTCACCGCCCGGTCCTCGGGCAAGCACGTGGAGATGGACTTGGTCGAGATTTACACGATCAGCGACGGACTGATCGTCAAGATCGACGTCTACTACAAAGACCCGTCAGCGGTTGCGGCGTTGATCGCCGGCTAGGTCGCATGGCGGTCTGACCAGCAATCGGGCGCCTGACTGAAGACGCCAAGAATCTATTAAGGCGTTGGTTGCAGCATTCCTGGTGTGAAACGAACCGTCATGAAGCAGGTGTAGACCCACGTCGCAGCCCGGCGCGCCGGGCTCGACATCTTCGCCTCCGCAGTGCTGCTCCTGGCCGGATGCTCGCCGTCAACGAATTCGACTGTGAGCCAGCCTATTCGGGTAGCTCGGCTACCTCGACCGCTAAATCCGTTCCGGCCGTCGCCCAGGGCGTCGAGCGTCGAATCGGCGATGTGCCCTGGGCGCAGGTCGGCCCTGGTTGGATGCTGGCGGGTTGCCGTCGTAGTTGGTCGACACCAGGAGAGCTTTCCCGTCGTGGCTGTACGACAGCATTGCGTCGAGCGGGAGGTTGGTTCGCGGGACGACGGTTCGCGCACCGGTGTGCAGATCGATTCAGGAGCGCGTGGCTGCCATCGGGCGACCAGCCGCCCAGATTCCTCGAAGTCTCAGCCGGCGGGAACTCGGTGATCGAGTACCGGTCTCCTTAATTCGCAGCGCTAGGCACGCTGGCGGTGGGGTGGGCATCGGGTCGGCGGTGGCCTTATCACCGGGGATTTCCTCGGCCGACCCGTCTGCGTTCGACTTCAATGACTTAGCAATCTCTTTCGACGGTTATTCCCTGTTGAGAACAGGCACCGCGACTGCCAACTCGGGCACCCACGGAACCCTGCTGACCGACAGCGCGTCGTTGTTCTAGGTCGCCACCCCCCTAATCGGAGCGAGGGCAATGTCGTGTGCTCGCTGCCGCCCGCCGGTTTCCGGCGCCCACTGTTCAACCGAGGCAAGACGCGATCAAGACCCCTCGGGCCGGATGCCCTGACCTGGGTGCCTTCGGACGAACGCTTGTGCGTGAACATCCCGGACATCGCTCATCCTCGTGAACATCTAATTAGGACGGCAGGTGATTTCTCTGAAAATCATAGGGAAACACCCGATTCACCGAGCTCATCCGTCGGCGAGTCTAGCCAAGCTGATGTGCCACCTTTGAGGGATTGGAGCCTCCATGGACAACAAGAGATCGCGCACTGAAATATTGGTCGGTCTCGGCGCGGCCGCCGCTTGTTTCGGGGTCGCAGCCATGATGTCGGCGGCCACCGCGCCGGCCGCCCGCGCCGACGACTACACCGACCTCGTCCATCTCGTCGACGAGAACTTCACCGATGGTCAGGCCGCCTTCACCATCGCGACTACGGATTTCGGTAGCGGCGATTCTTCGGATGGCTTGGCTGCGTTCTTCTCCGGTGTGAACGATGATTTTCTCAGTGCTACGAATAATGCCTCGACGATAACGGTCGAGGCGCTCACGGGTGAACCGCTTGACTACGGCGCCGGGCCGTTCAACATCCCGACCGAGCCAGATTTCGCAAACGCCCTGGCCGATGCGCAATATTTCTTCGCACAGGGGGAAGGCTTTTTCAGCACCGCTGAAAGCTATCTGTCCAGCGGTGACTACGGCGGCGCTGTTTTCTACGACGGCCTCGGTCTGGATTACACCGCCGTCATTCCTCTGGAGGCACTCATCCTAGGTGGGGTGGCTTCGCTGTAAGCCAGTTACGGACCGACCGACCCGCCAAAGCCGCGCAGGTGTCTCCCTATGTTTGACGTACGGCGCGGGCGTCGATGGCGGGGCTGATCCGTTGTGCGGGAATCCCGGCTTGACGGCATACCCGGGCGACGACCTCTTTAGAGTCGGCCGCGAAGACGCCGAAAATCAACTCGTCGTTGGGTACCGCCAGCGCAGTGAGCAGCTGCACCGGTGAGCCCGCTGCGCACATCGACCGCACGCATTCGCCGAGCCGTGCGACGGTGTTATCGAGCAGTTCTTCGGTCACCTCGGGCCCATACCACTCAGCGAGATAACAGCGCAGATGAGACAGGTGTGAGCCCACCACGTGAGGCTAGGGGTGCACCACGCCGCCAGAATCAGGTGTTTCCCTACCCGTCGGAGTGGCTTATCCGGCGGCCGAGTTCGGCCCGGGTGTGGATGCCGAGTTTGCGGTAGATGCGGGAGAGGTTGGCCTCGACCGTTTTTGGGCTGATGAACAGCGCTGTGGCGACGTCACGGTTGGTCATGCCTGAAGCCGCCAGCTCGGCGACACGTCGTTCGGCTGGGGTGAGGTCGCCGGTCCCGCGTGGTACGACGGTGCAGCGCGCCAGCTCGGAGCGAATCCGCGCCGCCCACAGGGGGATTCCGATGTCCTCGACTGCAGACAACGCTTTGCGCAGCGTGACCGTTGCGGCGTCTTTGCGACGTTGGCGGCGCTGGATTTGGCCGAGCAGAAATTGGGTGCGCGCGCGTTCGAACGGCATCGGCAGGCGGTCGTGCTCCGCCATCGCTTGTTCGAGATTGGCCACCGCCCCATCGAGATCACCCTGAGCGGCCAACAGCACGGCACGGCAGCGCGCTCCGACGGCCAGCGTCCACGCGCGGTCAAGCCGGCGTCCGTTACGTAGCAGGGTGTCTATCAGCGGCTCTGCGTCGGCGAGGCGGCCCACCTGGATCATGGCCTCGATGGCGTCGGGCAGAAACGAGGCGGTGATGATCTCTGTTATCGGCGGGGCGGCGTCGAGGTGAGATAGGTGGGATAGCAAGGGTTCCAGTGCGAGAAGTGTTTCGCGATAGTTGCCAAGCGACAACTCCAGAAACCCCAGGATCGTGATGGGCCATTCCGCCAGCCGGTAAGAGCCGCTGCGCTGGCTGGCTGCCACCGCCTCGGCGAGGTCGCGACGGGCGTCGTCTTCGTGGCCGCCGTAAGCGGCGGCAGCGGCTCGGATGGTCAGCGCAATGAACAGTGATACGTCCCCGCCCAGCTGCATCGCGCGTTCCACGCCGTCCTCGGCAAGAAGCATCGCCGCGGTGAGGTCGCCCCGCCAGATCTCTATCAGAACCGTATGAAATGTGGCGTAGATGAGGTCGCTCTCGTCGCCGTGCTCCAGGCACTGTCGCCTGATGGAGAGCATCTCCTCGTGGGCGCGCTCGAGCTGACCGGTCCAGGCCAACAGCAGGGCGTTATGCAGGCTGGCACGGAAGGGCATCGGAATGAGGGTGTGGCGGTCTTCCAGCTCCAGGGCGCGTCGCAGGCTGTGCTCGTCGATCGCGTCTCCGCGCACGAAGTGCAACATGACGCGTACGCCCAGTGCCTGGCTCAGGAGACCTGGTTGCCCCAGTTGCGTGGCATGTCGAACTGCGTCCTCGACCGTGTCGACGGCGGCACCGAGGTTTCCGGTTTCGCCCAACGCATACGACAGCGGGATGAGCGCCTGTACCTGCAACGCGAGATTGTCCTCGGTCTCGGCGAGAGCCTGTTGCAGCAGATCGGCGGCCTCCGGAGAACTGTTGTCGAACAGCCGCATCACGGCGAGTTGGCTCAGCGCTTCGGCGCGAAGTACTCCAGGTGTCAGCTGCTCGGTCGCCTCCCTGAGCAAGGTCGTGGCCCGTTTGGAGTCCCCGGCGTCGAAATGGTATGCAGCCGAACGCATCCTGCGTTGCGGTGTGTCGCCGCCGAGTCGCAGGGCGAGGTCGAGCAGTTCAGCAGCGGCCGCAGGCGCCCCACGGCTACGTGCCGACTCGGCAGCGGTATCGAGTGCCTCAAGGCTCTGCTGATCGAGGCTGGTGGCGCTCAAAGCTAGATGGCGGGCCCGTAACTCGGGCTGATGCACGATCTGTCCCAAGCGACGGTGCATCTTCCGCCGCTGCCCGGGCGCGGCGTCCGTGTAGACCCCGGCCGCCAGTAACGGGTGGCTGAATCGCAGCCGATCACCCTCTATCCCGATGATCGCCTCATCCTCAGCACCCCCGAGAATGTCGACCAGTCGATCTGCGTCGGTACCGGTCGCCTCCGCTACCAAAGAGATCGTCGGATCGGCCAAACACGCCGCGGCCAGCAACGCATCTCGCACATCAGCATCAAGGCTGCTGACCCTGGTCCGCACCAACTCGGCAAGTGTGCTTGGTAACGACCCGTCGACGTCCGTCGTCCCGCCGGCTATCGCCCGCGCCAACTCGAGGGCATAAAAGGGATTTCCGCCCGAGATCTGGTGGATGCGCGCCATCGTCGGCCGGGGAAAAGACCGCCCAAGCCGCTCGGATAGAACGACGTGCAAAGCACCAAGGGTTAACGGGCACAACGTGATCCGCTCAATCGCGTCGACGTGGGGCAACTGTAACCAGGGCGCGGCGCGTGCGCCTTCCGGATCGGTACGGACAGCGCCGAGAATACCTACCGGCACCGAGAGACGCCGGGCAGCGAAGGCGAGGACCAGCACGCTGGACTCGTCCAGCCACTGCAGGTCGTCGATCGCCACCAGCATCGGGGACTGCTCACCGAGACTCTGCACGACCGACAGGAAGCCAGCCGCCACCGCGCGCTGATCGGTCGGCTCGCCATCCGCGTCGGTCCGCAACAGGATTCGATCGATCGCGCGCCGTTGCGGATCCGGCAGCTCGGCAAACGCCGCCGCATCGACATCGGCCAAAAGATCGGCCAGCGAGGCGTACGCCAGTACTGATTCCGCCGCCGCCGGCCGGGCGGCCAACACCCGGAACCCGCTTTCAGCCGCCTGCTTCACGACGGCCGACCACAGCGTGGTCTTGCCGATACCCGGCTCGCCCTCCACCATCAGGGCTGACGGACGACAAGAGGCCGCGGCCAAGAAGTCGGCGACCGCCCGAACCTCGGCTTGGCGGCTCAGCACACCGGCGGGCATGGTCGCACAATCTCCGCAGGGAAATAGACCGCGGAAAGTTCATATCGGGCTGATGCTCGCAACGACATGTGCTTCCGTTCGCGCTGGTTAAATGCTGAACGGAACCTTACCGTTTGCTGTGACGGTGCGCCGATCTACGCGTTGCCAGGCGTCAGATTTCGGCGGCGGCCCGCTCCAGGGATTCGATCGACGAAGCGACCGAGTCGCGCGACGGTGTTGTCCAGCGGATCGACGATCTCGGTAAGTCGCCGCAACGTTGGCAGGATTGCGACGAGCTCGTCGATGCCGGACGCTAACTTCTCCGCGTGGGTGTCGATGCCCTGCGCCGCCGTGCTCAGCCCGGATATCTCGTCGGCGATCTTGCCGGCGTTTTGGTCGATGCCCGCGGCACTGGCGCCGAGCTCGGACAGACTGGCCGCAATGATCTCGGCAGCGCGCCGCAATTCTGCGACGTCGTCCAGCGTCGAGCCAACGCGGTCGATCAACGCCGCCAACGCGACCGCGCGCCGCGCGGTTTGCCGCACTGTCGCTTCGGTCCAGCTGAGCAAACCGCCGAGGCCGGGCACGGCGCTGACGTCTACTTGTGGCGCGGAGTAGCCGATTAGCTGCATGGGATGGATTGTGCCCTGCCGTCCTTCACCGCGAGGCAACCTCCCGGATGTTGGCGCTGGCGTCCATCCCGCAAAGCGCCTCCACGACCAGACATGGGTCAGTGACGACCCCCAGGGCGAGGAGGGCTTTCGCTACAGGCCCTCTACCCCGAATTTTGGCAACACCTCGAGTAGCTGCTTGCCGTCAATGAGGTCTCTAACCCTTGCGTTGCCGAGATAGTACTGGGTGCCGCCACCCTTCTGTCCGGCGAATTCCTTGATTTTCCCGGACTGTACTGTCAGGTCCTTCAAGACGCAGTAGACGTGGTAGTTGGCCTCTGGTTGGTCCTTCAGGGTATTGAGGGACGACGGCGGTAAACCCCGAGCCGCGAACGGAGTACCCCTCTCGTTGGCGAGGAACTGTCCTTCATCGGGACTCCCGAACCGGTCAAACAAACGGCCCTTTTTCATCGTGAACGGCTTGGGTTCTCCGTCAAACCCGAAGTTCGTCGGCCAGTCCCAAGTGCCGCTTTTCTTGTCGTCATTGAGTTTGTAGTACTTGTCGAGAAAAGCCTTGGGTTCCATCGCGGGCGTGCCGAGTCGGTTGTAGTTGACTAACAGCTTCTTCACCAGCCCGGTGGGCAGTGTGGCAGGCCCCAGCAGGTACGGGACACCTGGGGAGTAAGGGGCGGGGACGGCCAGAAACGGCGAGTTTTCTTTTGCGGGTACCCCTTCCCCTTTTTGTGGGCACTCCTGGTCCGCCTGCGCGGTGACCGGCAGCAGGAGGGATAACAACAGGGCGACCAGCGCGCTGATGATGAGAGATCGGTACCGCATCTACGGACTCCTTCAGATTTGCTGTTAAGGCGGATTCAATTCAGTTGCACGGCTACGCTTTTCGTCCAAATTTCTCGCGCTCAAAACGTCCAGCTTTTTTGCGGGTCGATGACGAAGCCGTGCCGCTCAGCAGTGTTGTCACCGTGATTTTGGCTAAATTCCCTGACGACCATGCAAGCGGTTACTCCGTCTTGCACACCGCACGTGATCTGGTCGCCGCCCATCAGCGTTCCGCCGGCGCCCAAGATCACTTTCTGGCCTGATGCCAATGGCTTCCCGTTGAGTTTGTCGGTGGCGGGAGGCGTGTTCTGGTCGAAAGATGCTTTATTTTTGTCCCCGGCGTAAACCTGGTTCGCTGCCCGATTGATGCCGGGGATCGTTCCGAAGCAGTAAGCCGCCGTGTCTCCGAGGCTGCTCCACATCGCGCACTGCAAACCGGCTGGGCCGGTAAACGTCGCCAAAGGATAGATGCCCTGGTTGTTTCCCGCATGACCCGCTGACACGTCGGCAAATCCGTCCAGGTCCGGGAAGCCTGGCAGTGACGGAGCCAAAGCCGAAATCGGCCTAAGGGGTACCGGCTCGAACGTACTTACCGGAATCACGCCAGGTGCCCGAGCAACATAGGAATTCGTCAACATGCACGTGCCGGCTACAGAGAGCGTTACGGCGGTCGAAACGAAAATATCCCGCGCCCAGGAAACGGCACTCACCTGACGGGCCCCTCTCCGGACGACGACTGTGTTGCAGAAGAATACGATAAACCGGATTAATCGGCCGATAATTCGGACCTCGGGGATCGAGCCGCAGCCGCAGTCAGGCGCAGGAAGGCGTGCGTCGCATCGTCGATCACACCAGCAGGTCGGCCGCGCGGTACAGAGGCCGGCAGCGGGACACCGACTGACCCGAGGCGTTCGGCCACACGGTGGACTAGCTGGCCAGCAGCCTCAGGTAACGCTGCGCACTTCCGATCTCAAGAACCTGCCGTTCCTCCAGCAGCACCACAGAGCGCAACGTCAAGTCGATCGATCCGTAGCAGTGATGCGCTATCAACGCCAGATGCTTCAGCTGGTCGTCAGTCATGACGTCCGCCTGAGCGAAGTCCCGCACGTAAACAACGTCGGCTTCGGTGAGCTGGTTCGGGGGTGGGCGAGTACCGCTGCCGAGCGTGACGCTACCGATCGGGCTTCTCCTCAACTCGGTGAAGCAGTGCGGAATGAATCCCTGACTGCGAAGTTCTGAGTCGACTTCCCCGAACGGCGGTTCGCTCTGACGCGAGGTCACGAAAGACACCTCGGTCTGAATCGCCACTGCCTCGGCAAGCTTCTTGTGCCCGTGTCGGTAAACAGCCAGTTGCCCGTCCCGGATGTCGATCTTCAGCAGGTCGAGGTGCGTGATCTCGTCGATGTCATCGAGTCGGCGAGTTTGCAACGGCACCCGCTCAATCACCTCACCGGATTGTCGGAGCGTCGGGAAAAGCTCCAAAGCCGTTGGGTCCGGCTCCAAGCGGCTGGTCATACCGCCGTCGCCAACTGCATAGGGCAAATACCGTTCGTACGGACCACATTGGTGTTGATGCGCGGGTAACGGGTTTCCTCGAGGCTCGAATCTTGTTACGTGACAAAGATTCGCGTTGAGCATCGGCAGATAGTGCGGCTCATCCGCCTCGAGGGGGTTTGCGCCGGTGTCCACTACGTGTGTGAGGCGCGACGGCGAGAGCAGATCCCATAAAGCGGTCAATTCACATACTTCCAGGACGGAGTTGCGCAAACTATCCGTCCCGGCGCGCGCCCGGTCAAGGCAGGGGTTCGCCGCCGGCGTTTCCGCAGCAACAATCCCGATGGCCGATTATGCTCATGAATTGTTGTAGCCAGGGGGCGCGAAAAACAACAGACCGAGGGCCAACCCGACAGACAAGCAAGAGAACCTGCAGAGCGGTCAAAAGACGTAATTCTGTTCGGCTTCCTGGTCTGAAATCCTAGGAGCGCGAGGCGAATTCGCCCGTTGCCGCTGCCGATCTCTCGCGCTCGGGTCCGTCGGTGCCTCCTGGGAAGGACAACCGTGGTGAACGTTCGTAGAATCGGTCGGCTTGGCATGTTGGCGGTCGGATTGGGTGTCGGGGCGGCGTTGGCCCCTTCCCCGGGTATGGCCTCCGCCGACTCGTCTTCTGACTGGTTGGCGTCGATCGATGGTCTACTGGCTGGTTCGGCGCTGCCCGCCGCGTCCTCGGGCGTGAACCTAGCCGTCTCATTCGACGGGTATTCGCTGATCCAGGAGGGCGCGGCCACCGCGCACACTGCCACCGGGGAGTACGGCTTGGCGATCGCCGAGGGCAGCGGCGCATACGCCAGCGCGACCGGCGGCATCGGCGACTACGCGTTGGCCGATGGCACCAACGCTCTCGCCATTGCCGGCGGGAAGCCCGGCGACACTGGCGCGGACCACGACACCGCCATTGACATCGGCAACAACGACCTGCCGTCCACGGGCGCCGCCGACGGGGCTTACGCCGGTAACAGCGACCTGGGCGGAGGCTCCGGGACTGGCGCTAACGACACTGCCATCGACATCGGCAACAACACCAACGGCGCGAGCGGCGGCGGCAACGAGGGTGCGTTCGCCGGCGGCGGCGGCCTGGCCGGAGTCGCTGGGGGCGGTAACAACGACACCGCCATCGACTTCGGCAACAACAGCGGCCTTTATGACGGCGTGGACGCCGTCGGCGGCAACAGTAATTACGCCAGCGAGTCCGGCACCATGACCGGTTACGACGAAGGTGTCTTTGCGGGCTTTGGCGGCAACAACAACATCGCCATCAGCGACACCAGCTTCTCGCAGGAGTTCGCCGGTGCCTATGCGCAAATCGGCAACGACAACTACGCCTTGAACATGGGACCGGAGAACAGCTTTGCGACAGCCTTCGACGGCAATTCCAACATCGCCATCGTCGACGATCCGTTTGGCTCCGTCGCGAGCTACGCCGACTCCGGCTACGGGTTCAGCTCCGACGTGGCCGAAGTCCTGGGCACTCAAGGTACGTCCGCCGCTGTCACCGCCAATGACGTCTACGACATCATTACGGCGTTGGGTCCAGCAACCGGGACGTTCTGAGATGGTTGGGTGCCTCGGCTGCGACGGAGCGGCCGAGGTGCTCGATCTTGGTGACGAAGGGCGACGTCATCGCCCGCACGAGTGCGCCGTATCCGACACCGAAGTCGATCTCGTCGCCGACCGCGACAGGGTGATCGCCGAGGTCGACGATCAGGTGGTCGCTGCTCATCCCGAGGATCGTGATGCCCTCGGGTGGCTGCAGACCATCTGGGTCCACGTCCTGGCGACCGAGGGCCAGGATTGCCTGATGCACGGTCCTGCTGCCGGTGCGGGCCGGCGCCACGCCGAAGGCCGCCTGAGCACGATCTCCCCAGGGCTGAGCCGGCTTCATGGCGACCTCGATGACCTCGGCGGTCAACGTGAAGGCGTCGGTGTGCAGGCCGGGGATCGGTGTCCGGTACAGCGGATCGACGCCGAGAAGGATGGCTTCACCGACTCGAAGATCGTTGACCCGGCCGACGTCGCGGGTGTGCAGAGCCCAGTTCAGGTTCGCCGAGTTGCCGCCTGAGACGACGTCGAGCGAGATCCCGTGCAGTGCCTCGATATCGTTCGCGAGCCCGGTGAGGATGCCCATGTTCCGGTCGTCGGGAATGACGCCGTTCTGGCAAGCGAGGTTGGCGCCAAGTCCGACGAACCGGAGCGAGGAGTGACCAAGAACCACGCGCACGGCGTCGGGGGCGTCGTCGAGCGCGATCCCCTCGCGTAGGTCACCCAACTCGACCATGAGCACGACGCCGTGCATCCTCTTCTGCCGGGACGCGGCCTGATCGAGCGCTCCCAGCACGGCGGCCTCGGTGTTCAGACTGACGTCCGCGGCGTCCACGACCCATGCCACGTGGCTGAGCATGGGGGAGCGGATCAACGTGCGTAACGGTGGCGGGTCGAGCCCGGCCAACCGAAGGAGGTTCGGCACCCGGGAATCGCCCAGGCCGCGGGCGCCACCGCGCAGCATGGCCGCGCCGACTCCGGGCGAGCCCATTGCGGCCTTGGTGATACCGGTGACCCCGATGCCCGTTGCGGCGAGCCGGTCGACCAGGATCCGCGTGTTCTGCTCGATCTTGTCCAGATCGGTCTCGAGCCGAAGCGTCACACGGGGGTGGCCGTTTCGGCCACTGCCGCGAGCGCGGGGAAGGCCGCCAGCACCATGTCGACCAGATCGGACGCGGGGCGGGTCAGCGGGTCGGTGACGGGGAGACCGAGCTCCGAATGATGCTCAGCGATCGCGTCGGTCAGCTCGTCTTCGGTCATCTCTTCGTGGTTGATCGTGACCCCGATGACGCGGGTGTCGACGAACGCCTCGATCAGTGCGATCTCGCTGGCCGCGGTCGGCATCGCCACCATCGGGAAGTCGCCGAGCACCGTGCGCTTCGGCGCATGCTGCACGATCACGCCGGCCGGGCGGCTACCACGCAGAATGTGAGCCGACGTGATGTACGCGGGGTGGCTGAGCGCGCCCTGGCCTTCGACCACGATCACGTCAGGGTCCTCACCTTCGAACGCGGCGACGACCTGGTGCTCGACCTCGCCCGAGCAGAACTGGGGGACCAGCGCATCCAGTGCGACGCCGTACTTGCCGCCCTGGATCAAGGTTGTCTGACCGGTGCCGACCATGACCGCCTTGATGCCGCGCGCGTTCAGTGCCTGGACCAGCAAGGTTGCGGTGGTGCGCTTCCCGATCGCCCCGTCGGTACCCAGGATCGCGATTCTGGGGCAGGTGACGTCGAAGATCCGGCCCGAGAACAGGTGCAGGTCGCGCTTGGCCTTCGGTCGGCGCACATCGGTGATGGTGACGCCGGCGATCACGGCCGCTGCCGCGAACTCGGCGTCGTCGTTGAGGAACTCGTGCAGGCCGTTGATGATGTGCATCCCGCGGGCGATGCCGTCGAGCAGCACGACCCGTTGCTCGCTCGACAGCAGGCCGTCGGCGGGTGCCAGTCCACAGATCAGATAGTCGGGTACGCGACCGGCGTGGGAGATGGATTCGGCGAGCGATGCCAGCACCGGGATTCCGTTTGCGGTGCCGTCGAGGAACTTGCCGGCGTCGACTCCGGCCCGGAAGCTGTCGATGACGCTGAGGATTTCGTACTTCTCGGAGTGTCGGACCAGGCCGTTAGCGGTCTTGCCGTCCTGCTCGCCGAACTGGCCCTCGCAGTAAACGATGGCGGTGGAACCAGCAGGCAACGCGAAGGGAGCTGCCGGATCGCTCTGTTTGGACGCGCTGATAGAAGGGGTACCACTGGCGAGCGGAGACATAGATTCCTCTGAGAAGTCCCAAAGGCGACGGAATCGTGGCCGGGGCGATGAGCCCAACGTTCAACGAGTCATCCCTGAGCGCCGGCAAGATTACCGGCTTGTTAACTGTACCCGATCGAGCCTGGCTGCCCACTTTCGCCGACCGAGAGCGTCAATAAGTCTGTCGGGCCATGCACTGCACTGGATAGTCCATCACGACCGCGTGAATCAGTCTCGCGAAGCTGACCCACGTTTCGGGCTCGCTGAGGTCTCCGTCCGAATCGTGGAGAGACGCGCCAGGGGCGCCGGAATCGACTCGGGCCCAACCTTCTTCGTCTGCCACGGGTTGCGTGAAGGCGATCAGCACGTCCTCCCCGTTCGCCCAGGACGCCCACCCTGAAACGGGCGCCCTGTTGACTTCGGCGACGAACGTGGGCTGATGGGGGTCCTCCCAGACGTCGTAGGTGAAGGAGGCTGAGGTCTCCCCGTCCCAGTCGAACTGAATCTCGAAGGGAAAACCGGTTTCGTCCTGGTCAAGCTCGTATTCGAAGACCAAAGTGAACCGGCCGGGGTCGATTTCTGAGATGGGTTGATTCTTGGTATCCGTCACGTCTCATTACCTTCGGTCGAGCGAGTACAGCGATAGAGGAATCACGCCAGCGTATGTGAATGCTGGCGTTCACCGCGTCGCCATCTGGGCAACATCCGTATTGCGGTGGCGAGATGGGTTCGCCCTCCACACTGGGGAGATTCGCGCACACCGGTGGAGGTCGCAGTGGTAGTCGGAGATGGGGAAGTCGCCCTCAGCTTGGAGATCGACTCGGCGGGACAGCGGGCGCAGGTGCGACGCGCGGCGCTGGCCAGCTCGATCGGCACCACGATCGAGTGGTACGACTTCTTCCTCTACAACACCGCCGCGGCGTTGGTTTTCCCGCACTTGTTCTTCCCGGCATCCACCCCGTACGCGGGCGCAATGGCTTCGTTCGCGACCTACGCGGTCGGGTTCGTCGCCCGTCCGCTCGGTGCCGCGATCTTCGGGCACTGGGGCGACCGGATCGGTCGCAAGGCCACACTGATCGTGACATTGCTGGTGATGGGCATCTCCTCGGCGATCGTCGGCATTCTGCCCGGCACTGCTGCGATCGGAGAGGCCGCGCCCCTGCTGCTCGTGCTGCTGCGACTGGTCCAGGGCCTCGCCATCGGTGGGGAGTGGAGCGGGTCGGTGTTGATCGCGATGGAGTGGGGTGACCAACGCAAGCGCGGACTGTTCGGCAGTTTCGCTCAGCTCGGCGTGCCGATGGGGCTGGTCCTGGGCACCGGTGGGATGACTCTGCTATCGGCAACGCTGTCGGCAGATGAGTTCAATTCGTGGGGCTGGCGGATTCCGTTCCTGTTCAGCCTGGTGCTGGTCGCCGTCGGTTTGCTGATTCGGCTGTCCATCCTGGAGACCCCCATGTTCACCAAATTGGCCGAGGGGCAGAAAACCGCCCGCACTCCGGTCGCCGACGCGATCCGGCAGCACTGGCGCGAGATTCTACTGTCGGCGGGGGTGCGGTTCAGCGAACAAATGCCGTTCTATCTCTTCACGACTTTCGTGCTGACCTACGTGGTCTCGCGGCACGAGTTCACCAGGACGTTCGTGCTCAAGGCCGTGCTGGCGGGTGCCGTGTGCGAACTCGTTGCGATCCCCATGTTTTCGCATCTGTCAGACCGCTTCGGTCGCAAGCGGATATATCTCACCGGAGCGATTCTGACCGGCCTGATCGCCTATCCGTACTTCGCGGTGCTGACCCACGGCGGTGCGGCCCTGATCTTCGTCGCGGTCGTGTTCTCGTTGTTCATCCACGGACTGCAGTACGGCCCACAGGCCGCGCTGATCGCCGAGAATTTCCCCACCCACCTGCGCTACGGCGGTGCCGGCCTCGGCTATCAGCTGGCCTCGGTCTTCGCCGGAGGGCCCGCGCCGCTGATCGCGACGTGGTTGCTACACACAACCGGAACCCCGTACGCGATCTCGGCCTACATCGTCTTCGCCGCGGTCGTCACGGTCGGCTGCGCCGTCGCCCTGCCGAATCGTTCCCGGGTCGACATCGACGATGCCGCCGGGTATCTCCGATAGCCCATCCTCATCGGCCCGGTAGGCGATACCGTTCGAGACCGATGACGGACCTTGTCGGTAAGAAGTTAACGGTGTAACTATTGAAGTCGATCACCGCCACACTGCCGTGGCCTCTAGAGCGGATCGCCGTGGACCTCGAGATAACAGTTATGGGCCAGTCCTAGTGCACTCCTTCTCCGCGGTATTCGTTGTCGCGGCGCCGGCCCGCAAGGTCTGGCAGGTGTTGCACCCGCCGGTACCCCGCGACGCGACGTTGCCGAGGGTCCTCGAATATCCCGGCGGCAGTATGGAAATACTCAACGAGGGCGACGAGGCGGGACAGGGCCTGGTGCGAACCTGCGTTTTCGGGGTTCCCCGGTATCTGATGTCTGGCGGCACAGCCCGATCCTGGGAGGTCGTCACCGAGGCCAAGATCAACAAACTGTCTCGCTACGTCTCGATCAGCAAGCCGTTGTGGTCGCGCGCCGAGGGATATCACGAACTCGACGAACAGCCAGACGGCACAACACTTCTCACCTTCCATGAGACCTACCATGCCCACAACCCGGTCCTGCGTGCGCTTTTCGAGGGCCGCGTGCACGCGAAGATCTCGGCGGACAACACAGTGATCTACGAGCACGCACTCAAATATGCCGGTGCGACGAAAAGGGTGTCATGAGTTTCGACTTGATCATTCGCGGCGGGACGGTTGTCGATGGCTCAGGTGCGCCTGCGCGCACCGCAGATATCGGTGTGCAGGACGGACTCATCGCCGAGGTGGGCCGGGTAGACGGCTCGGCGCGGCGGACCATCGATGCCGACGGCCTCACCGTGACACCGGGATTCGTCGACGTGCACACGCACTTCGACGGCCAGGCCACCTGGGATCCGCATCTGACGCCGTCGTGCTGGCACGGTGTCACCACCGCGATCATGGGCAACTGCGGGATCGGCTTCGCGCCGGTACGCCCCGACCGGCACGACTGGCTCATCGAGCTGATGGAGGGCGTAGAAGACATCCCCGGTAGCGCGCTGGCCGAGGGGATCACCTGGGAGTGGGAATCTTTCGGCGAGTATCTCGACGCGCTGGAGAGAATGCCGCGTGCTGTCGATGTCGGCACGCAGATACCGCAGGCCGCATTGCGCGCCTACGTGATGGGCGATCGCGCACTCGACGCCCCGACTGCCGAGGACCTCGCTGCCATGAGCAATGCGGTCACCGACGGCCTACGTGCGGGCGCCCTTGGCATGTCGTTCGGTCGCACGGCCGGACATCGCAGTGCTGAACGGGCAGCCGGTGCCCGGAACATACTCGGACGAGGACGAACTCGTTGCGTTGATGACGGCGATGGCCGAGGCGGGCCGCGGTGTGCTGCAGGTGGTGCCCGCTGGCGTGGGCGGTGAAATAGGCGGCGATCAAAGGCATTCCATCGACTCCGAGGTGGAGTGGATCAGCCGCCTCGGCGAGCGGTTCCAGATACCGCTGACGTTCTTGGCCATGGTCAACGAGCAGGACCCGCACGACTGGCAACGCTGGTTCGGCGCCGTGCGCACCGCGAACGCCGCCGGCGCGAACGTGCGACCACAAGTCGCCAGCCGCGCCTTCGGAATGTTGATGGGCCACCAGTCGCGGATGAACCCGTTCCGGCACCGACCCAGTTACCGATCCCTGATGGGTCTGCCGCTCGACGAGCGCGTCCGGGCGCTCCGCGACCCGCAGATGAGGGCGCGGATTCTCGCGGAGACGCCCGAACCGAGTGACGTGCCGTCGGCCGATCAACTCAACCGCCACATGTTCAAGCGGCTCTACCCGCTCGGAGAGCGACTCGACTACGAACCGTCGCTCGAGGACAGCATCGCGGCCATTGCCGAGCGCGAGCGCCGCGATCCGTGGGAGGTCACCTACGACACTCTCCTGCACGCGGAAGGCAAAGAGTTCCTGCTGTTCCCGCTGCTGAATTATGCGGGCAACGACTACCACCACCTCCATGACATGATGTCGGACCCGTTGAGTCTGCAAGGCCTCGGTGATGGGGGAGCGCACTGCGGCATCATCTGCGACGCCAGCATGACGACCTACCTGATGTCCTACTGGGTCCGTGACCGCGTCCGTGGTCCACGGATACCGCTGGAGACGGCAGTGCATCGGCTGACCGGCGATCCGGCCGAGTTCTACGGCCTCGGTGATCGCGGTGTCCTGGAACCCGGCCGGCGGGCTGACGTCAACCTCATCGACCTCGACAACCTCGGCCTGCACTATCCCGAGCAGGTGATGGATCTGCCCGCCGGCGCTGGACGGCTCATTCAGCGCTCCGACGGCTACATCGAAACGCTGGTGCTCGGACAGACGATCGTCGCCGACGGCGAGCTCACCGACAATCGGCCGGGCGGTCTCGTCCGCGGTCCGCGGCCCATGGCAACGGCGTAGCCAAAAGCGTTGGAAGACAGTTCTTCTGTCGGCTTGCCACGACTATGGTTTGCGGCGCGGCTGAGCACGAACTAGCCCGCTCACGCCCGCCACCACGCCTTTCGGCCGGGCAGGGTGTAGCGTTAGGGGCGTTGGTACTCCCAGCCCATCCGGAATGGCTCAGCTTCTTACGCTGATCTGCCCGAGCATCCGCTCACGCCGGACATAAACGTTACTACCGCTCAGTCGGGATAATTTTGAATGCTCCGTCGTTGTTTCCGCAATTGATTGCTCCCTTTGGGCTGCAACACTTTTCGTACACGCCAAGCTTTGGCATGCTCGGCACCTACCCGCCGACGGCCTGCGGCTTGGCGACCTTCAGTGAGGCGCTGGCAAACGGACTGACAGCCAGAGGCGCCGCGGTCAGCGTCGTGCGCATTGCCGACGGTGATATTTCCAAGGCGCCCAACGTCGTCGGCGAGCTCGTCAGCGACTCGGCTTCCTCGATAGCTGCGACCGCCGAGCTGCTGAACCAGAGCGACGTCGCCGTCATCCAGCACGAGTACGGCATCTATGGCGGTCCCGATGGAGACGAAGTCATCCAGATCATGACCGGTTTGCGCGTGCCATCAATCGTCGTTGTTCACACAGTCCTCAAAGCTCCCACACCACATCAACTTTCGGTGCTCGAATCAGTGATGGCATTAGCTGATCAAGTAATCGTGATGTCGGAGGTGGCTCGCCAGCGGCTGTGCGCGGGCTTCGCCGTCGATAGCAACAAGGTCGCCGTCATCCCACATGGCGCGGCGCTCCCGAATGCCAATGGCGTGCAACGTCCCGACCGGCCGACGATCTTGACCTGGGGCCTGCTGGGACCGGGCAAGGGCATTGAGCGGGTCATCGACGCCATGGCCGCGCTGAAGTCCCTGCCCAACCCGCCGCGGTACGTCATCGCCGGCCGTACTCACCCCAAGGTCCTCGCGGCGCAAGGGGACACCTATCGCGAAGCGCTTGTCGCGCAGGCGAAACGCCTTGGCTTAGCCGATTCGGTGTCCTTCGACGACGTGTACCGCACACCCGAAGAGCTCACTGCGCTCATCCAGTCGGCAACCGTGGTCGTCCTGCCCTACGACTCGAAGGATCAGGTCACCTCCGGCGTGCTGGTCGACTCCCTTGCGAGTGGCCGGCCGATTGTCGCCACCGCCTTCCCGCACGCGGTCGAGTTGCTCGGCAGCGGCGCCGGAACCGTGGTCGCTCACGACGATCCCGATGCGCTGGTCGCTGCGCTGCGCCAGCTGCTGACCGATCCGCTCGTCGCCGAATCCATGGCCACCGAAGCCCGCTGGCTGGCCCCATCCATCGCCTGGCCCGTCGTCGTCGGTGCTTACGTCACCGAAGCGCAGCGACTGCTGGTTACCCAATCGGCGCTGGCGTGACCGGCGCCGCGACCACCCCGGTGTTCGCGCATCTGTTGCGAATGACCAATCATCGCGGCACCTTCGAGCACGCCTGCTTGACCGAGCCGCGCCCTGAGCATGGGTACTGCACCGATGACATGGCCAGAGTGCTCGTCGTCACGACCCGTGACCCCGACCCATCGGGTGCCGTAAAGGGCCTCGCCGGCAAGGCGCTGCAGTTCTTGAACGACGCCCAGTCCTACAACGGCTCGTGCCGCAACCGGATGGACCACGCCGGAAATTGGACCGACCTGCCGACCACGGACGATCATTGGGGTCGCTGCATCTGGGGGCTCGGCACCGCCGCCGCCCACAGCGGCGTCAGCCTGGTTCGTCGACTGGCCGTGATTCAGTTCGAGCGCGCTGCCAAAGCCAGGTCGCCGTGGCCACGAGCGATGGCGTTCGCCGCTGTCGGTGCTGCCGAACTCCTCACTGTCGAGCCCGGCAATTCCGCGGCGCTGCGACTCCTCGCCGACTACGCCGCCAGTGTCGCGGGACCGAAGTCCACGTCGGACTGGCCATGGCCCGAACTACGGCTCGCTTACGCGAATGCGATTCTGCCCGAGGCGATGATCGCTACCGGCGTAGCGCTGGAGGACCCGGATCTGAAACAACGTGGCCTGGATCTACTGCAGTGGTTGCTCGACTACGAATCGACGGACGGCCATCTGTCGCCCACCCCCGTGGGAGGCCGGGGACCGCAGGACAGCCGGCCCGCGTTCGACCAGCAGCCGATCGAGGTGGCCGCTCTCGCCGACGCCTGCGCACGTGCCGCGGCCGCCGACCCGCGGGCGCTCTGGCTGGATGGTGTCCGGTCGTGCGCCGCCTGGTTCGAGGGTGTCAACGACTCCGGGTTGCTCATGTGGGACAGGGAGACCGGCGGCGGCTTCGACGGGCTGCTCGCCGACTGCGTCAACCTCAACCAGGGCGCAGAATCGACCCTTGCGGTGATCTCCACGTTGCAGCACGCACAACGCTTTTCGTTGGTTCCACAGTGACTTTGGCGCTCACCGGACTCGTCTCTCGCGACCCTCACCAGATTGCGGCCAACCCGGGACGGGTGATCACCCAACTGTTCGTGCCCGGCCAGGAGGGCTTCGAACTGCAGGAGTCCCGAGCGGGAGTGGTGCTCAAACGTATCCTCGCCCTCACCGACGACGACGTTTCAGCGTCTTTGGACGACATCATCACCCGCTTCGAAGGACGCCACCGTGACCTCGCGGGCACATTTCGTCAGCACGCCCACGAGCTCGCGGACCGCCTGAATTCCGGTGCCCCGCTGTCCGATGCGCGAATGCTGTTGCTGGGCGCGACCTTTACCAGCGAGTACTCCATCGAGGGCGCGGCGCTGTGCAACCCCAGCGTTGTGGCCCACCCCGACCAGACCGACTCCGCGCCAGGCAGCTTGCGATTCGTGATGAGCGTACGGGGGATCGGGGAAGGGCACCGCTCGTCCATCGGGTTCCGCACCGGTGTTGTCGACGCTGCGGGCCGGACCACCATCGACGAGCCGGAGCGCTTCGCGACTACCGGAAGCGTCTCGGATGCGCTACTCGATGCCGCGGTGTTCCGCGGCGAACTCGGCCGTATCGGTAATGCCGCCGAGGCCGCGAACTACGTCTTCGACATGCTCGGCGACCGCTTCACGCGAGCCGACCTCGACGCGCGACTCGACGATCTCCGGGCCAACCTGAGCACTCGCGGACACGGGGAGCGCGCGGCCACCCTCATCCGCACCGTCGCCGCACGGTCCTATGCTGTCGAATTCCCCAGCAGCGTGGGACTTTCCGAGCGCGTGTTGTGGCCGTCGGTAGAGGCCGAGCAGGCCGGTATGGAGGATGCCCGATTCGTCCGCTTCGTCGACGACGACGGCACAGTCACCTACCACGCCACCTACACGGCCTACAGCGGATCGCACATCAGCCAACAATTACTGACTACCAAGGACTTCCAGTCCTTCACCTCCGGACCGCTCGTCGGGAAAGCAGCGGCCAATAAAGGCTTGGCCTTGTTCCCTCGACGAATTCACGGTCGCTACGCCGCTATGTCACGATCGGACCGCGAGACCAACACCGTCGCGTTTGCCGACCACCTGGCGGTCTGGACGAGCGCCTCACCCTGCCAGCAGCCGACCGAAACCTGGGAAGCGCTGCAACTCGGAAACTGCGGCCCGCCAATCGAAACCGAAGCGGGTTGGCTGGTGCTCACCCATGGCGTCGGGCCAATGCGGACCTACAGCATCGGCGCGATTCTGCTCGACCTGGACGATCCCACCCGGGTACTCGGCCGGCTACGGCGCCCACTGCTCAGTCCCGCCCGCGACGAACAGAACGGCTATGTGCCCAACGTCGTCTACTCGTGCGGCGCACTCGTTCACGCCGACACGCTGGTGATCCCTTACGGAATCAACGATGGCGCCATTGGCATTGCCACCGCACCACTTTCGCAGCTGCTGGCCACAATCGTCCAGTAGTAGATGGTCCGAGATGAGGTCACGATGAGCACGATAAAAAGGTCCGTCGACACAACGCATAACCCACTCGGCGAGTACGTCCTGCACGTGGGTGCGGGGTTCACCGCCAAGGATCGCCCGCATGTACTGCAGGAACTGGCCACGCTCGGGTCGCACCTGGGCCGGTGGAACCCGCAGGACGTCAGCCTCGAAGTCTCCCTGCAGGACCGCGGTCGACGGGAGCAGCGCGTCACGTTACGGACGACCTTGCCCGGTCTCCCACCGCTGGTGTCCGTCGCCGGAAACCGCGACATCACCCGCGCCCTACACGAAGCCAGACGTGAGCTGATCCGTCAAGTGGAACACCAGAAGTCGGCGCGCCAACCCATGCACAATCGCAAGCTTGGCCACGAGACGATCCGCCGCCCGGGCACGTTGGGGTAGGAGACCTCAATCCCGCGACGAGCTGTTGAATCCGGTGTGGCTGCGGATGAGTGGCAGCGAAGCCGTAGTGGCGAAGCCGGGCGACAAGGGTGCCGATGTCCACGCCGTCCTTGGCCGGCGAGTACACCCGAGCGCCGACGATCTCTATATCGGGACGGTGATCCAGAATCGTCGTGACCAGCTCGCTGCCGACAGCGCCAGCGCCCCAAGCGATCACGCGAAGTCGCCGCGGCGTCATACGACGACACACCCCACGACGCGGTAGCGCGTCGTTTAGCGACCGCGGATCTTGTTAGCGGCGAAGTCGGCCGCTTGATCCGTCATCCCGTTTGTCTTGTAAGCACTGTGCGCGGCGCGGTTGAAGCCTTCGCCCGACGAGCACACCGGGTCCTGCGGGGTGCAGAGGTCCAGCGTCTTGTTGGCGTAGAGCGGTCCGATGGTGATCGGCGGCGCATCGTGGTCGACCAGGTTCAGGAACCCGTTGGATGGCTTGCCGAACAGGGTGACGGCGGCGACGTGCGAGGCGACGTTGGGCGGCAACGGCCCGCTGATGCCTGCCGGGAGCTCGTAGCCCGGCGGGACGCTGTCGGAGGTGATGTAGGCAGCGATCGCGGCGCCCTGCGAGTAGCCACCGAGAACAATCTTCGTTCCCGGGCAGGTGTTGACGGTGTCGAGGACTTTGGCGGCGGCATCAGCAACGCCGTCGGCGGCCTGTCCGAAGCTCAGGGAAGCGGGGTAATTCACCCCGTACACGTCGACCGAGCGGCCGCCCAGGCGAGAGATGAGGGCGTCGGAGAATTCCTGCCCCACCGTGCCGGGGCCGGGCGGTTCCAAGGTGCCGCGGGCGAAGACGACCTCGACGTCTGAGCACGGTCCATCGGCAGCCGCCGTGCCGACCGCAGGGCCGGCGATCGCCGCTGCGAGCATCGTCATCAGGACGGCCGCGAATTGCAGGGCCTTGGTCATCAGCGGCGCGCACCATGACAGGGGCGATATGCCATAGCGGGTTGACTCGTGCACGCTGTTGCCTTTCGTCGGGCGAGAATATTTTGAGCCTAGGTGGTGGGCGACTCCCACGCAGTCCGGCCTAGGGCGACGATGCCGACGGCCATCTTCATATCCCGCGCTCTTGATGGTCAAACTCAGCCCGGTACAACACCGGTGGCTGCGCGGTTCATCCCCCTTGCGATGGCCGTGTCGAAAACTGCAGGTGACGATTTGGCTCGCGGTCGGTTTATGCGCGGGTAAATCGCAGGTGAGACCGTATTTTTCTAGATCGTTTCGCAGGCCACCGCCGTCGATTAGGTTTTCGCCTCAATTCGCAATACGCTTGCGCGCGGTTTGTTTCGACTCCAGAAAGCGGCCATGCCCATTCAGTCCCTGCTGGTGCGCCCCCGACAGGTGCGCAGCGCCCAGCGATTTGCCTCCCGCGTCAACTGCCCAACGGTCGGCCAGTGCTTCGACATCGAAGTCACTCGCGACGCCGACGGATGGATGATTAAGATCCCCGAAATCGGCCGAACCACCCGTACCGGCCGTCGCGCCGCAGTCGAGGTGGCAGCACGCGAGTGCATCGCGATGTGGACCGGTATCCCCATCGGTTACGTCGCCGTCCGCCTCGACACCGACCTCGGCTAAGAGTTTCACTTCGGTTATTGGCCGAGGTGTGTCCCGCGTGTGACCTCACCGCGATGATGACCAGAAATGCTCATCACCATGATGGTGCTCGCGGCGTTCGCTGCTCTCGCGCTGGCGATGGCCGCCGGTTACTACTGCGGCCGACGCGCGAGTTCGCCTCGATCGACGTGGAAGAAGCGAACAAGCCGGGTCGCGCTCGGAAAGCGAACGGTCAACCTACTCGTGTTGGTCGCCGCGCGTCGCTTTCGCCGGAGACTGCGGGCCGAACCCATGGTCGAGCTGATCGGACCGAGAATGCTTGCCTCCCTTGGGCTGTTGCGCGGTAGCGTTACGCGGATGCGCTCCTACCGGGGTGCGCCAGGCTGGTGAGGCAACGAGATGACAACGCTGGACGGCAAGATCGCATTCGTAACCGGCGCATCATCGGGTCTCGGCGCTGAGACGGCACGACTGCTAGCACGCCAGGGCGCAACGGTTTTCGGTATAGGTCGAGACGCCGCCCGGCTGGCCGAGGTGTTTGCCGACGTCGGTCGTGGCTCGTACGCATCGGTGGACATCGCATCGGCGCAGGCGTGTGCAGACGCGATCGAACAGTGCGTCCGCGAATGGGGCGGTTTGGACGTCTTGATCAACATCGCAGGGCGACACCAGATGCGCCGAACCGAGTCGATGACCGTCGACGATTGGACCGAGGACCTTGCGGTGAACCTGAGCGGGCCGTTCCACCTGTGCCGTGCCGCGTTGCCCCATCTGCTGGAGCGAGGCGGCAACATCGTCAATGTCAGTTCCATCGCCGGCGTCGAGGGACAGGCCTATTCGGCGGGTTACTGTGCCGCCAAGCACGGGTTGATCGGGCTGACCCGTGCCCTGGCGGTGGAGTACACCGCGGATCGGTTGCGGGTCAACGCCGTTTGTCCCGGCGGCATGCTCACACCGCAGATCGAACAGTTCACCGCACCGGAAAACCCGAACTACGACCTCATCATGCGAACAGCCTCACCGCGCGGCTTCATGCAGCCTCTCGACGTGGCGAACGTGATCGCGTTTTTGGCGAGCGACGCCGCGACCGCAATCCACGGCGCCGTCTATCGGGTCGACAACGGCAAAGGCGCCGGCTGACCCCGTCACGAACCGGTGAAGCGGGGCTGGCGTCGCTCGGCGGTAGCTGACACTCCTTCGACGAAATCCGCTGTTGCCGCGAGCCGGATCTGCTCGGTTTGTTCCTTGACCGTCGCGCTACGGACCCGATCGGCCAGCTCTCCACGCAACGTCTGCCGGATCGACTCCACGGCGAGTGGGGCGCTCGCAGCGATCTCGGCGGCGAAGGCATAAGCGGCCGATCGCACCACGTCGTCACCGGCCAGCCGGTCGCACAAACCGATGCTGATCGCTTCGCCTCCCGGCACTTCGCGACCGGTGTACAGCAACTCCTGAGCGCGCTGTATCCCGACCACGGCCGGCAGCGTGACGGTGATACCGAATCCCTGGTGCAGGCCGAGTCGGCTGAAGTTCGCGATGAAACGGGTGGACGGCCCGGCGACGCGAAAGTCGGCCACCAGCGCCAACCCGAGACCGCCACCCACCGCTGCGCCCTGCACGGCCGCAACGATCGGGGTACGGGCCGCGAACAGTCGCACCGCTTCTCCGTAGAGCGAGTCCGTGGATCCGGCCACAGTCGGCTGGTTTCCACTCAGAGCGCCCGGCAGATCGGCGCCCGCACAGAAGTGCCGGCCCGCCGAGCAGAGCACGATTGCGCGCGCATCCGCATCGGCGTCGAGTCGCTCGAAGGTGTCGGCCAGCCCGGCGATCAGGGCGGCGTCGAAATGGTTGCGCGGACCGCGTTCGAACTCGACTGTGGCGACGTGATCGTCGGATATCTCGACGCGGATCTGATGGCTCATGAAGGCATTGAACACGGTAGAACAGTATGGACATACGACCGGCGCACCCGATCGCGTCTCGTCGAGGTTCTTGCCGACGATCTCACTCGCAGCGCGAAAGCGTAGTTGAGCGCCGACCGCGGAAACGTGTCGAGAGCCACCACCTCCTGAAGTGCACCATTCACCGTGCGGCATTTGACCTGAACAACGGTTGAGGTTCTAGCGTCGTTGGCATGACTCAGCCGCAAGCATCTTGGCCTCTGGAACTGGCCTCAATCGGCGCACTCCGATTCGCCCGCCGCTCTGCACATTTCGACGAGACTGTCCGCTTCTACCGCGACCTGGTCGGCCTACCACTGTGCGCGACATTCGCTGAAAGCTTTGGCAGCAACGGCGCGATATTCGGCTTGCCCCGATCATCCCTGACGTTCGAGATCGTCGAGGCAACCGAACCTGTCGCAGTCGACAGCCATGAGCAGCTGTGCCTATATTTTCCCGACGCCGCCACACAGCAGCAGGCCACTGCCAGGCTGGTCGCGTCAGGCGCCGAACCTGTTGATTCTCATCCGTATTGGGCGGCGACAGGAGCGCTAACCTATCGCGATCCGGACGGTCGTGAAGTGGTGTTCGCGCCGTTCGTGTTCGCCGTGAATGAGCCCGCCGACGGCGATTCCCGCGGCGAACACTGGATCTCGCCCTGAGTAGATCGGATCAGCGGGCAGCGCGGCCGCGTTTACCGGTGATGCCGACGTAGATCGCGATCAGAATGACGGCGACGATAATCCCGACCAAGAAAGCGGTGAGGCCGAATCCGCTGTGCTCCGAGGGGAAGATCAGCTTGTAGGTAAGCCAAGAACCGACAAACGACCCGACGGCGCCGAGCAGAACGGTCACGACGACACCGATGTTTTGCTTGCCTGGGAGGATGAGGCGTGCGAGTGCTCCAACGATAAGGCCGACGAAGATCGCCCCGATAACTGTGCCGATCATTTGCTTTGCTTTGCGGCGAGACGGTTCAGAACTGTGGTCATTTGCTTCTCAACGTCGTTCGCCAGTTTTTCGAAGACAATTTTCATGACCGGGTTCAGCACTTTGGCTGCACCCTTCATCGTCAAATCAGCTCGGTAAGTAAGCCGGGAACCCGTTCCCGCAGCGATCCACGGTGATGGCGTCCCGCGATGTCGAGGACTTGTTCTCGCCGACGAAAACCAACTTCGATTCCGTCAGTTCCTTCAGCGTGTAAGTCAGCTCGGCGGTCACTCCGAAGATCTTGGATACGTTGTGCCATGTCGTGCCCTCAGCAACTTGACCGCTGCCTTTCCTGGTACACGTCTGGGTGCCGGGATCCCACTCTTCGGCGTTTCCGAAGTCTTTCAGGTATTCGACGACCTGGGTCGGGGGCGGCTTCACGGAAAATTGGCGAGAAACGGTTGGCATACTGTGCTGATTACCCGTTGACGCCGATTCCACGCCGGGCAGCTACGGGCCGCGGGAGTTTCACCTGCGAAAGTCACCCCGAAAAGCGGAAGACCACCGGGGTCGAATCCACCGGTGGCCGTCCTCTGTGCTGGCTTGTATTGCTACTTCTTGAAGGCGTCCTTCACGTTCTCGACTGCGTCCTTGACGCTGGACTTCGCCTGGTCGAGCTTGCCCTCGGCCTCGGTGCTGTCGTCACCGGTGGCCTTGCCAAATGCTTCCTTGGTCTTGCCGGCGACGTCGTCGATCTTGTTGCTCACTTTGTCGTGGGCACCCATATTCCAACTCCCTCGTCATAGGACATCTCGCTTCGCGTCAGAACAATTACCCGCGAGGGAGAGCCTGTCAAACCTGATGTGCGAAATTGACACGATGCAGGTCGCGATTCTCGACGATTACCAGAACGTTGCGTTGAGCATGGCTGACTGGTCGGAGGTGGCCTCCCGGGCCACGATCGCCGTGTTCAACGATCACCTCGCCGATCCGGACGCCCTCGTCGAGCGACTCGAGCCGTTCGACGTGGTGTGCGTGATGCGCGAGCGCACGCCGCTGCCGCGGGGCGTGCTCGAACGGTTGCCGCAGCTGAAGATGATCGCCTCGACCGGGCCGTTCAATGCGTCTATCGACGTCGCGGCCGCCAAGGAGCGCGGCATCTACGTCAGCACCACCGGCGGCTACGTCGAGTCGACGGTCGAGCTCACCTGGGCGCTGATCCTGGGAGCCGCCCGCCGGATCGTCGACGAGTCGGTATCGGTGCGCGATGGCGGCTGGCAGACCTCCGTGGGCCGCCAACTCGGCGGCACCGTGTTGGGGGTCCTGGGGCTGGGCCGCATCGGCAGCCGGGTCGCGCAGGTCGGCAAGGCGTTCGGCATGGACATCATTGCGTGGAGCACCAACCTGACCGCCGAGGCCGCCGAACAAGCCGGCGCGACCTATGTGTCGAAGGACGAGTTGTTCGCCTCCGCCGACGTCTTGACGATCCACCTGGTGCTCAGCGAACGCTCCCGCGGCCTGGTCGGCGCTGAAGAACTGGCGCTGATGAAGCCAACGGCGTTGCTAGTCAACACTTCCCGCGGTCCAATTGTCGACGAGTCGGCTCTCCTCGAGGCGCTGCGGGCGCGGCGCATCGACGGTGCCGGGCTCGATGTCTTCGACACCGAGCCGCTGCCGACCGGGCATCCGCTGCGAGCGCTGCCCGGCGTGGTCGCCACTCCGCACATCGGCTACGTCGCCGAGCAGGTCTATCGGGTGTTCTACGGCGAGGCCGCCGCCAAGATCTCCCGCTGGCTGAGCCAGGGTAGCGGCGGCTGATTTTGACGCGCGGCGGCGCGACCACCATGAGTCGGCAAGGCTCATCGCCACTGACACCGCCGCGGCGAGCGCCCAGCCAAACAGGATGTCGACAACGAAGTGCTCTGCGGAGTACACCAAAACGAAGGCCATCGCCAACGGATACGCCACCAGCAGCGGGCGCCAGCCGCGCCTGATCCGCCGCCACAGGAACATCGAGATCATCGCCGTCACCGCGGCGTGTAGCGATGGAATCGCAGCGACCAGGTTCACGCTGGCTTGTCCGGAGTCGAGCAGCGCTCCGGCCGACTGCAGATGCAGTGTTCCCCAGCCGCGGGTGGAGATCCGCTCCACGAACTGGTGGGCATCGGGCTGGCTCATGTGCATCGCGCCCAGCAGTCCGCCGTCGGGTACACCCGCGGGACCGCGGAACATGCACGGCGGGTTGGAGGGTCCACCGGCGACATCGGCCGGTGTGCAACTCGCGGCGGCCCACGGCGGCGCGGCCGGCATCACCACGTACACCGCGAGCGCGGCGAAAGAAAGCCCGACGAACCGGCGGACGAACGCCGCCCACTCGGTCCGGTTGTAGAGCCAGAGCACCCCGGCGACCACATAGGGCAAGCACGAAAAACGACATGTAGATGCTGCTGATGATGACTTCCCACCACGGTGGCTGCGCCATCTTGATGTGCTCCTGCAGCCAGACCGTCGGCACTGTGCCGAAGAACAACCACCGATCCGCGGCGGGCTGGAATTGCCAGAGGGTCGACCCGCCGAACATGTCGGCCGCACCGCGGCTGAGGTCGTAGAGCACCAGCACGAGGGCGAATGGCAGCCAGTCGCGCAGCACCGCGAACACTTTGTGCCCGCGGCCGATGCTCGCAGCGATCAGTCCGGTAGCGATGTAGAGCAGCAGGAGTTCGCGGTTGAACGCCAGTCCGTCCGTCGCGGTTCGGTAGATCACCACCGCCACCCAGATCATGACGGATGCTCTGCGCGCCCGCGTCAGCCAGCGCTCGCGGCGTGCCGGGTCAGCGCCGACTCTGCGCGACGGCAAGGCGGGAGTCGGGAGGATCTGGAGGGCCCACCGGGGCATCGGACGGGCGACCACGCTTGAACAGCCGGACCCGGCGATCGGTGGTTACTGACACCAGCCCGACCCTATGCTTCCCCGGCTGTTTCCCATCTGTTCATTGTCGTCGCACTGCTCGATGGAACTGCTCGATCCGCGAAAAACGCTGTCGGTGAATGGGTTAACGCAGGTGGTACGCGCTTTTGCGGGTGCCTAGGCGACTGCTGTGAGTTCGCTGGCGGTTACCGGAATTCAGCTGTCGAGATGCATGAGAGCCAGCACGCGCCATTGGCGCTGGACTTTGCGCTCTCCGGCGGTCGCGATCATTCCGGAAGGTGCGAACATTTTCGACGGCACCGGGTCGTCCTCCGAAAGCGGCAAACCGCGGCCGCGAATTACTTTGACTATCGCGACAATCGCGGCCAGCAACACGATCACCACCAACACGGCAAAGAGGATGGACAACGCGCCTTGAATAAACGTGTTTCTGATGACGTCGGCAAGTTGATCAGCGTTCTTGGCCGAGCCGAACGACGTCTTACCGGATGCTCGGGCGTCCGCATACTGGAAGTGTTGAGTCCAGTAGCCGACGCTTGCGTCGGCGGAGAAGATCTTCTGCCATGACGCGGTCAGCGTGACCGTTAGGTCCCACAGCAACGGTGCTCCCGGAATCCAGGCCCACCTCAGGTAGCCCTTCTTGATGACCACCACCGTGACGACGGTCAGCGCGATCGCGGCCAGCAGTTGATTGGCGATGCCAAATAGCGGGAAGAGCGTGTTGATTCCGCCCAGCGGGTCGGTGACGCCCATCAGCAGGATGCTGCCCCACGAGGCGGCGACGGCCAGGCTGCAGATCCAGACGCCGGGCCGCCAGCTCGGGTTCCGCAGCTTGGTGAGCGGGCCGCCGAGGTTACCGAGTGCGTCGGACAGCATGAAGCGCGCGACCCTGGTGCCGGCGTCGACGGCGGTGAGGATGAACAGTGCCTCGAACATGATCGCGAAGTGATACCAGAATGCCTTGAGGCCCGCACCGCCCAGAATCCGTTGCAGCACTTCGGACATGCCGACCGCGAGCGTCGGCGCACCGCCGGTGCGCGACACAATCGACTTCTCGCCCACTCCGGCGGCGGCATCTGTGAACTCTGCAGCACTTGCCGGCGGACCTGACAGGCCAAGGTGATTGACGTAATCGGCGGCGGTCGCCGCGGTGCCGCCGGTTCGGGCGGCCGGCGCGTTGAGGGCGAAGTAGAGGTGCTGGTCGAGTATCGAGGCGCTGATCAGCGCCATCAGCGCGACGAATGACTCGGTGAGCATGCCGCCGTAACCGATCAGCCGCATCTGGCTTTCTTTTTCCAGCAGCTTCGGTGTGGTGCCCGACGAGATCAGCGCGTGAAATCCCGACAGCGCTCCGCACGCGATGGTGATGAAGAGAAACGGAAAAAGCGACCCGGCGAAGACCGGTCCGTCACCGTGAGTGGCGAAGTGCGAGAGCGCCGGGGCATGCATCACCGGATGCGCGATACAGATACCGACCGCCAGCAAGGCGATGGCTCCGACCTTCATGAACGTCGACAGATAATCGCGCGGCGCGAGCAGCAACCACACCGGCAGCACCGACGCGACGAATCCATAGCCGACGATCAGCCATGACACCATCACCGGCGAGAGATTCAACCACGATGCGCCCCAGTCTGTTTCGCTGACGACATCGCCGAACGCGACGGCGAGAGTCAACAGCACGAAGCCGATCACGGACACTTCCGCTACCCGCCCGGGGCGAAGGAATCGAAGGTAGCACCCCATGAACACGGCAATCGGGATGGTCATCGCGATGGAGAACACGCCCCAGGGGCTCTGCGCCAGTGCTCGCACCACCACCAGCGCGAGCACCGCGATGATGATCACCATGATGACGAAGGTCCCGACCAGAGCCGCCGCGCCGCCGAGTGCGCCGAGCTCGTCGCGGGCCATCTGACCGAGCGAGCGGCCGCGCCGTCG
>CAVVSN010000014.1:0-157120 GCA_963750885.1 uncultured Actinomycetota bacterium
CTGCACCCGTCGATCCGGCGTTCGTGGCAGCATTGAGCCTGATGAACGACCGCCGCACACTTCCCGAATCGCCGTATCTGGCCGCGGCCGCCGGCCGCAAACCGAGCCGGGTGCCGGTGTGGTTCATGCGCCAGGCCGGCCGTTCGCTGCCGGAGTACCGCGCCTTGCGCAAGCAGAACACCATGATGGAAGCCTGCTTCAATGCCGAACTGATCGCCGAAATCACGCTGCAGCCGATCCGCCGTCACGATGTCGACGCCGCAATCCTGTTCTCCGACATCGTGGTTCCGTTGCGCGGCGCCGGGGTCGACGTGGACATCGTTCCCGATGTCGGCCCGGTGATCGCAGCTCCGGTACGCACGGCCGTCGACGTCGACGCCTTGCGGCCGCTCGATCCGAGCGGCGTGCAAGCGGTGTCGGACGCGATCTCGCTGCTGGTGGGCCAGCTGCGTCAGGTACCGCTGATCGGCTTTGCCGGCGCGCCGTTCACGCTGGCGTCCTACCTGGTGGAGGGCGGCCCGAGCCGTAATCACGCCAAGACGAAGGCGATGATGCTGTCCGAGCCGGCCTCCTGGCATGCGCTGATGGAGAAGTTGACCGACCTGACGATCGGCTTCTTGCAGGTACAACTCGACGCCGGGGTGGACGCGATTCAGGTGTTCGACTCATGGGCCGGCGTACTGTCGCTGGCCGACTACCGACGCCTGGTATTGCCGCACAGTTCGCGGGTGTTCGCCGCGCTGGCCGACCGTGGCGTTCCGATGACGCATTTCGGGGTCGGCACCGCGGAACTGCTTGGTGCCATGTCGGGGGCCGGAGCGACGGTGGTCGGGGTCGATTGGCGGACTTCGCTGGTCGATGCCGCAGGCCGCGTCGAGGCTGGAAAAGCGTTGCAGGGCAACCTCGATCCGGCAGTGCTACTGGCCGGCTGGCCGACGGTGGAGCAGGCGGCCCGCGCGGTGGTCGACGACGGACGCCGGGCGGTGGATGCCGGTGCGGCCGGGCACATCTTCAACCTCGGCCACGGCGTGCTGCCGGAGACCGACCCGGCGATCCTCACCGACCTGGTAGCACTGATCCACTCACTATGACTTCAGCCACGCGTTCGTATTGTGTTGTCGGCGGCGGCATTTCAGGCCTGACCGCCGCATACCGGTTACGCCAGATTGCCGGTTCCGAGGCAAGCATCACGTTGTTCGACCCGGCCGACCGGCTGGGCGGAGTGTTGCGCACCGAGCAGGTCGGCGGAGTCGCCGTCGATGTCGGCGCCGAAGCGTTCGTGGTACGCCGGCCCGAGATGCCGGCGTTGCTGGCCGAACTGGGCCTGGCGAACGAGCAACTGGGCACCACCGGGGCGCGTCCGCTGATCTACAGCCAGGACCGGCTGCATCCTCTGCCGACGGGAACGCTCAACGGCATCCCGTCGTCGGCGGAGTCGATGGCCGGTCTGGTCAACGACGCCACTTTGGCCCAGATCGCCGCCGAGCAGGATCAACCGTTGAGTTGGCAGCCCGGCTCCGACCCGGCCGTCGGCGACCTGATCGCCGACCGGTTCGGCGAGCAGGTGGTCGCCCGGTCGGTGGATCCGATGCTCAGCGGGGTCTATGCCGGGTCGGCGGCGACCATCGGGCTTCGCTCCGCGGCCCCGACACTGGCGGCGGGTCTGGACGCGGGCGCCACGAGTCTCACCGATGCGGTCCGCCAAGCGCTGACGAGCATCACCGCCGGCCCGATCTTCGGTGCGGTAGGCGGGGGATACGCCGTGCTGGTCGACGAACTTGTCCGCCGCAGCGGGATCGATTGGGTGCGGACCGCGATCGACGGTATCGACGCCGACGGGCAGGGCTGGACCCTGCGGGACTCTGTCGGCACCGAATGGCACGCCGACGCGGTGGTCTTCGCCGTCCCGTCGGCGCGATTGGCCCGCCTGCTCGGCACCGTCGCTCCCCGCACCGCGGCGGCAGCCGGCCGGATCGACAGCGCCTCCTCGGCGGTGCTCGCGATGGCGGTACCCCGCGGCATCGACTTCCCGCAGAACTCTGGCGTGCTGGTAGCCAGCGGAGAACGGTTGCACGCCAAGGCAATAACACTGTCCTCGCGGAAATGGGGTCGGCGCACCGACGTGGAGCTGGTGCGACTTTCATTCGGGCGCCTCGGCGACGACCTGGCGACGCGCTCATCGGACGACGAGTTACTGGCGTGGGCGCTGGAGGATCTGGCCACCGTTTTCGATCTCCCGGTCGAACCGGTGGACGTCCATGTGCAGCGCTGGCCGGATGCGATGCCGCAATACGGGCCGGGTCACCGCGACCTTGTCGCCGACCTACGGGCCGGCCTACCGCCGACGTGCCAGGTAGCCGGCAGTTACCTCGACGGGATCGGGGTGCCGGCCTGCATCGGCGCGGCCGGGCGGGCCGCCAATGCCGCCGTCCGTGCCGTCGAAACGCCCGTGGCACGATAGATCCCATGGCCCGTCTGGACTACGACGCTCTGAATTCCACCGTCCGCTACCTGATGTTCTCGGTGTTCTCGGTGCGCGCCGGCGCGCTGGGCGACCAGCGGGAACAGGTGGTCGACGAAACTGCGACCTTCTTCAAGCAGCGCGAAGAGTACGGGGTCGTGGTGCGCGGCCTCTACGACGTCGCGGGCCTACGAGCCGACGCAGACTTCATGATCTGGACGCACGCCGAACGCGTCGAGGCGTTACAGGCCACCTACTCCGACTTCCGCCGGACCACCGCGCTGGGCCAGGCGTCGACGCCGGTGTGGAGCAGCGTGGCGTTGCACCGGCCCGCCGAATTCAACAAAAGCCACGTCCCGGCGTTCCTGGCCGGTGAGGAGCCGGGCGCCTACATCTGCGTCTACCCGTTCGTGCGATCGCTCGAGTGGTACCTGCTGCCCGACGAGGAACGGCGGCGCATGCTGGCCGAGCACGGTATGGCGGCCCGCGAATACAAGGACGTTCGGGCGAACACCGTGCCGGCGTTCGCGCTCGGCGACTACGAGTGGTTGCTGGCGTTCGAGGCGCCGGAATTGCATCGGATCGTCGACCTGATGCGGGAACTGCGGGCCACCGACGCGCGTCGGCACACCCGCGAGGAGACGCCGTTCTTCACCGGGCCGCGGGTGCCGGTCGAACAGCTGGTCAACTCGCTGCCCTGAGTGAGTTGGCGATGAAGGGGGAGACATGACAACCTCGCCGTCGACGATCAACAGGGCAGTGCGATTCAGAAAGGGCAGGAGGAGCGGCGCCAATTGACAACGTTCGATCCAAGCGATCCCGCCCGTTTCGAGGAGATGTACCGCGACACCTCCGTCACGTACGGTTTGCCGGCCGCCACGCCGTGGGACATCGGCGGTCCACAGCCGGTGGTGCAGCAACTGGTCGCGCTGGGCGCGATCAAAGGCGAGGTCCTCGACCCGGGCACCGGGCCTGGACATCACGCCATCTATTACGCGTCAAAGGGGTACTCGGCCACCGGAATTGACGGATCTGAGACGGCGCTGGAGCGGGCCCGCGACAATGCCCGCAAGGCCGGGGTGACGGTCGACTTTCAGCTGGCCGACGCCATGAAGCTCGACGGCTTGGACAATTATTTCGACACGGTGGTGGATTGCGCTTTTTACCACACCTTTTCGACAGATCGGGAGCTGCAGACGTCCTATGCCCGAGCCTTGCACCGCGCCACCAAACCAGGGGCGCGGCTGTTCATGTTCGAGTTCGGTATCGGCAACATCAATGGCTTCTACATGCCGCGTTCGCTGTCCGAGGACGACTTCCGGGCGGTCTTCCCCGACGCCGGTTGGGAGATCACCTATCTGGGACCCACGACGTACCAGATCAACATGAGCTCGGAGAATTTCGACCGGATGGTGCAGCGCAATCCGGAACAGGCCGAGCAGATGAAGCCGGTGGCCGAGCGCTTCCGCACCATGGAGCCGTGGTTGACCAACGGGCGTGCGCATGCACCGTTCTGGGAAGTGCACGCCACCCGGGTGGATTAGGGCTCCGAGCGCACCACCGTCATCGTCATGTCCGCGCGCGTGGTGAAGCCCAGCCCGCGATAAATGTCGATGGCGCGGGTGTTCTCGTGCAGCACGTGCAGGAATGCCCGGTGTCCCTGTCGGCGGATCGCTTTTTCGATGTCCGCCATCAGCAACCGGGACAGGCCCTGGCCACGGTGGTCCGGGTGGGTGCACACCGCGCTGATCTCAATCCAGCCCGGCAGGTGTAAGCGACGCCCGGCCATCGCGACGAGCTGACCCTCGCGTCGCACTCCCAGGTAGCCGCCCAACTCAACGGTCGAGGCCGCGAATGGGCCCGGACGGGTGAGTTCGGCCAGCGCCATCATCTCCCCAGCATCCTTCTTGCCAAGTTGGACAACGGGTTCCGTTGCGCGACCGCTGGGCAGTCCATCTGTCGGGGCGATCATCTGTGCGATCGGGAACAGGGTGTCCACCGTCCAACCCTGCGGGGCGGTGATCACTACCGGAGCCTCGAGGGCCGCCCGTCCACCGGGTCCGCACAGTCCGGCGAGTTCATCCCATGCCGCGGGATCCGCGACATCGCGCAGGGCGGCGAAGGGCGCCACATCGGCCCGGTATCGGTAGGCGCGCGCGGGACCCTGGGACGCGATGGCGAAGTGGCGATGCGGTCCAGTGAGCGCATGCCGGACGGGATCGTCGAGCAGTCCGGGATCGGCAGTGAGGGGCAAACGTCAGGAAGGGTTCAGGCGCAGCGAAATCGAGTTGATGCAGTAACGCTGATCCGTCGGCGTCGGATAACCCTCGCCCTCGAATACATGGCCCAGGTGGCTGTGGCAGTTTGCGCACAACACCTCGACGCGGTTACCACCCAACGAATGGTCGGGACGCAGGATCACCGCGTCGGAGTCCGCCGGATCGAAAAACGACGGCCAGCCGCAATGAGATTCGAACTTCTCCGTGCTGCGGAAAAGCTCGGCGCCGCAGGCCCGGCACTGATAGACGCCCTCGGTCTTGGTGTCGGTGTATTCACCCACGAACGGGCGCTCGGTACCGGCGCGGCGCAGTACGTCGAACTCCTGCGGATTGAGTTTCTTGCGCCATTCGTCGTCGCTGAGTTGCAGCTTCGGCGCAGGAGTGGAGGTCATGCCTCCACGTTAGCGCGCGGTTGCTCAGTCGTCAGCCACGCCGGGTCAATGCCGTTGTCCAAGCGGTTTTCGGCCTTGGCGTCGCGGTAACGGAAGTACAGCACGGAGAACACGACGATCAGCAGCAGCGACCAGCCGTAGGTGATCTTGAGGTATTCCAGCGGCCGACCGATGAACATCCAGTTGAACAGCAGCCAGCGGTCCATGGTCAGGAAGCCGTAAATGGCCAGCCACGCCGGCCAATTACGAATCACCGAGTTGCGCAGCACCACCGTCATCAAGAACGGGAACAGCATCATCGAGTAGTAGCCCTGGGCCAGTGCCAGCACCAACCACGACCACACCAGCAGCACGCCCGACGAGGTGGTGAACCAGAACAGCGGGTCGCGGGTCCGGTAGTAGCGGTAGAGCAGCCACAAGCTGCCAATGGCCAGCAGCGTGAACAGGATTCGCAGCAGATGGATCAGCCAGAACGGCAACCCGAAATAGACGCCGTTGCCTTCGATCGAGCTGTTGAAATAGTCGCGGACACCCAACATGTAGGGGACGGTGCGAGTGATGAAGTCTTTGGGATGAACGACCAGATGCCATGCGGCCAGATTGAATGCCGCCGGCACCAGGAAGGCCGGCACCAGCGCGCGCCACTGCCGATTCAGCAGTGGTAGCAGCAGCAACGGCAGCAGTGCCGGCTTGACCACGACAGTCAGTCCGATGGCGATGCCGGCCCACCACTGTCGGCTTTCCCGGCCGTCGAGCAGCCACCGCAGGAACAGCACCTCGAGCAGCAGGATGACGCCGTTGATGTTGGTGAAAACCAGTGTGTTGGTGACGGATTCGGTGCAGAACATCGCCAGTAGGAGTGCCGGGGCCGCGACTGAGGTGAGAGAGAACTTGAACATCTTCAGCAGCAGATACCCGGCGAGGACGATCGCGGCGCTGTTGATCGCGATGAACAGGTAACGCGACTCCGCGAACGGCAGGTAGCCGAACGGCGCCATGAGCAGCGTCCCGCCGGGTGGATACAGGTAGTGCGGATCGACGTAGTCGAAATGCTCGTTGTAGATGTCCCAGCCTTGCCGGAAGTTCAGCACCGCGCGGTAGACGGGTTTGAAGTCGTCGGTGATATTGCCGTTGGTGGTGACCACGATGGTGCGGTGAATGACCGCCAGGATGGCTATCGGCCACAGCACCGAGCGCAGCACGTTCGCGGTACTCGGGGCCGCGGTACGGGGAGCAAACACGGCGTGCGCCCGGTCCCGCAAAACGCCGCGCGAGGATTCGACTTCAATCACGAGCGCACTTTATAAGGCGGGCTTGATCAGGCGGGACAGTAGGTGTCGGTAGCCGGCAATGTGCCGGTGTCGAGGTAGCCGACCAGCGGCGGGACCGCGCACGAGGAGTAGATGCTGGCGCCGTGGCCGATGCCCTGCCACATCACCCGCTTACTGGCGGCGGTGGCGTTGATGATGGTGGCAGCGGTCGCCGAAACGCCCTCCGAACCGACGATCGGGTCGTCCTGAACGCCCATCAGCAGCACATTGACCGTGAGCTTCTTCGGCGGCTGTGGCGGCGACGCGCTCGGCCACGAGACGCACTTGACCAGACTGAGCGCGCCGACAGTGCCGAACTGCGGGTAGAGCTTTGCCCAGGAGACGACCAGTTCCCGGATCCGGTCGGGGGTAGGCCGGTTGACCGCGTCGCTGCAGGTGTTGACGAACTGCCCGTCGGTGCCCCTCATGCCCTCAGCCCGGGTGATCAGGCCGGCCAACAAGTTGGTGTCTCCGTTGCGGGCGTTGGCCAGCGCGGTGGCCAATTCGTTGGTGGTGCCGATCCGGTCGCCGGTGGGGAAGCCCAACGAGGTGCTGATCGCAGTCACGATCGAGGCGACGGAAGCGCCCGCCGGGCCGTGGCCGGAGTGGGCGTCGGCCAGCAGCGCGCTGACGGCGCCTTTCGGGTCGGGTCCCAGCGGACAGTTCACCGCGGCGCATTGGGCGGCGAATGCATCCAACGCCGCCTGTTGGCCTTTGACCCGCTGCTCGGCGGCGGCTTCGGCGCCCACGCCCAATGCCACCGGGGAGTCGAGTATCAGCCTGGCGACCTTGTCCGGGTGTGAGCTGGCGTACGACAGCGCCACCTGGGCGCCGTTGCCGACGCCGATCAGCGCCAGCGCCGGCACATCCCAGATGCTGCGTAGCCGCTCGATGTCGGTTGCGGCATGGGTGTTGTCGTACGCGGAGTCGCCGGGCGCGATGGTGTCGGTGCAACTGGTGGTCGAGGTCTGCACGATGTCGGCAAGATTGGCGACGGGGTCGTTTCCGGCCTCGAACTGTGCCTGGTCGTGAATCTCCTGACGATCGAACTGTTCGAGGCAGTCCACCGGGCTCGAGGTGCCCATGCCGCGCCGGTCGACGGCGACGATGGGGTGCTTGTTCAGCACGTCGGCGCCCGCGCGTGCCAGCCAGACCGGCAACTGCAGCGACGACGGCAGGTCGGAACCGGTGGTGAACACCAGCGGGCCGGCGTCATCGGGCGTCTGGGGCGAACGGGCGCGGACCACACCGATGCTCAGGGAGCCGGCCGCGCCGTTCACCGGGTCGAGGTCGGCGTCGTAGTTGGCGCAATCCATCTTCACGCCGGCGGGCGCGGGCACCGCGGCTTGGCTGAATTCCTTCGATGTGCAGTCGTGCCAGGACAACTCGTTCTTCGGCTTGGCGATCGGCGGCGGCCCGTTGGGCGTGGTTTTCTTCGCTGCCTTGCCCTGCGGCCGGGCTCCGGAGTTGGTGGCGAACCGCGGGTTGGCGGCCAGGCCGGGCGCGCAGCCGGCCAGCAAAGCGGTCACCACGATCAGCGAGGTGGTGAATGCGGCGCGCCTGCTCATGCCGACCACAGTAGCGATTGGTTGATGGATCAAACCGATTGCCCGACTTCTCCTCAGGCCGGTCCCCGGCCTGCATCGTCGTCAGGCGCCGCTTGCCGCACGTAGCGCGTGTACAGGTAGCCGTCGTCGTCGGTGAGGACGTGCGCGCATCGCATTCCCGTGTGCACCTGTTCCGAACCGGTGGCGATGCGGCCGGCTTGACCGCCGACGAGGGTCGGCGCGATCGTCAGGCACAGCTCGTCGAGTAGGTCGCGCTCGACGAATGAGCTGAACAGCATCGGGCCGCCTTCGGTCAGCACCCGCGGGAGCCCCCGGTCGCCCAGCAGGGCCAACACCGCGGCCGAGTCGACACTGTCGGGATCGTCGATAGAGCAGTCGACCACGTCGGCGAGGCCGGCCAGTGCGCGTCGAGTCTGGTCGGCTGCGGTCGTGCAGGTGCAGACCAGCGGCGCTACCTCAGTGCGGGTGAATACCGGCATATCCCGCTCCAGGCGGCCGGATTTGGACACGATGGCCAGCTGGGGCACTTCGCTCTGCCCGCGGCTCTGTCGGCGTTGCCGCTGCGCGACGGTCGGGCGTGCACCGGCGTATCCCTCGGCCCGCACCGTGCCGGCACCGACCAGGATCACGTCGGCCATCTCCCGCAGCGCGGCGAATACCGCCCGATCGCCGGGGCCGCCCAGTTGGCCGGACTTGCCGCTGAAGGTCGCGCCGCCGTCGAGGCTGGCGACGAAGTTGGCGCGCAGCCACACGCCGCTGTGATCGGCGGGGTAGCCGTAGAGATCGGGCAGATCGCCGCCGTCGAGGTCGCGGGAAGAGCCGAGTAGCCGCATTTGCACCGCGCCGGAGTCGTCAGCTGAATGGTCAGCCATGCCCTTGATTGCAGCACGTCGATAAGGTGCGTGCATGCACGGGGTTGGTCGACTGGTCGACCGGCAGCCGACCGTGTCACCGGAGCGGCTGGTTGCGCAGCTGACACCGCCGCCGACCTTCGCCGACGCCAGCTTCGCGACCTACCGCCCCGATCCGGCCGAGCCGAGCCAGTCCGCCGCCCACCTGGCCACCATGCATCCGTCGCGGTACCTGGCCCTGATCGACGGCGTGACAGCGGTTTGCCTGACCGGCGTGCACGCCGTCGACGATCAGAACGTCGCACTGCGTCTGGTCGCCCTGACGGACCGCCTTTACGACGCCGGCATTGCGGTGCTGGCCTCCGGGGAGAAGCTGGACAGCATCTTCAGCCAGGACATGTTGGCCGGCGGCTTCCGCAAGAAATACTTGCGGGCCACTTCGCGGCTGTTGGCGCTGAGCGCCGCTGTCGACGCCTAGTTCGGTCGGACCATCACATAGTCACTCTCGGTGTGGTCGCCCAACCGAAAGCTCCTGTTGCCGCTGACGGTAAAGCCGTGCTTCTTGTAAAACCGTTGAGCACGTTGGTTTTCCTGGTTGACACCGAGCCAGACGCATTCGGCGGCCCTTCCCGCGGCGGCGTCGAGCGCGGCGTCCATCAGTGCCGACGCCACACCCGAGCCGTGATTCGCGGGCAGCACGTACATCTTCGAGAGCTCGACCGCAGGTCGAATATGCACAGCGCGCTGAACGTCAGGATCGTCGGAGACGCCGTTGATCAGCATGGCGTAGCCGGTGATTCGGTCATCGTCGTTGGTGGTGAGGATCAACCGTTGCGGGTCGGCCAGGTAGTCGGCGAAGGACGCAGCCGAGAGGTTGGCGTCGATGAACGATGCGATGTCATCGAGTGCGACCGACGGGGGACAGGCCAGCGGGAACGTGCGCGCGGCGATGGCAGCGAGTTCGACCGCATCGACTGGGCCCGCGGTGGCGATACGAGCTACAGGTTCCACTGTGCTAAGTGATAACCCGTCTTCTTGTCCAGCAGGACAACAGTGGAGACCGGATCGCGGTAGGCCTCCCAGTACACGCCGCCGCGGACGATCGAGCCGGCCGGTGCGTTGGCCAGCGCGGCATCCAACGCATCGGGCGCGTCGGACGAGCGGGACTTGTATGCGTCGCCGAACGGGGTCACGCCGTCGAAGGTGAAATCGGTGAGCATCTGAAACGGGGTCGGCACGCGAACCGCGTGGATCGCCACGTCCGCGCGCATGACTGCGCTGTTCGGGAAACTCTTGACCGGGACGCCAACCCGGTTGTAGCCGAACCCTGGTGGCGGGTCGACCGGCTGCACACTGCTGACCGTGATGTCGGCGATCATCTTTCCGGTGTCGACCCGCAGCGTGTCGCCGAGGTGGCCGATCGGTGCGTCACCGGCGGATGCGCGGGGTACCGCGATCAATGTGGTCGCGATGACGGCAATCGCGACAACCAGGTAGCGGCGCATCTTTCCTCCTCGGAGACCATCGCATGATGGCACACTGCGCGGCTCGCGTTGCGCGGATGTACAACGTTGACGCCGCGCCGGATCAGCCCTTCGGATAGCCCCGTCGGACCGTGCGATCCAAGATCCCCAGCGACGCCCGCAGAGCGGCCTCGGAGATGACCGGGAAAATTCCGGCCTCACGCCATTTTTCGTCGATCTGCGACCAGTCGTAAAACGACGTCACGATCGTGCCTTCGCCCTGCTCGTCGGGTTCGAGGCGGTAGCCGTACACGTGTCCGATCTGAGGCCGAATCTGACCCAGAACCGTCCACGCGATCAGTTGATCCTGCTCGAACTCGCGGATGGTGACGGTCACGTCGTACTTGCCGAGTTCGGGAAAGTCGTTGAGGGCGTCGCGGTCCATGTGCACGACGAAGCTGTCCCCGGCGGCGGCCACCGCCGCGCCATCGGCATCCTGCAACATGCCAGATGAGTCGATGGCGACGTGGCCCTGCGGATCGCAGAGGACGGCGAAGATGTCGGCGGGCGGGGCGGCGATCGTGCGCTGAACTTCGATTCTTTCGGCCATTCGTCCGATCTTTGCAGGACGCCGGAATCGATGTGGCGCTTCGGTGCGCGCGACAAAGGCGTCGAGGTACGCCACCATGGAGTGATGACACGTCGGCTGGCGATGCTGGTTGGAGCCGCCGCGCTGGGCTCGGCGGCACTGATGCAAGCGGGCCCAGGTGGCGCTGACCCGGGCCTTGATGCGAGCTTTCTGGAATCGCTCACCAAAGCGGGCATCACCATCAACAGCGAAAGCGGCGCGGTCAAAGCCGGCAAGGCAGCCTGCGGAATGATGGACCAGGGTCGGCCGCAGATCGACGTGGTCCAACTCGTGACGAGGCAGAACCCCGGGCTGGACACGACCAGGGCGGCGCAGTTCACCGCGATCGCCGCCAGCGCCTACTGCCCGCAACACCTCCAGCACGCCGCTGAACCGCCTCCGGGTGTCACTGCACCACCGGCGGGCTAGCCGTCACCTTGGCGCCGCGCCGGTGTGGGCCATGATGGGCTGATGAGAAGTCTCGTGACTGCGCTCGGCGATGGCTGCGCGCTGAGTCTCGCGATCCCGGCTCAAGCCGACCCGAACGTCGACGCGAGCTTGATCGACGCGCCAAAGCCGGCATCAACTTCAACGATCCCAAGTGCCATCAACGCGGGCAAGACCGGCATCGGTGAGTTGATGGACCAGGGGAGGTCGCAACTTGAGTCGTTCAGCTTGTATGCAACAGAATTCGGACATCAGTACCGTGAGTGCCGCGAAATTCACCGCGATCCCGGCGAGCGCCTACTGCCCACAACATCTCAAACGCGTCAACGACAGCACCGGCGGCCCGTGCCAGCCTCCCGGGGCTGTCGGGGGTCAGTGATGAAAGTCGGTTTGGCGGCCCAAGCGCTGCCTATGCGCTATTCGCCGATGGCGGTGACGCGCAGCAGTTATTTGTCCGCGGTGGCGGCCCGGGCGGATTCGTTCTGGTTGGCCGACCATCTGAATTCGTTGTTCCCGCGGGCGATGGCGCAACCGAAATACATCGGCGCCGCACGATTTACCCCGAAAGTCGACGCCAATCTCGAGCCGTGGACCGTGCTCGGGCATCTCGCCGCTCGAAATCGGTTGGGGCGCATGCGCCTTGGGATTGGTGTGACTGATACCGGTCGCCGCAATCCCGCGGTCACCGCTCAGGCAGCCGCGACACTGCACCTGCTCACCCGGGGTCGGGCGATCCTCGGCATCGGCACCGGCGAGCGTGAGGGCAACGAGCCCTACGGCGTGGACTGGTCCCGACCGGTGGCGCGGTTCGAAGAGGCGATGGCCACCATCCGGGCGTTGTGGAACTCCGGTGGCGAACTCGTCACTCGCGATTCGCCGTTCTTCCCGCTGCGCAACGCCGTGTTCGATCTGTGGCCGTATCGCGGGAAATGGCCGGAGATTTGGATCGCGTCACATGGCCCCAGGATGCTGCGCGCCACCGGCCGCTACGCCGACACGTGGTTTCCCGCGGCCGTGTTTTCGCCGACGGATTACGCGCGCGGGCTGACGGCGGTTCGTGCCGCGGCCTCAGACGCCGGACGGGACCCGTTGTCGATCGGCGCTGCGATCCTGTTCTTCACCGTCACCGGGCGTAGCCGTGAGGAGATCGACGAGGCGCTCGAATCGACCGCGATGAAGACGTTCGCGCTGAATGCCCCGGCGGAATTGTGGAAGCGCCACGGCGTGTCTCACCCGCTTGGTGACGACTTCACCGGCTCCCAGGACATCATCCCGCAGGTATTCGACGAGGAGTCCGTGCTGGAGTACACCTCGAATGTTCCGCTGTCGCTTCTGAAAGACGCCTGCCTGCAAGGCACTCATGACGAGATCGTGGACCAGCTTGCGGACTGGCGTGATCACGGGTTGGGCTACCCGGTCTTGTTGAACTTGAGCACTCTGCAACCGAGCCTTCGCCGCGGCCTGGCGGCCGGCAATCCGTTCGCGAAGATCCTGCGCGGTGTTCGCAAACTATGAAATAGCTTGCGCCGCGGTTAGATCCCGCCCCAAACCCAATGCTGGCCGCCCTCGTCCCATCTCGGCTGCATCTGCCCTGCCCATGGCGGCGGGGGAGGAGGTGGCGGGACGTCGACGGGTGCGTAGGGCGGTGCGTAAGCCGGCCGGATCACATACCAATCCGGAAGCGCTGGTTGCGGATGGCACTCGCCGGTCCAGACATTGCGCGACCAGCTGGGGTCACAGCCCGCTGAGCTGACTGCCGATGTCGCGACCGCGCCCGCCGCGAGCGGAATGGACGCCGCCGCTAGAGCGACGGCCAGGTGGCGAAGAAACCTCGTCATAGCAGGCCTCTCAGTGGACCGGTGCCCGACGTCTGGGCGTGCTTCAGCGTAAGCCCTCGACGCCCGCTGGGATCGGCGAATCCGTCGCCGGCCGTGAATTGGGTCACCTTCGAGCCGAATCGGGCAGCCTCCGGGTGACTCGCGGCGTTGGTAGACGACAACGGCCACTAAATCAGAACGGTGACCTCGACACCAGCGAGGCTGACATGCGGCACACCACGATCAACGGGCACAGCGTCATCCGTTTATCTCTTTTCGCTGCCGGGGCCGCGATGATCGCGACGTTGACTCTGGCTGCGCCCGCGGAGGCCGCCACCATCGACTCTCGTTACGACATCTGCGCCGCGCTGCGTGGTGGCACCAGTCTTGCCGCGATCGAAACCACCCTCGAAGCCCGCGGCTACAACGCAACAAACGCCGGCGTCTTGACTGGCAACACGATTCGTCAGCACTGCCCCGACCAGACCGCCAACGCGGAGGCGCAAGCGCAGATCTCCGGCTAGTCCGTGACGCATCGAGCATGTGCGAGTCGTAGCCTGGCTGCGTGACTCGAGCAGTGCCGCACCTGATCGGAATTTCTGAGCTGGATCCGCAGAGGCGGGACGCTTGCCTGCTCGTCGTTCACGTACTCGATGCGGCGCAGGCGGAAGCCTTTGTCGTCGACGGCCGCGAGGGCACCGTCGATGCGCTGCTGACTCTGAGCGACGGTCGTACCGCCGCATTCGAGGTGACGGACCTCGGCCAGGACGATGCGCTTGACCTCGCACGGCTGCTTGAGAAGATCAAGTACAGGTGGCCGGTAGTCGGGGAGTGGTTCTGGCGCATCGAGGTCGGGTCGGTTGCTGACCTGGATCGCCTGAAGTTGTGCTACGACGCAATCATTCGACTCTGCGAGGCAGCGGGGGAGCCGGACCCGCGCCGGGTCGACGGCGGATGGTCAATTCGCCCGGACGTGCGATGGCTTGTTCGTGAGTCGTCGTCGGCGATGATCGGCTTTCCGAAAGTTCTGGCCGAGAACTTGAAGCGACCGATGACCGAGGTCGTGCCGCGAGTCGGCGCTGGCTTCGCGGATGGATCGCTAGCGGGCTTCGCCGCCGGACTTGCCAAGGCGTTTGAGAAGCCCCATATACAGGCGCATTTCGACAAGCTCGCGAGATCGGGCGCCGATGAGCGTCACCTCTTCATCCCGTTGCATGACACCGCACTGCCCGCCGGTGTGGTCTCGGAACTCATATTCAAGGAAACGCTACCGCCTGATCCGCCGGCGGTACCCGACTCACTCACGCACCTTTGGCTGGCGCCCGCGGGTTCTTCGCGGGTGCTGCTGTGGAGCCGCGCCGTGGGCTGGCGTAACTACTCCCGGTGACGGTGCCGGCCAGACTCAGAACTTCACGAACTCGCGCAGTGCGGTAATGACGCGGCCGACTTCTGCACGTTGGTCGATCGGAATGGGACCGGCTGGGAGGCTCACGGCGCCATCACTGAAGACGACCTTGATGGGTGTGGCGGGATGAAACACAGTGGGGTTGGCTTCGTCCGCGCAGAAAGATCCGTAACGGATCCCGATGATGTCAGCGAGCGGCCGGACCCATACGGACCAGTTTGACGGCGTGAGCTCATTCTGGCGCTCCTCACGTTCGTCATAACCAGCCTTCTTGTACCTGATCAGTACGTAGCCGACGGCACGCTCGGTGACAGCCCAGCATTTCCACACCGTTGTCGTCGCCGTGGTCTCCATCGACGACCAGGTCGCTGCGCTGACCGACTTGTCGATGATGGAATTCAACGCAACGACGACCGCCTTTGGCGCTGATGCGCCCACCGACGATGCGAACCCTTGGATCTCGCGCCATCGCGTTTCGTCAAATTCCATGACTCGAAGCCTGCCAGAGGCCGGCCGGGGCACCCAGGGCGGCTGGAGCGCCGGCCGTGAATCCACGTCGGGTTCTACACCCGCTGACGGTGGTTAGGCGCTTCCGTGCCTATGGACGTCCTGTCGTCACTCGGGTTGAATTGGTTACCGAGCAGATGACACCGAAGAATTGGAATCCTGCCGTGCGCACCGGTATCACGAGCCTTAAAGCCCTTCTGGTCAGCGGCGCGGTGGTGCTGACCGCCGCATTGATTTGCGCGGGCGCAGCAAGCGCCGACCCAAGCCAGCAGGATCAGTTTGTGGCGCTGCTCGAGCAAGATCAGATTCCCGTCGTCGATAACCTGCCTACCCTCGTCGCCCGGGCCCACCAGATTTGTGCCGAACTCAATGGCGGCACCTCGGTCTATGCCGTGGTGGATGAAGAGATGAACGGCATGTTCGAGGAAAGTCCGTCTTACCGCCAAGACGCCGCTCGGGTTCATAGAACCGCGGTCAGGTTCATCGCCGTATCAGCGGAAGTCTATTGCCCAAGCCATCTCACCGATCCGTATGTGAGCGACGATGTCGCCTTCTCTATCCGTGGTGCGGTGTCAGGGATACGTCACCAGACGTAGACGGATTTCTCTGTGTGGCAACGGAATCCCTGATTTGCGCGATTTGCTACTAAGACTGGGATCGGCCGCGCCGGTCGTCACAAGACTTCTTGCTAGACATGTGTGTTACAAGCCGGGCGGATCGGGGAACCCGCAGCGCAAGATGGCGTCCGCTCAGGGCGCTGTGACTAGAGGAGCTGCAATGATGGAATCGATAGTCCTCGCCCTCATCGTGGGCGCGGGCATAGGCCTGGTGGCGCGTCTCATCATGCCGGGCAAGCAAGACATCACCATGATCCCGACCGTGATAATTGGGGCCCTAGGTGGCGTGATCGGCTCGGCCGTGGCCAGCCAATTCGGATATCACAACGCCAATGGCGGAATCGCATGGATTCCACTGCTCATCGGAGTCGCCGCTGCCATCGCGCTCATCGCGATCTACGAATCCGTGATGGGTCGGCGTGGCGGCATCCTTGGGCGGCGTCGGGACGCCGGCATGATGGGTCGACGAGGCCGCATCCTGGGCCGGCGCAATAGGTTGCTTTGATTCATCCGGCTGAATAGCTCGTCGGCGTACTCAGTAGCCGGTCGGGCGCTTATAGCCACCGAGGCTACTAGCCGTGGATTCAGGAACAGGCTTTCCGCGCGATATCTTGCGGCGGTCCAGCACCACTTGGAGCACGACGGAGCAGATCCCAAGTACGCCTATGCCGAGATTCATCCAGTGCGACCAACCCGACCGCGTGTGCGCCTCGGAGAGCAGGACCCCGGACACCGCGAAATGCGTGTCCGACGGCGAGCATCACGCATGTTGGCTCTCACTGAGGAGGGCACGCGACTCGTGACCGACGGGAAGTCGTTGCGCCGCGGTTCGGCCACTGCAACGTTTTATCTCGATGCCCCGACAGAAAAGCTGGGCGCGTTGGTCGGCTCAAGCACGCTGAAAAGCACCTAGGGCCGCCCTGAGAAATCTTCAAATGTAGGGAAACACCCGATTCAAGGAGCCGGTCATAGCGCGGACACTCAACCCGCCGGCGGACTGGCGTCGGTCAGAAGCGGGGAGAAGGCCCAATGGCGAAAAACGTTCGTGGTACGGCTCGGCTGGGCGTGCTGGCGGTGGGGTTGGGGATTGGGGCCGCGTGGGCCCACATGCCGCTGGCCTCGGCTGACTCATCCGGCGACGCGGCGTCGACGATCGATAGTCTTATCAGCGGCCTACCAGCCGCCCCAACGCCCATCGACATCGATATCTCGTTCGACGGCTACACCATCTACGACGGCGGCGGCAGCGCCGTCGCCTTCACCACATCGGGGCAGTACGGTCTGGCGATCGCATCCGGTGATGGCGCCCACGCCTACGCCCAGGGCGGCTTCGGCGACTATGCCCTAGCCAGCGGTACCGACGCTAACGCCGAAGCCGGCTCGCTGGCCACCGGTGCCACCGGCAACAATTTCGACTCCGCCGTCGACATCGGCAACAACGGCTCCGGCTTCTTGCAGGGCAACGTAGGCGCCTACGCCGGCAACGCCAGCCTGCAGTACGGGGGCAGCGACGTCGGCACCGACAGCAACGACTCCGCCTACGACTTCGGCAACAACAGCGCAGGCGTGAGCCAGACCGGCGCGTTCGCCGGCTACTACAACGACGCTAGCGGCAACGGTGACACCGCGTATGACGCCGGCAACAACAGCGGCAACTACGACGGCGCGTTGGCCGTCGAGGGTAGCAACAATTACGCCAGCGACTCGGGTAACAACACTGCCGGGTACGACTATGCGTTCGCGGCCGACGGCAACAACAACACCGCTATCGCCGACACCAGCGACAGCATCAGCTTAAAAGATGTCTCAGCCTATGACGGCAATGGCAACTACGCCTACGTCGACGGCCCCGACAACAGCACCGCGACCGCGACGTACGGCGACGGCAACATCGCCTATGTCGACGACCCCTTCGGTACCGCGGGCTCGCCTGACAGCGCGCTCGCCGGTGATGGCTTCAGCAACGACCTGGCCGAAGTGTTGTTCACCCACGGCAACGCCTCTGCTGACTCCGCCAACTTGCTGTACGACATCGTCTCGCTGTTCGGACCCTCGTCCGGCATGTTCTAAAGCCACGTCCTCCTGGCGGGTCCGCGCTTACTCTCAGCGCGCGGGCCCGCCAGTTCGCGTTCGGCGAAAGGGACGAGCCCCTGCGACCAGTGCCGCTCCTGTATGGCCGAGCCGGCGCAGAACGAAGTCCCCGTCGAGCGGCAGTACGCCGAAACGCATCAGCCCGCCCCGAGGAGAGAACGGGGCGGCCTGACGTCTATTCAGACGTGGCTTAAATCGGTGCGGTTCCCACTGCATCGATCTCGTCGGCGAGCGCGTTCAAGCGCAACATCGCCTCAGTCAGAAGCCCGACAAGCTCGCCAGCCTGCGCGCGACGCACGCCGTCGCTGTCCCTGAACAAAGACGACAGCTCGTCATAAATCTCGATGTCGCGTGCGCCTTGGAGCGTTCGACCGTTCGAGAACAGCAGCTCGTCGAGCTGCGCTTCGTCGGGCGTGCAGTCGAATGAAATGTTGGGAGTGATGGTGTGCGTCATTTGGTTGTCCTCCGGTGCCTGGCGTAACCCGCCCGGCCCTATTGCGCGTTTATTGCGCGGAGACGATGATGGCCCGGTCGAAACCGGGCCTCATCTGCACGAACTGTGGTGCGCGATACTGGGATTGAACCAGTGACCTCTTCCGTGTCAGGGAAGCGCTCTCCCGCTGAGCTAATCGCGCCGGGGAAACATATCTGGAGGTGGAGACGGGAATCGAACCCGTGTGCACGGCTTTGCAGGCCGTTGCCTCACCACTCGGCCACTCCACCGCTGGATTGATGCCATTTGCACCTTCGAGCGGATGACGGGATTCGAACCCGCGACCCCAACCTTGGCAAGGTTGTGCGCTACCAACTGCGCCACATCCGCGCGCCACGGACGAGATCGTCGCCCGGTGCGAAGCACGACGATAGTCCACCTGAGCGGGACCGCACAAATTCCTTGACGCCATTGGCGCGCCGCTCCAGTAACTCAGACGGTACTTTCTGCCGCCACCGCGACGCGTGCTAATCTTCGTCCTCGTTCGCCTCTCGGCACCGGTCTCGTAGCTCAGTGGAAGAGCGCCCGCCTCACACGCGGGAGGTCGCTGGTTCGAACCCAGCCGGGACCACCTCTCACCATCACCGCGGCCTTCGCTGCCTGGGCCTTCGTGCGACAACTCTCGAGTCGGCGCCGCCAGATAATTGCCGCGATGCGAATTACCGAAACGTAGGGTTGGCGCAAATGGACTGCGACCGGACTATATGCGCGTTCACCGCGCTCGGGCCGGGGTCGGCGGGTGAGCCGGATGACCGATCAGGTTAGCGAGCTGCAGGCAGCCCAAGACCAGATAGAACAGCTCGTACAAGCCATCGTCGAGATCGGTTCGGATCTCGACTTGCACGGGACATTGCAGCGGATCGTCAAGGCGGCGATCGCGCTCACTGGCGCTCGACTCGGCGCGCTGGGCGTAACCCGGGAAGACGGCGGTCTCTCCTCGTTCATCCACGCGGGCATCGACGCCGGTGTCACGCAGCAATTCGGCGAGCTGACGGTGGGCGAAGGTTTGCGCATCGACGATCTCGCTGCCCACCCATCGGCGGTGAGCCCTGAAGTGGGCGCGACCCGAATACAGGCAGTGCTCGCGATACCGATCAGCGTGCGGGCGGCTGACTTCGGCATCCTCTACCTGGCCGACGATCGGCCTGGCCGTGGTCTTCTCCGATTCCCAGGAACGGGCCGTGCGTGCCCTGGTGTCGGCGGCCGCCGTCGCGATCGACAATGCGCGGCTCTTCGAGCAGGAACGCGAGACCGCTAAATGGACGAGGGCCAGTCGCGAAATCACGACTGCCCTGCTCTCGGGTGATCCCCGGACTGGACCACTGCAGCTCATCGTCAACCGTGCGCTCGAATTGGCCGAAGCCGAGCAAGCGATTCTGCTGGTGCCGAGCGAATCCGACGTGATCGCCGACGACATCGACACTCTCGTCGTCGCCGCGACGGCGGGCCGCTACTCCACCGAGGTGATCGGCCAACGGGTTCCGATGGATCGCTCAACCACCGGTAGTGTGGCACGGCGCGGTATCCCGTTGATCACCGATTCTTTCCAGTATCCGATCGAAGGCTTCACCGACGTGGGCGAACGGTCGGCGATCGTCATCCCCCTGATCGCGGATGAAACTGCGCTGGGAGTCATCGCTGTGGCGAGGAATCCGCAACAGCAGCCGTTCGGCACCGATTACCTGGATCTGGTCAGCGACTTCGCGCGGCATGCCGCATTGGCATTGGCACTCGCTGCAGGTCGAGAACATGCTCTCAACAGGCAACTCGCCCAAGCCGATACCGTCGATGAGGCGGTCGTCGTCGCAGCTGAGGAACTGCGACGACTATGGCGAGCCCGTCGCGTCCTCACCGTCACATTTCCCGACAGTAGGCATGGCGCCGAAACATCCAGTGACGGAATAAATTTGATATCGGTCGGCGATGCCGCGCGGTGGACGGAATTGCCATCTCATCTCCAGCGGCGGCTGTGTCTCGCTGCGGGACGGCGATCAGCTCAGGCCGTACGCATCAGAGCCGGGGACGGCGGGCATCGCGCTCCAACATCCAGAAGGTGTGCTCGTTGTATGGATTGAGCTCGCCGATCAGCGCGCATTCACTCTTGAGGATCAGACCTTGCTCACCATGCAGGCTGGTCGTCTCGGCCAGGCTCTGCACCGGGTGCATCAGGTCGACCAACAGCGCGAAACGGCACTGGCGCTGCAACATGCGATCCTGGGGCCGGCTTATCTCCCGCAGGGATTCGCGGTGCGATACCAAGCCGCCAGCCGGCCACTGCAGGTGGGCGGCGACTGGTACGACGTTATCGATCTGGAAGACGGGCGTATCGGCTTGGTCGTCGGCGACTGCGTCGGACACGGCCTTGCCGCCGCCACCGTCATGGGTCAATTGCGCAGCGCTTGCCGCGCACTGCTGCTCGAACGTCCAAGTCCCCGTTTGGCTCTCGCGGGTTTGGACCGCTTCGCCGCCCGCCTCCCAGGTGCTCGATGCACCACCGCCATCTGCGCGGTACTCAATTCGGAGACCGGCGAATTGGTGTATTCCAGCGCCGGACATCCGCCGGCCATCCTGATGCACGCGGATGGCACCACCCAGGTCATCGAGGACGGTCGCACCATTCCGGTGGGTGTGCGGCCGGACCGAAGCCGCCCCGAAGCCCGACTGACATTGCCTGCGCGCGCCGTCTTGCTGCTGTACACCGATGGTCTGGTCGAGCGTCGCCACACCGGGTTGGACGACGGCATCGCTGAGGTCTGCGCACTCCTGCACGAGGGCCGCGACGCCGAACTGGAGCATCTGGCGAGTCAGATCATGCAGCGGCTTGCGCCCAGCGGCGGCTATCAGGACGACGTGGCGTTACTGCTCTACCGTCACCCCGCACCTCTGCAGATCGACTTCCCGGCCGACGTGGATCGTCTTGCCGATGTCCGGACTACGTTGCGTAACTGGTTGATTCGGGCCGAGATAAATCCCGATCAGATTCACGACGTGCTCATTGCCGCCGGGGAAGCTGTCAGCAACTCCATCGAGCATGGCCACCGCGACAGGCCAGGGGGGCTCATCAGGTTGCGCGCAACTGTCAGCGCTGACCTGGTCCGGTTGACCATCGTCGATTCCGGCTCGTGGAAGCCGGCACGGACCGCCGGTCAGCATCACCGCGGTCGGGGTATCAATCTCATGCAGGCACTCATGCAGGACGTGACCATCGATCCCGAAACCGAGGGAACCACGGTGCATTTGACCGCGAGGATCGTCTGATGCCCACCTCGCTGACTCTCGATACCGCGCGGTCCGTCGACGGACGACTCGTGTTGACCGCAATAGGAGAAATCGACCTGAGCAACGTTCAGCCCTTCAGCGAGGCGCTGACCACCGCAGTCGCCGATGCACACGGCGGCAGCGATGGCAGGTTGATCGTCGACCTCAGTGGTGTGGAGTATGTCGACAGTGCGGCCGTGAATGTGCTCTTTCCTCATGCCGAGCAGATCCGTGTCATCGCCCACCCCTTTTTGGTCCGGATCTTCGACATCACCGGCTTCAGTGAACTGGCCACGGTGGAACCATCGCCACCGCCGCCGGAGGACTGAAGAATCAGGATCACCGTTCGCGTTTAAACACCTCGGGCACGGGTAGGTCTGATCTGGCAATCACACATCGCAGCGGCGGGGAGGAAATCTTCCGACGGGAAAATCGGATTCGCGATGTCGGGTCCGATGTTGTTTGACTGCAATATCATTCACGGTAGTCCGATCGCGAGGTCGGGACGCTACGCGGAGATCATGAGTACAAACTCAGCGGGGGCAGGATGCTGTTTCAGCTGGCTTGGTCAGCGTAGGGTTCGAATCCAGCGGGCTGACTGTCAGTGTGAGCGCGTCGGAATCGACGCGAAAGGCAAAGGAGAACGGTGGCAAAGCACGGGATTTTGGTAGGCATCGCGGCCGCGGCAACAGTGGTCGCAGGTCTGGCCGGTTGTTCGAGCAACAAATCCAGCACCGGCGGCGCGAGCAGTAGCGCTGCGGCACCGGTCGGCAACAAGGTCATCATCGACGGCCAGGCTCAGAACGTGACCGGCCCCATCAGTTGCACCCAGGTCAACGGCAACCTCAGCATCGGGATTGGTGATCCATCAACCGGTGTCGGCGCGGTGGTGACCAACGCCGATCCGCCGGTCGTTCAAGCGGTCGGTCTGGGCAACCTGACCGGCGCCACGCTGGGGTACTCGGCCGGTGCGCCGAATCAAGCCAACGCCCAAGCCACCAAGAGCGGCAACTCCTACACGATCAAGGGCACCGCGACGGGCGTCAATCAGGCAAATCCAGACCAGGCGCTCAGCAAGTCGTTCGAGATCGACGTGACGTGCCCCTAGGGTACCGTCGCCATCGACGCAACAACCAGATGTGGTCGCACTTCAAGCTCGGAAGGAACCGACAGGTATGTATGTGAAGCGGGTGGCGGGCGCGGCCTTCGCGGCAGCCCTCGGCGTGTCAGGACTGACGGTGGGCGCGGGGCTTTCCAACGCCACACCATTGAAGACAGATCCGGCCTGCATCCACTGCGGACCGATCGCTGACGATCCGCCTGGTCCTGGAGGCCCTGGCGGCCCCGGTGGTCCTGGGCCTGGTGGTCCTGGGCCTGGTGGCCCGGGTGGATCCGGCGGATCTCATGGGCCCGGTGGCCAGCCGCGCCTGGGCCGGGTGGTCCTGGTGGTCCTGGCTGGTCCTGGTGGTCCGGGTGGACCTGGTGGGTCTCATGGGCCCGGCGGCCCTGGTGGGCCGGCTGCTCCTGGGCCTGGTGGTCCGGGTGGCCCCGGTGGGTCTCATGGGCCCACGGTCCTGGTGGCCCCGGCGGTCCCGGTGGATCAGGACCAAATGGCCCCGGTGGACCCGTGGGCCCGGTGGTCCAGGGCCGAACGGTCCTGGCGGGCCCGGTGGTCCCAGTGGACCAGCACCAAATGGCCCTGGTGGCCCTGGTGGGCCCGGGGGACCCGGTGGGCCTGAACACGGCGGTCCTGGTGGACCCGGTGGGCCTGAGCACGGCGGTCCTGGTGGGCCCGGTGGACCTGAGCACGGCGGTCCTGGTGGACCCGGTGGACCTGAGCACGGCGGTCCTGGTGGACCCGGTGGACCTGGTGAACCTGGACACGGTGGGCCTGGCGGTCCCGGTGGCCACGGCGGGCCGCCACCGCCGCCGTATGTGCAGCAGGGTCACTATGACCGCGGTGGCCCGCAATGGGGTGGTCCGCGGGACGCACCGCACGGCTTCAGCGCTCCGGGTAACGGCGCGCCTCCACCTCCGCCCCCGAACGGCTTCGGGTGGAATGGCGGGCCTCCTCCGGGAGCGCCGCCGCCCAACTGGGACGGTCCGCCGCCTCCCGGCGGTTGGAACGGGCCGCCACCCCCCGGTGGCTGGAACCCGCAATGGAACGGGCCGGCGCACGATATCGGTTGGGGGCAGGCGAACTATGGCCCGTTCAACTACAACGGCTACAACGCCACGCCGCTCTTCAACCCGGTGTTCGGTGGCTGGGGCTTCTGGTTCTTCGGTACGTGGATTCCGCTGTACTGACCTGAGACCGGCGTAACCCGGCTGACCTCCCGTCTTTCACGCAAGGCGGGAGGTCAGTCGTTTGTGCCGCGGCTACCGTGTGGCGCCACGCGGCCGGAAAAGAATGCGTCCGCCCGATTCCGTTGCAAGATGTCCGGCGTGGCTACGTACCAAGGCAGAGCGCTGGCAGAAATCAATCTCAGCGGGCGCGCGTTAGGCGAGGCGCTGGAACTGTTCATCTCCCGCCGCGATCCCAGCCTGGAGAATATCCAGCTCAAGCGGGCGACTCCGACGGGTGACCTCGAGACGCGGGTGGAACCCCACAAGCGGTGGTTCGAGGTCGTCTTCGAGGTCGAGGACAACCCCGACGAGGAAGAAGACGAAGACCCAGACACCTTCGCGGCGCGAAAGAAGGCCGAAGCCAAGGCGCGGGCTGCAGAAAAGGCCCGGGTGAAGGATTGGCGGCCCGGGAGTCAGGGAGTGTTCCCGACTAGCGAGGTATGGCCAGAAGCCGATCGGTGACGCGAACTGTCTTCATCGCCGATGATGAAGGACAGCAGACCGAGAGGAGCAGGCCGGTGGCTGACGTATCGGTGATCGATCGAGCTCGCGGGATGCGCGACCTGGTCCGTGCTGAGGCCGTCGAATCCGAGCGTTTGCGAACGCTGTCGCCGGTCATCGTCGACGGGATGTGGGCCAGCGGCCTGATGTCGGCATTCAACCCGAAGGCGGCCGGAGGTGTCGAGCCGTCATTTCGGGAAATGATCGAAACCTGGATCGAAATGGCCTGGCAAGACGGCTCTTTCGGCTGGATCGGCATTGCCAACCTACCGTCGACATTCGCGGCCGCGACGTATCTTCCCGACGACGGCTTCGCCGAGATGTTCACTGCGAACGACAACCACATCACCATCGGCGGCCAGTACTTTCCGAACGGTCAAGGCTCGGCGGTCGACGGCGGTTACCGGCTGAGCGGCGCGTGGAGCTTCGGCTCCGGCACCGGACACTCGGCATACATCGGCGCGGGCTTCTTCCCGATGGACGACGGCGAGATGCGCTGGGTGAGCGAAGGAATTCCGGATATGCGGGTGGCATTTCTGCCACGCGACGAGGTCACCTTCGCCGACGGATGGCATGTCCAGGGGCTCAAGGGAACCGGCTCATACGACTACACCGTCGCTGAGGTCTTCGTGCCGGAGTGCCGAACCATCCCGCTGTTCACCCGCGAGCCCGCGCGGGGGAGTTCGGCGGCAAGCCGGATGGGTCTGATGCCCGTCACCGCCGCCGGCCACGCGTCGTTCGCGCTCGGGGTCGCCAAAAGCATGCTCGACGACGTCGAGGAGTTGGCCGTCACCAAAGTGCGGATGAGCGATATGGCGACGCTGGCAAGCCGGCAAACCTTCCAGAAGGGGCTTGCGCACCACGTCGCGGCCTGGCGTGCTGCCCGACTACTGGTGCTCGATGCGTTCGCGCGGCCGAGGCGGCCGTCGAATCCGGTGACGACCTGACGCCCCGGTTGCGCGCCGACATGAGGCTGGCGGCGGTCTATGCCACTGACATCGCCCGGGCGGTCGCGGAGTGGGCTCACCTGGCGGCCGGGACCACCGCGATCCGCGAGGGCAGCCGACTCGAGCGTGCGTTCCGCGACATCTACACCGGCACCCAGCACGCGTTCATCAGCGAGAAGGTGGCGATGGACGTCGCGCAGATCTGGCTCGGTTTGATCGATGACCAGTTCGGGCTCTGACTGCGGCACAGGCGATTTCGAGAGGACCAGTCATGGTGAACGCTGATCGGGCGCATTCCCGGACGTTCGTGGTGACGGGTGCCGCTTCCGGTATCGGTCTGGCTACAGCCGAGCGCCTGCTGGCCGAGGGTGGCGTCGTTGTCGGTGCCGACGTGGCTGCGCCTCCCGATCTCGGCCCCGATTTCCATTTCGTGACGGCCGATATCACCGACGAATCCGCGGTCGCGGCGGTGCTGGCCGCTGTGCCGGACCGACTCGACGGCATCGTCCACGCCGCAGGCGTCGCCGGCGGCGGTCCGGTTCATCTGCTCGATCTCGCCGAATGGGAACGGGTGATCGCGATCAACCTCACCGGCACGTTCCTCGTCGCCAAAGCGGCACTGGCCCGAATGATCGAACAACCCCGCATCGACGGCGAACGAGGCTCGATCGTGACGTTGGCCAGCGTGGAGGGGTTGGAGGGCACCGCCGGCGGCAGCGTGTACAACGCGGCAAAAGGCGGCGTCGTATTGCTGACCAAGAACATCGCGTTGGATTACGGGCCCAGCGGCATCCGGGCCAACGCCGTCTGCCCCGGGTTCATCGAAACACCTTTGACCGAAAGCGTATTCGGGCTGCCAGGGATGGAAGGTCCCCGAGCCTCGATCACGCAAGAGCACGCGCTACAGCGGATGGGCCGGTCCGAGGAGGTCGCCGCGATGGCGGCATTCCTGGTGTCGCCCGACGCGTCGTTCGTCAGCGGGCAAGCCATCGCGGTCGACGGCGGTTACACCGCCGGCCGCGATCACGGAGTGGTTCAGCTGTTCGGCCTTCCGACCTGAGGCGTCGAAAAGCGGTTGACTGCTGTCGGTTTGGTTAGGTGCGAAAGTCGGGTAATTAAAGGGCCGACTACCTGGAGTGCGACAAATGACGAGGACGAAGCCGGCAGGCGCGCAGCAATTTCTGCCCGAGGATCGCGCACTGACTTCTCTTGCGGACGCAGCTAGCCGTTGTCGCGGGTGTTCCTTGTACGAGGACGCCTCGCAAACCGTGTTCGGGCACGGAAATCTGAGCGCGTCCATCATGTTGGTCGGCGAGCAGCCCGGTGACCAGGAAGATGTGCAGGGGCTGCCGTTCGTGGGCCCGGCGGGGCGGCTGCTCGCACGCGCACTCGGTGAAGCCGAGATCGACCCCGAGTTGACGTATCAGACCAACGCCGTCAAGCACTTCAAGTTCACCCGCAAGGGTGGAAAACGCCGAATTCACGAGAAGCCGAGTAGAACTGAAGTCATCGCGTGTCGGCCCTGGCTTCTCGCGGAAATCGTCGCGTTGCAGCCGGATTTGATCGTTCTGCTCGGCGCTACGGCAGCACAGGCGTTGATGGGCAGCGCCTTTCGAGTTTCTGAGCACAGGGGAGAGTTGCTCTCCGTTCCTGCAGAGATACCCGCGAATCCGGCGCCGCTGCTGACGGCTACGGTTCATCCCTCGTCAGTGTTACGCGATCGAGTCGATCGCGAAAAGGCTTACCGGCTATTGGTCGCTGACTTGCGCAGTGTGCGAGCCAAATGGCGAAGCGAGCGTGCGCGCAGTCGACGGCCAGGCAGCAGGACAGTGCAGCGTCCACGCTGTGATCCACGGGCAGCAGCTCACTGAGGCCACACGCTTGCACGATCCGCGCAACGACCGCCTGGTTGCTCGCGAGGCGTATCTCAACGCCGCGTGCCCGCGAGCGCTCGGCCTCCTCCGCGAGAGCGGAGTATGCGCAGCAGCCAATGAAGTCCAGACCGCTGAGGTCGATGACGAGCGGACCAGGAGGAGCCGCCGCCGCGGATGCCTCGCTCAATAGGCGCCGCCAGGTGGCGTCGTTGGACGCGTCCAATTCACCACCGGCGCTGACGATCACGGCTAAGCCGTCGCGTTCGGTCGTCGCTCGCAGAGTGCTGCGCGCTCGGGACAATTCCGAGATGAGTCGGCTGCTCAGCATCAAAGGGTGGAATGTTGATTCGGCGATTGCAAAAGTGCTCATAGTGTTCCTGATCCATAGGCGTCGAGCGCCTCGATATGGATGCCTGCCCTAGAAGCTTAAGACTGACGTCGTTAGCAGATACATATTTATAACAGAAGGATATCGGCCGTGTCCATGCGAGACCGCCTGAGAATTGCGTGAGGAACCGGGTAAACGGTTGCTTCAGAAGCGGCCTCTGACGGTCCGAATTCCTGGATCTGAACCTCGAGTACAACGTTTCGATCCACTCCATCCGCGAACGCTAAAAACCAACGTTTACTTGGGATTTCAGTACTTTGCGCGAGGTCGCGTGACTTGCCGGGCCGCGCCAGCGCCAACGGGTGACGCCAACAGGTCGAGCATCGGCCGGCCTTGAAATTCTTGTGCTGCAATTTGCGCCGGATTTTTGTCCGATTTTGCGAAACGCGGCGAATTATTTGATAGGGCAGCTCGGTGCATCTCCGCGACATGAAAATACAAGCGTGCAATTTCTGGCCGCGGCCCGTCTCGTTTATGCGACGGGTGGCCTGGATTCGTCGGAAGGTTCGGATTCAAGATCGGCGATTGCGCGGGATGTGCGCTCGCGCAGCACTATTGCGGCGGTTACCCCGCACACCACCGCAAGGAGCAACGCGACCCAGGAGAACCGCGTCAGCCACCGCTCGGCGGCCATGCCCGCGTAGTACACCAGAGCTGTGGTGCCGCCGGCCCAGCAGAGCGCCCCGGAGACGTTTGCGAGCAGAAACCTGGCATAGCGCATCTTCAGTGCCCCGGCCAGCGGCCCGGCGAAAATCCGCAACAGCGCGACGAACCGGCCGAAGAACACCGCGCGCGCACCCCAGCGTTCAAAGAGCCGCTCCGCGTACCTGACATGCCCGGGACCGAAATGATTCGGGAAACGACGACCCAGCCGGTCGAACAGCGGTAAACCCAGGCGGCGGCCGATGGCGTAGCCGGTCGAGTCGCCGATCACCGCTCCGATCACCGCGGCGACGCCCACCCCGATGGGATTGACCGCGAGCTCGTGCCGAGAGGACAGCAAGGCGGCGCTGACCAGAACGATTTCACCGGGCAGGGGGATGCCCAGGCTTTCCAGGCCGACGACGGCGCCGACCATGCCGTAGACGGCCAGCGGAGGGACCGACTGCAGCAGGGCATCCACCGTCATGGGTAAAGGATGCCCGACCCGTCGCCTACGCCGGTCGCGGGTCGGGTTCTTCTACTATGTCGCTGAGATGACTAATGCCGGTTCGCTGTCGACACGCTGGTCCGTCGCGATGGGTCTGCGGGTGCCCATCGTCAACGCGCCGATGGGCGGCGTTGCCGGCGGACGGTTGGCCGCCGCGGTGAGCGCGGCCGGTGGTCTGGGAATGGTCGGCATGGGCACCGCCGGGTCGACGTCGTCGCTGCACGCTGAACTGCCGCATGTGACTCAGACGTTCGGAATTGGCTTGGTGGACTGGGTGATGCGCAAAGAAGCGGGACTCTTCGAAGCCGCGTTGGCCGCGCAGCCGGTGCTGATATCAGTCAGCTTCGGCAGCGACCTGTCCTGGGTGAGCCGTGTCCACGATGCCGGAATCGCCGCAGCCACACAGGTTTACAACAGTGAAGAAGCGCGCCGGGCACAAGACGCCGGCATCGACGTGATGGTGGCACGCGGCTGTGAGGGCGGCGGCCACGGGGACGCAACCATCGGCACACTGCCGCTGCTTGACGCGGTGTTGGACGCCGTGTCGGTGCCGGTGTTGGCCGCTGGGGGAATCGCATCGGCGCGCAGCCTCGCCGCGGTGCTGGCGGCAGGGGCCAGCGGCGCCTGGCTGGGCACCTGCCTGTCCGCGTCAGTGGAGGCGCTGACCACCGATGCCGGACGCCGCGCGCTGGTGGCGGCCGGCGAAACCGACACCGCCAGCACCCGGGTGTACGACATCGTCCGTCATCTGCCGTGGGCAGAGCGGTTTCCGTCGCGCGTGCTGCGCAACGACTTCGTCGCGCGCTGGACCGGGCACGAGGATGCCTTGGCCGAAGACGCCGACGCGCCCGCCGAACTCGCGACGGCGATTGCTGCCGACGATCGCCGAATCGCGGCGGTCGACGCGGGCCAGGGGGTTGGGATGGTTACCGATGTGTCGCCGGTGGGTGAGGTCATCGAGCGCCTGTGTTCCGGTGCGCGCGACCTCCTCGCCGGCTGGGGTCAGACCGCCCGGACGTAACGCTTGTTCATCACCCGCTGCATCAGCGAAGTGAACGGCCCACCGGCGCTGCTCCACCACGTTGCCGGCCGGGAAAACGCCGAGACTTCGGCGAACACCGCAGACGTGACGGGATCATGGCGCACCACGAATCGCTCCTCGCCGCTCTCGGGATGACCCGGCAGCGTCCCGTAGGCGAAGCCGCGCACATGCGGCTCGTCGACAACGTAGACGACTCGGCACGGCGCCTTGAGGAACCCGATTTTCACCACGACCACGGTGCCGGCGGTGACGATCTCGCTGCTGGGCTGAACCTTCAAACCGGAGCCGCGCTGCATGCCCCAATGCATGACGCGCTCGGCGGCCTCTTCGAAGCGAAGTTGGCCCATGCCGATGTGGGCCGCGTAGCCGATGTGCTTGTAGCCCGGGGGAAACGGGCCGGCGGTCGCTCCCACTTCGGGATACGTGTACGGCAGCTGGGCGATGGTGTGCAAATCCACCGGCTCAGCTTGCCACGCGGACCTGGCCGGTTTTTCGCGGCTCGCGTACCGTCGGCGAAGTGACTACCCAGGCTCCCGCTCAAGCGTCCGGAACGTTCACCCTCGGTGGCGATCTCACCATCAACCGGCTCGGTTACGGCGCCATGCGTCTGACCGGCAAGGGTATTTGGGGCCCGCCCGACGACCGTGCCGAAGCGGTGCAGGTGCTGCGGCGCGCGGCCGAGCTCGGGGTCAACTTCATCGACACGGCCAATTCGTACGGTCCCTACGTCGCCGAGGAGATCATTCGCGAGGCGCTGCATCCCTACGACGGCCTGGTGATTGCCACCAAGGCGGGACTGCTGCGCACTGGACCCGACGCGTGGGTTCCGCTGGGCTTCCCCGCCTACCTGCGCCAGGAAGCCGAGCTGAGCCTGCAGCGGCTCGGAGTCGAGACCATCGATCTGTTTCAGCTGCACCGCATCGATGACAAGTTTCCGCTGGAGGACCAGATCGGTGAGCTGCTCAAGCTGCAGGAGGAGGGCAAAATTCGCCACATCGGCCTGTCGGAGGTCGACGTCGAGCAACTGCACGCGGCGCAAAAGATCGCCGAGATTGTTTCGGTGCAGAACCTGTACAACCTGACCTCCCGCAAGGCCGAAGCTCTCGTGGACGACGTGACCAAGCAGGGGATCGGGTTCATCCCGTGGTTCCCCTTGGCCTCTGGTCCGCTGGCCGCTCCCGACGGCCCGCTGGCGAAGCTCGGCGCCGAGCACGGTCATGCAAGTCCTTCGCAGCTGGCGCTGGCTTGGCTGCTGAAACGTTCACCGGTGATCCTGCCGATCCCGGGGACCTCGAGCGTGGCGCATCTGGAGGAGAACGTCGCCGCCGCTGAAATCGAGCTCAGCGACGACGAGTTCGACAAGCTCAGCGCGCTCGGGGAGCAACAGGACAGCTAGCCCCCGGCCGGCGCGAGCCGCCGGGCAATACGGTGTTTGGGTGGCATCCCAAGACGCGTGGCATCCCGGCGGCGGATTCAACCCGCCCGAACCGACAGTCAGCGGCGGGCCGGACTACGGACGATTCATCGACGCCGTCCGCCGAGTGCAGGACCATGCCCGCGCCGCGAACGCGCCCGACGAGGTGATCACCGAGGCCGCTGACCTGCTGGACAAGGTGTCGACGCTGCTCACGCCGTTCGACGGCGACGAGTGGTCCTCACCGTCGGGCCGGCGGATGGATCTGCCGGTGCGGGGCAACATCTTGACCGTGCCGATGTCTGCGCATAAAACCGACGACGGTCGCATCGAGGGCTGGGCCCGATTCGCCCGCTTTCACTTGGGCCGCAACGGCGCGGTGCATGGTGGTTCGGTCGGCATGCTGTTCGACACAGTGCTGGGGTTGACGTCATCTGTGCTCACCGGCGGGCCGCGGCAACGCACTGCCTACCTTCACATCAACTATCGCCAGATCGTGCCCATCGAAAAGAAGCTGCAGATCGACGCGGCGGTCGACCGGGTCGAGGGCCGCAAGGTCTTCGTGGCGGGCCGGTTGAGCGACGGGGACACGCTGTTGGCTGACGCCGAGGCGTTGTTCGTGCTCCTCAAACCGGGCCAGCCCTGAGTTCTGAACCGTGGCTTGCTGCGGGTGGAAGCCGCCCCGATAGCATGGTCGGGTCCGTTTGAACACCCGAAAGTCACGGAGACCGCGTCGATGACCGCCCTCGCCCACCCCGCGCCAGCAGCCCCGATCCGGGTGGCTGCCGGGACGACTGCGGCGGCCGCGGTCCGCGAAGCCGGACTGCCGGGCCGGGGCGCGGCCGATGCGATCGTGGTGGTGCGCGACGCCGACGGCGCGCTGCGCGACCTCAGCTGGATTCCGGACGCCGACGCCGATGTCATCCCGGTGGCAGCGGACACCGACGACGGGCGCAGCGTGATCCGGCACTCGGCCGCTCACGTGCTGGCTCAGGCCGTGCAGGATCTGTTCCCGCACGCCAAGCTCGGCATCGGGCCGCCTATCACCGACGGCTTCTACTACGACTTCGACGTCGAGGCGCCGTTCACGCCCGAGGATCTGGACAAGCTGGAAAAACGGATGCGCCAGATCGTGAAAGAGGGGCAGCTGTTCGACCGGCGGGTCTATGAGTCCAAGGATCAGGCCCGCGCCGAACTGGCCGGTGAGCCCTACAAGCTCGAGCTCGTCGACGACAAGTCCGTCGGAACCGAGAACATGGCCGAAATCATGGAGATCGGCGGCGACGAGCTGACCGCTTACGACAACTTGAATCCTCGTAGTCGCGAACGGATTTGGGGCGACCTGTGTCGTGGCCCGCACATCCCCACCACCAAGCACATCCCCGCGTTCAAACTCACTCGCAGCTCGGCGGCCTATTGGCGAGGCGATCAGAACAACGCCAGCCTGCAACGCATCTACGGAACGGCGTGGGAATCGCAGGAGGCCCTCGACCGCCACCTGGAGTTACTGGAAGAAGCCCAACGTCGTGACCACCGCAAACTGGGCGTCGAGCTGGACCTGTTCAGCTTTCCCGACGAAATCGGCTCAGGCTTAGCGGTTTTCCACCCGAAGGGCGGCATCATCCGTCGGGAGCTGGAGGAGTACTCGCGGCGCAAGCACGAACAGGCGGGCTACGAGTTCGTCAACACCCCGCACATCACCAAAGAGCAGCTGTACGTCACGTCGGGCCATCTGGAGTGGTACGCCGAAGGCATGTATCCGCCGATGCATCTCGACGCCGAGTTCAACGAGGACGGCACGGTACGCAAACCCGGCCAGGACTATTACCTCAAACCGATGAACTGCCCGATGCATCATCTGATTTATCGGTCGCGGGGACGGTCCTATCGCGAACTTCCGTTGCGGCTCTTCGAGTTCGGTAGCGTCTACCGCTACGAGAAGTCCGGTGTGATCCACGGTCTGACCCGGGTGCGCGGCATGACTCAGGACGACGCGCACATCTACTGCACCCGCGAGCAGATGCGCGACGAGCTGACCTCGGTGCTGCGGTTCGTGCTCGATCTGTTGGCCGACTACGGGCTCAACGATTACTACCTCGAACTGTCCACCAAGGACCCCGATAAATACGTCGGCTCCGACGAAGTGTGGGAAGAGGCCACCGAGATTCTGCGCGAGGTCGGCGAGGCCTCTGGCCTGCAACTCGTGCCGGACCCGGGCGGCGCAGCGTTTTACGGGCCGAAGATCTCGGTCCAGGTGAAAGACGCGCTGGGGCGCAGCTGGCAGATGTCGACGCTGCAGGTCGACTTCAACATGCCGGATCGCTTCGAGCTGGAATACACCGCCGCTGACGGCTCGCGACAGCGCCCGGTGCTGATCCACCGGGCCTTGTTCGGGTCGATCGAGCGGTTCTTCGGCATCCTCACCGAGCACTACGCCGGCGCTTTCCCGGCCTGGTTGGCGCCGGTCCAGGTGGTCGGCATTCCCGTCGCGGATGGTCACGTGCCCTACCTGGAAGATGTTGCGGCGCAGCTGAAATCGCATGGTATTCGCGTCGACGTGGATGCCAGTGACGACCGGATGGCCAAGAAGATCGTCAATCACACCAACCAGCGGGTGCCGTTCATGTTGCTGGCCGGCGATCGCGACGTCGAAGCCGGCGCGGTCAGTTTCCGGTTCGGTGATCGCACGCAGATCAACGGCGTTCCCCGCGACGAGGCCGTAGCAGTCATCAAGCAGTGGATCGCCGATCGCGAAAACGACGTTCCCACTGCCGATTTGGTCAAGGTGAGCGCTCGTGGCTGAGGACGACTCAAGCCTTGTTGACTTCGGTGACGGCAGCGACGAGCGCAGTCGCGAGGAGCCGACGGCCCTCGTCGACAGAGGGGCCGGCGAAGCGGATCACCTGCAGCGGCTGTGGACGCCCTACCGGATGAGCTACCTGGCCGAGGGTCCGCTCAAGCAGGACAACGGCAATAAAGACCAACCGTTCACCGCCATCCCACAACTGTCCGACGAGGATGGCCTGGTGGTGGCGCGCGGCAAGCTGGTCTACGCCGTGCTGAACCTCTACCCGTACAACCCCGGCCATTTGATGGTGGTGCCGTATCGCCGACTTTCCGAACTCGAAGATCTGACCGAGGCGGAGAGCGGCGAGCTGATGGCGTTCATCCAGAAGGCAATCCGCGTCATCAAGAACGTTTCGCGGCCGCACGGATTCAACGTCGGGGTCAACCTGGGCCACTCGGCGGGCGGCTCGCTGGCCGAGCATCTGCACGTGCACGTGGTGCCGCGATGGGGCGGTGATGCCAACTTCATCACGATCATCGGCGACTCCAAAGTGATCCCGCAGTTGCTGCGCGACACCCGTCGCCTGCTGGCCACCGAGTGGGACAAATAATCGTGAGCAAGCTGCTATCCCGCGAGGGAGTAGCCCGAGTCACCACGCCGGTGGCACGGGCGCTGCTGCATGCGGGCTTTTCCGCGGACGGGGTGACGATCATCGCCACCGCGGCCGCGGTGCTGGCCGCGCTGACGCTGTTTCCGACCGGCCGACTGTTCGCCGGAGCCGTGGTGATCACGTTCTTCGTCATGTTCGACATGGTCGATGGGGCGATGGCGCGAGAAAGCGGCGGCGGCACGCGGTTTGGCGCCGTGCTCGATGCCTCCTGCGACCGCATCAGCGACGGCGCGGTGTTCTGCGGTCTGGCCTGGTGGGCGGTATTCGGCCTCGTCAGCCGCCCGTTGGTGGTGGCGACCTTGATCTGTCTGGTGACCTCTCAGGTGATCTCCTACATCAAGGCCCGCGCCGAAGCCAGTGGGCTGCGCGGCGACGGCGGCTTCATCGAGCGACCGGAACGGTTGATCATCGTGCTGGTTGGTGCGGGCCTGTCTGACTTGCCGATATTCCCGTTGCCATGGGCGTTGCCGGTGGCGATGTGGTTGCTGGCCGTGGCCAGCATGGTCACCTGTGCTCAGCGGTTGCACACCGTGCGGCACTCGACCGCGGCGTCGACTCCGCTGCCGCCGCCGGGCACGTCAGGACAGGCCGAGTCGTGATTGTCCCGGCTGGCTTGAAACTGCCTGGCATCGGCGATCTTTCGCTTGGCAGTCGATTAGCCGACTGGGGGTATGCCGCTGGTTGGCGGACAGTGCGCGCCATCCCGGAATTCGCGGCACGCAACGTCTTCGACGCGGGAGCGCTGTACGCGTCGCGCAGCGGGGGACCGGACCAACTCCGCAAGAATCTCGCCCGCATCATCGGAGTCGAGCCGAAAGAGGTGCCCGGCAGCCTGATGCGGGCGTCGCTGGCGTCCTACGCCCGCTACTGGCGCGAGGCGTTTCGGTTGCCGGCGATGGATCATGCCGCAATCGGCCGGCATATGGCCGAAACGACTACGGGCCAAGAACATCTGCGTGCGGGACTGACCGCCGGCCGTGGTGTGGTGATGGCGTTGCCGCACAGCGGGAACTGGGATCTGGCCGGGGTGTGGATGGCCCAGAACTACGGCCGGTTCACCACCGTCGCCGAGCGGCTCAAGCCCGAATCGCTGTACCTGCGGTTCGTCGAATACCGGGAAAGTCTTGGCTTCGAGGTGATTCCGCTGTCGGGCGGGGAACAACCACCGTTCCCGTTGCTCGCCGAACGACTCAATTCCAACAAAGTGGTCTGTCTGATGGCCGAGCGGGACCTCAGCCGTACCGGCGTTCAGGTCGACTTCTTCGGCGAGCCGACCCGGATGCCGGCCGGCCCGGCGAAGCTGGCGATCGAGACCGGCGCGGTATTGCTGCCCACACACAGCTGGTACGACGGAGACATCTGTCGAGTCGATCTCGATCAGGCGGTGGACTGCAGCAGCGGCGATGTCGGTGTCGTCACTCAGGCACTGGCCGACGTGTTCGCCCGCAACATCGCCGAGCATCCCGCCGACTGGCACATGCTCCAGCCTCAGTGGCTCGCGGATCTATCCCAAGAACGCCAGGACCGTTTGGGAGTTCAGCGCGCACCAGCGGAGCCACCCGGGGATCAAGGGCCGCTCTGATGCGGATCGGGATGGTGTGCCCGTATTCGTTCGACGTGCCGGGCGGCGTGCAAGCGCACGTGTTGCAGCTCGCCGAGGTGATGCGGGCCCGCGGTCAGGAAGTCAGCGTGCTGGCGCCGTCCACTCCAGGCCGGCACGTGTCGTTGCCGGAGTACGTGGTGTCGGCCGGTCGTGCCGTCCCGATTCCTTACAACGGCTCGGTGGCCCGCGTTCAGGTCGGCCCGGCCGTGCACGGCAAGGTCCGGCGCTGGCTGACCGAGGGCGACTTCGACGTGCTGCATGTGCATGAACCGAATGCGCCCAGTGTGTCGATGTGGGCGCTCCGCATTGCCGAGGGGCCGATCGTGGCGACCTTTCACACCTCGACCACCAAATCGCTGACACTGTCGGTAGTTCAGGGGCTGCTGCGGCCCATGCAGGAGAAAATCGTCGGCCGCATCGCGGTTTCCGACCTGGCTCGACGCTGGCAAATGGAGGCGCTGGGATCGGACGCCGTGGAGATACCCAACGGCGTCGACGTGGCCGCGATGGCTTCGGCGCCGCTGCTCGACGGATATCCCCGGCCGGCCAAGACAGTGTTGTTCCTGGGTCGCTACGACGAATCACGCAAGGGCATGGCGGTTCTGATCGATGCGCTGCCCAGGCTGGTCGAGCGTTTTCCCGGCCTGCAAGTGCTGATCGTCGGCCGCGGCGACGAGGACGAACTACGCGAGAAGGTCGGCCCGTTGGCCAGCCATCTGCGATTCCTCGGTCTGGTCGACGATGCCGCCAAGGCGTCCGCAATGCGCAGTGCCGACGTCTACTGCGCACCGCATCTCGGTGGGGAGAGCTTCGGCATCGTGCTCGTCGAGGCGATGGCGGCCGGCACGCCGGTGGTGGCCAGCGATCTGCACGCGTTCCGGCAGGTGCTGCGTGACGGCGAGGCCGGACGCTTGGTGAAGGTCGACGACAGCGCGGCGCTCGCCGACGGCTTGATCGCGGTGCTCGAGGACAAGTCGTTGGCTCAGCGCTACGCGAGGGCGGGCACCGAAGCGGTGCAGCGCTACGACTGGTCGGTGGTGGCCAGTCAGATCATGCGGGTCTACGAGACGGTCGCGGTCAGCGGCAGCAAGGTCGACGGTGGCGAGCTGATGTGGTGGACGATTCTGCTCGTCGCGGCCGTGGTCGTAGTGCTGCTCGTGCTGCTCGGGTTTGGCGCGTGGGGGTATCGCACGGCGAACCGGCTCGACCGTCTGCACGTGCGCTACGACTTGTCCTGGCAGGCTCTCGACGCGGCGCTGGCCCGCCGGGCTGTTGTCGCCCGTGCGGTCGCGGCCAACGCTTTCGGCGGCCACTCCGACGCTGCGGCAAGGGAGTTGGTGGTGCGTGCGGACGCCGCCGAGAGTGCTCCGCGACGGGCCCGCGAAGGCCGCGAGAACAAGCTGGCAGCCGCGCTGGCGATGATCGAGCCGGCTTCGGTGCCGACGGGAGTGACCGCAGAACTCGCTGATGCGGAAGCTCGCGTGGTGCTGGCCCGCCGATTTCACAACGACGCGGTCCGTGACACGCTCGCGTTGCGCGAGCGGCGACTGGTCCGGCTGTTCCGGTTGGCCGGAACAGCCAAGCTGCCAAGCTATTTCGAGATCACCGAGCGCTCGCACGCGCTCCGCCATGCCGATCATCCGGCCGCCGACCGGCGAACCTCGGCTCGGGTGGTGCTGCTCGACGAGAGCGGCGCGGTGCTGCTGTTGTGCGGGTCGGACCCAGCGGCGCCCGACCATGTGGGTGTCACGACGCCCCGGTGGTGGTTCACCGTGGGTGGTCAGGTCTCCGATGGGGAGTCACTCGGGCAGGCCGCCGCGCGTGAGCTGGCCGAGGAGACCGGCCTTCAGGTCGATGCCGCCGACCTTACGGGGCCGATCTGGCGGCGCGACGCCGTATTCGACTTCAACGGCGCAGAGATCGACAGCGAAGAATTCTTCTTCGTCCACCGCACCCAGCGCTTCGAGCCGTCAACCGCGGGCCGCACCGCGTTGGAGAGCCGTTACATCCACGGTCACCGATGGTGCGAGCCCGCTGACCTCGTCGAGCTGGCCAACGCCGGCGAGACGGTGTATCCGCTTCAGCTCTCCGAGCTGCTCGCCGAGGCCGCTGCGCTGGCCGGCGCCGCGCCGGATCGGCCACAGCAGCTGCAGTCCATTCGCTGACAACGAATCGGCGCTCGGTGAGAGCGAGGTCACAACATCTCCGCCTTGATTGATTAGACCTGTCTGTCTACTCTTCGTACTAGACAGACAGGTCTAATCAACTTCTAGGGAGTCGTCATGACTGAAAACATCACCAACGACCGCGTCGCATTGGTGACCGGAGCTACCTCCGGCATCGGCCAGGCGACCGCATTCGCCCTGGCGGAGGACGGCTACGAGGTGGTCGTGCACGGCCGCGACATCGTCCGCGGCGCCGAAACCGTCAAGACCATCGAGGCTCGCGGTGGACGGGCTCGATTCGTCGCCGCCGATCTGTCCGAGTCTGGTGCCGCCACCGAACTGGCCGCCTCGGTTGGCCCGGTCGACGTCTTGATCAACAACGCCGGATTCGCCTGGTTCGGCCCGAGCGATCAGCTCGACGAGGCCACCTTCGACAAGATGTTCGCCGCCAACGTCCGCAGCGCCTACCAGTTGGTCGCCGCACTTGCGCCAGGGATGGCAGAGCGCGGCCACGGCAGCATCGTCAGCGTCGACAGCATGGCCGGGCATGTCGGTATCTCGGGTGCTGCGGCCTACGGCGCGACCAAGGCCGCGCTGACCGTGATGAGCCGGGCGTGGGCGGCTGAATACAGTCCTGCTGGTGTGCGGGTGAACACGGTGGCGGCCGGTCCGGCGTACACCGGAGCGGCCAGCAAAGAATATTTCGATAAATTGGGGGCCACCACGCTGCTCGGCCGCGCCGCACAGCCGGAGGAAATCGCCGAGGCGATCGCATTCCTGGCATCCGACAAGGCGGGATACATCACCGGCGCGCTGATCCCCGTCGACGGCGGCCGCACCGCGATCTGAGCATCCCCAACTCTGGAAAGGAACCGACGATGACTGACACCTATGTACCCAGCGCCAGTGAGCGGGTGGCCGAACAAGTGGCCTTGTACGAAGCGACCGACGGCGCCGAGGGCGGCACGCTCGAGGACCGACCGGTGGTGATCTTGACGACCACCGGCGCCCGTAGCGGTGCGATCCGCAAGAACCCGGTGATGCGTATTCCGCACGGCGACAACTACATTGCGGTGGCATCCGCAGCCGGGGCGGCCACCGACCCGGCGTGGTACCGCAACCTGACCGCGCACCCCGAGCTGTGGGTGCAGGACGGCGCGGTCAAAGGCCGATTCCGGGCCCGCGAGGTGCACGGCGACGAGAAGACCCGAGCCTGGGTCGTTGCCGAACAATTCTGGCCGCACTTCCCCGAATACCGCGCCAAGGCCGGAGACCGCGAGATTCCGGTCCTGGTGCTCGAACCGGTGTAGGGCCAGCAGCCATGAAAACCGACACGAAACAGTCCGCTCGCGATCGACTGCTGGCCGCGGCCAACGAACTGTTCTACGCCGAGGGGGTGCAAACCGTCGGCATCGACCGGGTCATCGAACACGCAGGGGTTGCCAAGGCGTCGCTGTACAACACCTTCGGCAGCAAAGAGAACCTCATCCAGGCTTATTTGGAGAGCCGTCGCCAGGCGACGCTGGAGAGGTTGCAGGCTGGAATTGCACGCCACAGCGAACCCAAGCAGCGGCTGCTAGCGGTATTCGACGCGCAAGCCGAGATTTTCGCCGAACCGAATTTCCACGGGTGCGCGTTCATCGCGGCCGGCGCCGAAGCGCCTGACGGCGGGCTGATCGAACACGCCGCGGACGACTACCGCGCCGACATCCGTAACCTGCTTACCGGACTCGCCGTTGAAGCCGAAGCCAAAGATCCGGCCGCGCTGGGTCGGCAGCTGCAACTGCTGTTCGACGGCGGCGGGCTGGCCGCTCAGATGGATCGCGATCCGAACGTCGCGGCCGCGGCGAAAGCCGCCGCGACGCTGCTCTTGGACGCCGCCACCCGCTGACGGTCGCCATCGACCGCCAGGGAGAAATTGGGTGGTGACCGACCACTAGAATGGTGGCGATATCGGGCCCACGAGACACCGACGATAGAGGTAGCAGTGGAAAGCGCTAAGCCGAATGGCGTGAACGGCACCGCGCGGACCGGAACCGCGCGGGTCAAGCGCGGCATGGCCGAGATGCTCAAAGGCGGCGTCATCATGGACGTCGTCACCCCGGAGCAGGCCCGGATCGCCGAAGGCGCCGGTGCCGTCGCGGTCATGGCGCTCGAGCGGGTGCCCGCCGACATCCGTGCCCAGGGCGGAGTGTCGCGGATGAGCGACCCCGACATGATCGAGGGCATCATCTCCGCGGTCACCATCCCGGTGATGGCCAAGGCGCGTATCGGTCACTTCGTCGAAGCGCAGATTCTGCAGAGCCTCGGAGTGGACTACGTCGACGAGTCCGAGGTGCTGACGCCCGCGGATTACACCCATCACATCGACAAGTGGAAGTTCACCGTGCCGTTCGTTTGCGGTGCGACCAATCTCGGCGAGGCGCTGCGGCGGATCAACGAGGGCGCGGCAATGATCCGCTCCAAGGGTGAGGCCGGCACTGGCGACGTGTCCAACGCGACCACGCACATGCGTGCCATTGGGGGAGAGATCCGCCGGCTCGGCTCGCTCTCCGAAGATGAATTGTACGTAGCAGCAAAGGAGTTGGCCGCACCTTACGACCTCGTAGTCGAGGTCGCGCGGGCCGGCAAACTGCCGGTCACCTTGTTCACCGCCGGTGGTATTGCCACCCCGGCCGACGCCGCGATGATGATGCAACTCGGGGCCGAAGGCGTGTTCGTCGGCTCGGGGATCTTCAAGTCCGGGGACCCGGCGCAGCGCGCCGCGGCGATCGTGAAGGCCACCACCTTCTACGACGACCCCGATATGCTGGCCAAGGTGTCTCGCGGGCTGGGTGAGGCGATGGTCGGCATCAATGTCGAGCAGGTTCCGGAGCCGCATCGCCTGGCCCAGCGCGGCTGGTAAAAACAGTCCGTGTCGATCGAAAAGATCCTTGATCTCGAGCAACTCGAGGTCAACATCTACCGGGGCAGTGTGTTCAGCCCCGAGCAGGGCAACTTTCAGCGCACCTTCGGTGGGCAGGTGGCGGGCCAGTCGCTCGTCTCCGCAGTGCGCACGGTCGATCCGCATTTCCTGGTGCACTCGTTGCACGGTTATTTCATCCGGCCCGGAGATTCCTCGGCACCAACGATTTTCATCGTCGAGCGGCTACGTGACGGTGGGTCGTTCTGCACTCGCCGGGTCAACGCGATCCAACACGGCAAAACGATCTTCTCCATGTCGGCGTCATTTCAGACCGATCAAGAGGGTGTCCACCACCAGGACGTGATGCCCCCGGCGCCGCCGCCCGACGACCTGCCGGGCCTGAAGTCGATGAAGGTGTTCGACGACGACGGCTTCAAGCAGTTCCAGGAGTGGGACATCCGCATCGTGCCGCGCGACCAGGTTCACAAACTGCCGGGCAAGGCGGCTCAGCAACAGGTGTGGTTCCGGCACCGCGATCCGCTGCCCGACGACCCGGTGCTGCACATCTGCGCACTGGCCTACATGAGCGATCTCACCCTGCTGGGGTCAGGGCAGGTCACCCATCTCGATGAGCGTGAGCACCTGCAGGTGGCCTCGCTGGATCACGCAATGTGGTTCATGCGGGTATTCCGCGCCGACGAGTGGCTGTTGTATGACCAGTCCTCGCCGTCGGCCTGCGGCGGCCGCGCCTTATGCCAGGGCAAGATCTTCAATCAGTACGGCGAGATGGTGGCTGCCGTCATGCAGGAGGGGCTGACCCGCTTCCCAAGCGAATACCGGCCGTCCGGTCAGTGAGTGGCCCACGGGTCGGCGTTCTGGCGCTGCAGGGCGACGTTCGCGAGCATCTGGCGGCACTGCGTGAATGCGGCGCCGACGCGGTCAGTGTCCGGCGGAGCGACGAACTGAAAGCCGTTGACGGGTTGGTGCTTCCCGGCGGTGAATCCACCACCATGAGTCATCTGCTTCGCGAACTCGAGTTACTGGAGCCGCTGCGCGCCCGGCTGGCCGACGGGCTGCCCGCCTACGGCGCATGTGCAGGAATGATTCTGCTGGCCAGCGAGATCCGTGATGCCGGAACGGCCGGCCGTGAAGCGCTTCCGTTGTCAGCGATTGATATTTCCGTGCGGCGCAATGCGTTTGGACGTCAGGTCGACTCCTTCGAAGGCGACATAGCGTTCGACGGCCTCGATGAGCCGGTACACGCGGTCTTCATCCGCGCGCCATGGGTGGAACGGATCGGTGCGGGTGTGCAGGTGCTGGCACGGGCCGCGGACCACCCCGTCGCGGTACGCCAAGGACCTGTTCTTGCCACCGCATTTCATCCGGAGGTGACGGGGGACCGGCGGATTCACCGGTTGTTCGTCGACATCGTCAATGGACGACGTTGACCGCCGGGGCCGGCAACGCCCATCGGATGCCGCCGATCAGAACGCGGCCGACGCTGCGCACGACGGTGAGTTCGACGGGCGGGAAGTAAGGAAGCAGCAGCGGGACCCGAGCCCACAGCGGCAGCATCGAGACCGCGGTAGCCGCCAGCACGCCATAGGGGGCCCGCGCAGCCAACGGCAGCGGCGGTGTCAGCAGCAGGAAGCGGGCCGCATCACGTGCTGGCGGCGTGCTGTGCAACTCCGGCCGGAAGTCCTTAAGCCGCTGAGCCAGTTCATGTTCGGTTCGCGGCGGGTCGATCACGCCGAGCTTGGCGGCGATCTCGGCCATGTCGGCGACGTATCCGTCGCGGCCGGCCTGGTCCAGCGGGGCAGCGCCGTAAAGCTGGTGGGCTCGTAAGAAGCTGTCGACTTCGGCGACGTGGACCCACTCCAACAGGTGCGGATCGGTGGCCGTGTACGCCCTGCCGTCGCCGGCGAACCCGTGTACGTACCGATGGATTCCACGGACCCGATCCACCGCACGCTGGGCATCGGCCGCGGACCCGAACGTCGTCTCGGCCAAGAAGGTGCTGGTGCGCTGCAGTCGACCCCACGGGTCGTCTCGGTAGTTGGAGTGCTCGGCGACACCGGCCATGGCCAACGGATGCAGCGACTGCAACAGCAGCGCACGCAATCCGCCGACGAACATCGAGGCGTCGGCGTTCACCCGGCGAATCGGACGGTCTTCGGCGAACCATCGCGGCCCTGGCGTGTCATGGATGCGCACCCGCTGGGCCGGACCGTCAGGGCCGGCGACCATTTCGAACAGGCTGCTGCCCAGTGCTTCCCTTACCGCCCGAAGCGGGCTTTGCGACGTCACCGTTCCCACGGTACGCAGCGTTTGAAATACGGCGATGTGGTGTAAAGGCTGAGCATGAATTCTTCTGCCGGCGGGGCGGCTACCACTGACTTCGACGATCCCGTCCGGAGTTGGCGCGACATTCCGGGCTGGTTTCAGTGGCGGGGTCTCCAAGAGGAGGCCGTCGTACAATTTCCCGAGGCGAGCCGGTTCGCCGAGGTGGGCTGCTATCTAGGGCGCAGTATCTGCTCGCTGGGCGAGGTGGTGCGGGAATCGGGACTGAGTACCAGGGTCGTGGGGGTCGACACGGCGCAGGGTAGTGGGCACGAAGGTCGTGGCGATATCGACGCGCACAGCGCCGCGGTCGACCATGGCGGCGGGACCTTTGCAGGTCTATTGCACCGCAACATCATTGACTGCGGACTGGCCGACACCATTCAACTGGTCATCAGTGACTCGGTCGCGGCAGCCGAGTTGTTCGCCGACGAGTCGTTTGCCTGGGTGCACATCGACGCGCGACACGACTACGCCAGCGTCGTCGCGGATATCACCGCATGGGCGCCCAAAGTGAAACCGGGCGGTTGGTTGTCCGGCGATGACTATCAGCCGGACTGGTGGACCGGCGTGGTGGACGCGGTCAGCCACACTCTGCCCGACGCCGGCCCGTGGGGCTCGATGCAGTGGCGGTGGGTCAAACCGTCGTGAGCGAATAGTCCGGCAGCGCGATTTTCTCTACGGCAAGGCTGCCAAATGTCTTGCCCGCCAAACTCATACCGGCGCGCACGGGCGGGCTGGCGATAAGCCGGGCACCGGTATGCAAAGCCCGGATGCCGGCACGGGTGCGCGGGTTGGCGCACCGCAACACGGCGGGCCGGACATTCTGGGCCGTGGCGACGTGCGGGCGCATGAACTGCTCGTAGGCGGCCAGCGCGGCGGGATGATCGGCGGCGCGGGCCAGCTCGCCGGCCAGCACATAGGCCCCGATCAGCGCCAGGCTGCTGCCACCGCCGCCGACCGGCGACGGACAGAACGCGGCGTCACCCAGCAGCGCGACGCGGCCCTTGCTCCAGCGCGGTGCGCGCACCTGCCCGAGAGCATCGAAATACATTGGTGCATCGTCGAGGCGCGCCAGTACGCGCGGCGCGGACCCGCCGGCGTCAGCGAAGGTGCGGCGCAGAATGGCGATCTGGTCGTCTCTGTTGAGATCTTCCAGGCCTTTCACGTCCGACATGAACGACAGCATGGCTCGCGTGGTGCCCATGTTGTCCGGCCGTAGGTGCAACGAGCGAGACCCAGGCACGTGCTGCCAGTTCCACCATTGGTCGTCCGACCGGTCGCGATCGATGGTCAGGTAAGCGACGTACATGTCCAAATCGGTGGTCGCAGTGGGCATAACCAAGTCGCGGGTGCGTGAGCGCAGCCCCTCGGCGACGACGAGCAGGTCGGCTTCGATCGAGGAGCCGTCGTCGAGCTCCGCGGTGACGTGGTCGCTGTGGTCGGTGAGGGTACGGATCTGGATGTCGAAACGATATTCGGTGGTGTCGCGCGTGTGCTCGATCAGAATGCGCGCAAGCTCGCCGCGCAGGATCTCCAGTTCGGCCGTCGGACCGCTGACACCAGAACCATTCATCGGGAACGAGGCGGCCGTCGACCCGTCGTCCCTGACAAAACGCATGCCCACTTCGGTGGTGTTAGCGGCGCGGACGTCGTCCTCGATGCCCATCCGGCGGACGACTTCACACGCCGCGCCGCGCACGTCGATGTTGTGGCCCTCGTCGCGGCACTCCGGGAACCGCTCGACGACCGTGGTCTGCCAGCCGTGCGTGGCGAGTTGATGCGCGAGCGCGGGACCGGCGATGCCGGCGCCGGAGATCAGCGCACGAGGTTGACTCATTGGCGTTAGATGCCACCACTGCCGGCATCCGAAACCCTGTCCGCGCTAGATGGCGCTGAGCTGCTGGTTTCGAGCGTCGATCTCCTCTTGCGTGGCTTAGGAAACGCAATGTCCCTTAAAGATGAAGCACCGCCGCAGCGTCGGCGCGGCGAAGTACTGGAGAAAGCGGTGCTCGACGCGGCGTGGGCGGAGCTGACGGAGATCGGCTACGAGGACCTGACTTTTGAGGCCGTGGCCACTCGCGCGGGTACCAGCCGTGCGGTGCTGTACCGACGATGGCCGAGCAAGCAGGACCTGGTACTGGCCACAGTCGCGCACCAGGCCGCTACGGACCCGGTCGTCGCGCCGGACACCGGGAGCTTGCGCGGTGATGTCATCGGACTGCTACGGCTGGCCAACGAGGTCCGGGTCCGGATCGTCATCTTCGTGCTCACCCGACTCGGCGACTTCTTCCGCGAGGCCGGCAAAACCCCGCTGAACTGGGTGCCTTCGCCCAAGGTGGGCGCGACGCCCTCTTGGCCGAAGTGATCCGGCGTGCCGTGGCCCGCGGCGAAGTCACGCCGGAACAAATCAGCGAGCGGGTCGCGCGGCTGCCGATCGATCTGTTCCGTCACGAGCTGATGATGACGCTGCGGCCGGTTCCCGATGAGTCAATTGTCGAGATCGTCGACGACGTGTTCATGCCGCTGGTCAGGCTGGGTGCCGCAGCGACGTCGTGATCGGAACGCCCACGTAGACTCGGCAGGCGAATTGTGAGCGACAGAAGAGGTAGTAGCCGATGAGCGGCCATTCCAAGTGGGCCACCACCAAGCACCAGAAGGCCGTCAAGGACGCGCGCCGCGGCAAGGAGTTCGCCCGGCTGATCAAGAACATCGAGGTCGCCGCGCGCACCGGTGGCGGTGATCCCGGGGGCAACCCGACGCTGTATGACGCCATTCAGAAGGCCAAGAAGACGTCGGTGCCCAACGACAACATCGAACGGGCCCGCAAGCGCGGAGCCGGCGAAGAAGCCGGTGGTGCTGATTGGCAGACCATCATGTACGAGGGCTACGGCCCCAACGGCGTCGCCGTGCTGGTCGAGTGCCTGACCGATAACCGCAACCGTGCCGCGGGCGAGGTGCGGATCGCGATGACCCGCAATGGCGGCAACATGGCCGACCCGGGGTCGGTGTCTTACCTGTTCTCCCGCAAGGGAGTCGTGACGCTGGAAAAGAACGACCTGAGCGAGGACGACGTTCTGGCGGCCGTCTTGGAGGCGGGCGCCGAGGATGTCAGCGATCTCGGTGAGAGCTTCGAAATCGTCTCTGAGCCTACCGATCTGGTGGCAGTGCGAAGCGCGCTGCAGGATGCCGGCATCGACTACGACTCCGCCGAGGCCAGCTTCCAGCCGTCGGTCAGCGTTCCGGTCGACGTCGATGGCGCGCGCAAGGTATTCAAACTGGTGGACGCGCTGGAAGACAGCGACGACGTGCAGAACGTCTACACCAATGTGGATCTGTCCGACGAGGTGTTGGCCGCTCTCGACGAGGAGTGAGCCGCCGGCTTGCGCCCAGATCGACGCTAGCGTGCTGGCCTCTCGCGATTTCCCGCGCTGCGGTCGATCTCGGCGACGGTGTGGACAGAGGTAGGCGTAACTCCGGCGCCACCGAGCACCATTTCGTTCATGGGCGAGGTCTTTCGTGGCAGCGAAGTGCTCCGCGACGCGACGCTGACCGACTATCAGCTGCGCCGGTGGTATCAACCGATCTTTCGTGATGTCTACGTGCCCAAGCACTACGAGCCGACCCTTGATGATCGCGCTGTCGGCGCCTGGCTCTGGTCACGTCGGCGGTTAGTGCTCGCCGGTGTGGCCGCCGCGGCGCTCCACGGCGCAGGGTGGGTTGATGTGGATGTCCCAATTGAATTGATCGGGAAGAGCGTCCGGCCGCAACGGGGTCTGGTGGTCCGCGACGAAATCCTGGGTCGCGATGAGGTCACCCAGGTGCGCGGGCTGCCGGTGACCACCGTGTGTCGCACCGCTTTTGACTTAGGTCGCCACCTGCCCCGTCACGAGGCAGTGGCGCGACTGGATGCGCTGATGCGCGCCGCGCCGTTTTCCCTTGATGAGGTGAATGTGCTTGCGGCGCAACACAAAGGTGCGCGGGGTATCCGAAAGTCGACGGCCGCGTTAGCTTTGATCGACGGAGGTGCCATGTCGCCCAGAGAAACCTGGCTACGGCTGTTGCTGCTTGACGCCGGCCTGCCGAAACCCGCATCACAGCTACCGCTGCTTCGCGGAGGACGCCTGGTTGCGGTCTTCGACCTGGGCTGGGAAGAGTACAAGGTCGCCGCGGAATATGACGGCGACTATCACCGCAGCGATCGTCGTCGATTCGTCAAGGACATCGACAAGCTCGGTATCGCTGAAGACGAGGGGTGGCTCGTCATCCGGGTGGTCTCCGAACATCGGCCCCGCGAGATCGTCAGCCGGGTATATCGCGCCCTGGTCCGTCGCGGGTGGCGCCCAGATCGACGCCAGCGTGCTGCCCTCTCGCGATTTCCCGCGCTAGCGTCGATCTCGGCATAACTACGACTAGTCGTATCCGTGGCGCATGTCTTCGACGATGCGCGGGTGTTCCAGTGTCGACGGCTCCAACGTGCGCGGTTGCACATCGGGAGCGAATACCGTTGCGGCCTCGAGCACCGACTTGTTGAGGAACCTCAGCGGTGGGGCGTTGAGCGGCAGCGTTGGATGGGGCGCCGTATCGCCTCGGCGCGCCAGCGCGAATCCCCAGTCACCGAACGTTGGCACGTAGACGTGGTACGGCGTGACCGCGTACCCGCTGGCGGTGATGGTGGAAACCGTTCGCCAGAAAGCTGTTTGGGTCGAATATGGGCTACCCGACTGAACCACCATCAGCCCGTTGGGCGCGAGCACCCGCGATACCAACGCGTAGAACTCGGTGGAGTACAGCCGGCCCAGCACCGGGGTGTCGGGATCGGGTAGGTCGACGATCACGGCGTCGAACGATGGTGTCTTGCGGCCACGCAGCCAGGTCATGGCATCGCCCGTCACGATGTGCACCCGTGGATTATCCAGCGACCCGCCATTTGCGGAACGCATTGTGCTGCGGGCTAATTCGATGACGGCGGGATCAAGCTCGATCTGCACGATGTTCTCGACACCGGGTGCACGCAGCAATTCGCGCGCTGCCAGGCCGTCGCCACCACCGAGCACGAGCACCGACCGCGCTCCGGCCCCCAGAGCGGGGTATACGAGGCTCTCGGTGTAGCGGTACTCGTCGCGGGTGGAGAACTGAAGGCCACCGTCGAGGTAGAGGCGCATGTCATTGCCGCGCTGGGTGACCACGATCTCCTGATACGCCGACTGCCGGAAGGCGATGATCGGGTCGGCGTACAGCCGCTGGCGGCTGGTCGTTTCGATGTCCTGCGCGCGGATCAGTAGGGCAGCGAGTAGCACCAGCGCCAGGCTCAACGCGCCCAGAGCCATGATCAATTGTCGCCTGCTCACTACCCGGCGCAGTAGGAAGATCGAAACGACGGTGGCAGCAAGCAGATTGATGATGCCGGTGGCAGCGGCACCACGGATCATGCCCAGGTGGGGTAGCAGCACGAACGGCCACGCCAGCCCGCCGACCAACGCGCCCAGATAGTCGGCAGCGTTGAGATTGGCCAGCATCCGACCGGTGTCGGTGGCACCAGCGGTGCGACCCTGCTGAAGCAGGGTCATCAACAGCGGCACTTCGGCGCCGACCAGCGCGCCGATCAGCGCGGTGCCCAGTGCCAGCATCAGCAGCGACCCGCCGAAGAAGGAGAACATCACATACAGCGCAGCAGCGGACAATCCGCCGATGACAGCCAACAACGCCTCGACTAAGACGAAAGCGATTGCCGCCCAGTGTAATAAAGGCTTGACCAGCAGTGCCCCGGCGCCCAGCGCGGCGATGTAGCCCGCGACAATCAACGAGGTGGCGACTATTCCGCCGCCGTTCAGACTCGTCGATAGGGTCAACAGCGCCAGTTCGTAGACGATGCCGCACGCCGCACACGCGGCGACCGAGGCGAGCAACACCGCTCGCCAGCGAATGGTGGTCGCCGGTTGGTCAGTCGTGGAATCTGGCTGCTGCTCAGTCGACGTCATGACAGCGCGGCAGCGGTCACTCCTCCCACGGCCAGCAGTAACACTGCCGTGGCGAATGCCGCAGGGTGAAGTTCAGGTTCGTCAATGTGTTCGTGGAAATCGCCCGGAATCACCAAGTGCATCGCCAAGATTGCGATTCCTTGCAGGACGATGCCCATGGTCCCGTACACCGCCACACCCACCAGCCCCTGGCCCAGCTGGCTGTAACTATTGGTGATCGCGCTGATGATGACGGCGGCCAGCGCAATGTAGTTGGCGCAGGCAAGCATCACGGCGTTGGGACGGCGATCGATGAAGACCAGCTGCCGCAACTTTCCAGGGGTCAACACGTCGACCACGACGAAGCCGAGGATCAGCACGGCGGTGCCGACCAGGAAGTACAAGATGGTGGCGAGTGCGCCTTTGAACACCGGATTGAGGTCGATGGATCCCAACTCGACGGCCAGGTACATGACTGTCTCCTTTTCGCTTCTACGCGTATTGCGTTCGGTTAGAGGTCATTTGGTTCCGCCCGGGCCGCCTGTGCTGCCGCCCGAACCGCGGGAAGGAGAGCCGGGGTAGAAACCGGGGCCCAGATAAATGAACGACCCGTGGCTGTAGCCGGCGGCCAGGTCCTCGACCCGGATGCTGCACGGGTGCGTACCGTCGGCGCCGACCGACACGATGGCATCGTTGTAGCGCAGGTACTCGGTGCCGCCGTTGGAGGCGTGCGCCGCCGGACTCTCATACCCCGTGAGCGTGCCGGCCACCTGAGCGGGCGATCCCGTGCAGAGGTACCGGGTGCCGCCGGCGTCGCGCGAGTACTCCTGATAATGCGAGGCGATATACGAGCGAATGTCTTTGTGCTGCAGAGATATTCCAAGGACCAGGCTGACAATCGACGACACGGCCAGTCCCAGCGCCATCACGAACAATCCCTTGCGGCTCATGGGTGCCACCGGCTGGCGGTGTAGACGACGGTGCCGCCGGAGGGGCCGGGGTACAGGTGCCAGGTCCGCCAACGCCACCCGGCGCCGTCGGGCTCGGCGGCAAGCGCGGTGAGTGCGGCGTCGTCACCCGGGAATGTGCCTCCGAGCCAACCCGTCTCGATTAAGCATTGTTCGCGCAGCCGATCGGCGAGCTGACGGAACGCGGATTCGTCGTGGAGGTCGATCCGCGACTCGAGGTGATATCCCGGTGCCTGAGACCGATCGGGGAGCTCGCCATCGAGGTCACACGAAACTTGTTCGGAGAAAACGGTATCGGGATGCTCGACAGTGACGACGTGCGAGGCGCCCAAGACGCCAAGCACCAGCGCGCCACCGTCGGGGTGGTCGAGGCGGCAGGCCGCCAGGGGGAGCGGGGCCGGGCTGTTGAGCGCCAGCCCGAGCTCGGAGCCGCGGACGTCGACAGGGATGACCGACAGGTGATGAAGGGGCACTTATGTTGGCCCTACTCGGATTCCGGCGGCGGGGCCGGGTAGACGGTGAGCTCGCCGGTCAGCACCGATTTGCCGGTCGACACCTCCCACGGCATGTCCGGCGCCCAGCGCTCGAAGGAGAGCAACGCGGTCTTGTCTGCGCTGGCATAGTCGACGAAGTCCATCTCGCCGCCGGTGGGCAAACCCGTGGTGCCCTCGGTGGTATAGCCGGCGTGTCCGCGCTCCGACTCGTTGTAGGTCAGGCCTTCGACGACATGCGGGCCACCCGGCTGCAGCAGGAGGTCCTTGCGGGCCGTCCACATCGCGAGTTCGAGCCGCCCGTCGTCGTCCTCGACGCTGAACCAGATCGGCTCCGCACCACCTTCGAGCAGGTGTTCCCACCAGACGAACGGGCCCTCACGGTAGGTGACCGAGCCACGCACCACGTAGTCAATGCCGCCGTGGCTGACGATCGCGCCGGGCCCGAGTTGACGGGGCCCGAATTGCGGTGCCGCCGTGGTGAACGCGAGCGGATCCTGGCGACCGCTGCTCGATTTCTTCGGGCGACGCAGCGCAACGACGAATACCGCGATCGCCGCGATGAACAGCACCGCAGCAAGTACGAGCAGCACTGTCCCCATGCGCAACCTTTCCGCACGACCGCACCGCGGTGTGATCGATAATGCGGTTCAAATTAACAGGTTCTGCCGGGTCAGGGCGGAGTACCACCATCTCGAGGGACGGGCGGCTTCCGGCCGGATTTCACACTAGGCGCATAACTTGTCTGCTGCGCCGATTTGCGAATTCAGGTCGCGCCGATGCGCGTGGACCAGATGCTGACTTCGCACCGGGCGACTCGTCAGAAGATGATGGTCTGGTTGCCGTATTGGATGACGCGGTCCTCGCAATGCCACCGCACGGCGCGGGACAAAGTGGCGCGTTCGACGTCGGCGCCCAGTCGTGCCAAGTCGCCAACGGTGTGACGGTGATCCACCCGGACGACGTCCTGCTCGATGATCGGGCCGTCATCGAGCTCTTCGGTCACGTAATGAGCCGTCGCGCCAACGAGCTTGACACCGCGCTCCTTGGCCCGCCGGTAGGGCGCGGCGCCGATGAACGCCGGTAGGAAGGAGTGGTGGATGTTGATCACCGGGCAACCGACCTCGTCGAGGAACTCCCGACTGAGGATCTGCATGTAGCGCGCCAACACCACCAGGTCGACGTTGCCGCGCAACAAGTCAAGCTGGCGTTGTTCGGCTTCATCGCGGAGTTCCTTGGCGGCCGGGATATATATGAAGGGCGTGCCGAACGGACGTACTTGGTCAGCTAGGTCGGGATGGTTGGCGATCACCATGACCACCGACATGTCGAGATCACCACGACGGTTGCGCCACAGCAGGTCCAGCAGGCAGTGGTCCTCCTTCGACGCCATGATCGCGACCCGTTTCGGCTTTGCGGCCTCTGTGAGCCGGAAATCCATCTCGAACTTGTCGGCCACCTGTTCGGTGAAGTCGCGGGCTAAGTCATCCCGGACTGCCGCCAGACCTGGCAGGTGAAAGACAGTGCGCTGCACAAATATTCCGTCGGCTTGCTCGGTTGAATGCTGGTCCAGCGAGATGATGTTGGCGCCCGCGGAAGCCAGGAACGAGGTAACCGCTGCCACCAGTCCGGACCGGTCGCCGCAGCGCAGCAAGAGCCTGCCGACGTCTTTGACCGGCCACATAGCGGCGCGGTGCGCGAACGAACTTTTCAGCGGCCGCGGGCACTGTGGGGCTGCTGTCGATTGGGCTGGTCATCACGCTCCCTTCGCGCGTCTGAGCCCTGCCCCGGACAGCCGCCCAGCTTGCTGGATGTGTGCGACGCCGAGCCTCGACGCTGCCCGACTCAGCTTCCCGGTTGACCGGGTTTTCCAGGCTCGCCAGGTGCTCCGCCAGGTCCGCCCCCGGCGCCACCTTGGCCGCCCATGCCCGGCTGACCGCCGGGCCCGGATGCCCCACCGTTGCCGCCCGCCCCGCCGTGGCCGCCGTGGCCGCCGGCTCCGCCCTTGCCGCCGGCGCCCCCCTTGCCACCGGTACCGCCCGCACCGCCTTGACCGTTGCCATCGTCACCGTTCGGCTCGAAGGCGCTAGGCGTGACGGTCTTGCTGGTGGGGTCGATGAGATAGGCGTGGGCGATAGCCGGGGCGGCCGAAGGGGTTACGGCCGCAGCCAGAAATATCCCGGCAGTCGCACCTAGAACCAGTCGGGGAAGGTATCGATTTCGATTTACCTTGCGCGATCTGAAATTTCGCGTGCCAAAGCTTCGACGAACCATCGGTCTACCTCCCGGCGAGCAGCCTGTATCTCAGTAGCCGTCAACGTAGTTCCGTAAATGAGGGCAGGTTGGCAAACGCACGAATTCAAAGAGAGTTTTTGGTTATCCCGCCGTCGTGCCCGATCATGTGAGGAATCCCCGCAGCTGGATATGCCGGCGGTCAGCGCCAACCCCTCACACGTAATTCAAAGAATCGGAGGAGATTTGTCACGTTTGCTACTTCGGCGATGGGCCACTTACCGTTAGTGGAAGCGACACTGAGCCCGCTTTGCCGGATAAGCTAATCATCCAGCGGCCGTTTAGATTCAGGGTAAGTTGAAACTGGAAGCAGGCAAAACCGACGTCAGCATCCATTAAATTCGATGGCAGCTCGCGGTGCATGTGCAAGGCTTCTGCACCGTTGGGTGGCGAGACTTCTACGACAAGCAGACGATCGGCGTCTTTAGCATCCCCCTGCGTCAGTACCACCAGGTCAAAATTCGCTACTCGATCGCGGCCAACTTTGTACTTGGATATGACACCTCCCCGTACATTGAGCTTGTTGTTCACCGCTTCGACCTTCTCGGCCAGAAATGCCCCACTTATCTTCATGCTTCCCAGTATGCGTAAACATTGTTGTGCGGTACTGGGATTGAACGAGGTCGTTGGGACGCTTCACGCCCGACCACCACGTCGCGCAGGCAGCGCGAAGTCGCCTTGCGCGGCACATGCCGCACCGCGGTAGCTGTAGGTCGTATTCGCCTAGTGTTCAACGGCTTTCGCAAGATTGCATCCCGTTGGCTGGGGAAGCGCGCTAGGCACACAACTTATCGAGTTGACTGATCTGAGAATCCAGGTCGTGCCGGATCGGATCTTGAACGCCGGCGCTCGCGTCGGCCAGGTAGTTGATGCCAAGCTGCTGGATCGTATTGGCGAAGGCGTTAGCGGCGTTGGCGAGATCAGTCGGAGCCGCGGTATTTGAGACGAGCCGTTCCTGCAGGTATGCGCCACCACCAATTAGTGCCAAACGTGCATTGGCGGCAATCGAAAGTTGGAGGTCTGGGTTTGGGCTTTGTAGATGGGTATTGATGACCACCGATTTATGAGCCACTTTGTAGGCGGAGCAGACGTTCGCTTTCGCGTCACCGCCTTGCTGAGCTATTGCGGCATCCTTGTGTGCCGGGTGGAAATACGCCAGTGCGGCAAGGACAGCGGCTATCACGGAGATAGCCAGCGCCGCATACGCCGGCCAACCCGACGTGCTCGATCCGCGTGGCGAAGGCACGGGCGTTTTCAAAGGAGTTTCTGTTGCGGACTCCTGCTGGCTTTCTGCGTGGGAGGACTTTGAGACGGGCGTATCAGTCATTACGTGAGAATATCGCGCATCAGTGACGCTGGTAGAGCATTACCGAAAAGACCGCGGCTGCTTTGAGTGTGTTTCGCGCGGGCGACAGCGGTCATCGCTCACTGCTTCGACTCTGGGTTGAGGGCCATCGCTAGGAAATCGAGGCGCCACAAGGCCTGGAACAGTTTGCGGGCGAACTTTTCGACGTCGGCCGCGCTGCCCCGTCGTGAAGTTTCGCCGTGCACCGACGCGGCGATTTCTCGAATCGTGCGCTGACCATCTACCCGTTGTACGAAGGGCAACTGGGCCGCATTCAGCGTTGTCCGCCAGTCCGACCGGTAAATATCACTGCCGGACAAGCCGCAGCGCATCCGCATCAATGGAACATAGTCAAGGCAACTTAGCGTCGAAAAGTCAATCGAGTAAGACTCTTTCGGCCGTTCGGGGCGGCATGCCATAAAGAAGTGGCAGGCGTTGACGGTGTTGATACGTTCGATCGCCGACCACAACGCCGGCTCCGGCAGTGCATTGATCGCTGGATAGACCGCGTTGGGCCGCGCGAACAGATCGTGCGGGTAATACGGCGCCTTGCTGAACCAACCCTGGAAAACGAGGCCCGCCGTGGTAACCAATTCGATGCAGTCATCGACGGTGTAGCTGCGCTCGCGGCCGTGCAGGAAGGTATCCACCAGAACGGCATCGGACTGCAGATTCCGGGCCATCCTCAGGTACGGCTGCACCAGATGATCAGGGGAGAGGAGCGAAAGCGTCTCCCGCACCGTCGCGATCGACGATTCGTTCTGTTCGAGCCCCAAGTCGCGAAAGAACGACTGCAGCAACTCAAGTCCGGCGCGGCCGTACTTGGCGTAGAGCATCACCCCCATCGCGCCGTCGGGTCGCAGACAACTTGCTATGGCATTCATCCCGGTCTGTGGATCGGCCATGTGGTGTAAGACGCCGGTCGACACGATCAAGTCGAAATCCCGACCCAGAGAAGGCAATTCTTCGATCGGCAGGAGGTGCAATTCCAGGTTGAACAGCCCGTGCTTGTCCTTGAGGTACTGCTGATGGTCCAGCGACGGCTGACTGACGTCGACCGCGACCACTTTGGCGTCCGGGTTCATGAACGCGAACACCGAGGCTTGGTTGGTGCCGCAACCCGCGATCAAGATATCCAGATCGCGCCGATATTCCCGGTCCGGCCACAAAACGCGGTGCGCGTGGCTGGGGTCATACCATTCCCAGTTGTTAGCCAGCCATGCTTCCAGGTCCTGTATTGGCTGCGGATACCGGTAGCGCTCGTATTGGCGGGTGACCACATCGGCACGCGGGTTGTCGTTCACTTCTGCACTGGCCCTTTCACAGCGAACCGCAGGTTACGGTCAGTTTAGTCGAGACAATTCGGGTCCGTGGGTGGTTGCGACATCCCACCGTGTCGAGCGATCGCGAGCTCCCCCGGCCAAGGCCGCGCCGAGTCTTCCTGCCTAACAGCGGTTTTCGTCGGGCAGCGGATGGGTCGGCGAGACCTCACACGACCTGCAGGCCCTCCGGAATATTCTCCGGATTGCGCCAGAAGGCGTCGTTGACGAAGCGGCTGAACAGGTCCGGCGGCAGCAGGCTCGCGCGCGGCTCGGCCTTGACCTCACCGCGCACGGTGTGCAGCCCCGGAGTGCCGGCACGGTCGTCGAATTCGGTGACGTCGTAGTCGACGTGGTCGAATTCGTGCTCGAAAGCCGGCTCGCCGATGAAGTCGTAGATGGCGTGCATGGTCTTGGCCGGATCGGTCGTCAGGGTTTCGTACTGCACCAGCAACAGGCGTTCCTTTTGCGCGCCATAGCACGCCTGCTTGAGCGCATCGTAGGGAGCACCGACCATGCCGTCCTGTCCCGCAACGCCATTGGCGCGGGTGTACACCGTGCCGCCGGCGCTGTAGTTGAACATCGACGACGGGCTGAAGACATTGCGCTGAACCAGACGCTCGATGCTGTCGATCACCCACGGCAATTCGCGCACGCAGGCAATAACTTTTGCATCGGGAAAGAGTTTGGCAACTGCCGGCATCCACGCGCACCAGGCTCGGCTGGTGTCGAATATCACGTCGGCAGGGCAATCGGCATAGTAATTGTCGAACAGCCCATGCAGAATGCGCTCGCGCTTGGCGTCGTCGATGAAAATCGAATATTCGTTGCGCGCGCTCATCTCGCTGAGCAGGGCGCCGAACAGACCGGCCAGCGGGCCCGACATACCGGCCTGGAAACGCGGGTTTTGTCGCAGCAACGCGGCCAACAAAGTCGAGCCGGATCGCGGCAAGCCCGAGATGAAGTGAATCATTGCCATGGACGCCCCCTTCCAATTCCCTGGCGTTTGCGGCATCCGGGCCCTGGTGATGCCGGCACAGGTTAACTGACCAGCGGATGGTCGGCATTGGCTAATCGAGCGTGTGAGCATGAGATAAGCTGTCCTTTCGTCGATGCGAAGCTGACTCGGGTCGCCGCAAACGACAACCGCGGCCGGGTCTTTCGACCGGGCCGCGGTTGCCGTTGTCAGCTTAGCGGTGGACCATCACGGCTTGTTCGCGCCGGGTCTACCGGGCATGCCGGCCAGTGTTGCCCGACCCCGGCAGTGCCGTTGCCGCCGTTAGCCGCGGTGCGCCGTGGCCGGTGCGCCCAGGCCGCCGGCGCCGCCGTGACCGGTGCCGGGCGTGGTGCCCCGGCGCCGCCGGCCCCGCCGTTGCCGCCGGTACCGTGGCGGTGGCCGCGGTGTAGCCGACGCCGCCGTTCCGCCAGCCCCGCCTGCAGCGGCGGCGGTGCCGGCACCACCGGCACCGCCGTCCCCGCCGGACCCGGTGACGCCGGTTGCGCGTAGTGCGAATCCGCTGCCGCCGTTGCCGCCGACCCCGCCCGAAGCGGTGGCCCGCCGCCGTTGCCGCCGGCACCGCCATCCCGCCGCTGGCGCTGCCGGTGACGTTGGTTGCCGGGCTCCACGGCTGTGCCAGCGTTACCGGTGGCGCTGACAATGCCGGCGCCGACGCCCGTGCCGCTGTCGCCGCCCACGCCGCCGATGGCGGTGCTGGACGGTGGGAACGAGGGTGCGGTGGGGTTCTCCGCGAAGATCGCAGCGCTGCACCGCCGTGGCCGCCGACGGCGCCGTCGAAGCCCGCACCACCGGCCCCACCGGTGGCGGTACACCCGAGGCGTCACCGGTGGCGGCGCCGAGCGTCGCCGAAGCCGCCGTCGCTGTGCCGCCGTGGCCGCCGGTGCCGCCGGTGAAGGCCGTGCCACCGGCGCCGCCGGTGCCGGTGCCGTCAACGGTGGTGCCGGACCGACGGCTTCGACGATGCCGCCCCCGCCTGCCCCGCCGATGCTGGCGTCGCCAGTGCCGGCGCCGCCTGCCCCGCCGAGTGGCGGTGCCGCTGGCGTCGCTGCCGGTGGAGAGGTTGCTACCGTCGCCGGCCTGGAGGTAGCCGTAACCACCTGCCCCGCCGTGGCCGCCGGTGCCGCCGGCTCCGCCGACTCCGCCGGTTGCCGGCCGGTAGCGGTGGCGCTGCCGAACCCGCTATGGGCCGTGACGAGCTCCACCGCCGGCCGCCTGTGCCGCCGGTGCCGCCATCGGCGTCGCTGTTCCGCCGGCTCCGCGGCAGCGCGCGGCGCCGATCGCGGTGCGCTGGTGACGGCGCCGCCATTCCCGTCGAGGAGAGGCGAGTACCTCGCCCTTGCCGCCATCACCGCCGGTGCCGCCGGTGCCGCCGGCGCCGCCGTCCCCGCCGGTGGCGGAGCTGGCGCCTGCAACAGTGCTGCCTGCGCCACTGGCCGAGATGAGGCCGTCGCCTCCGGCGCCGCCGGTACCCGTGCCGCCGGCTCCGCCGGCGCCGCCGTTAGCGGTGCCGGCTGCGACGCCGTAGTGGAATGCCCTCGACCTTGCCGTCGCCGCCGGCTGCCCGCCATGCCGGACCGCCGGTGCCGCTCGCGCCGCCGTCGCCACCGATTCCGGTGCCGCTGGCGGTGCCATAGTCCTGGCCGAACACAGCACCCTCGCCGCCGTCGCCGCCGGTGTTGCCGCGCGGAGCCGTCGCCGCCGTCCCCGCCGGTGCCGACGCCCGTCGCGTCACCGCTGGTCGGGAAGCCCGCCAGGCCGTAGCCGCCGTCGACGATGCCCTTGCCGCCTTCGCCGCCGGTGCCGCCGGTAGTGGCGTCTCCGCCGTGCCCCACCGGTCGCGGTGCCCGTAGGCGCTGCTGTTGGCATAAAGCGCCTCGATGGTGGCCTGGCCGCCGTCGCCGCCGGCGCTGCCCGCGCCGGTGCCGGTGCCGCCGGCCCCGCCGATGGCGGTGCCGCTGGCGTGGTCGCCGATGTCGCTGCCGTAGAAGCCGCCGAGGATTTGGCCGTTTCCGCCGTCGCCGCCGTTGCCGCCATTGATGCCGGCCCCGCCGGCCCCGCCAGTGGCTGTGCCAGTAGCGGTGCTGCCTGCACCCGCGAGCTGATGAAGGCGTAGCCGCCGTCTCCACCGGTAGCGCCGGCCGTCCCGCCGGCCCCGCCGGCCCCGCCCGTCGCCGAGGCATTGAAGACGGTGCCGCCATCGTAGCGGTGTCGGTGGCGTAGCCGCCGCGAGCCGCCAACCCCGCCCACGGCAGTAGTGGTGCCAGCGCCGCCGGCCCCGCCGGCCCCGCCGGTAGCCGTACTGCTGACGACGTTGCCGGAGACGGTGGCAGACCGCCACCGCCACCGCCACCGCCGCCGCCTTCGCCGGCAGCGGTTGCGGTGCCCGTACCGCCTGCTCCGCCGACTCCACCAGCCCCGCTAGTGGCACCCGTGCCGCTCGGCAGCCCGGCACCGCCGTCGCCACCGGCGCCGCCGTTACCGAAGAGCCCATTGGCTGCGTCAAGGCCGTCGTGGCCCTTGATGCCGAGGATGCCAGCGGCGCCGGCTGAACCGCCGTTGCCGCCGTCACCAGCGGTACCGCCGTTGCCGCCGGTGCCGCCGGCCTGGCCGGTACGCCCCGAACCGTCGTTGGCGAAGACGCCGACTGCCCCCGCGGCGCCTGTTCCGCCGACGCCGCCGTTGCCGCCGAGCCCGCCGTCACCACCGTTGCCGCTGACGCCGAAGAATCCGCCGGTGCCGCCGTCGCCGCCGTTGCCGCCGTCGGTGCCGAGGCCGCCGGTTCCACCGGTCCCGGCGTTACTTGCGAAGTTGCCGACACTGCCCGCACTGCCGGCACCGCCCGCACCACCGTTGCCGCCGTCGCCGCCGTGCGCAAAGAAGGCGTATGTTCCAGCGTCGCCGCCGGCGCCGCCCATACCGCCGTCTAGACCGAACACAGCGCTACCGATTCCGCCGGCCCCGCCCTCGCCGCCGTTGCCGAAGTACAGGCCGCCGTCGCCACCGGCGCCGCCGTCACCGCCAAGGAAACCGTCGCCGCCGTTACCGCCGTTACCGAACAGGACGGCGCTACCGCCGTCGCCGCCATCCAGTGAGATGTTGGTCGGGTCGGTCGCGCTGGTGTAGGTGAAGCCGTCACCGCCGTTACCGAACCACATGCCGCCGTCTTGGCCGTCGGGAGATATTGCCGTTCCATCCGCGCCGTTGCAGATCAGGCCGCAGGAGGCAGCGGCCTCAACCGCGGCGGGGTTAGCCTGCTCCGCCCAGGTGTTGAGCACGGTGTCGACCTGCGAGCCAAACGGGCTGGTAATCCAGTCCTGTTCCAGCCCTTGCCAGAAGGCAGCGAACGGGTCGGCCGCGGCCGAAGAACCGACGGTTGAAGCCGCGCCCAGCGCACCCTCGAGAGCTGATGCCGGGTCGACGGCTGAAGTTGTGCTGAAGGCGGCGTCCAGGCTTGCCATCCAGCCGTCCATGCTCGCGCCGAGCGCCGGGTCGGCGCTGGTGATGGAGGCGATGATGGGGTCGATGATGCTGTCGAGCCCGAAGTCATCGGCGTGCGCGGCCGGCGCGTTGGCCAGTGGCCCTAATCCCAACGTCAAAAACGCGCCGGCGCCGGCGCCTAGGCCGATCGCTCTTGTGCGACGGCGGCCTTTGGCTTTCTTCGCCTGACGACTCCCCTTGGAACTGTGCTTACCGGCCATGCTCTCCCCTTAGTAAATCTGACGGACCTCTCAGGTGTCGCTAAGTTAAGCCTCAGGTGTTGGTTACACAAGCGAATTCGACAAAAGATCTTGATAAATAATTCCGTTATGATCTTGAAATGGTATTTCCGCAGCTAGAGGGCATACATGTGCCATTCATATGAAGGTTCTATGAATGGCAAATTGACGAGCTGAATAATTAATTATGTCCCCCGATTGACGTACATTGTCGTCCGATTGACGGATGCAACTCAGGGTTCGTTCAGGTAGCGTTCGAAGACTTTGAGGTGCGGTCGGCTGCGTCGGCATTGCTCCGGACCGGGGGACGCCGGCCGTCGCGCCGCGTGTCCAACGCCGCCAAATCGTAAGCAATAGTTACTCTGATCGAACAATTGTTCGCTCGATAAGGAGGCCGAGGTGCGCGTGATGGGCGTTGACCCCGGCCTGACGCGCTGCGGTCTGTCCGTCATCGAGAGCGGACCCGGCCGTCAGCTCATCGCACTCGACGTCGATGTGGTGCGCACGCCGTCCGACGACCCGCTGGAGCGCCGGCTGCTCACGATCAGCGACACCGTCGACCACTGGATGGACACCCATCTGCCGGACGTCATCGCGATCGAGCGCGTGTTCGCTAATCAGAACGCGAACACCGCGATGGGGACCGCGCAGGCCGGCGGCGTGATCGCACTGGCGGCCGCCAAACGCAACATCGACGTGCACTTCCACACCCCCAGCGAGGTCAAGGCCGCCGTCACGGGCAACGGTCGTGCCGACAAGGCTCAGGTAACGACGATGGTCACCAGAATCCTTGGGCTGCAGGCCAAACCGACTCCCGCCGATGCCGCTGACGCGTTGGCGCTGGCGATCTGTCACTGCTGGCGCGCGCCGATGATCGCGCGGATGGCCGAAGCCGAGGCCAAGGTCGCCGAGCAGCGTCGCAATTACAAGGCCAAGCTGAAGGCTGCCCGATGATCGCGTCGGTGCGGGGCGAGGTGCTCGACGTCGCACTCGATCACGTCGTGATCGAGGCGGCGGGAGTGGGGTACAAGCTGATGGCGGCTCCATCCACGCTCGCCACTTTGCGCCGCGGCAGCGAAGCCCGTTTGATCACCGCGATGATCGTCCGCGAAGACTCGATGACGCTCTACGGATTTCCCGACGGGGACGCACGCGATCTTTTCCTGACGCTGCTCGGCGTCTCCGGGGTCGGCCCGAAGATCGCGCTGGCAACGTTCGCGGTATACGACGCGACCGCGCTACGGCAGGCGATCTCCGGGGGCGACGTCACTGCGTTGACTCGCGTTCCCGGCATCGGCAAGCGCGGCGCCGAGCGGATGGTGCTCGAACTACGCGACAAGATCGGGTCGGTGGGTAGCGGTGGGCCGTCGGCGTTGTCGAACGGCCACGGTGTCCGAGGTCCGGTCGTGGAAGCCCTTGTGGGACTTGGCTTTGCGGCCAAGCAAGCCGAAGAGGCCACCGATAAGGTATTGGCGTCCGACGAGGAAGCCACCACGTCCACGGCGCTGCGGTCGGCGCTGTCGTTGCTGGGCAAGACGAAATGAGCCCCCTGGGCGACGATGATGACTCCGAGGACAGGGAGGTCTCCGCGGCTCTGACCGTCGGAGAGGGCGACGTCGACGCGAGCCTGCGCCCGCGTTCGCTGGGGGAGTTCATCGGCCAGCCCCGGGTGCGCGAACAGTTGCAGCTCGTTCTCGAGGGGGCCAAGAACCGCGGCGGCACACCGGATCACATCCTGCTTTCCGGCCCGCCGGGGCTGGGTAAGACGTCGCTGGCAATGATCATCGCCGCCGAACTGGGAACGTCGCTGAGGGTCACCTCAGGTCCAGCGCTGGAGCGGGCGGGGGACTTGGCGGCGATGTTGTCCAACCTCGTCGCGCACGATGTGTTGTTCATCGACGAGATCCACCGAATCGCCCGACCGGCCGAAGAGATGCTCTATCTGGCGATGGAGGACTTTCGGGTCGACGTCATCGTCGGCAAAGGTCCTGGGGCAACATCGATTCCGCTGGACGTGGAGCCGTTCACGCTGGTCGGTGCGACCACCCGTTCCGGCGCGCTGACCGGTCCGTTGCGCGACCGGTTCGGGTTCACCGCACACATGGACTTCTACGAGCCATCGCCGAATTGGAACGGGTGTTGACCCGCTCTGCCAGGATTCTGGGAATCGAGGTGGGTCGCGAGGCCAGCGCGGAGATTGCGCGTCGCTCGCGGGGCACTCCGCGCATCGCCAACCGGCTGCTACGCCGGGTCCGCGACTTCGCCGAGGTGCGCGCCGACGGCGTGATCACCCGTGACGTGGCTAAATCGGCTTTGGCGGTTTACGACGTCGACGAGCTCGGCCTCGATCGGCTGGACCGCGCGGTGCTGACCGCACTGACCCGCAGCTTCGGCGGCGGTCCGGTCGGGGTCTCGACGCTTGCGGTCGCTGTCGGCGAAGAGGCCACCACCGTCGAGGAGGTGTGCGAGCCTTTCCTAGTGCGCGCCGGCATGATCGCGCGCACACCGCGCGGCAGGGTGGCCACCCCGCAGGCGTGGACGCACTTAGGGATGACACCACCCCCGCGGGCCAGCGGTATAGGGCAGTCGGGACTGTTCGACTAGTGGCGATCACGAGCGCGGCGTAGCCGGGCGAAGTGGGTCGGCAGCCGCAATGAGACTAGGAGGTCGGAATGATCACTGCCGCATTGGTATTCGCTGGGTTGGCCGGGCTGTTGCACGTCTACATCTTCACGATGGAATCGCTGACCTGGACCAGTAAGCGCACTCGTGCCGCGTTCGGTACCACTGCCGAGGAGGCGGAGACCACCAAACTTTTGGCGTTCAATCAGGGCTTCTACAACCTGTTCCTGGCGATTGTCACCGGCGTGGGCATTGGGGCAATCGAGTTGGGGCACAAAGGTGTTGGCGCAGCGTTGATCTTCGCGGGTGTCGGATCGATGGCCGCGGCCGCGGCCGTGTTGCTGGCGTCGGCGCCCGATAAGGCGCGAGCGGCGCTGACGCAGGGCCTGTTCCCGGCCATCGCCGTAGTCCTCCTTGCCGTGGGCCTTCACTAGCCCGGATCCTGAATAAACTCAGCAATTGCTGAGTTTCATCGGTCACTTCATCAATGGTGGCCCAGCCGTTTCGTGACTAGGTCACAACATTGCCTGGCAGCGTTCAGGCCCTTCGGCTCTGAGCTGAATCTAAGGCGCGGCGTCTAGCGTGACGCGCACGTCGACGGCGTCGGGTTACTCGTCGTCGCAGGGGCACTCAGCACGCAATCGACACTCCGGTGTCCACTGTTTGAGGAGAACTCGAAATGACTGACACGCGTTCGGGCTTCGGCAGCCTGCACATGCCGCGCAGTCGCGGCGCGGTGAGCGGGCTACTCCTACTCGCCTTCGGTGCATGGGGGGCATTGATCCCCTTTATCGGCCCTTATTTTCATTTCGCCTACGAGCCGGGTCAAGCCTGGGTATGGAGCACGGCACGAGCCTGGCTGGAGGTGTTCCCCGGCGCCATCACCGCCGTGGGCGGTTTTTTGCTGTTGATCTCAGGGAACCGCGCGACCGCCATGTTCGGTGGCTGGCTCGCAGTTATTGCCGGCGCCTGGTTTGTCGTCGGCCGCACGCTGGCGCCGACACTGCGCCTCGGCGACGTCGGCCAGCCCATCGCGGCGACAGACGCCAAGCGCGCCGTCATCGAGATCGCATCCTTCACCGGGCTGGGCGCGCTGATCGTCTTCTTCGGCGGGGCGGTCCTGGCGCGGGTAACCACCCGGATGGCGAGAGATGTGGAGTTGGCCCAGCGCGCCGCGGAACTGCCCACGGCGGCCGCGGACTCGGGCACCTTCAACGCCTTCGCGGAGTCCGCGCGCACCGAGGCGTTGACGCCTCGCGCCCCGACGACACCGGCGCGAAAGCAAGGGCGGCTTGCTCAGGCGCAGCAGCGCCGGCGCGACAAGCCACTGACAACCCTCAGTCGCCAGACAGAAGCCCGGGTCGTGGATCAACAGCATCCACGACCCAGGCTTGTGTTTCGAGCAGGAACCTAGAGCAGTCCGAGCAACTGCAGATCGGTGACGTACTTGACGATCACCGGCTGCGAGACATGCGGAATGTCTTTGTCGGGACCGATTTTCGCCTCCTGCACCGCGGCGCGGAATCGATCCGTCGGAGCCATCGAACCGTTGAGCGGTACCTGCGGCTTCTGGTAGTTGTGCAGTAGCGGCAGCAGTGACGACTGGCGCTGACGCTCGGGCAGGGCCCGCAACGTCATCTCGAACCGTTGTAGCCAGGTGCTGTAGTCGCCGACCCGCCGGACCGAGTAGCCGGCGTCGATCAACCAGTCGACGTACTCGTCAAAACCGATGCCGTCGTCGTACGGGTTCATCACGTGGTAGGTCTGGAAGCCTTCCACCACCTGCGCGCCCAAGCTCGAGATCGACTCGGCGACGAATTCCACTGGCAGCCCGTCGTAGTGGGCACGCTGCCGGTTGCCTTCCGCGTCGAGTTCGTAGAACGAGCCGGGTGCGATACCGGTCGCGACCAGGCTGAGTATCTGCCGGGTGAACATGTCCGGCAGGTTCAGCTGACCCGCATAAGTGGTGTCGGCCAGGATCATGTCGCAACGGAACACCGCTACCGGCAGCCCGCAGAGGTCATTGGCCTCGCGCAGCAACACCTCGCCGGCCCACTTGCTGTTGCCGTAGCCGTTGGCGTAGCCGTCGTTGACCTGGCGGGTGGCACTCATTTCCCGGACGTCGGCATCCTCGACGAACATGCCTGGCTGAATCTGGTCTCCCACACCGATCGTCGAGACGTAGGTGAAGGCCTTCAGCTTGCTGGTCAGCGCGATCCGCAGCAGCTCGGCGGTGCCAACCGCGTTGGGGCCGAACAGCTCGCTGTACGGCAACACGTGGTTGACCAGAGCCGCGGGGTCGACGATCAGGTCGACGGTGTCGGCCAGCCGCTGCCAGGTCGCGTCATCCAAGCCGAGGTTGGCCTCGCCCTTGTCGCCGGCGATCACCTCGAGGTGGTCGGCGGCCAGACTCTGGTAGTGCTCCAACAGCTTCGGGTCGCCGCTGTCGAACGTCTTGTCCAGCCGGGCGCGTGCATCGTCATCGGACTTGGCGCGAACCAGCGCAATGACTTTGCCGTCGACCAGGTCCATCCGCTCCAGCCATTCCAGAGCCAGGTAGCGGCCCAGGAAACCGGTTGCGCCGGTCAGCAGGACGGTGCGCACCTCGGTGGCAGGGCCGGGCAGCGCAGGTGCGGCGGCCAACGTGGCCTCGTCGATGAACTTGTCCAGCGTCAGCTCACTGGCGTGCACCTCGACGGCGCCACGTCCGTGTACCGAAGAGAAGCTGGGCCGTTTGCTGCCGTGTCGCTCACCCTCGATGTAGGACGCGATGGCCTGCAGGTCGTTGGCCGGGCTGACGATCACGCCGACCGGCACGTCGCAGTCGAAGATCTCGTGCAGCAGGTTGCCGAATGTCAACGCGGACAACGAGTCCCCGCCTAAGTCGGTGAAGTGTGCGTCCGGCGTCAGGTCGGCTTTCGCCGCGCCGAGCATCGCCGCCGCGGCCCGGCTGACGGTTTCCAGCACCGGGGCGTCGGCACCGGTACGCCGCAACTCGGACAGCTCGTTGGCCTGTCCTTCGGACAAGTCGACGTAGAGCTGCTCGAGGCGTTCGCCGTAGTGCTGCTTGAGTTTCGGCCATGCCAACTTGCGGATCCCGGTCAGCAGCCCGTTCTCCAGGCTGAACGGCGTGGTCTCGACGATGAAGTCACGCGGCACCTCGTAGGACTGCAGGTTCGCCTGACGGGCGACGGCCTGCAGTGACTCGGCGATCGCCGACTTGGACGCGGTCGCGTCCGTCGGCACGACAACCGCCAGCAGGTAGGGCTGCGCGCTGTTGCCGTAGACGTAGATCTGTCGGACCAGCGGGCTGTTGCCGAACTCGGCTTCCAGCTTGGCCAGCGTGACGAACTCACCCTGTGCCAGCTTCAGCACGTTGTTGCGGCGGTCGACGTAGACCAGGTGGTCCGGGGAGGTCTCGGCGAAGACATCGCCTGTCCGGTAGTAGCCGTCCTCGTCGAAGACGCCTGCCGTGGTCTCGGCCCGCTTGTAGTAGCCGGGGAACATGTTCGGCGTCTTGAGCAGCAGCTCGCCCCGGGGGTGCGGCCGGTCGGTGGCGAAGTAGCCAAGATCCGGGACGTCAACCAGCTTGTAGTCGAGCACCGGCGGACGCTGGATCTCGCCGTCGAGCAGGACCATGCCGGCCTCGGTCGAGCCGTAACCATCGACGAGATGAATCTCCAGCCCGGACTCGACCCAGTTCCGCAGCTCGGGGGAGATCGGTGCCGAGCCGGTCATCGCGAAGATGTAGCGCCCACCGAGCAACTCCTGGCGCTGCTCTGCCGTCACCTGAGATTGGGCGGTCTGAAGGGCGACGCCCTCAGCGGTGCGTCGGGCGACTTCGCTCTGGTACTCGCCGTACAGCATCTCCCAGATGCGCGGCACGAAGTTGAGCTCGGTCGGCCGGACCAGGCGCAGGTCCTCCAGCAGCGTCGACAGGTCGCTCCTGGCGGCGAAGTAGGCCGTGCCACCGTTGCCGAGCGTCCCGTAGAGGGTGCCGCGGCCCATGACGTGGCTCATCGGCATGAAGTTCAGATTGATCGACGCGGCGCTGGGCCCGAACCAGTTCTTAGTCGAACGGTTCCACATCTTGGCGACGTTGCTCTGCGGGTACATCGCGCCCTTGGGGGCGCCGGTGCTGCCCGAGGTGTAGATCAACAGCGCCAGCGGGTCGGCCACGTCCTCGGCGCCGGTGGCGGCGGGGATCGCGGGCAACGCGGCCCCTCGGTCGCGGATCTCGTTGAGCGTCTCGATGGTCAGGTCGAGGTCGCCCAGCCGCTGCTGAGCACTCTGCAGCGCGTCGCGGTTGTCGTCGAGCTCGCTGCGGTAGTCGAACACGACCAGCCGTCCGGGGGTGTGGCCCGCCTCGACGCCGGCCAGGATCACGTCGACGGCGTCGGACAGGTAGTCGACGCTTGCCGCAAAAACGGTGGGCTCCGTCTCGGTGACGATCGGAAGTAGTTGCGGGATGGCCGCGCTGGTCTGCAGCGGCACGGAGACGGCGCCGGCGACACCCAGCGCGATGTCGATGGTCGTGTAGTCGACGCTGGTGAAGCCGAGAACGCAGACCCGGTCACCGGTGGTGATCAGCCCGTCGGTCAGCGCGCGGGAAACCTCGCCGACGCGGTCGGCCAACTCGCCGTAAGTGACCTTGTCGAACCAGGGCAGCAGCTTGGCTGTGGTGCGTCCGGTCTGCGGGTCTTTCGCCAGCTCATACGCGCGCTGCGCCAGCGCAGGACGGTCGGAATAGCCCTGCAGCACGGCCTCGACGACCGCGGGCAGGTGCGGCCCGGCAGCCACGATGGCGTCGCTGACGGCCTGATCGGGTCGCGCGGCCGCAAACTCGGAATCGTTGGCGGCCAACTTCGCGGCGCGTTGTTCCTGGACTTCTTGGGTGTCTGTCGACATAACGGAACCTCACAATGTGCGAATCTGGGAAATCTAACGGGCGCGCCGTTGCGCCTAGTGAGTACTACGTTAGCAAAGGTAACGATATTTCCGAAAGGCCATCACGGCAGCGGAATTGTGAGGTGGCTAACGGTCTGGCTTCACAGTTGGGCCAGCAGACCGGTCACGACGTCGAGTCCTTCGATGAGGAGCTCGTCGCTGATGGTCAGCGGCGGCAGGAACCGCACGACGTTTCCGAATGTGCCTGCCGTCAGCACGATGACCCCGGCGGCATGCGCGGCGGCGGCAAGAGCGCTGGTCAACTGCGCATCGGGCTCAGCGGTGTCCGGTTTGACGAACTCGACGGCGATCATCGCGCCGCGGCCACGCACGTCGCCGATGCGGTCGTCGGCGGCTTGCAACGCTTGCAGCCGGTCTTTCATCAGTCGCTCGATCTGACGTGCCCGTTCGAGGAGCCCGTCGGCTTCGATGGTGGCGAGGGTGGCCAGCGCCGCCGCACAGGCCAGCGGGTTGCCACCGAAGGTGCCGCCGATGCCGCCGGTGTGGGGGGCGTCCATGATCTCGGCGCGGCCGGTGACCGCTGAAAGCGGCAGCCCGTCGGCTATGCCCTTGGCGATACAGATCAGATCAGGCTCGATGCCCTCGTGCTCGCAGGCGAACATGGCTCCGGTCCGGGCGATTCCGGTCTGCACTTCGTCGGCGATGAAGACGACGTTGTTCTCTCGGCACCAAGTGAGCAGCGCAGGCAAGAACCCTTCGGCCGGGACGATGAAACCGCCTTCGCCCTGGATCGGTTCGATGATGATCGCGGCGAGATTGTCGGCGCCGACCTGTTTGGAGATGACGTCGATGGCTCGCCGCGCGGCCAGCTCGCCGTCGGTGGCCAGCTCTTTGTCGATGAGCCCGTCGCGGTAGGGGTAGGACAGTGGCGCCCGGTAGATCTCCGGAGCGAACGGCCCGAATCCGCTTTTGTAGGGCATGGACTTGGCGGTCAGCGCCATCGTCATGTTGGTGCGGCCGTGGTAGGCGTGATCGAACGCCACCACGGCGTCTTTGCGGGTGTAAGCGCGCGCGATCTTAACGGCGTTCTCCACCGCCTCCGCGCCGGAATTGAACAGCACCGAGCGTTTTTCGCCCGAGCCGGGTGCGAGCCGGTTGAGATGTTCGGCGACCGCGACGTACTGCTCGTACGGCGTCACCATGAAACAGGTGTGGGTGAAGTCGGCGACCTGCGCGCGCACCGCGTCGACCACCCGGGGCGCGGAGCTACCGATGGTGGTGACCGCGATACCGGAGCCCAAGTCAATCAGCCGGTTGCCGTCGACGTCCTCGACAATGCCGCCCGCGGCACGGGCGGCGAATACGGGCACGGTCTTGCCCACGCTGGCTGACACCGCCGCGGCGCGGCGCCTGTTCAGCTCGAGCGATGCCGGGCCGGGTATTTCGGTGGCGAGATGGCGGCTCTGTTCGATGGCAGACACGCCAAAATCGTAGCCCGGCAACGTCGCCAGTCGCGAGGCTCGATGAGAAGTCGGGCCAATGAACTCCGGCGGTGCCAGACCGCGGCTAAGAAGCCGAGATCAGCCGGCTGCCGTGTGGCCGAGGTCGCGGCACACGTTGGTGGTGGGGTCCCAGTACTGGCCCGCGGGACAATTGAGTGGCGTTGGCCCTTGGCCTAGCGGACGGCAGATGCTGGTTATCGCATCCCAGTACTGTCCGGGGTCGCAATTCGCTGGGTCGGCCCAACTTGCGGACGGCGTCGCGAACGCCATGGCCGCACCTGCGAGCACCAGTGCACTCGCCAACCGGCCAATAAGGTTTTTCATCCAGATCCTCCTCGATAGACAGTGCAGAGCACTGAAACCGACAGATTTCTTTCTTGCCACATCCTGGCCAGATCTAAACCTCGAAGACTGGCCCGTCGATCGAATCGACCGTAACAAAGGAGCTCACCGCTGCGCGGCGAAGCCGGCGAGGCTGTCGGACCGGATAGCCCAGCGCGATCACCGCGGCCAGCGCCAGCGGGTCTGCCGCGCCCAAGGTGGTTTTCACTTGCTCTTCTTCGCGGATCGCGATGGTGGTGATGACACCGCCCAACCCCTCGTCGCGAGCAGCCAGTAGGACGTTCCACGCGAATGGATAAATCGACGCGCCGGCCGCGAACGTGTACCGGTTCGCGTCGCGATCAATCGCCGCCAGCTTTGACAAGTCGGCGAACAGCGCCAGCAACACCGGTGTCTCGTCGAACCGTTCCGCGAAATCCCCTGGAGCGGTGTCGTTTCCGGCGGCCAGCGCGCGAGCCTCGGCATCGCGATCGTTGGTCGGCGCCCAGGGCCGCAGGCCGGCGGCCGCCAAGGCCAGGTAGTCCCGGGAACCCTGCAGATAGCAATCGCGCAGTCGGCGCCGGTTTGCGGGATCCTTGACGACCACCACCCGCCAGGCCTGGGCGTTGCTTCCGCTGGGCGCAAAGCGTGCGGTATCGAGCACCCGCGCCAGTACCGCGTCGTCGACGGGCCGGTCGGTGAAGTCGCGTACGGCGCCGGTGGTGCGCAACGCTTCAGCGAGGGACAACGATGCAGGCCGCGCAGCGGCGTGAGGAGGCGTCGCGCCATCGGGTAGGTGTTCCATTGCCCAATGATCAGGTATCGAGACTGCCTGATGGCACACTGGTGGCGTCCCACGACCTCGACGAAAGAGATCTTCGCCTTCATGAACCAAACGGTTGTCTTCCTGCCGATGCTGATCGTCTTGGGGGCGTTCATGTTTTTCGCGTCGCGCCGGCAGAAGCGCGCGATGCAAGCGACCATCGATCTGCATGAGTCGCTGACGACCGGGGACCGGGTGCAGACCACTTCCGGGTTGCACGGCACCATCACACTCATCACCGACGACACGGTCGACCTCGAGATCGCCCCCGGAGTGGTGACGACGTGGGTCAAGATGGCGATCGGCAGTCGCGTCGAGCCGGAGGTCCTCGACACCGGGGACGACGAGTTCGGCGAACTGGCCGACGACCCGGGCCGACTGCCCAACGACTGAGGTCGACGGCCCGCCACGTACCCTTTTCGATGCGGTCGAACTGATCGGGACGCGAGGGGCAAACGGTGGGGTGACAACCTGCACCAAAGCGCATCGCGCATGAGCGGAGGAGACTCAACACGTGGCATCGCCATCGGCGCCGGTGCACCCTGGCCGTTACCTGGCGGTTTTCCTGGTCATGCTCGTCGGCGTTTATCTGTTGGTGTTCCTCACCGGCAACAAGCAGGCCGACCCCAAGCTCGGTATCGACCTGCAAGGCGGTACCCGGGTCACGCTGACCGCAAGGACACCGGACGGGTCGCGGCCGAGTAAAGAGGCGCTGTCGCAGGCGCAGCAGATCATCGGCTCCCGGGTCAACGGACTGGGTGTATCGGGTTCTGAGGTCATCGTCGACGGCGACAACCTGGTCATCACCGTGCCGGGAACCGACGGGAACGAGGCACGCAATCTCGGCCAGACCGCACGGTTGTACATCCGTCCCGTCGTCAACGCCCTGCCCGTCGACAGCGCCGGGGCGCAGGGCGGCCCGCGGCTGCGCGCCCGCACCGCGTGGACCGCGCGGTCGAGTGCCAGGCGCACCGGGCGCACCGGGTGCACCCGCTCCCGGCGCACCAGTGCCTGGGGCACAACCGGGCCTGGTTCCGCCCGGAGCTCCAAGCGGCGGGCCGGCGCTAGATCCCGGCTTGCCGGGCGACCTGCCGTTGCTGCCCGACACCCCCGGCGTCCCGCCCCAGCCCCGGCCCTATCCGCTGGACGCGCCTTCCTCGCCGACGCCGGCACCGCCGAAGCCCACGCAGCCGGCTCCCGCGCCTGCACCTGCGCCGGCCCCCGATGCAACGGCGCAGCCCGCACCTCCAATGCTCCCGCCGATCCAGCCCGGACCGCCGGATCCCCGTAAAGACCTCGCCGAGCGCATCGCGAAGGAGCGCGAGTGGCGGCAAAGCACCAATAAAGGTGTGCAATTCCTGGCGCTGCAATATGAGGCCACCCGCTGCTTCCAGGACGACATCCTGGCCGGCAACGATGACCCCGAGCTGCCGCTGGTGACCTGCGACACGCAGCACAAGCAGGCCTACCTGCTGGCGCCGTCGATCATCAGCGGCGACCAGATCGAGAATGCCAGCTCGGGCATGGACCAGCGCAGCGGCGGATACAACGTCGACGTGCAGTTCAAGAGCGGTGCGAGCAACACCTGGGCCGACTTCACCGCGGCCCACATCGGCACGCAGACCGCGTTCACGCTGGACTCGCAGGTGGTCAGCGCGCCACAGATCCGGGAAGCCATCCCCGGCGGCCGCACCCAGATCAACGGGGGAGACCCGCCGTTCACCGCCAGCTCGGCCAAGGAGCTGGCCAACGTCCTGAAATACGGCTCGCTACCGCTGTCATTCGAGTCGTCGGAGGCCCAAACCGTCTCGGCGACACTGGGATTGACGTCACTGCGGGCAGGCCTGATCGGCGGCGCGATCGGACTGGGTCTGGTCATGCTGTATTCGTTGCTGTATTACCGGGCACTGGGTGTGCTGACCGCATTGTCGTTAGCAGCTTCTGGTGCAATGGTTTTCGCGATCCTGGTGCTGCTGGGCCGGTATATCAACTACACCCTTGACCTGGCCGGCATCGCCGGTCTGATCATCGGTATCGGTACGACGGCGGACTCGTTCGTGGTGTTCTTCGAGCGCATCAAAGACGAAATACGCGAAGGCAAATCGTTCCGGTCGGCGATCCCGCGAGGTTGGCGACGGGCCCGCAAGACAATCCTCTCGGGTAACGCCGTCACTTTCCTGGCCGCTGCGGTGTTGTACGTCTTGGCGATCGGTCAGGTCAAGGGGTTCGCGTTCACACTGGGGCTCACCACCGCACTCGACACGGTCGTGGTGTTCCTGGTGACCTGGCCCCTGGTGTATCTGGCCGGTAACTCCAAGACGCTGGCGAAGCCGGCCTACAACGGTCTGGGAGCGGTCCAGCAGGTCGCGCGAGAGCGGCGTGCCGCGACCACCGTTGCCGCCACGACGGGACGGGGGTAGCGAGATGGCGTCAAAAGCGGACACCACCGGCGCTGACAGCACGACTGCCGTCGAGCTCGGCAAGGACTCGGGCGCCGTACCGCAGCACAGCTTCTTGTCCCGGCTCTACACCGGGACCGGTGCCTTCGAGGTGGTTGGACGGCGTCGGCTCTGGTACGCCGTCAGCGGGGTCATCGTCGCCATCGCGATCCTCAGCATTCTGTTGCGCGGGTTCACTTTTGGCATTGACTTCAAGGGTGGCACCACGGTGTCACTGCCCGCCGCAGGCGCGACAAGCCCAGTGACTGTCAGCCAGGTCGAGGACGTGTTCCGCCAGGCGCTGGGTCACAACCCGGAATCCGTGGTGATCGTCGGCAGCGGCTCGTCGGCAACCGTGCAGATCCGGACGGAGACGCTGCCCAACGACAAGACCGAGAAGCTGCGCAACGCGCTGTTCGACAAGTACCACCCCAAGGGCGCCGACGGTCAGCCCAGCAAGCTGGCCATCTCGGATTCGGCGGTGTCCTCGACGTGGGGCGGGCAGATCACCAAGAAAGCTGTCATCGCCTTGGTGGTGTTCCTGGCGCTGGTCAGCCTCTACATCACCGTCCGCTACGAGCGTTTCATGGCGGTTTCGGCGCTGACCACGATGGTTTTCGACCTGACGGTCACCGCCGGCATCTATTCGCTGGTGGGCTTCGAAGTCACCCCGGCCACCGTCATCGGCCTGTTGACGATTCTGGGGTTCTCGCTGTACGACACCGTCATCGTGTTCGACAAGGTCGAGGAGAACACCCACGGTTTCCAGCACACCACTCGGCGAACTTTCGCCGAGGAGGCCAACCTCGCGATCAACCAGACGTTCATGCGGTCGATCAACACCAGCCTGATCTCGACGTTGCCGGTGCTGGCTTTGATGGTGGTGGCCGTGTGGCTGCTGGGTGTCGGCACGCTCAAGGACCTGGCGCTGGTCCAGTTGGTTGGCATCATCGTGGGCACCTACTCGTCGATCTTCTTCGCCACTCCGCTACTGGTCACGCTGCGCGAGCGCACCGAACTGGTGCAGACCCACACCCGCCGGGTTCTGCGGCGACGCGGGCCGGCTGACGCAAAGGCGCGTACCGAGCCGGGCGACGACGAGCCCGCGGAGTCCTCGGCACCGGCGCGGTCATCCGTGGTCAACACCGGCGAACCGGCGCCCAGCAAGCCGGCTCCGGGCGCTCGGCCGGTGCGTCAGTCCGCCGGCCGCCACGCGCGTCCGACCGGCAAGCAGAACAAACGCTAGCCCGATGATTGCCTGGCGTCGGCGTATGGCCGCCGGCTGTTTGGTGGTCACGCTTGCCACCGCCGCGCCGGGTGTATTGACGGCGTGTTCCGGAAGCGCGGCAGGGCAGGTCGATTATGTCGTCGACGGCGCGTTGGACACCTACAACACCAACACGGTCAGCGGCGCGGCCTCCGCGGGGGCGCAGGCTTTCGCCCGCACGCTCACCGGATTCGGCTACCACGGCCCGGACGGGCAGGTCGTTGCCGACCACGACTTCGGCGCGATCTCGCTGGTCGGTGGTTCGCCGCTGGTGCTGGATTACCAGATCGCCGACAACGCGGTCTACTCCGACAGTAAGCCGGTCACCTGCGACGACCTGGTCTTGACCTGGGCGGCCCAGTCGGGCCGTTTCCCCGGCTTCGACGCGGCCAGTCAGGCGGGCTACGTCGATGTCACGTCGATCGATTGCCAACCGGGGCAGAAGAAAGCGCGGGTGTCCTTCGCCCCTGACCGCAACATCGTCGACTACAACCAGCTCTTCACCGCGACCTCGATCATGCCGTCGCATGTCATCGCCGACGAACTCGGCGGCCCAGAAGCCAGCGTCACTTCGGCGATTTTAGGCAACAACGGGCCGGTCATCGCGCGCATCGCGCAGCTGTGGAACACCACCTGGAACCTCAAGCCGGGCACCGACTCGGGCGTCGTCGCCAAGCACTTTCCGTCGACCGGGCCGTACAAGATCGAATCGGTGTTAGACGGCGGCGCAGTGGTCCTCGTCGCCAACGACAAATGGTGGGGCGCCAAGCCGATGACCAAGCGGGTCACGGTCTGGCCGCAGAAAGCCGACATCCAGGACCGGGTTAACGCCAAGAGCGCCGACGTCGTCGACGTGGCGGCAGGATCTTCGGGCGCGCTGGCCACACCGGACACCTACCGCCGCAGCGACGCAGCGGCCGACGGGATCGAGCAGCTGATCTTCGCGCCGAGCGGACCGCTCGCCGACATCGCGGCCCGCCGCGCGGTCGCGTTGTGTACCCCGCGCGACGTGATTGCGCGAGATGCCACGGCACCGATCTCCAACGCGCGGCTCCACGGGGCCGCCGAGGACGCCATCGGTCAGGCCGAAAATGTGCCTGAGGCAGGTCAATTCATCAAGGCGAACCCGGTGGCGGCGCGCGCGGAGCTGAAGAACAAGCCCCTGCCGGTACGGATCGGCTATCGCGGACCCAACGCGCGACTGGCCGCCATCGTCGGCGCGATCGCCAAGGCCTGCGGCGCGGCCGGCATCACGGTCTCCGATGTCACGTCGGATTCGGTCGGCCCCCAGGCGCTCAAGGACGGCAAGATCGACGTGTTGCTGGCCAGCACCGGCGGCGCCACCGGCAGCGGTTCGACCGGCTCGCCGGCCATGGACGCCTACGACCTGCACACCGGGAACGGCAACAACGTCTCCGGCTATACCAACGGTCAGATCGACGGGATCATCGGCTCGCTCGCGGTGTCGGCCGATCCCGCCGACCTGGTCCGGCTGTTGACCGAGAGCGCACCGGTGCTGTGGGCCGGAATGCCGACGCTGCCGCTCTATCGTCAGCAGCGGACCCTGCTGACGTCGAAGAAGATGTACGCCGTCGGCACCAACCCCAGCCGTTGGGGCGCCGGCTGGAACATGGACCGATGGGTGCTGGTGAGGTGACGGCAGCCGACCTGGTCGTCTGCGCTGACCCGGCAGGTCGCCGATTTCCCTTCGGCGGGAATCGAGTTCAAGGATCTGACCCCGCTGTTCGCCGACGCGCGCGGGCTGGCCGCGGTCATCGACGAGCTGGCTGACGTGGCCTCCGGTGCCGATTTGATCGCCGGTATCGACGCGCGCGGATTCCTGCTCGGCGGCGCTCTCGCCGCCCGGCTCGGGACCGGCGTGCTGGCGATCCGCAAGGGCGGCAAGCTGCCGCCGCCCGTGCGCACCGAGGAGTATCAGCTCGAGTACGGCACCGCGAGCCTGGAGCTGCCGGCCGACGGGATCGATGTGACCGGACGCAGCGTTGTGTTCGTGGATGACGTGCTGGCCACCGGCGGGACACTCGCGGCGGCGCACCGGCTGCTCGAACGTTCGGGCGCGCAGGTGAGTGATTGCCGCGGTGGTCATCGAACTGGCCGGGCTGGGTGGTCGTGAGCTGGTCGCGCCGCTGCCGGTGCACAGCGTCGCGGTTCTCTAGCGCGCAGCGCGGCGGACGTTATCCTTGAGGCTCCGGAGGTGACCAACGTGGCGGACGACAAGGGGACGGCGATACAGCCGCCCACCGAGCCGCTTCAGCTCGCCGATATCGCGCCGTCGGCGGAGCCCGGGATCGGCCTCAAGACACCCAGCAGCGCGTCGCGCCGCGTCCGCGCCCGGCTGGCGCGACGGATGACCGCGCAGCGCAGCGCGCTCAGCCCAGTGCTCGAACCGTTGGTCGCGGTGCACCGGGAGGTCTACCCGAAGGCGGACCTGTCGTTGTTGCAACGGGCCTACGAGGTGGCCGAGTACCGGCATGCCAGCCAGCTGCGGCATTCAGGGGACCCGTACATCACTCACCCGTTGGCGGTGGCCAACATCCTGGCCGAGTTGGGCATGGACACCACCACGCTGGTGGCGGCGTTGTTGCATGACACGGTCGAAGACACCGGGTACACGCCTCGAGGAGTTGTCAGGAGACTTCGGCGACGAGGTCGGCCATCTCGTCGATGGGGTGACGAAGCTGGACCGGGTGGTGCTGGGCAGCGCCGCCGAGGGCGAGACGATCCGCAAGATGATCACCGCGATGGCGCGTGACCCGCGGGTGCTGGTGATCAAGGTTGCCGACCGACTGCACAACATGCGGACCATGCGCTTCCTGCCGCCGGAGAAGCAGGCCCGCAAGGCCCGAGAGACGCTGGAAGTCATTGCCCCGCTGGCGCATCGGCTCGGTATGGCCACGGTCAAGTGGGAGTTGGAGGATCTGTCTTTCGCGATCCTGCATCCCAAGAAGTACGAGGAGATCGTGCGACTGGTCGCCGGCCGGGCGCCCTCGCGTGACACCCATCTGGCCAAGGTCCGCGCCGAGATCGCCGCCACACTCAACGCGTCGAAGATCAACGCGGTGGTGGAGGGACGGCCCAAGCACTACTGGTCGATCTACCAGAAGATGATCGTCAAGGGCCGTGACTTCGACGATATCCACGACCTGGTCGGCATCCGCATCCTGTGCGAGGAGATCCGGGACTGTTACGCCGCTGTCGGCGTGGTGCATTCGCTGTGGCAGCCGATGGCCGGGCGGTTCAAGGACTACATCGCCCAGCCGCGCTACGGGGTGTACCAGTCACTGCACACCACCGTCGTCGGGCCGGAGGGCAAACCGCTGGAGGTGCAGATCCGGACCCGCGACATGCACCGCACCGCGGAATACGGCATCGCCGCGCACTGGCGCTACAAAGAGACCAAGGGCCGCAACGGAGTTCCGCATCTGCAGGCAGCAGCCGAGATCGACGACATGGCCTGGATGCGCCAGTTGCTCGACTGGCAGCGGGAAGCCGCCGACCCCGGCGAGTTCCTCGAGTCGCTGCGTTACGACCTTGCGGTGCAAGAGATCTTCGTCTTCACGCCGAAGGGCGATGTGATCACGCTGCCCACCGGGTCCACGCCCGTCGACTTCGCCTACGCCGTGCACACCGAGGTGGGTCATCGCTGCATCGGCGCCCGGGTCAACGGCCGGTTGGTGGCGCTGGAACGCAAGCTGGAAAACGGCGAAGTCGTCGAGGTATTCACCTCGAAGGCTTCCACCGCCGGGACCTTCGCGCGACTGGCAGCAGTTCGTGGTCTCACCGCGCGCCAAGACCAAGATCCGGCAGTGGTTCGCCAAGGAGCGCCGTGAAGAGGCGCTCGATACCGGTAAAGACGCGATCACGCGCGAGGTGCGTCGCGGCGGGCTTCCGTTGCAGCGCTTGGTCAATGGCGGATCCATGGGGGCAGTCGCCAACGAGCTGCACTACGCCGATGTGTCGGCGCTCTACACCGCGGTGGGCGAGGGTCACATCTCGGCCAAACACGTGGTGCAACGTCTTCTGGTCGAACTGGGCGGGATCGATCAGGCCGAAGAGGATCTGGCCGAACGCTCGACCCTCACCGCGATCCCGCGCCGCCCGCGCAGCGATGACGTCGGCGTCGCGGTGCCGGGCGCTCCTGGTGTGCTGAGCAAGTTGGCCAAGTGCTGCACACCGGTACCCGGCGATCTGATCCTCGGGTTCGTCACCCGCGGTGGGGGAGTCAGCGTGCACCGCACTGACTGCACCAATGCCACCTCGCTGCAGCAGCAGTCCGAGCGCATCATCGAGGTGCACTGGGCGCCGTCACCGTCGTCGGTGTTCCTGGTGGCCATCCAGGTCGAGGCGCTCGACCGGCACCGGCTGCTTTCCGACGTCACCCGCGTGCTGGCCGACGAGCGCGTCAACATCCTGTCGGCGTCGGTGACCACCTCCGCCGGTGATCGAGTGGCGATCAGCCGCTTCACTTTTGAGATGGGCGACCCCAAGCATCTGGGGCATCTACTCGATGTGGTCCGCAATGTCGAAGGCGTCTACGACGTCTACCGGGTTACGTCAGCGGCCTGACGGGTGAGCGTCAGCCGGACAGCGTGCGCTGGTCATGGGAGCCAGCGGCAACGTCGGCGCATGCGTGACCAGACATCTCGCCGCCGGCGGTGCCGATGTTCGGGTGTTGCTGCGAAAGTCCAGTTCCACCAAGGGGATCGACGGCCTGGATGTCGAGCGCACGTACGGCGATCTTGTCGACGCCGCCGCAGTCGCCGCCGCGATGGCGGACCGCGACGTCGTGTACTACTGCGTCGTCGACACCCGGGCGGAGCTGCGGGATCCCGCGCCGCTGTTCAAAACCAATGTCGAAGCCCTGCGTCACGTACTCGATGTCGCGGTGCGGGCGAACCTTCACCGATTCGTCTTCCTGAGCACCATCGGCACCATCGCCGTCGGCCTGCACGGCGAGACCGTGGATGAGGACACCCCGTTCAACTGGGCCGATCAGGCCGGCAGCTACATCGAATCTCGGCGCGCTGCAGAGCAACTGGTGTTGTCGTACGCCGCCGATCGCGGGCTGCCCGCCGTCGTGACCAACGTGTCGAACCCGTACGGGCCGCCCGATTGGCAGCCGCGCCAAGGGATGTTCGTCAAGCTCGCCGCGCAGGGGAAGATGCCGTTCTACGTTCGGGGCGTCGGCTCCGAGGTGGTCGGCATCGACGATGCTGCCGACGGGATGCTGCTGGCCGCGCAGCGCGGGCGGGTCGGGCAGCGCTACATCATCTCGGAGCGCTACATGTCCCAGCGTGAACTGGTCACCATCGCCGCGCAGGCCGTCGGCGCTCGGCCGCCGCGGCTGGGGCTCCCGATGGCGGTGATGTACGGCTTGGGCTGGCTGTCCGACGCGGCGGGAGCGTTGGCGCGTAAGGATTTTCCGATGAGTAGGCAAAGCGCGCGGCTGGTGGAATTGACCTCGCCGGCCAGCCATGCCAAAGCGACCCGTGAACTCGGCTGGCGTCCGACGCCCACCGAAGACTCCATCCGGCGCGCGGCGCGCACCTACATCGAGCGGTCAGTCCCGGCGCGCTGAGGTGATGCTGACTTCGTTGACCGGCGCACCGTCGTCGCCGCCACCGACGACACCGCCGGAGGCGATCTTGTCGATGACGGCCAGCCCGGCCGGGGTGATCGTGCCGAAGATGGTGTAGGTGGGCGGCAGCAGCGAATCGCGGTAGACCATGAAGAACTGGCTGCCGTTGGTCCCGGGTCCGGCATTGGCCATCGCCAGTGTGCCCCTGGGATATACGACGGGCTGCTTCAGCGCCGGCTCGCCGGGTGGATATTGAATGGTCGGGAATTCGTTGACGAACTGGTAGCCCGGTCCGCCGGTCCCGTCGCCCTTGGGGTCTCCGCACTGCAGCACCGAGAGTGCGCGTGCCGTAGTCAGCCGATGGCATTCGGTGTTGTCGAAGTACGCCTGCTGGGCCAGGGTGACGAAACTCATTACAGTGCAGGGTGATTCGTTGTTGGCGAGCTGTAGTCCGATGCGGCCGCGGTCAGTGACGATGGTCAGCCCGATCTGCGCGGGGTCCGTCGACGCCTTGCCGGTGGGCGGCGGGGCCGCCTGTTTGCCGGCCGGCTCGGTGGTCCGCGGGTACTGGCAGTTCGCTCCCACAGCAGCCGACGGGAAGAACGGCGGCAGTAGCGGGCCGGTCACCGGCGCGGCCGGCGGCCGAGTCGAGGTGGGCGCCGCGGCCGTACTGGTCGAGCTGGTGGTGGCCGTCTTGGCAGAATCGTGGCGGGTGCATGACGCCATCGTCATCGCCACGGCAACGATGCCGAGCGCGGCGACGATTCGGGTCAGTTTCATCATTGGTCCAGCAGAATCGACGTGACGGTGACCTCGGTGGCCGGCGGTCCGTCCTCGCCGCCACCGGCGATGCCGCCCTTGGCGATCTTGTCCAAGGTGTCGAGCCCGTCCTGCTGGATTTTGCCGAAGACCGTGTAAGCGGGCGGCAAGGGAGTGTCCTTGTACACCAGGAAGAATTGGCTGCCGTTGGTGTTCGGCCCGCTGTTGGCCATCGCCAGTGTGCCCTTCGGGTAGATCACCGGCTCGCGCAGCGCCGGGTCACCGGGCGGGTACTGGTCGGTCGGGTACTCGTCGGCGAACTTGTAGCCCGGTCCACCGGTGCCGTCGGCGCTCGGGTCGCCGCACTGCAAGATCGACAGGGTCAGCCGGTGGCATTTGGTGTTGTCGAAGAACTTCTGCCCTGCCAGGCTCGCGAAACTGTTGACGGTGCAGGGTGATTCGTTGTTCGCGAGCAACAGGCCGATGTGGCCCTGGTTGGTGACCATGCTGACGCTGACCTGTGCCGGATCGGTCGGCACCTTGCCCGTCCTGGGCGGCTTCGCCGGCTTGGACGCTTGCTCGGTCGACGGCGGGTACTGGCAGTTGGCACCGAGGCCGGCGTTGGGCTTGAAGGCCGGCAGCGCTGGACCAGATGCGCTGGGAGCGGCGCTGGTCGAGGTGTCCGAGCTGGCTGTGGCCTTCTTGTCATCGCGGTTGGCCAGGACGACGGTGACCACAATCGCGATGACCACGACTGCTGCCGCGACCGACCCTCCGACGATGGCCAGGGTTCGACGACGACGGGCTTGCTGGGCGCGGCGCTCCAACTGCCGCTCCAATTTGCGTTTGGCTGACGCACGTCGCTGTTCGTTGCTGGGCACCGCGTGTCCCTTCATGATCAACTGCTGGGTGAGCACGAGTGTGCCAGCTCACGGTCAATAAGGGTGGCCCGACCCGTCGGCGATCGACTGGGTGGGAAACTGGACAGCGTGTTGATCACCGGATTTCCTGCCGGGTTGCTGCAGTGCAACTGCTACGTGCTGGCACCGCACCCCGGAGCGGACGCGATCGTCGTGGACCCGGGCCAGCGCGCCATGGGTCAGCTGCGACGCATCCTCGACGAGAATCGGCTGACGCCGGCGGCGGTACTGCTCACCCACGGCCACATCGACCACATCTGGTCGGCGCAGAAGGTGTCCGACACTTTCGGCTGTCCGACGTACATCCATCCCGAAGATCGGTTCATGTTGACCGACCCGATCAAGGACTTCGGGCCCAAGCTGGGCCAATTGCTGCTCGCGGCGATCTTCCGGGAGCCCAAGCAGGTCGTCGAACTCGACCGTGACGGCGACAAGATCGATCTCGGCGGGATCAGCGTCACCGTCGACCACACGCCGGGCCACACCCGCGGATCGGTGGTCTTCCGGGTCACCGGCGACAAAGAACTCGTGTTCACCGGCGACACGCTGTTCCAACGATCGGTCGGCCGAACCGATCTCTACGGCGGCAGCGGCCGAGACCTGTTGCGCTCGATCGTGGACAAGCTCCTGGTCCTCGACGACAGCACAGTCGTGTTGCCCGGTCACGGCAACTCCACCACCATCGGCGATGAACGCCGGTTCAATCCGTACATCGAGGGGCTCAGCCCGTGAGTGCGCCGACGACGATGAACAGGGCAGTGCGATCCGGGAAAAAGAGGAGGAGTGGCGCCAGTGCCTGAGTTCTCGGCGCCGAAGGGCGTACCGGATTACGTTCCGCCGGATTCGGCACAGTTCGTCGCGGTCCGTTCGGCACTGCTGGATGCCGCCCGGCGGGCCGGATACAGCGATATCGAACTACCGATCTTCGAGGACACCGCGTTGTTCGCCCGCGGGGTCGGGGAGTCCACCGACGTGGTGTCCAAGGAGATGTACACCTTCGCCGACCGCGGGGACCGCTCGGTGACGCTGCGGCCGGAAGGCACCGCCGGGGTGGTGCGTGCGGTGATCGAGCACGGTCTGGACCGCGGCGCGCTGCCGGTCAAGCTCTGTTATGCCGGGCCGTTCTTTCGCTACGAGCGACCCCAGGCCGGCCGCTACCGCCAGCTACAGCAAGTCGGCGTCGAAGCCATCGGCGTGGACGACCCGGCCCTGGATGCCGAGGTGATCGCGGTTGCGGACGCGGGTTTCCGCTCGCTGGGCCTCGACGGGTTTCGTCTGGAAATCACCTCGCTGGGCGACGACACCTGTCGACCGCAGTATCGGGAGCTGTTGCAGGACTTCTTGTTTCACCTCGATCTCGACGAAGAGACACGTAAGCGCGCCGAGATCAACCCGCTGCGGGTGCTCGACGACAAGCGCCCTGAAGTCAAGGCGATGACCGCTGATGCGCCGGTGATGCTCGACCATCTCTCCGACGAGGCCCAGCGGCACTTCGACACCGTGCTGGCCCACCTCGACGGCTTGGGCGTGCGGTATGTGATCAACCCGCGGATGGTGCGCGGGTTGGACTACTACACCAAGACCACCTTCGAGTTCGTTCATGACGGGCTGGGTGCCCAGTCCGGCATCGGCGGCGGGGGCCGCTACGACGGGCTGATGCGACAGCTCGGCGGACAGGACCTGTCTGGCATCGGATTTGGCCTCGGTGTCGACCGGACGCTGTTGGCGCTGCGTGCCGAGGGCAAGGACGTCGGTCCCACCGCGCGCTGCGACGTGTTCGGCGCTCCGCTGGGCGAGCAGGCCAAGTTGCGGCTGGCGGTGCTGGCCGGGCAACTACGCGCGGCGGGTGTGCGGGTGGATCTGGCTTACGGCGATCGCGGACTCAAGGGTGCGATGCGTGCCGCCGACCGGTCCGGCGCCCGGGTAGCGCTGGTGGCAGGTGATCGCGACATCGAAGCCGGAACGATCGGGATCAAGGATTTGACGACGGGTGAGCAGGTCGATGTGGCCGCCGATGCTGTTGTCGGCGAAGTGCTTTCGCGGCTGCACGCATAACCGGCTGTCGCCGAGATCGACGCCTGCGCGAGAAATTGCGAGAGGCCGGCACGCTGCTGTCGATCTGGGTGCAACTTTTGGCGGGCGACTCAGCGGGGATCGCGCTCAGGCCCGCCCGCTGTGCTTGACCTGGTTGAACGGCACGCCCCGGTCGGCGGCGAATTCACGCGGGAAGCCGAGGATGCGTTCGCCAATCACGTTGCGCGCCATCTCCGTTGTGCCACCACCGAGAGCAGCCGTCTGCCGGGACAGGTAGCGCTCGCCGATGGACATCAGGTCGGCGGACCCGCTCACGACGCCGGCGCTGCCCGCGACGGCTAAGGCGGTATCGATCTCGAGCGCCACTTCCTCGGCCTGGAACAGGCGGATCAGTGAGCCGCCGGTCGGCGGGAGCGATCCGTCCAGCACGCTGCGATAGACGTGGTCGATAAGTTGCTGCCACACCGCGCGACGCGTCAGCGCACGACCGGCCAACTCGCGCACGCGCTCATTGTCGGTGATCCCGGCCGCGCGAATCATCGCGTGGTAATCGGGCGCTTGTTCCTGGTTGTTCTCGGCGCCACTGCCACTGGCGAACTCGGAGCCGCCGCCCACTGCGCGCCGCTCGTGGTACAGCTGGCGCGAGGCCACCTCCCAGCCCTTGTCGACTTCACCGACCACGGCGTCGTCACCGAGTTCGAGGTCGTCGAAGAATTCCTCGCAGAACTCGGTGGAGCCGTTGACCTGTTTGATCCGGCGCAAAGTGATGCCTGGGCTGTCCAAGCGCGCCAGGAACATCGTCAGACCTTCGTGCTTGGGCACATTCCAGTTGGTCCGGGCCAGCAGCAGTCCGTAGTCGGCGGCGAAGGCTCCGGTGCTCCATGTCTTGGCGCCGTTGACGATCCACTTGTCGCCGCGTCGCTCGGCGCGGGTGATCACTCCCGCCAGATCGGAGCCGCCACTGGGCTCCGACAGCAGCTGGACGAGCACCTCGTCGCCGCGCAGTGCTGCCGAAATGTGTTGCTTCTTCTGGTCTTCGCTGCCGGTATCGAGGATCGTCGCACAGCAGATGGTGAACGTCGGCGTGTTCAGAATCAGCGGCATCTCGTAGCCGGCGCTCTCGTCGTCGAATGCCTTCTGGTACGCGATGTCGAGGCCGAGTCCGCCGTATTCGCTGGGAAAGCAGATTCCGGCGAAGCCGCCGTCGTAGAGCCGCCGCTGTAATTGGCGGACGTGCTGCCAGGAGGCAGCCTCGCCTCGATCGGCAAAAGGCGGGTTGGCCGGGTCGGGGATGCGCGGCATGTTGTCGGCCAGCCATGCCCGGGCCCGCTGGGCGAATTCCGCCACCGACTCCGTCATATAGCGCCTCCGAGAGTTTCATTAACGTAAAGCGGTAATGACATTATCAGCAGGTTGGCCGGGCCGGATCGCCTAGTTGCTCAGCCGCCGCGAGGCCTCGTGAGCGTGAACTGTTCGACCACACTGATCGCGCCGTAGGGGCCGTTGACCGCATAGTGGGTCGCCTTGATCGACGTTTTGCCGCCCGGCGGCCCGGGGTCGACATCGAAAGCGACGAAGCCGTAGGGGTTTTTGCCGTCTCTGAACGCCGACCACGGCGCTTCCTCCACCACGTATATCGGTGCTTTACGTCCGATCGTGTCGGTGGCGGCACCGATGCCGGTCACCACCCGGCATCGAGGCTCGGGAAAGAACAAGCTGTTCGAAGGCGCGGATGTGCCGCCGCCGCCGATGACGACATGCACGGTTCCTGCGGTCGTGTCGATGACATCGCCGTGGTCGGCCACCGGAATCGGGGTCCTGCTTTCGGTGTCCTGCGCGCCGCGCAATGGGTGGGAGCGTTCGTAGTGGTGTTCGTGACCGCACACGACCAGGTCGACCTGGTATCGGTCAAATAGCGGCAGCCATTCCTGGCGGATGCCCAGGTCGGCTCCATTGGTGTGATCGGCCGTGGAAATCGCGGTCTGATGCATACAGACGATCACCCAGTCGACGCGCTTGTCGGCTCGTGCATTCGCGAGTTCTTTTTCCAGCCAACGCTTTTGCGCGCCGCCGGAGTATCCGCGGACGTAGGAATTGCCGCCGTCCTGGAAGCAGATGTCGTCGTTGTTGAGGCTGATGATCCGCACCGAGCCGGCTGTAAACGAATACCACAGGCCGCCTAGCTCGCCGTCGGATCCCGCATCGGGCAGGGCGAAGTACGTCTGGTAGGCCGCGTAACCGATTGGGCCATTACCCAATTCGTTCTCATGGTTGCCTGCGGCCGGCATCCACGGCCGGTAGCGCGCCGAGCGCGTGTTGTTGTCGAACCAGTCCGACCAGGTGCGGATCCGGTCATGGGCCAGGTTGGCGTAGCACAGGTCGCCGTTGACCAAGTTGAACAGCGGACCAATTTTCTCGATCGCGGTGGTGATGTCGCCGGCCGCCGGGGATCCCAAGTTGTCGCTGCCATAGCTCTTCTTATTCAGTCGGCCCAGGGTCGGCGTCGCCTGGTCACCAAAGCTTGTGAAGCGCAACGGACTCCGACCTGCCGGCGCGGTCCGGACGGTACCCAACTCGGGGTTGGTGCCGTCGTGCACCGCGGCGTACACGTAGTCGGTGTCGGGCGCGAGATTGTCGAGCCTGGCGTGATGGACCCGGACTTCGGTTTGCGATTTCGCATCCCGGTAGGTGCGTGTTTCGGCCTGTACAGTGCGGCCGAAACCGGCGGTCGGGGTGCCCGCCATGACGCGCGGATTGCTCACGGGATCAGTGGTGTGCCAAGACACGACGACCTCGGAGGAAGCATCGCGACCGAATTGCAGATGCAGACCACCCACTGGCTGGGTGCCGCTGCGATCGGGCCGGGTCCACAAACTGGGCCCGCGACCCGGCGAACCGAAAAGTGCCACGGCGCCGACGCCCAGACCCGCGCCGACGATCGTCGTCGCCGCGCCGGTCGTCACCAGCATTCGGCGGCTGATGCCCGGCGCCGGGTCACCGTTGCGTACCGGCTGCGACTCTTCGACCATTCTTCTTTCTTACATTGGTCCGTCCTAGGCGCCAGTGAACGCTAACCGGCGAAGACGTACACCCAGGCGTCTGGCCCGGACCGCAGCGGCACGGAGATCCTGCGGTAGTCGTCGACCTCGTAGCTGTCGGCTGCGGCCAGCTCGGCCTCGGTGATGGTGAAAACGATTCCGTCCACATGCGCGTCCGGCCGGTCGGTTGGTCGCAGAATCGGATGCCTATCGCTGCCGCTGGTGGCGATGACCTGCGGGTCTGTGATCGTGACGTGGTGTAGTTCGTAGCCGATGACAGCGTCGACGTGGCCGTCCAATTCTCTGCCGAATGTGGCAAGTTGAACTTCGGGTTGCCGGAGAGTCCCGTAGGAAAACAGCAGCTCGCTCATCGAGGCTTCGTAACATCCGCCGCTTCGCTCCGCCACCGGAGCGATGATCGGGAACGTGCCGAAAAGTGCTCGAAAGCCTGTTCTTTTAAGCCTTTTCTCAGCTTTGGTGATCTTCTCGAGATTTCGATCATGCTGTCGGTCGGCCGACCAATAATGGCGGGATCCGTTCACAATCATCGGAAACCGCACAATGGCTGGACACCCCTTTACCGGGCGACCCATCGTGGCTGGCCCACGGGTGTCACTCCGCGATCGCGCCGTCGCCCGCGCGTCGGCGGTCCGCGTACCGGGCGGGGCAGGTTGCGTTGCTGCCGCGCCGGAGCTGCAACCAAACACTCGGAGCGGCCTCGCGGTGCCGCGGTGTTGCCCGAATTGCCAAGACGGCAAAGCGTTTACGCGTCATTGCAAGCGGCAACGGGTTCGCTGGGTGACGGCGTATTTCTTTGCCGGCCGACGCGCTGATCGGTCGTTCCCGCCGAGCGGGGCGTCGCCTCCGGGTCAGACGGATTCTTGCGCGGTGCACGCTGCGGCCGACCCCAAATAGTCACCCCACGCTGGGAGCGATTTCATGCCCGTCCGTCGTACCTGGGAACTTGCTGTATGCGGGGCCGAAAAATTGTTGTCGCCGCAATGTCTCTTTGGTTTTTCTCAGCACAGGATGCACTTCTGTGATTTAAGATTGCGCAACTGTCAGACCTCAAACACACGCTCTTTCGGTGAGTTAATTGCATTAACTCATCCGCGTGGGCCAACCGGGGGGTCTGACGCCTGTCTGAAGGAGGGTCGGTGTCGTTCGTAACTGCGCAGCCGGAGGATCTGTCCGGGGCTGCAGGCAATCTGGCGGGTCTCGGCGATGCGATGGCGACACGCAACGCCGCCGCGGCGACGCCGACAACCGGCCTGGCACCGGCTGCTTCGGATATTGTTTCGGCAGTGACCGCGGCGCAGTTCGGTAAGCACGGCGCCGCGTATCAGCAGATCGCCGCCCAAGCGGCGATGGTGCACGAACAAGTAGTAGCCGCGTTGCGTTCCGGGGCGGGAGCATACGCGCTGACCGAGGCGGCGAATGCAGCTGCTGCCGGCTAAGGGGGGCCTGGGTCGATGAGTTTCATGATGTTTCCGCCGGAGATCAACTCCAGCTTGATGTACAGCGGCGCGGGGTCGGGTCCGCTGATGGCTGCCGCTTCGGCGTGGAGCGAGTTGGCCGCCGATCTCGAATCAACTGCTGCCTCGTATCAAGCGGTGCTCGCTCAGCTGACCGGGGCGACGTGGTTGGGTCCGTCATCGGCGCGGATGGCCGCGGCGACCACGCCTTACGTGGATTGGTTGGCGTTGACCTCCGGTCAAGCCGCAGAGACGGCGGCACAGGCCCAATTTGCCGCCGCGGCGTATGAAGGCGCTTTCGCGTCGACGGTTCCGCCGGCGGTGATCGCGGCCAACCGAGCACTGCTGGCGGCTTTGGTGGCCACCAACTTCCTCGGGCAGAACACCCCGGCGATCATGGCCACCGAGGCGCACTACATGGAGATGTGGTTCCAGGACGGCCTGGCCATGGACACCTACGCGACGACTGCCCAGCAGGCCGTGGTGTTGCCGCAACAGACCCCGGCGCCCTCGACCAGCGACGGCGGTACCTCGGCCAATGCGGCCGCAGCCACCCAGGCGGCGACGAACTCGGCGACGAACTCCAGCACCAACCTGGTCACCGCCCTGCAGAACTTGGCTCCCTCGCTGACCACCAACTCCGGCACCACCACCAACGGAGTGTCGGCGCTGGCCTCACCGGCAGCCGCGCAATCCGCGGGCACATCAGCGGCAGCCGGTACCACCGGAGCGGTGGTTGATTCGGCCGCCGGTACGTTGCTTCCGATCCAGGCCACCTACTACGCGACCATGCTCGCCAGCATGCCCGCCAAGATGCTGATCAGCCTGGGCAACTCGATGGGCGCCAGCCAGGCGATGCAGGCGGGCCAGCAGGCCATGCTCGCCGACGTCCAGTCACTGGTCGACGGCAAGCTGAAAGCCTTGCTGGGCAGCATCTCTGGGCAGATGCGCGGGTTCGGATCGCAGATCACGGCTCAGCTGGCCAGCGCCGGAAAACTGGGCGGCTTGTCGGTCCCGAATGGCTGGGCGCAGAACGCCCCGCAGATGGTTCGCGCCGCACCGATATTGCCGGCCAACAGCATCGCCGCGCCGTCGGCGTCTGCGGGAATGCCCACCAGCCCGTACACCCAAGCGCTGATGGGTTCGCTCAACGGACGCGGCATGGCCACGCAAGCCGCCAAGACGCAGTCCGTGAAGGTTGAGACTCGCACGCCGGCCGGCGGATGAGAAGTGGGGGATGCCTTTGCTGCACGACGCATTAACCCGAGACATCACAGGTAGATAAGGAGAGAGATATGCCTACACGTTTTATGACTGACCCGCACGAGATGCGTTCGATGGCTGGCCGTTTCGACGTGCACGCCCAGACTGTCGAGGACGAGGCCCGCAAGATGTGGGCGTCGAGCCAGAACATCGCCGGAGCCGGCTGGAGCGGTACCGCTCAGGCCACCTCGTACGACACCATGGGCCAGATGAACACCGCGTTCCGCAACATCGTCAACATGCTGCACAGCGTGCGCGACGGACTGGTCCGTGACGCCAACAACTACGAGGCCCAAGAGCAGGGCTCGCAGCAGATCCTGTCCAGCTAGTCCATCACCGAAAACCTTAGGAGAACAATCATGTCGATCAGTTACCAGTTCGGTGATGTCGATGCCCACGGCGCGATGATCCGCTCGCAGGCCGCTTCTCTGGAGTCCGAGCACCAGGCCATCGTTCGCGATGTGCTGGCTGCCGGTGACTTCTGGGGTGGTTCGGGTTCGGTGGCCTGCCAGGAGTTCATCACCCAGTTGGGTCGCAACTTCCAGACCATCTACGAGCAGGCGAACAGCCACGGCCAGAAGGTGCAGACCGCGGGCAACAACATGTCGAGCACCGACTCGGCAGTTGGGTCCAGCTGGGCCTGACGCTTTCACCCCACAGGGGGTCAAAACACACCGAGCATCTCGATGCCCGGTGTGTTTTGCTTTTTGTACAGCGAATCCCTGTTCCGACGGCGCAATCTGTTGCAGCCGTAGTGATTACACTCCGGCTTGGGCTGGTTGGGCCCGGTGCCTACTCCGCAACTGCGGCGCAACCACCGAGGATGGTCGTCGACGCGAAGTTGGCCGCATTGGCCAGGTGGTTGTCGGTCGGCGTGTACGTCGGGAGCGCGGTGACGAACGCTCGGCGGTACTGGGCCGAGAGGTTGGCGAGGTCTTGCCAGATCGGGTTATCGCTTTGCCGGCCAAGTTCTTCCAGTTTGCCGGCGAACGAGTTCATCACCGGTCCAACCGCATAGTTGACGGCCTTCTGCTCTTTGTTCCAATAGATCGACGGCACATTGGGATCCAATTGCTGCCATTGAGCGGTCTGCTGACCGAAATGATCTAGCGCTGTCTTCCATTCCGGGCAGACATTGTTGTCTGACGTGAGGAACGGCTGGGGGCTCGCCAGGTTGCCCACCGGAGCGAACTCGGATGGCGGCGCCGACGGTGTCACCAGCGGGCCCCGCGCCGCGGCCGGACCATCACTGATGGACGCGCATATCGATCCCAGCGCCGACGATGCACTGTTCGCCGCGCCGGCCAGATTGTTGTCTGCAGGCGTGTATTTCGGGATCCGTTCGGAGTACGCGCGCGCATAGGCGATGAACTGCTGATAGAGCTCGCGCATGACGCGGTGCGGTGTCAGCTTGACCAAACCGACCGTCTGCGCTGCCGCGCTGCGCATCGACTGTCCCGCCGCGATGAATTGCGCGCGCTGCTTCGGGTTCCACGCCGCCGCCGGCACGGACCGGTCGCGGTCGTTCCACAGCCCCTGGCCGCTGTTGGCCAATTCGTTGTTGATCGATGCCCACGCGGTGCAGCTCGGGTCGTCGGTGATCACAGCCACCGGCCCGGTGTCTTTCGCGCTGGCTACGGCCGCGGTCTCCTGGCCCTGCCCGTTATCGGACCCATCTTTGGGCCCCCCGGAGCCGCCGTCGCCGAACAACAACACAGCCGCGACGATTGTTGCCAATACGGCAACCGCGGCCACCCCACCCATGGCCCATTTCAGATTTTTATTGTCTTTCGGGCCGTCAATTTCGGACGTCACGGTGGACCAGCTTAAATGACAACCCCGTTACCTCAGGTGTTTTGGCTGCCGACCGGGTTGTAAACGCAACCTTTCTCAGGCCCTTAACAGGGTTGACATTGAATCGAACATGGGTTCGAATGCGGTATGCGATGGGACAGCCAAAGCATCCGGGCGGACGACGGTGCACTGCCCGGACTCGAGCGCATAGGTCTGGTCCGCAGTGTGCGCACGCCGCAGTTCGACGGGATCACCTTTCACGAGGTGCTGTGCAAGTCGGCGTTGAACAAAGTTCCGCGCGCTGAGGCGCTTCCTTTCCAATACACCGTCAACGGCTACCGCGGTTGCTCGCATGCCTGCCGGTACTGCTTCGCCCGGCCGACGCACGAGTATCTGGAGTTCGACTGCGGCAACGACTTCGACACACAGGTCATCGTCAAAACCAACGTCGTCGACGTGCTGCGGCGCGAGCTGAGTCGGCGGTCCTGGGGTCGTGAGACCGTCGCGCTGGGCACCAACACCGATCCCTACCAGCGCGCCGAGGGTCGTTATGCGTTGATGCCGGGCATCATCGGCGCGCTCGCAGAGTCGGGGACTCCGCTGTCGATCCTGACCAAAGGGACTCTGCTGCGCCGTGATCTGCCACTGATCGCCGATGCCGCGGACCAGGTGCCGATCGGGGTTTCGGTCTCCCTTGCCGTCGGCGACGCTGAACTGCACAAGCAGGTGGAGCCCGGCACGCCGAGCCCGCAGGCGCGATTGGGTTTGATCGCCGCGATCCGCGAAGCCGGCTTGGACTGTCACGTGATGGTGGCGCCGGTGCTGCCGTATCTCACGGATTCCGTCGAACACTTGGACAATCTGCTGTGCGAAATTGCCGCGGCCGGGGCCAGCGGTGCCACGGTGTTCGGGCTGCATTTACGGGGATCGACCCGCGGCTGGTTCATGTCGTGGCTGTCGCAGACCTATCCGCAATTGGTCGGCCGGTATCGCGAGTTATACCGCCGCGGAGCCTATTTGCCACAGTCGTACCGAGACGAACTACGGGCGAGAGCAGAGCCGCTGATCGCCAGACACGGGTTGGCCGACGATCGGCGTCGGCGTGACACCGGCAAGCCGGAGCACGTCATTGAAGCGGCGCAACCGACGCTGTTTTGAGCTAGTTGAGGTCCGGCGCGTGGTAGGTGTCGCACTGGTTGGGGTCGCCGGTCTGATAGCCGACGGTGAACCAGTGCTGGCGTTGCTCCGAGGAGCCGTGGGTCCACGACTCGGGGTTGACCCGCCCGGTGGAAGCCTTCTGGATGCGGTCATCGCCGACCGATGAAGCCGCCGACAAAGCGTCGGCAATATCCTTGTCGCTCAACGGCTCCAAGAACGGCACGCCGGTACCCTCCTGCTTGGTCGTGGAGGCGAAATGAGCCCACACTCCCGCGTAGCAGTCGGCCTGCAACTCGGTGCGCACCCCGTTACCGTTGGCGCCCTGCGCGCCCTGCTGCGCGCGGCCGAGTGAACCCTGCAGGTCCTGCACATGGTGCCCGAATTCGTGCGCTACCACGTATTCCTGCGCCAATGGTCCACCGCTTGAACCGAATTGGGTGCGTAGCACGTCGAAAAAGCCGGTGTCGAAGTAGGCGGTCTTGTCGACCGGGCAGTAGAACGGGCCGACCTCGGTGCTAGCTGCACCGCAACCGGTGCTGACCTGACCGCTGAACAGTCGAATATGCGGGCGGGTGTAGCCGTGCATCAGTTGTTTCCACACGGCGTCGACGGAGTTGCCGGTGGCGACCACCCGGCACTGCACATACTGGTTGGCGTCGGCTCCGGTCTTGCACTTGCTCAGGTCGAACCCGGGCGCGACGTCCTGGCTGGCGCTCGGCGCGGGCAACTGGGTGGCTACTTTGCCGGGGTCGACGCCGAGTAGGAGCGCGACCACGAGGAATAACAGCCCGCCAAGGCCTCCGCCGATCGCGATTCCCCGCCCTCCGCCGCCCCCGGACGACGCCGTCGTGCTGGTGTCGATCTGCATACCCTCGTTGAAGGTCATCGCACTCTCCGTTGCGGTTTATGGCATCGCTGTCGGGAATTCTTCGCCCGGCCAGATTAGCTTTGCACACTACGATTCAGGCGTGCCCGCGGTTGCCGAAGTTCCCGTCCTCGCACACACTGCGCTCGGTGATCTGCGCGGCAAGGTCGAAGGCGGCGTCGCGGTGTGGCGTGGGGTGCCGTATGCGCAGCAGCCGATTGGCGAGCAACGATTCGCCGCGCCGGTTCCCTTGTCGCCGTGGACAGGTGTGCATGACGCGGTCGAGCACGGCCCGTTGCCACTGCAGAGTCGATCGATGGTCGCGGGGGACCGCAACGACCCGAAGGTTCGCGACGAAGCCTGTCTGACGGTGACGGTGTGGTCTCCCGACCCGTCGGGCTCACTGCCGGTGATGGTATGGATTCCCGGCGGGGCATTCCTCAACGGCGCCGGACAACTACAGCTCTACGACGGAGCGCGGCTGGCCGCCAATGGCAATGTTGTCGTTGTCAATGTCACGTATCGGGTCGGGGTTTTCGGCGGTTTCGAGCTCGGCGACCTCGGTGACGGCTTCGATGACAATCTGTGCCTGCGCGACCAGATGGCCGCATTGGCCTGGGTGCGCGACAATATCGCGGCATTTGGCGGCGATGCGGGCCGGGTAACGGTGTTCGGCGAATCCGCCGGTGCCACTTCGGTATTGGCATTGCTGGCCAGTCCGGCCGCCGACGGCCTCTTTTCTCGAGCGATCGCGCAGAGCCCCGCCTTGCCGCTGATCGCCGACCGCGAATTCCGGGCAGACCAGGCACAGCGATTCCTGGGCCGGCTCGGGGTCGAGGCGGGGGGGTTGAAGCGGCTGCCTCAGCGTGAATTGCGCCGCGCTGCAGGGCAAGTGCAGCTCGCGAGCGTGGCTTCGTCGCCGACACTCGCACACGGGTTGACCTACGGCGTCGACCTGCTGCCGCGGCATCCGATCGACGCGGCGCGGGCGGCGGCGACGGCTCGCATCCCGCTGATCATTGGTACGAATCTGCGGGAGGCGTCGTTGTTCGCCCGCGACAAGACGCCGATGCTGCCGACGACACCGGAGACCGTCGATCGTTACTTCGATCGGCATGCCCCGGGGGCTAGGGATCGGGTGCTCGCGGCCTACCCGGGTTATCCGCGCCGCCGCGCGCTGGAGACCATCGGCGCCGACGCGATGTTCGTCGCGCCGACATGGGCGTTCGCCGACGCCTACAGCGCACATGCGCCGACGTACGTCTACCGGTTCGACCACACGCCCACCACGCTGCGGGTGACCGGTCTGGGCGCGGTGCACGGCAGCGAGATCGTGCACATCTTGCACACCTACGGTTCGCATCTGGGCCGACGGCTCCACCCGCTCGGCGCATGGTGGACGCCTGCGGTCGGGCACCGGATGCAGCGGACGTGGCTGGAGTTCGCCCGCGCGGCGGGGGACAGCCGGCCGTGGGCGAACAATTGGCCCCGTTACGACACCCGGCGCCGGGCAACTCGCGTCATTCGGTCTCGTAAAGACGCCATTATCGACGATCCGGATGGTCCCCGGCGTTCAGTGTGGTGTGGAGTTTCATAGAAATTTCCTATATTTTCCTGTGAACAATCTATTGACGCGACTTTAAAAAATTAGATGACCAAAACCCTCGCCTAAGAGTAGTTTTGGCCCTCCAACGGGAGGTCACGCCCAAGAGACCTCGGGGAATGGGGGCAGTCGTGTCTCAAAAATCTAGCCATAGTTCTCAGCTTCCATCTATGTATCTTTCGAGGCCGGCGGTCATCATCCCCGAGACTGCCGTCGACAACGAGACGGTGCTCCACCGAGTTCGCGAATCGTTTCGCGGGCCGGAATCCGAATGGGATGCGATCGCCCAGGGCGTCCAGTACGTACTGGGTCGATGTAATACCCAGGTCCGCTACATCGACCCGGACCGGACGCTCTCGCCCGGCGAGTTCGCGTCCCGCGCGGCGACCGCCTGTCTTTTCGACAACGGCGTCGAGGCGTCCGAGGTCGATCTTCTGGTTTATGGGGGGATCGCCCGGGAGAACTTCGAGCCCGCAACCGCCGCCGAGGTAGCGGGGCGCTTGGGGGCGAGGCCGCTGCACGCGTTCGACGTGACCTGTGCCTGCGCCGGACTTGTCGAGGCAATCCACGTCGTCGCCGGTTATTTCGCCCTGCACCCGCACCTCAAGACCGCACTGGTCTGCGCCGGTGAGCTGTGGCGCGACCATGTCACCTACGACCTCCAGACGCTCGACGACGTCGCGAATTTCGCCGCCGGCCTGACGCTCGGTAATGCCGCCGCGGCGTTCCTGGTGACTCGCGAGTCGCTGGCCGCGGGCGGTTTCCGGCTACTGGGCTTCCGGCACAAGACGCTGTCCGAGCACTATGACCTGTGTTCGGCGCCGATCGACGGACCGTTCTTCTCACGCTCCAAAGAGCTGTTCGCACTTGCCGCTCACGTGCCGGGGGAGGTTCAGCGGCTCCTCGCGGACGCGGGCTGGACGGCTGACGATGTCGACCACTACGTCTTCCATCAGCCGAGTCAAGCAATCTTGGAGCGTGTCTTCGAAGGGATCGGCGCCCGGCCCGAAGCGTGCGTGCACACCCACTCTCTGTATGGCAACAGTGCCAGCACCTCATGGGCGGTCGCCCTCAATCACCGTCTGAAGCACGGCACCGTCAACAACGGTGACAAGCTCGTGATCGCCAGCGCCGCATCAGGTTTCACTATTGTGTGCGCCTCGGCTGTGTGGGAGAGCTAGTGGGACGTTATCTGCGCGTTTACAAGGTGATTGGCCAGACGTTCGGGTTGTGGTTCCGGCCGCTGGGAGCATTCGTGCTGTTGCAGCTGCGCCAAGTGATTTCGGCGATCACGCTCGGTCTGGATCACGTGTTCTACCCGGGTCACCGCAAGCAGGTGATCGACCGGCCGATCTTCATCATCGGCAACCCGCGCAGCGGTACGACTTTCCTGCATCGGCTGCTGCTCGGCGCCGGCGACATGGCCGCTCTCGAGTTGTGGGAGATGCTGTTTCCCGCTATCACCGCGCGCAAACTGCTCGGCGGTATCGTGCCCCGATTGGACAAGCTGTCACCGGCTCGCTACCACCCGTCCGATGTGCACGACACCAGCCTGCGCGGCATCGAGACCGACGACGTGGCGTGGTTCTTCCGGACCATGGATGGCCCTTTCGCGTGGGCGTATTTCCTTGCCTGGCAAGACACGTGGGGAAGTGGCTTGTCGCGCCGCGAGTTTGCGATCGACGGCGTGACGCCGCGTGAGGAAGAACGCTTCTTCAACTACTACGACGCGTGCTGGCGGCGGAACCTCACACTCAAGCGTGCTAGCCGGGTGTTGGCCAAGACGAGCATGCTCACGATGCGTCTCGACGCGGTGCTGCGGCGGTACCCGGACTGCAAGCTGGTCTACGTGATCCGCGACCCGGTCGAGGTCATCCCGTCGGGAATGTCGTTGTTGGCCAGCGTGCTCGAGAACGGCTACGACGTGTGGAATCGCACGAAGGAAGAAGACCAGCGCCGGTGGCAGGAGAACCTTTACCAGGCCTCCTGCGACATGCTGCGCTACTTCCACGATGCACATTCGGCCGGCAAGATTCCCGAACACAACCTGTGCATTGTGCGTTACGAGGATCTGATCAACGACCTCGAACCGACGATGGAGCGAATCCTCGACTTCGTCGAGATCAAGCCGACCGAGGCTTTCGTCGACGAAGTCCGCGAGCAGGCGGCACGGCAGCGCAGTTACACCAGTGGGCATGGGCATTCACCCTCGCAGTTCGGCCTCACCCCCGAGCGGATCCGGGCTGATCTCGGGTTCGTCTACGAAGCATTCGGGCTGTCGGACAAAACCGGCTAGTGGGCCGGACCCTCGATTTCACCAACCAGGAACGACCACCGAAGGACAGCGACATGGGCAAGCATTGGATCGAGAAGCGTGAAAAAGCCGTCAGCCCTTCGCTTTCAGAGCTTCGCCTGCGGTCAGCCGCGAGCCAGGCGACGTCGATGACACGTCGCACCGGCAGATTCGGGGCGGCTACCGGCGGGTTGCTCGGGTTGGCGTTTCTGCCGCTGGCCGTTGCGCATGCCGACGACTGGACGATCGCTCCTGACCTGAGCCCAAAGAACATCGAGACGATCACCGGCATTTACGGTCATGGCTTCGAAGGCGGCGACACTGCGCCGCCGGCCGTCTCGGGGAGCATCCAGGGCAATCAACTGTTCGATTTCACCAACCCCACCGGGGAGACCGGCGCCTTCGACGGTTACGAGAGCTACTCGAATGACAACCTCGGCGGCATCAACACCGAGGTCTACGTCGCCGGCGACGTGACGGGAAGCGGCGGGCCTGCAGTGGGTTCGGTGTTCGACAGCTATTCGTTCGGCTACGGCCTCTACACCAACACATACTCCGCGGTGCCCGATGGCGATAGCGGATCCACCATTACCGACACGTTGCAGACACCGACGGGAACCATCGTCATCCCTATGACGTTTGATGCGGCCGACGGTCTGATCGCCGACGCCGGGGGAGTCGGTACCGGTAATGGCGGGACGATGATTCCCGTTGGCGCCATGGATGTTACGGCGATCAGCGGCATCCCGCCGTTGACGGTCGCCCTGCAGGGCACGCAGGACTTCAACTTCCTGAACTCAGCAGGCACGTCGATAGGAACGGTCGGGACTGTCGACACCACTACGACCGACGGATTCGGGATTTACACCGAGGCCGTCCTCGTCACGAACGACGGTGCCCTGACCAACATCGGCACCGGCGCCGCGGATGTACCCGCGGAAGGTTCGATCTTCAACACGATCAATTTCAACGGTCTTTTCAACGTCTACTCCGATTATGTTTCGGCAGGCGGCAACCAATACCAGGACACGTTGTACACGCCATTGGGGAACTACGTCATCCCGGTCACCTTTGACGCGGCCTCAGTCGAGGACCTCAGCAATTCGTCGATCACCCTCCCGAACGGCATGACCTTCGACCCCACCACCGAGCTGGGATTCACTGGTATCAATGGACTTCCACCGGTCGACGTCGGCGTCCAGGGTGGTCAGGACTTCAACTTCACCGACGGTGCTGCGACCGGATCCTTCACCGCCGACGTGACCAACACGCTGGACGAGTTCAACGACTCCACCGAGACGATCCTGGTCACCAGTTCGACGGACGCGGCACTCCTGCCGCAGGGTTCAGAATTTGAGATCGTCAATTTCGGTTACGGATTCGAGAGCGTCTACTCCGACATCGCTTCGGCTACGCCGAGCGGGGACACCATCATGGAAACGCTGGTGACTCCTTTCGGCGACATCAGCATGCCGCCATCGTTCGACGCGGCGGCGGGGCTCATCAACGACATGTTCATGACCTTCGCCGGCGGGGCGGCGCTCCAATAAGACGCTGTGTGAGTCAGCGCTAGCTTTGCGGCGCTGTCCCGAACCGGCGCAACGACCGACATGACCAGTTTGGCTGGTCCGGCCTCCTGCTTCGCCAGCGTCCACGTCGACGCGCCCGCAGGATGCGAATGGCCGCCGGCGGGCTGTCGCCGTGTAATTGACAGCGCGGGACAAATACGGCTACACAGGGTTTAGCCAACCTGAAAGAATGATAAATTCTCGCTGCCAAACTCTCAGTACCGTTGTTCGCGTTCCAGATTGGAGTCCTGATGTTCGGCAATCCACGAGGCGGGATCCTGCTGGCCGCGGCGTTGGGCGCTCTTGCGACTGCGGTCACGACGGCAACCGCCACCGCGCCGTTGGTGCGCGCCGACGACCCCATCACCGACCTACTCGTCGCGGTGCAGGGCGACTTCTCCCTCGGTCAGGAGGCGTTCACTCTGGCGAACGCGGATTTCGCCAACGGCGATGTGGCCGACGGTCTGGCTGCGTTCTACGGCGGTGTGGATGACGTCCTGCTGTCGGTGCCGAACAACTTGCTGCAGGGGTCACTGGCCGGGCTGACCGGCGAGCCCGTCGACTCCGCATTGAGTTGGACAATTCCCGCCCCCGCGGATTTCAACGACGCCCTCATCGTCGCCCCCACGCTCGCGCTGATCGGGGAGGGTGACATTCAGTCCGCGCTCGCGGACCTGACCGGTGGGGACATCGCCGGTGCCCTGGACTCCTACCTCACCGGGTACGAATATCTGAACGTGGTTGTCCCCGAACTGTTCATCGTCGGCTCCGCGGCGGGGCTGGGACTCTGACCGGGTTCGGCGAACTCGTCCAACTGAGGAAATTCTCAGTGGCTACGCGGTCGGCGAGCACCGAGCTGCCCGTGCGCATTTACTGAGAACAGCGTGTGATTTTCTGAGGTAAATAGGGAGAATGCCCCATGCGCGGGGGCTGTCTGCGGCGCAGTCTGAGCATCTTGGTGTTCACGATTGAGGAGATGACAGCCAGCCATGAAAACCACACTTCGTTCCCACGCCCGGATACTGGTCGGCTTGGCCGCGGCTGCCGGTGCAGTCGGAGCGGCCGCGATGATGTCGGCGGCCACCGTACCGATCGCTCGCGCCGATGCCCTCAGCGACATTCTCAGCGCTGTTGACGGCGATTACAGCGCTGGTCAAGCCGATTTCACTACAGCTATTGCGGACTTCGGCAGCAGCAGTACTGCGATTGACGGTTTGGCAGCTTTCTTCTCCGGTGTCGACGAGGACTTGGTGGCTGCGCCAGAAAACTATTTCGTCGGGTCGGTACAGGCGCTTGCCAACGAACCGATTGACCATAGCTATTTCGACGTGATCACCGTTGCGTCGAGTTACCCGATCGCCGTGGAGAATGCGCAAATAGGCTTCGGCGAAGGTGGCACTTATCTCAGCGACTCGCTGACGGCACTATCGGGCGGTGATTTTGCTTCTGCCGCACAGGACTTCGCCTTCGGGTTCACCAGCTTTGACAACGCGTCAGAGTATTTGCTTGTCGGGACTCTGGCCGCGCTGGGTTTCTGAGGGTTGACCGGCTAACCCGGCCCGTCGCTGGCCGCGGCCAGTAGCGGCACCAGGATGTCGCTGATCGGCGTGGCGATTCCGTGGGCGCGCGCCTTGCGGATGATCACCCCGTTGCGGATGTCCCACTCCTGCGGGCGACGGGCTTCGCGGTCGGCGAGCATCGACGTGCCCATGTCGGTGGGCGCCTGGCGAAACATCTCCACCGTGCCCGCGGCGACGTCGTCGGCCAGCTGCGCTCCTTCGGCGCGGGCGACTACGAGGCATTCGCCGGCGTACCTGCGCGCAAGCTCCGCGAGATCGTCGCGGCGAAACATTCCAGATCGCCGACCGGTGAGCACCATCAACCCGGCCACGGCATTGACCAGAAGCTTGCGCCAAGCGGCGGTGACGAAGTCGGGGTCGCAGTCGGCGCTGCCGCCGGCTGCGCGCCACTGCTCGGCGAATGCCGTTGCGGCCGGTCCGGTCGGTAGGGCCAGCCGCGCTTCGCCGCGCAGGCGCACCCAGCCGTCCGGCTGCGTCTCGGCCGAGAACCAGACGATGCCGGGGATGACGGTCGAGGATGCGCATAGCGGCTGCACCTGCTCGACTTGTTCGACGCCATTCTGCAGGACGACGACGATGGTGTTCTCGTCGCACAACGGGCCCAGCCAGCGTGCCGCGTCGGCGTTCTGGGTGGCTTTGACCGCGAGCAGGACAACCCCGACCGGGCCGGTGATCTCGGCAGGGTCGGTACACACCGGGCCCGGCACCGTGATCGGATGGGCACCGTCGGGCCGAAGCTCGATGTGCGATCGCGGGGTCCGGCCGCAGACCCGTACCGGGTGCCCAGCGGCGGAAAGGTACGCGGCGACCGTCGTGCCGACGGCACCCGGACCGACAACTGCTACATCTCCAATGACATCCATGACCGTCCTTGAAATTACCGCCTCATAGACTGGGCTGTCGTTTCCACCTTTCGCGAGGAGTATTTGTGCTGCGCAGTCACGCCGCGGGTTCATTGCGGGCCACCGACGCCGGTCAGCGGGTGACGCTGGCCGGTTGGGTCGCACGCCGGCGCGACCACGGCGGGGTGATCTTCATCGACCTGCGCGACGCCACGGGCGTGTCGCAGGTGGTGTTCCGTGCCGCCGACGTGCTGGATCAGGCCCACCGGCTGCGCGCTGAGTTCTGCGTGGCGGTCGAAGGCGTCGTCGAGGTCCGTCCGGAGGGCAACGCGAACTCCGAGATCGCAACCGGAGAGATCGAAGTCAACGCGACGTCGCTGACGGTGCTGGGGGAGTGCGCGCCGCTGCCGTTCCAGCTTGACGAGCCCGCCGGTGAGGAAGTCCGGTTGCGCTATCGCTATCTGGATCTGCGCCGCGAGGGCCCTGGCAACGCAATTCGGTTGCGCTCCAAGGTGAACGCCGCGGCACGCGGGGTGCTGGCAGGCCATGACTTCGTCGAGATCGAGACTCCGACGATGACCCGTTCGACACCGGAGGGCGCGCGCGACTTCCTGGTGCCGGCCCGGTTGCAGCCCGGCTCCTTCTACGCCCTGCCGCAGAGCCCGCAGCTGTTCAAGCAGTTGCTGATGGTGGCCGGCATGGAGCGGTACTACCAGATCGCCCGCTGCTATCGCGACGAGGATTTCCGTGCCGACCGGCAGCCGGAATTCACCCAGCTCGACATGGAGATGAGCTTCGTCGAGGCTGACGACGTCATCGCCACCGCCGAACAGGTACTACACGCGGTATGGGCACTGATCGGTTACGACCTTCCCACTCCGGTTCCGCGGATCAGCTACGCCGACGCGATGACACGGTTCGGCACAGACCGACCCGACCTGCGGTTCGGGGTCGAGCTCGTCGAATGCACAGAGTTCTTCTCCGACACCACCTTCCGGGTGTTCCAGGCGCCCTACGTCGGTGCGGTGGTGATGTCCGGCGGGGCGTCACAACCGCGCCGGACGCTGGACGGCTGGCAAGAGTTTGCCAAGCAGCGCGGCCACAAGGGTCTGGCTTACGTGCTGGTCGGCGACGACGGCACACTGAGTGGGCCGGTCGCCAAGAACCTCTCCGACGCCGAGCGCGAGGGGCTGCCCGCACATGTCGGCGCCGAGCCCGGTGACTGCATCTTCTTCTCGGCGGGGCCGGCGAAAGCATCGCGGGCGCTGCTCGGCGCTGCCCGCGTGGAGATCGCGCACCGGCTGAACTTGATCGACCCGAATGCCTGGGCCTTTACCTGGGTGGTGGACTTCCCGTTGTTCGAGCCGGCCGACGAGGCCACCGCGGCCGGCGATGTCGCGCTCGGCAGCGGCGCATGGACCGCGGTGCACCACGCGTTCACCTCACCCAAGGGTCAGTCTGAAGGCACCTTCGACAGCGATCCGGGTAACGCGCTCGCCGATGCTTACGACATCGTGTGCAACGGTAACGAGATTGGCGGCGGCTCCATCCGTATCCATCGCCGCGATGTTCAGGAACGCGTGTTCGCGATGATGGGCATCGGCGCCGCCGAGGCGCAGGAGAAATTTGGATTCCTGTTGGACGCGTTCACTTTTGGCGCCCCGCCGCACGGCGGGATCGCGTTCGGCTGGGACCGGATCGTCCAGTTGCTGTCCGGTGTCGACTCGATTCGCGAGGTGATCGCCTTCCCGAAGTCCGGTGGCGGCGTCGACCCGCTGACCGACGCCCCGGCGCCGATCACCGCGCAACAGCGCAAGGAATCCGGCATCGATTTCAAGCCCGACGAGGCGCGCGGTAACAAGTCGACGCCGACCCCGGCGGAATAGACGCCTCAGCCGCGGAAGTTGACCAGGCATGTCTTCGCGTCACGACGATGCAGAGCGTAGCGATGAGGAGGAGTGGCGCCAATGAGTAACGAAATGCCTGATACGGACACGCTCAAAGCGTTCAACAACACCATCGCTGACGAGTTCCGATCGAACGACGGCAAAGTCGGCGGCCAGTTCGAAGGTGCAGACCTGCTGCTTCTGACCACGACAGGAGCCAAATCGGGCCAGCCGCGACTATCGCCGCTGGCCTATTTCCGCGTCGACGGCAAGCTGCTCATCATCGGGTCCTTCGCGGGCGCTGACGTGAACCCGGCCTGGGTCCACAACCTGCGGGCGAATCCGTCGGCGCACATCGAGGTCGGCAACGACTCCTCAGACGTGACCGCCCGCGAATTGCCATCCGACGAGCGCGACGATCTCTTCGGCCGAATCGCCGCCGCCTCCCCGGGTTTCGCCGGATATCAGGCAAAAACCACGAGGGTGATACCGGTCTTCGAGCTGCAGCCAGCCAGTTAGCCCGGTCGCATAGTTAGACCGTCAACGCACCTAGGGGAGCGCGCGGTCACGGGGCTATCACAGCCCCTATCACAGGGCGGTCACGCGGCTCGCGAACGGTTTAATGCGGGACCAGCGACATGATCGTTTGGAGCGTGCCACGCACCGGGTGCAAGAAGATGTTGACGATCTGGATCGGGAACAGCTGGCCATTTCCGCCGCATTTGGGCCACGCCCCGGCGCCCTGCGTGGCAAGCACCCGGTTGGCCACCGCAATCTGTTGCTCGCGCGACGCCGTCGCAGGGTCGCCCGTGCCGCCGTTGGCCGCCCAGGTAGACGGCTTGAACTGCAGTCCGCCGTAGAACCCGTTGCCGGTGTTGGCGTGCCAGTTGCCACCCGATTCGCACTGGGCGACCGCATCCCAGTTCATGCCGTCCGCATAGGCGACCCCGGTGGTCGGATTGACCAACAGCGTCATGCCCAGGACGACCAGTGCGGCTATCACCAGGTGCTTGCACACCGTGCTCAATAACCCGCCTAAATAACTCATTTAACACTTCTAACAAACACGCGGGAAAGGAGTCAATGCGTGGGGTATTAGTAATTTAGTGAGAGAATCGGTAAGAAAGCGTTTATTGTTGCTAGTGATATTTAAACGTATTACTGGGTCAATTGGGACTGTATATAACTAGAGTGTTATATGGGGAGCTAGTTATCTAGTCGTGATGGAGTAAATTAGAGTGGCGTATGGTGCTCCTGTTACTCAAGTGACAGGAGGTACGTACCCGCCGGTTACCGCGTTTGGTCGAAAAAACTCTTGGACCAGGCGTTTTGGCGCCTGGGTCAGCCAAGCCTCGACAATCAACTCCCTGAGCCCACGCTCGTCGATCGCCGCGAGCCGGGCCAGCACGGCCGGATAGCCGTCAAAGTGCGGCGTAGTGAAGTACACGTCAGGTTCTTCGGCGATCAGGGCGAACTTGACGCCCTCATCGGCCACCCGGACACCGAGGATGTCGCCCTGCGGCGGCTGAACCCCAAGTGCGGCCAGCGCTTCGTGATCGGATGTCCGCAGCGGACGCTCCCATGCGATGAGCTTCTTGCCGACCCGCCATTCGTGCGGCGACGACTCTCCGGTGAGTTGCAGCTCTCCGACGACGCCGGCGACGTCGTCCCAGGTGACCATGACCCATTGTGCTCCCGGTCCGCACGCGTGGGGGCGGATCAGCGCTGCGCTGCTGCGCGTGACCGTGCGCCTCACTAGTGTTGCAGCGTGACGTCGTTGAGCCCTGCCGGCGATCCAGGGCAGTCACGGGATCAGCACCCGCCGGGCACCGGGAGCCCGCTACCGGATCACCCATCGCACCGAGTACCGCTACTCGGACGTGGTGACCAGTTCCTACGGTCGCGGATTCCTCACTCCGCGAGACCTGTCGCGGCAGCGCTGTCTGTTTCACGAGTTGCAGATCTCGCCGACTCCCGCAGACAGTTCCACGAGCCCGGACACGTACGGAAATGTCAGCTCGTACTTCCATGTCACCGAGCCGCATCAGACGTTGACGGTCACCAGCGAGTCGATCGTCGAGGTGTACCCGTCACCGCCGGAGCGGTGGGGGGCCGGACCGGCGCTGGCGCCGTGGGAGCAGGCCCGCCCGGTCGGCGTGCGGGGGGCGCTGGCGACCGAGTTCGCCCTCGACCTGAACCCGCCGGAGATTACCGACGAGGTTCGCGAGTACGCCGCACCGAGTTTCGCGCCCGGACGGCCGCTGGTCGAGGTGCTGCGCGATCTCACTACGCGGATCCATACCGACTTCGCCTATCGCTCTGGCTCGACAACGGTTTCCACCGGTGTCAATGAGGTTCTGATGGCGCGCGAAGGGGTATGTCAGGACTTCGCCCGGCTGGCGATCGCCTGCCTGCGTGCGAACGGGTTGGCAGCCAGCTACGTGTCCGGATATCTGGCCACCGACCCGCCACCCGGGAAGGAACGCATGATCGGTATCGACGCGACCCACGCCTGGGCGGCGGTGTGGACGCCGCAGCCGCCGGGCCAATTCGAGTGGCTGGGACTGGATCCCACCAACGACCAGATGGTCGACGAGCGGTACGTCATCGTCGGGCGCGGCCGGGACTACGCTGACGTGCCGCCGTTGCGGGGCATCATTTACACCAACTCCAAGAAAAGCGTCATCGACGTCGCGGTCGATGTTGTGCCCTACGAAGGTGACGAACTGTATGCGTGATTTCCACTGTCCCAACTGCGGTCAGCGTCTGACGTTCGAGAACTCGGCGTGCCTGAACTGCGGCAGCCCGCTCGGGTTTTCCCTCGACGAGATGGCGCTGCTGGTGCTCACCACCGGCGACGACGCCGACCGTGCCGGCTTCGTCAGCGCCGCCGCCTACGAACTGTGTGCCAATCGCCATCTGGCCGAATGCAACTGGTTGGTCCCGATCAATCGTCCCAGCCTGCTGTGCGTGTCGTGTGCGCTGACCACCGAGCGTCCCAACGACGCCGACACCGCCGGGCTGGTGGAGTTCGCCCGGGCCGAAGCAGCCAAACGCCGACTGGTGGCCGAGTTGTATGAGCTGAAGCTGCCGATCATCGGTCATGATCAGGATCCCGACTACGGATTGGCCTTCCGGCTGTTGTCCAGCGCGCACGAAACGGTGATGACCGGGCACGAAAACGGAGTCATCACAATAGATCTCGCCGAAGGCGACGACGTGCACCGTGAGCAGCTACGGGTCGAGATGGATGAGCCGTATCGCACCCTGCTGGGGCACTTCCGCCACGAGGTCGGCCATTACTACTTTTATCGGCTGATCACCCCGTCAATCGACTACGACGCGCGGTTCCGCGAATTGTTCGGTAATCCCGACGCCGACTATCAGGAGGCGCTGGACCGCCATTACAGCCAGGGCGCACCCGCGGGCTGGAAGAAGCAATTCGTCTCGTCGTACGCGACCATGCACCCGGCCGAGGACTGGGCCGAGACGTTCGCGCACTACCTGCACATCCGGGACACATTGGATACCGCGGCCTGGTCGGGGTTCGCTCCCGCGACGGCAACTTTCGACCGACCGGTCTTGGGGCCCAGCGCTTTCGCCACCATCATCGATATGTGGCTGCCGGTGTCGTGGTCGCTGAACATGGTGAACCGTTCGATGGGCCACGACGACCTCTATCCGTTCGTCCTGCCGGTCGCGGTGCTGGAGAAGATGAAGTTCATCCACAACGTGATCGACGAGGTGACGGCCCTCAGCGGCAAAACCGACCCGGTGCATACCTGATCCGGTCTGTTGTCACGGCACGATCCGCCGTTCGTCGCCACCCCACAGCGGCTGCATACCACTTGGCAGTGCCAGCTGCGTCGCGGTGATCACTTCGGCCAGTTCGCGTAACGCCGCGTGAACCGCCGTCAGCAGGTCGGCCAGTTCCTTGCGGCGACCGCCCTCGGCGACCGATTCGAGATCGGCGGGAGACGACCGCCGCAGCAGGGTGCCGATCTCGGCGACCATTCGCTCCGGCCGTGACGATCCCGACGAGCCGGGAAGGTCGCCGAGATCGGCCCGAAGTCGCTCCAGTTGATACACCAGCGATCGGGGGTTGGTGGCGTCGAACAGCATCAGTTCCGCCAGGGCGGCAACGCTCACCTGGCCGGCCGTGCGGCGGCGATAGATCACCGCGGATTCTGTTGCTATGAGCGTTGATTCGATCACCGTTCGCTCGGCCGCCGGGGCCAATGCGGTGGTCAACGTGGCATTGAGCAAAGCGGTGAGTCCGAGGCCGCGCTCGATGCGTTTGCCGATGTCCATCATGGTCCAGCCGACGTCCTGCACCATCGACTCCGCGGCCACGCCGGCCAGCGTCAGCATCCCCACCAAGGTCTGCGACTGCGCCGCTGAGAGCACGGCGTCGGCCTCGGCCAAGGAGTCCGGCGGTTCGGCCTTGTGGGCCAGCGCACGTTCGACGCCGGCCAGCACCACCCAGGTGTCGCTGGACAACTGGTCGCGCACGCCGCGGGCAGCCAGCGCCAGCCGGTCCGCCGAGTGCACGAGTGCCCCGGGGCGATCGCGGTCCATGGTCAGCGACCACAGCGTCGACGGCGCGATCGCGATCGTCTCGGCCTGATCCTCGGGCCCCGGGGTGGTTCCGGTGATGCGGCTCAGCGCGGCCATAAGAACGGGCACGCACTGGCTTTCCGAAGTATCTTGGCGGTGCCGGAATTCGTAGTAGCGCCGGCGGGCGGCGATCAGCAACCGGGCCATGTTCTCGGCGCGCTCGCCGTATCTACCCATCCAGAACAGATCGGACAGTACGCGCGGCGAGCTGACTGCCAGCGTGCCCGCGCCGGTCTTGGCAGGCTTCTCCGGGGCCGGCAGCGTGACCGTCTCGGTCCGCGACCGGTCCGTCGGTCGCACCCAGACATCCTTGGCTGCAAGGGTTTTCAATGTGTAGGCGGAAGGCCCCTGGGTCAGCACGTAGCCGAGGCCGCCGAGCATCGGCGCGTAGCCGCCGCGTTGAGCCACGGTGAACAGCCGAATGCCGACCCCGCCGGCCGACAGTTCGGAGTCAGCGCTGGTGGGGGCAGAGGAGAACTGCGGCAACTCCTGGCCGACCCACTGCCACGGCATCGCGGTGATGCAGGCGGCCAGGTCCTCCAACCGCTCAGACGACAGCGTCGGGCCGACAAGCGTTTGCCCACCGATGGTGGGCCTGATCAACAACGACGAAAGATTCGCCAGCAGATGAGAGCGTTCACTGTCGATGCCGCCCCAGTAGCTGGGCGCGCTGGACAACAAGGGCGCTTCGCCGAGTAGTCGCTCGGCCAGATCGGGCAGGAATCGTTGCAGGCCAGCGCTTTCCAAGATGCCGCTGCCGACGGTGTTCACCACGGTCACCGTCCCGCGATGCTGTGCCTCCACCAAGCCGGCCACCCCGAGTCGCGAGTCGGCACGCAGGTCGAGCGGATCGGTGTAGGTGGCATCGACGCGGCGGAAGACCACGTCGACGCGTTTGAGCGTACCCAGTGACCGCATCCACAATTTGCCGTCGCGGACCACCAGATCCGTGCTCTCTACCAGTGGGAAACCCAGCAATGTGGCGAGATACGCCTGATCGAACGAGGTTTCGGAGTAGATGCCCGGGCTGAGGACGACGACGACCGGATCTTGGACACCGTCGGGCGCCGCGTCGATCAGTGCCAGCCGCAACGCTTGAGCGAACGGCGTCGTCGGCCGCGGTCCGACCTTCTCGTAGAGGTCGGGCAGTGCCTGCGCGAGCACCCGCCGGTCGGCGAGTGCATATCCGGCACCGGACGGTGCCTGGGTCCAGTCGGAATTGACCTGGTAGCTGCCGTCGGAACGACGGCTGACATCGCAGGCGTGCATGAAGAGCTGGTGATGCCCCGGCACCTCGATCCCGTTGGCGACGCGAACATAACCGGGATGGGCGAACAGCAGTTCCGGTGGCAGCACGCCCTCGGTCAGCGAGCGCCGGTCGCCGTACACGTCGGCCAGCACGGCGTTGAGCACCCGGGATCGTTGCACCAGCCCGGTCTCGAGCACGTCCCAGTCAGGAGCCGACACCACCAGTGGCAGCGGGTCGAGCCGCCACGGTCGCGACTCATCGTGATTACCGGCGACGGGCTGCTTGGTGGGATCGACACCGGTGTAGGTGATGTCGTCGTTGTCCACCAGGCGACGCACCGCGGAGCTCAACCGGCCCATGCCGGCATGTCCGCGATCACCGACCGCGTCGGCGAGGTCGGACCATGCCGGGCGAACATTCCCGCTCGCGTCGAGGAACTCGTCGTAGCCGATCACCGGCCCCTGAAGGTCGGGTGGGCGCAAGTCGAACAGGGTTTCCTGGGCACGCGCGGTGCGGTATCCGGCCAGCAGCCGGTCGACGTCGGGACGGTCGTGGAAAGCTGCCGACGAATCGCTGCGATGCAAGGTCATGTCGCCGATTGCCATTACCGCAGGACGGTACGCACGCGCCGCAGGTCGAGGATGCCCGGCGCGCCGATGTCGGTGGAAATTCGCGCCTGCATTTCCCGAATGTCCGACAGCTCGAGTTTGCCCGGGGTGAATCCGGTGGCCTCGAAACGCCGCGCCCGCCTGGACTCGGCCTCCACGGCGTTGACCGGAGGTTCGTCGTACGCGCGACCGCCAGGATGGGCGATGTGGTAGGTGCAGCCACCACGCGACGTCGAGCTGGTGAGGTCGATGAGCTCGAACTGCAGCGGACCGTCGACGGTGATGGTCGGGTGCAGCGCGCTGGGCGGCTGCCACGCACGGAACCGGACGCCACCGACGTGCACGTCGGGGTTGTCGGTGGCCAGCAACGGCACCGGATAACCGTTGCAGGTCACCAGATAACGGTGCCGGTCGGCGCCGATGACCCGCACTTGGATGCGTTCGACCGAGGAGTCGACGTAGCGGGCAGTGCCGGTGGCGGTGGACTCCTCACCGAGGGTGTTCCACGGTTCGATCGCCCCGCGCAGCTCGATCTCGACGCCGTCGAACACCGCGGTGCCGATGCGCGGGAAACGGAATTCGGTGAACGGGTCCAGCCAATTGGTCTCGAAGGGGATGCCGTGTGCCCGCAGGTCCGCGGCGACATCGGCGATGTCGTGAATCAAGAAGTGCGGCAACAGGTATCGGCCGTGCAGATTCGAGCCGTGCCGGATCAGCGGAGCCCGCAGCGGCTCCTTCCAGAACCAGGCCACCAGCGAGCGCACCAGCAGCGACTGCACCATCGCCATTCGCAGATGTGGTGGCATCTCGAAGCCGCGCAACTCCAGCAGGCCCAACCTGCCCCGCAGGCTGTAGGGGTTGTAGAGCTTGTCGATGCAGAATTCGGCCCGGTGCGTGTTGCCGGTGATATCGGTGAGCAGATGACGAAGTGCCCTGTCGATGATCCACGGCCGGGGCGAATCTGCCCCGGAACCGGAACTCAGCCGGTCGATTTCGGCGAACGCGATCTCGAGCTCGTAGAGCGATTCGGCGCGGCCCTCGTCAACTCGCGGTGCCTGCGAGGTGGTTCCGACGAACCGTCCGGCAAACAGGTAGGACAACGATGGGTGTCGCTGCCAGTAAGTCAGTAGCGACACCAACAGATCGGGCCGGCGCAGCATCGGAGAGTTCTTCGGGGTGACGCCGCCCAGGGTGATGTGGTTGCCGCCGCCGGTGCCGCTGTGGCTGCCGTCGAATTGGAACGACTCCGTGGACAGCCGGGCCAATCTGGCTTGCTCGTAGAGGGTTTCGAGTTGTTCTCGCTGCTCGGCGAAACTGGCGGTGGGCGCGACGTTGACCTCGATGACACCCGGGTCGGGGGTGATCGTCGTCGACGTCAGCCGCGGGTCGGCCGGTGGTTCGTAGCCTTCGATAACCACCGGGTGGCCGATCGTTGCCGCCGCGCTGTGGACGCGGCCGATCAGGTCGACGAAGTTGTCCAGGGCCTCGGTGGGTGGCATGAAGACGTACAACAGGCCGTCGCGTGCTTCGGCGACCATCGCCGTCGTCGGCGCGGTGTCGTCTTCCTCTACGAGTGCCTCGGCCTCAGACAAGCTCATCTCGTCGCCGACGGCGGTCGGATCGGCGACGAACGACGTCCGCGGCGGCTTCCAGCTGATCGAGTCCAGTGGTAGGCGCAGGCCCGCCGGCGAATCACCCGCGATCAATACGACGCGGCCGCGGCGCAGCCGCCAGTTGGCGCTGGCCCAGCCGCGCGTCGTCCTCACGACGGTGCAGCGGAAGCACGAACGCGGTTGGTGTGACGGTGGATTCGTCGAGGCGAGACACGAGCGCGGCCCGGGCGGCGGGGGTGTCCTGGCCGGTCTCGGGGTCCAGATCTGCACTGGACTCCACCGGATAGCCTTTGGGCAAACGGCTTTCGGTTACCAGCTGCATCAGCGGATCTTCGTAGGCCGGACGCACCTGCGAATCGGGTAGGCCCAACTCGGCGGCGATGGCGGCAAGCAGGTCGTGGGCTGTCGTGCTGTCGGCCGGTGGCCCGGCTGGAGCGGTGCTCCAGGGGTCAGCCAGCAATGTCTCGTCGGGCCACAGCGGCTGACCGTCGGAGCGCCAGTACAGTCCAATTTGCCAGCGGGGCAACGGTTCACCGGGATACCACCGGCCCTGCCCACGGTGAACCAGGCCGTGGGGCGCCCACTGTTGCTTCAGTCGCGCGGCCAACTCGGAGGCGAGTTGGCGCTTGTGCGGGCCGTCGGCGTCGGTGCTCCACTCGTCATCGACCTGGTTGTCGACCGACACGAAGGTGGGCTCGCCACCGACGGTGAGCCGGACATCGCCGGCCTCCAGTCGCTCGTCGACACCTTGGGCGACGTCCTGGATGGTTGTCCAAGCCTCGTCGGTATAGGGGAGCGTGACCCGCGGATCTTCGTGAATGCGGGTGACGGTGTTGGAGAATTCCAGCGTCGACTCGCACGGCTCGACACCGCCGGTGATCGGAGCCGCGCTCGCCGGACTCGGTGTGGCGGCCAGCGGGATGTGGCCCTCGCCGGCGAACAGGCCCGAAGTCGGGTCCAATCCGATCCAGCCCGCGCCGGGGACGAAGACCTCAGCCCAGGCGTGTAGATCGGTGAAATCGGCGGACGGGCCAGACGGCCCGTCGAGGGCCTTGATGTCGGAGGTGAGCTGGACCAGGTAGCCCGAGACGAATCGGGCGGCCAACCCATCTGGCGCGCCACCGACACCAGCAGCCAGGCGAAGTCGCGACACGAGCCCACTCCGGTCCGCAGCGTGAAATCCGGTGTCTGCACACCCTGTTCCATCCGCACGCTGTAGCCCAGGTCGGCATTGATCCGTCTGTTGAGCTCGACCAGGTAGTTGATCGTGCGGGTGCCCGGCGGCACCGCGAAGGTGCGTACCCAGGCTTGGACCAGCTCGCCGGGACCCGAGCCGGCGCCGTCCTCGTCGACCGGTCGCAGATAGGGCTTGAGCTCATCGGCCAGCGGCTCGGGATAGGTAAATCCGCCAGCAGGCCAGGTCTCGGCCCAATCCTCGATGAAGAAATCGAACGGGTTGATCACTTTGAGGTCGGCGATGAGCCCGACGGTGATCGTCAGCCGGTCCGTCGGATTGGGAAACGTCAGCCGATAGACGAAGTTACCGACGGCATCCTGCTGCCAGTTGACGAAGTGGTCGGCCGGCTCGACCCGCAGCGAATAGGCCTCGATCGCCGTGCGCGAGTGAGGCGCCGGACGCAACCTCACGACGTGCGGGTACACCCGGACCGGCCGGTCAAAGGTGTAGCTGGTGCGATGCTCCAGCGCAACTTTGATGGTCATAACCGCCATCTCATCACGCGAACCTGATTGACGCAGCGCGGCATACCCACGCTTTCCGAGTGGATTTGGCGGAGTGGCGTAACCGAGATTGCCCGCGAACGTTCCTAGGATCGCTCGAGTGGATGATCGTTACGGCTCGGACATTCTCGCCCGCGACCCGCACAATTCGCGCAAACCGCGGTCGGCTGACATGGCGATAGAACTGGGCATGGTCGTGGAGGACGCACAAACCGGCTACGTCGGCGCAGTGGTGAGCGTCGAGTACGGACGCATGCACCTCGAAGACCGGCACGGGCGCCGCAAGCCGTTCCCGGTCGGCCCGGGATATCTCGTCGACGGCAAACCGGTGATCCTGATCGCGCCGCGCGGCCCGTCACCCAAAGCCGCGGCACGCACGGCGTCGGGATCGGTCGCGGTGAGCGGGGCGCGTGCCCGAGTTGCCCGGACCGGCCGGATCTACGTGGAGGGCCGCCACGACGCCGAGCTTGTCGAGCAGGTGTGGGGCGACGACCTACGGATCGAGGGCGTGGTGGTCGAATACCTCGGCGGCGTCGACGATCTCGTCGGCATCGTCGAGCAGTTCCGGCCGGACCCGCAACGACGGCTGGGGGTGCTCGTCGACCACCTGGTCGCGGGTTCGAAGGAATCGCGGCTGGCCGACGCGGTGCACCGTGGTCCGGGCGGCGCGCACACCCTGGTCGTCGGCCATCCGTTCGTCGACATCTGGCAAGCCGTCAAACCGGCCCGGCTCGGGCTGTCGGAGTGGCCGGTGATCCCACGCGGAACGGAGTGGAAACACGGCATCTGTGAGGCGCTGGGTTGGCCGCACGCCGACCAGGCCGACATCGCCGCCGCGTGGCGTCGCATCCGCGGGACGGTCCGCGACTGGACCGACCTCGACGCCGCGCTGATCGGCAGGGTGGAAGAGCTGATCGACTTCGTCACGCTGGGTCATTAGCGGCGACCCGCTTCGCGCGGCTTCGCCGCGCTTGCGATCGCCTAGGGCTGGGCGATCGCACCTGAAGCTCGAGCGGTTAGGGAGTGGGCGGCGCGATCGGCCCTCCGGAAAGCCGGCGGTAGGTGTACGCCTGGATCAGCAGTGCCACCGGGCCGGCCACGATGACGCCGATGCCGCATGCGATGAACCCGGCCACCAGCACCAAGGCCTGCACGAGCAAGGACAGCAGGGTCGGGCCTACGTTCGCCTTCACTACGCCATAGCTGGCCTTCACCGCATCGATCGGCGCCAGCGCACGATCGGACGCGAAGGCGATCGTGAACAGCGTGAAAAACGCGAAGACGAAGATCAACACCAGCGACAGCAGCGCGAACAGGAAACCGGGCAGCAAGGACAGCGAGTTCAGCACCGCTGAGATCACCGCGAGCAGCGCTCCGGCCAGGATCACGTTCCCGAAGTTGCGCGGTTTGAAGAACGAGCCGACGGTCACCGGCCTGCCGTCGAGGATGTCGAGCAAGCCCGACCAGATCGCCGCCTGCACGAAGATGCCGAAGATGAATGTGACGATCTGCAGGATGAACAGTCCGCCGGCGTCCAGACCAGCCGAGAAGGACGCGCCGTATTCGCCGTCGGTACTGGTGTTGGCCGAGGCGCCGCCGAGTACCACGAACACCAGGGACTGCACGACGACGAAGAGGACCAGATACACCAGGGCCGCAAGGATCAGCGGGCCTACGTTCTTGGTGAACTTATTCCACGCCCATCCGAAGGCCTGGCCGATGTCGAAACCCGACCCGGTCGGCGGTCCGTATCCGGGAGGCGCCGGGTAACCGGGCGGGGGCCCGTAGCCCGGTGGTGGCGGGTAGCCGGGAGGAGGGCCGTAGCCCTGTTGCGGGGGTCCGTATCCGGGCGGCGGCGGGGGCGCGCCATACCCAGGAGGCGGGCCATACCCGGGCGGCGCCTGCCCTGGTGGAGGTCCGTACCCAGGTGGCGGTCCGGGAGGAGGCCCGTAGCCGGGCGGCGGCGGATAGTCACCCGGATTGGGGTTACCGCCGTACGGCTCGTTCGGATTGCCGGGGTACTCCGGAGGGTGGCCCATAGCCGCTCCTGCTCGTCGTCGGGGGGTGTTCCAAGCGTGCGCTTCGCGAACTTAGCAAGTATTCCGCGGCCCTGCTGAGACCTCACTCTGCGCGCTGACGTGTCGTGGTGACGTGGTATGCCTGACTTCGTGCCTGACGGTCTGTTCGACGTCCCCGACGAGACCAATCTCGGCGATCTCGCGCACGGCAGTTCGGCCGCCGCGCCGTTGGCCGTGCGGATGCGCCCGGCGAGTCTCGACGAGGTGGTGGGGCAAGCTCACCTGCTGCAACCCGGTTCTCCGCTGCGGCGGCTGGTCGAGGGCTCGGGTATGGCATCCGCCATCCTCTACGGCCCACCAGGCAGCGGGAAGACGACGCTGGCGTCGCTGGTGTCGCGAGCCACCGGACGCCGGTTCGAGGCGCTGTCAGCGTTGTCGGCCGGGGTCAAAGAAGTTCGCGCCGTCATCGACACGGCGCGGCGGGCCGCTGTGCACGGCGAGCAGACCGTGCTGTTCATCGATGAGGTGCACCGGTTCTCCAAGACTCAGCAGGACGCATTGCTGGCCGCCGTCGAGAACCGGGTGGTTTTGTTGGTCGCGGCGACCACCGAGAACCCGTCATTTTCGGTGGTCGCGCCGCTGCTGTCACGCTCACTGATCCTGCAGCTACATCCGTTGACGTCCGAGGACATTCGCGCTGTCGTGCAGCGCGCGACCGACGATCCGCGTGGGTTGAACGGTCGGGTACAGGTGACGCCCGAGGCGGTTGAGCTGCTGGTCCGGCTGGCGTCGGGGGACGCCCGTCGGGCGCTGACCGCGTTAGAGGTGGCGGCCGAGGCGGGGGAGCAGGTCACCGTCGAGACCATCGAGCAGTCGCTGGACAAGGCCGCAGTCCGCTACGACCGCGACGGCGATCAGCACTATGACGTGATCAGCGCCTTCATCAAGTCGGTGCGCGGCTCCGACGTCGACGCGGCGCTGCACTATCTCGCCCGAATGCTCGTCGCCGGCGAGGATCCGCGGTTCCTCGCGCGTCGGCTGATGATCCTCGCCAGCGAGGACATCGGGATGGCGGACCCGACCGCGATACAGGTAGCTGTCGCCGCCGCGCAGACGGTTGCGCTGATCGGCATGCCGGAGGCCAAACTGACCTTGGCGCACGCCACCATCTATCTGGCGACGGCGCCGAAGTCGAATGCCGTCACCACCGCAATCGGGGCGGCGATGGGAGACATCAGCGCCGGCAAGGCCGGTCTGGTACCGCCGCATCTACGCGACGGCCACTATTCGGGGGCTGCGGCGCTGGGCAACGCCCAAGGCTACAAGTACGCGCATGACGACCCGGATGGTGTTGTGCCGCAACAATATCCGCCGGACGAGCTGGTCGGCGTCGACTACTATCAGCCGACCGCCCGGGGTGCGGAACGGGAGATCAGCGGTCGGTTGGACAAGTTGCGCGCGATCATCCGGCGCGGGCGCGGTTAAAGACCCGGCAGGCAGTTGACGAACGGGATGGCGCCGGGGCACTGATCGGCGATGTTCGGCGGGTTCGCGGGCGGGGGAGGCGGCGGGATCGGCGTCGGAAACAAATTGGGCCCCTCCCAGTAATGCGCCGGAGCATGTGTCCGCACGTCGTAGTCGAAGTAATAGGTGTGGCAGACGCCCATATCCCAAACCAGCTCTGCATCGGATCGCGGTGGGTCATTCGGCATGTCTTGTCCGGGGCACCATTGAAATGGTCCGTATTTGTAGGCCTGGGCGATGCCCGCTCCCGGTCCCAGAACGGCCAGGGCCAAACCGCCGGGTAACAGCATCGCCGCTGCTAGCCGTGCGAATCGTGGCTTCATGGACGTCACGGTATGCCCGTTGCCTCACGCGGATGCCCCGATCAGACAAGATCGGGCGCGCGGCTACTGATCGCTGGTCTGCTCGAGCCAGTCGGCCAGCGACTGACCCGCGTCCAGCACGTGTCGCTCGGCAATGTGCCGGGCTTTATCGACGTCGCGGTCGGCGAGCGCCGCCACCAAGGCCTCGTGCTCTTCGATCGCGTTGTGCTCGTGCTCGGGAAACATCCCGAAGAAATTAGACGGAACCACCCGGACGGCCTGACGAATCTGTGCCATCAGCCGCCGCGAATGGGATGCCCGGTGAATCTCTCGGTGGAACTGCCAGTTCGCGTCGACGATGCCGCTTTCGCCGGCATGCGTCTCGACGTCGCTGGCCAGCTCACGCAATCGGGTGATGCCCTCGTCGGTCACCCGCTGCGCCGCCCAAGCGGCGGCCTGACCGGTCAGTACGCCCAGAATCGTGAAGCTGTCGAGCACGTCCTGGGGGCTCATGCCGATCACGGTGATGCCGCTGCGCGGCGCGACGCGCACCAGCCCGTCGTAGGACAACTCCAGTAAGGCCTCTCGCACCGGGGTGCGGCTGGTGGCGAATTCTTTGGTGATCGCGTCGAGGTCGAGGCGGGTGCCGGCGGGCAACGTACCGGTCAGGATCCGATCGCGCAGCTCGCGCGCGGCGCGCTCGCGCACCGTGCCGCCGATATCGACACCGTCGTTGCGAGCCATGGCGGAAACCTTAGGGCAGTCGGGGAGAAAGACTTGAAATCTAATATATCAGATGTTAGACATCAGGTATGACTACTCGACAAATGGCACTCGTCGCTTTCATGCAAGCGGGCAGCACATCGGTTTACGCGGGTTCGTGGCGTCACCCCGCCACCGAGCACGGCTACCTCGACGCGTCCTACTACGCCAAGATCGGTCGGACACTCGAAGAAGGTTGCTTCGACCTGATGTTCTTCGACGACCGGCTGGCCATGCCGGGTATCTACGGAGGCTCGGTCGCGGATGCGGTCAAATACGGCGCGCGGCCGGTGAAGCTCGACCTGTCCATCGTGCTGGGCGTGCTCGCACAGGCGACGTCGCATATCGGGTTGGGCGCGACCGGTTCCACCACGTACTACACGCCATTCCACATCGCCCGTACCTTCGCCACCCTCGACCACTTGTCCGGCGGCCGCGCGGCGTGGAACATCGTCACTTCGGTCAACGACAGCGAGGCGCAAAACTTCGGCCTGGAAACGCATTTGGGCCACGATGCCCGCTACGACCGGGCGGAGGAATTCCTCGAAGCCACCGTCGGACTGTGGGACACCTGGGAGGACGGCGCGATCCTGCACGACCGCGTCAACGGCATCTACGCCGATCCCGACAAGGTCCACGAACTGCACCACAAGGGTGAGTTCTTCTCGGTGCGTGGACCGCTCACCGTGCCGCGCACCCCCCAGGGACGGCCGGTGCTCATCCAGGCCGGTTCGTCAGGCCGTGGACGCGAATTCGCTTCGCGCTGGGCAGATTTGATCTTCACCGGCGACCCAGGCATCGAGGTGGCCCGCAACCACTACGCCGACCAGAAAGAGCGCATCGGAGCGGCCGGCCGCGACCCGGACTCGGTCAAGCTCTGCCCGATGGCCTACGCAGTGGTCGGCGAGAGCGAGGATCACGCCAAAGAACGCGAGCAACTCTTCCTCAACGATCTGGTGCACCCGATGGCCTCGCTGACCCTACTGTCGGAGTTGATGAACTACGACTTCGCCAAGCACGACCTCGACGACCCGATCACCGACGAACTCATCGAAAACGTGTCCGGAATTCGCGGGCTGGTGCAGAACCTGCGCGCCCACATCGGCGACAAGATCACCCTGCGTGACCTGGCCGGCCACCGCGCCACCCTGCTGCAGGGCCCGCGATTCGTCGGCACCGGCGCACAGGTCGCCGATCAGATGGAGGAGTGGTTCCACGGCGGTGCCTGCGATGGATTCGTCCTGGCCGCGACGCATCTGCCTGGGGCATTCGAAGATGTGGTCCGCATGGTGATCCCGGAACTGCAGCACCGCGGTTTGTTCCGCGACTCCTACAGCGGATCGACGTTGCGCGATCACCTGGGTCTGGAGCGGCCGGTCGGCGTGCCCGTCAACGCATGATGCTCGAAGGGATCCGGGTTCTCGACGTCGCAACACTGGCCGCCGCACCGCTGGCCGCCACTTATCTCGGCGAGTTCGGTGCCGACGTCATCAAGATCGAGCAACCCGACGGCGGCGACCCGATTCGTACCTGGGGAAACCAGGTCGACGGTGTTGGGCTGATGTGGAAGTCGTTGTCGCGCAACAAGAGATCAATCACCCTCAACCTGCGGGTGGCCGAAGGCCAGGCGTTGCTGCGGCAGCTGGTCGAGCACGCCGACGTGGTGATCGTCAACACCCGGCCGGCGACCCTGCGTAAATGGGGACTGGACTACGCGGCGCTGCGCGCGGTCAACGACAAGATCGTGATGCTGCACATCACCGGCTACGGGCTGACCGGGCCGAAAAGCGAGCGGCCCGGTTTCGGCACGCTCGGCGAAGCGATGAGCGGGTTCGCCAACATCACCGGTGAGGCGAGCGGCCCACCGACGTTGCCGCCGTTCATGCTTGCCGACGGGGTGGCGTCACTCAATGCTGCGTATGCGGTGATGATGGCGCTCTACCACCGCGACGTGCACGGCGCCTCGGGGCAGTTGATCGACATCAACCTGATCGATCCCCTGGCACGGCTGCTCGAGCAGACCCTGTTGGGCTACGACCAACTCGGTCTGGTGCCGACCAGGGCGGGCAACCGCTGGGACATCTCAGCGCCGCGCAACACCTACCGCACCGCCGACGACCGGTGGCTGGCAATGTCGGGGAGCTCACCGACGCTGGCGCTGAGGGTTTTTCGCGCCATCGGTCGCGCCGACCTGGTCGACGACGTCGACTTCTCCGATCCGCAGGGACGGTTGTCGCGGGCCCGCGAAGTGGATCAGGTGGTTGCCGACTGGGTGGTCACGAAGACCCTGGACGAGGCGATGGCGATCTTCGATGCCGCCGAGGTGGCAGCCGCGCCGGTATACGACATCACCGACCTGGTCGCCGACGAGCAACTCGCGCACCGCGAAGTCTTCGTCAAAGTCGCCGACGACGAACTGGGAGCGATGACCGTCCAGGCTCCGGTGCCCCGCTTCTCCGGCGCGACCGGTCGGGTGGGTCACCTCGGTCCGCGGATCGGTGCGAACAATGCCGAGGTGTACGGCAAGCTACTCGGCTTGAGCGGCAACGACATCGACGACCTCCACACCCGGGGTGTGCTGTGAAAGGAACTGGCCGATGACCTCGAAACGAGCATTGTTGCGCCGCTCGGAGCTGGCCGTCCCGGCAGCCAACGACCACATGTTCGCCAAAGCTGCCGCCTCCGAAGCCGACCTGGTCTTCCTCGACCTCGAGGACGCCACCGCGCCCGCGCACAAGGAGGCCGCCCGCGCCAAGGCCATCTCGGGGCTCAACGACCTCGACTGGGGCCACACCGTGCGGGCGATCCGCATCAACGGTCTCGACACCCAGTGGTGCCACGACGACATCGTGGAGGTCGTCACCGGAGCCCGGGAAAATATCGACACCATCATCATCCCGAAAGCGCTTCGGGCACGCGATGTTTGGTGGGTCGACGTGCTACTCACCCAGCTGGAGGCCAAGCTCGGCCTGTCGCGCCAGATTCGCCTCGAGGTGCTGATCGAAGAGGTCGAGGGGCTGGCCAACGCCGAGGAGATCGCCGTCGCCAGCCCGCGACTGGACGCGCTGATCTTCGGCGTCGGTGACTTCTCGCTGTCGCAGGGAGCCCGGGTGGACACCAACTTCGACCCGCTCGGCGAATATCCGGGTGATCTCTGGGCCTACGCCCGCAACAAGGTGATCGTCGCCGCCCGGATCGCCGGCATTGACGCGATCGACGCGCCCTACCCGGACTACGGCAACCTGGCGGGCTACGAACGCGACGCGCGGCGTGCCGCCCTGATGGGATACACCGGCAAGTGGGCCATTCACCCGAGTCAGATCGAGGTGGCCAACAAGGTCTACGCGCCGACCGACGAAGAGATCGCGCTCGCCGAACGCAACGTCGCGGCCTACCGCGAAGGTGAGAAGAAGGGACTCGGCGCGGTGGGGGTCAACGGAGTTCTGGTGGACGCAGCGCACGTCAAGATGGCTCAAGCCACCCTGCAGCGCGCCGCGATGATCGGCAAGCCCCGCTAGCGCTACGTAGGCTGGGCCGGTGAATACCGATGTGCTGGATATCGACACTGCGCGTCGCCGCTTCGTTGATCTGACCGAGTCAGTGCGCGCGTTCTGCTTTCCGCTGGGTGACGGGCTCTGCAACGTCTTCGTCCCACATGCGACCGCCGGGGTGGCGATCATCGAAACCGGCGCCGGTTCCGACGAAGACCTCGTCGACACCTTGGAGCGGTTGCTGCCGCGCGACGATCGCTACCGGCATGCGCACGGGTCGCACGGCCACGGCGCCGATCATGTGATGCCGGCGATCGTCGCCCCGTCGATCACCGTGCCGGTACAGGCGGGAGAGCCGCTGCTGGGCACGTGGCAAAGCGTCGTCCTGGTGGACTTGAACCGGGACAATCCGCGGCGGTCGGTGCGATTGAGCTTCATTCACGGCTGAGTCCGCAGATCCGGGTCCTCGAGTGTTCGGGCGCTGGAGCTGGACCGGTACTGTGATGCGGTCGAAAGAGGCTGGATCTCCAGCTGATATGACCGAAAAAATGCAGGGCGAAGAGGAAGCGAATAAGTGCAGACACACGAGATCAGGAAGAGGTTCCTCGATCATTTCGTGAACGCGGGCCACACCGAGGTGCCAAGTGCATCGGTGATTCTCGACGACCCCAACCTGCTGTTCGTCAATGCCGGCATGGTGCAGTTCGTCCCGTTCTTCCTCGGGCAGCGCACGCCGCCGTACCCGACTGCGACCAGCATCCAGAAATGCATCCGCACGCCCGACATCGACGAGGTCGGGGTCACCACCCGGCACAACACATTTTTCCAGATGGCCGGTAACTTTTCGTTCGGCGACTACTTCAAACGCCAAGCCATCGAGCTGGCCTGGACCTTGCTGACCAACTCCGTCGAAGACGGCGGCTATGGCCTCGAACCGGAGAAGCTCTGGGCCACAGTCTATTTCGACGATGACGAAGCCGTCGAGCTGTGGCGCGAGATCGCGGACCTGCCCGCTGAGCGAATTCAGCGGCGCGGCATGGCCGACAACTACTGGTCGATGGGGATCCCAGGGCCGTGTGGCCCGTCCTCGGAGATCTACTTCGACCGCGGACCGGAGTTCGGCATCGACGGCGGCCCGGAAGCCAACGAGGACCGCTACATCGAGATCTGGAATCTCGTGTTCATGCAGAACGAACGCGGCGAGGGGACCGGCAAGGACAACTTCGAGATCCTGGGTCCGTTGCCACGCAAGAACATCGACACCGGCATGGGGGTCGAGCGGGTCGCATTCCTGCTTCAGGGTGTGGCCAACGTCTACGAGACGGACCTGATGCGTCCGGTCATCGACGCGGTCGCCCGGCGCGCCCCTCGCGGCTACGACGCCGGCAACCACGAGGACGACGTGCGCTACCGCATCATCGCCGACCACAGCCGCACCGCGGCCATCCTGATCGGCGACGGTGTCAGTCCCGGCAACGACGGACGCGGATATGTGCTGCGCCGGCTGCTGCGACGGGTGATCCGCTCGGCCAAGCTGCTCGACATCGACGGGCCCGATCGTCGGCGAACTGATGGCCACCGTCCGCGACGCAATGGGCCCGTCCTACCCCGAGTTGGTCGCCGATTTCGACCGGATCAACCGCATTGCGGTCGCCGAGGAGACCGCGTTCAACCGGACGCTGCAGTCGGGTTCGCGGCTCTTCGAGGAAGTAGCGGGCGCCACCAAGGCATCCGGTGCGAGTGTGCTGTCCGGCTCGGATGCCTTCACGCTGCACGACACCTACGGGTTCCCGATCGAACTCACCCTCGAGATGGCCGCCGAAGCGGACCTGCAGGTCGACGAGCTCGGGTTCCGGGAGCTGATGACCGAGCAACGCAGCCGCGCGAAAGCTGACGCTGCCGCACGCAAGCATGCGCACGCCGACCTGACGGCTTACCGTGAGCTGGTCGACGCCGGACCTACCGAATTCACCGGTTTCGACGAATTGACCTCGCAGGCGAGAATTCTGGGCATCTTCGTCGACGGCAAACGGGTGCCGGTGGTCGCGCACGGGACCGAAGAGTCCGCCGGCGTGGACCGCGTCGAACTCGTCCTGGACCGCACCCCGCTCTATGCCGAGTCGGGTGGTCAGGTTGCCGACGCGGGCACCATCAGCGGCACCGGGTCGAGCGAGACCGCCAAGGCAGCCGTTACCGACGTGCAGAAGATCGCGAAAACCCTGTGGGTGCACCGCGTCAACGTGGAGTCGGGGGAGTTCGTCGAAGGCGACACCGTCGTCGCGGCCGCGGACCCTGACTGGCGCAAGGGCGCGACCCAAGGACACTCAGGCACGCACATGGTGCACGCAGCGTTGCGACAAGTACTGGGGCCCAACGCTGTTCAGGCTGGTTCGCTGAACCGCCCGGGCTATCTGCGATTCGACTTCAACTGGCAGGGCGCGCTGACCGACGAGCAGCGCACCGAGATCGAAGACGTGACCAACCAGGCCGTCCAAGCCGACTTCGAGGTACACACTTCCCTCGAAAAGCTGGAGAAGGCCAAGGCGATGGGCGCGATGGCCATGTTCGGCGAGGCCTACCCGGACGAGGTACGCGTGGTGGAGATCGGCGGGCCGTTCTCGCTGGAGTTATGCGGTGGGACCCACGTCCACAATTCCGCCCAGATCGGGCCGGTGACGATCCTCGGCGAATCGTCGGTGGGTTCGGGCGTGCGCCGCGTCGAGGCCTACGTCGGCCTGGAGTCGTTCAAGCATCTGGCCAAGGAACGCGCGCTGATGGCCGGGCTGGCCTCGTCGCTCAAGGTGCCCTCCGAGGAGGTGCCGGCCCGGGTGGCGAATCTGGTGGAGCGTTTGAAGGCCGCCGAAAAAGAGATCGAACGCAACCGGCTCGCGGGTGCGCGGGCAGCAGCGGCAAACGCCGCCGTGGAAGCGCAGCACATCGGTAACGTCCGTGTGGTGGCGCAGCGGATGTCAGCCGGCATGACGGCCGCCGATCTGCGTTCGCTGGTGGGTGACATCCGCGGAAAGCTCGGCAACGACCCAGCGGTCGTCGCGCTGATCGCCGAGGGTGACGGAACCAGCGTTCCTTACGCGGTCGCGGCCAACTCCGCCGCCCAGGATCTCGGCCTGCGCGCCAATGACTTGGTCAAGCAGCTCGCCGCGGCGGTCGACGGCCGTGGCGGCGGTAAGGCCGATCTCGCTCAGGGCTCAGGGAAGAACTCGTCGGGCATCGACGCCGCGCTCGACGCACTGCGGGCAGAGATCGCTAGGGCCGGCTGAGTGGACCCGTCGCATCGGCTGCCGGACCGGCCCGGCTGGGACGATCCCGGACGTGGCCGACGCCTCGGCATCGACGTGGGCAGTGTGCGCATCGGGGTGGCCTCCAGCGACCCGGACGGCATCTTGGCCACCCCGGTGGAGACGGTTCGCCGTGACCGCAATGCCAAACATTTACGGCGGCTGGCTGAACTGGTCGCCGAGGCGCAGGCCGTCGAGGTGATCGTCGGGTTACCGCGGACCCTGGCCGACCGCACCGGCCCGTCCGCCCTCGATGCGATCGAGGTGGCAGAGGCATTGGCCGGCCGGATTGCGCCGGTTCCGGTCCGAATGGCCGACGAACGATTGACCACCGTCAGCGCGCAGCGCTCGCTGCGGGAGGCCGGGGTGCGGGCCAAAGGTCAGCGTAGGGTCATCGACCAGGCGGCGGCGGTGGCGATCCTCCAGGGATGGCTCGATGAACGTCGTGCCATGCTGCCCGGGGAGGTCAACGGTGTCTGAAGGCCGGGAGCGCGCTCGGCTCCGTGGCGTTCGCAAGCGCGGCGAAGACGCGGGCAGCGGGACGTCACCAGACGCCCGTGGCGTTCGCAAGCGCGGCGAAGACGCGGGCAGCGGGACGTCACCAGACGCCCGTGGCGTTCGCAAGCGCGGCGAAGACGCGGGCAGCGGGACGTCACCAGACACCCGTGGCGTTCGCGCTCAACCGAAGGCGGTCGGATCATCGCGTCGGGGGCGTTCGCGCGCCGAGCGGGTCCGCGCCGAGCGGGAACGTCGTCGACGGCACACGACCCGCGGAATTCTGGTGAGCCTGGCCATCGGAGTAGTCATTGCCGCGGTATTCGTCGGCTCGAGACTGTGGCACGGTTTCGGCCCGCAGAACGACTTCACCGGAAATGGCAAGCAGGATCTGGTTGTCGCGGTGCACCCCGGGGACTCGACCACGGCGATCGGCGAGACGCTCCACAAGCAAGATGTGATCCGAACGGTCAAAGTGTTCCTCGAAGCCGCGCAAGGCAATCAGGCGATTTCGGCGATCCAGCCCGGCTATTACCGGCTGCGTACCGAGCTTCCGGCGGAGGCGGCCTTGAAGCGGCTCGTCGATCCGGGCAGCCGGGTGGGCAAGCTGGTGATTCCCGAGGGTCAGCAACTCGACGACACCTCCGACGTCAAGACCAACGCCACCACACCAGGCATTTTCACGATGATCGCCAAGGCCAGCTGCGTCGATTTGGACGGCAACAAGCACTGCATATCGGATGCCGATCTGCGCGCGGCGGCCGAAAAGACCGCCTTGCCTTCACTTCTGGTACCGCCCTGGGCGGTGCCGTCGGTGACGGCGATGGGTCCCGATCACCGTCGGATCGAGGGTCTGATCGCGCCGGGGACGTGGAACGTCAACCCGTCGGCTTCGCCGGAGGAGATCTTGTCGACGCTGATCAACTCCAGTTCGGAGCTGTATCTGAAGTTGGGTCTGCAGGACACCGCCACCGCGATGAGCATGTCGCCGTACAACGTTCTTGTGGTGGCGTCGCTGGTTCAGCGTGAGGCCAAGCCGCAGGATTTCGCGAAAGTCGCTCGGGTCATCTACAACCGGCTCGCGGAGCATCGCAAGCTGGAGTTCGACTCGACGGTGAACTATCCACTGGATCGCCGCGAGGTGGCCACCACCGACGGCGACCGCGCCCAGACCACGCCGTGGAACACCTACGCCACCGACGGCCTGCCTGCGACGCCGATCTGTTCGCCCGGCACCGACGCGCTGACAGCGGCGGAGCATCCCGAGGACGGCGACTGGCTCTACTTCGTCACCATCGACCCGCAGGGCACCACGCTGTTCACCCGCGACTATCAACAGCACCTGGCCAACATCGAATTGGCCAAGCGCAACGGTGTGCTCGACAGTGCCCGCTAGTCGGGCGCCCAAGAAGGCAGCAGTTCTCGGGTCGCCGATCGCGCATTCGCGCTCTCCGCAGCTGCATCTGGCCGCGTACCGGGCGCTGGGCCTGGACGGGTGGACCTACGAGCGCATCGAGTGCGATGCAGACGAATTACCGGTTCTGGTAAGCGGATTAGGGTCTGACTGGGTCGGGCTGTCGGTGACGATGCCTGGAAAATTTGCCGCGCTGCGGTTCGCCGACGTACGCACCACCAGGGCCGAGCAAGTCGGATCGGCCAACACGTTGGTGCGGACCGCACATGGTTGGCGGGCGGACAACACCGATGTCGACGGCGTCATGGGTGCACTGGGTGCTGCGTCCGGAGCTGCGGTGGTCGCCGGCTCGGGCGGCACCGCACCAGCGGTGATCGTGGCACTGGCCGAACTCGGCGTCACCGAGATCACTGTGGCGGCCCGCAATGCGGGCAAGGCCGTCGGTCTGGTCGAGTTGGCCGACAGGCTCGGCACGACGGCGCGGTTCTGCGACCTGAACGGCGACTCGCTCGCCGATTCGGTCGCGTCCGCCCAGGTGTTGGTCAGCACGCTGCCCGCCGAAGTTGCGGCGGGTTACGCCGACGACTTCGCCGCTGCGCCGGTGTTGCTGGACGCGATCTACAACCCGTGGCCGACGCCCCTCGCCGCCGCGGTGAGCGCCGCGGGTGGCCGGGTGATCGGCGGTCTGCAGATGCTCCTGCATCAGGCGTTCGCGCAAGTCGAACAATTCACAGGCCTACCCGCACCGCGAGCGGCGATGGAGGCCGCATTGGATTAGCCTGCCGCCCATGCTGATTGGTCTGGTGCTGGTATGGATGGTGGCCCTGAGCAACTACGACGTCCGATGGCGCCGGCTGCCCAATCTGCTGACGATCCCGGGTTTCGCGGCAATCACGCTGGGCGCAGTTTGCGCGGGACATGGTCGGGGGGCGCTGTTTGGCGCCGCAGCGCTGGCGGCGGTCTACCTGCTGGTGCATCTGCTGGCCCCGGCGGCGATGGGCGCCGGTGATGTCAAGCTCGCTCTCGGAATGGGCGCGCTGACAGGAAGTTCCGGCGCTGACGTGTGGTTGCTTGCTGCGATCGGTGCACCCTTGCTGACGGCGATGATCGGCACAGTGGGGCGGATCTTCTGGTCGGCAAAGACGGTGCCGCACGGCCCGTCGATGTGCGTGGCCAGCGTGGCGGCGATGGGGCTGGCCGTGTTCTAAGTCGACTGCCGAAAGTCGGTGACCGTGCTTGCGATCAGATCGGTGTCGAGCAGCAGTGGGCTGACGTGTCCGGCGCCGCTGAGCGTAACGACCCGCGCGTCGGGCATCGTGGCCGCGGCGGCTCGGGCCCGCGCGGGCGACCACTGCTGCCCACCGACGTCCCCGGTCAGAAACAGGGTGGGCGCCGCGATCGTGGGCAGCTTGTCGGTCAGCGGTTGCCAGTGGTGCATAAACCGGATCGTCGCCTGCATCGAGCCGCGGTCGGCCCGGGTGAAAGCAGCGACGATGTCGGCGGCCCGGTCGGGCTGTGCCGCGATCGCGTCGGGTCCGAGCAGCGTGTCGAAGAGCACCTTGGCGATGATCGGGCTGGGACCGGTCAGGCGGTAGAGCAGCGCTAGCGGATAGCTTGTGGTCCAGCGTTGCCGACGCCCGACCGGCAGCAACGGTGTGTTGATGGTGACCAGGCTGCGCACGCGGGCGGTCCGGGTGGCCGCCAAGGTGATGCCCACGTGGCCGCCCCACGCGTTGCCCACCCAGTCCACCGGCCCGGTGATGCCGAGGTGGTCGAGCACTTCGACGGCAGCGTCGGCGCAGTCGTCGAGGGTGAAGTCGCGGTGGATCGGGTCGCTGCCGCCGTAGCCGGGGCCGTCGACCACCACTACCTGTCGATGGACGCCGAGGCTATCCACCAGCGGACCCCAGCTACCCGAATCGACCCACAAGCTGTGCCACAGCAGCTCCGACGGTCCAGAGCCGACCCGTCTGATGTTCAGGCGCCCCAATGACGTGGGCGCCAGGATCGAATCGGGGGTATGCATCCCGGCATTTTCCGTAATTGGCAGCGTCTGGCAGTGCCAATGCTCGAGTCGGCAGTAGGTCCGACCGCAAGATAAGAGGCATGACAGGCACAGCGATATCCCGCCCGACCGACTCCACCCTCAGGCGATCCCTTCGGGCCGATCTCGTCTTTTGGACTTCCGCGGGAGCAGTCGTCGCGGCCCTGAGCGGTCCATTGGCCCACTGGTGGGGTGTCCCACGAGCGGTGCTTCTCGACGGCGGAATCGCCTTTGCCATCCTCGGCCCAATCCTGTTACTGGGCATCAATCGGATGCGCCCGACGCGTGGCCTGGTGGCCGGTTTCGTCGTGACCAATTTCTTGCTGGCACCGCTTGCCTTGGCGGCGGCGTGGTTCGGCTGGTTAGGGCTGAGCCGCGCGGGCGACTGGGCGTTGGCCGACGCCGGAGCGATCATGTTGGTGCTGGGCGTCTGGCAACTGACCGCGTTGCGGCGACGCTAGGCAGCTGCGGGGGTGCGGCCTTTGATCGCGCTGCGCAGTCCGTAGCGCTTGCCGTTGACCTCACGCGGTTCCCGCTCGGAAAACTTCCGTTCGGAATTGGTCTCGGGCGCATCGTCGGTGGTGCCGGGCAGCCAGCTGTCGGGGACGGCGAGTTTCAGAATGGTCCAGAACGATTGCCAGTACTGACGCAGCAGCGGCCCAGTCGTGTAGGGCAGGTCGTACTTCTCGCAGATCGCGCGCACCCGGACACCGATCTCTGCGTACCGGTTGCTGGGTAGGTCGGGGAACATGTGGTGCTCGATCTGGTAGCAAAGGTTCCCGCTCATGAATGCCATGATCGGGCCGGCGTTGAAGTTGGCCGAGCCCAGCATCTGGCGTAGGTACCACTCACCGCGGGTTTCGTTTTCGAAACTCTCCCGGGTGAATTTCTCGGCGCCGTCGGGGAAGTGCCCGCAGAAAATCACCATGTAGGTCCAGTAATTCCGGATCAGGTTGGCGATGGCATTCGCCTTGAGCGTGTGCTTCCAGCTGGTGCCGGCCAGGGCCGGGTAGATGATGTAGTCCTTACCCGCTTGTTTGCCCATCTTTTTGCCCATGACGCGCAAGTCTTTTCGCGCCTCAGCCCAGGTTTTTTCTTTCTTGCGGATCTTCGCGGTCTCGACGTGGTGCAGCGCGACGCCCCACTGGAAGAAGGTCCCCAACAGGAGGTTGTAGATCGGGTTACCGATCATCCACGGCGCCCACGGCTCGTCCCGCGTGACACGCATGATGCCGTAGCCGACGTCGCTGTCCAGGCCGACGACGTTGGTGTACTTGTGGTGCACGAAATTGTGCGAGTGCTTCCACTGCGATGATGGGCATGTCGTGTCCCATTCCCATTCGGTGGAGTGGATTTCCGGGTCGTTCATCCAGTCCCACTGGCCGTGAATGATGTTGTGGCCCAACTCCATGTTCTCGATGATCTTGGCGGAGGCGAGGCTGGCGATACCGGCCAGGCGCGCGATCCTGCTGCTGCTGGCGAACAAGGCCAGGCGCCCGAATACAGCCAGCCCGCGCTGCAATTGGATTGCGCGGCGGATGTACTGCGCATCGCGTTCTCCGCGCGATTCTTCGATGTCGGCGCGGATAGCGTCTAGCTCCGCGGCCAGGTCCTCGACGTCCTGCGGAGTCAGGTGGGCGTAGGCCTTGATGTCAGTGATAGCCATGAAATCGGTTTCCCCTCAAACCTTGATGGTGCAGTTACCGGATGCGGTCGAAATGCAGGTCTGTATGCGATCGCCGGCGCCGTGTTCTTGACCAGAGCGAACATCGCGGACGTGGCCGTCTTCCAGCGGCAGAACGCAGGTCTGGCAGATTCCCATTCGGCAGCCGAACGGCATCTGGATGCCTTGTTCCTCGCCTGCCTCCAGAATGGTTGTCGCGCCGTCGATCTCGATTTCTTTGTCGGAAATGGCGAACGTGACTGTGCCGCCTTCGCCGCCCTTGTCGGTGGCCGCGATGTTGAACCGCTCCATATGCAGCGAGTCTTCGATGTCGTTGTCCTGCCACACCTTCTCGACGGCGTCGAGCATGGCCGCGGGCCCGCATGCCCACGCCGACCGGTCTCGCCAGTCGGCGACGATGTCGTCCAGTTCGTTGAAGTCGACCTTGCCGTCGGCTTCGGTCAGCTGAAGATGCAGGCGGTAGCCGTTCTGCTCCCGTTCGATCTGGCGCAATTCGTCGTGAAAAATCACCGCGTCCTGCGACCCGGCCGAATGCACATGGACGATGTCCGGGGACTGACCACGGGCCCGCAACGATCGCAGCATCGCCATGACGGGCGTGATGCCGCTGCCGGCCGTGATGAACAGGATGGTTTCCGGGGGTGGGTTCGGCAGTGCGAAGTCGCCTTTGGCCGACTGCAGGCGGATGATGGTGCCCGGTTCGACGCCGTTGACCAGGTGAGCGGACAAAAACCCCTCGGGGGTGGCCTTTACGGTGATCGAGATGTTTTCTTCGCCGCGTTCGGGAACCGAAGTCAGTGAATACGACCGCCAGTGCCACTTGCCATCGACACGCAGGCCGATTCCGACGTACTGACCCGGGCTGTAATCGCCGGAAAACCCCCACCCCGGCCGGATGACGACCGTTGCGGTGTCGTCTGTCTCGGACTTGACCGCCACGATCTCGCCGCGTAGTTCGCGCGCCGACCACAGCGGGTTGAGCAGCGACAGGTAGTCGTCGGGCAGCAGTGGCGTCGTCGCTCGCGCGGCCAGACCGCGAATCGTGTTCACCCACGAGCCTGACGTTGAATCCACGTCTTTCGCCGGCGACCGTGCCCAGCCCACCAGGGATTTCAAGTTCGACGCCATGAATCACCTCTCGCTGGCAAACCGTGTGACGGCGATCACGCGACGGGATAACCCTACCCGCGAGTAAACAAACCCAGGCGCTGGCGTCACGGCTTTTTCCCTGTCGGGGCTCGTCATGGGAAGATGGGACTCGTGTTGCGATGGACTACTGCTGGTGAATCCCATGGCCGAGCGTTGGTGGCCATGGTCGAAGGCATGGTCGCCGGGCTGACCGTCACGTCGGACGACATCGCCGATCAGCTGGCCCGGCGTCGCCTTGGTTATGGCCGCGGCGCCCGAATGAAATTCGAGCGCGACCAGGTCACGGTGCTGGCCGGGGTACGGCACGGCGTGACGCTGGGTGGTCCGATCGCCATCGAGATCGGCAACACCGAATGGCCGAAGTGGGAAACCGTGATGGCCCCCGACCCGGTCGAGGCGGCCGAATTGGACGTGGCGCGCAATGCGCCGCTGACCCGACCGCGGCCCGGGCACGCCGACTACGCCGGGATGCTCAAGTACGAATTCGACGACGCCCGTCCGGTCCTCGAGCGGGCCAGTGCCCGCGAGACCGCCGCCCGCGTCGCGGCCGGTACCGTCGCGCGGCAGTTCCTCCGACAAGCTCTCGGCGTCGAGGTGATCTCCCACGTCATCTCGATCGGCGATTCCAAGCCCTATGACGGCCCACCGCCGCAGGCCGGCGACCTGGCGTCGATCGACGACAGTCCGGTGCGGGCATTCGACAAGGCGGCCGAGACGTCGATGATCGCGGAGATCGAGGCGGCCAAGAAAGATGGCGACACCCTGGGCGGCGTCGTCGAAGCGGTCGCGGTCGGCCTGCCGGTTGGCCTGGGATCGTTCATCAGCGGCGACCATAGGCTCGACAGTCAACTCGCCGCCGCGGTGATGGGCATCCAGGCGATCAAGGGCGTCGAAATCGGCGACGGCTTCGAAACCGCCCGCCGACGCGGCAGCCGTGCCCACGACGAGATGTACCCCGGTCCCGACGGCGTGGTCCGCTCGACCAATCGAGCCGGCGGTCTGGAAGGCGGCATGACCAACGGCGAGCCGCTGCGGGTGCGCGCCGCGATGAAGCCGATCTCCACCGTGCCGCGGGCGCTGGCCACCGTGGACATGACCTCCGGCGAAGAAGCCGTCGCAATCAACCAGCGCTCTGATGTCTGCGCGGTGCCTGCCGCGGGCGTAGTCGTCGAGACCATGGTGGCTCTGGTCCTTGCCCGCGCCGCGCTGGAGAAGTTCGGCGGCGATTCGCTGACCGAGACCCGGCGCAACATCGAGTCATACCTGAGGTCGGTCGCCGAGCGGGAGCCGGTCAGCGAAGCTCGGGCTTCCGGGTAGCCACTCATGGGGCCCAAAGCTGTGTTGGTGGGACTGCCGGGATCCGGTAAGTCCACGATCGGGCGACGCCTGGCCAAAGCGCTCGACGTCGGCATGCTCGACACCGACGCGGCCATCGAACAGCAGACTGGACGCACCATCGCCGACATCTTCGCCACCGATGGGGAGCAGGAGTTCCGCCGGATCGAGGAAGAGGTGATCCGGGCGGCGTTGGAGTCCCACGACGGCGTCCTGTCGCTGGGCGGCGGCGCCATCACCACCCCGGGGGTGCGTGTCGCACTGGCCGGCCACACCGTCGTTTATCTGGAAATCACTGCGGCGGAGGGGGTTCGGCGCACCGGCGGCAACACCGTAAGGCCGTTGCTGGCCGGACCGGACCGCGCTGAGAAGTTCCGCGCGCTGATGACCCAGCGCGTGCCGCTCTATCGGAAGGTCGCCACGATCCGGGTGAACACGAACCGTCGCAACCCCGGCGCTGTGGTCCGCCACATCGTGTGCCGCCTCAATGACCCCAAACTCGGCATCACTGCCCGCAATCGACGCCGACCGCCGTGGCGCCGCACGCCGGCGTCCGACGCGTCCAGCGTGAACGAGCCCCGGACCGGGCCACCGCCGACGCCCGCAACTCCGGCCGCGCTGGCCGCGGCTCGTCGGGAGGCGGGCCGATGACGGAAGCTCGCGAACCGGTCACCGTGCAGGTGGCCGTCGACCCGCCCTATCCGGTCGTTATCGGGACCGGACTACTGGGCGAGCTCGGCGAACTGCTCGCCGGCCGGCATCGCGTCGCCATCCTGCATCAGCCAGTGCTGGTCCATACGGCCGAGGCAATTCGAAACCATCTGGCCGACAATGGTATTGAGGCGCATCAGATCGAAATTCCAGACGCCGAGGCTGGCAAGGACCTGCCCGTCGTCGGTTACATCTGGGACGTGCTGGGCCGCATCGGCATCGGCCGCAAGGACGCGTTGGTGAGTCTGGGCGGCGGCGCCGCGACCGACGTCGCCGGCTTCGCCGCGGCGACCTGGCTGCGCGGTGTGTCGATCGTGCACGTGCCGACCACGCTGTTGGCGATGGTCGACGCCGCAGTCGGCGGCAAGACCGGCATCAACACCGACGCAGGCAAGAACCTGGTCGGCGCATTCCACCAGCCGACCGCCGTGCTGGTCGACCTCGCAACGCTGCAAACGTTGCCGCACAACGAGATCGCGGCCGGTATGGCCGAAGTCGTCAAAGCGGGCTTCATCGCCGACCCGGTGATTCTCGACCTGATCGAGGCCGATCCGCGGGCTGCGCTGGATCCGTCGGGGGAGGTGCTGCCCGAGCTGATCCGGCGCGCGATCGCCGTCAAGGCCGAGGTGGTGGCGGCCGACGAGAAGGAATCGGACCTGCGCGAAATACTGAACTACGGCCATACTTTGGGTCATGCGATCGAGCGGCGGGAGCGCTACCAGTGGCGTCACGGCGCCGCGGTCTCGGTGGGCATGGTGTTCGCCGCCGAATTGGGCCGGCTGGCCGGGCGTCTCGATGACGCCACCGCGCAACGCCATCGCGACATCTTGACGTCACTCGGACTGCCGATCAGCTACGACGCCGACGCGCTCCCACAACTTCTGGAGTCGATGGTCGGCGACAAGAAAACCCGTGCGGGAGTGCTGCGGTTCGTGGTGCTCGACGGGCTGGCCAAGCCCGGCCGGCTGGAGGGCCCTGACCCGGCGCTGCTGGCGGCCGCCTACGCGGAGGTGGGCACGCGATGACTGCCACGGTCAACGTCTTCAACGGGCCCAACCTCGGCCGGCTGGGCCGTCGCGAGCCGGAGGTCTACGGCGACACCACCCACGACGACCTCGTGGCGCTGGTCGAACTCGAGGCAGCCGGGCTCGGGCTGAAAGCCGTTGTGCGCCAGAGCGACAGTGAAGCTCAACTGCTGGATTGGATCCACCTGGCCGCTGACGCCAAGGAGCCGGTGATCCTCAATGCCGGTGGGTTGACCCACACGTCGATCGCGTTACGCGACGCCTGCGCCGAGTTGAGTGCGCCACTGATCGAGGTGCACATCTCCAATGTCTTTGCCCGCGAAGAGTTTCGGCACCACTCGTATCTGAGCCCGGTCGCGACCGGCGTGATCGTGGGATGCGGCGTGCAGGGATACCTGCTCGCCCTGCGTTATCTGGCCAGCCTGAACGGCTAGTCGTCGGCCTTCGGCTTCTCGATGTGCTCGGTGGCCGGTTCGTGGGCCGGCAGCGCCTCAGTCTTCTCGGTGCTGGCCGGCGGCCACGCAATCTTCTTGGTTTCTTCCTCGCCGGCGGCCGGGCTGACGGCTGCCGTCGTCTCCTCGGCTTCGTGGCTGTAGGCCGTCGGCGCCTGGTAGTCCTCGCGCTCGGCGGTGGCGACCGAGCTCGTCTGCTCCTGCGGCCACTCGGCGGCGCCCTCGGTGGCAGCGGGCTGGTCGGACCGGACAGCGGCGAAGACGTCGGTGTCGGCGCGCTCGTCATCGCCATCGGGGTACCGCCGCTCTGCGGCTTGTAGGCGCCCTTACGGTCGACCCGCCAGCGGCCGACAGTCACTCCGGCGATCGCGCCGAGGAACACCACCAGCGCGGTGAACGCCGCGAACGTGGTGAGCTCGTTGATCAGCCCGCCGACGTAGAGGGCTTTGTAGAACACCGCGATCAGCCACGTCACCGCGCCGCTGAGCAGCCCGGCGACCAGACCAGCCAGCAGCCACGTCATCGCCAGATCTTCGCGACGGTCCGGGTCGGGGTTGGAGGCGGCGTCCTCGCGGCCGTCGATGAGACCCCAGATGACCACGCCCACGATGAACAGCACCAGCAGGACGATGCTGATCAGGGCCGCCTGCGTCTGCCACACGCTGATCAGCGTTCCTTGAAACAGCCGAACGACGACCATCGCGGCGCCGAAGACCAGGCCACGCAGCATCCAGTTAGTCATGGGGCCACAGCGTAGCGAGTAGCGTCAGCTGGCGTGACACATTCCCAGCGGCGAGCCGCACTCGGAGCTCGAACTCCGCGCGGCCGAACTGGACGCGATGCTGGTCACGGACCTGATCAACGTGCGCTACCTGTCGGGTTTCACCGGGTCGAATGCGGCGTTGCTGGTGTTTGCCGATAGCCATGACGCCGTCTCTGGCCACCGACGGGCGTTACCGCACCCAGGCCGCTCAGCAGGCGCCCGACCTGGAAGTGGCGATCGAGCGGGCCTGCGGGCGGTACCTGGCCGAGCGCGCGGCGGCGGACAGGGCCAGCGGGTGGGCTTCGAGAGTCATGTCGTGACCGTGGACGGCTACGACGCACTGGCTGCCGCGCTGGGCGACGCCGGCGGCACCACCGAGTTGGTTCGCGCCTCGCAGACCGTCGAGGCGCTGCGCGAGATCAAGGACGAGGGCGAAGTGGCGCTGCTGCGGCTGGCCTGCGAGGCCGCCGATGCCGCGCTGGCCGATCTGATCGACCGTGGCGGGCTGCGACCCGGCCGCACCGAACGTGAGGTGGGCCGCGAGCTGGAGGCGCTGATGCTCGACCACGGCGCCGACGGGGTCTCCTTCGAGACGATCGTCGCCAGCGGGGCGAATTCGGCGATCCCGCATCACCGGCCCACCGAGGCGGTGCTGGCTGCCGGCGACTTCGTCAAGATCGACTTCGGTGCGCTGGTCGGCGGCTATCACTCCGACATGACCCGCACCTTCGTACTCGGTAAGGCCGCCGATTGGCAGCTGGAGGTCTACCAGCTGGTCGCCGACGCCCAGCGGGCCGGCCGGGAAGCGCTGCAACCCGGGGCCGACCTGCGCGACGTAGACGCCGCCGCACGGCTGGTCATCGCGGATGCGGGCCACGGCGAGCACTTCGGCCACGGTCTGGGCCACGGTGTCGGCCTGCAGATCCACGAAGCGCCGGGGATCGGCGCCACCGCCGCCGGTACACTACGTGCGGGCTCCGTTGTGACTGTGGAGCCCGGCGTCTATTTGCCCGAGCGTGGCGGCGTCCGCATCGAGGACACGCTGGTGGTGGCAGGCGAGACCTCCGGACACGCACCGGAATTGCTCACCCGGTTCCCCAAGGAACTGGCGATCCTGTAGGAGATTCACCGACCGTGTCAAGCACTGCCGACTTCAAAAATGGACTTGTACTGGTGATCGACGGCCAGCTCTGGCAGATCACCGACTTCCAGCACGTCAAACCGGGCAAGGGCCCGGCCTTCGTGCGCACCAAGCTGAAAAACGTGCTCACCGGCAAGGTCGTCGACAAGACCTACAACGCCGGCGTGAAAGTGGAGACCGCGACGGTGGACCGGCGCGACGCCACTTACCTTTACCGCGACGGCACCGATTTCGTGTTCATGGACAGCCAGGACTACGAGCAGCACCCTTTGACGGAGTCGTTGGTCGGCGACGCCGCCCGATTCCTGCTGGAGGGTCTGCCGGTGCAGGTGGCGTTTCACAACAGCGCGCCGCTGTACCTCGAGCTGCCGGTGACCGTCGAACTCGTCGTCACCCACACCGAGCCCGGACTTCAGGGCGACCGGTCCAGCGCCGGCACCAAGCCAGCCACTGTGGAGACCGGCGCCGAGCTTCAGGTGCCGCTGTTCATCAACACCGGCGACAAGCTGAAGGTCGACTCCCGCGACGGCAGCTACCTGGGACGTGTCAACGCGTGAGCCGACCCGTCCGTAAGGGACGGCACCAGGCTCGTAAGCGCGCCGTCGACTTGCTGTTCGAGGCCGAGGCCCGCGGGCTGACCCCGGCCGAAGCAGCCGACTCGCGCACGGCGCTGGCGGAGGCCAAAGATGATGTGGCAGCGCTACATCCGTACACGGTGGCCGTGGCTCACGGCGTCACCGCGCACGCCGTACACGTCGACGACCTGATCGCATCGCACCTGCAGGGCTGGACACTGGATCGGCTGCCGGCTGTGGACCGCGCCATCCTGCGGGTCGCGGTGTACGAGCTGCTGCACGCCGACGACGTTCCGGCGCCGGTCGCCGTCGACGAGGCGGTGGAGCTGGCCAAAGAGCTGTCCACCGACGACTCACCGGGTTTCGTCAACGGCGTGCTGGGCCAGGTCATGTTGGTGACCCCGCAGATCCGGGCAGCGGCTCAGGCGGTCCAGTCGAGTCAATCAAGTCCTGAACCCGCTGCGGAGTCATGACCCGGTTGGAACTGCGCGTCGCGATCGCCGCGATCTTGGCGGCGAGCGTGGTGCTGGGCGCCGTGCTGTGCGCGGCCTACGGCCAGGCCGCGATTGCGGCAGCGCTGGCGATCTATGCACTCGGCGTCGGCGCGTGGCTGTACCACTCGATCGAGCGGCTCGTCCTGGCCCGGCGCATCGAGACGGTGCGCGCGGCCGCAACGCCCTTCCGACCACTGCTTCCCGTGATGGCGGCGATCATGGCGCTGACCCAGCTCGTCGTGCGATCGCTGACTGACGTCACCGAGGTGGCGCCGCCGCGGCGCTGGATTCCGATCACGCGCGGTCGAAAAGACGACGACGACTTCGAGGTCTGAGACCGAACTGTTGTGACAGGTGTGGCAATTTGGGTACTGGTCACAAAATGCCCGCATCCTCGTTGACGGAGGGACACACTGGCGTGATGGACCGAGACGGCAGGCACCCGAGGCGGCTGTGTGTTTCCGCGCTGGCGGCGGTGGCGAACCCGTCGTACTCGCGCATCGATACGTGGAATCTGCTGGATGACGCATGCCATCAGCTTTCCGTCGTCGACCTGGCCGGGCTGGACACCAAGCACGAAGTCGCGCGGGTGCGGCGCCTGCTCAACCGCCTCAGTGCCTACGAGCGCTACTGGATCTATCCGGGCCCTGCCAACCTGGCGACGTACTGCGGCTATCTGGACCAACTCGCCACGGTCAGCCTGGCCGAGCAGGTGTCGCTGGCCGTGCGCCTGCTGTCCGAATACGGCGACCGCGCAGCGTTGTTCGACACCTCGTCGTCACTGGCCGATCAGGAATTGGTGGCCCGGGCCAAGGAGCAGCAGTTCTACACCGTGCTGCTCGCCGACGACGCGCCGGTCACCGCACCCGAAGGATTGGCCGGAAGCCTGCGCGCCATTCGCGACATCGGCGACGACGTGCAGTTCGAACTGTTGGTGGTCTCCAGCGTCGAGGACGCCATCACCGCGGTCGCCCTGAACGGGGAGATCCAGGCCGCGATCATTCGCCACGACATCCCGCTGCGGTCCCACGACCGAGTGCCGTTGATGACCACGCTGCTGGGCCCAGGCGACGAGGTGGTGGCCACCGACCGCACCCACGACTGGGTCGAGTGTGGCGAATGGATCCGCGAGTTGCGGCCGCACATCGACCTCTATCTGCTCACCGACGAGTCGATCGCCGCCGATATCGAGGACGAGTCCGACGTCTACGACCGCACCTTCTACCGGCTCAACGACGTCACCGACCTGCACACCACGGTGCTGGGCGGTATCCGGAATCGTTATCTCACGCCATTTTTCGATGCGCTGAGGGCCTATGCGGCCAGGCCCGCCGGCCAGTTCCATGCCCTTCCCATCGCGCGTGGCGCCAGCATCTTCAACTCCAAGTCGCTGCGCGACATGGGGGAGTTCTACGGCCGCAACATCTTCATGGCCGAGACCTCGACCACCTCAGGTGGCCTGGACTCGCTGCTCGATCCGCACGGCAACATCAAAAAAGCGATGGACAAGGCCGCGCGCACCTGGAACTCCGACCACACCTACTTCGTCACCAACGGAACCTCGACCGCGAACAAGATCGTCGTGCAGTCGCTGACCCGACCGGGCGACATCGTGCTGATCGACCGCAACTGCCACAAGTCGCACCACTACGGCCTGGTGCTGGCCGGGGCCTACCCGCTCTACCTGGACGCCTACGAACTACAACCGTTCGCGATCTACGGCGCCGTCTCGCTGCAGACCATCAAGAAGGCGCTGCTCGACCTCGAAGCTGCCGGGCAGCTGAGCAAGGTGCGCATGCTGCTCCTCACCAACTGCACGTTCGACGGCATCGTCTACAACCCGCGGCGGGTGATGGAGGAGGTGCTGGCGATCAAGCCGGACATCTGCTTCCTCTGGGACGAGGCCTGGTACGCATTCGCCACCGCGGTGCCGTGGGCGAGGCAACGCACCGCGATGATCGCGGCCGAGCAACTCGAATCGATGCTGTCGTCGCCGGCCTATGCCCAGGAGTACCAGCAGTGGCGCGAATCGATGCAGGGAATCGACCGCGCCCAGTGGAGCGAGCACCGCTTGCTTCCTGACCCCAGCCAGGCCCGAGTTCGGGTGTACGCCACCCATTCCACGCACAAGTCGCTGTCGGCGCTGCGGCAGGCGTCGATGATCCACATCCGCGATCAGGACTTCAACTCGCAGTCCCGCGACGCGTTCGGCGAGGCGTTCTTGACCCACACCTCGACCTCGCCCAACCAGCAACTGCTCGCCTCATTGGATCTGGCCCGCCGTCAGGTCGACATCGAGGGCTTTCAGATGGTCCGCTCCGTCTACGACATGGCGCTGGTTTTCCGCCACCGGGTCCGCAAAGACCGGTTGATCAGCAAGTGGTTCCGCATCCTCGACGAATCCGATTTGGTGCCAGACGAATTCAGGCTGTCTGCGGTCAGCTCCTACCGTCAGGTGCGCCAGGGTGCGCTGGCGGACTGGAATGAGGCGTGGCGCTCCGACCAGTTCGTGCTCGACCCGACGCGGGTCACCCTGTTCATCGGCAAGACCGGCATGAACGGCTACGACTTCCGCGAGAAGATCCTGATGGACCGGTTCGGCATCCAGATCAACAAGACGTCGATCAACAGCGTGCTGCTGATCTTCACGATCGGGGTGACCTGGTCGAGCGTGCACTATCTGCTCGACGTGCTGCGCCGGATAGCCATCGACTTCAACCGTGACGAGGACGCGGCGAGCCGAGACGACCGGGCACTACACCTGCGCCGGGTCGACGAGATCACCGGGGATCTGCCGCCACTGCCGGACTTCAGTCAATTCGACAACGCCTTCCGGCCCGACGAAGCCAGCTCCTTCGGTGACATGCGGTCGGCGTTCTACGCGGGCTACGAGGACGCCGACCGCGAACACGTCATGCTCGGGGAGGCGGGCCGGCGACTGGCCGACGGAAAGTCCCTGGTGTCAACCGGATTCGTAGTGCCCTACCCGCCGGGCTTTCCGGTGTTGGTGCCTGGCCAGTTGGTGTCCAAGCAGATCCTGTATTTCCTGGCCCAACTCGACGTCAAGGAGATCCACGGATACAACCACGAGCTCGGGTTGTCGGTGTTCACCGAGGACGTGCTGAAAAGGATTAATGCGGCGCGCGGTTCCGACACCGTGCTCGGCTAGTTTCGCTCGGCACAGAGCATTACGCACTCAAACCGGGTAGTCGTCGCTAGTCTTAGCGCCCATGGCGTCCTCGGCTAGCGCGATCAAATCTCGGCTGTCGGTGAACGACTGGGTGCAAGAGGGGTTTCGCGTACTGGCCGAGGACGGCGTGAAATCCCTGACGCTGGGCCAGCTGTGCAGTCGTCTTGGCGTCACCAAAGGCAGCTTTTACTGGCACTTCAGTGATATGACGGCCTACCGCACGGCGTTGATCGACACCTGGGCTGTGGTCCGCGACGAAGACCGGTCCTTCGACGATCTGACCAGTCTGCCTCCGCGGGAGCGGCTGTCGCGGATGATGACCACGCTCGTGGGTCCGCGGCACTGGATGCTGGAGCGCGCCATGCGGGAATGGGCGCGATCGGAGCCCACAGTGGCCGCCGCGGTGCGCGCCTCGGACCGCAGCGTGCTCGGCGCCGTCCGGCAGGCTTTCCTCGACGCCGCCTTCGACGACGAGGAGTCCGAAATACGCGCCACCGCGACTTTTGCAGCGGGAATCGGCTTTTTGCATCTGTCCGGCTCGCGGCCGAATCCGAAGGCTGCCGGACGCCGCGAGCAGTTCCTGGAAGTCATGCTGCGGCACTGATATCCAGCGATGGTCTAGCGCAACGCCTTCGCGAACAGCAGACTGTCGAGTGGTTCGGTCCCGAGGTTGGGATAGATGCCATGACGGGCGAGCCGCCCTTCGCGGGAGAACTCGGCCCGCTCCAGCAGGCGTGCTGACCGCTCGTTGTCGACATGGCACGTCGCCCACACGCGGTAGACGTCGGGATCGGCCTGCAGGGTGTTCATCAGCATGTCGAGTGCTTCGGACATCAATCCCTTGCCCCACCAACGCCGACCGACGCAGTAGCCGATCTCGGCGGCGTAGCGCCAGTGGGCGTCCGCAACTGATCATGCCGACGATGTCGCCGCTGTGCTGCAATTCCATCACCCAGGTTCGCAGGTGTGCGTCGACGTTCATTCGTTCGGCGATCACTCGTTTGGTGGCCGCCACGTCGGGGTGCGGTGTCCACAGCAGGTACTTGGTGACCTGCGGGTCGCGGGCGACCCGCTGGAAAAGTTGGCCGGCATCGTCGATCACCGGCGGTCGTAACAGGAGTCGCGGCCCTTCGATTCGCTCGGGCGTGAACTCGGCCATTAGAGTCCTAGCGCCCGGTAGGTCCGGTGCACGAATTTCGGTTGTACCGCTTGCAATTTCGCGCGCGACGTATTGCCCGCGACTGCGGCGGCCGCATCGGCGGTCAACGCGGGCATGTTCTGGATCAGGTACAGCAGAATCAGGTCGGCGGCCGGATCGGCCTGCCACCAAGTCCCGTAGGCGCCGGGCCAACTGAACGTTCCCAGACCACCGGGCCCGAACAACGGCGTCGACTTCGCCGGATCGGTGACGATTGACAGGTTGAGCCCGAACCCGCGCCCGATCCAAAACGGCGCGCCGAGAAACGGATGCCGCTTGTGCTCGACGGTGAGCCGGTCGGTGCGCATCAGTCGTACCGATTCCGGTGAGAGCACGCGCACACCGTCGAGAGTCCCATCGCTGAGCAGCATTTCGATGAACCGCAGGTAGTCGTCGGCGGTGGAGAAAAGTCCGCCGCCCGCGTTGCTGAATGCCGGCGGCGTGATGTGGGGCTGGCCCATCACGTCGTGCTGGAGCCGATTCTTCTCATCCAGTCGGTACATGGTCGCGGTTCGCCGGCGGCCTTGGGGGGTCACATGGAAGCCGGTGTCGATCATGCCCAGCGGCTGCAGGATTCGCTCGTCGAGGACCTGATGGAACGGCTTACCCTCGACCCGCGAAGCCAGCACGCCGACCACGTCGCTGGAGTGGCCGTAGGTCAGCCGCTCGCCCGGTTGATGCACCAGCGGCAAGTCGGCCAGCGCGGCCAGCCACGCGTCCGGACCCTGGCCGAACGGCAGCCGCATATAGGCCCGCGAGATCGGCCCGCCGACGGAGAACCCGTACCCCAGGCCGCTGGTGTGAGTGAGCAGATCCTCCACCAGAATCGCCCGTTCGGCGGGATGCGTCCGATCCAATGGCCCAGTCGGGTCGTCGAGCACCCGCATATCGGCGAATTCCGGGAGCCAGCGGACGATCGGGTCGCGCAGCGCCAGCTTGCCTTCGTCGACCAGGCTCATGGCGGCGGCGACGGTGACCGGCTTGGTCATCGAGGCGATGCGGAACAGCGTGTCGCGCTGCATGGGCAATTCAGCGTCGGCGTCGCGGTAGCCGATTTCGTTGACCTGCAGCACTTTTCCGTGTTGCCACACCATCGTCACCGCGCCGGCGAGCAGGCCTGCGTCGCAGGCTTCGCAAATGGAGGCCTGATTGCCGTCGAGGTTCACCCGATTCAGGCTAGTGGGCGGGCGACGCGGGGATTCCCCGGACGTTGATGTCGCGCCAGATCGCGACCTCGTCGACGATGTCGGGTGGTCGGCCGAAGAGGTCGGTGAAGAAGGCCAGCAGCTGTCTCCAGTGCTCTGTAGGTCCGACGATCACGTGGCGTATGTCGGCGTCTTTGAGGTCGGCAGCGACCTGCGCCCGTATCTCGTCGCGCGCCACCAGCCAGGCGCCGCGCTGCTGGATCACGAACATGATGAAGGTGAGCTGCGATTGTGCCGGCCCTGAATAGGTTCCGCCATTGGGCTGCGGCACGTACGCGTAGGCCTCGGGCATCCGCAGGCCGTAATCGGCTTCAGCGGCCCACACCATCGGCGCGGCCTCGCCTCCATTGACGAAATACGGTGCGACGAGCACTGTTTCGTCCGCGCCGATGTGGTGACTCGCCCAGGTGCGGAAGAAGGCCGGCGTCACGAACGGCGCCCGTGCCAGCGGAGCCGGAAGCAGCAAAAGCAGTGACGCGCCGACCGCCAGCAGCCATCGCGCCGCCGCTCGCGGCGCGAGATGCGTTGCCCGGGCGATGACGATCGCGACGACGACGGCCACCGCCAACCAGACGAACACCGTTAAGCGGCCCGGCAGCACATATTCGAGCAGCGGCAGTTTCCCCAACGCCAGCCACGGAAGCGCAATGCGCAGCGGTGCTTTACCGAAGTGGAGCCACGGCCCCAGCGACAGGACGAGGATCAACGCCCCGGTGACGCCGGCGACGCGGACCCGCAGATCGTCCCAAAGGCGCACGGTCGCGACGACAAGGAGGACCAGCAGCGGCAGGCCGAGGTACCCCGTCGCCTCGTGATAGAAGCCGCTGAAATCATCGGACATCCGAGTCGCCGCTGCGGGCGAAATCAGCTGATAGCGCGTCGGTAGCACCAGGTTCAGCAGGTCGGTCGAAAAGGTCGTGGGATCTTGCACCTGCCGGCTGATGCGTTGCGGCCCGAAGAATTGTGCGGCCAACGGCCACCCCGCGAGCAGCAGGAATGTCAGGGCGGCCGCCGCACCCGCCGGGACGAAGCGGGCGACGACGATGTGACGGACATCCGCGCCACGGCACGCGACCGCCATCACCCCCACGAGGACTCCGGCCACGACGACGCTGGTGGCAAGCACCTCCTCGCTGATCAGCAGTTGGGCGGCGGCGAGAAAGCCCAGCGCCGCCCCCGACTGCCACGGCGGTCGCCGGCGCGTTACGAGGATCTCGTCGATCGCGATCAGCAGCAGTGGCGGAACCCAGACTGTGGCCAGGTTCAGATGCAGCGCCGCGTGGGAGACGACGTAGGGGGAGAAGGCGTACACCGCGCCACCGATGATCGGGCCGAACCCGTCACCGCTCCAGCGGCGGATCGCCAGCCACGCCGCGAGCCCGCTGAGCGCAATACCCACGATCACAAGGACGTTGAACCCGAAGATCGGGCCGCCGATCTTCGCCGGCAGCCAGCCGAGAACCCCCAGCAGCGGCATCGAGGGGCTCCACATCACGTTGACCCCGGCGGGCGAACCGATCTGGGTCGTGAAAAACGGATCGAGCCCGTGGGTCAGTGCGTGCGGAGTCCAGCCGAGATACCAGATCGCCTGTTCCTGGTCGCAGCAGCTGCCGGCCCAGCCAGATGTCGGACCGCGCCAAGCGCCCAGGGTGACCACCACGGCCGCGAGAAGATAGAGGACGAATACCGCGAATCCGCCGCGGCGACCACTGGTCCACCGCCGGAACCTGCGCTCGACCTCGACCGGCTGCATTGACACCTAGCGGGTTCGGTCTTCCTGTGGCTGAACAAACTCTCGGAGGTCGCGGCGGGTCCGGTGATCATCCGGCCCGGCGTCGCCGTCGGCATGGCTGCCCCTGGTGTAGTCGCCTTGCCACGGAACTCGCTCTCCAGCGCCTGCGTCCGTCGCGGCCTGAGCCTGCCCCATCTCCTGACGTGAGCGAAGAAAGAACTCGTACTTACGGCGCAGCTCTTCGTCAGACTCGATGGGCCTGAGTTCGGGCGCGAACTCTTCCAGTTCGGCCCTGCGCTGCGGGACGATCATGCAGATCGGCTCATCGACCTCGAACCGAACTGGCATGTGCTGGCGGGTGAGCTTCCAATTCATGCTGAAAACGGAGCTCGCCCAATCGGTTTCGACTATCCCCTCCAACGGCGAGATGCCGTCCTTGGGGTGGTTCGCCGGCCCGCGGACCAGCAGGTCGTAGCCGGGCGGTGTGCGAAACAGGATCGGCAGATGCCAGGTCAGAATGCCGTAGCCGAAATTGCTGGCCGGCAGAAACTGGCCGGGGTCGCGCCGGTCGGGCGCGATCATCAGCGTCCCGGGGGCGTCCCCACCCATCCATGTCACGGTGAACGCGCTCGGCGTGCGCAATTCCCAGCCACTCTGATTGGCGATGAGCAGCGGTAGGCATCGATTCGCCCAGCCCCCGCGCGTCGCCGACATCCAGGCCCGGTTGGTCGGCGCTGGGATGATCGGCGGCGCGTTGCCACCGGTGATGAATCCGATCAGAGGCCTGGTCGATCTGGTGGGCTCGTCGCTCATCCGATCCTCGATTTGGCTGCGGTCTTTCGGAGTAAACATTGCCACAGGCTCCGGCCGACGATTCTGACGGTGAACTTGCGCCTGTCATTTTCCCGGGGTGAGCTGCGAATGCTACGCTGCCCGGCAGTCGACATCCTTTAACGATCCGTCCAGAGAGGCGGAGAAGGAGGTCAAGATCTCGCATGGGTGCCGCGGGTGACGCCGCCACCGGCCGCGAATTGATGTCGGCGGCCGATGTGGCTCGAACTATTTCGCGCATTGCGCATCAGATCATCGAAAAGACCGCTCTAGACGGTGCCGACGCACCTCGGGTGGTGTTGCTGGGAATCCCCACCCGCGGTGTGACTTTGGCCAACCGGCTCGCGGTCAACATCGCCGAGTTCTCCGGCGCAGAGGTCCCGCACGGCGGACTGGATATCACGCTCTACCGCGACGATCTGATGACCAAGCCGCCGCGGCCACTGGAGAACACCTCGATCCCCGCCGGCGGCATCGATGACGCGCTGGTGATCCTCGTCGACGACGTGCTGTATTCCGGCCGGTCGGTGCGCTCCGCGCTGGACGCGCTGCGCGACGTCGGCCGCCCGCGGTCGGTCCAGCTGGCGGTGCTGGTCGACCGCGGTCACCGCGAACTGCCGCTGCGTGCCGACTATGTCGGTAAGAACGTGCCGACTTCCAGGACCGAAAACGTCCACGTGCAACTCGCCGAACAGGACGGCCACGACGCCGTGGTCATCTCCCGGGAGGACGCGCCATGAGCAGACACCTGCTGGCCGCCGGTGACCTGTCCCGCGACGAGGCGACCGCCATCCTCGACGACGCCGACCGCTTCGCCCAGGCGCTGGTCGGTCGCGAGGTACGCAAGCTGCCGACCCTGCGCGGCCGAACGATCATCACGATGTTCTACGAAAACTCGACCCGTACCCGGGTGTCCTTCGAAGTCGCGGGCAAATGGATGAGCGCGGACGTGATCAACGTCAGCGCCGCCGGATCGTCGGTGGGTAAAGGCGAATCTCTGCGCGACACCGCGCTGACCCTGCGAGCTGCCGGCGCCGACGCCCTGATCATCCGGCACCCGGCTTCTGGTGCGGCACAGCGACTTGCGGACTGGACGTCTGTTCCCAGCGCCACCGGTGATACCGGACCGGCGGTGATCAACGCCGGTGACGGCACCCACGAACACCCGACCCAGGCACTGCTGGACGCATTGACCATCCGGCAGCGACTCGGCGGCATCGAGGGTCGCCGGGTCGTCATCGTCGGCGACATCCTGCACAGCCGGGTGGCCCGGTCCAACGTCATGCTGTTGGCCACCCTCGGCGCGGAGGTGGTGCTGGTGGGGCCGCCGACGCTGCTGCCGGTCGGAGTTGCCGAATGGCCGGTGACGGTGTCGCACGACCTCGACGCCGAACTGCCGGCCGCCGATGTCGTGCTGATGTTGCGGGTGCAGGCCGAACGGATGAACGGCGGCTTCTTTCCCTCTGCGCGGGAATATTCGCTGCGCTACGGGCTGTCCGACCGACGCCAGGCAATGCTGCCGGGTCACTCGATCGTGCTGCATCCCGGGCCGATGCTGCGCGGCATGGAAATCTCGTCGTCGGTGGCCGATTCATCGCAATCGGCTGTGCTGCAACAGGTTTCCAATGGTGTTCATGTCCGGATGGCGGTGCTGTTCCATCTGCTGGTGGGCACGGAGTCGCCTGCCGAAGGGCTCGGCGGGAAAGTGATTGTGGCATGAGCGTGTTGTTGCGTGGGGTGCGGCCCTACGGCGAGGGCGACCCCGTCGATGTTCTGATCGCTGACGGGCAAATCGTCGACATCGGAGTGGGGCTCGGGGGGTCCGGAGGATTCCCAGAAGACACCGATGTCATCGACGCCACCGGGCAGGTGCTGCTTCCCGGATTCGTCGATCTGCACACGCATCTGCGCGAGCCCGGCCGCGAGTACGCCGAGAACATCGAAACCGGCTCGGCCGCAGCGGCCCTCGGCGGTTTCACGGCGGTGTTCGCGATGGCGAACACCAACCCGGTCGCTGACAGCCCGGTGGTCACCGACCACGTCTGGCATCGCGGCCAACAGGTCGGTCTGGTCGATGTCCACCCGGTCGGCGCTGTCACCGTGGGTCTGGCCGGAAAAGAGCTCACCGAGATGGGCATGATGGCAGCCGGCGCCGCCCAGGTTCGGATGTTCTCTGACGACGGCAAATGCGTCGACGATCCGCTGATCATGCGCCGCGCCCTGGAATACGCCACCGGCCTTGGTGTACTGATCGCGCAGCACGCCGAGGAGCCACGGCTGACCGTCGGCGCGGTCGCACACGAAGGACCTACCGCCGCCCGCCTCGGGCTGTCCGGCTGGCCCAGGGCCGCCGAAGAGTCGATCGTGGCCCGTGATGCACTGCTGGCCCGCGATGCCGGAGCCCGGGTACACATCTGCCATGCCTCCACCGCGGGCACCGTCGAACTCCTCAAATGGGCAAAAGCGCAAGGTATTTCGATCACCGCGGAGGTGACCCCGCATCACCTGCTGCTCGACGACAGTCGACTGGCCAGCTATGACGGCGTAAATCGGGTCAACCCGCCGCTGCGCGAGGCCGCCGACGCGGTCGCCCTGCGGCAGGCGCTGGTCGACGGGGTGATCGATTGCGTGGCCACCGATCACGCACCGCATGCCGAACACGAGAAGTGCGTCGAGTTCGCTGCCGCGCTGCCGGGGATGCTCGGTCTGCAGACCGCGTTGTCGGCGGTGGTGCAGGCCATGGTGATTCCCGGGCTGCTGACCTGGCGTGATGTCGCGCGGGTGATGAGCGAGAATCCGGCCCGCATCGCCGGACTGCCCGATCAGGGCCGGCCCCTGGAGATCGGCGAGCCGGCCAACCTGACGGTTGTCGACCCGGAAGCCACCTGGACCGTGGTCGGGGCAGAGTTCGCCAGCCGGTCGGCCAACACCCCCTACGAGACAATGACACTGCCGGCCACGGTGACCGCAACCCTGTTGCGCGGCAAGGTCACCGCACGCGACGGAAAGAGCCCGGCATGAATCGCGCCAGCGACCCGACCGTGCGCCCCGAGCGCGCCGCCCCAATCGAGGAGCGGCGCTGATGAACTCGGGGACGCTGGTCGCATCGCTGATCATGGCCGGGCTGCTGGCGCTGGTGATCGCGTTCATCATTCAATTGATGATGCGGGGCTGGCGCAAGCGCGCGCAGCGCCAGGCCGAGCTGATCGGCACCCTGCCCGAGACCCCGACCCAGGCCGGCCCAGCATCCATCACGACGGCCGGCGTCTATGTCGGCTGCACCATGGCTCCGGCCTGGAGCCAGCGGATCACCGTCGGCGACCTGGGTTACCGCAGCAAGGCGGTGCTGACTCGCCATCCCGAAGGCATCCTGGTGCAGCGTATCGGCGCGCAACCGATCTGGATTCCGAGCGACTCGATCTCCGGTATCCGCACCGAGCACGTCATCGCCGGAAAGGTTGCCGCACGCGACGGAATCCTGGCGATTCGATGGCGGCTGCCGTCAGGGGTCAAGATCGACACCGGGTTTCGCGCCAACAACCGCGACGAATACAAGGGCTGGCTGCAGAGCTGGCCGGAAGGAGTCGCGCTGTGAAGGCGATGCTGGTTCTCGACGACGGCCGGACTTTCACCGGCACGGCCTTCGGCGCGATCGGCCAAACACTGGGCGAGGCGGTGTTTTCCACCGGCATGTCCGGGTATCAAGAGACGCTGACCGACCCCAGCTATCACCGGCAGATCGTGGTGGCGACGGCCCCGCAGATCGGCAACACCGGCTGGAACGGTGAGGACGGTGAAAGTCGCGACGACAAGATCTGGGTCGCCGGTTATGCGGTACGGGATCCGTCGCCGCGCGTGTCGAATTGGCGTGCCACCGGCACGCTGGAGGATGAGCTGGTCCGCCAGCAGATCGTCGGCATCGCCGGCATCGACACCCGCGCTGTGGTCCGTCATCTGCGCAGCCGCGGCTCGATGAAGGCGGGCGTGTTCTCGGGCGAATCACTCGCTTCGCCCGAAGAGCTGACCGAACGGGTCCGCGGCCAGCAGCCGATGCTCGGTGCCGACCTGGCCGGACAGGTCAGCACCCCGGACGCCTACATAGTGGAAGCCGAAGGGCAGCAACGATTCACCGTGGCCGCGATCGACCTCGGCATCAAGACCAACACGCCGCGCAACTTCGCCCGCCGCGGAGTACGCACCCGCGTGCTGCCCTCGTCGGCCTCGTTCGAGCAGATCGCCGATCTCAGACCGGATGGGGTGTTCTTGTCCAACGGACCGGGGGACCCGGCCACCGCCGACCACATCGTCGCGGTGACCCGCGAGGTGCTCGGCGCCGGAATCCCGTTGTTCGGCATCTGTTTCGGCAATCAAATCCTGGGCCGCGCGCTGGGTCTGTCGACCTACAAGATGGCCTTCGGCCACCGGGGCATCAACATCCCGGTGATGGACCACGCGACCGGGCGGGTCGCGGTCACCGCCCAGAATCACGGGTTCGCCCTCGAAGGTGAGGCGGGGCAGCGGTTCGACACGCCGTTCGGTGCGGCGGTGGTCAGTCACACCTGCGCCAACGACGGAGTCGTGGAGGGTGTGAAACTGGCTGATGGACGGGCATTTTCGGTGCAATATCACCCGGAGGCCGCGGCCGGGCCGCACGATGCGGAGTACTTGTTCGACCAATTCGTCGACCTGATGACAGGGGAGAACGGGTAATGCCACGGCGGACTGATCTCAAGCATGTCCTGGTAATCGGCTCTGGGCCGATCGTCATCGGGCAGGCCTGCGAATTCGACTATTCCGGGACCCAGGCCTGCCGGGTGCTGCGTGCCGAAGGCCTCCAAGTGAGCCTGGTCAACTCCAACCCGGCGACGATCATGACCGACCCGGAATACGCCGACCACACCTATGTGGAGCCCATCACTGCCGCCTTCGTGGAGAAGGTGATCATCCAGCAGGCCGAGCGGGGCAACAAGATCGATGCGCTGCTGGCCACCCTGGGCGGTCAGACCGCGCTCAACACCGCGGTCGCGCTGCATGAGAACGGCGCATTGGAGCGCCACGGCGTCGAGTTGATCGGTGCCGACTTCAACGCCATCCAGCGCGGCGAAGACCGGCAGATGTTCAAGGACATCGTTGCCAAGGTCGGCGGCGAATCAGCCAGCAGCCGAGTCTGTTTCACCATGGACGAGGTGCGTGAGACGGTCGGCGAACTCGGCCTGCCGGTGGTGGTCCGGCCGTCGTTCACCATGGGCGGGCTGGGCTCGGGTTTGGCGCACACCGCCGAAGAGGTCGACCGGATGGCCGGCGCCGGCCTGGCGGCTTCGCCGAGCGCCAACGTGCTGATCGAGGAGTCGATCTACGGCTGGAAGGAATTCGAGCTCGAGCTGATGCGCGACAGCAAAGACAACGTCGTCGTGGTGTGCTCGATCGAAAACGTCGACCCGATGGGCGTGCACACCGGTGACTCGGTGACGGTGGCTCCGGCAATGACGCTGACGGATCGCGAATACCAGCGGATGCGCGACCTCGGCATCGACATCCTGCGCGAGGTCGGCGTCGACACCGGCGGCTGCAACATCCAGTTCGCGGTCGATCCGCACGACGGGCGGCTGGTCGTCATCGAGATGAACCCCCGGGTGTCGCGGTCAAGTGCGTTGGCCTCCAAGGCCACCGGCTTTCCCATCGCCAAGATCGCCGCGAAGCTGGCTGTCGGCTACACCCTCGACGAGATCCTCAATGACATCACCAAAGAGACCCCGGCCTGCTTCGAGCCCACGCTGGACTACGTGGTCGTCAAAGCGCCGCGTTTCGCGTTCGAAAAGTTTCCCGGCGCCGACCCGACGCTGACCACCACGATGAAATCGGTGGGCGAGGCGATGTCCTTGGGCCGCAACTTCATCGAAGCGCTCGGCAAGGTGATGCGTTCGCTGGAGACCAGCCGGGCCGGCTTCTGGACCAAACCGGATACCGACGGCACCGCCGAGGACGCGCTGGAACGGCTGCTGACGCCCACCGAGGGCCGGCTCTACGACGTCGAGTTGGCGCTGCGGCTGGGAGCATCGGTGGACCGGGTGGCCGAAGCCTCCGGAATCGACCCGTGGTTCGTCGCCCAGATCGCCGAGCTCCTGACGTTGCGGCACGAGGTGAGCGAGGCGCCCGTGCTGGACGTCGAGCTGCTGCGCCGGTGTAAGCACAACGGCCTGTCGGACCGTCAAATCGCAGCGCTGCGACCGGAATTGGCCGGCGAGGGTGGAGTGCGCTCGCTACGGCGGCGACTCGGCATCCACCCGGTGTACAAGACCGTCGACACCTGCGCCGCGGAGTTCGAGGCCAAGACGCCGTACCACTACAGCAGCTACGAACTCGACCCCTCCGCCGAAACCGAGGTGGCCCCGCAGACCGAGAAGCCCAAGGTGCTGATCCTGGGCTCGGGACCGAACCGGATCGGCCAGGGCATCGAATTCGACTACAGCTGCGTGCACGCCGCAACGACTTTGTCGGAGGTCGGTTTCGAGACCGTGATGGTCAACTGCAACCCGGAAACGGTCTCCACCGACTACGACACCGCCGACCGGCTTTACTTCGAGCCGTTGACGTTCGAGGACGTCCTGGAGGTATTCCACGCCGAGCAACTCTCCGGTGCCGGCGGCCCGGGCGTGGTCGGCGTCATCGTGCAGCTCGGCGGCCAGACGCCGCTGGGGCTGGCGCAGCGACTCGCCGATGCGGGCGTGCCGATCGTCGGCACCCCGCCGGCGGCCATCGATCTGGCCGAGGACCGCGGTGCGTTCGGCGACCTGCTGACGGCAGCAGGACTGCCGGCCCCGCGCTACGGCATGGCGACCACGTTCGCGCAGGCGCGGCGAATCGCCGCCGACATCGGATATCCGGTACTGGTTCGGCCGTCGTACGTCCTCGGCGGACGCGGCATGGAGATCGTCTACGACGACGAGACACTGCAGGGCTACATCGCCCGGGCCACGGAACTCTCGCCCGAACACCCGGTGCTGGTGGACCGCTTCCTCGAAGATGCCATCGAGATCGACGTGGACGCGCTCTGCGACGGCGACGAGGTTTACATCGGCGGCATCATGGAGCACATCGAAGAGGCCGGCATCCACTCCGGTGACTCGGCGTGTGCGCTGCCACCAGTGACCCTGGGCCGCAGCGACGTCGAGAAGGTGCGCAACGCGACCGAGGCGATCGCGCACGGCATCGGCGTGGTGGGCCTGCTCAATGTGCAGTACGCGCTCAAGGACGACGTGCTCTACGTCTTGGAGGCCAACCCGCGGGCCAGCCGCACCGTACCCTTCGTCTCCAAAGCGACCGCGATACCACTGGCCAAGGCGTGCGCCCGAATCATGCTGGGCGCCAAAATCTCTCAACTTCGCGATGAAGGCCTGCTGGCAGCCGTCGGCGACGGCGGCAACACGGCAGCGGATGCGCCGATCGCGGTCAAGGAGGCGGTGCTGCCGTTCCACCGGTTCCGCCGCGCCGACGGCTCGGGTGTCGACTCGCTGCTGGGGCCGGAGATGAAGTCGACCGGCGAAGTGATGGGCATCGACCGCGACTTCGGCAGCGCTTTCGCGAAATCCCAGACCGCTGCCTATGGGTCGCTGCCGATCTCGGGGACGATCTTCGTCTCGGTGGCCAACCGGGACAAGCGTTCGCTGGTGTTTCCGGTGAAGCGGCTGGCCGACCTGGGCTTCCGGGTGCTGGCCACGGAGGGCACCGCGGAGATGCTGCGCCGCAACGGTATTCCGTGCGATGAGGTTCGCAAGCACTTCGAAGAGGCGCAGCCGGACCGGCCGAAGATGTCGGCCGTCGATGCCATTCGCGCGGGCGAGGTCGACATGGTCTTCAACACGCCGTACGGAAATTCGGGCCCGCGCATCGATGGCTACGAAATCCGCTCGGCGGCAGTCTTGGTCAACATCCCGTGTGTGACCACGGTCCAGGGAGTGTCGGCGGCTGTTCAGGGCATCGAAGCCGCGATCCGCGGCGATATCGGTGTGCGCTCGCTGCAGGAGCTGCACAGCGCGCTGAACCACGGCGGCAAGTAGGCATGCCCGGGTTCGGCGCCCGGCTGGCCGACGCGGTATCCCGTCGGGGACCGCTGTGTCTGGGCATCGACCCGCATCCAGAGCTGTTGCGGGCCTGGGATCTGCCGGTCAGCACTGAGGGCCTGGCGGCGTTCTGCGAGACCTGTGTGGCGGCGTATGCAGATTTCGCCGTCGTCAAGCCCCAGGTGGCGTTCTTCGAGGCCTACGGCGCCGCGGGTTATGCCGTGCTGGAACGCACCATCGCCGCCCTGCGCGGCGCCGGTGTGCTGGTGCTGGCCGACGCCAAGCGCGGTGACATCGGATCGACGATGGCCGCCTACGCGGCCGCGTGGACCGGCGACTCGCCGCTGGCTTCCGACGCGGTGACAGCGTCGCCCTACCTGGGCTTCGGCTCACTACAGCCGCTGCTGGACAGCGCCGCAGAGCACGGCCGGGGGGTGTTCGTGCTGGCGGCGACGTCCAACCCGGAGGGCGCCAGCGTGCAGCGCGCCGTGACCGGCGGCCGACCGGTGGCGCAGTCGATCGTCGACCAGGCCGCCGCGGCCAACCGGGCCCTGGGCTCTGGAACCGTGGGCGTCGTCGTCGGCGCGACGTTGACCGAAGTGCCCGACGTCAGCGGGCTCGGCGGGCCGGTCCTGGTTCCCGGTGTCGGCTTCCAGGGTGGCCAACCCGATGCCCTCAGCGGCCTGGGAGGCGCCGTTCCCGGGCAACTGCTGCCCGCGGTGTCGCGCGACGTGCTGCGGGCCGGACCGGACGTCGCAGCGGTGCGCGCGGCCGCGGAGCGCATGCGCGACGCCGTGGCCTACCTGGCCGGTTGAGCCCCTTCGACCGCGCTACGAACGGCGTCGTTCACTTTCTGGCCGGATCGCTTGTTCGCGACGACACGCGCGACACGCCGTAAAATTCGCAATCTGGACTGGATTCGGCTTTTTGACCAGTGTCGAGTCGGTCAGGCGAAGGGTTTTCCGTCCGCCGGCAGATCGCGTCGTGCGCGACAAAACCCCAGCTAGAGGCAATTTAGCGGTGGCGAACGCGAGTACTCGACAGCCGCGGATCCGCGGTTGATGGGCACCACCGCGGGCCTGCCCGGCAGCCCCTTTTCGGGGCCATAAGCTGCGGCTTTGTAGCTTCAACCAGGGGGGCGGGTTAGATTTCGTCTGAAGGCGTGGGTACGGTCGTCACCGCTGGCTGGACTACCTGGCCAGGACAAACAAAAGATCCAAATCTGTTGCTGATTAATACGGAGGAATCGTGGCCCTTCCCCAGTTGACCGACGAGCAGCGCGCGGCAGCGTTGCAGAAGGCTGCCGCCGCACGCCGAGCGCGAGCCGAGCTCAAAGACCGACTGAAGCGCGGCGGCACCAATCTTCAGCAGGTACTCAAGGATGCTGAGTCCGATGAGGTTTTGGGCAAGATGAAGGTTTCCGCGTTGCTGGAGGCATTGCCGAAGGTGGGCAAAGTCAAGGCGCAGGAAATCATGACTGAGCTGGAGATCGCCCCGACGCGCCGTCTGCGCGGCCTCGGCGACCGCCAGCGCAAGGCCCTGCTGGAAAAGTTCGACTTCACCGCCTGAGTCCGGCGACGATGCAGGCCGTAGGGCCTGAGGGAGAGCCGGGCGACCGCTCAGTCTTCTCCCGGGCGAGTCGTTGAGCACCGACGGGGGACCGGTCGGCACGGGACGTGTTGTCGTGCTGTCCGGTCCGTCCGCGGTGGGCAAATCAACACTGGTCCGCTGTCTTCGCGAGCGGATTTCAGATCTTCACTTCAGCGTCTCGGCGACCACCCGCGCCCCACGGCCCGGGGAGGTCGACGGGGTCGACTACCACTTCGTGTCGGCGCACCGATTCCAGCAGTTGATCGATGACGGCTCGCTTCTGGAATGGGCCGAAATCCACGGTGGCCTGCACCGATCGGGCACGGTGGCCGACTCGGTCCGCGAGGCCGTCACCGCCGGACACCCGGTACTCATCGAGGTAGATCTGGCCGGGGCCCGCGCCGTGAAGCAGGCTATGCCGGAAGCAATCACGGTGTTCCTGGCGCCACCGGACTGGGCGGCTTTGGAAGCCCGGCTGGTCGGTCGCGGGACCGAGACACCCGAGGTGATCGAGCGCCGGTTGGCCACCGCACGCACCGAATTAGCGGCTCAGAATGACTTCGACGAGGTCGTGGTAAATCGTCAATTGGAAACAGCGTGCTCAGAATTGGTATCATTGCTGGTCGACCCGCGCCAAAACGGCGTGACCCTCCAACCAGACTCGATTCACCCTCGAGTCCCACATGGCCACCGGCCGCCAGGAGAAAATTTACGTGAGTAGTTCTCAGCCCGACGCATCGTTGACCGCCGTCCCCGACCAGTTCGACCCGTCGGCAGGTGGCATCGGCGCGTACGACACGCCGCTGGGTATCACCAACCCGCCCATCGACGAGCTGCTCGCGCGGGTGTCCAGCAAGTACGCCTTGGTGATCTACGCGGCCAAGCGTGCCCGGCAGATCAACGACTACTACAACCAGCTCGGCGAGGGCATCCTCGAATACGTCGGCCCGCTGGTCGAGCCGGGCCTGCAGGAGAAGCCGCTGTCGATCGCGATGCGCGAGATCCACAGCGACCTGCTCGAGCACACCGAAGGCGAATAGCGGAATCGCGGTGGGCCTGTAATGAGCCTCTCGAGTGAGAACCGGACGGACCGCAAGCGGATCGTCGTGGGCGTCGCTGGGGGCATCGCCGCATACAAGGCCGCCACCGTCGTCCGTCAGCTCACCGAGGCCGGCCACCAGGTCCGTGTCATCCCCACCGAGTCCGCGCTGCGGTTCGTAGGGGCCGCCACCTTCGAAGCGCTGTCCGGCGAACCGGTCCAGACCGGGGTGTTCGAGAATGTGCCGCGGGTGCCGCATGTCGCGATAGGCCAAGGCGCCGATCTCGTCGTCGTCGCGCCGGCCACGGCCGACCTGCTGGCGCGTGCCACCCATGGCCGAGCCGACGATCTACTGACCGCCACGCTGCTCACCGCGCGATGTCCGG
>CAVVSN010000015.1:0-84368 GCA_963750885.1 uncultured Actinomycetota bacterium
AACCGCTACGCGGAGGCCGAGCACGGTGGCGTCTTGCTCATCACGCACTACACCCGAATCCTGCGGTACATCCGTCCGCAGTTCGTGCACGTCTTTGTCGGCGGCCGGGTTGTCGAATCGGGCGGCCCGGAGTTAGCCGATGAGCTCGAAGAAAACGGCTACGAACGCTTCGCCCACACCGACAGCGACGGCCCGCTGCGCGTGGCTTCGCCACGCTTGCGATCGTCGCGGACGGCCGCCTCGGGGTCCTGACATGACGGTTTCGGCCACTCCCTCGACGGCGCTGGATCTCGCCGCGATCCGGGCCGACTTCCCGATCCTGCGCCGCGTCATGCGGGGCGGAAACCAGCTGGCGTACTTGGATTCCGGCGCGACATCGCAGCGGCCGGTCCAGGTGCTCGATGCCGAGCGCGAGTTCCTGCTCACCTCCAACGGCGGGGTGCACCGCGGCGCGCACCAGCTGATGGAAGAGGCAACCGACGCCTACGAACAAGGTCGTGCCGACATCGCGGCGTTCGTCGGAGCCGACTCCGAGGAGTTGGTCTTCACCAAGAACGCCACCGAATCGCTCAACCTGGTGTCCTATGTGCTGGGGGACAGCCGCTTCGATGATGCCGTCGGGCCCGGTGACGTCATCGTCGTCACCGAGCTCGAGCACCACGCCAACCTCGTTCCGTGGCAGGAGCTGGCCCGACGTACCGGTGCCACGTTGCGGTGGTACGGCGTCACTGACGACGGACGCATCGACCTGGATTCGCTGCAGCTCGACGGAAACGTCAAAGTCGTTTCCTTCAGCCACCATTCGAATGTGACCGGCGCGGTGGCCCCAGTTGCCGAGCTGGTCGAGCGGGCCAAGGCGGTCGGCGCCCTGACCGTGCTGGACGCCTGCCAGTCGGTACCGCACCAGCCGGTCGATTTCCACGCCCTCGATGTCGATTTCGGCGCGTTTTCCGGCCACAAGATGTTGGGCCCCAATGGAATCGGTGTGCTCTACGCCCGCGCCGACGTACTCGGTACGCTGCCGCCGTTCCTCACCGGTGGCTCGATGATCGAGACGGTGACGATGGACGACACCACATACGCCGCGCCGCCGCAGCGTTTCGAGGCCGGCACCCCGATGACCTCCCAGGTTGTCGGTTTGGGAGCGGCTGCGCGCTATCTCGGCGCGATCGGCATGGCAGACGTCGAAGCCCACGAGCGCGAACTGGTCGCCGCCGCGATCGACGGCTTGTCCGGTATCGACGAGGTGCGGATCATCGGACCCAGGATCATGGAAAATCGTGGCTCGCCAGTGTCTTTCGTGGTCGACGGCGTGCACGCACACGATGTCGGCCAGGTGCTCGACGACGACGGGGTCGCCGTTCGGGTCGGCCACCACTGCGCAATGCCACTGCATCGCCGGTTCGAGGTCGCGGCCACGGCGCGTGCATCCTTCGCGATCTACAACACGCTGGACGAGGTCGACCGCCTGGTCGCCGGAGTCCGCCGTGCCATCGATTTCTTCGGCAGGGCGTGAGCCGTCATGCGTCTTGAGCAGATGTATCAGGAAGTGATCCTCGATCACTACAAGCATCCGCAGAACCGCGGTCTGCGCGAGCCGTTCGGCGCCGAGGTCTACCACAAGAACCCGGTGTGCGGCGACGAGATCACCCTGCGGGTGGCGCTGTCGACCGACGGGGAGACGGTCGACGACATCTCCTATGACGGGCAAGGTTGTTCGATCAGCCAGGCCGCCACGTCGGTCCTCACCGAGCAGGTGATCGGCCAGAGCGTCGGGCAGGCGTTGAAGACCGTCACCGCGTTCAGCGAGATGGTGTCGTCGCGCGGAAATATCGAGGGCGACGAAGACGTGCTTGGCGACGGGGTGGCGTTTGCCGGCGTCGCGAAATACCCGGCCCGGGTCAAATGCGCACTGCTGGGCTGGCTGGCTTTCAAGGACGCGTTGGCCCAGGCGAGCCACGAGGTGGAAGAGGTAACCAGGTGAGTGAAATTGCGGCACCGGACAACGAATTGCTCGGTGACATCGAAGAGGCGATGCGCGATGTCGTCGATCCCGAACTGGGCATCAACGTCGTCGACCTGGGGCTGGTCTACGGCGTCAACGTCGAAGACGCCGAGGAGGGGACCGTCGCGCTGATCGACATGACGTTGACGTCGCCGGCCTGCCCGCTGACCGACGTCATCGAAGACCAGTCGCGTAACGCGCTGATCGGCGCGGGTCTGGTCGACGAGCTGCGGATCAACTGGGTGTGGAATCCACCGTGGGGACCGGACAAGATCACCGATGACGGCCGCGATCAGCTGCGTGCGCTGGGCTTCACCGTCTGACCTGTAAACGTCCTGTTAAGTCCCCGGTCGTCGCTGGCCTTCGTGTCGCGCGCGCTGGAGATCTCCCGCAGAATTGCAACACCAGACGAGAGTGGAGATCGAATGTTGATGAAGAAACTGGTGCTTGCCGCGGCTTGCGCAGCGACCGTGCTGATGGGCACCGGGGTTGCAAACGCAGACCCCACCCCTGCCCCGGCGCCCGGACCTGCGCCAAACAGCCCGATGTGCCCAGGGTACGGCGGCGATGACGGTCAGACGTTTCAGTACACACCCTGCGGCTGGCGGTACGGGAGTGAGCGAGGCTGGTACGAGTCCCCGTAGTGAGGGGCCGGCCGAGGCTACGCTCAGTGTTCACCTGCGCAAGGTTTAAACCTGAGCGGCCTTGGCTACCATCGAGAATGTGACGGATGCCGTGAAATCTCCCGGGCCCACGCCGTCCGGAACCAAAGTCCCTCCTCATGTCGTCGTGATGTTCGGCGCCACAGGCGATTTGGCGCAGCGCAAGCTGCTGCCGGGTCTGCTCCATCTGTCGTGTTCGAAGCTCGCCCCCGAGATGCGGGTCATCGGAACATCACTCGACGAGATCGACACCGACGCGTTCCGCAAGCAGGCACACAAGGCCTGTAAAGAGTTCGCCCATCACGCGGTCTCCGATGAACTCTTCGAGCAGTTCATCGCCAATCTGACCTTCGTTCCCCAGCAGAGCGGTCCGGAGGCACTGGCCAGCGCGGTAGCCGAACAGACTGAGGCGCTGGGCGGCGAAGTGCATTTGTTGCACTATCTGAGCGTCCCGCCCAAAGCGGTGATGGCCGTGATGGACACCCTGCACAAGGCGGACCTGGCGGCGAACTCGCGGGTCATCATGGAAAAGCCGTTCGGTGTCGACTTCGACAGCGCGCGGGCGCTCAATAAGGCCATCCATGAGCGATTCGACGAGGAACAGATCTTTCGGATCGACCACTTCCTCGGCAAGGAAGCCGCGCAGAACATTCTCGCCTTCCGGTTCGCCAACGGATTGTTCGAGCCGATCTGGAACCGCCAGTTCATCGATCACATTCAGATCGATGTTCCCGAGCGGCTCACCGTCGAAAACCGGGCCCAGTTCTACGAGTCCGTCGGCGCATTCAAAGATATGGTTGTCACCCACCTGTTCCAGATCTTGGCGTTCGTGGCGATGGAACCACCCACCGAGTTGGCGTCGGACGCGATCAGCAGCGAGAAGAACAAGGTTTTCCGTTCGATGCGGCCGCTTGATCCTGATCACGTGGTGCGCGGGCAATATCGCGGCTACCGCGACATGCAGGGCGTGTCGCCGGAGTCGGACACCGAGACCTTCATCGCGCTCAAATGCGAGATCGACAACTGGCGCTGGGCGGGAGTGCCGTTCTTTCTACGCACCGGCAAAGGCTTGGCCGAAGGCCAGCGCATCATCTCGATCGCTTTCCACGAGCCGCCGCGAAGCATGTTCCCGCCGGGATCCGGTGTGGGACAAAAGGGTCCGGATCACCTGACCTTCGACCTCGCCGACGTGTCCAAGATGTCGCTGTCGTTCTACGGCAAGCGGCCGGGGCCGGGCATGAAGCTGGACAAGCTCAGCCTGCAGTTCACCATGGAAGAGAGCGGCCATGCCGGCGACGTCCTGGAAGCCTACGAACGGCTGATTCTGGACGCGATGCGCGGCGACCGCACGTTGTACAACACCGCGGAGGGCATCGAACGGCTCTGGGAGGTCTCGGCGCCGTTGCTCCAGGATCCGCCACCGGTACGCAGCTACGACATCGATTCATGGGGACCCAACGCGGTCCATCCGCTGATCGCCCCACGCTCTTGGCGGTTGCCGTTCGAACGCGCTTGGCGCGGCAAGAAGTAACTGCGCCTCAGCGCCACGGCAGCTCGTCGTTCTCGCCCCGCCACCGTGACGGCGGGATCATCGACGCCCCACGAGTCCCGACGCTTCGACATGTCGCAGGGCGGCCGCGAGATGCTGCTCCATCCGGCGCTGCGCCTTCTGAGGATTTTTCGCCGAAATGGCGGCGGCGATTGCGCGATGCGATTTGGCGGCTTCGTCGCGGTCGTACTGAGTGATGTCCTGCTCGGCGGCAGCCCAGCGGACCGCCTGTTCGACAGCAGCCAATACCGTTGTGAGAAGCGGTTTTCCACTGGCTTGCCACTAGAAGCGCATGAAATTCGTGATACCCCGTAATACTAAGCGTCATGGTCAATGTCCCAGATACCGCTGTGCTCACTGGAGCCTTCCGACCGATGCGGTTCGAGGCGACCGTTGAAGACTGTGTGACCACCTTCGGTGAGATCCCCAAAGACCTGACCGGCGGCTTCTACCGGAGCGGGTGATCATTGCCGCAATCTGCAATGGCGTGAGCCGCTATGCGCTCGACAAAGCGGTCGCGTACGCGTGCGAGCGCCAGGTATGGCAGGTGCCGATCGGGGCCCACCAGGGACTCGCGCATCCGTTGGCGGAAGCCAAGATCGGCCTCGAGGCCGCGCGGCTGATGACCCGCCACGACGGCGCCGGATACGACTCTGGGACCGACGCGGGCGAGCAGAGCAACATGGCCAAGTTCCTATCCGCCGATGCCGCCATCCGCTGCCTCGATCAGGCCATCGAGGTGCATGGGGCGCCGGCTTCACCAGAGAGGTCGCGCCGGCCAACATGTACGAGTTCGTCCGGTTGTTCAAGACCGTGCCGATCATCCGGGAGATGATCCTCAATCATATTGCTCAGCACAGCCTCGGGTTGCCGCGGTCGTACTGATCGGCAGGGCGGCTAGTGCCGGTGGTGCTTTCCGCCCGGCTCCGGGCAGCTGCCGTTGTCGGCCTGCTGCACGCTGATGTTCGTCGCCTGCAACGCGCCGCCACTTTCCCGGGTGCCGCGCGCCGCAATGCATTCGCCTTGAGCGATCGCGTGCGCGTCGGTCTGTGTCTGCTTGGTGTACGTGGTGGTGTCGGTGACACTCACACTCGTCTGCGCTGGATTGCCCTGCGCATCAGTGTTGTTCAACGTGATGGTGTTGCCGGTGACCGAGGCGACCTGCCCGCGCGGCGGCTGGTGATGTGAGCGTTCGCCGGCCGGATGCGCAGGCGTGGGGCATTTCCCGTCAACCGCAGCGCTGACGCGCACCGACCGCGCGGAGATCGCGCCGCCCTCTGCCGATCCGCCGTGGCGGTCAGGACGGATGCTCACGCAGCTGCCCGCGGTGATGTCCGTCAGCTGAGCCGGGGTGGTTTCGGAGACCGCCGTCGACGGCGTGAAGTCGACCGTGGCTGTTCCGGATCGCTGGCTGACCTGGATTGTGCTGCCCGACACGGAGTCGATCAGTCCGTTCACCCAATCCTTGCCCTTGTCTGACGCCGACGGAGTCGACGAGGTGGGGGCCGCGCTGCTGGTCGGATTCGCTGAGGTGGGCTTTGCTTCGTTGGAGCTGCCGCAGGCAGCGAGGGACAGCGCGGTGGCTCCGGTGACCGTGAGAAGCGCGACGCGGGACAGTCGCGTGGTCGAGAAGGTGGCAGGCATCGGGGGTCCTTTCGGTCGTCGGCCGCAGGCAGCGACCGGCTGTGGCAACGGTTTTCACGATCGGCGCCGGCGCTGAGCGCAGGCTGGTGACCAGGTAAGAGCGCACTATGTAAACCGCCACGGGAACACCGCCGCACGGCCATACGTTGGAACACTCGTGACTCAAGAACTCACCGCCGCGCAGTTCAACGAAACGATCAACGACAACGACATCGTGCTCGTCGACTTCTGGGCGTCCTGGTGCGGACCGTGCCGACAGTTCGCTCCGACGTTCGCCGCGTCCGCCGACAAGCACCCTGATGTGGTGCACGCCAAGGTGGACACCGAAGCCGAGCAGGAGCTCGCCGCGGCCGCGCAAATCCGCTCCATACCTACGCTGATGGCCTTCAAGAAAGGCAAGCTGGTCTTCAATCAGGCCGGTGCGCTGCCACCCGCCGCGTTGGAAGACCTTGTTCAGCAGGTAAAGGCTTTCGATGTCGACGCGGCCGCCGCGACGCCCGAAGGCGACCATTCCTGAGCTGACTTTGCGGTCGGCATGCTCGGCAGGCGTTACCGTTCAACGGTGAGCATGGTCCTCGTCGAGCATCCGCGTCCGCACGTCGCGCTGGTGACTCTGAATCGTCCGGAGCGGATGAATTCCATGGCGTTCGACGTCATGGTCCCGTTCAAAGAGGTGCTGGAAAACATTACCTATGACAACTCGGTGCGGGTTGTGGTGCTGACCGGGGCGGGTAAGGGTTTTTCCTCGGGCGCAGATCACAAGTCGGCCGGCTCGGTTCCGCATGTGCAGGACCTCACCCGGCCCAGCTATGCGTTGCGCTCGATGGCGATCCTCGACGACGTGATCCTGGCTCTGCGACGGCTGCACCAGCCGGTGATCGCCGCGGTGAACGGCGCCGCGATCGGAGGTGGGCTGTGTCTGGCACTGGCCGCCGACATCCGCGTCGCGGCGCATGGAGCGTATTTCCGGGCCGCCGGCATCAACAACGGGCTGACCGCCAGCGAGCTCGGTTTGAGCTACCTGCTGCCGCGGGCCATCGGTTCGTCGCGGGCGTTCGAGATCATGCTGACCGGTCGCGACGTCGACGCCGAGGAGGCCGAGCGGATCGGGCTGGTATCGCGGCAAGTGCCCGAGGACCAACTGCTAGGGACGTGTTTCGACATGGCCGAACGCATCGCCGCGTTCTCCCGGCCGGGCGTCGAGTTGACCAAGCGCACGCTATGGAGTGGACTGGACGCCGCTAGCCTGGAAGGGCACATGCAGGCCGAAGGTCTTGGACAGCTCTTCGTCCGCCTGCTCACCGGCAACTTCGAAGAAGCGGTTGCCGCGCGCGCCGAGCAGCGCCCGCCGGTGTTTACCGACGACAAGCCATAAATCCGTGCAAGGAGAGTGACCGTGATCACGGCTACGGACCTCGAGGTCCGCGCAGGTGCGCGCACGCTCCTCTATGCCGACGGGCCCGCCCTGCGGATACAGCCCGGGGACCGGATCGGGCTCGTCGGGCGCAACGGCGCCGGCAAGACCACGACGCTGCGCATCCTGGCGGGCGAGGGAGAGCCGTACGCGGGAGCCGTCACCCGCACCAGCGAGATCGGTTATCTGCCGCAGGATCCCAAAGAGGGCGACCTCGAGGTGCTCGCCCGTGACCGGGTGCTCTCGGCACGCGGTCTGGACAGCCTGCTCACCGATCTGGAGAAGCAGCAGGCGCTGATGGCCGAGGTCGCCGACGACGCCGCGCGCGATCGTGCGATCAGGCGATACGGCGAGCTGGAAGAGCGCTTCGCTGCGCTCGGCGGCTACGGTGCCGAGAGCGAAGCGGGCCGGATTTGCGCCAGCCTTGGACTGCCCGACCGCGTCCTGACCCAGCAGTTGCGCACCCTGTCCGGCGGCCAGCGCCGCCGGGTGGAGTTGGCCCGGATCCTGTTCGCCGCATCCGACACCGGTGCGGGTTCTGCCACGACGCTGCTGCTCGACGAGCCGACGAACCACCTCGACGCCGACTCGGTCGGCTGGCTGCGGGATTTCCTGCGCAACCACACCGGCGGCCTGGTAGTCATCAGCCACAACGTCGACCTGCTGGCCGACGTCGTCAATCGGGTCTGGTTTCTCGACGCGGTCCGCGGCGAGGCCGACGTCTACAACATGGGGTGGCAGAAGTATCTCGATGCCCGCGCCACCGACGAGCAGCGCCGGCGCCGCGAACGCTCCAACGCGGAACGCAAAGCTACTGCGCTGCGCACCCAGGCCGCCAAAATGGGCGCCAAAGCAACCAAAGCCGTTGCGGCACAGAACATGTTGCGACGCGCCGATCGGATGATGGCCGCCCTCGATGAGGAGCGGGTGGCGGACAAGGTGGCGAGGATCAAATTCCCCACGCCCTCGTCATGTGGGCGCACACCACTGACCGCCTCCGGGCTGACGAAGAACTACGGCTCGCTGGAGATCTTCACCGGGGTGGATCTGGCCATCGACCGTGGTTCGCGGGTGGTGATACTCGGACTCAACGGCGCGGGGAAGACAACGTTGCTGCGGTTGCTGGCCGGCGTCGAGCAGCCCGATGCCGGGGCGATAGAGCCCGGACATGGGTTGAAAATCGGCTATTTCGCGCAGGAGCACGACACGCTCGACGACGCCGCGACCGTATGGGAGAACATCCGCCACGCCGCTCCCGGCTCCGGCGAGCAAGAGTTGCGCGGTCTGCTGGGCGCGTTCATGTTCAGTGGCAGCCAACTCGACCAACCGGCCGGCACGCTGTCCGGCGGTGAGAAGACCCGGCTGGCGCTCGCCGGACTGGTGGCTTCCACGGCCAACGTGTTGCTGCTCGACGAGCCGACCAACAACCTCGATCCCGCGTCACGCGAACAGGTTCTGGATGCACTGCGCAGCTACGCCGGCGCGGTCGTACTGGTCACCCACGATCCGGGCGCCGCGGAGGCGCTCGACCCGCAACGCGTCGTGCTGCTGCCCGACGGAACCGAGGACCACTGGTCCGACGAATACCGGGATCTCATCGAGCTCGCCTGACCACTGCGCGACAATCTTTGCGGTGCGGCAGACGATTTGGTCAATTCGGCCCGCCAGCCGACCTCCCTTCCTACTCTTTGTGCTTTGGGGATGGAAGTTCAACCGGGGAGGGGCAAGTGAGGAAATCGAAAAAACCGCGCGAACAGGTGCTGCGCGAATTGCGCAATGCCTACGAGGGGGGAGCCAGCATTCGCACGCTGGTCGGGTCGACCGGGAGGTCATACGGGTCGATTCACAGCATGCTGCAGGAGTCCGGCACCACCATGCGCAGTCGCGGCGGACCCAACCATCGCACCAGAGTGCATAGTTCCGCGACGAGCTAACTCTGCCGGACCGACCCCTCGACAAGATCGAGGACAGCGGTGAGCAACTGAGTGTCTTCACCGGAGGCCACCTTGGCCACCAGCCCGTCGAGAACCAGATCCAGATAGCACTGCAACACGTCACTGGGGATGTCATCACGGACCCGGCCGGCCAGCTTCTGCCGGCGGAGCCGCTCGATCGTCGCCGCCGCCAACTCCGCCGACCGGTCGGTCCACTCCTTGTTGAACTCCGGCTCGTGGCGCAGCTTTCGCGCGATCTCCAATCGTGTGGCAAGCCAATCGAACTGCTCGGGCGCCGCCAGCATGTCGCGCATCACCTGGACCAGACCTGCACGGGACGCGACATCGGCCATCCGCTCGGCATCCTCGCGCGCCAACTCGAAGAACAACGTGTCCTTGTCGCGGAAGTGATGGAAGATCGCACCCCGCGACATGCCGATCGCCTGCTCGAGGCGCCGCACCGTGGCTCCGTCGTAGCCGAACTCGGCGAAGCAGCGGCGGGCGCCGTCAAGGATCTGACGGCGCCGGGCCTCCAGGTGATCCTGGCTGACCTTGGGCAACTGTGCTGCGCCCCTGCCGACTAACTAGCCTTCAGCATGTTGCGCAACACGTACTGCAAGATGCCGCCGTTCCGGTAATAGTCGGCTTCACCCGGGGTGTCGATGCGCACCACCGCGTCGAATTCAATCGCCTTTCCACCATCTTTGGTGGCCTTGACGTGAACTGTCTTCGGCACTTTGCCGTTGTTGAGCTCCTCGATGCCGGTGATGTCGAAGACCTCGGTGCCGTCCAGACCCAGGTCGCCGGCCGACTTGCCCTCCGGGAACTGCAGCGGGATCACGCCCATGCCGATCAGGTTGGATCGGTGGATGCGCTCGAACGACTCGGTGATCACCGCACGGACTCCGAGCAGTGACGTACCCTTGGCCGCCCAGTCTCGCGACGAGCCCGAGCCGTACTCTTTACCTCCGAGCACCACCAGCGGAATGTCTTGTGCCGCATAGTTTTGCGCCGCGTCGTAGATGAATGCCTGCGGGGCGTCATCCTGGGTGAAGTCGCGGGTGTAGCCGCCCGAGACGTCGTCGAGCAACTCGTTGCGCAACCGGATGTTGGCGAACGTCCCGCGAATCATCACCTCGTGGTTACCGCGCCGCGAACCGAAGGAGTTGAAGTCCTTGCGCTCCACTCCGTGTTCCTCGAGGTACTGCGCCGCCGGCGTCCCCGGCTTGATGCTGCTGGCGGGGGAGATGTGGTCGGTGGTCACCGAATCGCCGAGCAGCGCCAGCACCCGGGCGCCGCTGATATCGCTCACGGGCTCGGGGTCTGCCGACATCCCATCGAAGTACGGTGGCTTGCGCACGTACGTCGAGTCCTCGGCCCACTCGAAGGTGTTGCCGCTCGGCGTCGGCAGGTCGCGCCAGCGCTCGTCACCCTTGAAGACGTCGGCATAGTTCTTGACGAACATCTCCTGGTTGATCGCCGACGCGATGGTGTCCGAGACGTCCTTCTGCGACGGCCAGATGTCTTTCAAATAGACGTCGTTGCCATCCTTGTCCGAGCCCAGCGGGTCCTCGTTGAAGTCGAAGTCCATGGTGCCGGCCAGCGCATAGGCGATCACCAGCGGCGGCGACGCCAGGTAGTTCATCTTCACGTCGGGGTTGATGCGTCCCTCGAAGTTCCGGTTGCCCGACAGCACCGCGGTCACCGAAAGGTCGTTGTCGTTGATCGCCTTCGAGATCTCTTCGGGCAGTGGGCCGGAGTTGCCGATGCACGTCGTGCATCCGTAGCCGACCAGGTAGAAGCCGAGCTTCTCGAGGTAGGGCCACAGACCGGACTTCTCGTAGTAGTCGTTGACCACCTGCGAGCCCGGCGCCATCGTGGTCTTCACCCACGGCTTGGTGGCGAGTCCCTTTTCGACGGCGTTGCGCGCCAGCAGTGCCGCGCCCAGCATCACCTGGGGGTTAGAGGTGTTGGTGCACGAGGTGATGGCGGCGATCACCACCGCGCCGTGGTCGAGCACGAATTCGCCGCGCTCATCGGATTTCACATCCACCGGATTGCTCACCCGGCCCTTCGAATGCGCGGCGGCCGACAGCACCGCGGGGCGGTCGTCGGCGTGTCCGTTGGCCACCTGACCGGGGTCGCTGGCCGGGAACGTCTCGTCGAGCTCCTCGTCCAGCTTGGAGTAGTCCTTCTTGTCGGGGTCGTCGCCGACGTAGCTCGGAATGGTCTTGCGGAACGAGGACTTGGCCTCCGACAACGCGATTCGGTCCTGCGGGCGCTTCGGCCCGGCGATCGACGGCACCACCTCGGACAGGTCGAGCTCGATGTACTCGGAGAACTTCGGCTCGTGCTTCGGGTCGTGCCACAGGCCCTGCTCTTTGGCGTAGGCCTCGACCAGAGCCAACTCCGCGTCGCTGCGGCCGGTGAACTTCAGGTACGCGATGGTCTCTTCGTCGATCGGGAAAATCGCTGCGGTGGAACCGAATTCGGGACTCATGTTGCCCAGGGTGGCGCGGTTGGCCAGCGGCACCTCGGCCACGCCCTCGCCGTAGAACTCGACGAACTTGCCGACCACCCCGTGCTTGCGCAGCATCTCGGTGACGGTCAGCACCACATCGGTGGCGGTGACGGCCGGCTGGATCTCGCCGGTGAGCTTGAAGCCGACGACGCGGGGGATCAGCATCGACACCGGTTGGCCGAGCATCGCAGCCTCGGCCTCGATGCCGCCGACGCCCCAGCCGAGTACACCCAGTCCGTTCACCATCGTGGTGTGCGAGTCGGTGCCCACACAGGTATCGGGGTAGGCCACTCCGTCGCGGGTCATCACCACGCTCGCCAGGTATTCGATGTTGACCTGGTGCACGATGCCGGTGCCGGGCGGCACCACCTTGAAGTCGTCGAAGGCGCCCTGACCCCAACGCAGGAACTGGTAGCGCTCACCGTTGCGCTCGTATTCGATCTCGACGTTGCGCTCGAACGCGTCGGGCGTGCCGAACAGGTCCGCGATCACCGAGTGGTCGATCACCAGGTCGGCCGGGGCCAACGGGTTGACCTTCTCCGCGTCGCCGCCCAGATCACCGATGGCCTCCCGCATGGTGGCCAGGTCGACGATGCAGGGAACGCCGGTGAAGTCCTGCATGACGACGCGTGCCGGCGTGTACTGGATTTCGATGCTCGGCTCGGCCTTGGGATCCCACTGGGCGATCGCCTCGATGTGGTCCTTGGTGATGTTGCTGCCGTCTTCGTTACGCAGCAGGTTTTCGGCGAGGACTTTCAGGCTGTAGGGAAGCTTCTCGGTACCCGGTACCGCGTCCAACCGGTAGATCTCGTAACTGTCCCCGCCGACCTTCAAGGTGTCGTGGGCTCCGAATGAATTCACCGAATCTTTGCTGCTCACATCAACTCCCGAGATCTATGTATCGGCGGCGACCCGCTGCGCCGGGCTGGGCCTTGCTTGCGATCGCCACTCGTCGTGCTCGCCGACGGGCCGTGTCGACGGGCGCTCACGAGTCTAACAGTACGCTTGTCCTGCATTGTGTCGGACCCGAAAACTTCCTTTTCTTTTTGCCGACCGCCTGCTGTAACGCCGGCGTCGTCAGGCGGTACCGTTCCATCCGTGACCACCCCGCACGCGCCGCTCTATATCCCGGGCGAAATCTGCGGCACCATCGGTGTCGATCCGGCGACCAAGCCCGACGACTGCCTGGCCATCGTTCAGCTACAGGTCAGCGCGGGCAACGTGAGCGCGCCGCCCGCCGTCACGCCGGCGCTGCTCGACCTGATCAGCCAAGCTCACGAGCACAACATCGACCTCAAGATCGTGGTGCTCGACCACAACCCGCTGAACGACACCCCGCTTCGCGACATCGCAACGGTGGTCGGCTCACAACATCCCGACGCGACAGTGCTGGTTCTGAGTCCGAACTTCGTCGGCACGTACAGCACCCACTTTCCGCGTGCGACGCTGGAGATCGGCGAAGACCACGCCAAGACCGGTAATACGGTGAATTCGGCGCAGAATTTCCTGCATCAACTCGAGACCCCGCAGTTCCCTTGGACGTCATTCACCATCGTCGTACTGATCGGGGTCCTCGCGACCGTCGTCGGAGCACGGGTCATGCAACTTCGCGGCAAGCGGTCAGCTACGTCAGCCGAGAGCGCCGAGGCCGTCGCGGAAGGCGCCGATCACTCCGTCTAACGGGCATTATTCCGCTTGTGTCGCATAGCATCGGCGTCCGTGCCGCAAACGCGGGCAAATTAGTGATGTCACCGTAGGGTCACAGTTCTTAGAAGAACAGACTTGTAATTCGTGACATAAGTTTCCACTGGGTCAGATGTGACTTACGGTGCAGAGGATGCATTTGGTTTATTCGTGCTTCCAGTGATAACTGGGGTCCGAATTTCCAGCGCCTTCCGCCCGCGTTGAGCCAAGGAGACCCGAGTCGAATGAGACGCAACTGCCGCGGCTCGTCTTTCCGATTGGCGACACCGTTGACCCTCCGGCTCAGCCCGGCGGTGCTCAGCGTGGCACTACTCCTGGGCACGCCCGGTCTGGCCAACGCCGACCCGGACACGATGGCCAAGCTGATCGCCGATGTAGCCCAGGCCAATCAGCGGCTGCAGGATCTCAACGCGCAGATCCAGACCGAAGAAGAAGGCGTCAACAAGGCGGTCGTCGATGTCGAGACGGCGCGCGACAACGCGGCGGCCGCACAACATGAGGTCGAAACCAGCCAGCACTCGGTCAAGGACGCTGACGTCGCAATTACCGCCGCGCAGAAGCGATTCGACCGTTTCGCGGTAGCCAGCTACGTCAGCGGCCCCTCGGACAGCTACCTCACGGCCAAGAATCCCGACGACATGATCGCGACCGCCGCCGCCGGCCAGACCCTGGCCGCCAGTTCTCAGCAGGTGATGGACAACCTGCAGCGCGCCCGCACGGAGCAACTGAACAAAGAATCCACCGCGCGGCTGGCCAAGCAGAAGGCCGACAAGGCCGTCGGCGATGCGCAATCCAGCCAGAACGCGGCGGTGGCGGCGCTGACCGACGCCCAGCGCAAGTTCGGCGAACAACAACATGAAGTCACTCGACTGGCCGACGAACGCAGCGCGGCCCAATCAAGACTCGACGCCGCCCGCAATTGGACGGCATCCGCGGGCGGACCGGATGCCGGACAGCGGGCGGCGTCGTCCCCCGGAGACCGATGGGACCCGGCCGCGCCGGGCTCGCCCAGCCGGCCGCAGGGCAACGGTGGTAACTGGGACGGCGCGTGGGACCCCACGCTGCCGCAGGTGCCCAGCGCCAACGTCCCCGGTGACCCGGTCGCGGTTCTCAACAAGGTCCTCGGGACGATGTCGACCTCGTCGGAGGTCACCTCCAGCATGGGCCGCAGCTTCTTGCAGCAGCTGGGTTTGGCGCCGACGTCATCAGGCTTCACGAACGGCAAGATCCCGCGGGTTTACGGTCGGCAGGCATCCGAGTACGTGATCCGCCGCGCCGGCTCGCAGATCGGTGTCCCGTATTCGTGGGGTGGTGGCACCGCGGCCGGCCCGGGCAAGGGCATCGGTTCCGGCTCGGGCACCACCGGCTTCGATTGCTCCGGCCTGATTCTCTACGCGTTCGCCGGCGTGGGCATCAAGCTGCCGCACTACTCGGGCGCACAGTACGACCTGGGCCGAAAGATCCCGGCCTCGCAGATGCGCCGCGGTGACGTGATCTTCTACGGCCCCGGCGGTAGCCAGCACGTGACGCTCTATCTGGGTCAGGGTCAGATGCTCGAGGCTCCCGACGTCGGACTGAAGGTCCGGATCGCGCCGGTTCGCACCAGCGGCATGACGCCCTTCGTAATCCGTTACATCGAATACTGACGCGTTGAAAGGATCTATGCGCCACGGGTTTACCGACTCTGACGGTGTGCGCCGGACCAGGGTGGTCTGGCCGGTGCTGGCCGTTCTCACCCTGCTGATCGGCCTGGCGGCTCCCGCCAACGCCGAGGACGGCGCGTGGGACCCCACGCTGCCGCCCACCGATCAGCGCGGGCGCGCCGGGGGATCCGGTGGCCATGGCCAACCAGTCGCTGCAGGCCACCGCCCAGGCCACCCAGACGACGCTCGGCCTGGGACAGCAATTCCTCAGCGGCCTTGGAATCAACCTGGGTGGTAGTCAGCCCAGCACCGGCGCCAATGGGATACCCCGGGTCTACGGCCGGCAGGCCATCGAATATGTGATCCGGCGTGGCTCCTCGCAGATGGGTGTCCCGTATTCGTGGGGTGGCGGCACTCCCAACTCGCCGAGCAAAGGCATCGACTCCGGCGCCAATATCGTCGGCTTCGACTGCTCGGGCCTGGTTCGCTACAGCTTCGCCGGGGTCGGCGTGCTGCTGCCCAGGTTCTCCGGCGACCAGTACAAAGCCGGTCGGCACATCCCGCCGTCGCAGGCCAAGCGCGGCGACCTGATCTTCTACGGTCCGGGCGGCGGCCAGCACGTCACCATTTATCTGGGCAACGGCCAGATGCTGGAGGCCTCGGGAAGCGCCGGCAAAGTCACCATCAGCCCGGTCCGCAAGGGTGGCATGACGCCGCTTCTGACCCGGATCATCGAGTACTGAAGACACGCGTCGAGTGGCCATGGCCGGCGCGGAATCGCCATGCGGCCCGCGGCCTGAATCGTCGCCAGGCGGGCGGCCACGTCGACGGATCCCAACTGGCCTGGAATAGTTGAACCAGGGCACGCCGCTGCCCCGCGATGTTCGTGGTGCGAGCAGTCGTGTGTGATTGAGTTTTGGAAGGTTGAGCCGTGGAGGGTAATCGATGACATCAGCAGGCGGGCCGCCGCCGGGCACCAGCGGTTACTCGGGTCCGGGCAGCGCTTCAACGGCACCTGCGCATGCGGCACCCGGCGGTGGCGGTAACGGCTTGGCGGCCGAGGTGCAGACCTTGGAGCGGGCGATCTTCGAGGTCAAGCGGATCATCGTCGGCCAGGATCAGCTCGTCGAGCGGATGCTTGTCGGCCTGCTCTCCAAGGGTCACGTGCTCCTCGAGGGTGTGCCCGGTGTCGCCAAGACCCTGGCTGTGGAGACCTTCGCGAAGGTGGTCGGCGGAACGTTCGCCCGCATCCAGTTCACCCCCGACCTGGTGCCCACCGACATCATCGGTACCCGCATCTACCGGCAGGGCAAAGAGGAGTTCGACACCGAACTCGGCCCGGTAGTCGCCAACTTCCTGCTCGCCGACGAGATCAACCGTGCGCCGGCCAAGGTGCAGTCGGCTCTGCTGGAGGTCATGCAGGAGCGCCAGGTGTCGATCGGTGGCAAGAGGTTCCCACTGCCCAACCCGTTCCTGGTGATGGCCACCCAGAACCCGATCGAGCACGAGGGCGTCTACCCGCTGCCCGAAGCGCAGCGGGACCGCTTCCTGTTCAAGATCAACGTCAGCTACCCGTCGCCCGAGGAAGAGCGCGAGATCATCTACCGGATGGGCGTGAAGCCGCCGGAGCCCAAGCAGATCCTGGACACCGGTGACCTGCTGCGGTTGCAGGACCTCGCCGCGAACAACTTCGTGCACCACGCGCTGGTCGACTACGTCGTGCGGGTCGTCACCGCCACCCGTCACCCCGAGCAACTCGGCATGAACGACGTCAAGAGCTGGATCTCGTTCGGCGCCTCGCCGCGTGCCTCGCTGGGCATCATCGCTGCCTCGCGTTCGCTGGCGCTGGTCCGTGGCCGCGACTACGTGATCCCGCAAGACATCGTCGAGGTGATCCCGGACGTGCTCCGGCACCGGTTGGTGCTCACCTATGACGCGCTGGCCGACGAAATCTCGTCGGAGGTCGTCATCAACCGGGTGCTGCAGACCATCGGGATGCCGCAGGTGAATGCCGTTCCCCAACAAGGTCATTCGGTGCCTCCGGCGATGCAGGCCGCGGGTGCGGCTAGCGGTCGGTGACCGATAGCAAATCCGCAGCGGACCAGTCTGCGGCCAACCGCCCGCCGTCGATGCAGCGCGGGAACATCGACGACCCCAAGCTGGCGGCGGCGCTGCGGACCCTCGAGCTCACGGTCAAACGCAAGCTCGACGGTGTGCTGCACGGTGACCACCTCGGCCTGATCCCGGGTCCGGGATCGGAGCCGGGGGAGTCGCGCGAGTATCAGCCCGGCGACGACGTGCGCCGGATGGACTGGGCGGTCACCGCGCGTACCAGCCACCCGCACGTGCGGCAGATGATCGCCGACCGCGAACTGGAAACCTGGTTGGTGGTCGACCTGTCGGCAAGCCTGGACTTCGGCACAGCCGTCTGCGAGAAGCGCGATCTGGCGGTGGCCGCCGCGGCCGCCATCACGTTCCTCAACAGCGGCGGGGGAAACCGGCTCGGTGCGGTGATTGCCAACGGCGAGAAGGTAACTCGCGTGCCGGCCCGCTCTGGGCGTCAACACGAGCAGACGATGCTGCGCACCATCGCCACCATGCCGAAAGCTCCGGTCGGCGTGCGTGGTGATCTGTCGCTGGCCATCGACGCGCTGCGCCGTCCGGAACGCCGCCGCGGGATGGCGGTGGTCATCAGCGACTTCCTCGGACCGATCAACTGGACGCGGCCGATGCGGGCGATCGCCGCCCGCCACGAGGTGCTCGGCATCGAGATCCTCGACCCCCGCGACGTCGAGTTGCCGGACGTCGGCGATGTGCTTCTGCAGGACGCCGAGACCGGGCGCTCCCGCGAATTCACCATCGACGAGCAACTGCGCGACGACTTCGCCAAGGCTGCCGCGGCGCATCGCGCCGACGTGGCCCGCACCCTGCGCAGCTGCGGGGCGCCGCTGCTGTCGCTGCGAACTGATCGAGATTGGATCGCCGACATCGTCCGTTTCGTCGAATCCCGCCGACGCGGTGCACTGGCGGGGCGCCAGTGACTCGCGCTTTCTCCGCGGCGGGCCTTAACAGCAAGACGGGTCTGCTATGACATTGCCGTTACTCGGGCCGATGACGCTCTCCGGGTTCGCTCACGCGTGGTTCTTCCTTTTCCTGCTGGTGATCCTGGCTCTGGCTGCGCTGTACGTCATCGCTCAGGTGGCCCGCCAGCGACGCATGCTGCGATTCGCCAACATGGAGCTGCTGGAAAGCGTTGCGCCCAAACAACCCACCCGGTGGCGTCACCTGTCGGCGATCCTGTTGGTGGCGTCGCTGCTGCTGTTCACGGTCGCGATGGCCGGCCCGACCCACGACGTCCGGATTCCGCGTAACCGAGCGGTCGTCATGCTCGTCATCGACGTCTCGCAGTCCATGCGGGCCACCGACGTCGAACCCAACCGGATGGCCGCGGCCGAAGTGGCGGCCAAGGAGTTCGCCGGCGAGCTGACCCCGGGCATCAACCTCGGGCTGATCGCCTACGCGGGGACCTCGACCGTGCTCGTCCAGCCGACGACCAACCGCGACTCGACCAAAGCCGCCCTGGACAAGCTGCAGTTCGCCGACCGCACCGCCACCGGCGAGGGCATCTTCACCGCGCTGCAGGCCATCGCCACCGTCGGCGCGGTGATCGGCGGGGGCGACACCCCGCCGCCGGCTCGTATCGTGCTGTTCTCCGACGGCAAGGAGACGATGCCGACGAACCCGGACAACCCGAAGGGTGCGTTCACCGCGGCTCGTACCGCCAAGGACCAAGGCGTGCCGATCTCGACGATTTCGTTCGGCACCCCGTACGGCTTCGTGGAGATCAACGGTCAGCGCCAGCCGGTTCCGGTCGATGACAGCACCATGAAGAAGGTTGCCGAGCTCTCCAACGGCAGCCACTACGACGCCTCGAACCTGCAGGAGCTCAAGCAGGTCTACGCCTCGTTGCAGCAGCAGATCGGCTACGAGACGATCAGGGGCGATGCCAGCATCGGCTGGCTCCGGCTCGGTTCGCTGGTGCTGGCGTTGGCGGGGTTGGCGGCACTGCTGATCAACCGGCGGCTGCCGGCCTAGTTCCGTTGCACACCAACGCCGGGCGATTTCGGCGATGCCGCGGTCAAGCGATAGGTTGTCGGGGTGACTGACGTAGCCACAGACGGCGGAAAGCCTGCATTTGTACCTCGTTCGGTCCTGGTCACCGGCGGAAACCGGGGGATCGGGTTGGCGATTGCGCAGCGGCTGGCCGCCGACGGCCACAAGGTCGCCGTCACCCACCGCGGATCCGGAGCACCCGAGGGGCTGTTCGGCGTCGAGTGCGACGTCACCGACAACGACGCCGTCGATCGCGCCTTCACTGCGGTCGAGGAGCATCAGGGCCCGGTCGAAGTCGTGGTGTCCAACGCCGGCGTCTCCGCGGACGCATTCCTCATCCGGATGACCGAGGAGCGATTCGAAAAGGTCATCGACGCCAACCTCACCGGGGCATTTCGGGTGGTCCAGCGGGCCTCGCGCAGCATGCAGCGGAAGCGGTTCGGCCGGTTGATCTTCATCGGTTCGGTCTCGGGCACCTGGGGCATCGGCAACCAGGCCAACTACGCGGCCTCCAAGGCCGGCGTGATCGGTATGGCCCGCTCGATCTCCCGAGAGCTGTCCAAGGCCAACGTGACCGCCAACGTGGTCGCCCCGGGCTACATCGACACCGACATGACGCGCTCGCTGGACGAACGGATCCAGGAGGGCGCGCTGGATTTCATCCCGGCGAAGCGGGTCGGTACCGCCGCCGAGGTCGCCGGGGTCGTCAGCTTCCTGGCATCGGAGGATGCGAGTTACATCTCCGGCGCGGTCATCCCGGTCGACGGCGGCATGGGCATGGGCCACTGAATGATCCACGAGAACTGAAGAATTAGGACGGACATGGCAGGACTGCTCGAAGGAAAACGGATCCTGGTCAGCGGGATCATCACCGACGCGTCGATCGCGTTTCACATCGCCAAGGTGGCCCAGGAAGAGGGCGCCCAACTGGTGCTGACCGGATTCGACCGGTTGCGGCTGATCCAGCGCATCGCCGACCGGCTGCCGGAGAAAGCGCCGCTGATCGAACTCAACGTGCAAGACGAAAAGCACCTCGACACGTTGGCCGAGCGCGTGACGGCCGAAATCGGCGAGGGCAACAAACTCGACGGCGTCGTACATTCGATCGGCTTCATGCCGCAGACCGGGATGGGTATCAACCCGTTCTTCGACGCGCCCTACGAGGACGTCTCCAAAGGCATTCACATTTCCGCGTATTCGTACGCCTCGCTGGCCAAGGCGCTGCTGCCGATCATCAATCCCGGTGGCTCGATCGTCGGAATGGACTTCGACCCGACGCGAGCCATGCCGGCGTACAACTGGATGACGGTGGCCAAGAGCGCGCTGGAGTCGGTCAACCGGTTCGTTGCACGCGAAGCCGGCAAGTACGGCGTGCGGTCGAATCTTGTTGCCGCAGGACCGGTTCGGACATTGGCGATGAGCGCCATCGTCGGCGGCGCGCTCGGCGACGAAGCGGGTGCCCAGATGCAGCTGCTCGAAGAGGGCTGGGACCAGCGGGCTCCGATCGGGTGGAACATGAAAGACCCGACGCCGGTGGCCAAGACGGTGTGTGCCCTGCTGTCCGAGTGGCTGCCGGCCACCACCGGGTCGATCATCTACGCCGACGGCGGCGCCAGCACGCAGTTGCTTTAAGAGCGGATTGCTATGGGCGCTAATGGATTTTGATGCCGTCCTGCTGCTGTCCTTCGGAGGGCCAGAAGGACCGGAGCAGGTGCGGCCGTTCCTGGAGAACGTCACCCGGGGCCGCAATGTGCCACCGGAACGGCTCGACGACGTGGCGCAGCACTACCTGCACTTCGGCGGGGTGTCGCCGATCAACCGGATCAATCGGGACCTGATCGCCACACTGCAAGCTGAGTTGGACATCCCGGTCTACTTCGGCAACCGCAACTGGGAGCCGTACGTCGAAGACGCGGTCGCGGCCATGCGCGACAACGGCATTCGGCGTGCAGCGGTATTCACCACGTCGGCGTGGAGTGGATACTCGGGCTGCACGCAATATTCCGAGGATCTCGACCGGGCCCGGCGCGCGGCCGGTCCCGACGCGCCCGAACTGGTCAAACTGCGGCGCTACTTCGACCACCCGCTCTTCATCGAGATGTTCGCCGACAACGTCCTCGCCGCTGCGGACACCGTGGCCGAGGACGCCCGGCTGATCTTCACCGCGCACTCGGTACCGGTGGCCGCCGACGACCGCCTCGGACCCAAGCTGTACAGCCGCCAAGTGCGTTACGCCGCACAGCTTGTCGCGGCGGCCGCCGGGTACGACGACTACGACGTGGTGTGGCAGTCACGGTCGGGTCCGCCGCAGGTGCCGTGGCTGGAACCCGACGTGGCCGACCATGTCGCCGCCCTCACCGAGGCCGGCACAAAGGCCGTCATCGTCTGCCCGATCGGGTTCGTCGCCGACCACATCGAGGTGGTGTGGGACCTCGACACCGAGTTACGCGCGCAGACCGATGCGGCCGGCATCGCGCTCGCCCGGGTGGGCACGCCCAACGCCGACCCTCGGTTCGCCCGGCTCGCGGTGGACCTGATCGACGAACTTCGACTCGGCCGCGCGCCCGCGCGGGTGAGCGGACCGGACCCGGTGCCGGGCTGCGCGGCCGGCATCAATGGCGAGCCGTGCCGTCCGCCGCACTGTGCCGCTGAGGTCTGCCGATTAGCCGGCGCGGCCAGTCAGTGCTGCCAGGCGGCGTGCAGAATCGCGCTGAGCGCAGCCGTTCTCGCCGATCGCACGACGGCGGCCAGCGGCCGCAGCGCGTCGGTGGCGATCTGTGCCTCCGACAGCGACTGGGTGCCGATTCTGCTCAGCCCGGCGCTGACCGTGATGATCGCGTCGACGTGCGCCGCGTTCTCCAGCACCCGCAATGCCCGCGACGGCGCCGGCTCGGGAACCTGGTGGTGCCGGGTGGATTCCAGCAACTGCTCCACCATTCCGCGCGGATCGTCGACATCGACACCGGCAGAGCCGAGCCCGATCGTGGTGAGGGCATCCGCGGCGGATCGCACCGCCAGCCGCAAGTCGTACTCGGCCTCGCCCAACTCGATGTGGTCGATCACCGGGGCGCTCGGGCAGGGAGTACACCGTCCACGACAGCGCGGCCAGTTCGGGGATCATCGAATTCGTCGTCGGAGCTTCGTCGTACTCGAATTCGGGCACCAGCCCGACGGCCTTTCCGGGATCGTCTGGGATGGGTGACGATCACCGCCTCGCCCGCGGCTATCGCGTCGCGCTCGAACTGGGTGCCCGGGGGCAGCCCGCGGACGTCGCCGGGAATCGGCAGCACCACCGTGATCGACGGGGTGCCCGTTGACGACCGTCCGGCGGCCATCCGCAGCGTCTGGAGCAGCGAAACCACGCCCGCGTCATGGATATCCGGCCACGGAAGCCCGGTATGTCCGGCCGCGACGGCGTCGTAGGCGGTCACGGATTGTGTTGGTGCCCAACAGGATAACGCGTCGAGGACGTCATCGGGCGCGGCCTGGCCGGCCAGCCAGGCATTGGCCCAGACCGAGAGCGTTGCGCTTGGGCACCACATGGATTCGCAGTCTAGTTGTTCGCCGTGGGCGCGGCCGATCACGCGATATCCTGACGGCATGTCTGCGGCTGTGATCTGGCTCATCGTCGCATTGGGGCTGGCCGGCGCCGAGGCGCTGACCGGCGACATGTTCCTGCTCATGCTGGGTGGCGGCGCGCTGGCCGCGGCCGGATCCAGCTGGCTGCTGGATCTGCCGATCTGGACCGATGGCGCGGTGTTCCTGGTGGTCTCGGTGCTGCTGCTGGCGCTGGTGCGGCCCGACGCTGCGGCGGCGTCTGACCCCGCCGAAAAGCCTGCCGACGGGCATCAAGGCGCTGGAAGGTAAGAGCGCGCTGGTGCTCGACCGCGTGGCCCGCGACGAGGGTCAGGTGAAAGTAGACGGTCAGGTATGGACCGCAAGGCCATTGAATGAGGGTGACGAGTTCGAACCCGGCGAACAGCGTCACCGTCATGCATATCGATGGGGCCACTGCGGTGGTCTGGAAAATCCCGTAATCCTCTGAAGAGCAATTAGGAGAATCCATCATGGCTGCTAGTGCCGGGTTGTTGTTGTTCGCTGTATTGGTGGTGTTCGCAATCATCGTGGTGGCCAAGTCGGTGACGCTGATCCCGCAGGCCGAAGCGGCGGTGATCGAACGGCTGGGTCGCTACAGCCGCACGATCAGCGGGCAGCTGACCCTGCTGATCCCGTTCATCGACCGGGTCCGCGCCCGGGTGGACCTGCGCGAACGGGTGGTGTCGTTCCCGCCGCAGCCGGTGATCACCGAGGACAACCTGACCCTGAACATCGACACCGTGGTGTATTTCCAGGTCACCGTTCCGCAGGCGGCCGTCTACGAGATCAGCAACTACATCGTCGGCGTCGAGCAGCTGACCACCACCACCCTGCGCAACGTCGTGGGCGGCATGACGCTGGAGCAGACCCTGACCTCGCGCGATCAGATCAACACCAAGTTGCGCGGCGTGCTCGACGAGGCGACCGGCCGCTGGGGGCTGCGGGTTGCGCGGGTGGAGCTGCGCAGCATCGACCCGCCGCCGTCGATCCAGGCCTCGATGGAAAAGCAGATGAAGGCCGACCGGGAGAAGCGCGCCGTGATCTTGACCGCTGAGGGAATGCGGCAGGCGTCGATCACGCAGGCCGAGGGGGAGAAGCAGTCGCAGATCCTGGCGGCCGAAGGCGCCAAGCAGGCCGCGATCCTTGCCGCCGAAGCCGATCGGCAGTCCCGGATGCTGCGGGCGCAGGGTGAGCGGGCCGCGGCCTACTTGCAGGCGCAGGGACAGGCCAAGGCGATCGAGAAGACCTTCGCGGCGATCAAGGCCGGCCGGCCGACGCCGGAGATGCTGGCCTACCAGTACTTGCAGACCCTGCCGAAAATCGCCGAGGGCGACGCCAACAAGGTGTGGGTGATTCCCAGCGACTTCAACACCGCGTTGCAGGGCTTCACCAAGTTGCTCGGGGCTCCGGGCGATGACGGGGTGTTCCGTTTCGTTCCGTCACCGGTCGACAACACCCCGCCCAAGCCCGAGGACGACTCGGACATGGCCGACTGGTTCTCCACCGAGACCGACCCGGCCCTGTTGCAGGCGGTGGCCAAGGCTGAGGCGGACGCGCGCAAGCCGGTCGACGCCCCGCTACCGCCCCAGCACGAGCTGAAGCAGTGACATGGGCGCTCTGACATCGCCGAAAACCTACGCGGGACTGGCCGCGTTCCAGGCTGTCGATGCGGTGGCATGCGCGATCCCGGTGCCGCCGATCGCTAAAACCCTTGACACCCTTCGTGTTCCGCAGAACATCCGCTGGCTCATACCGGCCTCGAAGGCGGCCTCGGTGATCGGATTGCTTTCTGCCAGCCGGTTTCCGGCGTTGGCGCGGCTGACCACGGCAATGTTGACGTTGTATTTCGTGCTCGCCGTCGGCGCCCACCTGCGGGTCCGCGACCGCATCGTCAACACCATTCCGGCAGCGTCGTTTCTTGCGCTCTTCGCCGTTCTCACGGCGAAGGGACCCGATCAGCCGTAGCTGCGGGGTAAATCACTATCGCGTTCGAAACGGCAGGTAGTGGGTATCTGAGCTGCTGATGAACACCGCGACGCCGGCTGACCGGTCTGGGTCGGCGGCGCCGGCGCAGGTGGACCCTCGACCAGATCCAGGTCGCCGACCCCGAGATGACGCGTCAGTCCATCAAGGGCGCGTCGATCGGCAACTTCATGGAGTGGTACGACTTCGGCGTCTACGGCTACATCGCCACCACGATTGCGCAGGTCTTTTACCCCGGCGACAGCGTCAGCTCGGTCCACCTGATCGCCACGTTCAGCACGTTGGCAGCGGCGTTCGTGGTGCGTCCCCTCGGCGGGTTCATCTTCGGCCCACTCGGTGATCGGATCGGGCGCAAGCGGGTGCTGGTGATCACCATCGTGCTGATGACGATCGGCACGACGGGGACGGGGCTACTGCCGACCTACAGCGCCATCGGTATCTGGGCGCCGATCCTGCTCGTCGTCGGACGGGTGTTCCAGGGTCTGTCCACCGGCGGCGAATACGTCGGCGCGATGACCTACGTCGTCGAGCAGGCGCCAGACCGCAAACGAGGAATGATCGTCGGGTTCTTGCCGCTGGGCAATCTCGGCGGGTTCATCGCCGCAGGCTTGATGGTGACCGCGCTGCAGGCCTGGCTGCCCAACCACGACGTGGCTGACCTGGGGATGGCGGGTGCCGCTTCTGCTGAGCGCGCCATTGGGCATCGTCGCGATATTCATGCGGATGCGACTCGAGGAGTCGCCCGCCTTCCAAGAAGCACAGCAGAAAGCCGAAGCCGCGGGCGAGGAGCCGCAGGGCTACCGCCAGACCATCGCCGAACAGTGGAAGCCGATGCTGATCTGCGCGGCCCTGGTCTACACGTCCAATGCCGCCGATTACATGCTGACCGGGTACCTGCCGACCTACCTGAAGGTCTTCGTCCACTTCGGCCATACGGCCGGGCTGGCGATGATCACCGGGACGTTGACCATCCTGGCGATTCTGCTGGTGTTCGTTGCGGCGCTGTCCGACCGCATCGGGGTGAAACCGATCATGCGGACGGGCTGCGTGTTGTTGATCGTGGCGTCGATCCCGGCTTTCCTGCTCATCCGCGACGGCGGCGGCTATCCGCTGATCTTCGTCGGCGTGCTGCTGATCGGTCTGATGGAACTGTGCTTCGACAGCACCTCACCTGCCACGATGCCGGCGCTGTTTCCGACCAATGTTCGCAACGGAGCACTGGCCGATCTCCTACAACGTCTCGATATCGGCTTTCGGCGGGACGACGCCGCTGATTGCTCAAGCGTTGGTCTCCGGCACCGGCAACCTCATGGTGCCGGCGTACATGCTGATCGTGGCAGGACTGGTCGGCATCGTGACCCTGGTCTTCACGCCAGAAGTTGCCGGTAAGCGGCTGCCCGGATCGCCGCCCACGGTCGAGACTGAGCACGAGGCCCGCGAGTTGGTGGAGGGCTTCGACTAGCTCTGCTCGCCGCGATCGTGCGCGGCGCGCGAATCCGGCTCAGTCAGTGCGTCTTTCGCAACATCAGGATCCGGGGGCCTTGGTTTGGTTCTGGCCGCCGTGCGCTCCGCCCGGCCCGGCGCCGGGGCGCTGGATGTTTGTCGTCTGCGGCGTTGATGCGTCCGGCCCCTTCATTGCCGGCCCGCCCGGAGCCGGCGACGGCGGCGGGTCCAGCGGGACCGCGCTGACAGGTCCGGCGCTGAATGCGAGTGCGGCTACGCCGGCAGCAGCAGCGGCAGCCAACCTGGCCTTGCGCGAAATGTTCATGATGTTCGTATCCTCCGCAGGTTTTCGCAAGAGATATCGCCCTCGCCACGCTGCGCGGGCCCGGTTTGCTGGATACCCAAATTAACGGCGATAACCACCTGTCACGCGGCGACAAAGCTTCGCCGAAAATGGCGGAGACTACCTGTGTCGGCTAAGCGGACTGTCGTTTGATCAGGAGTGGCCGGCGCACGGCGGCAAGAACCCCGGCTGGCCGCCGCCGCCTCGGGGGTTTCCACCCCCGGAACGGCCGTACCGCCAGCATTTTTCGGCCGGGATGCCCGGCGCCGGCCCAGCCAGGATCCGGCTGGACGGCCGGAACACCCGGGGGCGGGTCTGACGGGGCAGCGCTGACGAGCCCTATCCCGTTGGTGAGCGTTGACATGCCGACACCGGCGGCGATCGCCGCCGCAGCGGCTACGCGCTTGAAGTTCATGTTGCGTGTGCCTCCCCAGACCGTCACCACGCTGGTTACTAGCTGCCTAGCCGGCTACGCGGAAATACCCACGGCGATATGTCGCCGTCTTGCCTATTTGGTCTTTGTAAAGCCCAATTCTATATCTGACAAGCGTTTATTGCGAGGATCGCGGGGAGGCAAATGCGCAGCCCTCGTCAGTTTGGCGGCGGTGCGGCCGCCTTGCACTGCGGCAGGTATCCCGGCACCCCGCCGCCGCCAAGAGGGCTTCCTGGTCCGACGCGCCCGTAGGCCCAGCATTTCATGGCTGGAATGCCCCAGGCGCCATCCGCATCTTGTTGGCAGGTAGGGCAATTCGGGGGCGGGACCGGCGGCGCGGCGCTCGCCGGCCCGACCCCACTCGTCGTTCCCAATATTCCGGCGGCGATCGCCGCCGCAGCGGCTAGGCGCTTCAGGTTCATCTTGCGTGTGCCTTCCCGGACTGTCACCACGCTGGTACTGACATGACTGTCGGCTACGCGGGAATCCTGAATTATATATCTTGCACGGAGTAAAACGCGCAGATCCGCAGGCGCGAAGCGCTCAACCTTCCAGGGCAGTATCGGTCTCTGCCATCGCGGCGTTGTGACGCCGGCGGTGTAGACGAATCTCGTACGCCAACAACGTGATTCCGACTAGGCCGATGCACAGCGACACCAGAAACAGCAGCGGGCTGACGTGACCGGTGAGCGCATCGCCCAAGATCACCACCGCCGCCGTCCCGGGCAGCACGCCCACCACGGTGGCCAAGGCTGTAGGGCAGTACCCGAACCGCGGACGCGCCGACGGCGTAGTTCAGCGGCGCGAACGGCACCGCGGGGATCAGCCGCAGCGACATGACCGCAACCCAGCCGCGGTCGCGCAGTCGAGCGTCGACTATCTCGACGGCCTGATGGCGGACCAAACGACTGAGCTGCCAGCCGGCCGCCCGGACCAACTCCAGCGCGATCACCGCGCTGGCCGTGCTGGCGGCCACAGCCAGCGTCACTCCAAGTACGGGCCCGAACAGCAGCCCGGCAGCCAGCGTGAACGCCGTACGGGGAAACGGCAACACGGTGACCACGATGTGGGCGGCCAGAAAGGCCAGCGGGAACCACGGGCCCATCGATGTCGACCAGTCCCTCAACTCCACCGCTGTCGGCAATCGGACCAGCAGCGCAACGGCGACCAACGCGACCGCCACCGCAGCCGTCAGGACCAATCGACGGGTGGAGAGCTGACGCACGGTGGCGGCGACCGTTGAGCCCAGCGTGCGCAGCGTGCCAGCGATTCTGCTGATACCGGGCCGCGTCACGCAAGTCAGCGTACGGCGCTGCTGAGCGGGCCTGTCAGCGGACGAATAGCGACAGCAGCTTTCTACCCAACGGCACTGCCACGGAATCGTTTTCGGCGTGCACCGATACCTTGCGGCTCCACTGGCGGCGCAGCTCGTGTTGCAGCTTGTCATGCAAAGTGGCGGCCGCGGCCGGACATCCGTGGCAGGCGCCCGACAACCGGACATTCACGTTGTCGCCATCGACCGACACCAATTCGATCGACCCGCCGTGGGATGCGGCGAGCGCGCCGATCGGTCCGGCGAGCAACTCTGCCGCGATGGCGGCCAGCCCGGCGGCCTCGTCCGCCGCATCGACGTCCCAGCCGGCCGGATCCAGCAGGGCGTCGCACAGCGCTTGGCGGATGTCGTCGCCCCATTCCCGCCAGCTGTTGCCGGAGTGCAGCGTGATCACCACATCGGCTGGGCGAACCTCGATTTGGTCGATCACACCGTCGTCGAGCAGGGTCCCGAGCCGCCCCGGTGCCCGACGTACCGCGCCGCGGGCGGGTAACCGGTCGGCAGGAACCGCCCAGCGCAATTGTTGCGGGTGCGCGGTGGCGGTGGCGTGGACGGGAATCATGCGCCCAGCCCCACCGCGATCGAGCGCGCGACGAATGCCATCACCCAGGCGAGGACGAACATGTAGCCGAAGGCGAAGGCGGGCCATCGCCAGGTGTTGGTCTCGCGGCGCATCACCGCGATCGTCGACATGCACTGCAGCGCGAACATGAAATAGACCATCAGCGCAATCACCGTGGGCGCGGTGAAGATTCGACTGCCGTGGTCGTCGGTCATGGTGGCCAGCGCTTGCTGCGGAGCTTCCGGGTCTGTCGCCGCCGCCACCTGACCCAGCGTCGAGACGAATACTTCGCGGGCTGACAGCGAACCGACCAGCGCGATGTCGGTGCGCCAGTCGAAGCCCAGTGGCGAAAACACCGGTTCGACAGCACGACCCACATCGGCGGCATAGCTGTGGTTCATCACGTACGCGGTGGCATCGGTCGTGGACATGACCCCGGGTCTGCGCCTCCCGGACGGGCAGATTGAGCAGCGCCCACAACACCAGTGAGGTGGCCAGAATGATGGTGCCCGCTTTGCGCAGAAACATGGCGGCCGCGCCCCACATCGCGGCCAGCATCGCTTGCGGGGACGGCAGCCGGTAGGGCGGAAGCTCCATGGTGAACGGGAGCAGATCGCCGCGCAGAATCGTCGACTTCACCAGCAGTGCCGCGACCAGCGCGGACAACCCGCCGCCCAGGTAGAGCAGGAACATCGTCACGCCTTGCGCGCTGAATCCCCACCACCGCGTCTGCGGAGCCACCAACAGCCCGATCAGCAACGTGTAGACCGGAAGCCGCGCCGAACAGGTCATCAGCGGCGCGGTGACGATGGTGGCGATCCGGTCTCGCGACGACGGCAGCGTCCGGGTGGCCATGATGCCGGGGATCGCACACGCATACGACGAGAGCATCGCGACGAACGCGCGGCCCTCCAGGCCGGTCTTGGCCATCACCCGGTCCATCAAGAACGCGGCCCGCGACATGTAGCCGACGCTCTCCAGAAAGGCGAGCAGGCAGAACAGCAACACGATCTGCGGAATGAACTGCAGCACGGTGCCGACGCCGCCGATGATTCCCTGACTGAGCAACCCGCGCAGAACGGGGTTGCCGACATGGGCGGCGACTTGGCCGCCCAGCCAGGTCAGCGCGTTGCCGATGCCGTCCCGAACCGGCGCTGCGGCGGTGAACAAGACCTGGAAGAAGTAGAACATCACCGCGAAGAAGGTGATCGTGCCCCACAACGGGTGCAGCAGCACCCGGTCGATTTGCCGGGTGCGCTGATCCGGTTGCGGCGCAACATAATCAGAGGCGTCGAGCACCGATTGGCCCCAGGCGTCGATGTCGTCCTCGGTGATCGGTGGCAGCACCGGCGGGCGCTGCCACTGCTCGAACGCCACGAGTTGCGCTCGGAGGTCGTCGATTCCCGACCCGTGATGCGCGACGACGGCGGTCACCGGGATGCCCAGCGCCGTCGACAATGCCGCAACGTCGATCCGGCCGCCGCGAGAGGCCAGCTCGTCGCCCATGGTCAGCGCCAGCAGGCACGGCCTATCGAGCCGGAGCACCTGGCCGATCAACAGGATCGACCGGCGCAATGTCGTTGCATCGGCGACCAACACCAGCGCGTCGGGCGGATCGACCCCGGGGTAGGTGCCGGCGAGCAGGTCGGTGACCACCTGCTCGTCTGGGCTGATCGGGTCGAGGCTGTAGGTACCGGGCAGATCCTCGACGGCAATCGTGACACCGTCGACGCTGGTGGTGCCGACGCTGCGTCCCACGGTGACGCCCGGGTAGTTGCCGGTCTTGGCGCGTAACCCGGTCAGATGGTTGAAGACGCTGGTCTTGCCGGCATTGGGACTGCCGACCAACGCCACCCGACGGATGCCGGCGACAGCAACCGCGGAGCCTTCGACGTCATGGCATGCCGTCATCGGTCCGGTTCGGGAAGCACTTCGATGAGCTGCGCCTCGCGGCGGCGTAGGCACAGCTCTGTGTCGTGAACCCGATATATGGTCGGATCGCCCAGCGGCGCCCGACGGATGACGTCGACGTGAGCCTTCGCCCGAAAGCCCAATTGCCCCAAGCGCTTCGCTATCAGCGGATTGGCCTGCGCGACCGTACCCACTACGGTGGCACGGTTTCCGGGCATCAGCTGCGCGAGCACGATCACCGAGTCGGATTGATCGCGTGCGCCCTGGGGTCGAGTACGCATGATCACCCTAACGTTAGCCGGTCTACCTTAGTAAGGTACTCCTTACCCGCGGGGGCGTCATGGCTCGTCAAGGCCGGTCGCCGCAGTGTGTGCCGCGACACTGACTAGCATCATTTAGCCTGGTTGTCGGGTGACAGACCAGTGTCGGGATGTCACGTGCTGGACAAGGAGCCGCCGGTGTCAGTCGATGTGTCCGCTGAACCTGCCGACCTGGCGAAGGGTCGGGCCCGCTGGCGTACTGCGGTTGCCGGGGTCCTGGCCAAGAGCAAGAAGCAAGAGGTCAGTGAAATAGAGGCGCTCGGGCCTGAGCCCGAGCAGATGCTGGAAACACCGACCTACGAGGCTGTCGCGATCCGGGCGCTCTACACCGCGCTCGACGAGCTGCCTGAGCCGCCGCTACCTGGCGAGTGGCCTTTCCTGCGCGGTGCCGACGCATTGCGGGACGTCAAGTCCGGCTGGAAAGTCGCCGAGGCCATTCCGGCCGGCCGGGTCGCCGGGGTGGCGGCGGAAGACGTCAACTCCGCGGTTCTGGCCGCGCTGGCCGAAGGCGTCAGCGCGCTGCTGGTGAGAGTAGGGGAGTCCGGTATCGCTCCGGCGCAGCTGGAGAAGGTTTTCGAGGGCGTATACCTGAGCATGGCACCGGTGATTCTCGACGCCGGAGCCGACTACCGGGCCGCCGGCGAGGCGCTGCTGGAGCTGGTGAGCCGAGTCGAGGACGACCAGCGCGCCATCGTGTCGCTCGATTTGGGGGGCGATCCGCTCACCGCGCCGCTCAGCGGCCGGCCCGCCCCGCCGCTCGAGGAGGTCATCAGCATGGCCGTCAAGGTGGCCGACGACCACGGGGTGCGGACGATCACCGTCGACGGGCCGGCGTTCCACAACCTCGGTGCCAACGCGACGTGGGAGCTCGCCGGCAGCATCGCGGCCGCGGTGTCCTACCTACGGGTGCTGACCGAGTCCGGCGTGCCGGTGGCAAAGGCGCTGTCGCAGATCAGCTTCCGACTCGCTGCCGACGACGACCAGTTCTTGACGATCGCCAAGGTCCGGGCGTTGCGTCGGCTGTGGGCGCGAGTGGCCGAGGTGGTCGGTGAGCCGGACGGTGGCGCAGCCGTCGTGCATGCCGAGACATCACTGCCGATGATGACCCAGCGCGATCCCTGGGTGAACATGCTGCGAACGACGTTGGCTGCGTTCGGCGCCGGCGTCGGGGGCGCCGACACCGTTCTGGTGTTCCCGTTCGACGTCGCGATCGAGGGCGGCTTTCCCGGTATGGCCACGAGTTTCGCGCGCCGGATGGCCCGCAATATCCAATTGCTGCTGCTCGAGGAGTCGCACGTCGGCCGGATCCTGGACCCCGCCGGCGGGTCGTGGTTCGTCGAGGACCTCACCGACCAGTTGGCGAATCTGGCCTGGGAGAGTTTCCAAACCGTCGAGCAGCGCGGCGGATTCATCGACGCGCGTGACTATATCGCGGAAAAGATCGCCGAAATCGCCGTTCGGCGCGCCGACGACGTCGCGCACCGTAAGACCGCGATCACCGGCGTCAACGAGTACCCCAATCTCACCGAAGCAGCTCTGCCGCAGCCCGATTCGTCATATTCGCCACTGGCGGCGGGTAAGCTGATCCGTTACGCGGCGGTTTTCGAGGCGCTGCGCGATCGTTCGGATGTCTTCCTGGCCCGCACCGGCTCCCGCCCGCAGGCGCTGCTGCTGCCGCTGGGGCCGCTGGCTGAGCACAACATTCGCACGACGTTTGCGTCAAACCTGTTGGCATCCGGCGGGATCGAAGCGGTCAACCCGGGGACCGTGGATGCCGATGGCGTCGCCAAGGCGGTCTCCGGCGCGGGGTCACCAGCTGTGGCGGTGCTGTGCGGCACCGACAGCCGGTATGGCGTCGAGGCATCCGCGATTGTCGAGGCCGCTCACAGCGCCGGGGTTTCGCATGTCTGCCTGGCCGGTCCGCAGAAAGCGGTGACCGAGGCGGACCACCAACCGGACGAATTCCTGACCGCGAAAATCAATGCGGTGGAAGCGCTTTCGAATCTTCTCGACCGGTTGGGGGCCTAGCGATTATGACGACCACCACGCCCGCCGTCGGCAGCTTCTCCGACGTCCCGCTGCACAGCGATCGCAGCGTCGCACCTTCGACGGAAGACGCGGTGCGCGAACACGTCGAAGCCGCAGCCGCCGCGCACTGGTACACCCCGGACCAACTGGTGTGGCACACGCCGGAGGACATCGACGTCAAACCCGTTTACATCGCGGCCGACCGCGCCGGCATCGAGTCTGACGGCTACCCGCTGAACAGTTTCCCGGGCGAGCCGCCATTTCGTCCGCGGCCCCTACCCGACGATGTATGTCAACCAGCCCTGGACGATCCGTCAGTACGCCGGATTCTCCACGGCGGCCGAGTCGAATGCGTTCTACCGGCGCAACCTGGCCGCCGGACAAAAGGGTCTGTCAGTGGCGTTCGACCTCGCCACCCACCGCGGTTACGACTCGGACCACCCCCGCGTTGCAGGTGACGTCGGAATGGCCGGCGTGGCAATCGATTCCATCCTGGACATGCGCCAACTGTTCGATGGCATCGATCTCTCGACGGTGTCGGTGTCGATGACGATGAACGGCGCCGTGCTGCCGATCCTGGCGTTGTACGTGGTAGCCGCCGAGGAGCAGGGAGTCCCGCCGGAGAAGTTGGCCGGCACCATCCAGAACGACATCCTCAAAGAATTCATGGTGCGCAACACCTACATCTATCCGCCCAAGCCATCGATGCGGATCATCTCCGACATCTTCGCCTACACCAGCGCCAAGATGCCGAAATTCAACTCCATTTCCATCTCTGGCTATCACATCCAGGAAGCCGGTGCCACAGCCGATTTGGAGCTCGCCTACACGCTCGCCGACGGTGTCGACTACATCAGGGCGGGTCTGGACGCCGACCTCGACATCGACAAGTTCGCACCCAGGCTGTCCTTCTTCTGGGGCATCGGGATGAACTTCTTCATGGAGGTGGCCAAGCTCCGAGCCGGTCGGCTGCTGTGGAGCGAGCTGGTCGCGGAGTTCAACCCCCAAGAGCGCGAAATCGCGGTCGCTGCGCACACATTCGCAGACTTCCGGTTGGTCGCTGACCGCTCAGGATGCGTTCAACAACGTCGCGCGTACCTGCATCGAGGCGATGGCCGCAACCCAGGGCCACACCCAGTCGCTGCACACCAACGCGCTGGACGAGGCGCTCGCACTGCCGACCGACTTCTCGGCCCGCATCGCCCGCAACACGCAGCTTCTGCTGCAGCAAGAGTCCGGCACCACCCGACCGATCGACCCATGGGCCGGCTCGTATTACGTCGAATGGCTGACCTATCAGCTCGCGCAACGTGCGCGTGCGCACATCGCCGAGGTCGCCGAGGCCGGCGGAATGGCGCAGGCGATCAACGAAGGCATTCCCAAACTGCGCATCGAAGAAGCGGCCGCACGTACCCAGGCCCGCATCGACTCCGGCACCCAGCCGGTGATCGGGATCAACAAGTATCAGGTCGAAGAGGATCAAGAGGTCGAGGTTCTCAAGGTCGAGAACAGCCGGGTGCGTACCGAACAACTGGCCAAACTCGAACAGCTGCGGGCAGATCGGGATCCGGCGGCCGTCGAGGCAGCCCTGGACGAGCTGTCGCGGGCGGCCGCTGCGCACGGCCGTGCCGGGGAAGACGGGCTGGGCAACAACCTGATGGCACTGGCCATCGCCGCGGCCCGAACGAAGGCCACCGTCGGCGAGATCTCCGACGCGCTCGAGAAGGTCTACGGCCGTCACAAGGCCGAGATCCGTACCATCGCCGGGGTCTACCGGGACGAAGCTGGAAGGCTGGAAACATGACTTCCTTCTCTGATGCAACCGAACTTCGTCGAGAGGTTCGCCGAGGCCGACGGTCGGCGACCGCGGATCCTGGTGGCCAAGATGGGGCAGGACGGCCACGACCGGGGACAGAAGGTGATCGCAACGGCGTTCGCCGACATCGGATTCGACGTCGACGTCGGTGCACTGTTCTCCACGCCCGGACGAGGTCGCCCGTCAGGCCGCGGACAACGACGTACACGTCGTCGGGGTGTCCTCGCTGGCGGCAGGTCACCTCACGCTGGTGCCCGCGCTCCGCGACGCGCTGGCCGAAGTGGGTCGCTCCGACATCATGGTGGTGGTCGGCGGCGTCATCCCGCCCGGCGACTTCGACGAGTTGTACGAAGCGGGCGCCACGGCGATCTTCCCGCCCGGCACCGTGATCGCCGACGCCGCAATCGATCTGCTGCACAAGCTGGCCGAGCGACTCGGATACACCCTCTAGCCAGATGGCGACTGACAACGGCGGCAGCATCGACAAACTCGCCGCGGCGGTGCGCAGCGGCGACCGGGCGGCACTGCCGCGGGCGATCACGCTGGTCGAGTCGACCCGCGCCGATCATCGCGACCGCGCACAGCAGTTGCTGCTCGCAGCTCATGCCGGCGGCCGGCAACGCCCTGCACGTCGGTATCACCGGGGTGCCGGGAGTCGGCAAGTCGACCGCCATCGAAGCGCTCGGCATGTACCTGATCGGGCGCGGCCATCGGGTCGCCGTGCTCGCCGTCGACCCGTCGTCGACCCGTACCGGCGGATCGATTCTCGGTGACAAGACCCGAATGCCGCAGCTGGCAACACATCCCGACGCTTACATTCGCCCGTCCCCGACATCGGGCACACTCGGCGGCGTCGCCAAAGCCACCCGGGAAACCATCGTGCTGCTGGAGGCGGCCGGCTTCGACGTGATCCTGGTGGAGACCGTCGGAGTCGGCCAGTCCGAGGTCGCGGTGTCCAACATGGTCGACACCTTCGTCTTCCTGACCCTCGCGCGCACCGGCGATCAGCTGCAGGGCATCAAGAAAGGTGTGCTCGAGCTCGCCGACATCGTCGTGGTGAACAAGGCCGACGGCAATCATCTGACGGAGGCCCGCAAAGCCGCCCGCGAGTTGTCCGGAGCAATCCGGCTGATCTATCCTCGCGAAACCCTCTGGCGTCCACCGGTTCTCACGATGAGCGCGCTGGAAGGCACTGGGCTGGAGGAGTTGTGGGACACCGTCGAGCGGCATCGGGACGTGCTCACCGAGGCAGGTGACTTCGAGGCGCGACGGCGGGCCCAACAGGTCGATTGGACATGGCAGATGGTCCGCGACACCGTGCTGGACAGAGTGCTGTCCAATCGCGCGGTCCGCAACGGCCGAGCCGACATAGAACGTCAGGTTCTTACTGGCGAATTGACGCCCGCACTGGCGGCTCAGCAAATCTTGGAACTCGCGTCAATAACGGAAGGGTGAATTCCAAGTTCTCGGCAAGATGTAACGGTACATTCGACGGTATGACCCTCGAAGTGGTGGGCAATCGCCGGTCGGTGCTGCCGCGCGGTGTTCACGGCGCAGCCGATCCCCATTTTGCCTGCGCGGTGCGCAGCTTCGCCAGCACGTTCCACGGCCGCCGATTCGGCGGCGGGGCATTGGCGGTCTACCTCGACGGGGAACCTGTCGTCGACGTGTGGACCGGCTACGCGGATCGGCGCGGTCGGGTGCCCTGGTCGGCGGATACGGCCACCATGGTGTTCTCCGCGACCAAGGGCATGGCGTCCACTGTCATCCACCGCCTCGTCGACCGCGGCCTGATTGACTACGACGTCCCGGTTGCCCAGTACTGGCCGGAGTTCGGCGCCAACGGCAAAGCGGACATCACGGTCCGGCAGCTGATGCGGCACCAGGCCGGGCTGTCGGCGTTGCGCGGCGCCAGCAGGGAAGACCTGCTCAACCACGAACTCATGGAGCGCCGTCTTGCGGCGGCGCGCCCCGGTTACTCGTTCGGCAAATCGGCCTACCACGCGCTGACCTACGGCTGGTTGCTGTCAGGTCTGGCGCGGGCGGTCACCGGTAAGGGCATGCGCGAGTTGATCCGCACCGAATTGGCCGAGCCGCTGGGCACCGACGGATTACATCTCGGACGTCCGCCGGTCAGCGCCCCGACGCAGGCTGCGCAGATCATCATGCCGCAGACCGCAATCCAGAATCCGGTGTTCAACGCGGTCGCACCGATGATCGCTGCGATCCCGCGGGCCGCGGGTTTCAGCTCGATGTATTTCCCGGGTGTGAAAGCTGCTGCCCAGGGCGACATTCCGCTGCTGGACGCGGAGATCCCGGCGGCCAACGGGGTGGCGACGGCACGCGGTCTGGCTCGCATGTACGGCGCTATCGCCAACGGCGGCCGGGTCGACGGCAGCCAGTTCCTCTCGCCGGAAGTGACCGCCGGACTGAGTGGCCGGCGCAGTCTCCGGCCCGACGGCAACTTGGTGATCCCTTTGGCGTTTCACCTCGGGTACCACCGCCTGCCATTCGATGTGGTGCCAGGGTTCGGACATGTCGGCCTCGGCGGATCAGTCGGGTGGGCCGACCCGGACACCGGCCTGGCGATCGGCTTCGTGCACAACCGGTTGCTCTCGCCATTCGTGCTCGTTGACCACGCCGGGCTCGTCGCGACCAGCGCGCTGTGCAGACTGGGTGCCGCCGCGGCGCGCAGAGACGGTTTCGACCGGGTGGCCGACTTCGGTTCGCAGTTCGCCGAAGCGGGAGCCGTTGCCGGGTAACGGGTTTGCCGCATGAGCGAGACGCCTGAGCGAGAAGCCCGCGTTCCCCGTCTTCCTTTGGACGAGGCGAAGGCCGCCGCGGATGAAGCGGGTGTCCCGGATTACATGGCCGAGCTCGCGATCTTTCGCGTACTGCTCAACCATCCCAAGCTGGCATCCGGTCTCAACGATCTGCTCGCGCGGATGCTGTGGCAGGGCAAGCTGGACAAGCGCTTACGCGAATTGGCGATCATGCGGATTGCCTGGCTGACAGCATGTGAATACGAATGGTCACAACACTGGCGCGTCGCACAAGGTCTCGGGGTGAGCGCCGATGATCTTGCCGGCGTCCGGGATTGGCAGTCCCGTACGGAGTTCGGGTCGGCCGAGCGCGCCGTGTTGGCCGCCACCGACGATGTGGTGCGTCACGGTTCCGTGAGCGCGGAAAGCTGGACGGCGTGCAAGCAGGAGTTCGGTGCGGACCAAGCCGTGCTCGTGGAGTTGGTCACCGCGATCAGTGCCTGGCGAATGGTCGCATCGATCCTGGAGAGTCTGGAAATTCCCCTCGAGGATGACGTGGTGAGCTGGCCACCTGACGGTCGGCCGCCATCGTGACGCCGCCGATTGACACGCTAATCGCCAGCTCATAGCGTTCCGGCAATGCGAACACGGGTCGCCGACATGCTCGGTGTGGAATTCCCGATCTGCGCCTTCAGCCACTGCCGGGATGTGGTGGCTGCGGTGTCCAATGCGGGCGGCTTCGGCGTTCTCGGTGCCGTCGCGCACAGCGCGGAGCGGCTCGAGAGCGAGTTGAGCTGGATCGAGGAGCACACCGGGGGCAAGCCGTATGGCGTCGACTTGCTGCTGCCGCCCAAGTACGTCGGCGCAGACCGGGGCGGCATCGATTCCCGGCAGGTCGGGGAGTTGTTGCCGGAGGAGCACCGCCAGTTCGTCGACGATCTGCTGGTCTCGTTACGGCATCCCGGCGTCGACCGCAGAGCAGCGGCAGCCATCCGGTGGCCTCAACATCTCGCCCAAGGGTTACGAGCCGTTGCTCGACGTCGTGTTCGATCACCGCATCAGGCTGATCGCGAGCGCACTCGGCTCGCCGCCGGCGGAACTGGTCACCCGGGCGCACGACAACGACGTGCTGGTGGCGGCGCTGGCCGGGACCACAGCGCATGCTCGACAGCACGCGGCGGCCGGCGTCGACCTGATCGTCGCCCAGGGCACCGAGGCCGGTGGGCACACCGGCCAGGTGGCGACGATGGTGTTGGTCCCTGACGTGGTGGACGCAGTGGCCCCGGTGCCGGTGCTGGCGGCGGGCGGCATTGCCCGCGGCCGCCAGATCGCGGCATCGCTGGCGTTGGGAGCCGAGGGAGTGTGGTGCGGTTCGGTGTGGCTTACCACTGAGGAAGCCGAGACGCCGCCCGTGGTGAAGGACAAGTTTCTGGCGGCCACCTCGTCGGACACCGTCCGGTCGCGTTCGTTGACCGGCAAGCCCGCGCGCATGCTGCGCACCGCATGGACCGACGAGTGGGAACGGGCCGACAGTCCCGATCCACTGGGAATGCCGTTGCAGACCGCGCTGATCGGTGACCCGCAGCGGCGAATCAATCGGGCCGCCGCCCAGCCAGATTCCAGCGCACGTGAGCTCGCCACCTATTTCGTCGGTCAGGTCGTGGGTTCGATGAACAAGGTTCAGCCGACTTCCGCGGTGGTGCTGGAAATGGTCTCGGAGTTCATCGACACCATCGGGCGCCTCAATGAGCTCGTCGACCGGTGACGCGGACCGGCGGGGGAGCGCCGGTCCTGCGGTAACCGATGGGCGTCGCGGCGAGATCCTGGCGGCGGCCAAGAAAGTGTTCGCGCGCAACGGTTTTGAAGGTACCTCGATCGCCGATGTCGCCAACGAGGCCGTCCTCTCCTTTGATGCCGTATACCAATACTTCGACTCCAAGGAAGGTCTCTTTCGGGCGCTGATCGCCGCCGAGGAAAACGCCCTGCGCATCCGTGTCGCGGTCGCGCTGGCCGGGAGCGGAGCAGGCTTCGGATACGCGGAAGCCCCATTTCGCGCCACCCTGCAGGCGACATTCGAGTTCTTCGACGATGACCGGGCCGCCACCAAGCTGCTGTTCCGCGACGCCTACCGGCAGGACAACGCATTCAACAAGCGACTGGCCGGCATCTACGAGCGATTCATCGGCGACATCGAGACCCTCATCGTCGCCGCCCAGCAACGAGGCGACGTAGTGACTACGCCTTCGCGACTGGTGGCCTACACGTTGACTGTGCTGATCGGTGAGATCGCGCACCGACGCCTGACCACCGACGATGGCCTCACCGCCGCCGAGGCCGCCGACTTCGTCGTCTCGTTCGTCATGAAGGGATTGCGCCCGGACGGCACCGGCAGTGCGGTCACGGAACCATAACGGCAGGTCAGCGGGATCGGCGTGGCGAATTGACCCGGGCGGAATGTTCGGGCATAGTCGTCGGGGTAAGCACCTCGTTAGGTGAGGCGTCTACACGGATACAGGCCACTGACCCCGAACGTCGAGAGACGCCCAGGGTCAGGACAGCTCCTCCCGGCTTAAGGGTTGAGCCCAAGTGGCTTCCGGCCTACATATTTTGCGTAGGCCCGGATACGGCGTGTAGTGCCGAAACTCTGACGAGTGGGGTGCCGGTTTCCCGAGCATTTTCGGGTTCTGTACTTCCTGCTTGCGTGTGAAATGTGCGGTATTCCGCACGTGCTGCGACTGCGAGGAGGTGAGGGACGCATGAGTTCCAGTTCTAGTCCGGATCGATATCCGGGCACCGTTTCGTCCCGATCCGGCCTGCGGCGCACTGCTTTCAACTGAGCCTTCTACGACTCACCTGGCATTCCGCCTCATCTCATGAGCAATCTGTAAAAGATCTGCTCGACGCCGTTTCGGACGGACACCCGGATCCCGTTGTGCCCGTTCAACTTTCTGCGTAGGAGGCGATCATGACCGCTGTTCTGTACGACGAAGTAGTAGTACCGGCGACGTCCGCGCCCCGGCTCAGGGTTGTTCCTGACCCGGCCCCGACGGCTCTGCCGACGCCGAAGGCCTCCAAGCGGTCCGACGCTGCGCGGACCGGGCGGTGACCCGCTGGTCGACGGGGCGGCTCGGCTGCTGTCCGTTCCGCTGCGTCAGCTCTACGCCGCGCTGTGGCGCGCAGGCGTCATCGAGGTCAGTGCCTGAATACCGCTCGACGCTCCCGGTACCCGAAGGCTTCCACGCTTCGGTGCCGGGAGTTCGGCGTTATTGCTGAGCCGTAATGAAACTCGTTAACCCGTTTTGATACGCGGGCAGACTGTGCCGCCACGCGATCTGCACCTGGCCGCCGCTGTCGACCGAGATTTGCGCACCCACATGCACGTACGGAGTCGGCGGTAGGTAGGGCACGACGTCGAGGAAATTCACGACGCGGTAGCAGCTTTCGATGAGGGCGTTGAACTTCGCGGCGAAATCGCTCACTCCGACGCGGGGGCCGGCAAACGTGATCAGTCGAGGCTCGACCGTGTTCGGCGGCATGTTGCGGGCGATGTCGGGCGCCGCGAGAACGGCGAGCGCTGCACCGAGACTGTGCCCGGTGATCAAGATCTGATCGCAGCCGGCAGCGGCCGTGGCCAGGTTTGCGGCGATGTTGGCGCGAACAAGCTCGTAGACGTCCTGGAAGCCGGCGTGCACCTGTCCGAATCCGCTGATCTGCTCGGTAGTCGTCGGGCACGGCATCGATATCGGCGACCCACTCCGCGACATCGGACGTGCCGCGAAACGACAGAAATGCGGTGCGGCTGGCCGCATTACGTCCCATCAGCCCGAAGATGTCGGTGTCTTTTGTCATCGCCACCACCGCGGGATGCGGATTGGTCATCGCGGTGAGCACCACGGCATCGGCCTGGATCAGGCTGGTTTGGCTGTAGCCGGCCGGCAGGCTGGCGGCGTTGCCGTCCATCACTGCGTATGCGGCCTGGGCCAATGGCAGCACCACGTCACGAGCAAAGACGGGATCGAAGGCCACAGCCGCAGTGTAGCCATCAGGGCGGCCTGTCTTGAGGGTTGTTGAGCCAGATGTATGGTGAACCCTGCTGTAGCAGAGTCGAACTCAGGAGACGTCGTATCGATGCCGGAATTGCACGCGTTTGACCGCGCGATTGAACTCGACGTGGTGAGCGCAGACGTCGTCCGGGGACGGACACATCCGGAGTGGGCGAACATGGTGGGCCCGTTCGGCGGGGTCACCGCCGCGGTCTTGCTGCGCGCCATTGAATCGCATCCCGACCGCCTCGGTGAGCCGGTCGCTCTGACAGTGAATTTCGCCGCGCCTATCGCTGATGGCGAGTTCGAGATCTCCCGTCGTGCCGCGCGTACCAACCGCACCAATCAGCATTGGATCCTTGAGCTCAGTCAAGACGGTGTGGTGGCGACCACTGCTACCGCGATATTCGGAATCCGCCGCGACACCTGGTCGAACACCGAAGCAATGCCGCCGAACGCGCCGCCGCCGGAGCAGCTCTCACGCAGCAGTCGCGAAAATCTGCCGGTGTGGATTGGCATGTACGACATGCGTTTTGCCGAGGGCTCGTTCTCCGGCGGCGCCGTAGAGACCGGGTCGTCGTCGACGACCACGCTGTGGGTGCGCGACGCCGCCCAGCGTCAGATCGACTTTCCGGCCCTGACCGCGATGTCCGACATCTTCTTTCCGCGGGTGTTTCTGCGCCAAGGGGTTGTCCCGGCCGGCACCATCTCGATGACCACGTACTTCCACGCCGACAGCCAGCACCTCGGCGCACTCGGCGGCGACTACATTCTGGCAACGGCACACGCGGACCGCTTCGACCGCGGATTCTTCGACCAGAACGCGCAACTGTGGAGTCGCGACGGAGATCTGCTGGCCACGACCTACCAAATCGTTTATTTCAAGGGCTAGGCGTTCAGCGGGGCTATGATCGCCCGGGTTTGCCCTGGGCCGTAGAATCGAACAGCGGCATCGATCCGGCCATCACCGGGGAGCCTTCGGAAGAACAGCCGGCAATCTGCAGTTTTGCCGGCTCAGTAGAACCGGACGGGTTGGCCCGACACAGCCGAACGACGAGCGGCCACACTCAGGTGTGGCAAGCGGGGTGGTACCGCGGCGCGAGTGCACACAGCACTTCGTCGTCCCCGTGCCTGACACCGGCACATGGAGACGACGCGCAGTGACCGAGAACACCTATCCCAAGCCGGCCGGCGGCGCACCTGAACTTGCCGGCGCTGGAACTCGAGGTCCTCGACTACTGGGCGAGTGACGACACCTTTCAGGCGAGCATCGCCCATCGTGCGGACGGCCCCGAATACGTGTTCTACGACGGGCCGCCGTTCGCGAACGGACTCCCGCACTACGGGCATCTGCTCACCGGATACGTCAAGGACATCGTCCCGCGCTACCGCACCATGCGCGGCTTCAAGGTCGAGCGTCGCTTCGGCTGGGACACCCACGGACTGCCGGCCGAACTCGAGGTCGAGCGACAGCTGGGTATCACCGACAAATCTCAGATCGACGCAATGGGTATCGCCGCATTCAACGACGCCTGCCGTGAATCGGTGCTGCGGTACACCGACGAATGGCGCGCCTACGTCACCCGTCAGGCCCGCTGGGTCGACTTCGACCACGACTACAAGACGCTCGATCTGCCCTACATGGAATCGGTGATCTGGGCGTTCAAGCAACTGTGGGACAAGGGATTGGCCTACGAGGGTTACCGGGTGCTGCCGTACTGCTGGCGCGACGAAACTCCGCTGTCCAATCACGAACTGCGGATGGACGACGACGTCTACCAGAGTCGGCAGGATCCGGCCCTCACGGTCGGATTCGCGGTGACTGAAGGAGATCTCGCGGGCGCGCATCTGCTGGTGTGGACGACGACGCCATGGACCTTGCCGTCGAATCAGGCGGTAGCCGTCAATCCCGACGTGACCTACGTGCAGGTGCAGGCCGGAGAGCACCGCGTCATCCTTGCCGAGGCCCGACTGGCCTCCTACGCAAGGGAATTCGGCGAAGAACCCGAAGTGCTGGGCAGCTACCGCGGCAGCGAATTGGTCGGCACGCGATACAGCCCGCCGTTCCCGTATTTCATGGACTCGCCCAACGCTTTTCAAGTACTGCAGGCCGACTTCGTCACGACCGACGACGGCACCGGGATCGTCCACCTGGCACCCGGCATACGGCGAGGATGACAAGGCGACCGCCGACCGGGTCGGCATCGTGCCGGTGACTCCCGTCGACGCCAAGGGTCGTTTCGACGCTACTGTCCCCGACTACCGGGGCCAGCACGTCTTCGCGGCCAACCCGCAGATCATCCGGGACCTGAAGAACCACAGCGGACCAGCCGCCGCCAACGGTGCGGTGCTGATCCGTCAGGAGACCTACGACCACCCCTACCCGCACTGCTGGCGCTGCCGCAATCCGCTGATCTACAAGGCGGTTTCGTCCTGGTTCATCAAAGTCACCGACTTCCGCGACCGGATGGTCGAACTCAACCAGCAGATCACCTGGTATCCCGAGCACGTCAAGGACGGGCAGTTCGGCAAGTGGCTGCAGGGTGCGCGCGACTGGTCGATCTCGCGAAATCGCTATTGGGGCACCCCGATTCCGGTGTGGGTTTCCGACGATCCGGCCTACCCGCGGATCGATGTCTACGGCAGCCTCGACGAACTGGAGCGTGACTTCGGTACTCGGCCGGACAATCTGCACCGGCCCTACATCGACGAGCTCACCCGGCCCAACCCCGACGATCCGTCCGGCCGGTCGACCATGCGGCGTATCGCCGATGTTTTCGATGTGTGGTTCGACTCCGGCTCGATGCCATATGCCCAGGTGCATTACCCGTTCGAGAACCGCGACTGGTTTGACGGGATCGACGGCGCCGACCCTGCCAAGCAGGTCGACACGCATTACCCCGGTGACTTCATCGTCGAATATATCGGGCAGACCCGCGGCTGGTTCTATACCCTGCACGTGCTGGCTACGGCGTTGTTCGACCGGCCGGCATTCAAAACCTGTGTGGCGCATGGGATCGTGTTGGGCAGCGATGGCCTGAAGATGAGCAAGTCGCTACGCAATTATCCCGACGTGAGCGAGGTCTTCGACCGCGACGGCTCCGACGCCATGCGTTGGTTCCTGATGGCTTCGCCGATCCTGCGCGGCGGCAACCTGATCGTGACCGAGCAGGGCATCCGCGACGGGGTGCGCCAGGTACTGCTGCCGTTCTGGAACGCCTACAGCTTCTTGGCTCTGTACGCGCCCAAAGTCGGTACCTGGCGCGCCGATTCGCGCCATGTGCTGGACCGCTACATCCTGGCCAAGTTGGCGGTGTTGCGTGACGACCTGACCGCGTCGATGGACGGCTGCGACATCTCGGGTGCCTGCGAGCAATTGCGCCAGTTCACCGAGGCGTTGACGAACTGGTATGTGCGGCGGTCGCGTTCGCGGTTCTGGGAAGAGGACTCCGACGCAATCGACACCTTGCACACCGTGCTCGAGGTGACAGCGCGGCTGGCGGCGCCGCTGCTGCCGATGACTACCGAGATCATCTGGCGCGGCATCACTGGCGAGCGCTCGGTGCACCTGTCCGATTGGCCGGCGGCCGGTCAGGTTCCCGCGGACGCCGCGCTGGTCGACGCGATGGACCAGGTGCGCGAGGTCTGCTCGGTGGCGTCCTCGCTGCGGAAAGCCAAGAAGCTGCGGGTGCGGCTGCCATTGCCGAAATTGACCGTGGCGGTTGAGAACCCGGAGCGGCTGGCGCCGTTCACCGATCTGATCGCCGACGAGCTGAACGTCAAGACGGTCGAGCTGACCGACGACATCGACAGCTACGGCCGCTTCGAGCTCACGGTCAACGCCCGGGTCGCCGGGCCGCGACTGGGCAAGGATGTGCAGGCCGCGATCAAAGCCGTCAAGACCGGAGAGGGCGTCGTCAACGCCGACGGCACGCTGACTGCCGGCCCGGCGGTGCTGCAGCCCGGGGAATACAGCTCGCGGCTGGTCGCGGCGAACCCGGAGTACACCGCGCCGCTGCCGGGCGGCGCTGGACTGGTGGTGCTGGACGCCACGCTGACTCCAGAGCTCGAGGCAGAGGGCTGGGCCAAGGACCGCATCCGCGAACTGCAAGAGCTGCGCAAGTCGGCCGGCCTCGATGTGTCCGACCGGATCAGCGTGGTGATGTCCGTACCCGCCGAACGGGCTGAGTGGGCGGCCGCGCATCGCGATCTGATCGCCGGAGAAATCCTGGCCACCAGTTTCGAGTTCGGTGAGCCGACCGCCGCCGCCGAGATCGGCGACGGCGTGCGGGTCACTATCGCTAAGAGCTGAGAATCGCCGCGGTGGCCAGCGTGACGTAGTCCATGATGAAGTCGCCGCCGATCGAATCAACCGCTGCGCCAACGGTGTCCAGCACGGTCTTCAGCTGCTCCGGTGGGAGCACGGTGAGCTGACCGGTGGTGGCCAGATGGTCCAGCCATTCATCGCGGGTGTAGTGCCGCTGCCATTCGAATCGCCACTGCTCGGGTTCACCGAAGCCGCCGGCGGTGTGTATACCGTCCACGGCCCGGCTGAGATTGCGTTGTTGAAGCTCGAGGCCGGGGGTCTTCAGCGGCCCGTCGGGAGCCACCCGGCCCAGGACTTCCTCGAAGGGGTCGGCGATCTCGGCGGGTGGATCGAAGACGTGCCAGTACAACGCCAGTAGTCCGTGCGGCCGCAGCACCTGCGCTGCCTTACCGGCGCCGAGCACCGGGTCGACCCAGTGCCAGGCTTGTCCGGCGACCACCGCGTCGAAGGATCGGCCTCGGGAGTCCCACTCCTCGAATTTGCCGATCTCGACCTCGATCCCGGTCTCCCTGGCGAATTCGGCCATCCGGGTGTCCACATCGACGCCGAGCACATTGATGCCAGACGCCCGGTACTGCCGCGCACCGATGCCGGTGCCGCAGCCGACGTCTAAGAAGTCGGTGCCGGGGCTTGCAGCGACGACGCGCTGTATCAACTCGTCGGGGTAGGCCGGGCGCGCCCGGTCGTACCGGTCGGCGTCTATTCCGAATGACTCTGCTACCTGCCGCATCTGGTGCGGCAACTCCTCGATCGACATAGATGCGACATCTACACCACGAAACCCCGGCGATACCAGGGGCTGTGGAAAATGGTGACAGCGTCTGGGCGATTCTCCCTACGCTGCGAAAGTGCAGCTGCCGAGCCATTTCTCGAGTGGACGCCTCGCTGGCTGCACTCTCGGCGATGAGGATTGGTCATGGAATCACCGTTCGTCGGAACTGACGTGTTGCGAGCGAGGACGTTGACCGACCACGAGCTACGGCGGTCGTGCACGCGGGTCTACCGCAACGTCTACGTACGCCGCGGAGTCGAGCTCAGCGCGCAGAGCCGGGCCGTCGCCGCGTGGCTGTGGTCGGGAAAGGAAGCCGTCGTCGCGGGTAACTCGGCGGCCGCGCTGCTGGGCGCGAAGTGGGTCGATGCGCGGGCGCCCGCCGAGCTCATCACGCGGTCGCAAACGTCCGCCGCCGTTGATCATTACCCGCAACGAGACGCTGCTCGCCGGTGAGACGGTGCTCGTGAACGCGATTCCGGTGACGTCACCTTCGCGTACTGCCTTCGACTTGGGCCGGCGGCAAGGGTTGCAGACTGCGGTCGTTCGTATCGATGCTTTGGCCCGCGCCACCGGGTTCACGGTCCCCGATGTCGAAGTGCTGATCGACATCCATCGCGGCGCTCGCGGTCTCAAGCAGTTGCGACGGGTCCTGCAACTCGTCGACGCCGGAGCCGAATCTCCACCGGAGACGCGGACGAGGCTGCTGGTGATTGCTGCAGGCCTACCGCGGCCGCACACACAGATCGAGGTGCTCAACGACTGGGGCAGGGTGTTGGCCCGCATCGACATGGGTTGGCCGGAGGTCAAGGTCGGCATTGAATACGACGGTTCGCAGCACTGGACCGACCCGCGTATCCGCTCCAACGACATCGACCGCGCCGCAGAATTACAGCGCCGGGGATGGATCCTGATTCGAGTGAGCGCTGACCTGCTGCGCTACCGCCCCGATGTGGTGATATCCCGTGTCCGCGACGCGCTGCGCTCACGCGGCTGGCAGGTATGACACCGCGAAAGTGCAGCTGCCGAGCCATTTCTCGAGTGGACGCCTCGCTGGCTGCACTTTCGCGGCAAAGGCTAGGGCTTGATCGCTTGCGGTGCCATGGCCATGGCCGAGGACGGTAGCGCAATAGCATCGGTGATTGTGGATTCCCGCTGGGTGCTGCACCTCGACATGGACGCGTTCTTCGCGTCCGTCGAGCAGCTCACCCGGCCCACCCTGCGAGGCCGGCCCGTGCTGGTCGGCGGGTTGGGCGGGCGTGGCGTGGTGGCCGGCGCCAGCTACGAGTCGCGGGTGTACGGGGCGCGGTCCGCGATGCCGATGCATCAGGCGCGCCGGTTGATCGGTGTGACGGCGGTCGTCCTGCCGCCACGCGGCGCCGTCTACAGCGTCGCCAGCCGCCGGGTCTTCCACACCGTGCGCGCCGTGTTGCCCGTCGTCGAGCAGCTTTCGTTCGACGAGGCGTTCGGGGAGCCCGCGGAGTTGGCCGGCGCAACCGAGACCGAGGTCGAAGAGTTCTGCGCGCACTTGCGGCGGCGGGTGCTCGACGAGACCGGGCTGATCGCCTCGGTCGGCGCCGGCTCGGGCAAGCAGATCGCCAAGATCGCCTCCGGCTTGGCCAAACCCGATGGCATCGAGGTGATTCGGCGTGCCGACGAGACGCGAATGCTGGACGGCCTCGCGGTGCGCAAGTTGTGGGGGATCGGCCCGGTCGCCGAAGAGAAGCTGCATCGGCTGGGAATCGACACGATCGGGCAACTGGCAGCCTTGAGTGAGACCGAAGTGGCCAGCATCCTGGGTGCGACGATCGGGCCGGCGTTGCACCGGTTGGCCCGCGGGATCGACGACCGCCCGGTGGCCGAACGCGCAGTGGCCAAACAGATCAGCGCCGAGTCCACCTTCGCGGTCGATCTGACCACCCTCGAGGAGTTGCGCGATGCGATCGTTCCGATCGCCGAGCATGCCCATCAACGGCTGTGCCGCGACGGCCGCGGCGCCCGCACGGTCACGGTCAAGCTGAAGAAATCGGACATGAGCACGCTGACCCGCTCGGCCACCCTGCCCTACGCGACCACCGACGCCGCCGCGCTGGCGGCGATGGCCCGGCGGCTGCTGCTCGACCCACGCCAGATCGGGCCGATTCGGCTTCTCGGCGTTGGCTTTTCGGGCCTGAGCAGTGTGCGGCAGGACTCCTTGTTCCCGGATTTGGAGTTGACGATGTCAGACACCGAGGCCGAGTGCCGACAGCGCACCGGCCGAACGCGAGCCCGGTGGTGCCGTCGACGTCCGAGACATGGCGGATCGGAGATGACGTCACGCACCGCGAGTTGGGCCACGGCTGGGTGCAGGGCGCGGGCCATGGCGTGGTCACCGTGCGCTTCGAGACCCGCGGCACGGGCCCGGGCCCGGCGCGGACCTTCGCCTCCGACAGCGACGACATCGCCCCCGCGAATCCGCTCGACAGCCTGGACTGGCCCGACTACCTCGCGGCCCTCGCCGAAGCTGCGTCAGAGCAGTCGGTCGACGACGTCGCGCAGCGGTAGCCGCGCTGCCAGCGCGGCGATCGTCAGAACTCGCGTCTGGCTGGGCGGCAGCCACGGGATCATCACCGCGCCCGCGTCGGCGAGGTCACGGCCCGGGCCGTAATCGGGGGTGACGCGTCCTCCCGGTACCCGGGTGGACACCGCTACCAGCACGCCATTGCCGCAGTGCCGCCGCACTCCGTCGACCACTGCGGCGCCGGCATTGCCCGCCCCCAGCGATTCGAGCACGATGCCGCGGGCCCCGGCGGCCACGCAGGCATCCATCGCGACAGCGTCACTGCCCGGGTAGGCCGCGACGATGTCGACGCGCGGGGCGGTTGCCGCACTCAGCTCAGCCAGGAACGCGCGTTGCCCGGACCGCTCGAGCACCACTCGCGTCGTCGACCGTGCCCAGCAGGTCGCCTGCGAAAGCCGTCCTGGGTCGATACTTTGCGAAGACCCCAGGGCCGCAACATCCGCCCGGCGAAACACACCAGCACGCCGAGATCATGAGCGGCGGGATCCGATGCCACGGCGATGGCGTCCCGGAGGTTTGCCGGTCCGTCGGCGTCGGGTGCGTCCGCGCTCCGCATACGCGCCGGTGAGCACTACCGGAACACCGCCCGAATAGGTGAGGTCCAGCCACAGCGCCGTCTCCTCGAGCGTGTCGGTGCCGTGCGTCACGACCACGCCCCGGGCGCCGCCATCGGCTGCGGCCCGTACCGCCGCCGCGATCAGATCCCAATCGGCCGGCGCTAGCTCAGAACTGTCCTTGCACATCACCTCGACGACGTCGACATCGAGGCCTCGGTCAACTGCGCGCCGTCTTGCGTCGGCCGCCGAACGCCGTCGGCGTCAGCAGTGGTGGCGATGGTTCCGCCGGTGGCGATAACGGTGACGCGACTCATGGTGCGATCATCCCGCATGTAGGCCCGGCGATCGCCAGCGCGGCGGGTCGTGGTCGGCGCAACGCCCTAGTGGATGATGAGGGAGTGACTGACCAACCGACAGGATCGGCGGATCCGGTGACCGAGGCCGACACGGCCGCGGACGCCGAGGTCTCACCGCATACTCCTCGGCGGCGCCAGTCGCTCTTGTTGTCGGTCGCGGCCGTCGTACTGACGCTGGATATCGTCACGAAAGTGCTGGCAGTCAAGCTTCTGACGCCTGGGCAGCCGGTGCCGATCATCGGCGACACGGTGACGTGGACTCTGGTGCGCAATTCCGGCGCCGCATTCTCGATGGCCACCGGCTACACGTGGATGCTGACGGTGATCGCCAGTGCTGTCGTGGTCGGCATCTTCTGGATGGGCCGCCGGCTGGTGTCGACGTGGTGGGCGATCGGCCTGGGAATGATCCTGGGCGGCGCGATGGGAAACCTGGTCGATCGGTTTTTCCGCGCGCCGGGACCGCTGCGTGGGCATGTCGTGGACTTCTTGTCGATCGGCTGGTGGCCGGTGTTCAACGTCGCCGATCCGTCGGTGGTCGGCGGGGCCATTCTGTTGGTCACGCTGTCGGCGCTCGGGTTCGACTTCGACACTGTCGGCCGTCGTCGCGACGACGACGATGCAGAGCGAAGCGATGCGCAGGAGCGGCGCCGGTTGAAACGCGACGATGCCGACGTCGCGGCTGACGAGCCTGCCAAGGGCGTCGACGAGCCGCAATGACCGATCGATCGATGCCGGTGCCGGAAGGCCTCGCGGGCATGCGTGTCGATGCTGGGGTGGCGCGGCTGCTCGGGGTGTCGCGCACCGCGGCCGCCGCGATGGCCGAGGACGGCGGCGTTGAGCTGGACGGAACGCCGGCCGGCAAATCGGATCGGCTGACAGCGGGGGCGTGGCTGCAGGTGCGGCTGCCCGAGCCGCCGGCGCCGGTGGAGAACACGCCGGTCGACATCGAGGGCATGACCATCCTCTACTCCGACGACGACATCGTCGCAGTCGACAAGCCGGCCGGGGTCGCCGCGCATGCCTCGGCGGGTTGGACCGGGCCGACAGTGCTCGGCGGGCTGGCCGCGGCCGGTTACCGGATCACCACCTCCGGGGTGCACGAGCGGCAGGGGATCGTCCAGCGACTCGACGTCGGCACCTCCGGGGTGATGGTGGTTGCGATCTCCGAGCGGGCTTACACCCTGCTCAAGCGTGCGTTCAAAGAGCGCACGGTCGACAAGCGTTATCACGCGCTGGTGCAAGGACATCCGGACCCATCCAGCGGCACCATCGACGCACCGATCGGCCGTCACCGCGGCCACGACTGGAAGTTCGCCGTCACGTCCGACGGCCGGCACAGCCGGACCCACTACGACACCGTCGAGGCTTTCGTCGCCGCCAGCCTGCTCGATGTGCACTTGGAAACCGGCCGCACACACCAGATTCGGGTGCACTTCGCCGCGCTGCACCACCCCTGCTGCGGCGACCTGACCTACGGCGCCGATCCCAAGCTCGCGAAAAAGCTTGGGCTGGAACGCCAGTGGTTGCATGCGCGGTCGCTGTCGTTCGCCCATCCCGGCGACGGCCGGCAAATAGAGATCCTCAGCCCTTACCCCGCGGATCTGCAGCATGCGCTCGACGTGCTGCGTGACGAGGGCTGAGATGGACCCGGTGCGTGGTTTGTCCGCGGCCGTACTGGGTCTGGCCTGCGTCATCGCGCCGGCGACCCCGGCGGCAGCAATGTCGGGTGGCCATGCGGCGAATTCCGCAGAGGCTCCGTGGTTCGCGTCCATCCTGCTGACTGATTCGGGTCTGCCCTTCATGGGGGTGACGACGCCTGCACAGCGTGCGGCGTACGACAACCCGGTCAACCGTGAGGCGTGTGGTGGTGCTCTCGTCGCGCCGGACAAGGTAGTGACCGCCGCGCACTGTGTAGCCGACGATGCGGACAAGGTGCTGCCGGCGACAGCGTTCACGGTCCGGCTGGGCGGCGCGCCGCTGAGCGATACCACCGTCCCGACGGTGCCGGTGACCAACGTGAAAGTGTCGCCGTCGTTTCGTCGTATCCCGAGCGCCACGCACCCGGACCAACCCAACCTCGACGCGGCCGTGTCCGACGTGGCGGTGTTGACTCTCGCCCGGCCGGTGAGCACGCCGCGGGTCCCGATCGCGACGAGCACTGTCGCGCCCGGTACGCCGCTGAGGGCATTCGGGCACGGTATCCGGCCCGGGCTGCCCGCAGGCCAGCTCCGCGCCGATGCACTCGAAGTCGGCGGATTCACCGCGATGAGCACCGATCAGGCTGCAGCGCTGTGGAATCCCGCGATATCGCACACCGGATTGCTGTACTTCGCGGACCACATCGCGTACCCCACGGGCGGGGATTCGGGTGCTCCGGTGATCCGGGGGAATTCCGAACGCGCGGAGCTGGTCGGCATGTTCTCGTTCGGGGCTGACACCTTGGCCGGCGGAGTGGCGGGTCCGAACTTCACCGCGGGGCCCGACGCCTCCACCATCGCGTCGATGCTGCGCTGATCAGGACGGCTTTCGCGTTCGCCGCGGGATAGCTTTCCGCCTTTTCGATCCACTGCTGTTCGATGCGGCCGATCTCCAGTGACAGCGCTGCGACAGTCGGGTTGTCGCAGTGGATTTCGTGAGCGTTCCGGAAGCCGGCGGCTTCGCCGGTCGAGGGTAGCTGCGGCCGCAGGCCCTCGAACCATTCGTCGCCGACGGCGTTGGGCGCATCGGCTGTGCGCGGACCGGCGGCCCACTCCCGGTAGGTGTCCCGCGCTGTCGCCAAGCCGGCCCGCCAGTGCTGAACGGTCTCGTGTCGCTGCTCCTGCAGACTGGCGATCATCTGGTGTTTGTGGTCGGAGTTCGATGCCATCCGGGGAAGCCAGTGGTCGCCCATCAGCCGCACGATGCCCAGGATGCCCGCGGTCGACGCGCCTGCCGTCAGACCCATCAGGCCCATCCCCGCCATGCTCATGACGTTGATCGTTGCATCCGCCTGCCATTCAGGCAGAGCGATCGGCCGCTACGGCTTGCGGGCCTCGACGAGCAGCGCGCGTCGAATGTGCGACGAACGAGCCGTTGGCCTGGATCTGCTCGTGCATCGCGCGCAGCCGCTCGCGATAACGCTCGACACTGAAGTCCGGGACGGTCCAGATCACCTTGCGCAGGAAGTAGATCACCGCGCCGACGTCAAAGAATTCTGCCCGCAGGCGTTCCATCCGCATCTGGATGACCTGCAGCCCGGCGGCCCGCGCCTGCTCGTCCTGGGTATCCGGTTGCAGCTCAGCCCATTTGGCCGGCTGAGGTCCCAAGAAGAACTCGAACAGCTCCCGCATCGTTGCCGGCCCGATCTGCTGTGCGAGGTAACTGCCTCCCGGGCGCAACACCCGAAAGATCTCCGCCCACCGCACCACGGTTGCGTGCCGGCTGGTCACCAGGTCGAATGCCTCGTCGGCGAACGGCAGGCGCGGCTCGTCGCGGGTCGCCACTACGACGACCCCGCGCGGGTGCAGCAGCGTGGTGGCCAGCTCGGCGTTCGGCGGCCACGATTCGGTGGCGACCATCGTCGGCGGGAAGACCGCCGCCCCGGCGAGCACCTCGCCGCCGCCGGTGTCGATGTCCAGACCCGCCGACGCCGTCGCCAACCGCTGACTCATCAGTCGCTGGTAGCCCCACGACGGACGCTCCTCGGTGGCGCGACCGTCGAGCCAGGAGAAATCCCAGCCGTCGATCGGTGCGTCGGCAGCTTCAGAAACCAGCTCGTCGAATGTCCGGCCCATCACTGCATTGTGGGCCAACCGGAGTCAGTGCCTCAAGGTGCGAGCCTGATGTGTCCTGGCGGCGCGGGCTGATCCGGCGGCGGACTCGGCGGGGGTTCTCCGCCGGCCGGGCCGCCCCCGGGTCCGGGAGCCGCTGCGGGAGGCCCGGGCGCAGGCGCGGGCGCAGGTGCCTCGGCGGGCGGTCCGGGGTCCGGGGCCGGCGCCTCTGCCGGGGCTGGCTCGGGTTGTTGTGCCGGTGCCTGCGGTGGTGCGGGCTGCACCCGACGCGTCGGCGGCGGTGCCTGTTGTTGAGGTGGGGGCTCGATTTGGGGCACCGGTTGGGGCTGCTGCACGGGAATCGGTAACGGCTTCGTCGGCAAGATATCTCCGGCGGGGAGGGGTTCGACAAACGACGCCAGCATGACGAGGCGAGAGCCGCCCGGCAGCCCGTGGTATGCGGCGATAGAGGCTATCTTGCCCCTGTTTTTCGGGCAGTACGCCTCCACTGAGGCGTTGATGAATCGGTCGATGGTTCTGGTGATGCGGCCTTGGTTTTGCAAGCGGGTGAGCGGGTTCTCATTGAATCCGTTGTTGCGGATCAGCTCCACCAGGTCGCCCACCGACATGCCCTCATCAAGTCTCGTACACGTTTTTTTGGCCACGTCGATCAGGCTGTTGTCGTTGTCGACGGGAGGAATGTCTTGTTGGTTGAGGAGATCGAAGAACTTCTGATCCTGACCCGGATCGGCCATCGCCGTTCCCGAGGGCGAACAGGTCGCCGCGACAATGACGGCGATGGCTGCCACCCAGTAGGGGAGGCGGCGGATGACTACGGAAAACATGGCCGGGATTCCGTTCTGCTGAATTCATCGCCAGACGTGCCGATGAATTCCAATCTAAGCCCCGCTACGAAATTTGGCAGATGTGCCGAACTTGCGAAGGGGGTTCGCCGAGCGTGCGGTCAGGCGATAAACCAGGCCGCTTATTCGCAAACACGCACGCTCGGCGAAGCTCAGGGCGGTGCTCAGACGACCGCTTTGATGTCCTCCGAGGCGATCTCGCCGGCCAGTGGCGCGATCGCGTGGAGGATGTCGGTGATGGTGTCGGTGTGCAGGCCGGCTGCGCACAGCGAGTCGGCCAGGTGGGCGGCCACCATCGCGAAGTGATGCATGGTGATGCCGCGTCCCTCGTGCACCTGCCGCATCGACGACCCGGTGTATGGCGCGGGTCCGCCGAGTACGGAGCTGAGGAACTCGACCTGACGGGCCTTAACGCACCTCATGTTCGAGCCGGAGTAGAAACCGGCCAGCAGGTCGTCGTCGAGCACCCGGCAGTAGAAATCCTCGACAACGACTTCGAGGGCGTCATGACCGCCGACCTTCTCGTACAGCGAGGTCGTTCCGGGTCGGCGTAATCGGGTGAGCATTCCCATGCGACATAGCGGACCACGTCGGCATTGCCCGACCGTTAGGGTGCCATCACCACGCGATTACCCGGCGTAACAACCGGATTGCCGGAGAATCACCTCTGCGCCGCAGCGGTGTAGCAGACTCGATGAAAATCCAGGGAAGTCACCAACGGGGAGCGTGGGAATAGCAATGAATCTGGGTGATCTGACCGGTCTCGTCGAGAAGCCGTTCGCCGCCGTGTCCAACCTCGTCAACACCCCCAACTCGGCCGGCCGATACCGCCCGTTCTACCTGCGCAATCTGCTGGACGCGGTGCAGGGCCGCACCCTGCACGACGCCGTCGACGGCACGATCACGCTGATCACCGGCGGTTCGTCGGGCATCGGTGAAGCGGCGGCCAAAAAGATCGCCGAGGCCGGCGGCGAGGTGGTTCTCGTCGCGCGCACCCAGGAGAACCTGGACAAGGTCGCCGACGAGATCCGCAGCAGCGGCGGCACCGCGCATGTCTACGCCTGCGATCTGACCGATATGGACGCCATCGCCGCGATGGCCGACAAGGTGCTGGCCGACCTCGGCGGCGTCGACATGCTGATCAACAACGCCGGGCGTTCGATCCGGCGTTCACTGGCGCTGTCCTACGACCGGATCCACGACTATCAGCGCACCATGCAGCTGAACTATCTCGGCGCGGTGCAGCTGATTCTCAAATTCATCCCGGGCATGCGGGAACGCGGATTCGGGCAGATCATCAACGTGTCCTCGGTCGGCGTGCAGACCCGGGCGCCGCGTTTCGGCGCCTACATCGCCAGCAAGTCCGCGTTGGACAGCCTGTGCGACGCACTGCAGGCCGAGGTGGTGGACGACGACGTCAAATTCACCACGGTGCACATGGCGCTGGTCCGGACACCGATGATCAGCCCCACCAAGATGTACGACAAGTTTCCGGCGCTGACCCCGGACCAGGCCGCCGGCGTGATCACCGATGCGATCGTGCAGCGCCCCCGGCGGGCCAGCTCGCCGCTCGGTCAGTTCGCCGCGGTCGTCGACGCGGTCAACCCGGCCGTGATGGACCGGGTGCGTAACCGGGCCTTCAGCATGTTCGGCGACTCGACCGCGGCAAAAGGCGACCAATCTGACAGCAGCACAGACGATTTCAACAACCGAAGCGAAACATTCGTGCGGGCCACCCGCGGAATTCACTGGTGAGGCGATCATGAGTCTTCCTAAACCAAACAGTCAGGCAACCGTCGTCATCACCGGCGCCTCGTCGGGCATCGGCACCGAACTTGCCAAAGGACTGGCCCGCCGCGGTTACCCGCTGCTGCTGGTCGCCCGTCGCAAGGAACGCATGGACGAGCTTGCCGACGAACTGCGCGCCCAGTATTCGGTCGACGTCGAGGTGCAGCCGCTTGATCTGTCCGACGCCGGATCTCGCGAAGAGCTGTCCGGACGACTGCGTGACGAGCCGATCGCCGGTTTGTGCAACAGCGCCGGCTTCGGCACCAGCGGGGTATTCCAGACGCTGCCGGTCGAGCGCGAAAGCGAAGAGGTCGTGCTGAATTCGCTGACGCTGATGGAGCTGACGCACGCCGCCCTGCCCGGCATGGTCGAGCGGGGAGCCGGAGCGGTGCTCAACATCGCCTCGATCGCCGGTTTCCAGCCGATGCCCTACATGGCGGTGTATTCGGCGACCAAGGCCTTCGTGCAGACCTTCTCCGAAGCGGTCCACGAGGAGTTGCACGGAACGGGCGTGTCGGTGACGGTGTTGTGTCCTGGCCCGGTGCCGACCGAATGGGGCGAGATCGCCAACGCCGAGCGGTTCAGCATCCCGATCGCCCAGGTGTCGCCGCACGACGTCGCCGAGCAGGCGATCGGCGGCATGCTGGCCGGCAAACGCAGCGTGGTGCCCGGAATCGTGCCCAAAGCCGTCAGCATCGGGGGCCGCTATGTGCCCCGCACCCTGCTGCTGCCCGGCCTGCGGATCGGCAACCGCCTCCGCGGCGGGCCCACCCACTGATGGCCAAAGTCGACGTCACGGCGGACGTGCCGATGAGCCCGCAGGACATGTGGGACCACGTGTCCGACCTGTCCCAGCTGGGCGAATGGTTGACGATGCACGAGGGATGGCGCAGCGAGCTTCCCGACGAGCTGGCTGAGGGCACTCAGATCGTCGGCGTTGCCCGCGCCAAGGGCTTCCGCAATCGGGTGACCTGGACGGTCACCACCTGGGATCCGCCACAGCAGGTCGCACTCTCGGGATCGGGCAAAGGCGGCGCGAAGTACACCGTCACGCTCAGCGTCACGCCCACCGAAAAGGGGTCGAACCTGGGGGTGCGGCTCGAGCTCGGCGGCCGGGCGCTGTTCGGTCCGGTGGGGGCGACCGCGGCCCGCGCCGTCAAGGGCGACGTCGAGAAATCGCTCAAGCAGTTCGTCGAGCTGTACGGATAGCGGCGCCGCCGACTCGCGCCAAGACCGAACACCCACGGTGCCGGCACGGTGCCGGTAGCCTGGCCAAATGTTGCTGGGGGGCCATGGAGCCAAACTGGCCGACGGTCGGGGGACTTTCGGCTGGATCGGCCTGGTGGTTCGGCGCTGGCCGTGGGCGGTTATCGGATTCTGGATTGCGCTGGCCGGCGTCCTGTCGGTGACGTTTCTGCCGTTGACCGAGATGGCAGCCAAACGGCCGGTCCCGATCCTGCCGTCCGACGCCCCGGTGCTGCAGACGACGAAACAGATCTCCGAGGCGTATCACCAGTCCGGGTCCGAGAACGAGAACGTCCTGCTGGTCGTCCTGACCGACGACAACGGGCTGAACCCGTCTGACCTGACCACCTACCGCACGTTGGCCGACAATCTGCGCCCCGACACTCGCGACATCCTCCTGCTGCAGGACTTCGTCCACACGCCGGCGCTGCGCGAGGCAATGACCAGCAAGGATCACAAAGCCTGGTATCTGCCGATGGTGCTATCCGGCGGCGTCGGCACCCCCGAGCTTCATGCAGCGTTCGGCCGGGTCGCCGACATCGTCAAGAAATCTGTGGCCGGCTCGACGCTGACGGCCAACCTGACCGGACCCGCGGCCACCGGCGATGACCTGATGTACATCGGTGTTCGCGACATGCACGTGATCGAGACCGCGGTCGTGGTGATGGTCTTGGTCATTCTGTTCGTCATCTACCGAAATTTCGTCACCATGATGTTGCCGTTGATCACCATCGGCGTCTCGGTAAGTGTTGCGGGATCTATCGTTTCGGGCGTCGCCGAACTCGGCTTGGGTGTCTCCAACCAGACGATCACGCTCTTGACGACGATGATGGCCGGTGCCGGAATCGACTATGCGGTGTTCTTGATCAGCCGCTATCACGACTATCTGCGGCAGGGGATGGATTCCGACGAGGCCGTCGCAAAGGCGTTGACGTCGATCGGCAAGGTCATCGCCGGGTCGGCGGCCACGGTGTCGATCACCTTCCTGGGGATGATCTTCACCCAGTTGGGCGCCTTCAAAAACGTCGGGCCCGCGTTGGCCATTGCCATTGCGGTAGCGCTGTTTGCGGCCGTGACGTTCCTTCCGGCTCTGATGGTCCTGACCGGGAGGCGCGGCTGGATCAAGCCAGGCCGCGACCGCACCACGCCGGTTCTGGCGGGTGACCGGAACGCGCATCGTCCGCAAGCCGGTGATCCACTTGGCCGCCAGCCTCACCGTGCTGCTGATCTTGGCCAGCTGCTCGATGTTCACCAATTTCAATTACGACGACAGCAAGACCCTGCCGAAAGACGTCGAGAGCTCGGTCGGATATGACACTCTGGCGCAACACTTTCCGTTGAATGCCACCATTCCGGAGTATCTGGTCGTCCATTCGGATCAGGACCTGCGGACACCCCCGGCCCTGGTCGACCTGAAGCAGATGGAACAGCGGGTCGGCCAACTTCCCGACATCGCCGCCATCCGGCAAGCTCCGGTGCCGTCGGCGAAATCGGACAACAAATCTGCGGCCGACGGAGGACTGCTCCCCAGGCACGACAAGGGCAGCGAATCCGGTAACAAGGACCTCGAGGGGGCCGAAGGGTTCCCCAATGTGGCGTCCCTGTTGTATTCCGTCTCCAGCACCGGAAACGTCGACCTGACACCGGATCTCAGCAGTCTCAATCTGCCACCCGGGGTGACCCTGCCGACCGCCCCGCCGGCTCAGGAGAAAGTCGCCGACGACACGGGGACGTTCGTCAGCACCATCCGTGGGCTTGGCTTCGCCATGTCGGTCGACGTCGCGGAAATCGCCAACACGGTCAACGCTGCACCGGTGACGGTGCTCGACGTGGTCGCGACCGCCGACCGGGCCGGCGGAGCGCTGAAGAAGATGTCCGAGTTCGCCGAGCAGTTGTCGTCGTTTCCCGATGAGCCATCCATCGAGGCGGCCTCCCGTGAGTTCCGCCGGATCGTGGAAAACGCTCGAACCGATCTGCGAACACTGGGCAACGACGGTCCACCCGCGAAAGAAAGCGCGCCGCCCGCCAAAAGATCCGCACAACTACGCGGACGCGATCCAGCAAATGATCGACGAAATCAAGGCGTTGATCAAGGACACCTCGCAGACCGGCGGTGGCCTGAACAGCGCACTGACGGCGTTCATCTCGCCCGACGGCCACACTGCCCGGTATCTGGTGCAGACCAAACTCAATCCGTTCGCCACCGAAGCCATGAGTCAGATTCGCGGGATCACCGACGCGGCCCGGGGGCCGCACCCGCGAACACTGATGAAGGAGGCGTCGATCTCGGCGTCAGGGGTCACCGCGATGCTTCGCGACACCCGCGCCTATTACGGGGACGACATCAACCTCATCATCGTGATGACCATTCTGATCGTGTTCCTGATCCTGGTCGCGATCCTGCGCGCCGTGGTGGCGCCGCTGTATTTGATTGCATCCGTAGTGCTTTCGTACTTATCGGCGCTCGGCGTGGGTGTGATCGTCTTCCAGTTCATCCTCGGCCAGCCGCTGACCTGGAGCATTCCCGGGCTGACCTTCATCGTGCTGGTCGCGATGGGCGCGGACTACAACCTGCTGCTGATCTCGCGATTGCGCGAAGAGTCGCCGCACGGGATCCGTTCCGGCGTCATCCACACGGTGAGCTCGACCGGTGGCGTGATCACCGCGGCGGGTGTCATCTTCGCGGCGTCGATGTTCGGCATGCTGTTCGCCAGCATCAGCACCCTGGTGCAGTGCGGTTTCATCATCGGTACCGGACTTCTGCTGGACACCTTCCTGGTGCGCACCATCACCGTGCCCGCCATCGCCGTCCTCGTCGGCAAGTGGAATTGGTGGCCGTCCAAGCCGCCGCCGCCCGCGCCGCGCCGGCGAGCAGAGCCGCCGGCCGCGCCCGTCTCGGAACCGGCGCCCGAAGCATCGAACGGCACCGCTGACGGCCCGGCGCGAGTCAGAACGGCCGGCACGCCAGCAGCGATCCGGCGACAGCCGTGGCGATTCGCTCGTGAGTGGGTACGACGCCACGACACACTCCGCGACACGCCGAGTGCGCGTCGGTGTGCGGTCATAGACTGGCGTCCCTATGAGCAAGTCGTTCGTGCACCTGCACAACCACACCGAATACTCGATGTTGGACGGTGCCGCGAAGGTCTCGCCGATGCTGGCCGAGGCGCAGCGGCTGCAGATGCCCGCGATCGGGATGACCGACCACGGCAACATGTTCGGTGCCAGCGAGTTCTACAACGGGGCCACCGCAGCCGGTATCAAGCCGATCATCGGCATCGAGGCCTACATCGCGCCGGGTTCCCGTTTCGAGACCAAACGCATTCTGTGGGGTGATCCGGGGCAGAAGAGCGACGACGTGTCCGGCAGCGGCTCCTACACCCACATGACGATGGTCGCCGAGAACGCCACCGGCCTGCGCAACCTGTTCAAGCTGTCGTCGCTGGCGTCCTTCGAAGGCCAGCTGGGCAAGTGGTCGCGGATGGACGCCGAGCTGATCGCCGAGCACGCGAGCGGCATCATCGCCACCACCGGCTGCCCGTCCGGGGAGGTGCAGACCCGGCTGCGGCTCGGCCATCAACGCGAGGCGCTGGAGTCGGCGGCCAAGTGGCGGGAGATCTTCGGACCCGAGAACTATTTTCTGGAGCTGATGGACCACGGGCTGTCCATCGAGCGCCGGGTGCGCGAAGGTCTGCTGGAAATCGGTCGCGCGCTGAACATTCCGCCGCTGGCCACCAACGACTGCCACTACGTCACCCGCGACGCCGCGCACAACCACGAGGCGCTGCTGTGCGTGCAGACGGGCAAGACGCTCACCGACCCCGCCCGGTTCAAGTTCGACGGCGACGGCTACTACCTCAAGTCGGCCGCAGAGATGCGCGAGATCTGGGACGGCGAGGTCGCCGGCGCCTGCGACTCGACGCTGCTGATCGCCGAGCGGGTCAGCTCGTATGCCGACGTGTGGACGCCCCGCGACCGGATGCCGGTCTTCCCGGTGCCCGACGGGCCACGACCCGGCGTCCTGGCTGCAGCACGAAGTCGAGGCCGGTCTGCAACGCCGTTTCCCCGATGCGCTGCCCGACGGCTACTCCGAACGGGCCGCGTACGAGATCGAAGTCATCTGCGACAAGGGTTTTCCGTCCTACTTCCTCATCGTGGCCGACCTGATCAACCACGCGCGCTCGGTCGACATCCGGGTCGGCCCCGGCCGTGGCTCGGCGGCCGGATCGCTGGTGGCCTACGCGCTGGGCGTCACCGACATCGACCCGATCCAACACGGGTTGCTGTTCGAGCGGTTCCTCAACCCCGAGCGCGCGTCGATGCCCGATATCGACATCGACTTCGACGACCGTCGCCGCGGTGAGATGGTCCGGTATGCCGCCGAGAAGTGGGGACAGGACCGGGTCGCCCAGGTCATCACTTTCGGCACCATCAAAACCAAAGCGGCACTGAAGGATTCCGCCCGGATCCACTACGGTCAGCCGGGTTTCGCGATCGCCGACCGGATCACCAAGGCGCTGCCGCCGCCGATCATGGCCAAAGACATTCCGCTGTCGGGCATCACCGACCCCAACCACGAACGCTACAAAGAGGCCGCCGAAATCCGCGGCCTGATCGACACCGATCCCGATGTGCGCACCATCTTCCAGACCGCCCGCGGCCTGGAAGGTCTGATCCGTAACTCCGGCGTGCATGCCTGCGCGGTGATCATGAGCAGCGAGCCGCTGACCGATGTGATCCCGCTATGGAGGCGGGCGCAGGACGGCGCGATCATCACCGGCTGGGACTACCCGTCGTGTGAGGCGATCGGCCTACTGAAGATGGACTTCCTCGGGCTGCGCAACCTGACGATCATCGGCGACGCGCTGGTGAACATCAAAGAGAACCGCGGGATCGATCTCGACCTCGAATCGCTCGCACTCGACGACCCGGCGACCTTCGAACTGCTGGGTCGCGGCGAGACGCTGGGGGTGTTCCAGCTCGACGGCGGCCCGATGCGCGACCTGCTGCGCCGCATGCAGCCCACCGGGTTCGAGGACATCGTCGCGGTGCTCGCGTTGTACCGCCCCGGCCCGATGGGCATGAACGCCCACAACGACTACGCCGACCGTAAGAACAATCGGCAGGCGATCAAGCCGATTCACCCTGAGCTCGAGGAGCCGCTGCGCGAGGTCCTCGCCGAAACCTACGGCCTGATCGTGTATCAGGAGCAGATCATGCGCATCGCGCAGAAGGTGGCCGGCTACTCGCTCGCCCGAGCAGACATTCTGCGTAAGGCCATGGGCAAGAAGAAGCGCGAAGTGCTGGAGAAGGAGTTCGAGGGCTTCTCAGAAGGCATGCAGGCCAACGGATTCTCGGCCAAAGCGATCAAGGCGCTGTGGGACACCATCCTGCCGTTCGCCGACTACGCGTTCAACAAGTCGCACGCCGCCGGCTACGGTCTGGTGTCCTACTGGACGGCGTATCTCAAGGCGAACTACCCGGGCGAGTACATGGCCGGGTTGCTCACCTCGGTCGGTGACGACAAAGACAAGGCCGCGGTCTACCTGGCCGACTGCCGCAAGCTCGGCATCACCGTGCTGCCGCCGGACGTCAACGAGTCCGGGCTGAACTTCGCCTCGGTGGGCACCGACATCCGCTACGGGCTGGGCGCGGTGCGCAACGTCGGCGCGAATGTCGTTGCCTCGCTGATCAATACCCGCACCGCGAAGGGTAAGTACACCGACTTCTCCGACTATCTCAACAAAGTCGACATCGCGGCGTGCAACAAGCAAGTCACCGAGTCGCTGATCAAGGCCGGCGCCTTCGACTCGCTGAAGCATCCGCGCAAGGGACTGTTCCTCGTCCACACCGACGCGGTGGAGTCGGTGCTCGGTACCAAAAAGGCCGAAGCGATGGGACAGTTCGACCTGTTCGGCGGCGACCCGAATGACGGGGGAGCGGGCGCCGATGCGGTATTCACCATCAGGGTTCCCGACGAGGAATGGGACGACAAGCACAAGCTCGCGCTGGAGCGGGAGATGCTGGGCCTGTACGTGTCCGGGCATCCGCTCAACGGGGTCGCGCATCTGCTGGCCACCCAGGTCGACACCGCCATCCCGGCGATCCTCGACGGTGACGTCGCCAACGAGACCATGGTGAAAGTCGGCGGCATCCTCGCGTCGGTGAACCGGCGGGTGAACAAGAACGGAATGCCCTGGGCGTCAGCCCAACTGGAAGATCTGACCGGCGGCATCGAGGTGATGTTCTTCCCGCACACCTATTCCGCGTTCGGCGCCGACGTCATCGACGACACCGTGGTGGTCGTGACCGCCAAAGTCGCGATCCGCGACGACCGGATTTCGTTGATCGCCAACGATCTGGTGGTGCCCGACTTCAGCAATGCCCAAGCGAACCGCCCGCTTGCCGTCAGCCTGCCGACGCGTCAGTGCACCATCGACAAGGTCAGCGCGCTCAAACAGGTGCTGGCGCAACACCCTGGCACGTCGCAGGTGCATCTGCGGCTGCTCAGCGGCGACCGAATCACCACCCTCGAGCTGGACGCATCGCTGCGGGTGACCATGTCCCCGGCGCTGATGGGCGACCTCAAGGCGCTGCTCGGCCCGGGCTGCCTGGGCAGCTCAAGCTCGCTCGCCGCAGAGATGCAGCTCGGCGAGCGCCCGGCTAGCGGAGCGCTGGGTGTCGAGCGCCCCGCTAGCCGGGCACTCGTAGGTGCGTTGGAGCCGATCGGATCCTTGTAGACCACACCGGCTTTCATGACGAAATCCACCCGGCCGGTGACGTCGATATCGGTGAAGGGATCGCCGGGCATCGCGATCAGGTCCGCGGTCTTGCCCTCGGCGATCACCCCGAGGTCGTCGAGGCGCAGCAGCTCGGCGGCCACACTGGTCGCGGCTTGCAAAGCCCGCAGCGGGGTGATGCCGGTGGACACCAGCATCGGGAATTCGCGCCAATTCTCGTGATGCGGAAACATTCCGGCGTCGGTGCCGAACGCGATCCGAACGTCGCTGGCGGCCAGCCCTTCTGCGGCGTCCAGCAGCGCACCGCGGTATTGCGTGAATTTGCGGCGCGCGTACTCCGGAAGGAGGAACCAATTCGGATCGTCTCGCCGTCGCGGGCTCCGGCCAGGATCGCGTACTGGGTGGGCACCAGGAATACCCCGGCGTCCTGCATCATCGTCAGCGTCTCCGGCGACGCGAGGTTTCCGTGTTCGATGCTGCGCACACCGGCCCGTACGGCGCGCTGGATTCCCTCGTCGCCGTAACTGTGTGGGGTGACCGGGACGTCGAGGTCGCTGGCCGTCGCGACCAGGACGTCCATCTCCTCCTGGCTGTAGGTGGCGTGCCCAGGGTCGTCCGAGGGTGAGGCGAAACCGCCGGTGGCGCCGAACTTGATCCAGTCGGCACCGGCCCGGATCTGCTGCCTGACCCGGGTGCGGATTTCGTCGCTGCCGTCAGCCGACGTCAATTCCAGTGGCCGGCAACATCCTTGGTATTCGTCGGCAACCATCCCGCTGAAGTCGCCATGACCGCCGCGCGCCGAAATCAGATGCGGCGCGACCACCATTCGCGGGCCGTCGACGAGCCCGGCTGCCACCGCGTTGCGCAGATCGATGGTGGGGTAGTCGACGTCGCCGCAACCCAGGTCGCGCACGGTGGTGAACCCGTTGTTCAGAAGCGCCCGCAGCACCGGCAATGCCTTCAGCGTTTTCGTGGTACTCGAGTCCAGCGCCAGCATCAGCCCCACCGGCGGCGCCAACGTCACGTGGGTGTGGCAGTCGATGAACCCCGGCGTCACGGTGTGCCCGGGAAGATCCAGCACCCGCGCGTCGGGCGGCGCCTCGATCACCTCGGCGACGCGCTGAATCCGGCCGTCTACCACCAACACCTGCCGCGGTTGCGCCTGTGCGGAGATTCCGTCCCATACGTTCGCACCCGTGATCAGTGTCTGAGACATCGAAGACGTCGAAGCCATCGTGGTCACCTTTCAGAAGCGGTAGCGCAGGATCCGCGCCGCGCGGGCGCCGGATTTGGTTTTACCCATCAGCCGGGTCGACACCCGAGCCGCAGTCGGGTAGAGATCGATCTCCGGCACGTGCGACAGGCTAGTCTCTTCGATCAGCCGCAGCCGGGGGCTCCAGCCCTCCGGGACGTGCGCATCGCTGAAACCCCGGTAATTCCATTGGGTTCCGACCGCGCTGAAGACGATCTTCATCGCAGCGATGTTGAGCGGGCTGACTCGCCCGTAGTCGTTGATCGCCACTTCGCCGGACCGGAAGTGCTCCGGAATGTGGCGGAACAGGTTGACGATCACCGCCTCGGAGACGAACGCCAGCAAGCCGTCGGCGATCAGCATGGTGGGCCGATCGGAGGGGATCTGGTCGGTCCACGAGTCGTCGGCCAGCGACGCCGCCACCGAATGCGCGTGGTCGTCGGCGGGCACCACCTGCTCGCGCAGTGCGATGACATTGGGCAGATCGACGTTGTACCAGTCGACTGTCGGCGGCGGCGCGACCCGCTGCATGGGCGTGGCCAAACCCGCGCCGAGGTCGACGACGACGGCGTCGGGATGCTCGGCGATGAAGGTGCGGGCCCGGTCGTCGAGTAGCTTCGCGCGCAGCGCGGTCTGACGGATAGCGCTGGCCGGCACACCCAGACCGTCGAAGTCGTAGTCGATTTTGCCGACGATGTCGTCGGCCAGGGTGTCGCCGAGTATCGGCCTGGGCCAACGGCTGTCGACCGCACGGGCGTACTGGGTGACGAACGCGGTCTGCTCGACGGGCGTCAAGCCGGTGATCGCAATTCCCATACCGGCAACGTACTCCCAGGACTAGCCTCGGCTGAGTGAGCGATTCGAAACCCAGCGGCCCGACCACCATGTGCGAGGCGTTTCAGCGGGCCGCGGCGATAGCACCCGATGCCGTCGCGCTCCGCACGCCCGGCGGTACCCAGACACTGACCTGGCGGGAGTACGCGGCCGAGGTCCGTCGGGCCGCTGCCGGGTTGGCGGGCATCGGGGTCCGGCGCGGTGACACGGTGTCGCTGATGATGGCCAACCGGATCGAGTTCTACCCGTTGGAAGTCGGCGCCCAGCACCTCGGCGCCACCTCGTTCTCCGTCTACAACACCCTGCCCGCCGAGCAGCTGACCTACCTGTTCGACAACGCCGGCACCAAGGTCGTGATCTGCGAGGAGCAGTACGTCGACCGGATCCGGGCCAGCGGCGCGACGCTCGACCACATCGTGTGCATCGACGGTGCGCCGGAGGGAACGATGTCGCTCGACGAGCTCTACGCCGCCGCTACGGACGAGTTCGATTTCGACGCGACCTGGCGCGCGGTGCAAGCCCGACGACGTGATCACGCTGATCTACACCTCGGGGACGACGGGCAATCCCAAAGGTGTCGAGATGACGCACACCAACCTGTTGTTCGAGGCCGATGCGCCTCGCCGCCGTCTTGGATGTCGGGCCGGACGATCGCACCACGTCGTATCTGCCGTCGGCTCACATCGCCGACCGCATGATGGGGCTGTACAACCAGGAGATGTACGGCCTGCAGGTCACGGTGGTGTCCGACGTTCGCGAGATCGCGGCCGCGTTGGCCGACGCCCGGCCGACCGTGTGGGCCGCGGTTCCGCGGGTGTGGGAAAAGCTCAAAGCCGCAGTCGAATTCGCGGTCGCCCACGAGCAGGACGAGACGAAGCGCCAAGCTTTGCAGTGGGCACTGTCGGTCGCCGCGAAACGCGCGGCGGCACTGGTCGCCGACGAGCCGCTGCCCGACGATGTGGCCGCCGAATGGGCGCAGGCCGACGAGTTGGTGCTGTCGAAGCTGCGCGAGAAGTTGGGGCTCGACCAGTTGCGCTGGGCGGTGTCGGGGGCCGCGCCGATCCCGAGGGAGACGCTGGCTTTCTTCGCCGGCATCGGCATCCCGATCGCCGAGGTGTGGGGTATGTCCGAGCTGAGTTGTGTTGCGAGCGTGAGTCATCCAGACGAGGCGCGACTGGGTTCGGTGGGCAAGCTGCTGCCCGGGCTGGAGTCCAAGATCGCCGATGACGGCGAGTATCTGGTGCGGGGACCGCTGGTGATGAAGGGCTACCGTCGGGAGCCGGCCAAAACGGCCGAGGCGGTCGACGCCGACGGTTGGTTGCACACCGGCGACATCTTGGACGAGGACGCCGACGGCTTCTTGCGGATCGTCGACCGCAAGAAGGAGTTGATCATCAACGCGGCCGGCAAGAACATGTCGCCGTCCAACATCGAGAACACGGTCAAGGCGGCCTGCCCGATGATCGGGGTGATGCTCGCGATCGGCGACGGCCGTCCCTACAACACCGCGTTATTGGTATTCGACGCCGACTCGGTCGGCCCCTACGCGGAACGGCACGGAATCGCCGACGCGTCGCCCGAAGCGTTGGCGGCCCACCCGGAGGTGCTCGCACAGATTTCGGCGGGGGTAGCCGACGGCAACGCGAAATTGTCGCGGGTGGAGCAGATCAAACGCTTCCGGGTGCTGCCGACGCTGTGGGAGCCGGGCGGCGACGAGATCACCCAGACGATGAAACTGAAACGTCGCCCGATCATGGCGAAGTACGCCGCCGAGATCGACGACTTGTATGCGAGCGAGCCGGGCCCCGATATCCACGAGCCTTCGCGGGCAACAACGACGCGCAACCGGCCTAGAGCTCAGCTGGCCTTACGCCGATGCCGGTGGGCGACGATGGCGGTCGCGAGTCCGCTTCGCCGGGTGCTGCCGTCGATCGCCGATGCCGGCGATCGCTTCTCCGGGTATCGAAACTTGTTCTCCGACGCCGTCTCTGGTGCGTCGTCCGCGGTAGCCGACATGAATCCCACCGGCAGCGCCAACTTGCAGATGGTGCGCACCGTCATCAGGTACTGGCGAAGGAAAGAACCTGTCGTGTACGGCAAGTCGTACTTCTCGCACAGTGCGCGCACGCGCACGGAGATCTCGGGCAGGCGATTGCTCGGCAGATCGGGGAACAGGTGATGTTCGATCTGGTAGCAGAGGTGGCCGCTCATGAAGGACAACACGGGGCCGGCCTGGAAGTTTGCGGTGCCCAGCATCTGCCGCAGGTACCACTCCGGTTTTGTCTCGTTTTCCAGGACCGATTCGTTGAATTTCTCTGCGCCGTCCGCGAAGTGGCCGCAGACGATGACGATGTATGCCCACGCGTTGCGAAGCCCGTTGGCCACCACGTTGGCATCCGAGTACGCGCCGCCACCGCCGGAAGCTCAGAGCCGGAAAGACCAGGTAATCCTTGGTGGCCTGGCGAGCCATCTTGCTGCAGCAGTGCTGTCTTGTGGGCGTCTTTACCGGCCTGGGTGGTTTCGGCTTCCTGTATCGAGTACAGGTCGTGAAAGGCGACGCCCCATTCGAAGGCGGCAGCCAGCAGCACCGCGCGCAACGGCTGGAAGAGATTGCTCGGCGTCCACTCCTGGTCGCGGGTGACCCGCAGAACTCCGAAGCCGAGGTCATCATCCACGCCGACCACGTTGGTGTACTTGTGGTGCCGGTGGTTGTGCGAGGACCGCCAGTGCGACGAGGGCCCGACCATGTCCCATTCCCACGTCGCGGAATGGATCTCCGGGTCGTTCATCCAATCCCACTGACCATGGATGACGTTGTGGGCGAGTTCCATGTTCTCGATGCATTTGGCCGCCGCCAGCGCGACAGTCCCGAGCATCCATCCGGATCTGGTCTTGCTCATGCCGACGATGAGCCGTCGCCGCGATCTCGAAGCATCGCTGAAAGGCGACGGCGCGACGGATGTACTCACGGTCCTTCGTGCCGAGCGAGTCCTCGATGTCGCAGCGAATTGTGTCCAACTCAGCCGCGAGCGCCTCGATATCCGCGTCGTTGAGATGGGCGTATTCGGGTATTTCGGTGATGGCCATCGAGGCTTACCGGCCTGACGCCGGATCGCCGGGAGGCCCTGCTCGCAAAGGTGCGCGCGACGGCCAGCTCAACAGCTGGGGCATGTGTGTCTATACCTGCTTTATCGGCTCTGTGCCGTCCGTCTGACCGTGCTATGTGCGGTGTGCGCACGCCGAACACTACACGGCAAGCATCACGAGAGGGTCGCCACAAGATCTCGATGCCTGAGCCAGCGGGTTTAAGGTGGGCTGTATGCCACTCGAAGGTGAATATGCCCCGTCCCCGTGGGATTGGTCCCGCGAACAAGCCGACAAGATACGCCGAATCCGGCGGAACCGACGCCGCGGACATGAAGGGTAAGCCGATCATCCTGCTGACCACGGTCGGCGCCAAGACCGGCAAGCTCCGCAAAACGCCGCTGATGCGGGTCGAACACGACGGCGAATACGCCGTGGTGGCCTCACTGGGCGGGGCGCCGAAGAACCCGGTCTGGTACTACAACATCGCCAAGAATCCGCGGGTGGAGCTGCAGGACGGCAGCGCCACCCATGACTACGACGCCCGCGAGGTTTTCGGCGACGAGAAGGCCGTCTGGTGGGAGCGGGCCGTGGCGGCCTGGCCGGACTACGCCGACTACCAGCAGAAGACCGAGCGGCAGATTCCGGTGTTCGTGCTGACCCCTGTGCACTGAACGCGCAGCTTGGTGGCACCATTGACCGGTGTCCGCCGAACTGAGTCAGAGCCCGAGCACCCGGGGTAGTGGGCCGCTGATCCTCAGCGGCCGACGTCGACAGCGGCGGCCACCCGAATTGCCGGCGTGGTCAGGCCCACCCCGCTGGAGCTGTCCGACCGGTTGTCCGCGACCACCGGGGCGACCGTCTACCTCAAGCGCGAAGACCTGCAGACCGTGCGCTCCTACAAGCTGCGCGGCGCCTACAACCTGCTCGTGCAACTGTCGGACGACGAGCGAGCCGCCGGCGTGGTGTGCTCGTCGGCGGGCAACCACGCGCAGGGCTTCGCCTACGCGTGCCGGACGCTGGGCATCCGGGGCCGGGTCTACGTCCCAGCCAAGACGCCAAAGCAGAAGCGCGATCGCATCCGCTACCACGGCGGCGAGTTCATCGAGCTGATCGTCGGCGGATCGACCTACGACCTGGCCGCCGATGCGGCGCTCGCCGACGTGGAGCGCACCGGCGCGACGCTGGTGCCGCCCTTCGACGACCCGCGCACGATGGCCGGGCAGGGCACCATCGCCGTCGAAATCCTGGATCAACTCGGCGACGAGCCCGATCTGGTCGTGGTCCCGGTCGGCGGGGGCGGATGCATCGCCGGCATCACCACCTACCTCGCCGAGCGGACGACCAAGACCTCCGTGCTCGGGATCGAGCCCGCGGGTGCGGCCTCGATGATGGCCGCGCTGGCCAACGGCGGACCGGTCACTCTCGATCACGTCGACCAGTTCGTCGACGGCGCCGCCGTGAGCCGGGCCGGAAAGCTGACCTACGCCGCGCTGGCCGCGGCCGGCAACATGGTCTCGATCACGACGGTCGACGAGGGCGCGGTGTGCACCGCGATGCTCGACCTGTACCAAAACGAAGGAATCATCGCCGAGCCCGCCGGTGCGCTCGCGGTGGCCGGGCTGCTGGAAGCCGACATCGAGCCGGGATCCACCGTGGTGTGCCTGGTCTCCGGTGGCAACAACGACGTATCCCGCTACGGCGAGATCCTCGAGCGGTCGCTGGTCCACCTCGGTCTCAAGCACTATTTCCTGGTCGACTTCCCGCAGGAGCCAGGGGCGCTGCGCCGCTTCCTGGACAGCGTGCTCGGCCCGAGCGACGACGTCACGCTGTTCGAGTACGTCAAGCGCAACAACCGCGAGACCGGCGAGGCTCTGGTCGGCATCGAGCTGGGCTCAGCCGCCGACCTGGACGGCTTGCTGGAACGGATGCGGGCTACCGAGATGCAGATCGAGGCCATCGAGCCGGGCTCGCCGGCCTACCGCTATCTGCTGTAGGCACAAGTCGACTCCGGCTTGGCTCAGCGAATGTCTTCGACGGCTTTCTTCGCCTCGGCCAACCCGACGCCGGTGATCTGGCGGTATTCCTTGATCGCGGCGATCAGGTTGCCGGCGCGGGCGAGCTGACCACTCCGACGCGCCGCCGTCGGCAGGTGCGGCCCGGAAGGCGCGCGTCTGTCTCGAACTGGCACGTAGCCGTCCTGGACGCCGCGCAGTTGTGCGGCGCGGGCGAGCTCGACCACGGCGGCCGGCATGCCGGAGGTACCGGACTCCGCGAAGGGCACGTAGCTGTCCGGGAACAGCGCCCGAAGTTGCTTTTCGATGTAATCGAGACGGGCTCTGGCGCCATAGTCGATTTCACTCACACGCGAAAACTACCCGATGTAGGATCAGCTAGCCCAGCAGTGCGACCGATTCGTCGTTGGCGCGAAAGATCGGTTCCAGCGGTATGGCGAATCGTTCGGCCATGTCGGTCAACGACTTCGACCACACCAGTTCGATCGTCGACGCCGGACCGCGGCCCGGGCCGGACAGCAGCAACGCCACCGTGGTTCCCGCTTCCAGGTCATCGAGCAGGGTCCGCAGCGACGACATCAGGTTCCAGACGATCCGGCCGCGGGGCCGTGGGCGGACCGGGATGCGGCTGAGCTTCTTGGTGAAGCAGCGGTCCGGCCCGATCAGGCCGAACCACAGCAGCTCGGGTCCCAAACCCCAACGGCCCCATCAGAGCACGCCACCGCTCACGCAGGTCCTGCGTCGAATACACCGGATCGCAGGCGGTCTGGATGGGCGGGATCGGCAACAACTCGGAATGGGTCATCCGCGCATCATCAGCGGTCGCGGACGAGGCCGGTAGTCAGTTATCCACAGTGCGCAGGATCGCGAACGAATGCGGCGGTAGTTCGGTGATCTGCTCGCCAACGCTGATCGGTTCCGAACCCAGCACCAGTTCACCGGTGAAGGGAACGCCGACCGGCTCGGCGCCGAGGTTGCAGGCGACCGTCAATCTGCCGCGGTGCATCGCGATCCAGCGGCCGTCTTCGTCATAGTCGACGTCCAGATTGTCCAGCCACGGATCGCGCAGATCGCTTTCGTTGCGCCGCAACGCAATCAGCTCCTGGTAGACCTGGAGCAATTTCGCATGGTCAGCGCTGTCGAGTTCGGACCAGTCCAGCTTCGACCGCTGGAAGGTCTGCGGATCCTGCGGATCGGGGATGTCGTCGGCATCCCATCCGTGATCGGCGAACTCCCGCTTGCGGCCCTCGGCGGTGGCGCGGGCCAACTCGGGTTCTGGATGGGAGCTGAAGAACTGGAACGGCGTCGACGCTCCCCATTCCTCGCCCATGAAAAGCATTGCCGTGTAGGGCGATGCCAGTACCAGCGCGGCCTTGACGGCGAGTTGGCCGTAGCTCAGGTTTTGCGACGGCCGGTCGCCGAGCGCACGGTTGCCGACCTGATCATGGGTGCAGGTGTAGGCCAGCAGCCGGGTGGCCGGAATCGTCGAGGTGTCCAACGGCCGGCCGTGACGCCGCTGACGGAACGACGAGTAGGTGGCGGCGTGGAAGAAGCCGTGGCGCAACGTCTTTGCCAAGGTGGCCAGCGAGCCGAAGTCGGCGTAGTAGCCCTGGCGCTCACCGGATACCGCGGTGTGGATGGCGTGGTGGATGTCGTCGTCCCACTGCGCGGTCATGCCCTGGCCGTGCTCCGGGCGAGGGGTGATCATGCGCGGGTCGTTGAGATCGCTCTCGGCGATCAGCGACAGCGGCCGGCCGAGTTGCTCGGCCAGCGCGTCGGTTTCGGCGGCCAGCTCCTCGAGTATGTGGATCGCGGTGGTGTCGAAGAGCGCGTGCACGGCGTCCAGCCGCAGGCCGTCGGCATGGAAGTCCCGCATCCAGCGCAGCGCACAGTCGATGATGTAGCGGCGTACCTCGTCCGACTGGGCATCGGCGATGTTGATGCCTTCGCCCCACGGGTTGCTCGCCGACGACAGGTACGGCCCGAACCGCGGCAGGTAGTTGCCCGACGGGCCGAGGTGGTTGAACACCGCGTCGATCAACACGCCCAGCCCGCGGCGATGGCAGGCGTCGACGAACCGGATCAAACCGTCTGGGCCGCCGTAGGGTTCGTGCACGGCGTACCACAGCACGCCGTCATAGCCCCAGCCGTGCGTTCCGGAAAACGCGTTGACCGGCATCACCTCGACGAAGTCGACGCCGAGATCGACCAGGTAGTCGAGCTTGTCGATGGCCGCATCGAAAGTTCCGGCCGGCGTGAAGGTTCCGATGTGCAACTCGTAGATCACCGCGCCCTGCAACGAGCGGCCGGCCCAACCGCCGTCCGTCCAATCGTGCGTCTCGGGCTCCCACAGCTGCGAGTGCTCGTGCACTCCGTCGGGCTGGCGGGGCGACCGCGGGTCGGGCAGCAGCGTCGGATCGTCGTCGAGCAGATAGCCGTAGCGCGCGTCCGGCGCCGCGTCGACGGTCGCCCGCCACCAGCCGTCGTCGCCGCGGGTCATCGGCGACACCGCACCGTCGACCTCGAGGCGGACGGTGTCGGGTTTCGGTGCCCAGACGGCGAATTCAGGCATCGGTGCGCTCCAGCAGTGCGACCGGCAGCTCGGCGAACAACTCGGCGGCCGGCACTGTCCCGCTGACCACAGCGCCCGTCAGCACATTGGTCCACGAGCCGTCCGGCAGCGTGACCGCGGTGTCGCCCCAGCCGGATTGCTCGAGTCGCACCGTCCAGCGGGTCACCGCGACCAGCACGTCATCGCCGCGCCGGAACGCCACCAGGTGATCCGCGGCGGCTCCGGCGGCCAGCACCGGGTGGTAGCCGCCGTGCAAGAAGGTGTCCGACCGGTCACGTCGCAGCTGCAGGGCAGCTTTGACGACTCGAATTTTACTGTGCTGCAGAGACTTCAGTGCGTCACGGCGGGCGGTGTAGTCCACCGCGCGCCGGTTGTCGGGATCGACCAGGCTGTCGTCCCACAGCTCGGTGCCCTGATAGATGTCGGGGATGCCGGGGGAGGTCAGCGACAGCAGCTTCTGGCCCAGCGCGTCGTTCTCGGCGTGTGGCTCCAGCCGGAGAACCAGATTGGTCAGCTCACGCACCACCGGGCCGTCGAGCACATCGTCCAGCCAGCCGTGCACCGCGCCCTCGAAGTCGGCGTCCGGGTCGTTCCACGAGGTGTGCCACGCCGCTTCGCGGATCGCTTTCTCGGCGTAGGCGTGCAACCGGTCGCGTAGCTCGTCGGTGACCTCACCGTCGGCCGGCCACACACCGAAGATGTTCTGCCACAGAAACAATCCGGTCGCGGGGTCGGGGGAGGGGACGATCTTTTCCCAGCGGCTGATGAACTCGGTCCACAGCGACGGCACCTGCGACAGCACGCCGATGCGGGCGCGGACGTCCTCGCCGCGTTTGGTGTCGTGGGTCGACAACGTCGTCATCGCCTGCGGCCACAGCCGGGCCCGGGTGGCTGCGCGCGAATGGAATTCGGCCAGACCGACGCCGAAGTCCTGCGGTTCGCCGCCGACCTCGTTGAGCGACACCAGCCGGGCGTCGCGGTAGAACAGGCAGTCCTCGACGGCCTTGGCGGTCACCGCCCCGCACAGCTGCTGCAGGCGCACCGCCGCCTCGCCGCCGTCGGCTACCGCCGCAGCGATCAGCTGCAGCGGGACGTCCAGATTCCGGCTGCGGCAGATTGGGTTGCGGCCAGGGCCGTCGGGCAGTATCGCGGCCAGGCTCAGGTAGTCGCTGCGGTAGACGTCGACGTGGGTCAGCAGCGCCGCCACGGCCTCGGGCAGCTGCGGGTGGTCGGCGCCGGCCGCCGCAACGATGCACCGCCGCAGCCGGCCCAGCTCGCTGGCCAATGTCTCGGTGGCCGAGGAAAGCTTGAGGTCGGCCAGCATGGTGGGCAGCTGCGCGTAGTCGAACCCGACGGATTCGACCAGCTCCGTCAATGCCTGCGCCCCTGGGGGATCGACGAAGACCCCGCCGATCTCGCGTAGCGCGTCGTATCCGGTGGTGCCGGCCACCGGCAGCGACGGATCCAGGGCTTCGTCGACGGCGAGGATCTTCTCGATCACGATCCAGGCGTCGGGGCCGACTCAACTCGCGCAGCCAGCCGAGATAGCCCGGTCGGATCCGCCAGGCCGTCGGGATGGTCGATGCGCACCCCGTCGACGAGGCCGTCGGCGAACCAGCGCGCCACCTCGGCGTGGCTGGTGTCGAACACCGCGCGGTCTTCCTGGCGCAGCCCGGCCAGCGACGTGATCGAGAAGAAGCGGCGATAGCCGGTGACGCCGTTACGCCAGCCGATCAGCCGGTAATGCTGACGGTCGTGCACTTCGGGGCCGGTGCCGTCGCCGGTGCCCGGCGCGATGGGCAGTGCCAGATCGCCCAGCCGTAACAGATCACCGTCGACGGTGAGGTCGGCGGCATCGTCGTCAGAACCCAGCAGCGGCAGCACAATCCGGCCATCGCCCAGTTCCCAGTCGATGTCGAAGAACGACGCGTATGCCGAGGACTGGCCGTGCCGCAGCACATCCCACCACCACGGCGTTCTGCTCGGGTTTGTCCACCCCGACGTGGTTGGGCACGATGTCGACGATCAGGCCCAGGCCGCGCGCCCGCGCCGCCGCAGACAGCCGTGCCAATCCTTCCGGGCCACCGAGTTCGGCAGACACCGTCGTGGGGTCGGTGACGTCGTAGCCGTGTGCCGATCCGGCGACCGGGGTCAGAATCGGTGACAGGTAGAGATGCGAGACCCCGAGATCGTCGAAGTAGTCGAGCAGCTCCTCGGCGTCGGCGAAGGTGAATCCAAACCCGCTGTCAGGACCACGCAGCTGCAGCCGATAGGTCGACAGGACCGGAAATACCATGCGTTACTTGGTCTTACGGAACACGAGTAGTGCCCGCGCCGGGCAGTGACACCTCGTCGCCGTCGTTCACGACAAGCGTCACCGATCCGGTGGCGTCGGTGGTGTCCAGCACGGCTGTCCATTGCGTGGCGTAATCGTCGGGCGGAATCACGAAGTCGACCTCGTGATCGTGGGCGTTGAAGCACATCAGGAACGAATCATCGACGACCCGTTCACCGCGGGCATTCGGTTCGGGTATCGCCTCACCGTTGAGGAATACCGCGATGCTCTTGCCGAATTCGCCGCCCCAGTCCTGCGGCTGCATTTCCTTGCCGGCCGGTGTCAGCCAGGCGATGTCGCGAACCTCGTCACCGCTGCGGATCGGCTCGCCGTCGAAGAACCGGCGACGGCGAAACACCGGGTGGCTTTGCGCAGCGCGGTGACCTTGCGGGTGAACTCCAGCAGGTCGCTGTTCTTGTCGACCAAAGACCAGTCCATCCAAGACAATTCGGAGTCCTGGCAGTAGACGTTGTTATTGCCTTGCTGGGTGCGGCCGATCTCGTCGCCGTGGGCGATCATCGGTGTGCCCTGACTCACCATCAGCGTGGCGATGATGTTACGCATCTGTCGGCTGCGCAGTTTCAGGATGTCCGGATCATCGGTCGGGCCCTCGATGCCGCAGTTCCAGGACCGGTTGTGGCTCTCGCCGTCACGGTTGTGTTCACCATTGGCCTCGTTGTGTTTCTCGTTATACGAAACCAGGTCGTTGAGGGTGAATCCATCGTGGGCGGTGACGAAGTTGATGCTGGCGCCGGGCCGGCGACTGGTCGCCTCGTAGAGGTCCGACGACCCGGTCAGCCGGGACGCGAACTCGCCCAATGTCGCGGGCTCGCCCCGCCAGTAGTCACGCACAGTATCGCGATACTTCCCGTTCCACTCGGTCCACAAACCCGGGAAGTTGCCGACCTGGTAGCCGCCCTCGCCGATGTCCCACGGTTCGGCGATCAACTTGACCTGGCTGACCACCGGATCCTGTTGCACCAGATCGAAAAACGCGCTCAGCCGGTCGACGTCGTAGAACTCGCGGGCCAGGGTCGAGGCCAGGTCGAAGCGGAAGCCGTCGACGTGCATCTCGGTCACCCAGTAGCGCAGCGAGTCCATGATCAGCTGCAGGGTGTGCGGGTGACGGGCGTTGAGGCTGTTGCCGGTGCCGGTGAAGTCCTTGTAGAGACTGAGATCCTCATCGAGGAGGCGGTAGTAGGCGGCGTTGTCGATGCCGCGGAAATTGATCGTGGGACCGAGATGGTTGCCTTCAGCGGTGTGGTTGTAGACCACATCGAGGATGACTTCGATGCCCTGCTCGTGAAATGCCCGGACCATCGACTTGAACTCGGTCACCGCGCCACGGGCGCGTCGGTTGGCGGAGTACTGGTTGTGCGGGGCGAAGAATCCGAAGGTGTTGTAGCCCCAGTAGTTTCGCAGGCCCAGGTCCAGCAGGCGGTGGTCGTGCATGAACTGATGCACCGGCATCAGTTCGATCGCGGTGACGTTCAGCGACTTCAGATGTTCGATGATCGCCGGGTGGCCGAGGCCGGCGTACGTGCCGCGCTGCGCCTCGGGGATGGCGGGATGGTTCTGGGTCATCCCCTTGACGTGCGCCTCGTAGATCACCGTCTCGTGGTACGGCGTGCGTGGCGCGCGATCGTTGGCCCAGTCGAAGTAGGGATTGATCACCACGCTGGTCATGGTGTGCCCGAGCGAGTCGATCCGGGGCGGCGTGCCGGTTTCGGCGGGGTCCTTGGCGGCGGCGGCCAGATCGTAGGAGTACAGCGCCTGGGTGAATTTGAATTCGCCGTCGAAGCATTTGCCGTACGGGTCGAGTAGCAGCTTGCTGGGATCGCAGCGGTGGCCGGACGCCGGGTCGAACGGGCCGTGCACCCGAAAGCCGTAGCGCTGCCCGGGGTGACGTCGGGCAGGTAGGCGTGCCAGACGTAGCCGTCGACCTCGTCGAGGCTGAATGCGCGATTCCGACCGTCGTCATCGATCAGGCAGAGCTCGACCTTTTCGGCGATCTCGGAGAACACCGCGAAGTTGGTGCCGGTGCCGTCGTAGTTGGCGCCCAACGGGTAACTGTTTCCTGGCCACACGGTGGCCAGCGCGGGCGGGCCGCGGGGGCGCTACTGGTCGGGTCTGACGGGGGCATGTCTCGACCTTAATGGCGCTGCATCGTCGCCGCGCGCGGTCACCACCAACCCGTGGCGGGTCCCAGCTGGCGGCCCAGCTCGTTGGTCATGGTGCGCATGTAGGTGGCCGACAGGTGGTGAGCGTCGTGATATACCAACACGTTTCCCTCGACGGCCGGGCAGATGTCGGCGCGGCAGACCGCGTCGCTCATGTCCAGCGGCTTGAGCATCGGGAACTGCTCGACCCAGTCGAGGGTGGGATTGCGGTCGGCGAGCACCTCGGAGCGCTTGACTGCCGCACGACACCGCGTCACCGCCTTTGGCCAGGCAGTCCGACGGGTTGAACGGCTGCCCGTCTTTGACCAGCCACGGGGTGTCTCGCATGGCCAGAATCGGAATGTTGTTGTCCGAGAACGTCTGCCAGATCCCGACATAGGTGCCCGGCATCACGTCTCCGGGCTTGATGTTCCACGGCCGCGTCGAGGTGGTGAACACGAAGTCCGGGTGGTCGGCAACTACCGCGTCCATCGCCTTGGGCACCCAGTCACGGCACTCCGGGTACGGGTCGTTGTTGCCCATCACCAGCGGCATCTTCTCGGTCGACAGCGCGCAGCCCATCTTGAGGTAGGTCGTGACCTTGAAGTGGTGCCGGTGGCCCAAGAGGTCCAGCGCGGTCAGCCAGTGCTCGGCGTGCGAGCCGCCGGCCAGCGCGATGGTCCGGGTGGCGTTCTTGTCGCCGTAGCTGCACTTGAGCACGTCGGTGTTCTTGAAGTCGCTGATGCAGCCGTCTCGGGTGGACGGCGGGTAGTCGGTTTGGGCTTCCAGCACCGTCGGTCGCATGCGCAGCCTGGGCACCCGTACGTGCTTGATCAGCGCGCGGGCGCCGGGGTAGTCGGTGGAACTCAGAGCAGCTGAGTTCCTTGCCGCTGGCACGTTCGACGTTGACGTGCTCGCGCCAGGTGAATGCCGTCGCGGTAAGCGTCACGCCCAACAACCCGACCACCGATCCGAGCACCATCGTCGGGCGGCGCAGCCGGGTCCGCCAGGGCACCCCACGGTCGTCTCGGGTGCGGCGTTGGCGGGTTTGCGCTGTCGCAGCGGTTCTTCGATGTACCGGTTGGTCAGATACGCCAGCACGCCCGAGACCAGCAGCACCGCGGTGCCCTCGACCACGTTGGCGTGCGCGTGGCCGGTGTAGGCGAGCCAGAAGATCAGCAGCGGCCAGTGCCACAGATACAGCGAGTAGGCCATCTCGCCGAGACGCACCAGCGGCGCGGTGGCCATCAGCCGGTTGGGCAGCGGCAAGCGCGTCACCGTCGGCGCGGTTGGCGCCGGCCAGGATGAACAGCACGGCGGCGCCGACCGGCACCAGCGTCCACGGGCCGGGGAATTGCTTGACGCCGTCGATCAGTGCGCCGCAGGACAGCACCGCCGCCAGGGCGATCGTCGCGGCGGTGGTGCGCAACCACATCGGCCACCGGATGTAGGGGACCAGCGCGCCGACCAGGGCCCCGAGCAGCAACTCCCACGCCCGGGCAAAGCTGTTGTAGTAGGCCACCGCCTGGTCGGCCTGGTGGGCGAAGATCGCGTAGACGAACGACGCGATCGCCAGCGCGCTGAGCAGCACCACGAACGCCGTCCGCAGCCGGTCGCCCAGTCGGCGCCGGAACAGGTACGCGAAGCCGAAAACCAACGCCAGGAAAGCGATGTAGAACTGGCCCTGCACCGACATCGACCAGATGTGCTGCAGTGGGCTGACTGATTCGCCGGCCCGCAGATAATCGGCGACCGTGCCGGCCAGCTCCCAGTTCTGGTAGTAGCCGAGGCTGGCCAGGCTCTGGTCGGCAAAGGTCTCCCACCGTGTCTGCGGCTGGATGAGGATGGTCAGCAGCGCGCATCCGGCCAGCACCACCACCAGGGCCGGCAGCAGTCTGCGCACCAGCCGGACCACCTCGGGAACCGGTGACAGCGATGGACTCCGGATTGAGCGCCGCGCGAAGCAACTTGCCGCCGAAGAAGAAACCGGACAGGGCGAGGAACACATCCACCCCGCCGGAGACCCGGCCGAACCACACATGGAACATCGCGACGAGAGCGATGGCAATGCCGCGCAGCCCGTCGAGATCGTGGCGGTAAAACCCTGCCCGGCTTTCCGTCGCGGGTTGCGCTCGGCTGCACAACGCCGGCGTCGGCCGGGCGGGTCGGGGAGATCGTCATGATTGACAGACAATCTACCTAACCCGCCGGCCGACGCGCGTGCTCGAAAACCGGCCGGTGAGCTGTCCGGTCAGGACTCCAGGATGCGAGTCAGGTACGGAATCATCCCGTTGGTCCGGGCCGGTGTGACCGTGACGGCAGGCTCGGTGGCCTCGATCATCTGGTTGTTGCCGAGGTACATCGCCACGCTCTGGGTGCCGCCCGGGCCCGTAGCAGAGCAGGTCGCCCGGGCGTGCCTGTGCCGGTGCGACTTTGCGACCGACGTTGCACTGCTCGGCCGAGGTGCGCGGCATCTTCACCCCGGCGCCCGCGTAGGCGTACTGGATCAGGCCGGAGGCGTCGAAGCCGACGATGTTGGCTTTCAGGCCGGTGCCGCGGGTGGGTCCTGCGGCGTTGCCGCCGCCATACAGGAACGGCACGTTGCGCTGCGACAGCGCGCGCTGGATCACGTAGTTGGTGGTCTGCTGGTAGCCCACCAGAGTCGGGCCGGTCGGGTCAGCGCTTGCGACGTGAGGGTTGACCATCGGCAGCGTCAACAACAGGGCCAGGCTGGTCGGGACGGCGAAGCTGCGTTCATGTCGATCACCTCTCTGTGGCTTCAGCGTGGTGACTTCACGCCTCGGCCGCCATTCCGCCGATTCACCCCAGAGACTCGTGCGTTGGCCCGCCCCGTTGGGGGCCTCCGCTCGCGCCCGTCGGTGAACCGTTGAATTCACAACAGTCACTACGAACACTGTGGCAACAAATGCCTCGAAGAGCTACCTCTTAGGGGTCTTTGGGCGGGATTTTTTGTCGTACCGTGACCCAACGGTGATCGCCGGCGGCCAGAAGTCTCAAAACTGTGGGCGCAGTTGTGATTTCGCTCTCACTCGGAGCGTCGACGACCCCGGGTCGCCGTGCCAGTAGGTGCTGCTGAAGTCGGTCAGCGCCGCGCCGGCTGCCGAGGCGAAAAGCACGAGCACGATCGCCAACGGCGGCCAGAAGGACAGATACCAACCCTTCAGCAGCGACACCAGTGGCCCGAGCAGCGCCGCGGCGACCGCGGCGCCGATGCCACCCCACACCACCGGATAGATGTAGAAATCGACGCCGAACGGCGCGGGCGGACAATCGCCGATGCAGACGTCCTTGAGGAAGCCGAAAAGCCGGGCATACCAATTGGTCCCGAAGGCGAGCGCGGCGAGAAGCGCCAGCAGCGCCAGCAACGAGGTGACATCCCACGGAACCAGCCGCAGCCGCAGCAGGCGCGGCGGAGGGTCGTCGTGGTGGCCGGGGGACGGGTCATCGAACTGCTGCGGCGAAGCCATGGTGGCTCAATGTTGCCGGATGCCCGGCTTTTCTGCGATCCGAGCGCGCAGCGGCGATCCTCGACGCCGGCTGCTTTACCCTCGTTCTCTATGACGTCTGCGGCCGCAGCGCGTCCGGGCTCACGCCCGAGCAGATCAGCGCGATCGATGCGGCCCACCTCTGGCATCCGTACAGCACGATCGGGGCCGAAGCTGTACCGCCGGTGGTCGCAGTCGGTGCCCAGCGGCGTCTGGCTCACGCTGGTCCGCGACGGCAGGCAGATCCAGGCGATCGACGCGATGAGCTCCTGGTGGACGGCGGTGCACGGGCACGGCCATCCGGTGCTCGACGCGGCGATGACCCGCCAGCTGGCCACCATGAGCCACGTCATGTTCGGCGGACTGACCCACGAGCCCGCCGCGCGGCTGGCGCAACTGCTCGTCGAGATCACCCCGGCCGGTCTGGAGACGGTGTTCTTCAGCGACTCCGGCTCGGTGTCGGTGGAGGTCGCGGTGAAGATGGCGCTGCAGTACTGGCGCAGCCGCGGGCTGCCCGGCAAACGTCGGCTGATGACGTGGCGCGGGGGATACCACGGCGACACCTTCACCCCGATGAGCATCTGCGACCCCGACGGCGGCATGCACAAGTTGCTTTGGGAGAAGACTCGTCCTCGCCCATCAAGTGTTCGCCCCGCAGGTACCCCGCGACTTCGAGCCGGCCTACGTTGCGGCGTTCGAGGCGCAGCTGGCCGAGCATGCCAGCGAGCTGGCGGCCGTCGTGGTCGAGCCGGTGGTCCAGGGTGCCGGAGGGATGCGCTTCCACGATCCGCGCTACCTGATCGAGCTGCGCGACATCTGTCGACGGCACGACGTGCTGCTGATCTTCGACGAGATCGCCACCGGGTTCGGCCGCACCGGCGAATTGTTCGCCGCCGACCACGCCGGTGTCAGCCCCGACATCATGTGTGTCGGCAAAGCCCTGACCGGCGGCTACCTCAGCCTCGCCGCGACGTTGTGCACCACTGACGTCGCCCACACCATCAGCAGCGGTGAGGCCGGGGCGCTGATGCACGGCCCGACCTTCATGGCCAACCCGCTGGCCTGTGCCGTCTCGGTGGCGGCAGTGGAACTGCTGCTGGGCCAGGATTGGCGCTCGACGGTCGCCGAGATCGGCGCCGGACTGGCCGCCGGACTCGAGCCGGCCCGGGCATTGCCGGGGGTGATCGACGTTCGGGTGTGCGGGGCCATCGGCGTGATCGAATGCGACCGCCCAGTGGACCTGGCCGTCGCCACACCCGCGGCCCTGGGCCGCGGCGTCTGGCTGCGGCCGTTCCGCAACCTGGTCTACGCAATGCCGCCGTTCATCTCCACACCGGACGAGATCGCGCAGGTCACCTCGGCGATGGTCGAGGTAGCCCGGCTCACCGGCTCTCGTAGGCTCTAAGGCGATGACGCAGATCGAAACTTCCCCGTTGGCCTGGCTGGAGGCGCATGCCGAGCAGCGCCGGCAGGCCGGCCTGCGGCGTGCCCTGCGCCGGCGCCCGGCGGTCGCGGCTGAGCTCGATTTGGCGTCCAACGACTACCTCGGCCTCTCACAGCATCCCGACGTGATCGAGGGCGGAGTGGACGCGCTGCGCACCTGGGGTGCCGGTGCGACCGGCTCGCGGCTGGTCACCGGCAACACGTCGCTGCACGAAGAGCTGGAGTCCGATCTCGCCGAATTCGTTGGCACCGCAGCAGGTTTGGTGTTCTCCTCCGGTTACACTGCCAACCTGGGTGCGGTCGTCGGGCTCTCCGGGCCGGGTTCGCTGCTGGTGTCGGACGCGCTGTCGCACGCCTCGCTGGTCGACGCGTGCCGGCTGTCTCGGGCGCGGGTGGTGGTCACGCCGCACCGCGACATCGAAGCCGTCGACGCGGCACTGGCCGCTCGGGC
>CAVVSN010000016.1:0-17444 GCA_963750885.1 uncultured Actinomycetota bacterium
ACCCTACTTAGTTAAATAAATTGCTTGATTTAACTCAGGTGTGGGTGTTCACTGAGGTTCGTGACCGCGGCCAGAGTCCTGCGCAACGACCGATCGACCGGCACGCGGGAAGCGATCCTGTCGGCTGCCGAGCGGTTGTTCGCCGAACGCGGCATGTATGCGGTGTCTAATCGGCAAATAAGTGAGGCTGCCGGCCAGGGCAACAACGCAGCAGCGTGCTATCACTTCGGCACCAGGACCGACCTCCTGCGGGCGATCGAGAGCAAACACCGCGTGCCGATCGAGGAATTGCGCGCGCAGATGCTGTCCGGCCTCGCGACGACGTCGACAGAACTGCGCGAATGGGTGGGCACCTTGGTGCGCCCGCTGACCGATCACCTGACCGCGCTGGGAAACCCGAGTTGGTATGCCCGTTTCGCCGCGCAGGCGATGGCCGACCCGGCGTATCGGCAGGTGGTCACCAAGGATGCGCTCGGGTCGCCGGTGCTTGTGCAAACGATCGATGGCATCAACCGCTGCCTGCCCGACCTTCCGAGGCGCGTCCGATTCCAGCGGATGGTGATGGCCCGCAACCTGCTGATGCATACCTGTGCCGAACACGAAGGCGAGCTCGCCGAACACGGCCCGCGGTCACGATCGGCGTGGCCGATCGCCGCCGAGGACCTGATCGACGCGATCGTCGGCCTCTGGCGCGCGCCGGTACACCGGGCGCAGGACGCACTGCCGCACTGACTGACTTCGAGGAGAGAAAGAGCGCTATGTCTGACACCTTGACCGGACACCCCGAGGGTGTTGCCCCGAACATTCCGGACTATCCCATGCCCCGGGCGACGGGTTGTCCGCTCGCTCCAGCGCCAATCGCGTTGGAGCTCAACGCTGTCAAGCCTTTGAGTCGGGTGCGGATCTGGGATGGCAGCACACCGTGGCTGATCACCGGTTACGACGCAATCCGCTCGTTGTTCACCGATGCCCGGGCCAGCGTCGACGACCGCAAGCCGGGCTATCCACACTGGAACGAGGGTATGCAGGCCACCGTGGACAAGCGGCCGCGCTCGGTGTTCACCGCAGATGCCGAGGAGCACACCAGGTTTCGGCGCATGCTGTCCAAGCCCTTTACCTTCAAGCGGGTGGAAGGCTTGCGGCCTGCCGTCCAGAAGATCACCGACGACCACATCGACGCAATCCTGGCGGGTCCTCAGCCGGCCGATCTGGTCGAGGCGCTGGCCCTGCCGGTGCCGTCGTTGGTGATCAGTCAGCTTCTGGGCGTGCCGTATTCGGATGCGGAGTTCTTCCAGCAACAGGCCAGCAGAGGGATGGGCCGCTACGCGAGCGCCGAGGAGTCCGCCGAAGGCGCTACCGAGTTGGCCAGATACATCGCCAAGCTGGTACGCGCCCGAAAAGAGGACCCGACCGAAGATCTGGTGGGCGACCTGGCCGAGCGGGTCAACGCCGAGGAGCTCAGCGTCCGCGAGGCGGCGCAGCTGGCCACCGGCGTGCTGATCGCCGGACACGAGACCACCGCCAACATGATCAGCCTGGCGATCGTCGCGCTGCTGGAACACCCAGATCAATGTGCGCTATTACGCGACACCGACGATCCGAAGGCAATCGCCGTGGCCGTCGAGGAACTGATGCGTTATCTCAGCATCATCCAGACCGGTCAGCGGCGGGTCGCCACCGAGGACATCGAGATCGGCGACGCGGTGATCCGGGCCGGCGAGGGAATCATCCTCGACGTTCCGCCGGCGAACTGGGATGAGCGCCGATACCTCAACCCGGACCAGCTGGACCTCCGGCGTGAGGACAACGCGCACGTCGGCTTCGGCTATGGCCGGCACCAGTGCGTCGGGCAGCAATTGGCTCGGATGGAACTGCAGATCGTGTTGCACACGCTGTTGCGCCGTATCCCGACTCTGCGGCTGGCGGCCCCGGTCGAGGAGTTGTCGTTCAAGCACGATGCACTGGCCTACGGGATGTACGAGTTGCCCGTCACATGGTGAATGCCAACGAGTTGACGCTGACCGTGCCGGACCTGTCGGGCCGGCTCGTGGTGGTCACCGGCGCGAACAGCGGTCTGGGATTCGGCTTGGCCAAGCGGTTGTCGATGGCGGGCGCCGACGTTGTGATGGCGATTCGAAACCGGGTCAAGGGTGAGGCGGCGACCGACGCGATCCGCGCGGACGTGCCGCACGCCAAGCTGACGATCAAACAAGTCGATCTCTCGTCACTGAAAAGTGTTGCCGAACTGGGTCACGAGCTGGTCGCCGAGGGCCGGCCGATCGACCTGCTGATCAACAACGCGGGCGTGATGACACCGCCGCGGCGTGAACAGACCGACGACGGATTCGAACTGCAATTCGGCGCCAACCACCTCGGGCACTTCGCATTGACCGGTCACCTGTTGCCGCTGCTGCGCGCAGCGTCAGCGGCACGCGTAGTGACGGTCAGCAGCCTCGCCGCCAACCAGGGCAAGGTCCACTTCGGCGATGCCAACGCCGAGCGCAAATACAAGCCGATGAGCTCCTACGGGATAGCGAAGCTCGCCCAGCTGATGTTCGCGGTCGAATTGAATCGCCGCAGCGCCGCCGACGGCTGGGGCTTGCTGTCCAACGCCGCGCATCCCGGACTGAGCAAGACGAACCTGCTCAGCGGGGCGTCCTACGGCGCGGGCAGGCCTACGATCGCTGCCCGGCTGGCCCGTCTGTCGTGGCGGCTGGTGCCGTTCATGTGGCTCGACGTCGACGAGGGCATCAAGCCCACTCTCTACGCCGCCGTATCACCGGACGCCGAGGGGGGTGCATACTACGGTCCGCGCGGTTTCTACGAAACCACCGGTGGCGGAGTCACTTTCGCCCACCTGCCACCGATGGCGCGCAGCCGCGACATCACCGATCGGGTGTGGCAACTGTCCGAGCAACTGACCGGTGTCGCCTATCCCTCGTAGTTCTTTTCCAGCCACATCAATGAGGAAGTGGTAGCCATGGCCTTCGTCGGTCGCACTGACGTGAAAGATCCCGGTGCCCAGCAGCATCAGTGGGAGAGGCTGGTGCAGCGGCGCGAGCGACTCTACGCGGAAGACCCGCAATTCAGCATGGCACGTCCGGACGACGCGGTCGCGGAGTCGGTGCGACAGCCCGGCCTGCGGATCGCCGAGGCGATGGCAACGGTGATGACGGGATACGCCGAGCGTCCCGCGCTAGGTCAGCGGGCCCGCGAGCTCGTCGTCGACCCTGCAACCGGGCGTGGGACGCTGACCTTGCTGCCGCGGTTCGAGACCATCAGCTATGGAGAGCTGTGGTCGCGGATCAAGGCGGTGGCCGCCGACTGGCATCAGCACGGCGAACATCCGTTGCGGCCCGGTGATTTCGTCTGTGTGTTGGGCTTCGCCAGCATCGACTACACCGCCGCCAAATTGGCCTGCGTGCACCTCGGCGCAGTAGTGGTGCCGTTGCAGACCAGCGCACCGGCGGCGCAACATGCGCCGATACTGAGCGAGACGCAGCCCAGGATCCTTGCCGTCGGCATCGACTATCTCGCCACCGCGGTCGAGGCCGCGCTGGAAGGGACTGCGCCGCAACGTCTTGTCGTCTTCGACTATGAACCGCGCGACGACGCGCAGCGGGCGGCGTATGACGCGGCCCAGGAACGGCTGGCGGGAACTTCGTTGACCGTCGAAACTCTCAGCGCGGTGCGGGAGCGGGGCGCGGCACTCCCGGAGGCCCCGCTGTTCGCCGCCGCCGACGGTGACGACCCGCTGGCGTGGGTGTTCTACACCTCGGGGACCACCGGAACGCCGAAGGGCGCGATGTTCACCGAAAGCCTGTGCATCGGAACCTGGCTCGCCCAATCCGACCAGCCGGTAATCACGCTGAGCTACATGCCGATGAGCCACCTGATCGGATACGGCTACGTGATCATGACCCTGGCCAACGGCGGCACCAGCTACTTCGCCGGCAAGAGTGACCTGTCGACGCTGTTCGACGATCTGGCAATGGCACGGCCCACCACCTTGAGCCTGGTGCCGCGCGTGTGCGAGATGTTCTTCCACCAATACCTCAGGGAGCTCGATCGGCGCACCCTGGCCGGTGCTGACCCATCGATCAGCAACGAGATCACTACGGCCATGCGGGAACAGCTACTCGGCGGACGGGTGCTGGCGGTGGGTTGCGGGTCGGCTGCGTTGTCGCCGGAGATCAAGGACTTCATGGAGACCGTGCTCGACCAGCACCTGATGATCGGCTATTCCTCGACCGAGATCGCTGGCGGCATGATCGTGGCCGACGAGCACGTGCTACGGCCGCCGGTAGTCGACTTCAAACTGCTCGACGTTCCGGAGCTGGGCTACTTCAACACCGACAAGCCTTATCCGCGCGGCGAATTGGCAGTCAAGTCGTCTCGCTTCATGGCGGGTTACTACAAGCGTCCCGACCTGACCGCGCAGATGTTCGATGACGATGGGTACTACAAGACCGGCGACATCATGGCCGAAGTCGGGACCGACCAGTTGCGCTTCGTCGACCGGCGCAACAATGTCATCAAGCTCTCGCAGGGCGAATTCGTTGCGGTCGCCCGACTCGAGGCGCTCTACGCAACCAGTCCGCTGGTCCGTCAGATTTACGTCTACGGCAGCAGCGAACGGTCGTTTCTGCTCGCGGTCGTCGTGCCGACTGACGGCACCGCGCCGGACCGCGCTGCGATCGGTGAGTCCTTGGTGAAAGTCGCTCGGGACTACCAGCTCAACGGTTACGAGATTCCACGGGACTTCCTGCTGGAAAATGAGCCATTCAGCTTGGAGAACGGCTTGCTGTCCGGAGTCGGAAAGTTTCTGCGGCCCAAGCTCAAAGATCGCTACGGGTCCGTGCTGGAGCAGCTGTACGCCAAGATGGCCGAGGAGCAGATCAGTGAGTTGCGTGCGCTGCGCGCCGGCGGCGCTGATCAGCCCGTGCTGGCGACCGTGGTGCGCGCGGTGCAGGCCACGCTCGGTGTCTCGGCGGGCGACATCGACCCGCTGGCCAGGTTTGTCGACCTGGGCGGCGATTCGCTTTCCGCACTGAGCTTTTCACGTTTGCTCGCCGACATCTTCGGCGTCGAAGTGCCGGTCGGGGTGATGGTGGACCCCACTGGTGACCTGTTAGCCGTCGCCAAACACATCGAGCGGCATCGTGATTCGGATGTGCCGCAGCCGACGTTCGCTTCGGTTCATGGTGCCGACAGCAGCGAGGTCCGTGCCGACGATCTGACGTTGGAAAAGTTCATCCCCGGGGACCTGCTGACGGGCGCCGCCGAGCTGCCGCGCCCTGCCGGCGAGGCGCGGACCGTCCTGCTCACCGGCGCGACCGGATTCCTCGGCCGGTTCGTCGGCCTGGAATGGCTACAGCGACTGGCTGATTCGGGCGGCACGCTGATCTGCCTGGCACGCGGCGCCGACGCCGAGCAGGCGCGGGCGCGCATTGAAGCGGCACTGTCATCCGACGCCGAACTGCTTGTGCGCTTCCGCGCACTGGCCGAGAGTCATCTGGAGGTCCTCGACGGTGATATCGGCGAACCGAACCTCGGGCTGGACGGTTCGAACTGGCAGCGGCTGGCCGAGTCCGTCGACCTGGTTGTGCATCCGGCGGCCCACGTAAACCATCTACTGCCTTACCGGCAGCTGTTCGGTCCCAACGTGGTAGGAACCGCTGAGGTCGTACGCTTGGCGCTCACCACCAAACTCAAAGCGGTGCACTACATCTCCACGATGGGTGTGATCGCGGTCGCCGATCACATCGTCGGCGAGGATGCCGACATTCGGCAGTCGATCCCGTTCTGCGCGATCCACGAGGGCTACGCCAACGGTTACGCGATCAGTAAATGGGCCGGTGAGGTCCTGATGCGGCGGGCGCATGACCTGTGCGCGCTGCCAATCACGGTCTTCCGGCCGGGCATGATCCTGGCCGACAGCCGTTACGCAGGTCAGCTCAACGCGCCCGATATCTTCACCCGGTTGTTGTTCAGCCTGGTCGCCACCGGCATCGCGCCGCGATCGTTCTACCGCGGCAGCGGCCGTCCGCACTATGAAGGCCTATCGGTCGACTTCCTCGCTGCCGCGATCGCCGCGACCGGACCGCTCGACGGCAACGGCTTCGTCACGTACAACACCACCAACCCGCATGACGACGGGATCTCGCTGGACACCTTCGTCGACTGGATCGCCGAGGCGGGATACCCGATGCAGCGAATAGACGACTACGCCGACTGGGTCGCTCGATTCGAGACCGCCATGCGTGGGCTGCCGGAAACCCAGCGACAGCGGTCGGTGCTGGCGGTACTGGACATCTACCGGCAACCGGCCGAAGCCGTCGCCGGTTCACCGGTGCCAGGCAGCCGTTTTGCGGCCGCGGCGGAGAGATCCGGACTCCGCATACCGCAGGTCTCCAAAGAGCTAATCTGCAAATACCTGACAGATCTGAAACTGATTGGTGCGCTGGAAAAATGACCCAAGCCAATACGCTCTATCCCGCCGGCGGCTTCGGGGCTCCGAAGAACCGGCACGGCCGAGCGAAGGGCAACGTCGGCCTTCCCGCGGGCACCGAGGTGTTCTCCGCCGACACCCACATCTCGTTGGCCGCCGACATCTTCTACGAGCGCCTTCCCGACGACGTCAGAGACAGCGCACCGCGGATCTGGTACGAGGATGGCGCATACCAGATCGGCCATGCGGGACAGTCGTTTCTGCCCGACGTCTTCAGCGCCGTGCTGATGCAATATGACGACCTGGCCGGGGCCGCCACTAACAACATCGAAGCGCGGATCCGCGAACTGCATGAGGACGGCGTCGATCGCGAACTCGCCTTTCCGAATGCGCTGTTGGCCATGTTCGGATTCCCCGACAAGCCGATGCGCGAGAGCGTATTTCGGATCTACAACGAGTACATCGCCGATCTGCAGGAACGCTCCGACGGCCACTTTCTCGGTGTGGGGCTGATCAACTGGTGGGACGCGGACGGCGCCCGGCGCACCCTGGCCGAGCTGAAATCGCTTGGCCTCAAGACGTTCTTGTTACCACTCAACCCCGGCAATGGCGACGACGGCGTGATGATGGACTACGCGTCCAGTGCGATGCGGCCGGTCTGGGATGCGATCGCGGAATCCGGCCTGCCGATCAGCCATCACATCGGCGAGACCCCGCCGAAGGCGCCGTGTGAGGTCAACAATGTCGCGGTCGCGATGATGGTCAATATCGATGGATTCCGGGAAATGTTCTCTAAGTATATCTTTGGTGGCATCCTCGACCGCTATCCGAGCCTGCGGATCGGCTGGTTCGAAGGTGGCATCGCGTGGATACCGCCCGCCTTGCAGGACGCCGAGCATGTACTGGCGTCCTATCAGCACATGCTGGATCACCCGCTGGAGCACGATATTCGCTACTACTGGAACACCCACATGCGCGCATCGTTCATCGTCGACCCGCTCGGGCTGAAGCTCATCGACGAGATCGGCGTGGACAGGGTGATGTGGTCCTCGGACTACCCGCACAACGAGAGCAGCTACGGCTACTCGGAGAAGTCATTGGCCGCAGTCGTCGACGCCGTCGGCGCGGACAATGCTGCTCGCATCGTCAGCGGCAATATCAAGAAGTTCTTAGGGGTGTGGACATGACAACGTCTTCCTCCCTGCAGAGTTTCGTCATTCCCGACGAGCCCGACTTCGCGCGGATGCACCGCGACATCAGCGCGCGACTTCGCGGCGCGATGGCCGACCACGGTGTCGACGCCCTGATCCTGTTGATGAACGACAACGTGGTGTACTCCACCGGCGCCAGCTGGCCAGTGCTAGACGCCGGGCTGTCGCACGTCGAACGCCCGGTGGCGATCGTGCTGGCCGACGACGTACATCCGCATCTGTTCCTTCCATTCCGCGGCGGCGCCGCATCGGAAGCCCAAGTTCCGCCGGACCATCTACACGAAGCGCTCTACCTCGAATTGGATGAGGGAGTCGAGCAATTCGCGCGGGTGATCGCCGAGTTGATACCGGCGGGAGCCAGCGTCGCCGTCGACGAGATGACCGGAGCGATGCGCCGCAACGCCCAGAAGATCTTCCCCGGCGGCCCGCCCTCGGAAGCCGCGGTCGTCATCGGAGCGTCAAACCTGATCAAGACACCCGACCAGGTCGCCTGCCTGCGCAAAGCTTGTCGCATCACCGAACGCGCGATGGCCGACGTCCAACCACAGCTCGCACCCGGTGTGCGGCAGACCGCTTTGTCGGCCAAGCTGGTGCGACGGGCATTTGAACTGGGTGCGACGGCCAACATGCTCGAGGCAATCTGGCAGGTGATGCCGCGCTCGCGCGCCGAGGGCGTGTGGACGACGCACGGTGACCTCGCGCTACCGCTGTTGACCAACGAGCGCGAACTCGCCAAAGGTGATGTGCTGTGGACCGACATCAGCATCAGCTATGCCGGCTACTGTTCGGACTTCGGTCGCACCTGGATCGTCGGTGACCAGCCGGCGGCGCGCCAGCACGCTCAGTACGAGCAGTGGCAGCACATTCTCGACGCGGTACTCAAAGTCACCAAAGCCGGTGCCACATCAGGTGATCTGGCGCGCGCGGCGATCGCCGCCAATGGCGGCACTAAGCCGTGGCTGCCGCACTTCTATCTCGGACACGGCATCGGCATCTATCCCGCTGAACCGCCCATGATCGGCACCGATCTGGGTCAGGAGTTCGACGACAACTTCGTCTTCCCGGTCGGGATGACGCTGGTGCTGGAGCCAGTGGTGTGGGAAGACGGGACTGGCGGATACCGCAGTGAGGAGATCGTGGTTATCACCGAGGACGGGACCATTCGGATCACCGACTACCCCTATACGCCTTATGGCGGGCACTGAGGGCACGGTTCGGCTGACGCCCGGGAATTGCGGGTCGGCCGCCGGCAACGCGCGCTGGCGCAAATGGAAGCTCATGACATCGATGTCCTGGTGCTGGGTCGCCAATCCAACGTCCGCTATGTGACCGGGGCGCCGCAGTTGTGGATCGGTGGGACCCGGCCTTTCGGTCCGGTCTGCGTGATGCTGCGCGGCACCGGCGAGATCCATCTGATGAGCACCGACGACGAGGGAGTCCCCGAGGAGATCGGCCGCGACCGGCTCTACGGTCTGGCCTGGAATCCCATGACGTTCATCGATGTGCTGAAGAAAATCGACGGGTCATCGACCGCGAAGCGGGTCGGAACCGACGCGATCACACCGACATTCGCCACCTTGCTACCGCTGGCATTTCCGAATGCTGAATTCGTCGACGGCGAACTGCCGATGCTCATCGCGCGACGGATCAAGACGGCCGACGAGATCGCGGCAATGTCCGCTGCCGTGCGGGTTGCCGAAGCGGGGATTGCCGCCGCGGTCGCGGAGCTGAGGCCCGGGCTGACCGAACAGACACTGGCGGGTGTGGTGCTGGAGGCGATGGCCGCCGGTGGGGTGAGTACGCCGGCCACCCAGGACGCCGCATGGGTGACGTCGCGCGAACATCCGTGGCGGCGGGCGCACGGTGACGGGCAGGTGCACTCCGGTGACCTGATCGTGTTCGGGGCCGGTGCGCTGGCCGGCGGCTACGTCGCGGAAGTCGGCCGAACCTGGCCGGTGGGCGACGCCGCCGACGATGCGACCCGCGGCTCTATCGACGCTCGAACGAGCTGTGGGACAGGCTGATTGCGGCGTGCCAGCCCGGGCTCGGGCCGGCTGATCTGCTGGCCGCCTACGACGCCGCCGGCGAACCCGCGCCGCCGATGGCGGTTGCGCACGGGCTGGGGCTGGGCTTCGACCCACCGGTGGTGTCTCGGAAGTTGCCGTCCACCGCGGCCCTCGAGAGGCTCGATCCGGGGATGGTGCTGGCGCTCACCGGCTACGTCTGGCAGGAGGGTTCGGCGGGGTGCTACGCCGCGACAGCGTCGTCATCACCGATGGCGGGCCGGAGATACTGACCGCCAGCCCGTCATGGCACCAGCGCGCCATCAAGTAGCTCACCGAATCGTTGTGTCTCCCAAAGGTTCAGCGCATTGGTCAGCATCTGCAGTGGCGCCCGCACGCTCTCGTCGTTTTTGATGCAGGGTCTTTTCTGGTCATCATCGTGGCGGTGTCGCCGAAGCGTGAACGGATCAGTGCGGGCACGTCCAGCAGCCACGCGACCGTCATGATCGCCGACGTAGAGCATGACCTGTCGGCTCAGTTCGCTGACGCTGAGATCCGGTCCGCCGCAACGGCTGACCTCCGAGACGAAAACGTCCAGTAACTCGTCGAGGTGGTGATCCCACATCTCGGTTTCGGCGCCCGACATCGCTCCCCACAGCGCCATGGCGACGTTCATCTGGCCGGCGCAGCCCCAGTCGAGCAACCCGCAGTGCAGCGCACTGTCGCCATCACGCCAGAACCAGGCATTGTCGACGTTGGCGTTCCAGTGGCACAGCGCGATGTAGTCGGGGTGGCCGGCGAGATAGTCCCAGACCGCTGCCTCGTGCTCGCTGAAAGCGGGGCGCGTCGACGCGCAGGCGCGAGAGGAATTGCGGTGAGCCGATGTTGGCGGTCAGCAGTCCGCGGTTGGCTGCGGCGAAATCGGCAAGCTGGTCAAGTCGACGGCCCAGCTTTTCGGGGCTGATCGGTGCCCGCTCACCTACTTGCGCTGCCTGCATGTCGATCGGGAACCGGTCGCCGACCGGCAATGCGTCCGGACCGGTGGCCGCCGACCAGCCGGGCCAGCGCCGTCAGCAGTGCGCGGTAGTGTTCGACCGGCTCGGGCATCTCGTAGTCCAGGCATTTGTGGTATTGCCGCTCGATGCCGTTGGCGCCGAACTGGATTCGCTCCGATATCAGCAAGCCGGTGCCGGTCTCGCGGTGATAGTCGGCGAACTGGGCGGCCGGGACGGTGATCGGGAATCCCGGTTCGCGTGACAGCGACGCGAAGAGGACTTCCGATTCCATCTGAGTCTTCCCGCGGTCGCGGATCGGGTCGTCGTAGTCGCGGGAGAACTTCGCGAACAGGTCGGTGTGGCCGGCGTCGGGCTTGTCGTACTCGACCCGTAGACGCACCTTGCGGCCGGTGCTTCCGCCCGGGACTTCGTCGAATTGGCTGATCCGGGTGACGGTGCCGGTGGCGTCCAGCACTCCGGCGGCGCGGAATGCCTCGGTGAGAAACGTTGTGCCGCCGGAACGAAACGCCGCGGGGTCGGCGGGCATGGAAAGGCCGAAGTGGTCGCCGGTCACCCACCTGTCGGTCGACATCACCAGGTCTGTTCGGCGGCGCGCACCAGCATGTGGTTGACGGCCACCCTGCGGTTGCGGGTGACGACGTACAACACGGCGTCGGCGATGTCCTCGGAGGCCAGCTTGACCATGTCGGCGGTCTGGCGGTCGAAGGCCGCGCGCGCATCGGCGGGTAGGTGGTCGCTGATCTCGGTATCGACCGTGCCGGGCCCCACCACGCCGACCCGAACTCGCTGGCCGATCAACTCCTGGCGGATTCCTTCGCTGAACGCATTCACCCCGAATTTGGTCAACGAGTAGACGGCGGTGTTCGGCCGCGCCACCCATCCGGCGGTCGAGCTGATCGTGACCAGATCGGCGACACCGCGCGGCGAGTTTGCGGCCGCGTCGATCAGATGGGGGATCGCGGCGCGGGTCACGTACAGGACGCCCTGGATGTTGACCCTGACCAGATCATCCCAATCCTGCAGTGGACGCTTCGGAAGCCGGTGACATCCGCATCAGCCCCGCGTTGTTCACCACGGTGTCCAGGCGCCCCAGCTCGTCGACCGTGCGTCGTACCGCTGCGGCGACCTGGTCGGCGTCGGTGACGTCGGCGGGCACGGTCAGCGCGGTGCCGCCCGCCGATTCGATCTCGGCTTGCAGCAGCTCCAGTCGATCAGCACGGCGGGCGAGCAGCGCGACGGCAGCGCCCTGGGATGCCAGCGCCGCGCGCAGTCGCGGCGCCGATCCCGCTGCTGGCACCGGTCACCAGCGCGACGGTGCCGGCCAGGGTGTCGGTCAGTCGTCCCTCCATCGCGTGACTACCGAGGATCTCGTTACGAACATAGTCGTCGTGCTCGCCGAGGTCGGGTGCTCCGCGGGCGATCTCGGTGGGCGCCGTCGACATTCGCCACGGCGCTGCGAGCACCGGTCGCAGCCCCTCGCGGTGATCGCTGACGAAGCGGTAGAGCTCACGGTCCCAGAGCAGCGGGTCGCTGATGATGTCCAGCGTGGTGGCGCTTTTGGCGGCCGGGACACCGGCAACTTGAAGCCGCTCCGCCAACTCGCGTGCGTCATGGTGCCGGGTGAAGTCGGCCAGGTCGAGGTCGAGAATCTCGGTGTGGGTGAGCCGGTCGACGAGCGTCGTGTAGCGCGCATCGTCGATCAGCGCGCCGGCATCGAGCAAGTGACACAGCTGACGCCACTGCGTCTCGTCGGCCACGGCGATACTGATCCAGTCGCCATCGGCGCAGGGGTAGCAGCCGTGCGGCGCCATGTCGGCATGCCGGTTTCCGTCGGGCAGCAACTGCGTGCCGGTGAGCTCCTGGGCGAGCAGGCAATCGCCGATCATCGACGACAGTGTCTCCACCGCGGACACGTCGACGAACTGACCCTCGCCGGTCAGGTCGCGATGCAGCAGCGCCGCGACGGCGGCGAACGCGGCCGCGGCACCGACGGTGGAGTCGCCGTAGCGCATGCTGGTGCCCAGCGGCGGGCCGCCGGGATAGCCGACCAGTGACGCGACGCCGGCCAACGCGGCGAAACACGGCGCGTAGCCGGTCTGATAACCCAACGGGCCGTCGTTGCCCCACATCTTGATCGAGACCGAAATAATGTCCTGCTTAACCTTTTTCAGGTCTTGGTAGCCGAGCCCCATCCGTTCCATCGCGCCGGGCCGCAGATTGTTGATGACGATGTCGCTCGCAGCGATCAGCTCTCGTAGCCGGTCCACATCGTCGGCCGACTTGAGGTCCAACTCGACGCTGAGCACCTCGGGGTTGATGCTGAGGAAAAAGGGGGCATGGTTGATATCCGTGCCACCGTACGCGCGCATCTCGTCGGGATGGCCGGAGCTTTCCACCTTGATCACCTCGGCGCCCAGGAGCGCCAGCAGCTTGCCCGCATACGGGCCGGCCCACACTTTGGTGAGCTCGACGACGCGCACTCCCTCCAGCGGACCGCCGCGCGAGACCTTCGGCGGTTTGAGTTGCGCCGATGCGATTTTCGCCGCTGGGCGCGGCACATCGAGAGTGTTCAGGATGTCGTCGGTGTGTTGGCCGAGAGTGGGTGCGGGGCTGGTGATCCGGGCGGGTGATGCGCTCAGCAGATAGGGGACACCGGGATAGACCGCGCTGCCGAGTACCGGATGAGTGACGTCATGGAAAAAGCCGCGATGACGATACTGCGGTGAGGTCTTCAGGTCGGCGGTACTGGTGACGGGCACCAGCGGAACACCCAGCCGCTGAGCCTCCTCGGACGCCGCGTCTTTGCTCAGGCCGCGGACCCACGCGGCAAAACCCTGCTGAAACCGGGTGACCTTGTCCGGGGTGACCGAGAACTCGAGCCAGTTGTCCTCGAACTCGTCGAGCCATTCCGGTTGGCCCATCAGCTTTTTCACCGCGGACCAGTGACTGCCATTGGTCATGTACAGGTAGACGAATCCGTCCGCACAGGCGAAAAACGAGGCGGGGCCTTGCTGGTCGTAATCGTCGCGGGTGTTCTCCGGCGAGATCTCGCCGGTGATGTAGCGGCCCAGCACGCAGTCGGCGCGCGATGCCAGCACGGCATGCGCCGACACATCGATGAACTCACCGGCGCCGGTGTGCAGCTGCCGGAACAACGACGATGCCACGCACAGTGCGGCATCCAGGCCTGCCTCGTAGTCGGCCAGAAAGCGGCCGGGGCCTTTCAGCGGCGGCTTGGCCGGATCGGCGTGGCTGGGGGTGTGGAAACCCCAGCCGCTGCTCTGAAAAACGTTGAGGCTCTTGGCATTGTGCAACTCCGGCGGTGCCGCGATGCCGTACGGCGTGACCGAGCAGAACACCACACTCGGGTGGCGATCGGCGAGTTCGCTCACCGTTAGCTCGCCGATCACCGCGTCCGCGGTGGCGATCAGCTGGTGCAACAGCTCAGTCTCGCCGGCGTCGAGTTCGATCGAACGCTTGTTGGTGTTCAGGTAGGCAAACACCACACTGCGCTCCGGACCGCCGTCGCTCCGATGATCGGGGCCATCGCCCGGGTGGGGCTGCCACCCGGGCGTTCGACCTTGATCACCTCGGCGCCGAAGTCCGCGAGAAGCTTCCCGCAGTATTCTCCGGCAACCGATTCGGCCAGCTCGACGATCCGAATACCATTCAGCGCCGACATGCGTGACCTCGAAACGTCAGGGCTTGGCACGCCCCGAGCGGCTCAGCCGCCACTCGGGCGGGAAGTTCATGTCGTTGTCCTTCACCACGTTGTTGAGGCCCTTGTTGAACGTGCCCGCGGTGAGGTCGACGGTGTCCTCCACATCGTTCTTGATCATCGGCAGCATGCCCTCGACCATGCCGACGAGCAGGCTGCCGAAGTACTCACCCTTGTGCTGCTTATACAGCTCGATGAAGGTCTTCTGCACCGCGACCGTGTCGGTCGGACGGGACTTGGAGCATGCCAGCGCGTACTTCAGCGTCTCGGCTTCCAGGTCTTCGCGCGCCACAACGCTGTTGATGAAGCCGCAGTCGTACATTTCCTTGGCGCTGAAAGGCCGTCCGGTGAAGAGCATTTCGGAGAATTTGCGCAGACCCATCGTCTCGGCCCACCACCACAGCCGCGGGCCCCAGCCGACGTAACGAAATGCCGGGTGGCCGAACAGTGCATCGTCGGAGGAGATCACCAGGTCGGCGTCGCCTGCCTGATAGAAGTGCCAGCCGTAGCAGTAGCCCTTGGCCTCGATGATGCTGACCTTCCGAAGCTCCTGCAGGGGGCGGTTACCCGCGCGAGCCTTGGCGTAGAAGTCGGTGACGGTGGACAGATAGCGGTAGGAGCCGCCCGGCGGATACTTGACGTCGTCGTCGTTGATCCCGAGCTCGTGCAGCAGCGGCATGCCGGGGTTCTCGATCATGCCCCGCTGCTCCGGAAGGTCACCGCCGCTACCGAAATCCTGACCCTCGCCGCGGATCACGACGACTTTCACGTCGTCGTCGACGTTGCACTTGTGAATCAAGTCTGCGTACAGCTGACGCATACCCAGACTGGTTGCGTTCTGCGCGTCGGGACGATCGAAAGTGATGTAGGCGATGCGGTTCGCCTTATCCTTCTCGAACTTGATGTACTGTTCGGCTTCCTTCTTCATCTCTTCGTAGTCGAACTCAGGCATCAGTCATCTCCATTGTTGGTTGTTGATTATTTGAGCAAGCTGCCCGCGTCGACGGGAAGCGAAACGCCTGTGATGTAACGAGATTCATCAGAGGCGAGGAACAATACAGCGTTGCTGATGTCGACGGCGTCGACCCAGGGCACCGGCAATGTGTGCATCAACTGCGAGATCGGAGCAAAGTCCTCCGGCCCGGGATTTTCTTTGTGGGGCGCGAACAGTCGAAACGTGTTGTCGTTCATCACCATCGTGGTGCTGACCTGAGTCGGCAGCACCGAGTTGACCCGGATCATGTGCTGGCCCAGCTCGACGGCGAATGCACGCATCAGACCGATGACGCCATGCTTGGCGGCGATGTAGTGGCCGGTGTTCGGATAAGCCTTACGCCCGCCCACGGAGCTGGTGAGCACGATCGATCCACCGCGATCGCCCGAAAGAAGATGCGGAACAGCGACTTTCACTGTGTGCCACACGCCGCTCAGGTTGATGTCGATCATATCTTGCCAGACGTTCTCGCGAATCTTGTGCAGTTGTCTGCCATCGGTGCCCACACCGGCGTTCGCGACGACGATATCCAGCCGGCCGAGTTGTTCGACACCCCTGTCGACCGCGGCTTTGAGGCCGTCGAAATCGCGGACATCGACCTGCGCGGTGACGATACGCCGGTCCTGGTTCTTGACCAGATCTGCGGTTTCGGCTAGATCCTCAGGGGTCGAATGGGGATACGCCAGATTGTCGATCGGTCCGCAGATGTCTACCGCGATGATGTCGGCGCCTTCTTCGGCCAGTCGGACAGCGTGGCTGCGACCCTGGCCGCGCGCCGCTCCGCTGATGAACGCGACCTTGCCCTCGACGCGGCCGGTCATGGCGCGGAAGCCGGCATGGACTCCCATCCCCTCACCGTCGACGTCGGGCTGAGTTTGGCTCTGGTCAGGTCGACATCCCATTCCGGGAAACGCTTGAGAATTTCCTCCAGGGCGATGCGTCCTTCCAGCCTCGCCAGTGCGGACCCCAGGCAGAAATGGGTGCCGACGCTGAAGGTGAGGTGTTGGCGGGGTGGGCGGTGGATGTTGAATTGGTCGCTGTCGGAGCCGAATTGGCGCGGATCGCGGTTGGCGGCCCCGATCAGCACTATCATGGCGGCACCCGCGGGCACGGTCTGGCCGTGGAAGGTGATGTCGCGGGTCACGTAGCGGGCTGAGTGCGGCGCCGGCGGCTCGAACCGCAGGAGTTCCTCGACGGCCTGCGGTATCAGTTCGGGATTCTCGACCAGCTCGCGGCGCTGATCCGGATGTTCGGCGAGAACTTTTCCGGCCCAACCGATCAGCCGGGTCGTAGTCTCGTTGCCGGCACCCGCGACGACATTGAGATAGATCAGCAGCTCGTCGCGGGTTAGGCGGCGGGTGGCGCCGGTCTCGTCGACGAACTCGACATTGAGCAGCTCGGTCATGATGTCGTCGGAAGGATGTGTTGCGCGCCAATCGATGTAGGCCGCGAAGATCTCGCCGGTGGCCAAGCCGTGGTCGGCGTCCATCGGTTTACCGGCTTCGGTGCGCATCTGGGCGTTAACGTGGTCGCGGATGAATTCCTGGTCGTCTTCTGGGATGCCGAGCAGCATGCTGATGACCTTCATCGGCATCTGGGCGCCCAGGTCGCCGACGAAGTCGATGTGCCCGGTCCCGACCAGTGGGTCGAGCGACTCTACGCAGAAGTCGCGGGTCTGTTGCTCGAGAGCTGCGATCTTGCGCGGAGTGAACATCCGGGCCAACAGCTTGCGGTGGATGTCGTGGATCGGCGGATCTTCCATGATCAACAGGCCCGGCGGAATGTCGAGGTCGGCCTTGATCAACTCGAGGATGATGCCACGCGCCGAACTGAACGTGCCGTGATCGACCAATGCCTGATCGACATCGACGAACCGGCTCAGCGCGTAGAAGTCGTGCCGAGCGTTGTAGTAGAGCGGAGCCTCTTCACGCAGCCGCGCGAAGGTCGGGTACGGGTCGGCATTGACGACGACGTCGTAGGGGTCGTACTGAACTTCCTGGACGTCTTGAACATCGCCGCCGGTGCTGATCGTCACGAAATCTTGCCTTTCG
>CAVVSN010000017.1:0-14648 GCA_963750885.1 uncultured Actinomycetota bacterium
CTCATCGTGACCGACGCTTCCCAGAAGCCCTACGCGGTATTGCTGGCGGCCGAGGTGCTGCACATGATCCTGCCGCGATACGTGCAGGACGACGTGACCCTAGCGGGCGTGATGGGTGACGCGCTTGGTGACCACGCCCAAAGCTTGGCTGGCAAGACCGTCGGAGATGTGGTGCCCAGGCCCCCGAAGAAAATACCCTCGGTCGACGCGCGCGATGGCGTGATCAAGGTGGCCGCCGAGATGGCGCAGCAGCGGTGCGCGCTGATCGCGGTCACCAAGAATGGCAAGCTGCACGGCGTGATAACCGCGTCACGTCTATTGGCCGCGGCTCTCAAATCCTGAGCCGCACTTCTGCGCCCGAACTGGGATTTTTCACCGCCGTTTCGAACGCAACCTGAGAAAGCCCTTACGCCTGTCCCGTTAACCGTTTCCTCGCAGCAGACGTATTGTGACGGTGTGCGGGCAGAGGATCTCGACGAGAAGTTTCCGGTAGTAAAAATAGACTCGAATGCGCTTGACGCAGTCCGTCTGCTCGCTGAGCACCGGCTGAACGGGCTGGTGGTCGTCACCGACACGTCCGAGACGCCGTTTGCGGTGCTGCCGGCCTCTCAGGTCGTGCGCTTCATCGTCCCTGGCTACGTGCAGGACGACCCGGGGCTGGCCAGCGTGGTCACCGAGTCGATGGCTGATCACGCGGCGGAGAAGTTGAGCGGCAAGACGATTCGCGACATGCTGCCCAAGCAACGCCAGCACATCCCGGTGGCCGAAGCCGACGACACCATCATCGAGGTGGCCGAAGTCATGGCGCGGTTGCGCAGTCCGTTGGTCGCCGTGGTCAAAGACGGTCGGCTGCACGGCGTGATCACCGCGTCCCGGTTGCTGGCCGCCGCGCTCAAAGAATAGCCAGCTGCCTGCGGGGCGTGGCGGTATGACCAGCCATTCCAAGCGCGCCTGAGCGTCTCGTAACACCTGGTTGATGCAGACCCTTGGCGGCCCCAGGCTCAGCTCAAGATGGGGCAGACTTGTTATAGGCTGCATCCGTTCCGAAGACCTCGTGGATGAGCTCCCGGTCGTGAGCATCGAGGCCGAAGTAATGGAAGGTTGATCGAGCTTCGATGTCGGCGCTGATGACCTGCTTCGCCATCGTGGTGTTCATCGCCGCGTACGCGGCCATCATCAGCGAGCGTTTCAACAACGCCACCGTCGCACTGGTCGGCGCAGGTCTAATGATCCTGCTGCCCGTGATCGAGTCCCGCGACGTGTTTTACTCTCAGGCCAGCGGAATCGACTGGGACGTCATTTTTTTGATGCTGGGCATGATGATCATCGTCAGCGTCCTGCGCCAGACCGGGATCTTCGAATACACCGCCATCTGGGCCGTCAAGCGCGCCAACGGTTCTCCCCTGCGGATCATGATCCTGCTGACGCTGATCATGGCACTCGCCTCGGCTGTACTGCCCAACGTGGTCTCGGTCCTACTCATAGCCCCGGTCACCCTGCTAGTCTGCGACCGCTTGGCAATAAACCCGGTCCCGCTGCTGATGGCCGAAGTCTTCGCCTCGAATATCGGCGGTACCGCAACTCTGGTCGGCGACCCCCCCAACATCATCATCGGCGCACGTAAAGGCCTCTCGTTCAACGCTTTCCTGTTCAACATGGCGCCGATCGTGATCATCATCATGCTCGTCTTCGTGGCGTTGCTGCCGCTGATGTTCCGCGGCCTCTCCACGGTCTCTCCCGAAAAGCTCGCTGACGTCATGGCAGTAGATGAGCGGGAAGCCCTGCAGAACCGCCCTCTGCTGATCAAATCCGCTGCCGTCATGGTCGTGGTATTCGCGGGGTTCATTGTCTCTGAGGCAATTCACCTTCAGCCGTCTTTGGTTGCACTACTGGGTGCCGGCGCCCTCATCCTCACCTCCGGATTGGAACAGTCCGACTATTTGTCCAACGTCGAATGGGACACGCTGCTCTTCATGGTCGGCCTATTCGTCATGGTCGGCGCGCTGTTCAAAACCGGCGTGATCAAAACACTCGGCCAGATGGCTGCAGACGCCACCGGCGGCAATGTGCTGCTGACCACGATGCTGATCCTGGGCGTCTCGATGTTGCTGTCCGGCATCATCGACAACGTCCCGTATGTCGCCACCATGACTCCGATCGTCAGCCATCTGGCGTCAGTCATTCCGGGTCAGGCGCACCACGACGTCATGTGGTGGTCGTTGGCGCTGGGCGGCGACCTCGGCGGAAACCTCACCGCCGTGGGATCCAGCGCCAACATCGTCATGGTCGGCATCGCACTGAAGTCGGGCAATCCCATCTCTTTTTGGCAATTCACCCGCAAGGGCGTGCTGGTGACGGCGATGTCGACCGTACTGTGCGGACTGTATCTATGGCTGCGGTATTTCGTCCTGAGCTAACCGATCGAAACGATGGTCCGCTAAGAGCGCGTAAAGATTTGACGGCGCTCGCGCTGATGACCGACGATAATTCGTGCGATACCTGCGGTTTTCGGTCGACCGAACGAGGCGGGCAGCAAACGAAGCCGTCAGTCTTATTATAGGGTGAGCGCGTGCACGCAGGAGATATCGTCGATGAGTTTCCGCTTGTCGATATCGGCTCTCCCGCACGCGATGCGGTCCGACTGCTCGCCGAACACCGGCTGACTGCACTCGTGGTCGGCACCGACAGCTCCGACGAACCCTATGCAGTATTGCCAGCCTCCCAGGTGGTTCGCTTTCTCGTGCCCGCCTACGTCCAAGATGACCCCGGACTGGCCCGGGTGCTGACCGAATCGATGGCCGACCACGCGGCAGACAAGCTGAACGGCAAGACAATCCGCGACCTGCTACCCAGCAAGGCGCAGCAGGTACCGGTCGTCGACGCCGATGACACCATCATCGCGGTGGCCGCGATCATGGCGCGCATGCACAGCCCGTTGGTGACCGTAGTCAAAGACGGCAAACTGCACGGGGTAATCACCGCATCGCGCCTCCTAGCCGAGGTGTTGAAACAGAAACCGGACATCTGATGGAGCGGCGGCGATGACAGCGACGACGATCATGATGTACCTGGCCGTGGCCATATTTGTTGCCTCGTATGCATTCATCATCAGCGAGCGTTTCAGCAAGACCACCGTCGCGCTGGTCGGCGCTGGCCTGATGATCCTCCTGCCGGTTGTCGACTCGAGTGACGTGTTCTACTCCTCGGAGACCGGAATCGACTGGGACGTAATCTTTTTGATGTTCGGCATGATGATGATCGTCAGCATCCTGCGACAGACTGGAGTTTTCGAATACGCCGCGATCTGGGCTGCCAAACGCGCCAACGGCTCGCCGCTTCGCATCATGATCCTTATGATGCTCGTGATGGCTGCAGCCTCAGCCCTGCTGCCCAACGTGGTCTCAGTGCTGTTGATCGCCCCAGTGACCTTGCTGGTCTGCGACCGGCTGGAGATCAACGCGGTGCCAATGCTGCTGGCAGAGGTGTTCGCCTCCAATATCGGCGGTGCGGCTACCTTGGTCGGCGACCCACCCAACATCATCATCGGTGCGCGTAAAGGCCTGTCGTTCAATGCATTTCTGGTCAACATGGCCCCGATCGTGATCATCGTAATGTTGGCTCTCGTCGCGGTTTCGCCCTTGTTGTTCCGAGGCTTCGCTACGGTCTCACCTGACAAGGTCGCTGACGTGATGGCACTCGACGAGCGCGAGTTGCTCAAGGATCGCAGGCTGTTGATCAAATGCGGCGCGGTGATGGCAGTGGTCTTCGTCGGGTTCATCGTGTCGCCCACCATTCATATTCAGCCGTCTCTGGTGGCGCTGCTGGGCGGCGGACTACTCATCCTTGTATCGAAGATGGAGAAGGACGACTACCTGGCGAACGTCGAATGGGACACCCTACTGTTCATCGTCGGCCTGTTCATCATGGTCGGCGCGCTGCTCAAGACCGGCGTCATCGAGCATCTGGGCAGGTTGGCAGCCAACGCCACCGGTGGCAGTCCGCTGGTGACGACGATGCTCATCCTCGGCGTGTCCACTGTGGTGTCAGGCGTCATCGACAACGTCCCTTACGTGGCCACCATGACACCGATCGTCACCCACCTGACCACGGTCATGCCGCACCAGGAGCACGGCAACGTCCTCTGGTGGTCATTGGCGCTCGGCGGTGACCTCGGCGGCAACCTCACCGCGGTCGGATCCAGCGCCAACATCGTGATGATCGGCATCGCGTTACGATCGGGCTACTCAATATCGTTCTGGGAATTCACCCGTAAAGGCATCGTCATCACTGCGCTCTCCACAGTGCTGTGTGCGCTCTATCTGTGGCTGCGGTATTTCGTGCTCGCCTAGAGAGTTCTGGCATGCACCGCGCGCCAAAACCAGCTGCTGACCGGCTTGAGGATCAACGCGGCCCTGTTGGAGGGAATAGGTCGACGGCTTCGTCGCGGATCTTCCCAGCACGGGGTTGGGTGGCCGCGCCCAGTGAGCAATCGGTCACAGAATGGGTTGTGTCGCTGGCGGAGTGGACTTTTCCGGGTTACGTGAACTGGACTGAAAGTCTGCCGTCGACGGGTGGTTCTGTCCGATTCCGTACGCAGTCGGATCCAGTACCGCCCCGAGGGCTCACGTGGTCGTTATTTTCGGATGCTTCATCCGTGACAACTGCCGCTCGATCGTGCAGATCGACCCCAACGAATGAGCGAGAGGTGCACCGCAAACCTTACGCGATCTGGTGGCCGCAAAGAATCTGTTAAGGCCGGTGCTTCTTTTGCCGCCGAAGCCTACCTTTGTGCCTGACCCTCAGCATCGAGGACCGCATCGCTTGGCAGTGCGAAGCTCGCCCTCCGGGCGATCTGACCGGCTTGTTAACGAACGGAGAACGGTGTCGGTGGTCGCTTACATCCTGCTGACGGTGGTGTGTTTTCGCCGTCTTGGGTCACGCGCGAAAGCTGGTCGAAAGCTGTGAGCCTGGACAACGTTATCGGTCTTGCGCTTGCAGCGATATTGGCGATTTATGTGGTTGACGCCTCGTATTTTTCGGAACGGTTTTGGGTGAGCACTGCCTCGGCGGGAGTCGCGTTCCTGGCGTCGGTCGCGCTGGCATTGATGGCGGTGCGCATGCCGCTGGGCGACTACAGAGACGCTGTGTGTGTCGGAAGTCGAGCGTCAAAACGCTCGCACCCGCCACGTCGACGCATGAACATCTGCGAGCGTCGAGAAGGCCAAGCCCAGACAAAAAAGTTAGCCCACCCGGACGTACATAGCCGGCTGGCTCGAGGGACGGGACACAGATGGCTGTGACGGACGTGACAGATCTGCCAGATGACCAAAAAATTTCGTCCACATTTGCCGACGCTTGGAAGCGATTCTTTCTTGGCAAGCCGCTAATCAATGACCACCTGGAGAACGAGAGTTTATCGAATGTCGTTGCGCTGGGCGCACTTTCACCGGATGCGATCTCATCGACAGTCTACGGCCCCGAGCAGATCATGGTCGAACTACTTCCGGCTGCCGGGCTGGCCGCCTTCGTCCTGGTGCTTCCGATCGCGGTCGTCATCCTACTGATTTTGGCGCTAGTGACCGCATCGTATCGTGAGGTCGTCATGGCCTACACACAACGTGGTGGCTCGTATGTAGTGGCGCGGAGTAATTTTGGGCCGCGCATCGCCCAGATCTCGTCGGCGGCACTGTTGATCGACTACGTGGTGACCGTGGCCGTGCAATGCGCGTCGGGCACGTTTGCTGTGGTGTCGGCGGTACCTCGGCTGGGTCCCTACCACCTAGAAATCACCGTCGCGGCGTTACTGCTGATCTCCTTTGCCAACCTGCGCGGAATGAAGGAAGCGGGCCAGATTTTCGCGGTCCCCGTTTACGCATTCATCGCAATGCTTACGGTGCTCATTGTGACCGGTGTCGTACGTGACATCTTCTGGGGCTTACCAAAATACGATTCAGAACACATCGTCGGTGCGGTGCCCGTTCATCATGGCAGCGGGCTGATTATGGGCGCCACGGTCCTGATTTTGCTGCGCGCGTTCGCCAACGGCGGCACCTCGCTGACCGGTGTTGAGGCAATTGCCGACGCGGTCAACGTGTTTCGACGGCCGCAGGGTCCCAACGCACGTCGCGTGCTGACCGCAATGGCCTGCATTCTCGGTTTTTTACTGGTCGGGGTGATCTACCTCGTCCATGCGACCCACGCGACCCCCTATGTCGCCGAGTACCCGTCCATGCTGTCCGAGATCGGCCACGCGGTCTTTGGCAGCGGCATGATCGGCAAAGTCATGTACGTCTTGCTGCAGACGGCAAGCGCAGCGATCTTGTTCTTTGGCGCCAACACTAGTTTCAACGGCTTTCCCGCGTTGACCAGTTTCGTCGCCGAGGACAGCTTCTTGCCTCGGCCGATGATGAAGCGGGGTCATCGGCTGGTGTTCTCCAACGCCATCCTCGTTCTCACTGCGCTGGCGGTGACATTGGTGATAGTGACTGGCGGATCAGTCGACGCGGTAGTGCCGCTATTCGCGATGGGCGTGTTCACCGGGTTCTCTATGGCTGGCTACGGCATGACCAAACACCATCTGACCCATCGTGATCCAGGCTGGCGGCACAAACTGGCAATCAACCTGTCCGCGGCGATCCTATCGACGACGGTAGTGGCAATCTTCGCGGTCGCGAAGTTCACCGAGGGCGCCTGGTTGGTCATCGTGGTCTTCCCGATCCTGGTAGTAGGTTTGATGCGACTCAATCGCCAATACCGTGCGGAGAGTTCAGTTTTGGAGATGTCACGAACCGAGCCGACCGACTTCGACAAGCATGACCGACACCGAGTATTTGTCTTCGTAGATCACATCGACCTTGCGACGATCGAGACTCTGCACTACGCAACCCAGTTGCACGCCGAGCAGCTGATCGCGGTTCATTTTTCAATCGATGAAGCACATGCCAAGCGACTGCAACAGCGCTGGGAGCATTTCGAGGAACAGATTTCGTTGCTGATACTCCCGTGCCCAGATCGCCACCTGAGTGACGCTGGACAAAAGCTTGTCATACAGCAAATTAACGACCACGCCGGCAGCAAACTGACTGTGCTACTGCCGCGCCGTACCTACGCGCCCCTGACAGGCCGGCTGCTGCACGACCGCACCGCCGATAGGTTGGCGACCGCGATCAGCCGGATCCCGGATGCGACCGCACAAATCTTGGTCTACGACGTCCGATCTCGGATCGCGCGAGCGGCCGCAGGCAAGAACCTAAGTGCCACCTCCAATTGGTCGAGCGAGAGCGCGCCCCGCACCGAACACTGAACTAATTGCTTTGCCTCCGATCGAGTCGCACATTGTGACGCTCGCCGAGGGAGTCAGCGGGTCAGCAGTGCGACGCACTCGATGTGGTGCGTCAACGGGAACGAGTCGAACACCGACAGGTTCTGCACCGTGTAGCCGTGACGCTGATACAGTCCGACGTCGCGGGCGAATGATGCTGCCTCACAACCGATATGAACAATCCGCGGGACCTCCGCCGCGGCCAGCAGGTCGATCACCTCGCGGCCGGCGCCGCCACGCGGGGGATCCAGCACCGCGACGTCGGCTCTGCCGCGCTGGGCAGTCAACGCCCGCCGGACCGAATCACTGACCACCCGCACCTGCGCAAGATCGGCCAACGTTGCGCGCGCCGCCCGCGACGCCGCTCGCGCGCTGTCGACGCTGAGCACCTGGCCGGACTCCCCCACCGCATCGGCCAGCACCGCCGCGAAAAGCCCTGCGCCGCCGTAGAGATCCCACGCGGTCATGCCTCGATCGGGTTGAGCCCACTCGCCGACCAGTTCGCTGTAGGTCCGTGCGGCGTCCCGGTGCGCCTGCCAGAAGCCCGTCACCGGGACCTGCCAGCTGTGCCGCCCGGCCCGCTGCACACCCTCATGACTGCCCTCGACCACGTCGGTCGCATTGCGCCGGCCGTGGCGCACGGTGCGTGCCACGTGCCGTTGACCGTCATCGTCGAGCACGACGTGCAGATGCGCGCCGGGGGGCCACGCCGTGTCGGTCAGCCCGTCCGTCATTCCCGCCGGCAACTGACCGCAGTTCAGATCGGCGACCAGATCATCGCTGCGATAGCGGTGAAAGCCTGGACGACCGTCGGGCCCGACGTCGAGCCGGATCCGCGTCCGCCAACCAGTGGATCCCGTGGGCGACAGCGGCTGGGCATCGCCACTCCACTCGTAATCGCCCAGGCGCGCAAGTTGATTGGATACCACGTCGGCTTTCAGAGCACGCGCCGCGGCCGGCTCGACAAACGCGAGGTCGCAGCACCCGGCGCCGTCGATGCCGGCGATCGGGCATAGCGATTCGGCGCGGTCACTGGACGGTTCGATCACCTCGATGGTCTCGGCATGCCAGTACGACCCGCGGTCCGCGGTGACCCGCACCCGCACCTGCTCGCCGGGCAACGCGTAGCGGACGAACACCACCCGGCCGTCGTGCCGCGCCACGCAGCTGCCGCCGTTCGCCGGCGCACCGACGGTCAGCGTCAGCTCTGCCAGCGCCGGTGGTGGCGCCGCGCTGGTTTCCGAGGTCAATCGAATATCCCTCTACGCGCGTCGCCAGGAGCCGCATGCGGTTGCATGGTCTTGATCCGCTCTGACGAATTGAGTTGCCAGGGAACCGATGTCACCATCACTCCCGGCATGAACAGCAGCCGCCCTTTCAGCCGCAGGGCGCTCTGATTATGCAGCACGTGCTCCCACCAGTGGCCGACCACGTATTCCGGGAGGAACACCGTCACCACGGTACGGGGCGACTCCTTGCTGACGCGCTTCACATAATCCAGTATCGGACGGGTGATTTCGCGGTACGGGGAGGCGATGACCTTCAACGGCACGTTGAGTTTGCTGCCTTCCCAACGGTGGACCAGCTTGCGGGTTTCGCCATCGTCGACGCTCACCGTGATCGCCTCCAACACATCCGGCCTCGTCGCCCGCGCGTAGGCCAGCGCGCGCAGCGTCGGAAGATGCAACTTCGACACCAGCACGATCGCGTGGTTTCGGCTGGGCAACACGACGTCGTGGTCGTCGGCTTGTTGCTCGATTTCCCGGCTGACCGTGTCGTAGTGCTTGCGGATCAGCTTCATCAGCACAAACAGCAACGTCATGGCGACCACGGCGATCCAGGCGCCGGCCAGGAATTTGGTGACCGCGACGACGAGCAGTACCGCGCCGGTGGCCACGAACCCGATCGTGTTGACGATCCGGGAGCGGATCATGGTCCGTCGGGCCGCAGGGTCGGTTTCGTTGCGCAGCAACCGAGTCCAGTGCCGGACCATCCCGATTTGGCTCAGAGTGAACGAAATGAACACCCCGACGATGTAGAGCTGGATCAGCGCGGTGACCTGTGCCCGGAACGCGATGACCGCCGCCAGCGCCGCCACCGCCAGGAACACGATGCCGTTGGAGAATGCCAGCCGGTCGCCACGGGTGTGCAGCTGGCGGGGCAGGTAGCTGTCCTGCGCCAGCACCGAGCCGAGCACCGGAAAACCATTGAAGGCGGTGTTGGCCGCCAACACCAGGATGAGTGCGGTCACAACGGCGATTAGCAGGAAACCGATGTGAAAGCTGCCGAAGACGGCCTGCGCGATCTGGGTGACCAGAGTCTTCTGTTGATAATCGCGGGGAATTCCAGCGAGCTGCGCCGCGGGATTGTCGACGACCTGAACCCCGGTCTCCTTCGCCAACAAGATGATGCCCATGAAGAGTCCGACAGCGATCGTGCCGAGCAATAACAGCGTCGTGGCGGCGTTGCGCGACTTGGGCTTCTGAAACGCCGGCACCCCGTTGCTGATTGCCTCGACACCGGTCAGCGCCGCGCACCCCGAGGAGAACGACCGCGCCAACAGAAACACCATCGCAAAGCCGGCGATCGACGTGCGCTCAGCATGCATCACAAAGCCCGCGGATTCGGCCCGGATCGGCTCACCCAATGCATAGATCCGAAACAGGCCCCAGACCAACATGATCCCGACGCCGGCGATGAAGGCATAGGTCGGAACGGCAAAAGCGAAACCGGACTCGCGTACTCCGCGCAGGTTCAGGGCCATCACTACCAGGATCGCGCTGACGCAAAAGAGAACCTTGTGGTGTTCTACGAACGGGATGGCCGATCCAATGTTCGACATCGCCGAGGCCGTCGAAACAGCAACCGTGAGAACGTAATCCACCATCAGGGCGCTGGCCACGGTCAGGCCGGCGTTGGGACCGAGGTTGGTGGTGACCACCTCGTAATCGCCGCCACCAGACGGGTAGGCGTGCACGTTCTGCCGGTAGCTGGCCACCACGACCAGCATCACCGCCGCCACGGCGAGGCCGATCCACGGCGTCAGCGAATACGCCGCGAGCCCCGCCACCGACAGCGTCAGGAAGACCTCTTCGGGGGCGTACGCGACCGACGAGAGCGCGTCGGAGGCGAATACCGGCAACGCGATCCGCTTGGGCAGCAGCGTGTGGCTCAGCCGGTCGCTGCGAAACGGCTGACCCAGGATGAGACGCCGCGCCGCAGTCGAAAGTTTGGACACGAGAGCCAAGAGTAAGCGCAACCCTGCCCGCCGGTACGGTGCCCTAGGCGAGAATGTGTCCCAAACCGGCTGGCCACTGCGGCTCACCGGGCCGAGAGGACGTTGGAGTGCGAGTCGTTGTGATGGGCTGCGGCCGGGTGGGATCGTCGGTCGCGGACGGCCTGTCCCGGATCGGTCACGAGGTCGCCGTCATCGACAGCGACGCTGCGGCGTTCAGCCGGCTGAGTCCCGACTTCGCCGGTGAGCGCGTACTCGGTGTGGGATTCGACCGAGATGTACTCCTGAAGGCCGGCATCGAGGGCGCCGACGCGTTCGCCGCCGTGTCCTCCGGCGACAACTCCAACATCATCTCGGCCCGGTTGGCCCGGGAGACTTTCGGTGTGCGACGGGTGGTCGCCCGGATTTACGACGCCAAGCGTGCCGACGTCTACGAACGTCTCGGTATCCCCACGATCGCCACCGTGCCGTGGACCACCGATCGACTGTTGCACGCGCTGACCCAGGAGAGCGAGACTGCCAAGTGGCGGGACCCGACCGGCACCGTCGCCGTCGTCGAGGTGGCGCTGCACGAAGATTGGGTGGGCCGGCTGGCGACCGATCTGGAGTCCGCGACCGGCGCGCGGGTGGCGTTTTTGATCCGGTTCGGAACCGGAGTGCTCCCCGAACCCAAGACGGTCATCCAGTCCGGAGACCAGCTCTACATTGCCGCGATCTCCGGACGCGCGGCCGAGGCATTGGCCATCGCGGCGCTGCCGCCGAGCGAGGACGCTGAGTCATGAAAGTCGCTATCGCAGGTGCCGGTGCGGTTGGCCGTTCGGTGGCCCGCGAACTGATCGACAACAAGCACGACGTGACGCTGATCGAGCGCAAGACCGAACACGTTGACGAGGATGCCATTCCGGCCGCGCATTGGCGCCTCGGTGACGCCTGCGAGGTGAGCGTGCTCGAGTCGGTGCAGCTACACGAGTTCGACGTGGTGGTGGCCGCCACCGGCGACGACAAGGCCAACGTGGTGCTCAGCCTGCTGGCCAAGACGGAGTTCGCGGTGCCCCGCGTGGTGGCCCGGGTCAACGATCCCCGTAACGAGTGGCTGTTCACCGACGCGTGGGGCGTCGACGTGGCGGTGTCCACCCCGCGGATGCTGTGTTCGTTGATCGAGGAAGCCGTCGCGGTCGGCGATCTAGTCCGGCTGATGGAATTCCGGAAGGGTCAGGCCAACCTGGTCGAGATCACCCTGCCGGACAACACACCCTGGGGTGGCAAGCCCGTGCGCAAGCTGCAGCTGCCGCGAGACGTTGCACTGGTGACGATTCTGCGCGGGCCCCGGGTGATCGTGCCGCAGGACGACGAACCACTGGAAGGCGGGGACGAGCTGTTGTTCGTCGCGATCACCGAGGCGGAAGAGGAACTGCGCCGGCATCTGCTGCCGTGACGCCGTCGGCCGCCACGTCGTCCAGGGCGCGCTGCGCCGTCCGGATCGCCAGGAACGTCACCAACGCCGCGAGCGCTGCCAGCGGCCAACCCATCGCGATCCGCGCCACCACCAGCCAGCCTTCGTGGTTGGTGTCGTAGAGCACCCGCTGCACAACGAAGCGGGCGCCGAACACCACCACCCAGGTGAGCGTGGCGACGTCGAACGCGTAGACCGCGCGCCGCACGTTGCGCCAGCCGCGATCGTGTCCGTGCAGCCAGCTCCAGATGTAGCCGACGACGGGTCGGCGAATCACGATCGACACCGCGAACACCGCCGCGTACATCAGCGACGTCCAGATGCCCAGCAGGAAATAGCCCTTGGACTGACCGAGCAGGTAGGCGATCAGCACGCAGACGCCGACGCCGATCAGCCCGGACACGGCCGGCTGCACCGACTCGCGACGGACCAGGCGCCACAGCAGGATCAGGGTGGCGACGCCGAGAGCGGCGCCGGATGCCGCGGGCAGACCCAGCAGCCGCGAGGTGCCGACGAAGACCAGCACCGGCAGCCGACGAATAGATGATCCCCGCAATGCCGCCGAGTTGCGCCATCATCCGCTCGGCCGGAGTGCGGTCGTCGGCAGTCTCTCGTTCTCCGTCGACGGCGTCAGCCGGGTCGCCGGCGTCAGTCGCACGGTTCACCTTGTGAGCCTCACCGCTGGATCTCGTAGTGCGGGTTGTAGATCGCCTTGCTGCCGTTCTCTAGCTTGCCGAGCCGGCCCTGCACCCGCAGCGTGCGGCCTGACTCGATGCCGGGAATCTTGCGCTGACCCAACCACACCAGCTCGATGGTGTCGGTGCCGTCGAAGAGTTCGGCGCGAACGCCGTCGGCGCAGCCTTTGCCGTTGCAGTCGACGCTGCGCAACGTTCCGACCACGGTGACCTCTTGGCCACGCTGACAGTCGATGGCCCGCTGCGCACCGGTCGTCACCGCCTCGTCGGACAGTTCCTCGGCGTCACGCTGCTCGGGATCCTCCGTCAACCGACGAGTCAGCCGGCGCAGATAACCTTCCGCCGCCATGGCTTCTCCTGAGCGTTCGCGTTGCTTCACATCGGATCGGGTGACACTGATCCTGACATACCAACGGACACCGTAGACCGAATGGTTCCCCAATGCCACGCGGCGCCCGGGCAGTATCTAGGGGTGATCGATCGACCTTCGCGGCGTGCGGCGCCGTCGTACTGCCGGGAACGGGATCTGACGACAGTTACATCACCCGGGCATTCGGCGGACCGCTGCGCGACGCCGGCGCTCAACTGCTGGCGCCGAGGCCGCAGCCGGCCCGTTTGATCGACGGCTATCTGGACGTCTTGGACGACGCCTCGCGCGGCGGACCGATCGCGGTCGGTGGTGTGTCGATCGGCGCCGCGGTGGCCGTGGCCTGGGCGCTGCAGCATCCTGACCGCACCATCGCTGTGCTGGCCGCGTTGCCAGCCTGGACGGGTGCACCTGACGGTGCGACAGCCGCGGTCGCAGCCGAATACTCCGCGCGACAACTGCGCGACGACGGGTTGGAGGAGACGACGGCTCAGATGCGTGCGTCCAGTCCGGCGTGGCTGGCCGACGAGTTGGCCCGGTCGTGGCTCGGCCAGTGGCCGGATCTGCCCGACGCCATGGAGCAGGCCGCGACCTATGTGGCCCCGACTCACGCGGAACTCCAGCGACTCGCGCCGCCGCTCGGTGTCGCCGCGGCCAGCGACGACCCGATTCATCCCATCGACGTTGGTCGTCAGTGGGCGGCCGCCGCGCCTTGCGCGGCGTTGCGCACTGTCACCCTTGACCAGATCGGCGCGGACCCCGCCGCGCTGGGCACCGCCTGTTTGGCGGCGCTGCGGGCGGTCTAGCTACCGGCCTAGTTACCGGTGCCGCGCAGTTGCTGCATCGCCGACCCCGAGGCGCTGCGACGCTCGGGTGACTCTTCGTCGCTGACGACCTCGGCTTCCGGCGGCGCGGCCGGTTGTCCCCCAGCCGCACCCTGAGCGGCGGCAGCCTCGCGCAGCTGCGTCGCCATCGGCTCCGGCAGCTCCACGGGCAGCGGAGTACGAACCGGAAGCGGCGTGTCACCACGTCGAATCACCGTGTCCGACAACGCAGTTCGCGCCTCTTCGGTCAACGCTTCCACAGTCTCGTGCGAGCCGTTCACCACGCAGCGGATCATCCAGCGGTAGCCGTCGACCCCGATGAACCGCACCACCCCGGATGCGGTGCCGACAACTTCACGGCCCCAGCGGCCATCCTGGATGGCCACCGTCGCCCCGTCGTTGCGCAGTGAGTCGGCAAGCTCGCCGGCCACCTCGCGCCACAGCCCACCGGTCTTGGGCGCCGCGTAGGCGGCAATGGTGAAACGACCGTTGGCGGTCACCACCCACACCGCACTGGGGACGCCGACTTCGGTCAGCTCTACTTGCAACTGCGCCGACTCGGGCAACGGCACCAGCACCGAACCGAGGTCAAGGCGACCCTCTGTGGCGATCGCTGACTCGTCGAAATCCTCGATGTCGAAAGGACCGTCCAGGTCGTCGGCAACCAAAGATTCGACGGGGGCTTTGGCCCGCGGGTTCCGGCTCGTCGACGTGCTGCTCCTTGGGTTTACGCCTACCGAATGCCATCACAAG
>CAVVSN010000018.1:0-220022 GCA_963750885.1 uncultured Actinomycetota bacterium
CGCCGAAGGCCAGGCCGTCGGGGGTATGTGAGAACACGTTCTCCAGCAGGATGTCCGGTGCAGGCGGCCAGGTCCTGCGGCACTGGCCCCGCACCATCACCGGACCGGGAGCGATGTCCACCGTCATCGGGCGCTCCTGGTCCTCGGCCAGAGGCTGCCAGAACGCCGCCCGCTCGGCACGACCACGTCCGACGCGTCGCACAGCACCCCCGAGCCCTGGCCCGGTGGGCCGCCTGGCCTCGCGGATGATCTCCGTGACCGTCCGCTCCAGCGATGTCCACGTCGGCCAGGGAGCTGCGCCATCTCGGCCTCGTCCCGCAGCGACTCGGCGTCGATCCGCAACGCGGTCAGCGGGGTGCGCAGCCGGTGGGACGGTTCGGCGACCGTCTCCCGCTCATGGGCCAGCAGGTCGCCGATCCGTGCCGCCAGCCGGTTCAGGCCCGTCCCGGCCCGGCGGACCTCGGGCGGCCCGGCCACCGTGGCCCGGGCGGTCAGGTCCCCGGTGACCGGCGGGTCAGAGACCCGGGCCACCGCGGTCGAGCGGGCGGAGCAGGAACCGGGCAGCTGATCGGCGACCGCCACGCTGAGCGCGAGCAGCCCGAGGCCCACGCCGCACAGCAGCAGCCAGGCCCGCTCCACGCCCTGCCGCAGCTGCGCGGCGGGCACGAACGTGCGGGTCGCCGCGGTGCCCGCGGGCAGGCCCTGGACCGCGACCAGGACCTCGACCCCGCCCGGCACGGCCGTCGGGAAGCTGCGTCCCTGGGCAGCCGGCCGGACCCCGGCTGACCGGGGCGCCGGGCTGCCCACCTCCTGCCCGCCGGGCAAGAACGCGGGCAGCGGGGTGATCCGGTTGTCGGCGTTCACCTGGTCCACCGCCAGCTTGAGGCTGCCGGTGTCGAGGGTGGCCACCAGCGGGGCCATGAACTGGGCCTGGACGGTGGGGGTGCTGTCCGCCCGGTCGGCCGCGAAGGTCCGCAGTACCAGCGCCGGCGGCACGGGAAAGAGACCGGCACCAGCGAGCTGGTCGCGACGACGAGCAGGATGATGCGAATTCTCATAGCGGGTTGCTGAGCTTGATCCCGACTCCCCTTACCGTATGCAGGTACCGCGGCTGCTGTGCGGTTTCCCCCAGTTTCCTGCGCAGCCAGGAAATATCAACGTCGACGGTCTTGTCCGCGCCTCCGTAGGGCATGTGCCAGACGTGGGTGAGCAGGTCCCGCCGGGTGACCACCTGCCCGGCATGAAGGACCAGGTAGTGCAGCGACTCGATTCACGCCGACTCAGGTCGAGATGGTGCGCCGTCCAGCGACGCCTCGCGTCCGCCGGATCCAGCCGCAGGCCGCCGACCTCGAGTTCGGTCTTCCCCGGTGGCACGGTCTGCGCCGACCGCCGCAGCACGGCGCGGATCCTGGCGTCGATCTGGCCGCCGCCGAACGGCTTGATGACGTAGTCGTCCGCGCCTGCGTCCAGCACCCGGATGATCTCGGATTCGTTGTCCCGGGCGGTGATCACCACCACCGGGATGGAGGTGACCGCGCGCGTCATCCGCAGGGCCTCATAGCCGCTGAGATCGGGCAGGCCAAGGTCGAGCAGGACCAGGTCAGGCGGTGTGCATGGACGTACTGCAGCGCCGCCATCGGCCGGTATGCTCGTCACGGCGTGACCGCGCTCGGTCAGCGCCCTGATCGGGGACGCCCGGATGGCCGCGTCGTCTTCCACCGGCGGAAGCTGGGCCATAGCGCGACCGTATCTTAAAGGTCCTTTACCTGCCGCCTGATCCTGACTATTGACGAACGAGCCGAGGTGTCCCTTGAGGTGAGCTTTACCCGCCTTTAAGGTCTGTTCCGGCAGCCTCGGTATATGCGAAAGCGCGTTTTGATCGGAGTCGGCGCCTGGGTAGTTGGAGCAGGCGTCGCGACCGGCGGGAGCCTTCTGGCGGTGTCCCTGCTTCGGCAGGGCATCGCCTCGTCCGAAGCGAGCAACTGTCCGGTTCGGCGGTGAACAACGCGCTCGCCAGCGGCAGTCCGCGAGCCGGCGGGGGCTGGCCCAACGGCCAGCCCCGCGGCGAAAGCCCGCGACCAAGCCCAAAGCCCCGCGCCCGGCTCGCCCGTGGCGCCGCTCCCGCTTCGCGGGCAGCACCGTGCTCACCTCATCGGGTGGCACGGTGGTCGCCAGCTGTCTGTCCACGGGCGCGTTCCTGCGGTCCTGGAGCCGGCCCTGGGGTTCCTGGTCGGCTCGTCGGTCCGTCGGCAGGCCACCGCGAGTGTCAGTTCGAGTCCGCCACGCAGGAACTGACCATGGTCGTGTCCTGCTCCACCGGGGTGCCCATCCGACCACCCAGGCCGTGGCCGCAGGCGGCGGCGGTGACGACAACGGTGGCGGTGGTGGCGGCAATTCCGGTCCCGGCGGTGGTGGCGGGGGCGGGGGCGGAGGCGGCGGGGACGGCTGAGCGCCTCCGGCCCTCAGCAGGTGTGCGCCGCTCCCATGAGCAAGAGGTCTTTGACGCCGCGCGTGGCGACAGCGCTCGAGAAGCTGGTCGGTGATCTGCTCCCATGAGCAGCGCCAGTCGGCAGGCATTCACCGCCCGCTTGGCGTGATCCATCAGCCCGGGGGGAACCCTTGGTGAGGCCAGGATTGGGAACCCCCAGGGGTCGATCTCGATGATCTCCGGCAGGAGCTCGGCGCACATGCCATGTCCGGAACAGGCGATCGGGTTGGCCGGCGCCATCCTCGGGTCGAGATCCACAGCACCAGGTAGTCCTGGACGGCGCCGGCGAACACCGCGCCGACGATGATCCAGATGCTGCACGGTAGGTAACCCATCTGGGTGGCCAGCACCGGTCCGACAAGCGGGCCGGCGCCGGCGATCGCGGCGAAGTGATGGCCGAACAACACTCTTCGGTCGGTCGGAACGTAGTCGGTGCCGTCGTCGAAAACCTCTGCGGGCGTTGCGTGGTCATCGCGGGGGCGGACGACCCTCGTCTCGATCAACCGCGCGTAGAACCGGTATCCGATGACGTAGGTGCAGATCGCTGCGACGACGAACCAGACCGCGTTGACCGTCTCGCCGCGCACAAAGGCGATGACCGTCCAGGCCACCGCGCCGACGACAGCGATGAGTCCGAAGAAGATTTTGTGTCGGGTGCCGATCGGCGAGCGGTCGATGATGGCCACCGGCGGCAGATCGGCATCGGTGTGGACGTAGCTCAGGTGGGTGTTGTCGGTGTCGGACGTGGGCTGCGGTGGTGCTACCACTGCGTCTCCTGTCATGGGGGACACGCCGAATTCGGCCGCTGGCAGCTTAGCCCGCGTGCATGGCCCGCACGGTGTCGATGGTGTCGGCTTCCGCCGGTCCCTTGTCGTCGCGGTAACGCAGCACCCGGGCGAACCTCAGCGCCAACCCGCCGGGGTAGCGCGACGATGTCTGCACACCGTCGAGGGCGATCTCGACCACCTGCTCTGGACGCACCTCGACGACATAGCCCTCGGTTCCGCCGACGGCCAGCGCCTGAAATCGCGCGGTCTGCCATTCCAGCATCGCGTCGGTCATGCCCTTGAAGGTCTTGCCCAGCATCACGTAGCCACCGGTGGCCGGGTCGCGGGCGCCGAGGTGAATGTTGGAGAGCTTGCCCTGCCGCCGCCCGGACCCCCATTCGACGGCCAGCACCACCAGATCCAAGGTGTGGACTGGTTTGACCTTGAGCCAGCCGGCACCACGCCGCCCGGCTTCGTAGGGCGCGGTCAGTGACTTGGCCATCACACCCTCATGGCCGGCGGCCAGTGTCGCGTCCAGGAAGTCGCCCGCCGCAACGGGATCGGAGGTGACCAGGCGATCGACCCGGTTCTGCGCCGGCGCGATCTCATCGAGCGCTGCAGCCCGCTCGCTGGCCGGCGCATCGAGCAGGTCGACACCGTCGCGGTGCAGGATGTCGAAGTAGAAGACCGACAACGGTTGGGCCGTGCGGGCGGCGGCCACATCGACGGAGCGGCCGAATCGCGAAGCGGTGACCTGGAATGGCTGCGGCCGGCCATCGGGACGTAGCGCGATCGCCTCGCCGTCGGCGATCAGCTCGCGCACCGGCAGCGCCAGCGTCGCCTCGACCACCTCGGGCAGTCGCGCGGTGACGTCGTCCAGGCTGCGCGTGTACACGGTGACCTGGTCGCCGGCCCGGTGAATCTGCACGCGGGCGCCATCCAGCTTCGCCTCGAAAATGCCCTCGCCGCCAAGCTTTTCCAGCGCTTCGCCGACATCTGCGGCGGTCTGTGCCAGCATCGGACCGACGGGTCGTCCGACACGCAGAGTGAATGCGTCCAATGCTGCGGTTCCGCCGCTCAGCCCGGCGGCGGCGACTGCGGGCAGGGCGCCCCCGAGCATCGCCGCGCGACGTACCGCCGCGGCGGGGATCTGCGCCGCTGCGGCCACCGCGTCGGCCATCACGCCGATCAAGGCGCCCTGACGCAGCTCGCCGGTCAGCAGTCGCCGAAGGAACGTCTGTTCGACTTCCGTTGCCGAGGAGAACAATTCGGCAACCAGCCCGGCGCGGCGCGCCTGGGAGCCCTTGCCCGAAACCGCGCCGATCGCCGACAGCGTGGCGTCGACGCCATGGACGGTCAGGCTGGGTTCCGCGGCGGCGGGCGGGATCGAGCGCAAAGCCGCCCAGCCGACGCCGATTTGGCGCTGGGGCAGCTCGCCGGAAAGCCAGGCCACGACGATCGCCACCAGTGCGGGATCGGACTTGGCCTGGCCCAGCAACTCGGCGATCAGCGCTGTCTTGGCCCGCCGCGCAGTCGAGCCACCCACATCAACTGAGGTGGTCGCGACGTCGATCAGCAGCACAACCCACCTTTACACGCCTGACCGACAACGTCACGCCGTCCCGCGATAGCGTGCAGGTAACGCGGGCACCGCCCGGACAAACAGGGAGGTTTGGATGGAGATCAACGGCAAGAAGGTCATCGTCATCGGCGGCGCCTCGGGGATGGGCCGCGCCAGCGCCGAGTTGCTCCACGCCCGCGGTGCGACGGTGGCAATTTTCGACCGCGAAGGCTCGGACGGCAAAGAGGTCGCGGCCGGAATCGACGGCGACTTCTATCCGGTCGACGTGACCGACTTCGCCGGCACCGAGGAAACCCTGAAGACCGCGGTCGACAAGCTCGGTGGCCTGCACGTCACGGTGACCACGGCCGGCGGTGGTATCGCGAAACGGACCCTGTCGAAAACGGGCCCACACGACCTCGAGTCTTTCCAGTCGACCATCAATCTCAACCTCGTCGCCACCTTCAACATCAGCAGGCTGGCGGCCAGCTACATGAGCCAGAACGATCCGGAAGACGACGAGCGCGGCGTCATCATCAACACCGCCTCGATCGCGGCGTTCGAAGGCCAGATCGGTCAGGTGGCCTACACCGCAGCCAAAGCCGGCATCGCCGGTATGTGTCTGACTATGGCGCGCGATCTCGGCTCGCTCGGGATCCGGGTGCTGGCGATCGCACCAAGTTTGTTCGCAACGGGGATCACCAAAGGCATTCCCGACGAATTCGCCACCGCGCTGACCAAGGACGCCGCGTTCCCCAAGCGTCTGGGCCGCCCCGAGGAGTACGCCAAGCTGGTCGCGGCGATCGTGGACAACCCCATGCTGAACGGTCAGTGCCTGCGATTGGACGCCGGCCAGCGCTTCGCGCCCAAGTGACCTTTCTGCGCGACTAGGAAATCACGGTCGTGGTTCGGGCCGGATCACGGCCTGACTTCTGCTTCGCGGTTGTCGTGGCCCGACCGACCAGCCGGTTGGGAGGCGAGCGCATTTAAGTACACTCTTTCCGACCGGCCAATGGCGTCCAAGAGGAAGGCCCTGTAATGGGTATCGCACTGACCGACGACCATCGCGAACTCGCCGAGGTCACTCGCGGGTTTCTCACCTCGCAGAAGGCCCGCGCGGCGGCGCGTTCGCTGCTGGATGCGCCCGAGGAGGCCAGGCCACCGTTCTGGCAGGGCCTCGTCGAGCTCGGCTGGCTGGGCCTGCACATCGACGAGGAGTACGGCGGCTCGGGATACGGTCTGCCCGAACTCGTGGTCGTCATCGACGAACTCGGTCGTGCGGTGGCGCCGGGGCCTTTCGTGCCGACCGTCATCGCCTCGGCGATCATCGCCAAAGACGGCTCCGCGGAACAGAAGTCACGGCTGCTGCCCGGGCTCATCGATGGAACGGTCACGGCGGGAATCGGTCTGGGTGGCAACGTCAGCCTCAGTAAAGGGGTAGCCGACGGTGACGCCGGCATCGTGCTGGGCGCCGGCCTCGCCGACCTGCTGCTGATCGCGGCCGGTGACGACATCCTGCTGTTGGACCGCGGTCGCTCCGGCGTCACGGTGGAGGTGCCAGAAAACCTGGATCCGACCCGACGTTCCGGACGGGTCAGGTTGGAAAAGGTCAGCGTCACCGGCGATGACGTTCTGACCGGGGCGCACGATTCGGCGCTGGCACGCGCCCGGACCCTGCTGGCTGCCGAAGCGGTCGGCGGCTCTGCCGACTGTGTCGAATCGGCTGTCGACTACGCGAAGGTGCGCCAGCAGTTCGGCCGAACCATCGCCACCTTCCAGGCGATTAAGCACCACTGCGCGAACATGTTGGTTGCCACCGAGTCGGGCATCGCCGCGGTGTGGGACGCCTCGCGTGCGGAATCCGAAGACGAGGACCAATTTCGGCTTGCCGCTGCTTCGGCTGCGGCACTGGCCTTTCCGGCCTACGCGCGCAACGCGGAACTGAACATTCAGGTGCACGGCGGTATCGGTTTCACCTGGGAACACGATGCGCATCTGCACCTGCGCCGCGCGCTGGTCACGACGGCACTTTTCGGTGGTGACGCGCCCGCAGACGACGTGTTCGAGCGCACCGCCGCCGGTGTGGCCCGGGACAACAGCCTGGACCTGCCGCCCGAGGCCGAGGAGATGCGGGCCCGGATTCATGCGGACGTCGCCGAACTCGCCGCCCTGGACAAGCAGCCACAGCGGGACAAGCTGATCGAGACCGGCTACGTGATGCCGCATTGGCCCAAGCCGTGGGGACTGGCCGCAGATGCGGTGCAGCAGTTGGTGATCGAGGAGGAGTTCCGTGCCGCGGGCATCAAGCGCACTGACTACGGCATCACCGCCTGGGTGATCTTGACCCTTGTTCAACACGGAACACCTTGGCAGATCGAGCGATTCGTCGAGAAGGCGTTACGCAAAGACGAGATCTGGTGCCAGCTGTTCTCCGAGCCCGAGGCCGGCTCGGACGCGGCGTCGATCCGAACGAAGGCCACCCGGGTGGACGGTGGCTGGAAGATCAACGGCCAGAAGGTGTGGACCAGCGGGGCGCACTACTGTGCGCGCGGCCTGGCCACCGTGCGCACCGACCCGGAAGCGCCCAAGCATGCCGGCATCACCACGGTGATCGTCGACATGAACGCTCCCGAGGTCGAGGTGCGACCGCTGCGTCAGATCACCGGCGGGTCGGACTTCAACGAGGTGTTCTTCAACGACCTGTTCGTACCCGACGAAGACGTGGTCGGTGAACCCAACACCGGCTGGACGGTGGCGAGGGCGACGCTGGGCAACGAGCGGGTCAGCATCGGCGGGAGCGGATCCTTCTACGCGGGTCTGGCGACCCAACTGGTCGACCAGGTCAAGGACAAGCCGGATCTGTTGGCGGGCGGGCGAACTCGGGTCGGCCTCTACCTGGCCGAGGAGAATGTGCTGCGGCTGCTGAACCTGCGCCGCATAGCGCGCAGCGTCGAGGGAGCGGGCCCGGGTCCGGAAGGCAATGTCACCAAGCTGAAACTGTCCGACCACATGGTCGAGGGCGGCGCGATCACGGCCGCGCTGGCTGGACCCGAAACCGCATTGCACGACGGCGCCGGCGCGCTGGCGGGCCGATTGGTGATGAGCGCCCGAGCCATGGCGATCGCCGGTGGCACATCCGAGGTCACCCGCAATCAGATCGCCGAGCGGATCCTCGGGATGCCGCGCGACCCGCTGATCAACTAGCGCTCAGGCCGGCGTAAAGCGCGCCGCGCCACCTGGGCCCGGTTCCGGCAGGGCCTCGACGCGCATGCCGCATAGTCACTGAATCAGGCTCACAGTCAACGATATTGGCGGCGACCTTCAGCCCGCTCTGCTCGTCGAGCTCGACCAGCGCGATCACGTACGGCGTCGCGATTTCCGGGTTGAACGCGTGGTAGTTGACCGTGTAGGTGAAGACCGTGCCCTGCCCGGAAACCGGCTTTGCGACCAGCGCGGCGCCGCAGTCGCGACAGGTGCCGGCGGCGGGATGGACCCAGTGCGCGCAGTGGTCGCAGTGCTCGATCAGCAGCTGTGATGTCGCCTCGGTTGACACGGGCAATACAGTACACTCAATTCCCTTCGGCTTGGTCTAACGGACGGCGCAGATGAGCTACTTCGAAAAAGACGCGATCATTTCCGGCATCGGTATCTCCCGAATCGGCCGTCGCACCGGCATTCCCGGCTTCGAGCTCACGATGGAAGCGGTCCGCACCGCAATCGACGACGCCGGCTTGGCCGCCTCCGATATCGACGGCATCGCCACCCTGGGTGACACGCCCGCCGCCGAGGTCAACGCCGAGCTGGGCATCGAGGCGTCCGACAGCGGGACGGGGTTCAGTACCGGCGGTCTGATGAACCCGGTGATCTCGGCGTGCCGCGCGGTCTCCGAAGGTCATGCGCGGCACGTGCTCATCTACCGGACGATCCAAATGCTCGGCGGCACGGTCCCGGTCAAGCAGGACGAGAACGCGCCCGTCCCGCCGATGGCGAAGATGTTCGACACGCCGGAAGGCGAGACGCCACCGGTCGTCGGCCCGATGGACGATGTCGGACGATCTCGTTGCCGCGCAAGGGTATTCCGCGGCGAATTGGCTGGCGCTGCACTGTCAGCGCCATATGGATCTCTACGGGACCACCAAGGAGCAACTGGGTTGGCTGGCGATCAACAGCAGACGCAACGCTGCGCTGAACCCCCGTGCGGTGTTTCGGGATCCGATAACAATGGCGGACTATCTGGGTGCGCGGCCGGTTTCCACACCGTTCGGGTTATTGGATTGCGACATCCCGATCGACGGATCCGTCGCGCTGGTGGTGTCGGCCGCCGACTATGCCAAGGACTGTCCGCACCGGGCCGTGAAAGTCGAAGCGGTCGGGGGCAGTAACGGCGCAGGCGGCTGGTTCCACCGCGCCGACTATCCGAAGATGGCATCCGCCGACGCGGCGGCGCAGATGTGGTCGCGGACCGACCTGACGCCGGCCGATCTGAATCTCGCGGAACTCTACGACGGGTTCACCTTCCTCACCTTCGCCTGGCTGGAAGCCCTCGGAATCTGCGGTGACGGCGAGGCAGGTCCGTTCGTCGAAGGTGCCGAGCGGATCGCACTGGACGGTGCGCTGCCGCTGAACACCTACGGCGGCCAGCTTTCGGCCGGACGCATGCATGGTTACTGGCTCCTACACGAAGCCTGCCTGCAGTTGCGTGGCGAGGCGGGGGAGCGGCAAGTACGCGAGAGGCCAGAGGTGGCCGTCGCCGCGGTCGGTGGCGGGCCGATCGCCGGATGCTTGTTGCTGACGTGCTGAATCACGTCTGTGCGGGACTGCAGTTGAGCGGTGACCCGCGTGCGCGTGCGGGGGCCGGTGCGGCGGCCGTGCGGGGGCTAGGTAAGCGGGCTTCGCAGATTGCCCGTCGGCATCGAGGCCGACATCATCCGGCGCGGCTGGCCGGTCGGGCAGTCGCTGGGTTCAGAGCAGGCGCTGCAAGCAGCGCTACCAGGTCAGCAGATCGGTTCTGAGGGAAGCCGTTCGACTCGTCGAGCATCACCGGGTCGCTCGCATGCGTCGCGGGCCGAACGGTGGCCTGCTGGTCTGCGAGCCGGACGCGGCGCCGGCCACCCACGCGATCATCATCTATCTGGAATATCTGGGCATCACGATCGACGACCTGCTCAATGCCCGGTTGCTCCTCGAGCCGCTGGCCGCATCGCGGTCCGCGGTGCGAATCGACGAAGCGGGTATCGACCGACTGCGCGCTGTGCTGCGCGCCGAGGAAGACCGCCAGCCCGATCAGGCGGCGCCGAATGACGAGTTCCACGCCGCACTGGCGGAACAATCCAAAAACCCGGTGCTGCAATTATTTATCGACATTCTCATCCGGCTGACCGTCCGGTACGCCGAAGGTTTGCGGTTGGATTCCGCCAGCGAAGCCTTGGAGGTGATGAAGCGCCGCCGCCGCGATCACTCAGCCATCGTTGCCGCCGTCACCGCAGGGGACGCGGCGCGCGCGATGACGCTCAGCGAACAACATGCGGTGTCGGTGACGAAGTGGCTGCAGGACCACCATCGCGGTGGGGGCCGCGCGGCCTTATCTCGCCAATCGCGAGGCGCCACAAGGCAAGCTGGCCGAAGTGCTGGCCGCCGCCATCCGTGACGACATCGCCGGCAGCGGATGGCAGGTGGGCGAGGTCTTCGGGTCCGAGGTCGCACTGCTGGAGCGCTACCAGGTGAGCCGGGCGGTGCTTCGAGAAGCGGTGCGGCTGTTGGAGTATCACGCCGTCGCCATTACGCGGCGCGGCCCCGGGGGCGGGCTGGTGGTGGCAGAGCCGCAGGCGCAGGCCAGCATTGACACCATCGCGCTGTACCTCCAGTACCGCGAGCCTTGCCGCGAAGACCTGACCATGATTCGCGACGCCATCGAGATCGACAACGTCGCCAAGGTCGTCGCACGCCACGAGACACCCGAGGTGCGGGCGTTCCTCGACAGCCAACGCCTGATGATCGAGCAGGCCGGCGATGATCCGCGCAAGGCGGGAGTCGAGGAGTTCTTGTTCCATGCCGGGTTGGCGAAACTGGCCGGCAATGCCGTGCTGGATTTGTTCCTGCGGATCCTGGTCGAGGTCTTTCGCCGGTATTGGGCCAGCACCGACCAGCCGGTCCCGAGCCACGCCGATCTCGTCGACGTCCGACACGCTCACCTGCGCATCATCGAGGCGATCGCTCGCGGCGACGACAGCCTGGCCCGTCACCGCGTCCGACGTCACCTGGACGCCGCGGCGTCCTGGTGGCTGTGACCTCGCCGGGGACAAAAGAATTTGCACCGTCCGGCCATCAGCGTCTAACCTCGGCGATCGTGCATCACCTTCTCGTAGTAGCCAGCACCCGCAGCGGGGTCTGATCCAGACCGACCCCCCGCTGTGGGGTCGGAGGCTACTACCCGTCGGTCGCTCCAACAGAGTTAGAGAAGACCGGCACATGACAATCACCCTCGCTCCATCCGAATCGTCGACGCTCCTGTTCGACGGGATTGCGCTTCCGCGTGGACTTCGCGAAGATGCCGACACCATGTCGTGGAGCACCTTCGTCGCGACCTACGCGCCGAGCGCCGGTCCGCTGCGCTTGGGGCAGTGGCAGTGCGCCGAGGCCGACCGTCCGGCCACCCGGCTGAGGCCGCGGGAATTCCAGGCCACCTTGGCGCTCGGTGATCGCATCGAGACCGCGTCCGCCACTGCAAACGGCCCCGTCGCCGCGCTGACCGCGATGCTCCACGAACACGGTGTCGCGGTGGAGATGCTGCGATTCCATCAGCTGCCATCAGACGGCAGGACCGCGACTTTCATTCAGGGCACCGACGGTTGTCGGGCCGTCTGGGCGATGGGCTGCTCGAAGGATCCGACCCAGTCCGCCCTGTCGGCGGTCGTCGCCTGCGCGAATCGGCTGTACGCCGGGAACGACTAGAGGCGTCGCAGCACGATCGGCATACCGTCCATCGGGATCGGCATGCCGCCGTAGTCCCACTTGGGCTGGTATCCGGGCCGGGCGAGTTCGAGGCGATAACGGCGCAGCAGTCGATGCAGAATCGTCTTGACTTCCAGCCGGCCGAACACCATCCCGATGCACTTGTGCGCACCGCCACCGAACGGCGCGAACGCATACCGGTGCTGCTTGTGCTCGGACCGCGGCTCGGTGAACCGCGCAGGGTCGAACTTCAGTGGATCGGTCCACAGTTCGGGCAGCCAGTGGTTGGTGCCCGGCCAGGTGACGACGTTCGTTCCGGCGGGAACGTAGTGCCCGAGCAGGTCGGTGTCGCGCACGGTCTGCCGCATGTTGAACGGCAGCGGCGTGACGAGCCTCAGTGACTCGTCCATCACCAGATCAAGCGACTCCAGCTTCTCCAGCGCCTCGATGTCCAGCGGGCCGTCGCCCAGCCGGTCCGACTCGTCGCGGCAGCGCTCCTGCCATTCCGGGTTGGCGGCCAGGTTGTAGGCCATCGTGGTGGTGGTCGACGTGGAGGTGTCGTGGGCAGCCATCATCAAGAAGATCATGTGATTGACGATGTCCTCGTCGCTGAAGCTGTTGCCGTCGTCGTCCTCGGTGTGGCACAACACCGTGAGCATGTCGGTGCCCTCGGCCTTGCGGCGTTCCTTGACCCGCTCGGAGAAGTAGTCCTCGAGAAGCTTGCGGGCTTGCAGCCCGCGCCACCATTTGAACGGCGGGACACTGGTACGGATGATCGCGCCACCGGCCCGGGTGGTGGTGGTGAACGCCTGGTTCACCTTGGTGACCAGATCGTGGTCGGTTCCGGGCTCGTGGCCCATGAAGACCACCGAGGCGATGTCGAGGGTGAGCTCCTTCATCGCCGGGTGGAACAGGAACCGCGGGTCGTCGGTCGGGTAGTCGGCCACCATCGCCGTTGCCACCTGGTCGATGTGGTCGACGTAGCCGGTGAGTCGGCTGCGGGTGAACGCCTCCTGCATGATCCGGCGGTGATGCATGTGCTCGTCGAAGTCGAGCATCATCAGGCCGCGGTTGAAGAACGGGCCGATCGCCGGATGCCAGCCCTTCTGCGAGTACTCCTTGTTGCGGTTGGAGAAGATTGCCTGGGTCGCGTCCGGGCCGATGGCGATGACCGCTGGAAGCGCCGGCGATTGCGCGTGAAATACCGGACCACGGGTCCGATATAGATGCAGCGGGAAGTCCGGACCTTCGCGGAACATCTCAATGAGGTGGCCGAGAATCGGCAGACCGCTGTCGCCCAACACGGGTTTGAGTCCGCTACCGGCCGGCGGTTCGGCCAGCGGCCGCTGTGTCCAGTCGACCTTCAGCAGCCGTTTCTCGATCAGGCCCATGCCCGGGATGGTGTTGACGGTGGGGGTGAATCGGCGCTTGGCCTGGTCGAGCAGATATTCGGGGGTGCTGATAGTCGTCATTGACTTTCCTTCTGTGGGGCGTGCGCAGAGGGTGGGACCGGCGGTGTGGCAGACGTCACTCGCTGACAATCTTTAGGGCAAACTTGACGGCTGTCAAGTTTCCTTTTGGGTAGGGCGTAGTGCAAGGTCATGGGGTGCGTATCGAGCAGGGAGGCGACCGGGTGACCGGGCAGGCTTCGGTTGCGCCGGTGCCGCGTCGCCGCGGTGATCGGCAGCGCCACGCCATCGTGCAAGCGGTGCGCGAATTGCTGGAGGTGAAGCCGTTCGCCCAGTTGTCGGTGAGCACCATCAGCGATCGCGCCGGGGTGGCCCGATCGGGCTTCTACTTCTATTTCGACTCCAAGTACGCCGTGCTGGCCCAGATCCTCACCGACGCCACCCGCGAACTCGAAGAGTTGACCGAGTACTTCGCGCCGCGCGGGGCCGACGAGTCGCCGGCGGCGTTCGCCACGCGGATGGTCGGAAGTGCGGCGGCCGTCTACGCCCACAACGACCCGGTGATGTCGGCATGCAATGCCGCGCGCAATACCGATGCCGAGATTCGCGATCTGCTCGACCAGCAAGTCGAAGGTGTGGTCCAGCAGATCATCGGCATCGTCAACGACGAGTTGCAGGCCGGCACCGCCCACCCGATCAGTGACGACATCCCCACCCTGGTGCGCACCTTGTCGGTCACCACTGCGCAGTTGCTGTCCGGCGACAGCGCGTATCTCGGCGACCACGGTGACGTGCAGCGCGGCGTGCGGGTGCTCGAGGCGCTGTGGCTCAACGCGCTGTGGGGCGGTTCGGTCCAGGCGTAGCGCGGGCGCGGGCTGACCGTGCTCGGTAGGTATCGTCACTGCCCATGTCAAAGAAGACGTTCGCGGGCAAGCGGTGCCTGATCACCGGCGCGGCCAGCGGCATCGGCCGCGCGACCGCGCTACGGCTCGCGAGCCGAGGCGCCGAGCTGTATCTGACCGATCGCAACGCCGACGGTCTGGCCGAAACGGTGAATGAGGTTCGCGCGCTCGGGGCTCGGGTTCCCGAGTCACCGGGCGCTGGATATCGCGAACCACGACGAGGTCGCGGCGTTCGCCGAGGCGATCCACGCCAACCACCCGAGCATGGACATCGTGATGAACATCGCCGGGGTGTCGGCCTGGGGGACCGTCGACCGGTTGTCGCACGAGCAGTGGGAAAAGATGATCTCGATCAACCTGATGGGCCCGATCCACGTCATCGAAAACTTTGTGCCTCCAATGGTGGCGGCGCGCAACGGCGGACACCTGGTGAACGTGTCCTCGGCGGCGGGCCTGATCGGCCTGCCGTGGCATGCCGCCTACAGCGCCAGCAAGTTCGGGCTGCGCGGGCTCTCCGAGGTGCTGCGGTTCGATCTGGCCCGGTATCGCATCGGGGTGTCGGTGGTGGTGCCCGGCGCGGTGCGGACCCCGCTGGTCAACACCGTCGAGATCGCCGGCGTCGACCGCAACGATCCGCAGGTGAGCCGCTGGGTCGACCGCTTCAGCGGGCACGCGGTGTCGCCGGAGAAGGCCGCCGACAAGATCCTGGCCGGTGTCGCCAGGAATCGGTTCCTGATCTACACCTCGGCCGACATCCGCGCCCTGTACGCGTTCAAACGCGTTGCGTGGTGGCCTTATAGCGTCGCGATGCGGCAAGTGAACCTGGTGTTCACCAAGACCCTCAAGCCCGCGCCGGCGTGCCCGCTGCCCGGTCTGCCGCGCGGCGGGCGCATCGTCGCGGGCGTCGGCATCTGCAATTCCAGCCGCACCCCCAGCAGCCGCACCGGACGGTCCAGCTCGAACAGATCCAACACCCGCAACGCCGCCGCGGTAATGACGTCGGCGTCGGTGGTGGGCTCGTCGAGTTTGCGGATCTTCGTCCGCGTGTAGAACGTGTTGGTGCGTACCGTCACGGCCACCCGGGTGACGATCCGCGAGGCGGCCACCACCTCGCTCAGTGCTCGTCTCGCCAATTCGGTTACCGCTGAATCCATTTCGGCTCGGTCGGTAAGGTCGTGCGGGAAGGTGACGACGTGGCTGCGGGAGCGCGGCACCCACGGTTCGGAGCTGACCGTGTCGTCTCCGCCGCCGTTGGCCAGTAGCAGCAACCACAGCCCGGTCCGGGGCCCGAACGTCGAGGTCAGCAACTCGGCATCGGTGTGCGCCAACTGCCACACCGTCGTGATATCAAGGCCGGCAAGCTTTTTCGTCGTCTTGGGACCGACGCCCCACAGCGCGTCGACGGGCCGGTCGCCCATCACGGTCATCCAGTTCGACTCAGTGAGCGTGTAGATGCCGGCCGGCTTGGCGAAGCCGGTCGCGACCTTGGCGCGCTGCTTGTTGTCGCTGATGCCGACTGAGCAGGACAAGCCGGTGGCCGACGCGATCACCGCGCGGATCTGCTCGGCCAGTGCGTCGGGATCATCGATATCGGCGCCCAGGTACGCCTCATCCCATCCCCACACCTCGACCGGGTGGCCGAGGTCGCGCAGCAATGCCATCACCTGTTCGGAGGCGGCGTCATACGCCGCGGGATCGGACGGCAAGAAGGTGGCGTCCGGGCAGCGCCTGGCCGCGGCGCGCAGCGGCATACCCGCGTGCACACCGAATTCGCGGGCCTCGTACGACGCACAGGTGACCACCTTGCGGGCTTCGGCCGGGTCGCCGCTACCTCCGACGATGACGGGCAGCCCGACCAATTCGGGGTGGCGGCCCAATTCGACCGACGCCAGGAACTGGTCGAGGTCGACGTGCAGGATCCAGCGCGGCTTCATCTTCCACAGAGCTTGCGCGCCAGGCTTTCCCACGCATCGCCCAGCGCCTGCAGAGATTGGTCGCGTTCCTTGAGTTGGTGCTCGACGTAGTCGGCCTCCAGCAACGCCAGGAGGGCATCGGTCTGGGCATCCAGATCGCCGGTCGTGCCGGCGGTGGCCAGCAGCATCCGGACATGGGTGCGCAGCACCGTCGCCGCGTGCGCCGTAGCGGGACTGCGGATCGCGGTTGGCGGCCACCAGTAGCTCGCGGTGGGTGTGGGAGAATCGCAGCCGGGCGCGCCCGAACGCCAGCAGCCGATCCAGCGGCGGCGCATCGGGGCCCAGCGGCGGCGGGCCGAACATGAACGCCTGCTGGCTGGCTTGCTCGTCCTCGTCGAGCAGCACCATCATCAATCCGGCCCGGCTGCCGAATCGGCGGAACACCGTGCCCTTACCGACGCCGGCCGCCCCGGCGATGTCGTCCATGGTGACCGCGTCGGCGCCACGCTCGTCGATCAGTCGCCGCGCCGCATCCAGCAGCAGGACACGGTTGCGCGCGGCGTCGCCGCGTTCCTGCGGTACGGAAACCGGCAGGTCGCGAACCGGGTCGGTAGCGCTCACAAAATTACTGTAGCGTCACCGGAACAAAGCGGACCATAGTCCGGTTAAACCGATGCGAGGATGTAGCTCAACCGAAGAAGGGAACTCAGATCATGCCGGACACCAAAGTGTTGGCGCTGGTAGGAAGCTTGCGCGCCGCCTCGATCAATCGCCAGATCGCGGAGCTGGCCGCCGAGTTGGCCCTGGACGGCGTGGCCGTCACGATCTTCGAAGGCCTCGGCGATCTGCCGTTCTACAACGAGGAGATCGACGACGTGATGAACCCCGACGCGCCAGCCTTGGCTCCGGTGGCCGCGTTGCGCGCCGCCGCGGCCGAGGCCGACGCCGCACTGGTGATCACGCCGGAATACAACGGCAGCTACCCGGCCGTGGTCAAGAACGCGATCGACTGGCTGTCCCGGCCATTCGGCGACGGCGCGCTCAAGGGCAAGCCACTGGCGGTGATCGGCGGCTCCTTCGGCCAGTACGGCGGGGTGTGGGCGCACGACGACACCCGCAAGTCATTCGGGATTGCCGGTGCCCGGGTGGTCGAGGCGATCAAACTGTCGGTTCCGTTCAAGACGCTGAATGGTCAGCACCCGCGCGAGCATGCGGAAGTGTCGGCAAACGTGCGCGACGCGGTGGGCAAGCTGGCTGCCGAAGTCAGCTAATTTCTGCAAGCGCCCCAGCGGTTCGCACGCCGCTGGGGCGCTTTGCTGTGCGGAGGCCGGCCGACGGGTGTTGTCGGTGCCGGGTGGTAGATCTGTTCGTATACCGTCGCGAGGCCATTTTGTGACCTGCGACACGCCGAAGACACGTCGGCGTGAGGGCTTACGACCAGGGAATTCCATGAATGTCTTTCAGAACATCTTGTATCTCCACTCATCGTCGACCACTAGGTGTAGTGTTCCCGACACCGACAGACCCAAGGTTCACCTGGTCGGTCGGGACGCACCAGCCGGCAGCGAAAGCCAGCTGACGCGGACCGGCGAGACGGGAATTCTGCGGCGCGGCGGTTCGCTGAATAGCAGTACATGAGTAGTTGCCAGTCTTGCCCTTTTCCCACCGTTGACAGAGGGGTCGTACCGCCGATGAGCGTCACCGTTTACACCAAGCCCGCCTGCGTGCAGTGCAACGCCACCTACAAGGCGCTGGACAAGCTGGGCATCGACTACGAGAAGGTCGACATCAGCCTCGACTCCGAGGCTCGTGACTACGTGATGGCCCTCGGTTACCTGCAGGCACCCGTCGTGGTGGCCGGCAACGAGCACTGGTCGGGCTTCCGGCCGGACCGGATCAAGTCGCTCACCGCTGCCGTTCTCAGCGCGTAGCCGACAACGACCGTACGACCGGAGGGGATCGCTGTGCCGTCCTGCAGCCTGGTGTATTTCTCCAGCGTCTCGGAGAACACCCACCGCTTCGTGCAGAAGCTGGGCATGCCGGCAACGCGGATCCCGCTGCACGGCCGCATCGAGGTCGACCAGCCGTACGTGCTGGTGCTGCCGACCTACGGCGGCGGCCGGCCGACTCCGAACATCAACGACGGCGGTTATGTCCCCAAACAGGTGATCGCCTTTTTGAACAATGAACACAACCGATCGTTGATCCGCGGCGTCATCGCCGCGGGCAACAACAACTTCGGTACCGAATTCGCCTATGCGGGCGACGTGGTGTCCCGCAAATGTGGTGTGCCCTACCTCTATCGCTTCGAACTGATGGGGACCCCGGACGACGTGGACGCCGTCCGCACCGGTCTCGCTGACTTCTGGAAGGAACAGACGTGCCAACAACCGTCGCTGCAGAGCCTGTAACCACCGCCGCGCATGCGTTGCCGGCCCGATGAGACGGACTATCACGCGCTGAACGCGATGCTGAATCTGTACGACGCCGACGGCAAGATTCAGTTCGAGAAGGACCACGAAGCCGCGCATCAGTACTTCCTGCAGCACGTCAACCAGAACACGGTCTTCTTCCACAATCAGGACGAGAAGCTCGACTACCTGATCAAAGAGAACTACTACGAGCGCGAGGTTCTCGACGACTACAGCCGCAACTTCGTCAAGACGCTGCTGGATCGCGCGTACGCCAAGAAGTTTCGGTTCCCGACCTTCCTCGGCGCGTTCAAGTACTACACCTCGTACACGCTGAAGACGTTCGACGGCAAGCGCTACCTCGAGCGTTTCGAGGACCGCGTCGTGATGGTTGCGCTGACCCTGGCGTCCGGCGACACCGCGCTGGCCGAGAAGCTGGTCGACGAGATCATCGACGGCCGGTTCCAGCCGGCGACGCCCACTTTCCTGAACTCCGGCAAGAAGCAGCGTGGTGAGCCGGTGAGCTGCTTCCTGCTGCGCATCGAAGACAACATGGAGTCGATCGGTCGCTCCATCAACTCCGCGCTGCAGCTGTCCAAGCGCGGCGGGGGAGTCGCGCTGTTGCTGAGCAACATTCGCGAGCACGGCGCGCCGATCAAGAACATCGAAAACCAGTCATCGGGCGTCATCCCGATCATGAAGCTGCTCGAGGACTCGTTCTCCTACGCCAACCAGTTGGGCGCGCGCCAGGGCGCCGGCGCGGTGTATCTGCAGGCTCATCACCCCGACATCTACCGCTTCCTGGACACCAAGCGGGAGAACGCCGACGAGAAGATCCGGATCAAGACGCTGAGCCTGGGCGTGGTGATTCCGGACATCACCTTCGAGTTGGCCAAGAACAACGACGACATGTACCTGTTCTCGCCGTACGACGTCGAACGCGTCTACGGGGTGCCGTTCGCCGACATCTCGATCACCGAGAAGTACTACGAGATGGTCGACGACGCGCGCATCCGCAAGACCAAGATCAAGGCCCGTGAGTTCTTTCAGACGCTGGCCGAGTTGCAGTTCGAGTCGGGATACCCGTACATCATGTACGAGGACACGGTGAACCGGGCCAACCCGATCGAGGGCAAGATCACCCACTCCAACCTGTGCTCGGAGATCCTGCAGGTCTCCACCCCGTCGTTGTTCAACGACGACCTGTCGTATTCCAAAGTGGGCAAAGACATTTCCTGCAACCTCGGCTCGCTGAACATCGCCAAGGCGATGGACTCGCCGGACTTTGCCCAGACCATCGAGGTGTCGATCCGCGCGCTCACCGCGGTCAGCGACCAGACCCACATCTGGTCGGTGCCGTCGATCGAGCAGGGCAACAACGATTCTCACGCCATCGGGTTGGGGCAGATGAACCTGCACGGCTACCTGGCCCGCGAGCGCATCCTCTACGGCTCCGAAGAGGGCATCGACTTCACCAACATCTACTTCTACACGGTGCTGTATCACGCGCTGAAGGCATCGAATCGCATTGCGATCGAGCGCGGTCACGCCTTCGGCGGCTTCGAACGCTCGAAGTACAAGTCGGGGGAGTTCTTCGACAAGTACACCGAGCAGGCTCTGGGAGCCCAAGACCGACAAGGTGAGTCAGCTTTTCGCCGACGCCGGCATCCGCATCCCGAACCAGGACGACTGGCGACGGCTCAAGGAGTCGGTGCAGGCCCACGGCATCTACAACCAGAACCTGCAGGCGGTGCCGCCGACCGGATCGATCTCCTACATCAACCACTCGACGTCGTCGATCCACCCGGTCGCGTCCAAGATCGAAATCCGCAAGGAAGGCAAGATCGGGCGGGCCTACTACCCGGCGCCGTATCTGACCAACGACAACCTGGAGTACTACCAGGATGCCTACGAAATCGGCTACGAGAAGATCATCGACACCTACGCGGCGGCCACTCAGCATGTGGACCAAGGGCTTTCGCTGACGCTGTTCTTCAAGGACACCGCGACCACCCGCGACGTCAACAAGGCGCAGATCTACGCCTGGCGCAAAGGCATCAAGACGCTGTACTACATCCGGCTGCGCCAGATGGCGCTGGAAGGCACCGAGGTCGAGGGCTGCGTCTCCTGCATGCTGTGACGCCTGGCGTGCGTCGAGTGACCGCTTAATGCACGCGAGCGGGCATTTTGCGTGCCACGACTGGTCACTCGGCGGGTCGCGGTTAGCCAGTCTGCCCAGGTCAGCGGTTGCACCGGGGTATGGTGTTCGACGTGGTCAGAATTCCCCGGCCGGCGCTTCCGCACCCCGGGCCCAAGCCTGCGGTGAAGGTCGACGCACGCAGCGAGCGCTGGCGGGAGCACCGCAAGAAGGTGCGCGCCGAGATCGTGGAGGCGGCGTTCCGTGCCATCGACCGGCTCGGCCCTGACCTGAGCGTCCGCGAGATCGCCGAAGAGGCCGGCACCGCAAAACCCAAGATCTACCGGCATTTCACCGACAAGTCCGACCTGTTCCAGGCGATCGGGGCGCGTCTGCGCGACATGTTGTGGGCGGCGGTTTTACCGTCGATCGACTTCGCCCACGACTCGGTCCGCGAGATCATCCATCGCACCGCAGAGGAGCACGTCAACCTCGTCGACGAGCATCCCAACGTGTTGCGCTTCTTCATCCAGGGTCGCTTCCCTGAGCAATCGGAGACGGCGGCGCGGACGCTGAACGAAGGCCGCGAGATCACCCTGGCCATCGCCGAGATGTTCAACAACGAGCTGCGCGAGATGGAACTCGACCCCGCAGCCTTCGAACTCGCGGCGTTCGCCGCATACGGTTGCGCGGCGGCAGCCACCGATTGGTGGCTCGGATCCGATATCGGCAGTCCGCGCCGGATGCCGCACACGCAGTTCGTCGAGCATCTGACCACGATCACGTTGGGCGTGATCAGCGGCACGGCGGAGATGCTCGGCATCAAGATGGACCCTGACCGGCCGATACACGACGTCGATGCCGCCATCCGCTGCCAGCTCGGCGTTGCATCGGGTGGCATGGGTCACTCCGAAGCGAGGTAGCGGGTACGTGAGCTCGCGCTGGCGACGATGCAGTGGCAGCGCGATGCCAGCAAGGAGGAGGAGCGCGCACATGAGTATTGCCGAGTCGACCATCCAACCCGAAGCATCGGCGCCGCCTATTCGCACCCGCGCGGTCATCATCGGAACAGGGTTCGCCGGGCTGGGCATGGCGATCGCGCTCCAGCGCCAGGGTGTGGACTTCGTCATCGTGGAAAAGGCCGACGACATCGGCGGGACCTGGCGGGACAACAGCTACCCCGGATGCGCATGCGACGTGCCGTCGCACCTCTACTCGTTCTCCTTCGAGCCGAAAGCCACCTGGAGCAAGCTGTTCTCGCCGCAACCGGAGATCCTGGACTATCTCAGGGGCGTCACCGAAAAGTACGGCCTGCGCCGCTACATCCGGTTCGGCGAGAAGGTGAGCCGCGCACACTGGGACGACAGCGAGTACCGCTGGCACGTATTCACCGAGTCGGGGGAGGAGTACGTCGCCCAGTTCCTGATCTCGGGTGCCGGCGCGCTGCATATCCCGAGCATGCCGGACATCGAGGGCATGGACGAATTCCGCGGCGCCGCTTTCCATTCCGCGCAGTGGGACCACAGCGTCGACTTGACCGGGAAGCGTGTCGCGATCATCGGCACCGGCGCCAGCGCCATCCAGATCCTGCCGGAGTTGGTCCGCCGCGACGCCGGCGTTGCCGAGGTAAAGCTCTACCAGCGCACCCCGCCGTGGGTGGTGCCGCGGCCGAACAGCCTGCTGCCCAACCTGGTTCGCAAAGCCTTCGCGGTGGTGCCCGGCCTGAGGCTGGCGTGCGGTCAGGTATCTACTGGGGGCTCGAGGGTCTCGGGTTCGCGATGACGCAACGTCCGAGCCTGCTGCGTGCCGTCGAATTGGTCGGCAGGTGGAACATTCGCCGCAACGTCCGCGATAAAGACCTGCGCCGCCGGCTCACCCCGACCTACCGCGCCGGCTGCAAGCGAATCCTCTACTCCGGCAGTTACTACCAGGCGGTGGCCAATCCGAAGGCGACGTTGATCACCGACCGGATCGACCGCATCACCGCCGACGGCATCGTCACCGACGACGGCGTCGAGCATCCCGGCCGATGTCATCGTGTACGCCACCGGCTTCCACACCACCGACTCCTACACCTATGTCGACGTGAAGGGCCCGCGCGGCGAGGATCTGGTGGATCGCTGGAACCGTGAAGGAGTCGTCGCGCATCGCGGCATCGCGGTGGCCGACATGCCGAACCTGTTCTTCCTGCTCGGGCCCAACACCGGTCTGGGCCACACCTCGGTGGTGTTCATGATCGAGTCGCAGATCCACTACGTCGCCCAGGCGATCGCGGCGGTCGACAAGGCGGGCGCACAAGCGTTGGCGCCCAGCCGTTCTGCGCAGGACCGATCCAATGCGGAACTGCAGAGCAAGCTGTCCGGCTCGGTGTGGAACACCGGTGGCTGCAGCAGCTGGTATCTCGACGAGCACGGCGTCAACCGGACGCTGTGGAGCGGCATGACCTGGCAGTACTGGCGCGACACCCGCTCGCTCAAACTCGCTGAGTACAAGTTCTTCGGGGTGGGCACCGGCTCGTCGGCAAAGCGCCGGGCGGTCAGCCGGCCTGCAGCAGGATCTGACGAACGATTCCGCGGCCGCTTTCACGCCGGCATCGTCGTCGGTGGCCACCAGATCCAGCAGCAGGCCGCGGACGACGGCCATCCCCAGCCGTGCGAAGGCTCGGTCGACGGGAAATCGGCGACGGCGTCGACCTCATCGAGCCAGCCGTTCACGGCGCCGGGGACCATGCGGTCGAACGGCTTCTCGCCCTGCGAAGCGCGGGCGTAGCACTCGAAGAAGAGTCGTTCGGCCTGTCGCAATTCGGGGCGACTGACGTCGGACCACATGGCCGCGAAATTGTCGGCCGGATCAGTCGGCAGATCCGGGAGAAGGGTCATCTGGCGTCGCTCGACCTCCTCGACGATGGCGACGAGCAGGTCTTCTCGAGATCCGAAGTGGTGCAACAACATTCGATGGCTGGTGCCGACTGCCTCGGCCACGTCGCGCAGCGATCGGTGGCCGACGCCGCTGGCGGCGAACTCCTCGACCAGCGTGTCCAGTAGCTGACCGCGCCGGCTCTGATCAGGAGAGCTGGCCATTGGCGCGATGGAACTGCTCAGACCGGGTCTTGAGTCCTTGGGCCTCGAGTTCGAGGAAGCGTTTGGTCTTCTTCAGCATCATCCGTCCGACCAGGGCGCCGAGCATGCCGCGCTGCTCGAGTTGCTGACGCACCAGTGTGCGACCGTCGGGCTGAGCGATGACGTGGTGGCGAGCGGTCACTGCACGCCCGGGCGAACGTTGCACCCACGTCCAGGACAAGCCCGGGTCGATTTCGGTGACCTTCCAGATCAGCTTCGACATGCCTGGCTGCTTGATCGAAAACCGTTTTCCGACAGCCAAGTTGGCGCCATCGCTGCCGACCAGGGAAGTCACCGATGCCGTCCATTCGGGCCAGCGTTCGACGTCGCTGAAAACCTGCCACACCAACTGCGCCGGGGCGTCGATCTCGATGCTGTCTTCGGTCATCATGTACCAAATGGTACATCTGAACGGCGTGGATGCCAAGGGTGGATACGTGCGTCGATCTCGGGTATCCGATCAGAGCGAGTCGCTGACAGACTCGCGCGACACGCGAACACAAGCTCTTGTGTTGCGTGGCCTTGTCGCACCCCAGGGGTAGTGTTTGTGACCTACGTAACGTCGACTATCCGTCCTGGTGAAGTGGGGTTCTGGTGACCGATGGAATGAAGCTGATCGACCGGGTTTCCGCGATCAACTGGAACCGTCTGCAAGACGAGAAGGATGCAGAGGTCTGGGAGCGGCTGACCGGAAACTTCTGGCTGCCCGAGAAGGTGCCGGTGTCCAACGACATCCCGTCCTGGGGGACGCTGACGCCCAACGAGAAGCAGCTGACGATGCGGGTGTTCACCGGGCTGACGCTGCTGGACACCATCCAGGGCACGGTCGGCGCCGTCAGCCTGATCCCCGACGCGCTGACGCCGCACGAGGAAGCGGTGTACACCAACATCGCGTTCATGGAGTCGGTGCACGCGAAGAGCTACAGCTCGATCTTCTCGACGCTGTGCTCGACCGCCGATATCGACGAGGCGTTCCGCTGGTCGGAGGAGAACCCGAACCTGCAGCGCAAGGCCGAGATCGTGATGCAGTACTACAAAGGCGACGAGCCGCTGAAGCGCAAGGTGGCTTCGACCCTGCTGGAGAGCTTCCTGTTCTACTCCGGCTTCTACCTACCGATGTACTGGTCGAGCCGGGCCAAGTTGACCAACACCGCCGACCTGATCCGGCTGATCATTCGCGACGAGGCCGTGCACGGCTACTACATCGGCTACAAGTACCAGAAGGGCCTGGCGCTCGAGGATGCGACGACGCAGGCCGAGCTCAAGGAGTACACCTACGACCTGCTCTACGAGCTGTACGAGAACGAGGCGGAGTACACCCAGGACCTCTACGACGAGGTCGGCTTGACCGAGGACGTCAAGAAGTTCCTGCGCTACAACGCCAACAAGGCGCTGATGAATCTCGGCTACGAGGCGCTGTTCCCGCGCGAGGAGACCGACGTCAACCCGGCGATCCTGTCGGCCCTGTCGCCCAACGCCGACGAGAACCACGACTTCTTCTCCGGGTCGGGATCGTCCTACGTGATCGGCAAGGCCGTCAACACCGAAGACGAGGACTGGAACTTCTGACCTGCGAAGTGCAGCGATTCAGCGCGAGAAGGCGTTCCTTCTGGTCGTTGAATTCGTCGTCCGTCAGGAGCCCTGAGTCGCGTAGGTCGCCGAGTGTGATGAGTGCTTGAGCGAATTCGCGAATGTCGGCGGCGATTGCCGTGCCGTGGCCGCTGGGCGATGTGGGCGTCGACGCGGGCCGGGAGCGGGAAATTGAGCCGGTGCGCTCCTGACCTCCTCGGCTGGTGCCGCTGATGGCGCGGCTGATCATGTTTGCCAGGGTCATCTCGCTGAAAAGGCTTCCGGGGCTGGCTGCCATGACTTCTGGGGCGGCGCCCAGGCTGGTGGCCGGCAACGTCAGCGCGGCAAGCCTGATCTCCGGGGCCGCCACGGTCCAGGCTTGTGGCACCGACAACCTTCCGACCGTTGAAGCCTGACCCAGAGCCGCCGTCACCGATGGGACCTGCGCGGGACCCAACGCTGTCGCCAGCCGTGACGGAGCTGCCGAGGGTGGCATCCAGGCGGGAGGCGCCAACCGTGGAATCGCGAACTTGGCCGCGATTTTGGTTCGGTACCTTTCAACGCCTCATCCCGGAGTTCATCGTCGTCGAACGATAAGTCGGTAAATAAACCGGTGGTGTTCAGTGGCGTCAGCCCAGCCTGGGCCACATTGGGCAAGAACAGCACGACGTCAACTGAGGTTCGCCAGCGTCGTTCAGAAGGGTCACGTAACCGCCGCCGTCGATGTGAGCCCCGGCAGTGCCGTGGAGGCGAGTTGGGACGTCGCCGGCTGCGCGTTTGCCGCGGCCGATGCCCCGTTCGTGGTCTGCGGTGCCGGAGTGAACGACGTCAGGGTTGTCGCGGATGCCGACGTGCCCGCGTAGCCGTACATCGCTGTGGCATCTTGTGCCCACATCTCGGCGTAGAGGGTCTCGGTGGCAGCGATAGCCGGACTGTTTTGCCCGAAAAGGTTTGTTGCCACAGCGCCTGCAACAGCGCACGGTTGGCCTCGATCACCGGCGGGGGAACCATCGCCGCGAACGTCACCTCATAGGCCGCGGCAGCAGCTCTGGCTTGGATGGCTGTCTGTTCGGCCTGGCCAGCAGTCGATCTCAGCCACGCCGCATAGGGCGCGGTCGCAGATGTCATCGCTGCTGATGCGGCGCCGAGCCAGGGCCCCGCGCTTAACTCCGAGATCACCGATCCGTATGAGGTCGCCGTCGAGTGCAACTCGGCGGCAAGCCCGTTCCAGGCCGCCGCGGCGGCCAACATAGGCCCCGACCCAGGGCCGTTATACATTCGCCCGGAGTTAATCTCCGGTGGTAAAAATGCGAAATCCATTGCTCCACAACCTCCTAATCGATCGCCGTTGCGTCGTTAGCCGCGGTGGTCGGATTCGACCCGGGAGACCGAATCGAAGTTCTCTCGCGCGCCCATCGCTGCATAACTGCAGCTTGCGCCTCGATCAGTTGATTACGGAGCCAAATGTGTGGATCGCGAGCGCAAGTCGATCAAACAGAGCAGCGGGCGCGAGCACTCGACGGCCGTCAACACCGAAGACGAGGACTGGAACTTCTAGAGCCGCAGGCCAGAGGCCGATCCTGGGACAGAACGTTCCGTGAACGGCTCATGAATTGTGGCGTCAGTCGGGCGTGAAAGTGGCGACGTCTGAGCCCGCAACCGTGACACTGGTCGGGTGGCGATAACACCAGCATCCGCGGCCAACTTCTTTCGTTCCGTCATCGCATGGCTGCAGGTCGGCTATCCCGAAGGCGTTCCTGCGCCGGACCGTGTCGCGTTGCTGGCACTGCTGCGCAGCACACCGCTGAGCGAAGGCGAGATCACCGAGGTCGTGGACTCGATCGACGAAGAAGAGCTGTCGAACGGCACCGTCAACCGTGATGTGATCGCGGACTTCATCTCCGACATGACGCACTACGACGCGGGTCCCGAGAACATCGCGCGGGTGGCGGCGAGGCTGGCCGCCGCCGGCTGGCCGCTGTCTGGGATCAACGACCAGGCCGGTACTACGGCGGCCTCGGGGGCTAGCTCACAGAGTTGAGATGTCGATCACGAAGCGGTAGCGCACGTCGCTGGCCAGCACCCGTTCGTAGGCTTCGTTGACGTAAGAGGCCTCGATGACTTCGATTTCGGGCGTCACATCGTGCTCGGCGCAGAAGTCGAGCATCTCCTGGGTTTCGGCGATGCCGCCGATGTTGGATCCGGACAGACTGCGGCGCGCCAGCGCCAGTGGGAACGCCGGCACTTCCATCGGGTGCTCGGGGATGCCCAACTCGACCAGCGTGCCGTCGACGTCGAGCAGCTGCAGGTAAGCGCCAAGATCCAGGTTCGCCGACACGGTGTTCAAGATGAGATCGAAACCGTTGCGCAGATTCTTGAAGGTGTCGCGGTCCGACGTCGCGTAGTAATGCTTCGCCCCCAGGCGCAGACCGTCTTCCATTTTCTTCAGTGACTGCGAGAGCACCGTCACGTCGGCGCCCATCGCGGCACCGAGCTTGACGCCCACGTGTCCGAGCCCGCCCAGCCCGATGATCGCCAGCCGGGTGTCGGCCCCCGCCTTCCAGTGCCTCAACGGCGAAAATAGTGTGATGCCTGCGCACAGCAGCGGCGCCGCGAGGTCCAGCGGGATCGAATCGGGGATGCGCACGACGAAGTTCTCGTTGACGACGACCGCCTGGCTGTAGCCGCCCTGCGTCGGCGTGCCGTCTTTGTCGATGGCGTTGTAGGTGAAAGTCGCGCCGTTTTTGCAGTACTGCTCGAGTCCGGCCGCACAGCTGCTGCAGTGGCCGCAGGAGTTCACCATGCAGCCCACGCCGACGTGGTCGCCGACCTTGTGCTTGGTGACGTCGGAGCCTACGGCGGTGACGACGCCGGCGATTTCGTGGCCGGGCACCACCGGATAGTTGGGCTTGCCCCATTCGGCTTTGACGGTGTGGATGTCGGAGTGGCAGATTCCGGCGAACTTGATGTCGATGGCGATGTCGTGCGGGCCGGGATCGCGGCGCTCGATCGTGGTCTTGCTCAGGTGCCCCGTCTTGTCGGTGGCGGCGTACGCGGAAACAGTGCTCATCAGTAGTCCTCTTCAGTGCGCATTGGTTTCGTATCGATTCTAGTGAACGGCAACCAGATTATCATAGATAAGCTATGTAGTTCGCTGGATGCGTCCAGCATCACACCGCGGGCTAGTTGATAGGAGCGTTGAGAAAGCGCAGGTCGTCGATGATGCCGCGGGCGGCGACCACGCCCCCGCCGGTCTGCCAGACCTCGTTGTTGACCACGAAGACACGGTTCTCCCGAGTGGCTGCCAATCTGCGCCACGCGTCGCTGTCGAAGATGGTCGGGGCGCGGTCCTTGGCTTCTGCCGAATCGAACGATACGTAGATCACGTCGGCGTCCGCTGCCGCGAAGTTCGCGGTGCCCGCCAGGTCGTTGTCGGTGCTGCCCGCCTCGACGTAGGGCTTGTCGGTAAACCGTTGCGCCGCAGGGCGATCCACGCCGACGGCAGTCAATACGCTGCCCGGGAAGTTGTCGGCGCCGTAGATTCGCACCGCGTTCTCGGTGAACTGCACGACCGATGCCTGGTAGTGGGCGGCGTCGTGCGCGGCGCCGTCGTCGTGGGCCTTGGTGGTGAAGTGGTCGATCAGGTCGCCCGCGGCGTCGGCTCGTGCGGTCGCCTCGGCCACCCCGCGCAGGTTGTCCTGCCACGCGGCGCCAGGCGCCCCGGTGAACACCGTCGGCGCGATGGCGGCCAACTGCGGATACAGCTTCGGTGTCAGGGCTTGGGAGCCGAGGATCAGATCGGGTTTGGCGGCTTTGATCGCGCCGAGGTCGGGGTTGCTGCGGGTGCCCACGCTGGGCAATTTGTGGATGACGGTGCCCAGATACGACGGCTGATCCGACGAGCCGTCGGGCAGAGCGGACCCGACGATGCGCGACTGAAGTCCCAGCGCGCACAGCCCGTCGAGTTGGTCGCCGGAGAGCACGACAATGCGCTGCGGGTCATCGGGAACCTCGACGGTGTCGGGCTGGACCCCGGCCGCGTTGTGCGCTGGCCGCGGTGATGGCCCAGCATCGGGTGCGGCCGGGTCCGGAGCGCATGACTCGTCGGGTCGGCGCTGGTTGCCCAACACGCCGGCGCCCGCGATCTGGGTCGTGCTGGTGATCATCGACGTCGATTGCGCGCCGCGACTCTCGGAGGAATGGGGGCCGCAACCGCTGCAGACAGCGGCGCAGACAATTGCCGCGGCGGCAGCGGCGAGAGCGGGTCGGACAGCCCTGAGCGACACGGGTCCGACGTTAACATCTGGCCAGGTGAAGCCGTCTCTGGCAAGCGCGAGGCGGACCGGGTCAAAGTGTTCACCGGCTTATTACGACAGTTTGTAGGACCTGTCCGTCGGTGGGCCCGCTGGACGGTTAGACTCAGACAAAACTGATCGTGGTTGCCTTGCTCGACGTTTGGAGGAGCTCTTGACTGCCGAAGCGCCCCCGCTGGGAGAACTCGAGGCTAGTCGCCCGTACCCGCCTCGAACGGGCCCCAAAGGCAACCTGATCTACAAGCTGATCACCACCACCGATCACAAGTTGATCGGCATCATGTACGTGGTCACCTGCTTCGTCTTCTTCTTCATCGGCGGTCTGCTGGCCCTGCTGATGCGTACCGAGTTGGCTGCCCCCGGACTGCAGTTCCTGTCCAATGAGCAGTACAACCAGCTGTTCACCATGCACGGCACGATCATGCTGCTGTTCTATGCGACGCCCATCGTCTTCGGATTCGCGAACCTGGTGCTGCCGCTACAGATCGGCGCGCCCGACGTGGCGTTCCCGCGACTGAACGCCTTCTCCTTCTGGCTGTTCCTGTTCGGCGCGCTGATCGGCATGGCCGGCTTCATCACACCCGGTGGCGCCGCCGACTTCGGCTGGACCGCATACACCCCGTTGACGGATGCAATTCACTCACCCGGCGCGGGTGGCGACCTCTGGATCGTGGGTCTGATCGTCGCCGGCCTGGGCACCATCCTCGGTGGGGTCAACATGATCACCACGGTCGTGTGCATGCGTGCGCCGGGCATGACGATGTTCCGGATGCCGATCTTCACCTGGAACATCCTGGTGACGTCGATCCTGGTGTTGCTGGCCTTCCCACTGCTGACCGCGGCACTGTTCGGACTGGCCGCCGACCGGCACCTCGGCGCCCACATCTACGACTCGGCCAACGGTGGAGTTCTGTTGTGGCAGCACCTGTTCTGGTTCTTCGGCCACCCCGAGGTGTACATCGTCGCGCTGCCGTTCTTCGGCATCGTCACCGAGATCTTCCCGGTGTTCTCCCGTAAGCCGATCTTCGGGTACACGACGCTGGTTTACGCCACGCTGTCGATCGCCGCGTTGTCGGTGGCGGTGTGGGCGCACCACATGTTCGCCACCGGCGCGGTGCTGCTGCCGTTCTTCTCGTTCATGACCTACCTGATCGCGGTGCCGACCGGGATCAAGTTCTTCAACTGGGTTGGCACGATGTGGAAGGGGCAGTTGACCTTCGAGACGCCGATGCTGTTCTCGATCGGCTTCTTGATCACCTTCTTGTTAGGTGGTCTGACCGGTGTGCTGCTGGCCAGTCCGCCCCTGGACTTTCACGTCACCGACAGCTACTTCGTCGTCGCGCACTTCCACTACGTGTTGTTCGGCACGATCGTGTTCGCGACCTTCGCCGGCGTGTACTTCTGGTTCCCCAAGATGACCGGCCGGCTGCTCGACGAGCGACTGGGCAAGCTGCACTTCTGGTTGACGTTCATCGGCTTCCACACGACGTTCCTGATCCAGCACTGGCTGGGCGACCTGGGAATGCCGCGTCGTTACGCCGACTACCTGCCGACCGACGGGTTCCAGCCCTACAACGTCGTGTCGACGATCGGCGCGTTCATCCTCGGCGTATCGATGATTCCGTTCGTCTGGAACGTCTTCAGGAGCTGGCGCTACGGCGAAGTGGTCACCGTCGACGACCCGTGGGGTTACGGCAACTCGCTGGAATGGGCGACGAGTTGCCCGCCGCCGCGGCACAACTTCACCGAGCTGCCGCGCATCCGCTCCGAGCGCCCGGCGTTCGAGTTGCACTACCCGCACATGGTCGAGCGGATACGCGCCGAGGCTCACGTAGGCCGGTCGCACGGACCGTCGGACGGCGACGTCACCCGAGCCGACGACGTCCAAGTTCGTTCGTGATCGCTTCTCGCGGAGACACTCTGGGGTGAGTACGCCCCGCAAGGTGTCAGCGTTGATCACTGTCACCGGTCACGACAAGCCTGGCGTGACGTCCGCGCTCTTCGAAGTCCTCTCGGGACACAGAGTCGAGTTGCTCAACGTCGAGCAGGTGGTGATCAGAGCTCGGCTCACGCTGGGGGTACTGGTGACGGCGCCGGTGGAAGTCGTTGAAGGCAAGGCTTTTCGGGACGAAGTCGAAGCAGCGATCCACTCTGTTGGGTTGGACGTCAGCATCGAACGCAGCGACGATCTGCGAATCATCCGGGAGCCCTCGACGCACACGATCATGGTGTTGGGCCGTCCGATCACCGCCGAGGCGTTCGGCGCCGTCGCGCGCGAGGTGGCGGCATTGGGCGTCAACATCGACCTCATCCGCGGCGTCTCCGACTATCCGGTCACAGGTCTGGAGCTGCGGGTCTCGGTGCCGGCCGGCGGCGGGGGACAGCTGCAGGAGGTGCTGACCCGTGTTGCCGCCGACGTGGGCGTCGACGTCGCGTTGGAGGACTACAGCATCGCGCGTCGGGCCAAGCGACTCATCGTGTTCGACGTCGACTCGACGCTGATTCAGCAGGAAGTCATCGAGATGCTCGCGGCGCGAGCGGGCGCCGAGGAGGCCGTCGCCGCGATCACCGACGCCGCCATGCGGGGTGAGCTGGACTTCGCCGAGTCGCTGCACCAGCGGGTCGAAACGCTGGCCGGCCTGCCGGCCGAGGTACTCGACGAGGTCGCCGACGACGTGGAGCTGACCGCCGGGGCGCGGACCACCATCCGCACGCTGCGCCGGCTGGGTTATCACGTAGGTGTGGTCTCCGGCGGTTTCCGCCAGGTCATCCAGCCGCTGGCGGACGAGCTGATGCTGGATTTCGTGGCTGCGAATGTGTTGGAGATCGTCGACGGCAAGCTCACCGGACGGGTAGTCGGCGAAATCGTCGACCGCGCCGGTAAAGCCAAGGCGCTGCGCGACTTTGCGAGTCAGGCCGGAGTCCCGATGGCGCAGACCGTCGCGGTTGGCGACGGCGCCAACGACATCGACATGCTGTCCGCGGCCGGGCTGGGCATCGCGTTCAACGCCAAGCCCGCGCTGCGCAAGGTCGCCGACGCGTCGCTGAGCCACCCCTACCTGGATACGGTGCTGTTTCTGCTCGGCGTGACGCGTGGTGAGATCGAGGCGGCCGACGCTCTCGACGGCGTGGTGAGCCGCGTCGAGATCGACTAGCCGCTCCTCGACCCGAGAGCCGCCGTTTCGTCGCGGTACGGCACGATGGTCGGGTGGCCGACGACACGAGTGAGACAGTCGACCCCGACCTGTTGATCGACTTCACCGACGTGACCCTGCGCCGCGACGGCCACACCCTGGTCGGGCCGGTGACCTGGTCGGTCGAGCTCGACGAACGCTGGGTGATCATCGGGGCCAACGGCGCCGGCAAGACATCGTTGCTACGCATCGCCGCGGCGGCCGAGCATCCCACCTCCGGGGCGGCCTACGTGCTGGGGGAGCGCCTCGGCCGGGTCGACATGGCCGAGCTGCGCTCGCGGGTGGGCTTGAGTTCCTCGGCACTGGCGCAACGCATTCCGGGCAACGAGGTGGTCCGCGATCTGGTCGTCTCGGCCGGCTACGCGGTGCTGGGCCGGTGGCGGGAGCGCTACGAAGACGTCGACTACCATCGCGCCGTCGACATGCTGGAGAGCCTGGGTGCCGAGCATCTCGCCGACCGTCGCTACGAAACGTTGTCCGAGGGCGAGCGCAAGCGGATCCTGATCGCCCGCGCGCTGATGACCGACCCCGAACTGCTGCTGCTCGACGAGCCCGCCGCCGGTCTCGACCTGGGTGGCCGCGAGGAGCTGGTGGCGCGGCTGGCGGATCTGGCCGCCGATCCCGACGCGCCCGCACTGGTCCTGGTCACCCATCACGTCGAAGAGATTCCGCCCGGCTTCAGTCACTGCATGCTGATGGCGGAGGGAAAGATCGTCTCGGCAGGGTTGCTGGCTGATGTGCTGACCGCAGGAAACCTGTCCGCGGCGTTCGGCCAATCGATCGATGTGGACGTAATCGACGGGCGCTACTTCGCCCGTCGTACCCGCACCCGCGCGGCCCACCGGAGGCGCTCATGACCGACGACACGTTAGTACCGCTGCCGGTGCGGCCGGCCGCAACCGTGATGCTGTTGCGGCAGGACCCGGATGACATCTCGGTCTTCCTGATGCGACGGCATGCCGGAATGGAATTCGCTGCCGGCACAGTGGTATTCCCCGGCGGCGGCGTCGACGACCGCGACCGCAACGCCGAGATCGCTTGGGCCGGGCCGCCACCGCCGTGGTGGGCCCAGCGGTTCGGCACCGATACCGACCTGGCCGAGGCGCTGGTGTGCGCCGCGGCCCGCGAGACGTTCGAGGAATGCGGTGTGTTGTTCGCCGGCCCGGCCGATGACCCGAGCGGCATCGTCAGCGACGCATCGGTTTACCGCGAATCCCGTCTGGCGCTCGCTGACCGGACGCTGTCGTTTGCCGACTTCCTGAGCCGGGAGAACCTGGTGTTGCGGGCCGATCTGCTTCGGCCCTGGGCCAATTGGGTGACACCCGAAGCTGAGCGCACCCGTCGCTACGACACCTATTTCTTCGTCGGCGTACTTCCCGAGGGACAGCGCGCCGACGGCGACAACACCGAATCCGACCGTGCCGAGTGGAGCACGCCGCAGGCCGCCGTCGCCGAGTTCGAAGCCGGCCGCTGCTTTCTGCTACCGCCGACCTGGACGCAGCTGGACTCGCTGATCGGGCGTTCGGTCGCCGACGTGCTGGCGGTCGAGCGTCAGATCGTCACGGTGCAACCAAACGTCGAAATCGACGGCGACAACTGGATTTTCGAGTTCTTCGACTCCGACCGTTATCACCGTGCCCGCAAGGCCGGGGGACTTGGGTGGCGAATTTGAGCGAGTTCGTCAGCGTCCTCCTGGACCCGGGCCATCCAGGGGTCGGGACGCTGGTGCTCTCGCGGCCGCCGACCAACGCGCTGACCCGTCAGGTCTACCGGGAGATCGAGCAGGCCGCGGCCGAGATGAGCGACCATGACGGCATCGCCGCCGTCATCCTCTTCGGCGGCCACGAGATCTTCTCCGCGGGCGACGACATGCCTCAGTTGCGCACGCTGAACTCTGCGGAAGCCGAGAGCTGGCTGCTCGTGCACCGGGCCGCCGTCGACGCCATCGCGGCGATCACGAAGCCAACCGTCGCCGCGATTACCGGATATGCGCTGGGAGCCGGCCTTGGTCTGGCGCTGGCCGCCGACTGGCGGGTGAGCGGCGACAACGTCCGGTTCGGCGCGACGGAAATCCTGGCGGGCCTGGTGCCCGACGGCGAGGGTACGGCCCGGTTGGCCCGCACGGTCGGGGCCGCCAAGGCCAAAGAGTTGGTCTACAGCGGCCGCTTCTTCGATGCCGAAGAGGCCAAGGAGCTGGGGTTGATCGACGAGATGGTCGCCCCCGATGGCGTATACGACGCCGCGGTGGCTTGGGCGAGCCGTTTCGTCGACGCGCCTCGCGCTGCGCTGGCCGCCGCCAAGGCCGGCATCGACGATCTTTACCGGCTGGCTCCGGCTGAGCGGTGGTATGCCGAACGCCGCCGCTACCTGGAGCTTTTCGACGCCAATTCGCGACGATCGACGGCCCGACCGACTTAGAGTATGGGCTAGCTCACATCGGCGTCGGCGTCCTGGAGGTCGCGATGATCTTCCGGACACGCGGCGTCGCCGTTGGTATCGCCGCAACGGCCCTCGCGATGGTCACTACGCCGGTCGCACGTGCCGACGACTTCGGTCTCGGCGACGTACTCAGCGACCTTGTGGTCAGCGCCAGTACCGCCGAACTCGCCAATCACGCCGTTGATCAGGCGCTGGCCGCAAGCGCGTCGGGTGCCGAAACGTTCTCCGCAGCAGGGCTTTTCCAGCAGTACATCTATGACCCACTGCACGCCGGCGTCGAGAGCTGGATCAACAGCTCGTTCGGTGAGCAGGTCGACCAGCTCTTTAACACCGCTTCCGGGCAGTTCCTGATCGGCAACGGGGCCGAGGGCACCGCACTCGACCCCACCGGCGGCGACGGCGGCCTGTGGTTCGGTGACGGCGGCAACGGCTGGGACAGTGGCGAAGCCGGCTTGGCGGGCGGCTCCGGCGGCGACGCGGTCGGCTTCTTCGGCTCCGGCGGGGAAGGGGGATTGGGCGGTGCCGGCGCCGCAGGCGGCGACGGCGGTAACGCCGGCTCGCTGTTCGGTATCGGCGGTGACGGCGGCAATGCGGGTGCAGGCGCCACCGCTGCCGGCCTGCCCGCGCTCGGCGGGGCCGGCGGCAACGCCGGGACGTTCGGCGAGCACGGCATGGTCGGCGACTACGGCACGTTGCCCGGCGGGCCGACCGAGACCGGGGACCCCGATAGCGCGCTGCTGCCGGTCGGGACGTCCGGCGGCTGGCTGACCAACAGCGACGGTCAGGTTGTGCTGCTGCACGGGCTGAACGATGTGTACAAGGTCGCCCCCGGCGACCCGGCAACCAGCGGGTTCAGCGACGACGACGCGGCGTTTCTGGCCGAGAACGGTTTCAACGCGGTCCGGGTGGGTGTGATCTGGTCCGACCTGGAGCCCGAGCCCGGCGTCTTCGACACGACATACCTGAGCTCGATCGAGAACACGGTCCAGACGCTGGGCAATCACGGCATCTACAGCATCATCGACTTCCACCAGGACGCCTACAGCACCGCGTTCGGCGGCGAAGGTGCGCCGGACTGGGCGGTGCAGACCGATGGGGTGGCCAACCCGTCGCTGCCCTTCCCGTACAACGAGTTCTTCAATCCCGCAGAGCAGCAGGCCTGGGAGTCATTCTGGTCGAATGCCGACGCCCCCAACGGAATCGGTCTGGAGAACAATTACAGCCAGATGTTGGAATACGTAGGCAGTGCCTTCAACGGAAACTCCAACGTGGCCGGATTCGAGCTCATGAACGAGCCATCCCCGGGCATATCGTCGTTCCTGCCGACCTTGTTCGGCAACCCGTTCTTCGACGGCCAGCAGCTGACCCCGTTCTATGACCAGGGTGCCGATGCGATCCGGGCGGTCGATCCGAGCACGCCGATTTTCTTCGAACCCAACGTGCTGTCCAACGCGGGTGTGCCCACCGATCTGGGCGACGTGGACGCCTCGAACACCGTGCTGTCGTTCCACGACTACTGCGAATTCGACCTCGGCCCGCTGGGGTGCATACCGAGCGTCAACGCGATCGTGGGTAACGCCGAAAGCTACGCGCAGTCACACGGAATTCCGGCGTTCATGACCGAGTTCGGGGCGACCAGCGATCAGGCCGAGATCCTGGGTCCGATGCAGGGCGCCGACCAGCATCTGATCGGGTGGACCGAGTGGGCTTATTCCAGTCAGGGCGACATCTCCACCAGCGCAAGCCCGCCGGGCTCGGAGTCTCTGGTCTACAACCCGATGGATCCGCCGATCGGCGCCAACGTGAATACGGCCAACCTGGAGACTCTGGCTGAGCCGTACCCGCAGGTGATCTCGGGCACCCCGACCTCCTACTCATTCGACAACGGGACGTTCCAGTTCAGCTACTCCACCGCGGAGGCAAACGGGCTCGGCAGCTTCCCAGTCGGCTCGCAGACCACTATTGCCATCCCGAGCGTCGAATTTCCGGATGGCTACCAGGTCAGCGTGACCGGTGGAGAGGTTATGTCGGCTCCCAGCGCCGCCGAACTGGTAATCGTCTCGAGCGGCACCAGCACGGTCACCGTAACTGTCAGCGGTGCCGGAACGTAGCCGGACGACGATGCAGAGCGCGGAGCGCGATGAGGAGGAGCCAGGCGGGCAGATGTAGCCTCGGTGCCTGCTAAACCGCTCCGATAGGCTGGTCGACCATGACCAGTACCGACCCGGCGCCGCAGCCGCACGCCACCGCTGAGCAGGTCGAGGCCGCCCGTCACGACAGCAAGCTGGCCCAGGTGCTCTATCACGACTGGGAAGCGGAGAACTACGACGAGAAGTGGTCGATCTCCTATGACCAGCGCTGCATCGACTACGCCCGTAACTGCTTCAACAGCGTCGTCCCCGAGGATGAGATCCATCGCCTGCCCTACGAGAACGCCCTCGAGTTGGGCTGCGGTAGTGGCTTCTTCCTGCTGAACCTGATCCAGTCCGGGGTGGCAAGGCGCGGCTCGGTCACCGACCTTTCGCCGGGCATGGTCAAAGTCGCCACCCGCAACGGGCAGTCGCTGGGGCTCGACATCGACGGCCGGGTCGCCGACGCCGAGCGCATCCCCTACGACGACGACTCATTCGACCTGGTCGTCGGGCATGCGGTGCTGCATCACATTCCGGACGTCGAGCTGACGCTGCGTGAGGTGCTGCGCGTGTTGAGGCCAGGCGGCCGGTTCGTGTTCGCCGGCGAACCGACCACCGTCGGCAACAGCTATGCGCGCACCCTGTCGACCTTGACGTGGCGGGTCGCAACCAACGTCACCAAGCTGCCCGGGTTGGACAGCTGGCGGCGTCCGCAAGCTGAGCTCGACGAGTCCTCGCGCGCCGCAGCGCTGGAGTCGATCGTCGACCTGCACACCTTTTCGCCGGCCGAGCTGGAGACGATGGCCCGGGCCGCGGGCGCCGTCGATGTCGACACCGCCACCGTCGAGTTCACCGCGGCGATGCTCGGCTGGCCACTGCGGACCTTCGAATACGCGGTGCCGCCAGGCAAGCTCGGCTTCGCGTGGGCCAACTTCGCGTTCACCAGCTGGAAACTGCTGAGCTGGGCAGACGGCACCGTGTGGCGACACGTGGTGCCGAAGGGCTGGTTCTACAACGTCGAGATCACCGGGGTCAAGCCGTCCTGAATTTCGGTCTCGACGACGTCGCTTACCTGACGTCCGACGAGGGCTCGGCCGCGCTGGCCGTGGTCGAGGCTCTCCCGTTGACCGACCGTGTCGGCGAGATCGCGCGGCTACGAAAGCAATTCGGCGACCGGACGCCGGTGTTGGTGGAGACAACACTGCTGCGTCGCCGTGCGGAGGTGAAGCTTGCCGGGCTGCCCGGTACCCGCGACTGGCTGTTCACTGACGAAGCGCTGCAGCAGGCCAGCGCCGCGCCGGTTGCACTGCATCGGTCGAAGCGCTTGAGCGGCAAGGTGGTTCACGATGTGACCTGCTCGGTCGGGACCGAGCTGGCCGCGCTGCGCGGCTTGACGGCCGGGCTCGTCGGCAGCGACATCGATGCGGTGCGGCTGGCGATGGCGCGACACAACCTGGGTGAGGCCGCCAACCTGTGCCGCGCTGACGCCCTGCATCCGATAACCCGCGATGCGGTGGTGGTGGCTGACCCGGCGCGTCGCGGTGGTGGTCGGCGGCGGTTCGATCCACGCGACTACCAGCCTGCCCTCGACGATCTGATCGAGGTGTACCGGGACCGGGACCTGGTCGTGAAATGTGCGCCGGGGATCGATTTCGACGCCACGACGCGGCTCGGGTTCGACGGTGAGATCGAGGTGACCTCCTACCGCGGCTCGGTGCGAGAAGCGTGTCTGTGGTCGTCGGGTCTGGCTGAGCCGGGGGTGCGACGGCGGGCCAGCATTCTGGATCTAGCAGAACAGGTCACCGACGCCGATCCGGACGATTGCGAGGTCCGCGGCGCGGGCCGGTGGATCGTCGACCCCGACGGCGCGGTCGTGCGAGCTGGTCTGGTGCGTCATTTCGCCGCGCGGCACGGGCTCTGGCAGCTCGACCCGAACATCGCCTACCTGTCCGGGGATCGGATACCGACCGGGATTCGCGGGTTCGAGGTTCTCGACCACCTTGCTTTCGACGAACGTCGCCTGCGCCAAGCCTTGGCGGCGCTGGACTGCGGAGCTCTGGAGATCCTGATCCGCGGAGTTGATGTCGATCCCGACGCGCTGCGCCGGCGGTTGTCGTTGCGGGGTAGCCGGTCGCTGACGGCCGTCATCACCAGGATCGGCCCAGGAGCGGCGGCTCAGGGCACTGTATTTATCTGCCGACCGTCGCGCTGACGACGCCGACCGGGCCCCAGGGTGACCGGGGCAACGCGGAAAAATAGGGAAATCTCCCCATGAACTGCACCGAGCCCGGGCCGCAGACTGATGTCAGCGCGCCGGGGGTTGGCACGGCTACAGCGAAGCATCACCGGGACATGATGTGGCTCCTGTGGCTCCACCGCCCCCGGCCGCGCGACTACCGGCGCACCGCAACCGCCGCCGTCAGTGATTTCCGGCGGGTCCACGTTTAGCCCAAAGCGCGAACCCGCCGGGGACCGGCGCTCTCGGATTTGCCAGCAGCGTCAACAGCTACCTATTCGCCGCCCGGCCGCCGATTGCCGTTAGTGCACGTAGGCGTCTTTTCCGCGCGACACCAGGGCCCGAGCTTGCTAACTAGTGAACTTTTGTCAGGTAACCTGGTTTTAACAAAGCATCGGCCTTACATTTGAGTTGTATATGCAGCAGACGACGAAATCCACGCTGCCGACCAGGCCGTCGGCGAAAGGATGTTCATCGATGAACTCTCGTGGCATCACCCGACTGAGCTTGCTGGCTGCGGGCTTGGCATTCAGCGCGACGGTGGCCCTGACGCCGGACATCGACGCGTTTAGCGTCGTAAGCGCCGCTCCAGACACTTCGAACTCGTCCGTTTCCGGCGCCCGCGAGATGATTGGGCAGCAGGGGAACGGTTGCGAGCGAACCCGTCGGCCGGCATGTAACCGCCCGGGCCGACGGTCCTCACATCGCTAGTATGCGTCGTTCAGACTCGTAACGAAGAATTCTTTTCGCGCGGGCCGCGCCAGCTCGCTGCGGCTACGCATTCGGTCCGACCGATGGTTCAGTTCCGGAAACCTGGTCGGTAAATCCGAATGATCGAACATAACCTCCGGAGAGATGCCCGGTATCTCTCAGGTTGATCTTGGTATCAACTCAAATTTTCTGGCGGCTGAACCATACCGGCTACCGCTGATCATGATCAAAAGCCTGCAAAACGCCGTTCCGCCAGCAACCAGCGATACTGCGATCCCGCTTTATTCGTATGAATAAGAGCTAAGTACTTTTTCTAAAATTATTAGACTTTGTTCGATCAAAATTGACGTCGACGCATAGGCTTACCGGACTCGGCGCGGTGGGCGCCGTTGCAAAGGGCACGTCTTCGGGGCGTGTGGGGAAAGGGAAATCAATGAGAGGTACTCGTGCTCTGGCCCGGCTGGGAATACTGGCCGTAGGTATAGGTATTGGGGGAGCGGTCGCCTCAATGCCAGGAATTGCAGCGGCGGATTCTTCGTCGGATTGGTTGTCATTGGTCGACGGTTTCCTCGGCGGTGGGGCCTTATCGGCAGCTGACTCCACCCCGGCGTTGAACCTGGCGATCTCATTCGACGGCATGTCGTTATTCCAGGACGGCACCGCGTACGCCTACTCGGGCCCGAATGGGGACATCGCCATTGCGAATGGCGCCGGCTCGACCGCATATGCATTCGGTACCAACAACTATGCGAGCGTGGACGGTACCGACTCGCACGCCATTGCCGGCGCATACAGCGACTCTGCCGCCGGTGGCTCTGCGGACAACACGGCGTTCGTGTTCGGCGACAACAGCACTGGATTCGCCGGGACCACTGACGCGGCGAATCCCGGCAACTTCAACTACGCACTCATCTTCGGCAACGACAACACCGCTTACGCGGGCGGCGACGCAACGGGTGCCGGCAGCTACGACGGCGCCTACGTCGAGGGGAACGACCTCGGGACAGCACATGCACAAGGCGGTGACTACCTGGCCGACATCCTGAAGTTCTACGGCGACGGTGGAACGACCACTACCGCTGCCGCCGCTGACAGCACCAACCATCTGACTGACTTGCTGGGCAGCGATCCATCGGGGGCTTTGGCCGACGGCAGCTCCTTCTGGAGCGACCTGTTCTCCGGCGACACCGCAGGTGCGTTGACCGCCGGTCAGGACTTCTGGGCGGACCTTGGCTCGTCGTTCGACCCAGCGGGAGCGGCGGCGGACTCCAGCAACGCCTGGACCGAGCTGATCTCGTCCTTCGACGGCGCAGGTGCCGCTGCGGACGCCAGCAACTTCTGGACAGAGCTCGCGACTCTGTTCTAAAGACCCGCCTGCCGGGTCGGCGGCCGCCGTTAGGGAGGACGGTGGCCGCTGACCTGGGCAGGCGCTCATCAGCACGACGTTTGCAGTCCATCGTGACGGGGGCCAGGTACGCTGGCGAGACGGCATTTAGCCGTTCTGAGTCTGCGAGGACAAGTCGACCGATGCGCAACATCATGTCGGCCGCACTGATTGCGGCCGGAGCCCTGCTGGGTTGGTCCGGCGGTGCGGTCGCGGCCGCAGACTCGGTATGCACGAGCTTCGGCGGCACGCTGCAAGATGATCAGACGTGCAATGTGCACTCCTCGTCGCCCACCTACACGCTGAACATGACATTTCCGGTGGACTATCCCGACCAGGCTCTGTCGGATTTCCTCACGCAGAATCGAGACGGCTTCGTCAACGTCGCCCAGACGTCGTCGCAGAGTTCCGGGCCGCGTGATGTGCCTTACCAAATGGAAGTCACCTCCGAGCAATACCACTCCGGTCAGCCGCCCAGTGGCACTCGAAGCGTCGTTCTCAAGGTCTTCGAAGATCTCGGTGGCCCCCGCCCGTCGACCTTCTACAAGGGCTTCAATTACGACGCCGCCGGGCAAAAAGCGATCACCTTCGACACACTTTTCGCACCGAATACCAAGCCGCTCGATTCGATTTATCCCATCGTGCAACGCGAGGTGGGAAAGCAGACCGGACTGGGTGCCGCAATATCGCCAGGCTCCGGTTTGGACGCTTCGCATTATCAAAACTTCGCGATTACCGACGAAGAGCTGATTTTCTACTTTGCGCCAGGTGAACTGTTGCCGTCGTTGGCCGGGGGGAGCCAGGTTCACGTCCCGCGCAACGCCATTCCGCCACTGGCCGTCAAGGGCTGAACCGATCCGGGCGACGATTTCGTCGCCGGCAACTAACTCGGCGCGAAGCTGTACACCTGGCCGTCGCTGGTCGCTGTGACGACGCGGCGATCGCGGCCGATCGAAACGCCGACGGGATATCCGGTGGCCTCCGGCAGCGGGTAGCTGTTCAAGGATCTGCCACTGCCCGGGTCGAAGACCAGCAGCGTCATACCGCGCGCACCCTCGCCCGGCCCACCGGTCACCACGGCGTAACCGACCCCGCTGCCCGCCAGGCTGGACGTCGACAGCGGGCTGACATCGTTTCGACGCCAGACCTCCTGCGCATGGTCACCGGCGTCTTTGAACGCGACCAGGCGGGTTTCCGGTCCGCCGCCGGCAACGATCAGTCCACCCGGTGTCACCGACGGGGGCGTCTGCGCCAGGAACTTCAGCGGAACCGACCATTTCGGCTTGCCGTCGACGGCATGCAAGGCCCACAGCCGCTCGTCGCGTCCGTTGATGTAGATCGTGGAACCGTCGCTGGACATCACCGGGCTGGCCTGGACTCCGGCGGCGACGGCGTTGCTGGTCCATTCCCGGGTGAGCAGCGGATTCTGCCCGGGGTGGTACTTCAGCCCGACCAGGACCGGCGTCGGGGCGCCCGGTTCCCATAGCCCGATGACGACTAGCCCGCTGTCCTTTCCGAATGCGGGAGCGGCCGCGACCGGGCAGCCCTCCTTCGCCGGTCCGCAATCGTCCAGTCCGCGGGTGAAGTCGCTCGGGTTGACGTTGTCGACCAGGTCCACTGAATTGCCGACCACCGTGCCGCGATGGCCGTCGAAGACCTGCACCTGTCCCAGATGCGTGACCACCAGCACGTGGCCGTTCCCGAGAATCCTTGGTGTCGAGGGCATTCCCATCACCGGACGACGCCAGCGAATCCACTGGGTGACGGGGAAGGACACGATGGCGCCGGGCTGGCCAACGTAGAGGTTGTCGAATCCATCGAACAGCGGGCTGGAAAAACCGCCGCCCTGGTACAGCCGTGTACACCAACGCTGCCGGCCGTTGTCGTCGTTCTCCCACTCCATCAGGGAACAACCGCCGGGGGTCTGCGCGTTTGCGGCCAGCCAATTGCGCGAGCTGAGCGCCACCGCCGACGTGAGTGAACCCTTGACCGAGCGGGTCCAGCGCAGGCTCAGTCGCTCGGCGCCGGCAGTCGCGCTGTAGCTGCTGTTGGCAGCGTCGCCGTACTGAGCGGGCCAACCCTCGGCCGGCACGGTGTCGACCCAAGCGTCGGTATTGCCGCAGCCGGTTGCGGCGGCCGCCAGCAGAATGACCGACACCACCGATGACCAATGCCGCACTGCACGGCGGGAAATCGGCCAGGACACGGTGGAGGTTCCCAATCCTTCCGGAACGCGATGGCGCGGCGGCCATCAGCAGATATCGCGTACAGCCGAGGGTAACCTGTGCCGGTCCAGGTGGGACCGATTGCCTGGCGCGCCTGATGGCCGCAGTAGGCTTTCCGGCCATGACGAGCATGTGGGGAGCCCCGCTCCACCGTCGCTGGAGGGGCTCGAACCTGCGCGACCCGCGTCAGGCCCGGTTCTTGACGCTGGCCTCACTGAAATGGGTTTTGCGCAACCGCGCCTACACACCGTGGTATCTGGTGCGCTACTTCCGGCTGCTGAAGTTCAAGGTGGCCAACCCGCACATCATCACCCGCGGCATGGTGTTCATCGGCAAGGGCGTCGAGATTCATGCGACGCCGGAGCTGGCGCAGCTGGAAATCGGGCGCTGGGTGCACATCGGCGACAAGAACACCATCCGTGCGCACGAGGGTTCGCTGCGATTCGGCGACAAGGTGGTCCTGGGCCGCGACAACGTCATCAACTGCTATCTCGACATCGAGCTCGGCGATTCGGTGCTGATGGCCGACTGGTGCTACATCTGCGATTTCGACCATCGGATGGACGACATCACCCTGCCGATCAAAGACCAGGGCATCGTCAAATCTCCAGTACGGATCGGACCCGACACCTGGGTCGGGGTGAAAGCGACGGTGCTGCGCGGCACCTCCATCGGCAGGGGCTGTGTCCTGGGGTCGCACGCGGTCGTCAGAGGTGAGGTACCGGACTTCTCGATTGCGGTCGGAGCGCCGGCCAAAGTGGTCAAGAACCGACAGCTGGCATGGGAAACCTCAGCGGCACAGCGCGCCGAATTGGCTGCAGCGCTGGCTGACATCGAGCGCAAAAAAGCGGCTCGCTGAACGCGCCGTCAGCTCATGTCTTTGTAGCGGCGCAGCGCTTCGCCGCGTTCCGCGGAGTGGTCGACCATCGGTTCGGGATAGCCGGTGGGGCGCTCTCCCTTGCTCAGCGTTATGTCACCGGCGTCGGCGAGCTCGGCTACCCAGCGGCGGACGTAATCGCCTGAGGGATCGAACTTCTCGGCCTGCCTGGCCGGGTTGAACACCCGGAAGTACGGTGCCGCATCGGTGCCGCAGCCCGCTGACCATTGCCAGCCGTGCTGATTGCTGGCCATGTCACCGTCGACCAGCTGATCGAGGAACCAGCGGGCACCCCACTGCCAGGGCAGATGTAAGTCTTTGACCAGGAACGACGCGACGATCATCCGCACCCTGTTGTGCATGAAACCGGTGTCCCGGAGCTGACGCATGCCCGCGTCGACGATCGGAAACCCCGTTTCGCCGGCCTTCCACGCCTCGAAGCGCTTCTCGGCCTCCTTGCCCGAGTCAGTTTCGATGGTGTCGAAGTCGCGGTTCCAGTTCCACCACGCGCTGTCAGGCCAGTGATGCAACACCGCCGCGTAGAAGTCACGAAAGGCCAACTCCCGCAAGTAAGCCCGTGCACCGGCGCGGCGCTCGTCCAAATCGGCGACCATGGTGCGTGGGTGAATCGTGCCGAACTTCAGATGAGCTGACATCCGGCTGGAGCCATCATGGTCCGGCCGGTTGCGTTCATCGCTGTAGTCCTCGAGACCTATGTCGACGAACTTCTTCCACTGGCGTCGCGCGGCAGCCTCGCCCGCGAGCAGGTCTAGCTCGACTCCGGGGTCGGGTATCTCCGCCGGTTTGGCGCGCTTGCCCAGTTGCTTGGGATCGACCCACTGCGCGGACTTGACTCCCGAGCGGGCGGCCGAACGCCATCCCATATCGCGCCACCGGCCGAAAAATGGGGTGAACACCTTGTACGGATCGCCGTCGTCTTTGGTCACCCGTCCCGGCGACACCAGATACGGCGACCCTGTGCCGACCAGCGGCACGTCGCCCAGCGCTTCGCGCACCCGATCGTCGCGCCGTCGGCCGTATGGCGAGAAGTCCTCCGAGACATGTACTGCCGGCGCCTCGATCTCTTTGACCAGCGCGGGAATTCGCTCTTCGGCCCGGCCCCGAGTGACCAGCAGGCGGCCGTCCAGATCGTCGTGCAGCCGGCGAAGCGAGTCGCAAAGGAATTGCATCCGCCGATTGCCCGACGATGCCTCCAATCGCGGGTCGAGCACGAAGCAGGCGAGCACGTCGTTGCTGTCGGCGGCGGCCCGCAGCAGCGGCGGGAGATCACGCAGTCGCAGGTCGCGGCGGAACCACAACAGGGCGGGCATCAGCGAATCACCTGACTCATCGCCGATTGAGTACCCAAATATGCCCAGACATCAAGGTGGCGAAGGAGCACCACAATGCATACGGCAACATCGCGAGTCCGGCCCGCCGGTCTGCCGCGGCGGTCCGCCTGGTCAGATCGACGCTGCTGGCGGCCAAAACCGCCGCTCCGACTGCTGAAGCGCCCAGCTTCTGGTACTTGAAAAACAACCAGCTCCACCCGGCGTTGAGGATCAGGTTGGCGGCCAGCGCCAAGACATAATTGCGGGCCTCGTGGTGCCGCCCCGCTGCCCGCAGGCGGTCGATGGCCGTCGCGGAGGTCACTGCGATATCGGCATAGAGCGTGGTCCATGCAATCGGAAACACCTGCTTGGGGGGCACGTACGGTGGTTTCTCGAGCCGCGAGTACCACCGGGTGATCCGCGGCTTGCTTGCCACGCTTCCGATGCCTGCCGTGGCGCCGACGGCGACAGTCGTGGCCGCCAGTGTCTGCTTATTCACGTGAAGTCCCTTCGACCCAACCAAGTCTTTCAGTCAATTAAGTATTAATCAACTGAAGTAATGGCCTGATGCGGATAAGCTGGGTTACGTCATGGGCCCCGAAGAGAGCGTGGGCGGCCGAGCCGCACTGGAGCAGCAGATCTCCGCCTGTCTGCGGGTGATGACGGCCGAATCCGAACAGATCGGCCGGGCTTTCGCGGCGGCGCATGACGTGCGGCCCACTGACTTTCGGGCGCTGCTGCACGTCATGGTGGCTGAGACGGCAGGGGAGCCGGTGACCTCAGGCGAGCTACGCCAGCGCATGGGACTTTCGGGCGCCGCCATCACATATCTCGTTGACCGGATGATGGCGTCCGGCCACATCCGTCGCCAATCCGATCCGACCGATCGGCGAAAGGTCATCCTGCGCTACTCCGATTCTGGACTTGCGACGGCGCGGGCTTTCTTCGCTCCGCTGGGAACTCACTCTCACGACGCGATGACGGAGCTGCCTGACGCCGACCTGGAGGCGGCGAGCAGAGTGTTCACCGCGTTGGTCGATGCGATGCGGCGATATCAAGACGACCTCGCGTCGTTCAAATCACCGCAGTCATCAGCCGATTGAGCGCTGTGGACGAGGGCGCTGTGCCGGCTGATGCGAACGGGATGACGACGCGCAAGCGACGTCATATCGACGTGTGCCTGGATGACCGGGTCGGCTACTCCGGCGTGACAACCGGTCTGGAGCGTTATCGCCTCCCGTACAACGCGATGACCCAGACCAGCCTGGCCCATATCGATCTGTCCACCCACTTTCTCGGCGCGCCCCTGCGCGCCCCGGTATTGGTCGGCGCGATGACCGGCGGTGCCGAATTGTCGAAGACGATCAACAAAAATCTGGCCGAAGCCGCGCAACTCCTGGGCATCGGCATGATGCTCGGCTCGCAGCGGATCATGCTGGACAGCGCGTTGGGTGAGCGGGCGGCATCCAGCTTTGCCGTTCGCGATGTTGCACCGGATGTGTTGCTTTTCGGCAATATCGGCCTCGCGCAGCTGACGACGGCTGCCGTGCAGGATATTTCGAACGCACTCAAACGAGTCGGCGCGGATGCGCTTGCCGTGCATACCAATCCGCTGCAGGAGGCTGTTCAGCAAGATGGCGACGGAGATTTCTCCGGGTCGCTCGGTCGGCTACGTGAGGTTGCGGCCGCGCTGGAGTATCCGATCCTGCTCAAGGAGGTCGGCCACGGAATCGGCACTTCGGCCGTCACCGAGTTGACCAGGCAGTTCGGCGAATTGCCGGTCGCCGCGATCGACGTGGCGGGGGCCGGGGGCACCTCGTGGTCACGAGTTGAGCAACTCGTCAGGTACGGCGAGGTCCGCTTCCCCGACCTGGCCGACTGGGGCATACCCACGGCGCAGGCGATCGTCGAGGTGCGCGAGGAGCTGCCCACCGTCCCACTGGTCGCCTCCGGGGGTATCCGCACTGGAATGGACGCGGCCAAAGCCTTGGCCCTCGGCGCGGACGTGGTAGCCGTGGCCCGTCCTCTACTGCCCGCGGCGATCGAATCGGCAGCGGCAGTGGTGGATTGGCTGCAGCGATTCATCGAGGAATTGAGGATCTGCCTGCATGGCAGCCGGCGCGGCGGATCTGTTGGCATTGCGCCAGATCGGCGTCGTACCGATCCAGTAGCTCTGGGGCTTGCTGTTTTTCTAGCTAGACGAGATCGCGTGCCGAAGTGGAACGTGCCGACGATGCCGTCTTCTGCTGCACGACGAGATCGCCCTCGAACGACGACATCGCGGCGATCATCGCGCTGAACACCCGATGAGCGGCGGCCAGATCCTCATCGGGCAGATCCGCGAGAGCGGCACGCAGATGGCCGCCCAGCGGTGTGAAAAATACCTGCGCCAGTTCCATGCCGCTGGCTTCGTAGCGAAGCAGTGCTTTGCGTCGATCCGCGGGATCCGACTCGCGCCGGATATGTCCGGCGTCGATCATCCGGTCGACGAGATAGGTGATCGCTGCCGGCGACACATCCATGCGTTGTCGTAGCTGAGCCATGGTCAGCGGCGTTCCCGCCGTCTCGGCGACCATGACATGCAGCAACGCGTGGAAGTCGTTGCCGCTCACATCGTGCTGGCGCGCAAAGTAGCGACCTACCCGGTCAGACTGCGCCGTTACCGCCCGCATGTCGGCCGACATCAGCTTTTCGAGCTGTGGCCTGCTGGGAGGTGAATTGCTGGTGCCCCGCTTGGTCACTTGACTGCATCCTTCTTCAGCGAATCCCGATCTAGGGTATCGGAAACCGGCTGGATCAGGGACGATACGCCAGCACCCTACACAATGTGGCAGCGATTCGCTGGGCCTTCCACACTGGCGCACGGTCCCCGCCGCTGGCGGCTTCGCGCTACTACGGTGAAGGACAGACTTGGCCTTCGACAACGCGTTGCGCTACCTGCGCAATAGGTGTGTTGGAGTTTTGAGACATCAGCTTCAGCATTGCGAACGCTTGGTCATCGTCGATATTGAACCGCTCGATCATCCTGCCCTTGGCCTGGCCGATGACATCGCGTGAAGCCAAGGCGGAGCGGAATTGCTGATCGCGCCGCATCATGTTCCACACCAGCCCGGTGTGGGTGGCGAAAATCAAGGCCACATCGACTGACTCGTCATCGAAGGCGTTGGCACGCTCGGCGTAGAAGCTGACGGTCGCGCTGGTCCCACCTTCGCTGAACATTCCCAGCGAAAGTATCGACCGGATGGGCGTCTGCTTGAGAGCCTCCTCGCGGTACAGCGGCCACCGATCGTCGCTGACGAGGTCGTCGACACGAATGCTTTCTTGCAGCGCGACTGCGCTCAGCCCGGGTCCCTGCCGACAGCGGTTTTGGATGTCGTCCAGCAGCACCGGATAACGATGAGTCGCGGCCGCGGTTTCGCTCCGGCGCCGGCGCTGGGCAACCGTGACCCCCGCGTACTGCGCCCCTGGGACCAATTCGGACGGCACCCTCGATCACCCCGCGGAGCAGGGCGGGGATGTCGAATGCCGCGCGCTGGTGCAGGTCGGAGACGAGTCGGGTCGCCCGCAGGTACATATCCGATCGCGAATTACGTTTCAAGCTCAAGCGGTTTGACTATATTCACGCTAAGTGTGCTCACGACTTGTGACGTTTCAACGCATCCGGCTTGTGCACGGCGTCGGCGCCGGTCTTATCACTGGTGACGCGATATTGAGGCTCCTCTTTTGACGCACGCACCTGGCGGCCGGCGGTCTTCTCGTCCTCGGTGATCTTCTGTTGCACCGTGCCTATGACGTCCTGGCCGTGGCTTTTCCATTCGACCTTGTCGCCTTTGCGGAATTGGCGGTCTGCCATTGAGTGGCCTTCCCCTGACCATGTCGCGGACCGAAGCCCGGTTGAACTTCCGTTACGGATGCCCGACCCCCGTTGCACCCGCACATCTGACCTTCGGCCCAGGTATGACTATAAACTTAACTATTAACCTTGTGAAGAAGATGCATGTCGGGTGTCCCAGATCACTGAAGCTGAGGTTCGAAGAATCCGGGTATACCTCCCGGCGGTGCGTTTTCGCGCCCATGATGTCTGAGAAAGCCAAGGAGTGAGCGATGCGGTGTGTCATCTTCGGTGCCACCGGTTACCTGGGTACGCGCCTCGTTCCCGAATTGCTGTCGGCAGGTCATGAGGTTCGGGTGATGGCGCGGACGCCCGCCAAAGCTCGACGACGTGCCCTGGCGGGACAGTGTGGACGTGGTTGAGGGCGACGTCACCGACGCCGACAAAGTGCGCCAAGCGCTGGACGGTCAGCAGGTTCTCTACTACTTGGTTCATTCGATGCTGGCCGCGGATTTCGTCAACGTCGACGCCCGTGGCGCATCGATCGTCGCGGACGCCGCCGAGCAAGCCGGACTGTCGCGCATCGTCTACGTCGGCGGCATCATCCCCAACGAGCAAGAGTTGTCCGCCCATTTGGCGTCGCGCGCCGAAGTAGGCGAATTGCTCTCGAAGTCAGGCGTTCCTACCGCGGAACTGCGCGCGGCGGTCATCATCGGCGCGGGTTCGGCCAGCTTCGAGATGATGCGATACCTGACCGAGCGACTCCCGTTGATGGTCACCCCCAAGTGGCTGCGCACCCGAGTGCAGCCCATCGCCGTGCGCGACGTGCTGTATTACCTGACCAACGCGGCGGAGTTGCCCGCAGACGTGAGCCGGGCCTTCGATATCGGCGGCCCCGAAATATTCACCTACACCGAGATGAGCGCCCGGTACGCGGCAATCTCGGGCTTGCCCAAACGCATCGCAATCCCGGTGCCGATGCTGACTCCGCGGCTCTCCTCGCACTGGGTCAATCTGATCACCCCGCTGCCGCGGTCGTTGGCTCGTCGCTGATGGACTCGTTGGAGAACGACGTGGTGTGCACCGAGCACGACATCGCCGAGCACATTCCGGACCCCGATGGTGGCCTGATGCACTACGACGATGCCGTCGAATTGGCGTTGGCGCGCATCGGTGAGCCTCGGACTGCACACCCGATGGTCGCGACTCGCCGCCGACGATTGCCCGGCGCAGCCGTTGCCCACCGACCCGGACTGGGCCGGCGGATCGCTGCACGAGGAAGTTGTGGAACGACGAGTCAACGCCGACACCGAAACAGTATGGCGGGCTTTCGAATCGATCGGCTCCGAGCGGGGTTTGTCGGAGCGCCGCCGTCGTGGGCGCTGCGTGGCTGGTTCGGCGTGCTGGCCCGCGCCGCCACACGCAGACGGACGTCGTCTCAGCCGCAGCACCTGCATTCCGGAGAAGAGCTGGACGGTGGCTCGTTGAGCAGATGGACCACCCGCACCTGCTGCGGCTGCGCGCGAATGGTTCGCTGCCGGGCCGGCTGTGGCTCGAGCTGTCGGTGCGCGATGACGGCAACGGCGGCTCGCGCTATCGTCAGCGCGCGCTGTTTCAGCCGTATGGCCTCGCCGGCGAGGCGTGGTGGATCGCATCGACGCCGTTCCGCAGCGCGATCTTCGGCGGAATCGCTCGCGACATCACCTCGAGGGCGACCGGTGCCGTCGCCGCAACACGCGCGTAATCCGCGGCGGCGCGAGTTATGCTGTGCGGGAACGTAGTTGGTAGCGGCGCTCGGCGTAGGCGAGGTCGTCCTTCCACAGCCGGGCCGCCGCAACGCGCATGAGCCCGGTGATCAGCGGGGCGGCGTGGCGTGCCCGCTGGAAGCCCGTCCGGTCGGAGTGGGCGACAGTCGCCTCGATAACCGCTGTTCGCGGTAGCTTGTCGGGGCCCAAACCCAGTGGCGTGGCGTGAGTTTCGACTACGCTGCCCACACCTTCGCCGTCCACGATGCGCATCACGATGGTGCGTGCCTCGGGGCTGGTGAACTCGGCGACGGTGGGGACGCCGACGCGGCCGAGACGGAAGGTCACCGCGACCATGAAGCTGTCCACTTCTTCGGTGGGAGTGGTGAGCACCTCGAGCTGGGTGAACGAGTAGGGGTGATACCACGCGCCGTGCCACGGATCGAGGCGGTTGGCGATGATGTCGGACGGTTCACACGTTCCGACCATCGCTGGCGACGGCGTCCAGTGTGTCGCCGGTGGGCCGGGCCGGAATCACCGGCTGATCGAGCGGCTCCTCGCCGCCGACGCTGTCGAGCCGGACCCATGCCAGCACACCGTCGTCGTGGCTGGGCAGTGTCCGCCAACCGAATTCGTCGGTGTCGCGGTCGAGGCACATCCCGTGCCATCGGCAGATCAGCGCGCCGTTGTGGACGGCGGCGGTTGCAAGGTCGGAGCCCAGATGCGGGCAGCTGCGCGGGCCGACGCACAGCCGGGATTGCTGATCACGCCAGGCGACCAACTCGATGCCGGCGACGCGGGTGCCGAGCGGCCGCCCGCTGCGCACGTCGCGGCTGGCGGCGAAGGCGTACCAGTTACCCGTCGGTCGACGTTGCGACCGGTCCAGTGCGGCGTCGATGACTGCCGGGGAGGCGTCGCGGTAGGTCGGACGCTGGCCCATCCAGGATCCGGACGGGATCGGTTGCAGCGGCCAGTCTTTGGGCCAGCGGCGTCGGACGTTGTCGCCGATGTTCATGATCGCGAACGCCTTTCTCGGCCCGCGAGGTAGCGCAGCAGCGCCGAACGTCCCTGCGTGGGAACCGTGGACAACTCGTGGCCGGCGAGTCCCCATCGCTGCAGTATCTCGTTGGCGGCCGTCCAGCCGGTGGTGGCCGCACGCTCCATCAGCGCCACCGGCAAGTCGATGCGCACCCCGTCGCCGGCCAGCAGCAGCCCGGGTTGCGGAGTGACGACGCTGGGCCGGTGTACGTAGGTGCCCGGCGCGAACAGCGGGCAGTCGTGGTGACGCAGCGTGCGTTCGTGGACCACCCGCGCGCCGCGGGTCTCCGGGTACAGCTCGTGCAGACGATCGAGCATGGCGTTGTCCGGCTGCGCGGATTCGACCGCGTACGAATGTAATTCGACGACTGAACCACCGGAGCGCTGGGCCCAGTCGGCGGCTTCGCGTTCGTAGCGTTCCAGGACGCTGATGTTGTCGACCGGTTCGTGGCCGGCGGTGCCCAGAAACGCGGCACGGTCGCGGGCCACCGGCCGGTCGAGCCACAGTCGCTGCACCAGGAACGGCGGGGCCGTGCGTAGCCGCTTGATTCGCGCCCGCCACATGTCGTCGCAGAGCCCCGGTGATGCCTCGACGATCCGCTGCAGTCCGCCGATATCGGTGGCCAGCACCACGGCATCGGCGTCCAACTGGTCGTCGGCGTCGGTTTGGACGCTGAAAAGCCTGGTTCTGCTCACTGCTGATGCTCGTCACCGAAACACCTTGATGGAAACGAACTCCCAGCCCTTTCAGGTACTGCTGCAGCGGATTCCACAAAGCGGTGTCGTAGTTGGCGTTGGCGACGTCGAAGATCAGGCCCTCGCTGGAGCCGAGGAAGTAGATATGGAACATGGTGGCCAGCTCCGCGGCCGACAGGTCGGCGGGACTGGCGAAAAAGCTGCGGGAGAAGACCTCGAAGGCCAGGTGTCGCGCTGCCTCGGGGAAATTGATGCTCTTCAGGAAGGTCTCGGCGTCGATGTGATCGAGGCGGTCAAAGATGTCGGGCAATGACACCGCGGCAAGCGGCGCTGCGGCACGCGCGTCGATCTTGGCCAGGTCGGTGAGCCGGAAAGTCGGGCTGCGCAAGGCGAATACGAGCGCGTTCCAGCGGCGGGGTGCGGGGTAGACCACGGAAGGTGTCCTGGCGGCCGTCGCCGTCGATGAGCGGGTAGTCGTCGACCGCGGTCAACATGGACAGCGTCGGATCGACGCGGCTCAGCAGCGCCCGCAGGTTGTAGTACTGCCGGAAGAAGGCGTGGAAGCCCCGGTTCATGGCGAGCTCGGCGCCGTCGAAGTGTTCGGTCCAGGCGCCGACCCGGCCGCCGAGATACTCCTCGCGTTCGATGACGTCGACGGCGACGCCGCGTTCGGCCAATCCCGTTGCGGCAGCGAGGCCCGCGATGCCGGCGCCGACGACGACGGCTCGCGGCTGCGACGCCAGCGCCTCGGCGCTGTGCAGGCCCCGCGGCGCCGGGAACGTGCGGCGGTGCCGGTCGGTCATGAGGGCGCGTTCCCGAGGAACGTGTGCGCGATGTTGGCTTCCCAGCCCGGCATGGTCTCGCTGCGCACCGCCGTGAAGCCGGCATCGCGCATCCGTTGCCGCAATTGTGTTGCGCCGTCGAACGTCAACACGCTGCGCCACAGGTGCCGGTACAGCGTCGCGTCGCGGGTCCGCAACCAGCCGGACGGAATGATGATGCCCCAGGCCACCGCATGCCAGATAGCGGTGGCGATGCGCGAATCACGCACCGAGTAGTCGTGCACCGCAAGCGGTGCACCGGGAGCCAGCAGGCCCCGCAGCGCCCGCAACTGGGTGTCGGGGTCGGAGAGGTTGCGGATCAGGTAGGCGGCCAGAATCCCGTCGAACGGACCGACGATGCCGTTTTCCGCGAGGCCTTCCACCGGTGTGTGCACGAAACGGACCGAGGAAGGCCACGATTTGGCCTGCGCCTCGTCGAGCATGCCGCGCGATGCGTCGATGGCAACGATCTCGGCCTGCGGCGCGACGCTCAGCAACGCAGCCGTCGATGCGCCGGTACCGCACCCGGCATCGAGCAACCGCAGCCCCCGACCCTCGTCGGGCAGTTGCAATCGCTGGGCCGAAAGTCGAAGGTGGGCATGGTATCCCGGGCTGGAGCCGACCAGCCGGTCATAGGCGTGCGCACCGACGTCGAAAGCAGCCGGCACTTCAGAGCGGGGCAGGCCGGTGTTACTGATGCTCACGTTGACGCTCCCATAGCAGCAGGACGGCGGTGACCAAGGCGAAACCGAACAGGAAGTCTTCGATCGGGATGTCGAACGGAAACCGGATGCCGCTGGTGTGCCGGTCGTCGTACACCACGATCGGGGCGCTCAGCTTGGTCAGCCAGCCGTCGGTCAGGATCTGAAACCCGACCACGATCACCATCGACAGCCAGTAGGCCGGACGCCGAAAAAGGCCGGTACGCAACACCATCAACTCGAGCGCGCGCGACGCCCAGCGCCGAGAGCACAGCCGGCACGGTGTCAACCCGTCATCGGCCGGTCATCTGCGGTTGCGCAGTCGCAGGATGGCGCTCACCGCGTTGTAGGTCAGCAAGGCGCACATCGGAATCACGAGAAAGAACAGGACCTCCTCGATCGGCATGTGGAATGGGATGTAGACACCGATGACATAGGCCGGATTGTAGGTCCAGATGTGCGCGGCAATCGCGACTTCGTCCCAGAGCACGAACACGGCGGCGACGGGCAGAATCGCGCGGGCGGCCCGCCACGCTTGCCGATACACTCCGGGGCGAAAGATCTCCAGCGGCAGCGTGATCGCCAGGCACCCACCGAGCACGATCAGATATTGCCAGCGATCCATTACCCCGCACCGAATCTGCGATCACCTGCCGGGACTGCCTGCGTCAGCCGTGCCCGCCACGACCGCAACAGGCCGGCCCCGGCGACTTGTAGCCTACGCCCGTTCCCCACAGTCGCGCGCTGACTGAACACCGCGAAGTCGCTGCCTTCGATGCGGTCCAGGATTTCCGAATACAGCGTCAGCGCGACCGCGACGCACGGCCGCGAGCGTGGCTCCAGCAGCGCGACACCGGCTGCGGCGTAACGGTAGACCTCCCGGGCGATCTGGTGCTGATCGGCCAACGCATTGCGGACCCGCTGGTCGGTACGCCGGTTGTGGTGGCACCACATCAGCACGTCGCGATCGACCTCGTGGGCGGCCAGTTCGTCGGCGGGCAGGTAAACGCGTTGGCGCATCAGATCTTCGTCGATGTCGCGCAGGAAGTTCGTCAACTGAAAGGCCCTGCCCAGCGCCGCCGCGTGCGGCGCGGCCTCGTCACGGGCGGCGACGGTGCCCAGGATCGGAAGTACTTGCAGCCCAATCGCTTCCGCGGAGCCCTTCATGTACAGGTTGAGTGCCTCGCGGTCGGGATAGTCGGTGATCGTCAGGTCCATCCGCATGGATGTCAGGAAGTCGGCGAACAGCTCGTCGCTGATCTGGAAGCGCCGCGCGGTGTGCTCGACGGCCGCCAGCACGGGGTTGTCCGGATGCTCTCGGTGGGCGAAGAACTCGTCGGACAGCTGCTGCAAGCGCGCCGACCGGATCGTGGCGTCCAGCGCCGGATCGAAATCGTCGAGAATGTCGTCGGCATAGCGGGCGAAGCCATAAAGCGCATGGATCGGTGGACGCTGGTCCGGCGCCAGCAGTCGGGTGGCCAGAAAGAACGTGCGACCGTGCGCCGCGTTGAGTGTGCGGCAACGCCGGTATGCGCCACGCAGATCCGGATCGTCGATACCGGCGGCGCTCAGCTCGGTGCGGATCATGACCGGCCGGCTTTCGCGATGACGGTACGGTTCGATCCCTCTCCGATGCCGGTGATGCGGTCGGCGGCCAGTCGCCCGGAGATCATCGCAGTGGGCACGCCGACGCCGGGAACGGTCGACGATCCGGCCAGCACCGCATTGTCGGTGCCCCGCACCAGTATTGGCCGGACGGAACGGGCCGGTCTGGGCGAACGTATGAGCCAGCGCGAACGGGGTGCCGGCAATCATTCCCTGAGCGGCCCAGTCCTCCGGATTGACGACGTGCAGCACCTCGGCGCCGTCGCGGAAGCCCGGAATCAGCCGTGCGCCAACGGTATCGATGAGTTGTTCGGTGTAGCTGTCCCCGATGTGCGACCAGTCGACGACACCACGGTCGAGGTTCGGCGCCGGGGCAAGGACGTAGAACAATTCGTGGTCCGGCGGGGCCAGGCTCGGGTCGCTGGCCGTCGGGCGGGTGACGAGCAGTGAAGGATCCCGCATCAACCGGCCGTCCCGGATGATGTCGGTGAACGTCCGGTCCCATTCCTCGCCGAAGATGATGTTGTGGTGTGCCAGAGCATTATCCGTCGACTGCGACTGTCGGCGGCCGATGTGCGCGACGACCGCCGACGGTGCGGGCCGCAGGCGACCGAGGCGCCGTGGCTTGCGGCCCAGCAGCGCGTAGGTTGTGGGCAATTCGGTGGTCAACACCACGGCGTCGCAGGCGATGCGCTCCTCGGTGTCGGTGAGCACGGCGGCCACGCGGTCGCCGTTGCGCTCCAGGCCGGTGACCGTCGCGCCGTAGACGAAGCGCACCCCGGCATCGGTGGCCGCGGCGGCCAGCGCGTCGGGCAGCGCGCGCATCCCGCCGCGCGGGAAGTAGACCCCGGAGATGGTGTCCATGTAGGCGATCACCGCGTAGACCGCCAGCGCCTGTCGCGGCGCCACGCCGGCATACAGCGACTGGAAGGTGAAGACCCGCTGCAGTCGCGGGTCGGAGATGTGGCGATTGACCATGGTGTCCCACTTGCGGAATCCGCCGAGCGCCGTCAGCCGCGCCAGTTGCGGATTCACCAGTGACAGTGGGGAATCGAAGTTCTCGGAGATGAAACCGTTGAACTCGGCCTGGTACAACCGGGTCAGCCAGTCGCGCAGCTTCCGATAGCCCTCGGCCTGCTTGCCGCCGGCGAATTCGGCGACCGCGTCCGCCATCCGATCCGCGTCGCTGTGCACGTCGAGGCTGCTGCCGTCGGCGAACTGCGCGCGATACGCGGGCTCAACTGGCATCAAATCCAGCCGGTCCGAACGGTTTTCGCCGACCGCAGCAAATGCTTCGTCGATGATGTCGGGCATGGTGAGCACCGTCGGCCCGGTATCGAGCTGGTAGCCGTGGATGTCGGCGCGGCCGGCGCGCCCGCCGGGCCAGCTCTCCCGTTCGACGACGGTCACTTCACGACCGCGGCCGGCCAGGTGCAACGCCGCGGTCAGTCCTGCCAGACCGGCGCCGACGACGACGACGCGGGTGTTTGGACCTTTCACGCTGCGCATCAGTCGGTTCGCTCCGTGCATACGGCGGCCATGTTCGTCAACGCGGTCCGCACCGGATCGCCGATCCGTAGCTGGTGGAGCTCGTCGAGCGCCGACGTAACCCGGTCGCTGATCGTGTCCTCGATCCACTGCACAGCTCCGGTGGTGACGATCAACGTCCGCCAGCGGTTGATGGCGTCGTCGTCGAGGTCGCCGGTGTTCATCAGCTCGGTCAGCTGCCTGCGGGTCGGCTGGTCGGCCAGCTGGTGTGCGGCAATGACCACGCTGGTGGCCTTGCGTTCGACGAGGTCTTGTCCGTCGGGCTTGCCGGTCACCGCCTCGGCGCCGAACACCCCCAGGAGGTCGTCGCGCAACTGGAAGGCTTCGCCGATCGCTTCGCCGTAGCGGCCCAGGCCTGAAATCGTGCGATCGCTGCAGCCGCTCATGGCCGCGCCGATCTCCAAGCGGCCGGCGCACGGTGTAGTTGCCCGATTTGCGTCGTGCCACTTCAAGGACCGTGTCCATCGACGGCAGGTCGCGGACATCGCTTGCCAGATCGGCGAATTGACCCACCGCGAGTTCGGTGCGCATCGCGTCATAGCGCGGCCAGGCCTGCTGCAGACTCCGATACTCGACGCCGCTTTCCCGCAGCATCTGTTCGGCCCAGATCAGGCAGAGATCTCCGAGCAGGGTCGCCGCTGATTCGCCGAATCGTTCTGCCGGACCGGACAGCTTGCGGTTCCGATGCCACTGACTGAATTGGATGTGCGCGGCGGGTCGACCGCGGCGCGACGATGCAGCGTCCATGACGTCGTCCTGCAGCAACGCGAATGCGTGCAGCAGTTCCAGTCCGGCGGACGCGAACAGCGCTTCGTCGCAGTCCGCGGAACCCGCGAGCCAGCCCAGATACATGAAGGTCGAGCGCAGGCACTTGCCGCCGGCCACGAAATCCAACAGGATGTCGCCGGCCACCTCCACGCCGGACTCAGCCAGTTCGGCGGTGCATCGACCGGAGACGAAGTCGCTGAGATGCGTGAGAACCTTGTGGCGCAACCCAATTCGCCATGCCTCGAACTTCGCAGGATCCGACCAGGATTGCTGATCGAGCTCAGCAGGCGCCGCGGCCGGTGCCAACCAGAGCGCACGCACCTCGCCCACTTGGGCCCCTCTCGAAGGATCGGGTCGCGACCAGCCTGTACGGCTCGAGCTCACGCGCTGTACCTCCCACGCGGCGAAGACAAACACGTTCGCCCTACCGAAGCAAGGTTCGCTTCACTAGATTAAACATTAACTTACTGAACATCTGCCTCGCTCGCCAGCGGGACAACTCACCTAGGGTGGGGATGACCGCGCCGCCGACGATGCAGAGGCATGCGATGGGAGGAGGAGCGGCGCCGATGACCGCAGCGCAACATGAACGCGGCGCGCTGGTGGCCACGTTCCGCGAGGTGGGGCCGCATGCGCCGACCCTCTGCGAGGGCTGGAACACCACGGATCTCGCCGCTCACCTGGTAGTTCGCGAACGCCGTCTCGACGCCACGCTCGGGATCGCGGTGCCATTCCTGGCCGGCTACACGGCCAAGGTCCAGGACAAGACCGCGCACGTCGAAGAGCTGGGACGCCCTGGTCGACCTGGTGGCATCCGGTCCGCCGATCTACTCGCCGTTCAAGCTGCTGGACCCGGTCGCCAACCTCGGCGAGATGTTCATTCATCACGAGGACGTGCGCCGAGCGGTCGAAGGCTGGGAGCCACGGGTGCTCGACGAGACGATCGCCACGGCGCTGCGCCGTCAACTCGGGCTGATGAGCCGGATGATGCTGAGCAAGCTGCCCGCCCAGGTCGTACCTGGAGACGCCGGCCGGTGAGCGGATCGCCCGGGTCGGTCGCGGTGACGCGGTCACGATCACCGGCGAACCGCAGGAGCTGTTGCTGTTCGTCGCGGGCCGCGACGCCGTGCGCGTCCGCTTCGACGGTGACGCGCAGGCTGTCGCCGCAGTGCAGGCGGCGCCCCGCGGTCTCTGACGAACGTCGCTAACCGCGCCCCAGCAGATGCCGCAGAGTCTGCTCCAGGTCGGGACGACGGAAGCGATGGTCTGCCTGCAGCAGTCGCGCAGGCAGCACCCGCTGGTTCGCCAAGGCGAGTTCGCGCGCACCCTGGTCGCCGAGGAGCACCTTCGGCCCCAGCGGCGGCACCGGCAGTAGCGCGGGCCGGCGCAACACATGAGCCAGCACGCGGGTGTAGTCGATGTTGCGGACCGGTTCGGCGGCCACCGCGTTGACCGGCCCGGACAGCTCGTCATCCCACAGCGCGCGGTGGTAGACGTCGACCAGGTCGTCGATTCCGATCCACGAGAACCACTGCTGACCGCTGCCGAGCCGACCGCCCAGTCCAGCGGCGAACAGCGGTTTGAGCAGGCGCAACGTCCCGCCGGCGGGAGACTGCACGATGCCGGTGCGCACTCGCACCACGCGGGTACCGGCCTGCTCGGCCGGGGACGTCGCGTCCTCCCAGTCGGCGACGACGTCGGCCAAGAAGCCGTCGCCGCGCTCGCTGTCCTCGGTCAGCGACTCCTCGCCGCGGTCGTATCCGTAGTAGCCGACCGCCGATGCACTGACCAGCACCCTGGGTCCGTCGGTGGACTTTGCGATCAGCTCGGCCAGTCGGCGAGTCGGACCGATCCGGCTGTCGCGGATCGCGGTGCGGTGGTCGTCGGTGAATCGGCCCGCGATCGAGGCGCCCGCGAGGTGGATCACCGCGTCGATCCCGGTCAGTAGATCAGGATTGGGATCATCCGGATTCCATTGTCGTTCATCAGCTTTGGTAGTCGAGTGTCGCACCAGGCGGATGACCCGGTGGCCGCCGGTGGACAGGAACGCGGCCAACTGCGCGCCGACGAGCCCGGAGGCACCGGTGATGGCGACGGTGAGCGGGCTCAACCCCTTGGCGGCCGCCGCCCGGTGTGCGGCGATGTCGTCGGCCAACTGTTGGTGTCGGTAACGGAACATCGGACCGCAGCGCGGCTGCGGGGACGGGCGTCTCGACTCGGTCGATCACCCGCGTTCGCTCGCCGCTGACCTCTTCGAAGTCGTGGGTGTGCCGCCAGCGCACCGCAAGCTTGGCCGGCAACGACGCCAGGCCGTCGGCGCCGATGGCGTCGACGAAGCGCCGCGGCGGGTCGTAGCCGCCGGGTTGGTGATCGGCCACCCAGCGCAGCCCACCCGGTAGGCCGAGTTCGGCGCGCCCGTTCTCCAGGGAATCGGCCTCGGCGATCAGGCGCATCGGCGACCACGGCGGCGTGAGCCGGGCGAACGCGCCGGGGCGGGCATGCCAGTCGAACACCTCGTAGATGGGCGCGTCGATCACGCTCGAATACTCAAGTCCCATGAGGCCGACGGTACCTGCGCAGCGGATGGGCCTGTTGATTACCGATCCGGCAGCGCGTGCTCGACGATGGGCAACCGCGGCAGCGGTCGGCGTTCGGCACGCTTGGCCGCCAGGTACACCTGCGCGGTCTCGTCGGCCACCGTGTGCCAGTCGAAATCCGCGGTGAGGCGCTGCCGCGCGGCCTGCGCCCGGCGCTGCGCCGCTGCCGGATCGTCGAGTACCGCGATGACGGCCTTGGCCAGCCGGCGCCACCTCGCGCGGCGGGCATGACATCCCGGTTTCGCCGTTGATCACCGCTTCACCGAGGCCGCCGATATTCGACGTCACCAACGGGGTGCCGGCGGCGGCGGCCTCCAGCGCCGCCAGCCCGAACGGCTCGTAGTGGCTGGGCAGCACTGCGGCGTCGGCGCGATGCAGTGCGGCCAACAGGTCGTCGTGATCCAGCCGGCCGACGAAGTGAGTTGCCTTGAGCACCCGGTGTTTACGGGCCTGCTCGACGAGCCAATCCTGCTGCGTGCCTTCGCCTGCGATGGTCAGGGTGGTGCCGGGGTGGGCCCGGCGGATCCGTGGCAGCGCGGCGATCGCCTCGTGCACGCCCTTCTCGTATTCCAGCCGGCCGACGTACAGCAGTTCCGGCGGACCGCTGCGCGGCTTGCGGCGTGCGAACGGCCATCGCGCCGCCTCGATGCCGTTGCGGATCACGGTGGTCTCGGCCAGCCCGGGCCCGAACAGCTCGGCGATCTCCTCGCTCATCGACGCCGAACAGGTGATCAACGAGTCGGATTCGCGCACCAGCCACGACTCGACCGCGTGCACCTGCCGGCTGATCGCTCCGGAGACCCATCCGGAATGCCGACCGGCCTCGGTCGCGTGGATCGTGGAAACCATTGGCACGTCGTAGAACTCCGCGAGCGCGATAGCCGGGTGGGCGACCAGCCAGTCGTGCGCGTGGACCACATCGGGCCGCCACGGGTCGTCGCTGCGCCGTCGCTTGAGCTGAGAGTCCGGCGCGGACCATCGCGTGGCCCATCGCCAGCGTCCAGGCCATCATGTCGGTGCCGAAGGTGAACTCGTGCGGATCTTGCGCAGCGGCGACAACCCGGACGTTCTCGTTGATTTCGTCCAGCGATGGATGTGTGCTCGGGTCGGTGTTGGTCGGGCGCCGCGACAACACGACCACCTCGTGGCCGGCGGCGGCGAGCGCGGTCGACAGGTGATGGACATGGCGGCCCAGTCCGCCGATCACCACCGGCGGGTACTCCCACGACACCATCAGGATTCTCATCGCGGCAGCCTCCGGGCATCCAGGGCGCCGAACAAGCCGTCGGCCCGGTTCCAGCCATCGGCCAGGCGTTGTGCCGATTCGCGGCGTCCCGACGCCAACGCGCCGGCGATCTCGCGGGTGGCATGGGCGTGCAGGTGCGCCCGATAACGGGCGTAGTCGGCGGCGGAGTCTTTGCTCACCATGAACGGCCAGTCGCTGGACACCGTGAGCAGGGTCTCGCGCAGGATCTGGTCGGCGATGTGGTCGCGGGGGATCGGCCCGTCCAGCGACGCGGTCTGGGCCAGCGCCTTGTCGACCGTAGACAGCGCGGTGTCGACGACCTCGGCGTTGAGCTGCACCAGATCGGTGACTTTGTCACCGGACCAGACCTGCCAGTCTTTGCCGGAACCCCAAGAGCTGGGCGGCAATTCGACGGCGCTGCCGACCAGGCCCGCACCGGCGGCGTCGCTCAGCGTGCCGACGCGCACCCCCGCCTCCGGCAGCGCCCGTAACACCCGTTCGAGCCATGCCGGCCCTTCGTACCACCAGTGGCCGAACAACTCGGTGTCGAACGCGGCGACCACGTGCGCGGGTCGCCCGATGCGCTCGGACTCCGACAACAGCCGGCGCCGTACCACTTCGACGAAATCTGCGACGTGGCTGTCGATTGCGTGATCGGCGCGCTCGGGGTCGTAAGGCGCCTTTTTCTCCGAGGGCACGTTGCGGCCGGTGACCCGGGCCGGCTTGAGGCCGGTGCGATGGTCGTAGGTGTGGAAGTCGCGGTAAGCCGCGTGACCCGGGTAGCCGGATTTGGGCGACCACACCCGGTAGCTCACTTGCAGATCACGCCCGAAGGCGACGACGTCGGAGTCACCGACCGGCCGGCCCAGCGCGGTGTCGCCATGCAACGACGGGCCGTCGACCATGAAGTGGCCAACCCCGGCGGCGGCGTAGTCGTGTTCCATGCCCGGGGCGTACGCGCATTCGGGCGCCCAGATTCCAGTTGGCTTGTGCGCCAACCGCTGCCGGGCATCGGCCAGTCCTTCCCGCAGCGCGAATTCGCGGAGCCGCGGGTTCAGCAACGGCTGGAACGGGTGGGCCAGCGGACCCCCCAGTAGTTCGACGGTGCCCGCGTCGATCAGCCGCCGCAGCAACGGGCTGGCACCATGACGCCAGTTGGTGGTGAAATCCTCGAGCGCTTGCGCGGTTTCGGCCATCTCACGAATGCCGAAGGCCCGCAGAGCTTCCGGCGCCGATGCGGGGGAGCCGTCGGTGGAATCTCCGGGGCGCACGCTGGCGGCCTCTGCGGCGCGCAGGTGCCAGTTGGCGAGCCAATGATGCATCCCGTCAAGGCAATACGGATCGTCGAGCTGCGCCATGACGACCGGGGTGACGCCCAGGGTGATCAGCCGGTGCCGATCCTCGTCGGCCAGTCGGCGCAAGACCCGCAGCAGGGGCAGGTAGGACGCCGCCCACGACTGGTAGAGCCACTCCTCGCCGACCGGCCAGCGGCCGTGATGCGCCAGCCACGGCAAATGGGTGTGCAGCACCAGGGTGAACAGCCCGGGCACCGGCTCCCTCGTCGGGATCATCGTCGGCGCCGCTCCGCGATCGCAACCAGGTCCAGGCTGTCATCGATGTGTCGCGCTCCGACGGTGCCGGCCTCGACGATGTCGAAGTCCGCTGCGGTGACGGCCGCGACGTCCGCCAGCAGATCGGCCGGCCAGGGTGCATCGGCGACGGCGCGCGCGATCTGGGCGTCGATGATCGAGCCGCCATGGCGGGCGTCCATCTCGAGCAGCCGTGGGCCGTGGAAAACTCCGTACACGCCGTCGATCGCGAAGCCCGCGTCGCACAACAGCTCGGTCAGCTCCTCGGCGTTGAGCTCGCGGGTGTGGAACGGATTGATCGGCGTATCGCGGCCCGGCGAGAACGTGATCCGGTTCGGTGTGGACATCATCAACAGGCCGGATGGACGCAGGACCCGTGCGCACTCGCGGACGAACTGTGGCTGATCCCACAAGATGCTCGATGACTTGGAAGTTGACCACGACATCGACCGACTGGTCGGGCAGCGGCAGCTCGGCGAGGTTGCCGTGGATCACCTGCACCCGCGGATAGCGCGCCTGCACGTGTGCGACGGTCGCCTCGTCGTAGTCCACGGCGGTCACCTGGCGTGCGACACCGGCGATCAGGTCGGCGCCATAGCCTTCGCCGCAGCCCGCCTCGAGCACGTCGCGACCCGCGCAGCGCTGCGCCAACTGCTGGTAGACCACCTCATGGCGGCGAAACCAGTAGTTCTCCACGTCGAGGCCCGGGATGGTGCGTTCACCGGTCAACGGCAGGGCGGAGTCCGCGGGGGCGTGCGGAACGTCAGGGATGAATGCGCTCATTGCATAGGGAGGCTAACCCGTCGTGACGGGTTCGCGAATGCTTCACTACGGGTACTCCGTGTCCGAGGCAGGGCGCTGACCGCTGCCGAAGGTACAGGGGGGACAGAACCTGCAGGACGACCCGCTATGGTGTGAGGGCGAACCGCACAAAGTTACCGGTCAGTAACATGCGGGTGCGGGGCGCAAAAGACGTGACATTTAGTCCTGCCGCTTTCGGCTGCAGGACTCACTCGAGGAGGACGAGCCACTCTCATGACGAACATCGTGGTCCTGATCAAGCAGGTCCCGGACACCTGGTCAGAGCGCAAACTCAAGGACGGCGACTGGACGCTGGACCGTGAGGCGGCCGACGCCGTGCTGGACGAGATCAACGAGCGCGCTGTCGAAGAAGCGCTGCTGATCCGCGAGAAGGAAGCAGCCGACGGCACCGAGGGGTCGGTCACCTTGCTGACCGCCGGCCCGGAGCGGGCCAGCCGAGGCGATCCGCAAGGCGCTGTCCATGGGTGCCGACAAGGCCGTTCACCTGCTCGACGACGGGCTGCACGGCTCGGACGTCGTCCAGACCGGCTGGGCGCTGGCGCGCGCGCTGGGCACCATCGAAGGCACCGAGCTGGTCATCGCCGGCAACGAGGCCACTGACGGAACCGGCGGCGCGGTGCCGGCCGTCATCGCCGAGTACCTGGGCCTGCCGCAGCTCACCCACCTGCGCAAGCTGTCGCTGGACGGCGACAAGATCACCGGCGAGCGCGAGACCGACGACGGTGTGTTCACTGTCGAGGCGACCCTGCCCGCCGTCATCAGCGTCAACGAGAAGATCAACGAGCCGCGGTTCCCCTCCTTCAAAGGCATCATGGCCGCCAAGAAGAAGGAAGTCACCAAGCTCACACTGGCCGAGATCGGTGTCGAGGCCGATGAGGTCGGCCTGGCCAACGCCGGCACCAAAGTGCTGACGGCTACCCCCAAGCCGCCCAAGACTGCCGGTGAAAAAATCACCGATGAGGGCGAAGGCGGAAGCGACATCGCCAAGTACCTGGTCGGCCAGAAGATCATCTGAGACGTCAACCTTTAACCGAAAGACACGGAAAAACTCATGGCTGAAGTATTGGTGCTCGTCGAGCACGCTGAAGGCGCCCCCAAGAAGGTCACCTCCGAATTGATCACTGCGGCACGCGTTCTGGGCGAGCCGGCAGCCGTCGTAGTGGGTAAGCCCGGCACTGCCGAGCCGCTCATCGAGGGCCTGAAGGCGGCCGGCGCCGCCAAGATCTACGTCGCCGAATCCGACACGGCGGAGAGCTACCTGATCACCCCGTCCGTCGACGTGCTTGCCTCGCTGGCCGAATCCGCCAGTCCCGGCAGCCGTTTTGCTGGCCGCCAATGCCGACGGCAAGGAGATCGCGGGTCGGCTCGCTGCCCGGATCGGTTCGGGTCTGCTGGTCGACGTGGTCGACGTGCAAGCCGACAACAAGGCGGTGTGGTCCATCTTCGGTGGCGCTTTCACCGTCGAAGGCCAGGCCAACGGCGACACCCCGGTGATCACCTTGCGCCCCGGCGCCATCGACGCCGAGCCTTCTGACGGCGCGGGCGAGCAGGTCAAGGTCGACGTACCCGAGCCCGCGGAGAACGCCACCAAGATCACCAACCGCGAGCCCGCGGTCGCCGGTGACCGGCCGGAACTCACCGAAGCCACCATCGTGGTGTCCGGTGGTCGTGGTGTCGGCAGCGCCGACAAGTTCACGTGGTCGAGGAGCTGGCTGACTCGCTGGGTGCCGCGGTCGGCGCCTCGCGCGCCGCGGTGGACTCCGGTTACTACCCGGGTCAGTTCCAGGTGGGCCAGACCGGTAAGACGGTCTCCCCGCAGCTCTACATCGCGCTGGGCATCTCCGGGGCGATCCAGCACCGCGCCGGCATGCAGACCTCGAAGACGATCGTCGCAGTCAACAAGGACGAAGAGGCGCCGATCTTCGAGATCGCCGACTACGGCATCGTCGGCGACCTGTTCAAGGTCGCGCCGCAGCTCACCGAAGCGGTCAAGACCCGCAAGGGCTGATCACTCGCGAAAGCCCCCACGCCTGCGGGCGTCGGGGGCTTTTTGCGTTTCGGACGACCCCGTGCGTTTGGGGCTACCCCGTGCGTTTCGGCCTAACCTGGTGCCGTGAGCGATCCACGGCGCGAGCTGGCCACCGTTGCCGACGGTGACGGCCCTGCGGCCGGTCTCGCGAAGACCGCGCTCGGCGGCGGATCGACCGCCACCCGGTTGCGCGCGGCGATCCTGGCGCTGGCGCACCATCGCGGACCGGACTCCAGCATCTGCCCGTCGGACGCGGCACGTGCCGTCGGCGGAGAGCAGTGGCGCGATCTGATGGACGACAGTCGCAGTACCGCTTTGGCATTGGCGCGCGGCGGCGATGTGGAAATCACCCAGCGCGGTGACGTGGTCGATCCGGGCCAGCTGCCGCGCGGGCCCATTCGGATTCGGGTATTGCCAGCGTGAGGGCTTCGGCAAGGTTTGAAATCGCACCCAGCGGTGTATAAAGACTTGCTACCCCGGTCTAGGAAAGGCTCAATGATGAAGGCAACGGCGCCTGTCGCGTGCGTACTCGCCGCGCTCCTGTTCAGTGGATGTTCTGCTTCGCAGATCATCAACACCGGTGGTGACACCAAGTGCAAAGACTTCACCACGCAGGACGAGAAGAAGCAGAACGACGAGGTCAGCAAGATGCTGAAGGACAAGAGCGGTGCTGATCCCGCCAGCCTTCAGATCACCGCCACCCGGCTGTCCGCCGCCACCTACTGCCAGACGCTGGGCAAGCCGGACACCAAGATTTCCGAAGCGCCACACGGCTGAAGGCGGGAACCGGTTGCGCCGACTGCTCACTCGCCGTCGGCTTGCAACACCACCATCGCCCGTGCGGCGACCCGAACGGCATTGCCGGCCGGAGTCGATTGCGGGTCTTCCATATTCGTCGCCCCGACGGCCGAGTCGACAACGGGCGTCCACGCCCGGCCGAACTCTTCTGGTGGCAGGGTGAATTCGATCGGCTCGTGGTGGGCGTTGAAGCACAGGAAGAACGAATCGTCGGTCACCCGTTGCCCGCGGGCGTCGAGGTCGGGGATGCCCAGCCCGTTCAAGTAGACCGCCACGGATTTGCCGAAGCCCGAACCCCAGTCCTCGTCGTCCATTTCGGAGCCGTCGGGCCGGAACCACGAGATGTCGGGTTGCCCCTCGGTGCCTCTGCGGCGAACCGGCAGCCCGGTGAAGAATCGGCGCCGCCGGAACACCGGATGCGCCGCCCGCAGCGCGGAGACCGACCGGGTGAACTCGATCAGGTCGGTGTCGGCCTTGTCCCAGTGCACCCAGGTGATCTCGTTGTCCTGGCAGAAGCCGTTGTTGTTGCCGCCCTGCGTGCGCCCGAGCTCGTCGCCGTGCGAGATCATCGGAACCCCTTGCGACAGCAGCGTCGTCGCGAGGAAGTTGCGCTGCTGGTGCGCGCGCAGCGCGTTGATCTCCGGATCGTCGGTCGGACCTTCGACGCCGCAGTTCCATGACTGGTTGTTGCTCTCGCCGTCGTTGTTGTCTTCGCCGTTGGCGTCGTTGTGTTTCTCGTTGTAGGACACCAGGTCCAGCAGCGTGAAGCCGTCGTGCGCGGTGACGAAGTTGATGGACGCCACCGGGCGCCGGGCGGTGGACTCGTAGAGGTCGGCCGAACCGGTCAGTCGGGAGGCGAATTCGCCCAGGGTGGCCGACTCGCCGCGCCAGTAGTCGCGGACGGTGTCGCGGTATTTGCCGTTCCATTCCGTCCACTGCGGCGGGAAATTGCCGACCTGGTAGCCACCCGGGCCGACATCCCACGGCTCGGCGATCAGCTTGACCTGACTGACGATCGGATCCTGTTGCACCAGTTCGAAAAACGCCGACAGACGGTCGACGTCGTAGAACTCGCGGGCCAGGGTGGAGGCCAGGTCGAAGCGGAATCCGTCGACGTGCATCTCGGTCACCCAGTACCGCAACGAGTCCATGATCAGTTGCAGCGTGTGCGGATGGCCGACATGGAGAGTGTTGCCGGTGCCGGTGTAGTCCATGTAGTACTGCTGATCGTCGTCGACCAGCCGGTAATACGCCGCGTTGTCGATGCCGCGCATCGACAGGGTGGGGCCCAGGTGGTTGCCCTCGGCGGTGTGGTTGTACACCACGTCGAGGATGACTTCGATGCCCTCGTCGTGCAGGGCGCGGACCATGGTCTTGAACTCCTGCACCTGACCACCGGGCGTGGTGCTCGAGGCGTACTTGAAGTCGGGGGCGAAGAAGCCGATTGTGTTGTAGCCCCAGTAGTTCGACAGCCCCTTGTCCACCAACGTGGAGTCGTTGGCGAAGTGGTGCACCGGCATCAGCTCGATCGCGGTGACGCCCAGACTCTTCAGGTGCTCGATGATCACCGGGTGCGCGATGCCGGCGTAGGTGCCGCGCATCCGCTCGGGAACGTCCGGGTGCAGCTGGGTCAGTCCCTTGACGTGCGTCTCGTAGATGACGGAGTCGGCGTACCCATGGTCCGGCGGGCGGTCGTTGCCCCAGTCGAAGAACGGGTTGATCACCACCGACTTCGGCATCCGCGGCGCGGAGTCGTCGTCGTTGCGGCTGTCCGGGTCGCCGAAGTTGTAGCTGAACAGCGCCTGGTGCCATTCGAAGTTGCCGTCGATCGCTTTGGCGTACGGGTCGATCAGCAGTTTGTTGGGGTTGCACCGCTGCCCGGCGGCCGGGTCGTAGGGCCCGTGCACCCGGTAGCCATAGCGCTGACCCGGTTCGACGGTGGGCAGGAAGCCGTGCCAGACGAAGCCGTCCACCTCGTTGAGCGGCACTCTGGATTCGTTGCCGTCGGCGTCGAAGAGGCAGAGCTCCACTTTCTCGGCGACCTCGCTGAACACCGCGAAGTTGGTGCCCGACCCGTCGTAGGTGGCGCCGAGCGGGTAGGCCTTGCCGGGCCACTGCTCGATGCGCGCCGACCGGGTCGACTCCGCAGTTTCGGTCACAGCGCTCTCTTCCGTCAGAGGGCCGCGAAGCTGCGACCCGACGGTGGAGATTACCCGCCGGGCGCCGAGTCACACATTGTGTGAACCGGGGCACAATGGGGTGATGAGCCGTTGGCCGACGCCCGATAAGCCCGGACCCGGGCAGGAGTCGGTGTGGGACTACCCGCGCCCGCCGAGGCTCGAGGAGTTCGCCGGATCGATCACCGTCGAGTTGGGCGGCCGAACGATCGCCTCCACGCACACGCGCCTGGCGGGTGCTGGAGACCAGTCATCCGCCGACCTACTACCTGCCCGGCGCTGCGTTCGCCGACGGGGTGCTGCGCCGCGCTGACGGTGCTTCGTGGTGCGAATGGAAAGGGCAGGCAACGTATTACGACCTGGTGACCGAAGCGCGCGTGGCGCCGCAGGCGGGGTGGACCTACCTTGCAGCCCAGTCCTGGTTTCGCGGCGCTGGCGGGTGCGATCGCCGTGATGGCCGCGGCCGTGGATCGTTGCACGGTCAACGGTGAGGTGGTGGCTCCGCAGCCGGGCGGCTTCTACGGCGGTTGGATCACCAGCTGGATTGTCGGCCCTTTCAAGGGGATTCCAGGATCCATGGGCTGGTGACGGCCCGACTAGGGTCCGGCGGTCGAGATTGCGTCGATACGGCGTAACGCGATCGCGCAGACCGACAGGTAGGCGGCCGCCCACAACGGAGCGGCCATGCTCGCTCGCGCACCGCCGTCGGCCGGCTCGACCCGGTGATGGGTTGCCGGGATGCCGGCCACTTTCCACGCCCAGTGCCGGCCCGCTTCGAACTCGGTGACGGTGAACGGGGCGGCGAGGCCCAATGACGTACGCACGCTACCGGTTACGCCCAATTCCAGGCGGGTGTGCGGGGGATCGAGCCAGGCCGCGCTGACGGTCGGGCCCCACTGCGGCCAGGCGTCGAGATCGACAAGCACGTTCCACACCACCGACGGTGGTGCAGCGATGAATCGGTCGACGGCAAGCATTACGGGGCGCGGCCTCCCAGACTTCGTTGTTGTTCGACGACGTCGTCGAGGTCTTTGAGCCGCCGCATACCGGCCAGCGGCTGGTTCATCCGATGGTTGTTCTCGAGGTGTTTGGCGTTGCGGTCCAGAAACCACCAGTAGCCGCCGGTGAATGGGCAGGCGCGGTCGCCGACCCGCTCGCTGGGGCGGTAGCGGCAATCGCCGCAGTAGTCGCTCATCCGGTTGATGTAGGCGCCACCGGAGGTGTACGGCTTGGTCGCCATCAGCCCGCCGTCGGCGTGCTGGGACATGCCGATCACGTTGGCGACCATCACCCATTCGTAGCCGTCGACGAAGCAGCGGTGGAACCAGTCGGTCACCGCGGCAGGGTTCCAGCCGCGCTGCAGTGCGTAATTCGACAACACCATCAGCCTCGGAATGTGGTGCACCCAGCCGTGATCGCGGACCTGGGCGAGTACGTCCTTCAGGCAGTGCGCGTCGACGGCGTCGGCGTCCAACTCGGCGAACCATTTCGGCACACGGGCGTGGGCGTCCAGCGCGTTACGGCGGCGGTAGCCCTTGCCGAAATGCCAATAGACATGCCAGATGTAGTCGCGCCAACCGATCAGTTGCCGGATGTAACCCTCCACGCTGGCAATCGGCGCTTTGCCCGATCGGTAGGCGTCCTCGGCCGCGTAGGCGCAGTCCAGTGGGTCGAGCAGACCCAGGTTCATCGGCGCCGACAAAAGGCTGTGCGCCATGAAGCGATCGCCACTGAGCATGGCGTCTTCGTGAGGGCCGAAGTGCGGCAGACGATCTCGCACGAAGACCTTGAGAGCAGCTTGCGCTTCGGCCGCGGTGACGGCGAATTCGCGCGGGCCGTCGCGGCCGACGAAAGCCACCTCGCCACCGTCCACTCTCTCATTTTCTCAATCCTCGGGTGACGCTGGTGCCGTGTAGCCGTGGCGGCAAGGTCCGCGAGGGCGCTACCCGGTTGAGGGGGTCGCGGAGGTGATCACTGAGCCCGCGACCGTTGAGCGTCTGGCCGGGGTGATCCGCCGCAAGTACGGCGTCGAGTTCGTCATCGTGACGTTCATCGAGCGCATTCTGGCGCGCGGAAAAAAACCACGCCTGATTCTGCGGATCGCTCTGTCTAGTTGATCTGACCGCTGGACTCTCGAATGTCGAAACCCTCGAGCGAGTCGGTTGTCCGCCAGGCATCCAGCATATCGGCGTATTCGGTAGGACTGCCGAAGAAAAAGCTGTCCCGGTTCAGCCGCGCGGTCGCCTGGCCTTCGCGGTTGTAATACCCGGGCGTGCACGATTCCCTTCGCCCGGCGATGACGCTGGAACGCTCGACGACGGTGTCGACCCAAGCGGCTTCGGCGTCCGCGGTGGCCTCCACTTCGGCGGCGTCATGCTGTAGCGCCCACGCGATCACCCAGGCGATGTGGCGGGATTGGGTGTCGATGAGGTACGGGAAATTCACCGTGAAGCCCGACTGGGCGATGCTTTCGATGAAGCAGTTCGGAAAACCGTTGACATGCAGGCCGTGCAGAGTGCGGACGCCGTCAGCCCATTTGTCGGTGAGGGTCAGCCCGTCGCGTCCGACGATATCGAAGCCGGTGCGCTGCGAGTAGCTGGTCCCGACTTCGAACCCGGTAGCGAAAATCAAGCAGTCCAAGGGGTATTCGATGCCGGCAACGACGACGCCCTCAGCCGTGATCTGCTCGACGCCGATTCCGTGGGTGTCGACCAGGGTGACGTTGTCGCGGTTGAAGGCTTGTAGGTATTCGTCGTGGAAGCATGGTCGCTTGCAGTAGTACCCGTACCAGGGTTTCAGCGCCTCGGCAGTCGCGGCGTCGGTGACGACTGCTTCGACGCGGGCCCGGATCTCCTCCATCTTGGCGAAGTCGGCCATTTCGGCGGCGTTCGGGCCGCCCTCGTTGACGATCGGCATTTTCTTGGTGAGGCTGGTCCACGCGTCATCGACCAGATCCTCGTCGGATGAACCTCCGGCAGTGAGGATTTGGAAGTTCTCGATCCGTCGCCGTTGCCATCCCGGCTCCAGTGCTGCGGCCCAGTCCGGTTCGGTCGGACGATTGGCCCGCACGTCCACCGTCGACGGGGTGCGCTGGAAGACGAACAGTTGTCCGGCCGCCTCGGCGAGCCTCGGCACACACTGGATGGCCGTTGCGCCGGTGCCGACGATTCCGACCCGCTTGTCGGACAGAGTGCCCAGGTCTTCGCCGGTGTAGTCGTAGTCCCAGCGACTGGTGTGGAAGGCGTGCCCACTGAAGTTGGTAATACCTTCAATGCCAGGGAGTTTCGGCCTCTGCAGGTAGCCGTTGGCCATCGCCACGAATCGGGCCCGGATCTCGTCACCCCGATCAGTCGAGATCACCCAGCGGGAACTCGCTGATTCCCAACGGATTTCCTGCACCTCGGTCTGCAGGCACGCATCGCGGTACAGGTCGTAGTGCTCAGCGATGCGGCGGCAGTGCGCCCAGATTTCGGGTCCCTTGGCGTATTTCTCGGTCGGGATGTAACCGAGCTCTTCGAGAAGGGGCATGTAGACGTAGGATTCGACGTCGCAGGCGATGCCGGGATAGCGATTCCAGTACCAGGTTCCGCCGACGTCGGCGGCCTTGTCGATCAACCGCACATTGTCGACGCCGAGCTGCTTGCACCGCGCCCCGATCAGCAGCCCGCCGAAGCCGGCACCGACGACTGCGACGTCGACCGAGTCATTGATCGGGTCGCGGTGCAAGCCCGGATCGGCCCACGGATCGTCGCCGAACTTGCTGAATGCGCCGGTTATCTCCACATATTGCGCAATGCCGTCGCTGCGTAGTCGGCGCTGGCGTTCCTCGGCGTACTTGCCACGCAGCGCCTCGGGATCAAATGGCCCTGCGCTGCTGCTGGAGGTCACGGCTGAACAGTCAATCAAGTTTGTCGGCCGGACGACGCCTAAATGCCGGCGATTGTTCAAATTGCCGCTGCGACATCGTCATCTACCGTGCACGGACACGTTACGGCTCTGATGCCATTTGGCTGAACAACAAAGCAACTGTGGCGCATATGAGCATTCAGTCAGTACTCATACCTGCCGAGAACGGGACGCGTTCGTCCGCCGAACCGCGTTATTCGTTGTTGCTGTCGACCGATCCCGACCATATCGAAGCTGCTCAGCGGCTGCGACACGATGTGTTCAGTAGCGAACCGGGCTATGCCCTCCCCGAACAGAGCGATGGTCTGGACGCCGATCGCTTCGACGAGCACTGCGACCACTTGCTTGTTCGCGAGGAAAACTCAGGTGAGTTGGTGGGGTGCTACCGCATGCTGTCGCCGACCGGTGCCGTCGCAGCCGGAGGGCTCTACACCGCAACGGAATTCGATATCCGGGCGCTGGACTCGCTGCGGCCGTCCCTGGTGGAGATGGGCCGCGCTGTAGTGCACAACGGCCACCGCAGCGGTGCCGTCGTGCTGCTGATGTGGGCCGGCATCCTGGCCTACCTCGATCACTGCGACTACGACTACGTCACCGGATGCATATCGGTGCCGATCGTCGTGGACTCCGAACCCGACGGCACCCAGATCCGCGGGGTCCGCGATTTCGTATCGCGACGCCACGCCGCCCCCGCCGAGTACCGGGTGCATCCGCGCCGGCCGGTGATCATCGACGGACGTCGGCTCGACGACATCGCGCCGCCCACGCGGCCGGTGATACCGCCGCTGATGCGCGGCTACCTGCGGTTGGGCGCGCGAATTTGCGGTGAGCCGGCTCATGACCCCGACTTCGGCGTCGGGGATTTCCCGGCACTGCTGGACAAGCGCCAGGCCGACACCCGCTACCTGCGGCGACTCCGGTCGGTGTCGGCGGCCACCGAGGCAGCAGGCCGGGAGGCCTGGTGAGCACGTCAGCACCGCGCGACCACGCCTGGCTCCCGCGGGCGACCTGTGACACCGACTGCATCCGGGTCGGCGGCTACCAGGCGACTCATCGGCTGATCGTGGCGCTGCGGGTCGCGCGGCGAATCGCTCTCTTGATGCTGTTGGCGCCCGCGCTGCCACTGCTGGCGGGGGTGCTGCCGGGCTGGTCGAAATCACGGTGGATCTACTGCCGACTGCTGTTGTGGTGCCTGGGAGTCAAGATCACCGTTTCCGGCGGCCCGATCCGCAATCTGCCCGGTGTGCTGGTGGTCAGCGACCACACCTCTTGGCTGGACATCCTGACGATCGGTGCGGCGCTTCCGTCCGGTCGCTGGCGGGCATCTCCGCTGTCGTTTGTGGCCCGTGCGGACGTGGCCGCCACGACCGCGGTGCGGACGATGGCCCGGATCGTCAAGGTCATCCCGATCGAACGCGCCAAGCTCCGCCAGCTGCCCGAGGTGGTGGCCACCGTCGCCGCCCGGCTGTACGCCGGTCATACGGTGGTGGCGTTCCCGGAGGGCACCACCTGGTGTGGACGGTCCGGCCATTCCCACCAAGGGTCAGGGCCGTTCTATCCGGCCATGTTCCAGGCCGCTGTCGACACCGGTCGGCCGGTCCAACCGCTACGGCTGCGCTACCAGCACCGGGACGGTCGAGTATCGACAGTTCCGGCCTACATCGGCGACGACACGCTGTTGCGATCGATCGGCCGACTGATGGTGGCCCGCCGCACGGTTGCACGTATTTACGTCGAATCGTTGCAGCTGCCCGGGGACGATCGGCGGGAGTTGGCCCGGCGCTGTCAGGCCGCGATACGCGTCACGGCGATGCCGCACTCGGGCCATGGCCAGCGATCGTCCGTGCTGGCGTCCTGAGCACCGTGACCGCGTCGGTATCCTTGGCAGGTCATGGTCTACCTGGATCACGCTGCCACCTCTCCGATGCACCCCGCTGCCGTCGAGGCGATGACGGCCGTCCTGAGCACGGTCGGTAATGCCTCGTCGCTGCACGCCACCGGTCGCCTCGCGCGCCGGCGGATGGAGGAAGCCCGCGAGCTGATCGCGGCCAAACTCGGTGCCCGACCGTCTGAGGTGATCTTCACCGCAGGCGGCACCGAGAGCGACAACCTGGCCGTCAAGGGCATCTACTGGGCCCGCCGCGACGCCGAGCCGCGCCACCGCCGCATCATCACCACCGAAGTGGAGCACCACGCCGTGCTCGACGCGGTCAACTGGCTCGCCGAGCACGAAGGCGCCGAGGTCACCTGGCTGCCAACGGGCGCGGACGGGTCGGTGTCCGCCGCGGCACTGCGCGACGCCCTGCAGTGCCACGACGACGTGGCGCTGGTCACGGTGATGTGGGCCAACAACGAGGTCGGCACGATCATGCCAATCGACGAGCTCGCCGCCGTGGCAGCCGAATTCGAGATCCCCATGCACAGCGACGCGGTTCAGGCAGTGGGACAGCTGCCCGTCGACTTCGGCGCCAGCCAGTTGTCTGCGATGAGCGTGGCCGCGCACAAGTTCGGCGGTCCGCCCGGCGCGGGCGCGCTGCTGCTTCGTCGTGACGTCAGATGCACACCGTTGTCGCACGGTGGCGGCCAGGAGCGTGACATTCGCTCTGGCACACCTGATGTCGCCGCCGCGGTCGGCATGGCCGCCGCGGTAGCGCTTGCTGTCGACGGGTTGGATGCCAACAGTGCACAGCTACGACTATTGCGCGACCGGCTGATCGACGGTGTGCTGGGGGCGGTCGAGGACACCCGCCTCAACGGCGCCACCGGCGCCCTCCGGCTGCCGGGCAACGCGCACTTCACCTTCGACGGGTGTGAAGGTGATGCGCTGCTGATGTTGCTCGACGCCAACGGAATCGAGTGCTCCACTGGATCGGCGTGCACTGCCGGTGTGGCGCAGCCGTCGCATGTGCTGATCGCGATGGGCGCCGATGCCGCAAGCGCCCGCGGATCGCTCCGATTGTCGTTGGGGCACACCAGCGTCGAGTCCGACGTCGACGCGGCTCTGCAGGTGATACCCGGGGCCGTGGCCCGCGCCCGGCAGGCGGCACTTGCCACCGCGGGGGTGTCCCGATGAGGGTGCTCGCGGCGATGAGTGGCGGCGTCGACTCCTCGGTTGCCGCGGCCCGAATGGTCGATGCGGGTCACGACGTGGTTGGCGTCCACCTGGCGCTCTCGCATGCCCCCGGTACCCTCCGGACCGGCTCACGCGGCTGCTGCTCCAAAGAAGACGCCGGCGATGCCCGGCGAGTCGCCGATGTCCTCGGAATCCCGTTCTATGTATGGGATTTCGCTGACAGGTTCAAAGAAGACGTGATCGACGACTTCGTGTCGTCCTACGCGCGCGGCGAAACCCCGAACCCGTGTGTGCGCTGCAATGAGCGGATCAAGTTCTCCGCGTTGGCCGCTCGTGCGCTGGCACTGGGTTTTGACGCAGTCGCCACCGGCCACTACGCGCGGCTCTCGGACGGACGACTGCGCCGTGCCGTCGACGCCGACAAAGACCAGTCCTACGTACTTGCGGTGCTGACCGCCGGTCAACTGCGGCATGCCGCCTTCCCGATCGGGGACACCCCCAAGTCGCAGATCCGCGCCGAGGCGGCCGGCCGCGGCCTGTCGGTCGCCGAGAAGCCGGACAGCTATGACATCTGCTTCATCCCGTCCGGGGACACCCGCGCCTTCCTCGGCGAGCGCATCGGGGTGCGCCGCGGCCCGGTTGTCGACCAGGGCGGCGCCGTATTGGCCACCCACGACGGCGTGCACGGTTTCACCATCGGCCAGCGCAAGGGGCTGGGCATCGCCGGCCCGGGACCCGACGGCCAGCCGCGCTACGTCACCGCGATCGACGCCGGAACAGGCACCGTCCAGGTCGGCTCGGCAGCTGACCTGGACATATGGCAGTTGATCGGTCAGCAGCCGGTGTTCACCGCGGGCACCACCCCCGACGGACCCATCGACTGCGCAGTGCAGGTGCGCGCGCACGGCGAAGCGGTCGACGCGGAGGCGCAGCTTGCGGGCGAGGAATTGGCGGTCCGGCTGCGCACCCCGCTGCGCGGCGTCGCGCCGGGCCAGACACTGGTGCTGTATCGCAGCGACCCAGACGGCGACGAGGTGCTCGGCAGCGCCACCATCGCCGCGGCGTCCTAACGCTTCGCGGCTATCCCGGCAGGTTGGCGGCGATGTTCGAGATCACGATCGTCGACACCGAGTCCGGGAATCCGCAGTAGGTGACCTCGACGAGCACCACCGACTTCAGCAGGTAATCGCGCCCGCAGTCGCCAGGCCGGGTCTGCAGTGACCGATCGTCGGCGTCCCAGCTGCCCACCAAGCCCAACCCGGCCGAGCTGTCGGCGCAGCTGCGAACCTTGATCACCAAAGCCCCGAACGCGTGCCGAGCGGTGTCCGCATCGCGATAGGCGGCGGCGCCCTCCGAGATCAGTCCACCGTGCGGTGGGTCTTGGAAGGTGATCTTGTGGAACGCCTCGATATCCGGCCCGAAAGTCGCTGTGTCGGCGTAGACGAAGCGGCACTCCGGCGGTGCGGTTCGGGCAAGCGTGTCGATGTCTACCGGGGACGAGGCGTCCATCGACGGGATGATCGTCAGGTGCTCGTCGCCACCGGTGATCGCCTGCATGCGCGACTGATCGAGTAATACCCGTTCGACGTCGACGCCGGAAAGGTTAGTGGCAGCGCCGAATTCCGCAGCGACAGTGCCGTCCACCACCCGGGTGCATGCCGTGGCCAGCAGCGCCGCGGCACACAGCATCAGCCGTCGCGTCGTCATCTTGACCAGAGCGTAATCGCACTGACCTGCCCTGGCGCCGCGCACCGAAAACGCGATCGAATACGGTTCTCCGGTGAGCGTTTTCGCAACCGGCACCGGCATCGGGTCATGGCCCGGCACGGCCGCACGCCCGGCAGCCGAAGTCGTCGTCGGCGAGTTGGGTGCTGCGATGGCGCATCTGGTCGAGTTGCCGGCCAGGGGAGTGGGCGCCGACATCATCGGGCGCGCCGGCGCGCTGTTGATCGACGTCGCCATCGACACCGTGCCGCGCGGCTACCGGCTGGTGGCCCGGCCCGGCGCGGTCATGCGACGGTCGGCCAGTCTGCTCGCCGAGGACATCGACGCGCTGGACGAGGCCTGGGAGCTCGCCGGGCTACGAGGCAGCGGTCGACCGGTCAAGGTGCAGGCTCCCGGGCCGATCACGTTGGCCGCGCGAGTTGGAGCTGTCCAACGGGCACCGGGCGATCACCGATCTGGGGGCGTTCACCGACATCGCCACCTCGCTGGCCGAGGGGGTCGCCGCGCACCGGGCGTCGGTGTCCCGCCGACTCGACACCCCGGTGGTGGTGCAGTTCGACGAGCCGTCGCTGCCCGCCGCGGTTGCCGGCCGGCTGGGCGGTGTGACCTCGCTGAGCTCGGTGGCCGCCATCGAAGAGACCCTGGCCACCACGATGCTCGACATCTGTGCGGCCGCCGCCGGTGCGGAGGTGTCTGTGCACAGCTGCGGCTCATCGATTCCATGGAAAGTTCTGCAACACAGCGCGATTAGCGCCGTCGCTGTCGACGTCGGAACCTTACAGGCGGCTGATCTGGATGCCGTCGGGGAATTCATCGAATCGGGGCGGGTCGTCATGTTGGGAGTGGTGGCGTCCAGCGCGCCGGCCCACCGCCCAGCGCTGGAGGAGGTCGCCGCCAGCGCGGCGGCCGTCACCGACCGACTCGGCTTCGGCCGGTCGGTGTTGCGCGACCGCATCGGCATCACCCCGGCATGTGGTCTGGCCGCGGCGAGTCCGGACTGGGCCCGCACCGCTATCGACCTGATCCGCCGTGCTGCCGAGGCCTTCGCGGACGATCCCGAAGCCGTCTAAAAAGCAACCAGGGGACCTGCGGCGGTTAGCGTTGGACGATGGCCACAGCCGGACCCGACGTACAAGAAATGCTCGATGAATATGCCCTGCGAAAGCTGGTGCACGGATACTGCCGCGCGGTAGATCGCGGCGACCTGGAGACCCTTCGCAGTCTCTATCACCAGGACGCTGAAGACAGCCACGGGTCTTTCTCATCGGGTTCCGTCGACTCCTTTCTGCGCACCCTCGCCGAAACCCGGCCCTACATCCGGTCGATGCAACACCACATCACCACGACGAACTTCGCCATCAGTGGCGACGTCGCGGAAGGTGAGATTTACAGCATCGCGTCACACTCGTTCGCTGCGCGCGATGGCGAAACCGAGGTCGTAGTGGGCGGGCGCTATCTGGATAAGTATGAAAAGCGCGACGGCACATGGAAGTTCCTGACGCGGTGCATCGTCACCGACTGGGCGCATGTCAATGATCCGTCCGCGGTGGACATCAGCCATCCGATCACCCGGGACACACCCCGCGGCCGTCCGGGTTCGGACGATCCCTCCCATGAATTTTTTTCGCTGCTGAGGCCGACGGGGTCGGATTAGCGTCCACGACACCGTTTGCAAGATCGCGATACGCTGGCGTTCTAAGGGGGAGAGGCTCAAACATGAATCGGAAAACACAAACTAAGCGTCAGCGGGTCGTGCTGGCGAGTTGGCTCGCGGTGATCGGGGTGGCCGCCGCCGCGTTTCTCGTCCGAAGCCCCGTAATGCCGACCGCCAGTGGTACGCCGCCGAGTGCCCTTCCGGCGCCGACGGTCGACGAACCGGCGAGCGGCGGCGCAAAGTCCGAGACCGCGGTCTTGGCCGGTGGCTGCTTCTGGGGTGTGCAAGGCGTTTTTCAGCACGTCAAAGGGGTAACGGCCGCGCAATCCGGGTACGCGGGCGGCGATGCGGCGACAGCTAATTACGACACCGTGAGCTCGGAAACCACTGGGCACGCCGAGTCGGTTCGCATCACCTACGACCCGAGTCAGATCACCTACGGTCAGCTGCTGCGGGTATTTTTCGGCGTCGTGCAGGATCCGACCGAACTCAACTACCAGGGTCCCGACGTCGGCTCTTCCTACCGTTCGGTGGTCTTCGCTCAAAACGACAGCCAGCAGAAGATCGCCGACGCTTACATCGCGCAGCTGAACCAAGCGGGCGCGTTCCCGGCGCCGATCGTCACCACCGTGACGCCGGGGGCGAATTTCTACCCCGCCGAGGATTACCACCAGAACTACCTCAGCCTGCACCCGAACAGCCCGTACATCGTCGCCAACGACCTGCCCAAGCTGGGTGCGCTGAAGGCGGATTTCCCGGAGCTCTACCGCGCCTAGTCGTTCCTGAGCTGTCGGCGACCTCCGATAGCCTGCCAAGGTGAGTTCACCAGAGGCTGATCCCGTTGGGCCCGAGGTGCGTCGTTCGTGGGGCGAACTGGCCGACGAGGTGCGTGGACACCAGTTTCGCTACTACGTCCGTGACGCGCCGGTCATCTCCGACGCGGACTTCGACAGCCTGCTTCGCCGCCTGACCGCGCTCGAAGATGAGCATCCCGAGTTGCGCACACCGGACTCACCGACCCAACTCGTCGGCGGCGCCGGCTTCGCCACGGATTTCACCTCTGCCGACCATCTGGAGCGGATGCTGTCGCTGGACAACGTGTTCAGCTCCGAGGAATTCGACCTGTGGTCCGGTCGTGTTCGAGGCGAAGTGGGCGCAGACGTGCCGTATCTGTGTGAGCTCAAAATCGACGGCGTCGCTTTGGCTCTGGTCTACCGCAACGGACGCCTGGTCCGTGCCGCGACCCGTGGCGACGGGCGCACCGGTGAAGACGTCACGCTCAACGCACGCAGCATCGACGACGTCCCCGAGCGGCTGACGCCCACAGACGACCATCCCGTGCCCGACGTGCTCGAGGTGCGCGGCGAGGTGTTCTTCCGGCTCGCCGATTTCGAGGCGCTCAATGCCGCCCTCGTCGAGGACGGCAAGACGCCGTTCGCCAACCCCCGCAACAGCGCGGCGGGCTCGCTGCGGCAGAAGGATCCGGCCGTCACGGCCCGTCGCAAACTCCGGATGATCTGCCACGGGCTGGGGCACGTAGAAGGGTACCGGCCGGACACCCTGCACGACGCCTACCTGGCCCTGGCCGCGTGGGGACTGCCGGTCTCCGACCACACCGCCCGGGTGGAGAACGCAGCCGGCGCCCTCGAGCGGATCGCCTACTGGGGCGAGCACCGACACGATGTGGATCACGAAATCGACGGCGTGGTGGTCAAAGTCGATGACGTGACACTGCAGCGCAGGCTCGGCTCTACCTCGCGCGCGCCGCGATGGGCGATCGCCTACAAATATCCGCCGCAGGAAGTTCAGACCGAATTGCTCGACATCCGGGTCAACGTCGGCCGAACCGGACGGGTGACGCCGTTTGCGTTCATGACGCCGGTCACCGTCTCCGGATCGACGGTCGGGCCTGGCTACCCTGCACAATGCCGCCGAGGTCAAACGCAAAGGCGTGCTGATCGGCGACACGGTCGTCATCCGCAAGGCCGGGGACGTGATCCCCGAAGTGCTCGGTCCGGTCGTCGATCTGCGTGATGGCTCAGAGCGCGAATTCGTCATGCCCACAACATGTCCCGAATGCGGCACGACATTGGCGCCGGCGAAGGAGGGCGACGCCGACATTCGTTGTCCCAATTCCCGTTCCTGCCCCGCGCAGCTGCGGGAGCGGGTGTTCCACGTCGCCGGGCGCGGGGCGTTCGACATCGAGGGGCTCGGCTACGAGGCGGCGACCGCGCTGCTGAAAGCGCAGGTGATCGACGACGAGGGTGATCTGTTCAGCCTCACCGAAGACGACTTGTTGCGCACCGAGTTGTTCACCACCAAAGCCGGCACGTCTGTCCGCCAACGGCAAACGCCTGCTGGCCAACTTGGACACCGCCAAGAAGCAGCCGCTGTGGCGGGTCTTGGTGGCGTTGTCGATCCGGCATGTCGGCCCGACAGCGGCGCGGGCATTGGCCACCGAGTTCGGCAGCCTGGATGCGATCACGTCGGCGTCGACAGAACAACTCGCCGCGGTCGAGGGCGTCGGCCCGACCATCGCCGACGCGGTAACCGAGTGGTTCACCGTTGACTGGCATTGCCAGATCGTCGACAAGTGGCGATCGGCCGAGGTGCGGATGGCCGACGAGCGCGACTCCAGCGTGCCGCGCACGCTGGAGGGTGTGACGATCGTGGTCACGGGTTCGCTGCCCGGTTTCTCGCGCGACGACGCCAAGGAGGCGATCCTGACGCGCGGTGGCAAAGCCGCCGGTTCGGTGTCGAAGAAGACCGACTACGTGGTCGCCGGCGATTCTCCTGGCTCGAAGTACGACAAGGCAGTAGAACTCGGAGTGCCTGTCCTCGACGAGGATGGGTTCCGAAAGCTGTTGGCAGACGGGCCTTCTGAATCAGGGGAGTAGCGGCAATTGCCACAGCGGGGTCTTGGGCTCCAGCAGCCACATCCGAATCACGGTGAACCTGATCAGTCGGAGCGCGCCGGTGATCAGGATGGCGGCCAGCGGAATATCGCCCAGTGCGGCGGTCAGGATCGCGATCCGAAAGTCGTTGGCGCCGGCCGTCATCAGGTCGAACCATGCATCGCAGATCAACAGCACGCCGGTCGCGAACGCAGTCAGCAGCATCACCTGTCGTCGCAGCATCCCGAACACGACGGTCGCCGCCATCAGGCCAAGCAGTAGCAGGTCGAATCCGACCCAGGTCGCCGTCCAGTCGTGCACCAGGTAGTCATCGGGCAGCGCGAAAGCCAAATACACGATCCAGGGAATCAGCACCAACGTGCCGCCGGTCATGATCCCCAGCCAACCCCACCGGATCCGGTGCGCTTGGGCGACGGGCAGGAGCTCGGAGAGCGGACGCTCGAGGCGTTGGATCAATTTGCGCCGGTCAGCGGGGGACAGTGCTGCGATCTGGGCGTCGGATAGCGGGCTCACACCTGCATGAATACCCCGTTTGCCGGAATGCTCAATGCAGCAGGGTCGCGACGATGCCGGCCAGGTACCCGAGCCGGGCCACCTCCGACGGCCGGAAGGCCGGCCCTCCGGGCCTGCCGAGCACCACCGAGATGTTCGGAGTGCCGAGCGGAGCCGCGATCAGCGTGGTGTCGAGGTCTCGCCAGACCTGCGGCACCCAATCCTCGGTGGCGTCCAGCGCGATGGCGTGCTCGATGGGCATCCACGGCGCGGCGGTCAGTCGCGTCTCCGGCGCGCCGGGACTTCCGGCAACGCGCTCGAACTCGTCGTCGGACTTGCTCAGCACCGTGCACCAGTTGACCCGCAGCACCTGCGGCGCCTCGTCGACCAGCACCTGCATCTTGGCGCTGGTGTTGCCCGCGGCGGCGACGTGGTCGATGAGCGCCAACTCGCGATGCGCATCCAGCAGGCCGGTGTGTGGCCGCAGGCTGTCCACCCGTACGCCGTGCAGCGCTTCGGCCGCGGTGATCAGTGTGTCCGGCATGCCCCCGGGTGGTAGTTCGACCACGAGATCGTCGATGGCGTAGTCGGGTCCGCGCTCCACGACATCCAGCGAAAGGATGTCAGCGCCTACCGAACCCAGGGCCACGGCCAGCGAGCCGAGGCTTCCCGGTCGATCGGCGAGCTGAACTCGCAGCAGATACGACGACACGCGGCCACTGTTCCACAGCCGCACGCCCTTGGCATATCGGCGGGAGCAAGGGCCAGAAGCCGTGTTCGTCCCCTCGCCGCTGCGCGGGCCGCATCGTCATCCGGCTAGGCTTTTCAGCCGTGTCCCAGATCTCCCGCGACGAGGTAGCCCATCTGGCCAAGCTGGCTCGGCTGGCGTTGACCGACGACGAGCTGGACAGCTACGCCGGTCAACTCGACGCCATCCTGACCCACGTCGGTCAGATCCAGGCCGTGGACGTCACCGGCGTCGAACCGACGGACAACCCGCTCAAAGCCGTCAACGTCACCCGCCCGGACCAGATCGCCCCAAGTCTGACCCAGAAAGAGGCGCTCGCCGCGGCGCCCGAAGCCGTCGACGGACGCTTCGCGGTTCCGCAGATTCTCGGAGAAGCGGAATGACCGACATCATCCGGCAGGACGCCGCCACGCTGGCCGCGAAAATCGCCGCCAAGGAGCTGTCGTCGACCGAGGTCACGCAGGCGTTCCTCGACCAGATCGCGGCGACCGATCAGAAATACAGCGCGTTCCTGCACGTCGCCGCGGATGCGGCGCTGTCGGCCGCGGCCGCCACGGACAAGTCACTGGCCGCCGGTGAGCAGCCGGCGTCGGCCCTCGCGGGGGTCCCGCTGGCCCTCAAAGACGTCTTCACCAGCGTCGACATGCCGACCACCTGTGGGTCGAAGATCCTCGAAGGCTGGCGCTCGCCCTACGACGCCACCGTCACTGCGCGGCTGCGCGCGGCCGGTATCCCGATCCTGGGCAAGACCAACATGGATGAGTTCGCCATGGGCTCGTCGACGGAGAACTCGGCCTACGGGCCGACCCGCAATCCGTGGGACACCGACCGGGTGCCCGGCGGATCCGGCGGCGGCAGTGCCGCCGCGCTGGCGGCGTTCCAGGCGCCACTGGCCATCGGCACCGACACCGGTGGATCGATCCGCCAACCGGCCGCACTGACCGCGACCGTCGGAGTCAAACCCACCTACGGCACGGTTTCGCGCTACGGCCTGGTGGCCTGCGCGTCGTCGCTCGACCAGGGCGGACCCTGCGCACGCACGGTGCTGGATACCGCGTTGCTGCATCAGGTGATCGCCGGACACGACCCACGCGACTCGACCTCGCTCAAGGCCGACGTGCCCGACGTGGTCGGCGCCGCAAAGCTCGGCGCCGCAGGCGATCTCAGCGGTGTACGCGTCGGGGTGGTCCGGCAGCTACGCGGCGAGGGTTACCAGCCCGGTGTCCTGGCCTCGTTCAACAAAGCCGTCGAGCAGCTGACCGCGCTCGGTGCCGATGTGTCCGAAGTCGACTGTCCTCACTTCGATCACGCGCTGCCCGCCTACTATCTGATCCTGCCGTCGGAGGTGTCGAGCAACCTGGCCCGCTTCGACGCGATGCGCTACGGACTACGCGTCGGTGACGACGGCACCCACAGCGCCGAAGAAGTGATGGCGTTGACGCGGGCGGCCGGATTCGGTCCGGAAGTCAAGCGGCGCATCATGATTGGCACCTACGCCCTGTCCGCCGGCTACTATGACGCCTACTACAACCAGGCGCAGAAAGTGCGCACGCTTATCGCGCGTGACCTTGACACCGCCTACCAGTCAGTCGACGTGCTGGTGTCACCGACGACGCCGACGACCGCGTTCCCGTTGGGGGAGAAGGTCGACGACCCGTTGGCGATGTACCTGTTCGACCTGTGCACACTGCCGCTGAACCTGGCCGGCCACTGCGGAATGTCGGTTCCGTCAGGGCTGTCAGACGACGACAGCCTGCCGGTCGGACTGCAGATCATGGCGCCGGCCTTGGCCGATGACCGGATCTATCGGGTGGGCGCCGCCTACGAGGCCGCCCGGGGAGCGCTGCCGTCGCCTCCCACGACTTAGAACGACGCGGCAGCGCCGAGTAGCACTTCCTCCAATGGAATGACGGAAACGTACTCCAGGCCATACAGGCCGAATTCCGTGCCAGTCGTGTAGTCAGCAAGCGCGTTGTACATGTCGGTAGTGCCGTAGTTGAGGTAAACGACGGCTTCATTCAGCAAATTCATACCGTCGGTGAAACTTGCTTGCGCCGTGCTCAACCCATCTGCGTAATCTGCCGGGATTGTCAAGTCGTCGGTGGGCCAGGCGTAATCAATGATGTCGCCACTCTGTACTGCGATTAAGCCCCACACGACGCTGGAAGTCGTGTTGACCGAGTCGTCATTGACGCCGTCAAAAAACGCCGCGAGGCCGGGTACGAACTGACCGCTGCCGAAATCCGTCGTCGCCGTTGCGAAGGCCGCTTGACCGTTCGCGAAGTCGTCGTCGACGGCGGTGATGAGGTCGGATAACTCGTCGGCGCGTGCGGTGGCCGCCGTGGCGGCGCACAGCATGGCGACGGCACCGCAAGCTCCCGCGGCCGCAGTGAACCCGGCTAACCGTGCGTGAATGGCACCCATGAGACCCCTAAGTTCTGAACCCAACCTGAGCTCGGGCTTACATTATCCTGTGTTTAACCTTAACGACGTGTTAAGGGCGACTTCCACCGTGCAGCGCCAGACCCCCGGTGCGGTAAGCACCCCGCAGAAAGGGCCGCCGGATTGCGCGGACGCCGTGGTCCGCTCGCGTCACTAGAACAGCTCCTACGGGGCAAGATGATGGCATGCGGATCGGAATTCTCACCGGCGGTGGCGATTGTCCCGGACTCAATGCCGTCATTCGGGCGGTGGTACGCACCTGCGATTCCCGTTACGGGTCGTCGGTGGTCGGATTTCAGGACGGCTGGCGGGGGCTGCTGGAGAACCGGCGAATTCAGCTCGCCAACGACGACCGCAACGACCGCCTGCTGGCCAAGGGCGGGACGGTGCTGGGCACCGCCCGTGTCAACCCGGACCTGCTGCGGGCCGGCCTGGACCAGGTCAAGCAGACGCTGGACGACAACGGCATCGACGTACTCATCCCGATCGGCGGGGAGGGCACGCTGACCGCCGCGCACTGGCTGTCCGAAGAGAACGTGCCCGTCGTCGGGGTGCCGAAGACCATCGACAACGACATCGATTGCACTGACGTGACTTTCGGCCACGACACGGCGTTGATGGTGGCCACGGATGCCATCGACCGATTGCACAGCACGGCCGAGTCGCATCAGCGGGTGATGTTGGTCGAGGTGATGGGCCGGCACGCCGGCTGGATTGCGCTCAACTCCGGGTTGGCCTCCGGCGCGCACATGACTCTGATTCCCGAGCAGCCGTTCGACATCGACGAGGTGTGCCGTCTGGTCAAGCGACGCTTCCAGCGCGGCGACTCGCATTTCATCTGCGTGGTCGCCGAGGGGGCAAAGCCGGCCGAAGGCTCGATGAAGCTGGCCAAGGGCGGCACCGACGAGTTCGGTCACGAGCGGTTCACCGGCGTTGCCGCGCAACTGGCCATCGAAGTGGAGAAGCGAATCAACAAGGACGTCCGGGTGACCGTCCTCGGCCATGTTCAGCGTGGCGGTACACCGACCGCCTACGACCGCGTACTGGCGACCCGATTCGGCGTCAACGCGGCCGACGCCGCACACGCCGGCGAATACGGACAGATGGTGTCGCTGCGCGGCCAGGACATCGGCCGGGTGCCGCTGGCCGATGCGGTGCGACAACTCAAGCTCGTTCCGCAGAGCCGCTACGACGACGCGGCTGCCTTCTTCGGATGATCAATGCCCGCTGGCAGTCATCACTCGCCTGCGCCGAAAAGATCCGCTACGGAACGGCTAGCGGTAACGTATCGAGCTGTGATCACGCCCCTGAACTGCAGTTTGTGCGGCAACGATCGGGACCGCACCGTCGGCCGACAATGATCGAACCCATCGACCAAAATGCTGAGGGTCGACCGTAATGTCGTCCGAGTTGGAGGACCACGCAGCTGAGATCGAGCAGGCGCTGGCCGGTGCGCCCCAGCGCGTCGGATGGTTCCGCTTCTACTTCGACGACCAACGCTGGGAGTGGTCGGAACAGGTGCAGCGCATGCACGGCTACGAGCCGGGCACCGTGACGCCGACGACCGAACTCATGCTGGAGCACAAACACCCCGACGACCGGCGCGAAGTCAAGAAGACCATCGACGACATGCTGATCTCGCGCCGCCCATTCAGCACCCGGCACCGCATCGTCGACACCCACGGCACCGTTCACCAGGTGGTAGTGGTCGGTGATCAGCTCACCGACGACGAGGGCGCGGTCATCGGGACGCACGGCTACTACGTGGACATCACACCCTTGTCTGACCGAGCCCGCGAGGAGATGATCACTGCCCGGGTCGCGGAGATCACCGAACACCGCGCGGTGATCGAGCAGGCCAAAGGAATGCTGATGCTGGTGTACGGCCTGGACGAGGACGCCGCGTTCGACCTGCTGAAGTGGCGATCTCAGTCGAGCAACGTCAAGCTGCGACGGCTGGCGGAAGTCGTCGTCGAACGCTTCCGCGACGCCCGCGACGCCGGCATCACCTCCCGATCCGCGTTCGACCACGCGTTGCTGAGCGGCGGAGCGGGTCAGAACGGCGATGGAGCGGGCCCGAGGGCGGCCAATTAGGATCGTCGTCATGACTTCTGTGGCGAGCGTTCCAGTGCTCCCGGGGGCGAATTGCTCGACTACGACGACGTACTCGCGCGCTACGAGCCGGTACTCGGCTTGGAGGTGCACGTCGAACTGTCGACCGCCACCAAGATGTTCTGTGGCTGCGCCAACGAGTTCGGTGCCGAGCCCAACACCCAGGTATGCCCGGTGTGCCTCGGCCTGCCGGGGTCGTTGCCCGTGCTCAACGAGGCCGCCGTCGAATCGGCGATCCGGATCGGGCTGGCGCTCAACTGCGATATCGCGCCGTGGGGTCGGTTTGCCCGGAAGAACTACTTCTACCCGGACCAGCCGAAGAACTACCAGATTTCGCAGTACGACGAGCCGATCGCGATCAATGGCTACCTCGATGTTCCGCTCGACGACGGCAGCACATGGCGAATCGACATCGAGCGGGCCCACATGGAAGAAGACACCGGCAAGCTGACCCACCTGGGCAGCGACACCGGCCGGATCACCGGAGCAACGACATCACTGGCCGACTTCAACCGGGCCGGCGTGCCGCTGATCGAGATCGTCACCAGGCCCATCGAAGGCACCGGCGAGCGCGCACCGGAGATCGCCCGTGCCTACGTCACCGCGCTGCGAGACCTGTTGCGCGCGATTGGGAGTTTCCGACGTCCGGATGGACCAGGGTTCGCTGCGCTGCGACTCCAACGTGTCGTTGAAACCGATCGGTGTCACCGAGTTCGGCACTCGCAGCGAGACCAAGAACGTCAACTCGCTCAAGAGTGTCGAGGTCGCCGTCCGCTACGAGATGCGGCGCCAAGGCGCTGTTCTGGAGTCGGGTGGCCGAGTCATCCAGGAGACCAGGCACTTTCACGAGGACGGCTACACCAGCTCGGGTCGCACCAAGGAAACCGCAGAGGACTACCGCTACTTTCCCGAGCCCGACCTCGAGCCGGTCGCGCCCGACAGTGACCTCGTCGAGCGGCTACGTCAGACCATTCCCGAGCTACCGTGGTTGCGCCGCAAGCGGATTCAGCAAGACTGGGGTATCTCCGACGAGGTGATGCGTGACCTGGTCAACGCCGGTGCCCTCGACTTGGTCATCGCGACCGTCGATCAGGGCGCGTCCAGTGATCAGGCGAAGGCCTGGTGGGGCAACTTCCTGGTGCAAAAGGCCAACGAGGCCGGCATCGAACTCGACGAATTACCCATCACCCCAGCGCAAGTCGCCGCGGTCGCGGAACTGGTCGATGATGGCAAGCTCACCACCAAGATGGCCCGCCAGGTCGTCGAAGGGGTGTTGGCCGGCGAGGGTGAGCCCGACCAGGTCATGACAGCGCGCGGATTGGCCGTGGTGCGCGACGACTCGCTGATCCAGGCCGCGGTCGACGAAGCGCTGGCCGCCAATCCCGATGTGGCCGAGAAGATTCGCGGCGGCAAAGTGCAGGCCGCCGGCGCGATCGTCGGTGCCGTGATGAAGGCGACCAAGGGGCAGGCCGATGCGGCCCAGGTGCGCGAACTGGTGCTGGCCGCCTGCAGCTAGTTGAACAACGTCGTCAACTCGGTGAACAGATGGGCGAGCGGCTGACCCACGCCGTCCCAGCCGATTGACTCGGCGATGGCCTGATCCTGCAGGAACAACGATGCGATCGGCCCGACCGCGGTGGCGGGAACGTCGAGGGTCGCGCATGCAATGCTGCAGTCGCCCAGCGAATCAGTGAAGCCGATGCCGTTGATCAGCGAACCGGCCGGGCTGAGCAGCCCGCCCAGGTCGACTGAAGAGCGAGGCGTCGGTGGTCGGCGAGGTGGCGCCGAAGTCCGCGAGCAGCGTGTCCAGATTGATGTCGCCGTAGCCGTTGAGGAAGGCGTTGGTGACGTTGGCGGGTAGGTCGGCAAGTCGTTGAAGGCGGTCGTGTAGTCGGGAGTCGCGCCGCTGAGTGCGCGTGATAGCGGTGATGTCGTCGTTGAGCTGAGAGCGGACCAGCGTGGTTCCGAAGCTGCCCCACAGGATTCCGCTGAGCGGGACCCGCGAAATTGAGTACGGCTCGATTGGTGCCAGATCGTCACCGACCAGCAGCGGCAGAACGGGATGGTCATCGTCGGATCCCGATATCGAGCTGAGCCCGTTGGTCAGGATCTCGATCAGGCCGTCCTTGCCCGGCAACGGGATATCGAAGAGATGTCCCGATGAAAGTGTCGATGCTGATGCTGCTGGGGGTGGGGTCGACCGAGGTGTAGATGTACGGCTCGGGGTCCGTGGGCACGAACGGGTTGATGGCCGCGTTGTAGGCGGTCATCAGGTCGGCGTCGAAATTGCGGGTGCCGTCGAGATACGCGGGCACGTTGGCGGCGAACTGTTGAATATCGGCGAACGTGGCCGGCGAGAGATGGTCGTAGATGTCGGTGCCATTGGCGAGCGCGGTCTGCAGCACCTGGTCCCACGAGACGTCGCCGGAGACGAGCTGCACGGCGCGGGTCTGTAAAGCGGGGAGGCCGGCCCGGCGCCGGCGCGGCGATCGCGCTGGCAGCGACCAAGGTGAAGGCGAATCCTGCGGTGGTCCACGGGCGAGCGGTGATGTCCATGTATCTCCTGGTCGACACCCCACGGGCAGCTAGATATTAACTGCAGATCCCGCTGAGGATTGCATTAACGCGGAAGTTGGGTCTGGGTATGGTGGTCAGCGATGACGAGCATCGGCGATCAGCTTCGCGAACAGACAGTGGACACCGTGCTCGGCCGAATTCGGGTGCAAGTCGGGGGATCTGGCTCGCCGATCGTCTTCTGGCCGAGCCTGCTGATGACCGGCGACATGTGGCACGGCGTGGCCGATAACCTCATCGCCCGCCGACAGGTGATCCTCGTCGATCCGCCCGGGCAGGGCGGTAGCCAGTCGCTGACGGACTTCTTCAGCTTCGACGACTGCGCTCGCTGTGTGGCCGACATCCTCGACGGTCTCGGCCTCGACAAGGCCCACTTCGTCGGCAACTCCTGGGGCGGCATGATCGGCGCGACCTTCGCCGCGACGTATCCCGAACGGATCGGGGGAGCGGTGCTGATGAACTGCACCGCCGGTCGCGCCAGTCTCCGCCAGAAACTCGAGTTCGCGGCCCTGCTTCGGGTGGCGAAATGGACCGGCGGGATCGGGTCGCTGCTGAATCGTTCTGTGCTGAAAGCCTTTTTGGGACCGACCACCATGCGGGAGCGTCCCGACGTGGTGGCGCAGGTGAGCAACACGGTGAAGTCCGTCAACATCGCGTCGGCGTCGTGGGCGGTCAAGAGTGTGGTTCCGCGCCGACCCGACCAGCGGGCACTCCTGGGCCGCATACAAACGCCGGTGCTGGTTGTCGGCGGCGCCGAGGATGCGACGTTCCCGCCCCGCGATGCGATCGACATGGCCAAGGCCATCCCGAACGCATCCATTCGGGTTCTCGACGGGGTGGCGCACCTTGCCGGCCTGGAGAACCCGGCTCTGGTGAGCGCGCTGGTCGAACAGTTCTTGTTCAGCGGCAGCGAAAGCGGCTCTGCCGCAACGTAAAAAGGCCGCGAGCTAGGTCTTGTCGTCGTTGGCCCGGGGGAAGCCGCCGCCCTGCGGGAACAGCGGGAACACCACATCGTCCAACTTCTCGGCGTCGCCGCTGGTCTTGTTGATCGTCGCGCCCCAGATGTTGCCGTCCGGCGACATCCGTAGCGCCCACGCGTGTCCGTGGGTGTCCTGGCGGACGACGTCTGGTGGGCCGGTGACGGCGCCGGTGCCCTGCGCGAGGTGGACCGCCACCGTCTGCTTGGTGTTGACCAGGTTGACCAGCACGGTGCCGTCCAACGCCGAGCAGCCGCCGACCCCGGGCTTGTCCGGCCACGTCCAGACCGTGGAAACCTTGGAGTCCTTGGTGATTCGCTGCAACCGGTCGGAGGTGGGCGTCCGGTCGACAACGAACAGCGAGCCATCGACCGGATCGGTGCACATGCCACCGCCCGCGCCGATGCCGCTCAGCGCCGTCGTCGGCGGCGCCTGATTGATCGTGGTGGGCTGCTCGATGCGAATCACCTTGCCTGCCAGCGACGCCGGGTCATTGGCCATCGCCGGGTTGCCCGCATCGCCGGTCATCACGACCAGCGTGGTCGGGCTGGTGAACAGCAGGGCACCGGTATTTCCAATGCCGCCCTTGGGAATTCCGGTCAGAATGTCTTTGGGGGTGTCGCCGTCGGCGACTCGGATGACGCGGTTGTCGGTGGGCGTACTGATGTAGGCGTACATCAACCGGTCCTGCGAGTACGTCGGCGAGAGCACGATGTCCATCAACCCGCCGTCACCGGCCGGGTCGACGGGGATGACGGTCTTGACCTTCGGCTCGGCGCTGACCGACACCTCTTTGACCGCGCCGGTCGTCCGCTCGGCGACCAGTGCCGACTTGCTGTCGGGCTGCATCAATAAGCCACTGGTGCTCTCCAGGCAGCCCTGCATCACCCCGGGCGCGGGACATTCCTTCGGGAACGGCTTGTCGGGCAGCGGTGGTGGAGGGGGCGGCGTCGAGCTCGGCGCGCCGTGCCGCTCGGGCTCAGTGGTGAACGGCTGCGATTGCACATCGTTGAACTGGGCACAACCAGCCAGAACGAGCATCGCCGAGCAGAGCACAGGCATGCTGCGCCGCCCCGACCACCACAACCGCATAGCTGCCAGATTACGGATATGTCCGCGCGTGCGCCCGTGACGGGTACCGCGCGGCACCCGCATTTGCCCGCAAACACCGACGGCGTGCATCGCGGCGCGCAAATCGCAACCGTGAAAGTGCCGCTCAAATCCCCGATTCGGCAGAATTTGCCCTTACCCTGGCACGGGTGAGCAGTCAACCGAATGACGCACATTGGCAACGACAGGACTCCTCCGCGGTGCCGACTCCGGCGCGGCCGGCGTCCGCGAGCCTGGTCGACCCTGAGGACGACCTGCCGTCAGATACCTATGCAGGCGATTTCGAGACCACGCTGATTCCGCACTACGACTCGGCCGACTCCGGCAGCGTCCGCTCGTCCAGCAGCGGAATCGGGCTGATCGGCGGCAGGCAGGAGCCGTTGCCGTACCAGCCTCAGCCCACCGGTCAACACTCGATTTTCGCGCCCGACGGCATCGACGAGCACGAGCATTACGACGACGTGGCGATTCGCGCCGCCAGCCGTCGCGGCACCCAGGACCTCGGCCTGCTGATTCTTCGCGTCGGCCTCGGTGCCGTCTTCGCCGCGCACGGACTGCAGAAGTTGTTCGGCTGGTGGGGTGGCGAGGGCCTGACCGGATTCAAGAACCAGCTGTCCGACATCGGCTACCAGCACGCGGACATCCTCACCTACTGCGCTGCCGGTGGCGAGATCGCCGCGGGCGTCCTGCTGGTACTCGGACTGTTCACCCCGCTGGCCGCGGCTGGCGCGCTGGCCTATCTGACCAACAGCCTGCTCGCCGGCATGTCGGCCCAGCACAACCCGCGCTCGTTCCCGTACTTCCTGCCCAGCGGGCACGAATACGAGATCACGCTGATCGTGCTCTCTGTCGCCGTGATCCTGGCCGGACCCGGGCGCTACGGCTTCGACGCCGGTCGCGGCTGGGCTCGCCGGCCGTTCATCGGGTCGTTTGCCGCGCTGGTGGTGGGTATCGGCGCCGGTGTCGGGCTGTGGATCTTGCTCAACGGCGCGAACCCGGTGCAGCTAGTCCGCGTACGGGTTGGGGACTCGGCCGGCGCTGGCCCGGGTCAGCTGCGGCAGCGTCGCGAAAGTGACCGCGGGTAATCGCAGCTGGCGTCCATCCTTCAGTTGAGCGCGGGCCCACGAGCCTCTGTTGAATCGCAGGCCTTCGATGTCCTCCCAGCGCACCGAGCGGCTGCCGAGCAGCGTGCGCACGGTGACCCCGGTGTCGTCGGCCTGGGTCCGAAGTCGAACGATCAACGCCGACAACAGCACCGGGATGATCAGCAGCGGCGCGGTGACCGGCCAGGTCAGGACCGGTATGAGCAGACCGAGTGCGAAGAAGCCGACCGCGAAGTGGGCCATCGGGGAAATGGTGATCACCACCGGCGGTGCGGGTGCCGCTTCCTGCGGCGGGTCGGTGGCCATGCAAGCATCATGACATCGACGCCTGACCTGGGTCGCCCCCGAGAAACGGGCAGCCACCGGGATTTGACGTTTGACCAGTACGGCAGCTACCGTCGTGGGGCGATGAACACTTTTGGAGAGCTCGTAGTAATCCGCCTGCGCGTTGGTGCCTGACTGATCAAGCCAGACCGACGCGCAACCCTCGTGCAGCTGCTGAGCTGACGGGGGTTTTTTGTTGCCCGCCAACTCTCCAGAGCAAACGCAGAACCAAGCAGTGACAAGAGGGACAGAGGACACCGTGAGCGCACCCACCAGATCGCACTCCGAGCCGCAGGCACCGGCTTCGAAGCCTGCGTCGCCGGATGTGGCCCGTATCGCCTCAGATGCGGCCAAGTCCGCCGCCAAGCCGCCGACGGTTCGGCCGAAACATGTTGCGCCTGAGCAACTTACCGGTGCGCAGTCGGTAATCCGATCACTGGAGGAGCTCGACGTCGAGGTCATCTTCGGGATCCCCGGCGGTGCCGTGCTCCCGGTTTACGACCCGCTGTTCGACTCCAAGAAGCTGCGGCACGTCCTGGTCCGCCACGAGCAGGGTGCCGGCCACGCGGCCAGCGGTTACGCGCACGCCACCGGCAAGGTCGGCGTGATGATGGCCACCTCTGGTCCCGGCGCCACCAACCTGGTGACCCCGCTGGCCGACGCGCAGATGGACTCCATCCCGGTGGTCGCGGTGACCGGCCAGGTCGGGCGCGCCCTGATCGGGACGGATGCCTTCCAGGAGGCCGACATCTCCGGTATCACCATGCCGATCACCAAGCACAACTTCCTGGTTCGCGACGGCGACGAGATCCCTCGGGTGCTGGCCGAGGCGTTCCACATCGCCGCCAGCGGACGGCCCGGCGCGGTGCTCGTCGACATCCCGAAAGACGTGTTGCAAGCGCCGTGCACGTTCAGCTGGCCGCCGCGGATGGATCTGCCCGGCTACAAGCCGAACACCAAACCGCACAACCGCCAGATCCACGAGGCCGCCAAGCTGATCGCCGCCGCGCACAAGCCGGTGCTCTACGTCGGCGGCGGCGTCATCCGCGGCGAGGCCACCGAGCAGCTGCGCGAACTGGCCGAGCTGACCGGCATCCCGGTGGTCACCACGTTGATGGCGCGCGGCGCCTTCCCGGACAGCCACCGCCAGCACCTGGGCATGCCGGGCATGCACGGCACCGTCGCGGCGGTCGCCGGGCTGCAGCGCAGCGACCTGTTGATCGCACTGGGCACCCGTTTCGATGACCGGGTCACCGGGCAGCTCGACTCGTTCGCGCCCGAGGCCAAGGTCATTCACGCCGACATCGACCCTGCCGAGATCGGCAAGAACCGGCACGCCGACGTGCCGATCGTCGGTGACGTCAAAGCCGTCATCACCGAGCTGATCGCGGCCCTGCGCCACGACAGGGAGGCCGGCGCAACTGGAACCATCGGACATCGCCGACTGGTGGGCCTACCTCGACGACGTGAAGGCCACCTACCCATTGAGCTACGGGCCGCAGAGCGACGGCAGCTTGAGCCCGGAGTACGTCATCGAGAAACTGGGCGAGATCGCCGGTCCCGACGCGGTGTACGTCGCGGGCGTCGGCCAGCACCAGATGTGGGCCGCGCAGTTCGTCTCCTATGAAAAGCCGCGAACCTGGCTCAACTCTGGCGGTTTGGGCACGATGGGCTTCGCCGTCCCGGCGGCCATGGGCGCCAAGATGGCCCGACCCGATGCCGAGGTCTGGGCGATCGACGGCGACGGTTGCTTCCAGATGACCAACCAGGAATTGGCCACCTGCGCGATCGAAGGCGCGCCGATCAAGGTGGCGTTGATCAACAACGGCAACCTCGGCATGGTGCGCCAGTGGCAGACACTGTTCTACGAGAAGCGGTACTCGCAGACCGATCTGGCCACCCACTCGCGCCGGATCCCCGACTTCGTCAAGCTGGCCGAGGCGCTGGGTTGTGTCGGATTACGTTGCGAGCGTGAGGAAGACGTCGGCAGACGTCATCGACCAGGCCCGGGCGATCAACGACCGTCCGGTGGTCATCGACTTCATCGTCGGCGCCGACGCGCAGGTCTGGCCGATGGTGGCCGCCGGGACCTCGAACGACGAGATCCAGGCCGCTCGCGGCATCCGCCCGCTGTTCGACGACGGCATCGAAGGGCACGCCTGATGACCACCGGACCGACGACCACGCACACCCTTTCGGTGTTGGTCGAGGACAAGCCCGGTGTGCTGGCCCGTGTCGCGGCGCTGTTCTCGCGGCGCGGGTTCAACATCGAGTCGCTCGCAGTGGGCGCTACCGAGCAGAAGGACATGTCGCGGATGACCATCGTCGTCTCCGCCGAGAGCACCCCGCTCGAGCAGATCACCAAGCAGCTCAACAAGCTGATCAACGTCATCAAGATCATCGAGCAGGACGACAACAACTCGGTGTCTCGTGAGCTGGCGCTGATCAAGGTCCGCGCCGATGCCGGAAGCCGCAGCCAGGTGATCGAAGCCGTGAACCTGTTCCGCGGCAAAGTGATCGACGTGTCGCCGGAATCGCTGACCATCGAGGCCACCGGTGACCGCGGCAAGCTGGAAGCGCTGCTGAAGGTGCTCGAGCCGTTCGGCATCCGCGAAATCGTCCAGTCCGGAGTCGTGTCGCTTTCCCGAGGACCACGCGCTATCGGTACGGCCAAATAACCCATTCAATTTCGACCACTGATCGAAAAGCCAATAAAGAAGGAGACATTCACGTGGCTTTGGAGATGTTCTACGACGACGACGCCGACCTGTCGATCATTCAGGGCCGCAAGGTCGGTGTGATCGGCTACGGCAGCCAGGGGCACGCGCACTCGCTGAGCCTGCGCGACTCCGGTGTCGAGGTTCGTGTCGGCTTGAAGGAAGGCTCGAAGTCGCGGGCCAAGGTCGAGGAGCAGGGCCTGACCGTCGACACCCCGGCCGAGGTGGCCAAGTGGGCCGACGTGATCATGCTGCTGGCGCCCGACACGGCGCAGGCCGAGATCTTCTCAGTCGACATCGAACCCAACCTGAAAGACGGCGATGCGCTGTTCTTCGGTCATGGGCTCAACATCCATTTCGACCTGATCAAGCCGCCCGGCAACGTCACCATCGCGATGGTCGCGCCGAAGGGGCCCGGTCACTTGGTCCGCCGTCAGTTCGTCGACGGCAAAGGTGTGCCCGCGCTGATCGCCGTCGACCAGGACCCGACCGGCACCGGCGAGGCGCTGGCGCTGTCCTACGCCAAGGCCATCGGCGGCACCCGCGCCGGCGTCATCAAGACCACCTTCAAGGACGAGACCGAGACCGACCTGTTCGGTGAGCAGGCCGTGTTGTGCGGGGGCACAGAGGAATTGGTGAAGACCGGTTTCGACGTGATGGTCGAGGCAGGCTACCCGCCGGAGATGGCCTACTTCGAGGTGCTGCACGAGCTCAAGCTGATCGTCGACCTGATGTACGAGGGCGGCATCGCCCGGATGAACTACTCGGTGTCGGACACCGCGGAGTTCGGTGGCTACCTGTCCGGACCGCGCGTCATCGACGCCGACACCAAGGAGCGCATGCGCGCCATCCTGCGCGACATCCAGGACGGCACCTTCACCAAGAAGCTGGTTGCCAACGTCGAGGGCGGCAACAAGGAACTCGAAGGTCTGCGCAAGGAGAACGCCGAGCACCCGATCGAGGTCACCGGCAAGAAGCTGCGCGACCTGATGAGCTGGGTCGACCGGCCGATCACCGAGACCGCCTAGCTCCAGGCTTCGTCGAAATCGACGTTAGCGCGACAAGTTTCGGCGTGTCGTCGCGCTAGCGTCGATTTCGCGTGTCCGGTGGTTCGACTCGGACCCCGAACACCGGCTGCCGCACCCCGCCGTTGCTGAATTCCGCGCACCACGGCCGGTGCCCCTGGTCGTCGGGCCAGACCAGCTGTAGGGCGCGCAGGTCAGGGCCGTAGATCGAGTACGCGAATTTCAAGTGGGCGACCGGGTGCTGCACCTGGACGAAATCGAGCATGACCTCGCCACCGATCAACATCCGCTCGCCCGGTACTGGCCGTCCTCCGCGGAGGAGATACTCGGCGACAGAATGGAGCACGAGGTTCGCCCGCTGGTGCGGCATCCCCGTCACCAACAGCTCAGGCAGGCCGCGCTCATGCAGACCGATCGTGTAGGCGAACGGCGTACGGCCCTCGACGAACATCGGCGTCCAACCGTTCTCTTTGACCCTCTCGTAGAGGAGTTCCAGCCACTCCTGCGTGGTGGCCTCAGGGTGATCGCATTTCCAGCACATCGGTATTTCTCCTGTCGTCGCGCTTGCCGACAGGATTCACCCGGGTACCGACACTCCTAGGCTCTGCGATCCGGCACAACCGCGCCCAGGGCTCATGGCGGTGACCCGCCACGCCCGGCTTCGCCGCGCTTGCGATCACCGCTTAGGCTGGCCCGCGTGAGCCTGCCTGTTGTTCTTATCGCTGACAAACTTGCCGAATCAACCGTCGAAGCCCTGGGCGACCAGGTCGAGGTGCGCTGGGTGGATGGCCCGGACCGCGAGAAGCTTCTCGCGGCGGTGCCCGAAGCCGACGCCCTCCTGGTCCGCTCGGCGACCACCGTCGACGCCGAGGTGCTCGACGCCGCGCCGAAACTGAAGATCGTCGCCCGCGCCGGCGTCGGCTTGGACAACGTGGACGTCAACGCCGCCACCGAACGCGGTGTGCTCGTCGTCAACGCGCCGACGTCGAACATCCACAGTGCCGCCGAGCACGCCTTGGCATTGCTGCTGTCGGCCGCCCGGCAAATCCCCGCAGCCGATGCCACGCTGCGCGAGCACGCCTGGAAGCGCTCGTCGTTCTCGGGCACCGAGATCTTCGGCAAGACCGTCGGAGTGGTCGGGCTGGGCCGCATCGGGCAGCTGGTCGCGCAGCGGCTGGCCGCTTTCGAGACGCACATCGTGGCCTATGACCCTTACGTGTCGGCGGCGCGCGCGGCTCAACTCGGTATCGAGTTGCTGTCGCTCGACGACCTGCTCGGCCGCGCCGACTTCATCTCCGTGCACCTGCCGAAAACTCCTGAGACGGCAGGGCTGATCGACAAAGAGGCGCTGGCGAAAACCAAGCCCGGCGTCATCATCGTCAACGCCGCCCGCGGCGGACTGATCGACGAGGCCGCGCTGGCCGACGCCATCACCAGCGGACACGTTCGCGCCGCCGGCCTCGACGTGTACTCCAAGGAGCCGTGCACCGACAGCCCGTTGTTCGAGCTGTCCCAGGTCGTGGTGACGCCGCACCTCGGCGCGTCGACCGAAGAGGCCCAAGACCGGGCCGGCACCGACGTCGCGGCCAGCGTCAAGCTCGCGCTGGCGGGGGAGTTCGTCCCCGACGCGGTCAACGTCGGCGGCGGGACAGTCAGCGAAGAGGTAGCGCCGTGGCTGGATCTGGTGCGCAAGCTCGGCTTGCTCGCCGGTGCGCTCAGCGACGAACTGCCAGGGTCGTTGTCGGTGCAGGTCCGCGGCGAGTTGGCCGGCGAAGATGTTGAGGTGCTTCGACTTTCGGCACTGCGCGGCCTGTTCTCGGCAGTCATCGAGGACCAGGTGACGTTCGTCAACGCGCCGTCGATCGCCGAGGAGCGCGGTGTGGCCGCCGACATCAGCACCGCCACCGAAAGCCCCAACCACCGCAGCGTCGTCGACGTGCGGGCGGTGGCCGCCGACGGTTCGGTCGTCAACGTGGCCGGTGCGCTGTCCGGTCCGAAGCAGGTCGAGAAGATCGTGCAGATCAACGGCCGCAACTTCGATCTGCGTGCGCAAGGCATCTACCTCGTCATCAACTACGGCGATCAGCCCGGGGCGTTGGGCAAGATCGGCACGCTGCTGGGCACCGCCGGGGTCAACATTCAGGCCGCGCAGTTGTCCGAGGACGCCGAAGGACCGGGCGCGACGATCCTGCTGCGTCTGGATCGCGATGTGCCCGCCGACGTCCGGTCCGAGATCAGGTCCGCGGTCTCGGCCAACAAGCTCGAAGTGGTTGACCTGTCGTGAAACTCGCCATCATCCCGGGCGACGGGATCGGGCCGGAGGTGGTGACCGAAGCGGTCAAAGTGCTCGACGCCGTGCTACCCGGCGTGGAGAAGACGCATTACGACTTGGGCGCCAAGCGATTCCACGCAACCGGCGAAGTGCTGCCCGAGACGACGGTGGCCGAACTGCGTGAGCACGACGCCATCTTGTTGGGCGCGATCGGTGACCCGTCGGTACCGAGCGGGGTGCTGGAGCGAGGCCTGTTGCTGCGGCTGCGATTTGAGCTCGACCACCACGTCAACCTGCGGCCGGGCCGGCTGTACCCCGGAGTCAGCAGTCCCCTTGCTGGCGACCCGGACATCGACTTCGTGGTGATCCGGGAGGGCACCGAAGGTCCCTACACCGGTACCGGCGGCGCGATCCGCGTCGGCACTCCGCACGAAGTCGCCACCGAGGTCAGCACCAACACCGCGTTCGGGATCCGCCGCGTCGTGGAAGACGCCTTCGCGCGTGCCCAGCAGCGTCGCAAACATCTGACGCTGGTGCATAAGACGAACGTGTTGACCTTCGCCGGGTCGCTGTGGTCGCGGACCGTGGACGAGGTCGGTGAGAAGTATCCCGACGTCGAGGTCGCCTACCAGCACGTCGACGCCGCGACCATCCATTTGGTCACCGACCCCGGGCGTTTCGACGTCATCGTCACCGACAACCTGTTCGGCGACATCATCACCGACCTGGCCGCCGCCGTGTGCGGCGGTATCGGGTTGGCGGCCAGCGGGAACATCGACGCCACCCGGACCAACCCGTCGATGTTCGAACCGGTGCACGGCAGTGCGCCCGACATCGCCGGGCAGGGGATCGCCGATCCGACCGCCGCGGTTATGTCGGTGGCGCTGCTGCTTTCCCACGTCGGCGAAGACGCTGCCGCCGCGCGAGTGGACCGGGCCGTGGCGTCCCATCTGGCCAGTCGCCCGACTGAAAAACTATCCACCGCCGAAGTCGGCGAAAGGATTGCGTCCGGGCTCTAGTCTCGAGGCCCGGCGGCAATGTCTTGGCCGGCACGATCGGCACCGCCAAGTAGCGGGAAGATCCCGCACAGCGCGAATGCCAAGGGATAACCCGATCCGGCGATCAGGTCGCCGAGCACCGGTGGCGCGCCGGCGGCCATCAGCCGTTGATAGGTGTTCTGCAGGCCCAACGACCGCCCGCTCCAGAATGGTCCGGCGTACTCGGTGATCGCGGTGGACTCCAGACCGTTGTCGAGCGTCGACACAACGGCCACGGCGACCATCAGCGGCACGGCGATGAACAAGTGCAGATGATCGGCAAACGCCAACCCGGCCATGGTCAGGACGCCCACGACCGCCATCACGCGGACCGGACGCAGCCGGGAGCCGACCCGGTCCGACCATCTACCGACCAGGATCCGGCCCACCGCGCCGAGCACCTGCGACACCGTGACAACACAGCCGGCCGCGAAGATCGAACATCGGTAATTCGCGATCAGCCAGATCAGCATGAACGTCACGGTCAGCGTCTGCGGCACCATCAACAGCGCTGAGGTTGCGTGGATTCGGCGTAACACCCACGACCTGCGGTACGGGTTGGCCAGTTCTTGTTCGGTGGCGTCAGCCCGTTCCTTGCGTGGCGGATCCTTGATGGCCACGACACTGAGCACCGCCGCCGCTGCACACAGCACGGCCGGGAAGATCATGCCCGACACCGCTGATCGGCTGCGCTCGGCAAGTATCGGAATAACCAATGCGCCCAACGCAATTCCCAGCGGCTGCGCGGTCTGCCGGACGCCCATCGCCAAGCCTCGTTGCTCCGGCGGGAACCATCCGGAGACCAGTCGGCCGCCAGCCGAGTTGCAGCTGGCGGCCGCCATGCCGCCGACGAACAGCCAGGCCGCGAACGCGACCGTCGAGTGCGCGTTACAGGCTGCGAAGGCGGCACCCGCCGTCAGCGCCGAACCGACCGTCAACACGACCCGTTCGCCCACCCGGTCGAGCAAATAGCCCCACAGGATCAGCGTCGCCACCATGCCGAAACTCGGCATCGACGACAGCAACCCCGCTTCGGCCAAATGTGCGCCCCGATCTTCCTCCAGGGCGGGGATCAGAAATGCGACGCCGTTGATGAAGACGAAGGCGCTCGAGGTCACCAGGAGCGAGACTATGACGACTGACCAGCGCCGGCCCGCACTGAGTCCGACCGTGCCGGTCGCGTCCGTCGGCATTGATCAATGCTCGCACAGCAACGAGATTGCCGGGGTCTAAGCGGGGACCACCTGCGCGCCGGCTTCGCCGCGCGTCACCTCCGTCACGGCGAACTTCTGGTGGCGGCCCGCTGCGCCCGGCTTCGCCGCGCTTGCGACCGCTCACTAAGCTAAGGCGAATGCGCCTTGCCCGAATTGCCAGTCCCGATGGCGTCGCGTTCGTCTCCATCGAGGGTGAGCACGACGACATGACCGTCCGCGAGATCGCCGAGCATCCGTTCGGCACCCCCACCTTCACGGGTCGCTCCTGGCCGCTGGCCGATGTGCGATTGCTGGCCCCGATTCTGGCCAGCAAGGTGGTCTGTATCGGAAAGAACTACGCAGACCACATCGCCGAGATGGGCGGCACCGCACCGGCCGATCCGGTGATCTTCCTCAAACCCAACACGGCGATCATCGGACCGAACGTGCCGATCCGATTGCCGGCCAACGCATCGCCGGTGCACTTCGAGGGTGAGTTGGCGGCGGTCATCAGCCGGCCCTGCAAAGACGTCACGGCCGACCGGGCGGCCGAGAGCATTCTCGGCTACACGATCGCCAACGATGTGTCCGCGCGCGACCAACAGAAATCCGACGGGCAGTGGACGCGGGCCAAAGGCCACGACACGTTCTGCCCTGTCGGACCATGGATCGAGACCGACGTCGACCCTGCCGATCTCGAGCTGCGCACCGAGGTCAACGGCGAGGTCAAGCAGGACAGTCGTACGTCGCTGATGATCCACGACGTCGGAGCCATCGTGGAATGGATCTCAGGGGTGATGACCTTGCTGCCGGGCGATCTCATCCTGACCGGCACACCGGCGGGCGTGGGTCCCATCGTCGACGGCGATACCGTCAACATCACCATTTCGGGCATCGGGACGCTGTCGAATCCCGTGGTCCAGAAACAAGATTCGTAAAGCAATCGATCGGCCCGCAGCGGTCCCGGCGCCGGATGCACCGAGGGCCGCCAGGCGTTGGCCTAGCGCGCTACGTTCCGACCGTGTGCAGTCGGGCGCTGGTGAGAGGTGAGTTGTTTGTTTGGTAGTCTGCTCGTCGGCCCACAACGGCTGGCAGCAGTGCCCGTACGACCGCTAAGCGTCTACTGGCAGGACTGTGACCAGCAGTTTTAGGCAGCCCATGGGGTATGGTGTAATTGGCAACACAGCGGTTTCTGGTACCGCCATTCTAGGTTCGAGTCCTGGTACCCCAGCAGTTTTTTTCCAGATTCGTTCCACCCCCTAGCGATTAGGTGGGTGTAAGGCAGTCGGCTATGCTGACTGCTCGGATCGGTTCCGGCCCCGTCGTCTAGCGGCCTAGGACGCCGCCCTCTCACGGCGGTAGCGTGGGTTCGAATCCCATCGGGGCTACTCATCCTTCTCTCGACCAGCTAGCGTGCCTGACGCGCTAGCTGCCCGTGGACGCGGTCGAACCGCCGACCGGCATGGGCGGAATTCCGAGCTTGCGATGGTCCCAGGAACGGGTGCGCTGGCCGACGATGCGCACCGCGACCCGCTTGTTCATCATCATGTCGACCGCGGGCTTCGCCTCTTCGGTGTAGGGCCCGGTGTAGCGCTCCCAGACACTGACGCCGACACGAAAGACCGCGTCCGGGTCTTCGACGATCTCGGCGGTTCCTTCGAAGGACACCCCGCGCAGCGAGTCGTAGGTGTCGCCGTCCTCGATCATGAAGCTCACCCGCGCATCGCGTTTGAGGTTGACGGCCTTCTGCGACTTGACTTTGGTCTCCAGCCAGATCTCACCGTCGACCACGCCGTACCACATCGCGGTCAGGTGTGGCTGTCCGTCTGAACCGATGGTGGCCAGCGTGCCGGTGCGGCTACTGGTGACGAAGTCGGTGATTTCCGCTTCGGACATGGTGATCTGTGCACGCTGGTTCGTTCCCATGGCGACAGTGTCTCAGGTCACGAATCGCGGCCCGAACCGTGGGCAATGCGGTGCGGCTCACAACCGCCGGGTCAAGGCGTCGGCGGCCGCCAGCAGATCTGCGGCCCAGCGTTCGCCCGGTCGACGGCCCATCCGATCGATCGGTCCCGACACCGAGATGGCGGCGACGACCGAACCGCCGGAATCGCGCACCGGCGCCGACACGCTGGCCACTCCGGGCTCTCGTTCAGCGGCGCTTTGCGCCCAACCGCGTCGCCGCACTTCGGCCAGCGTGCGGTCGCTGAATTTCGCGCCGGGCAAGACCGCCGCCCGGGTGGCGTCGTCGCTGTAGGCCAACAGCACCTTGGCGCCGGAGCCGGCCGTCATGGGCAGCCGCGCGCCGACCAGGACGGTATCGCGAAGGCCCGCAGGAGGTTCCATCGCGGCGATACAGATCCGGGAAGTGCCTTCGCGGCGGTACAACTGCACGCTCTCGCCGGTGATCTCACGCAGCCGCGGCAGGACCGTCGCGCTGGCCGCCAGTATCGGGTCGTTGACCTGAGCCGCCAATTCGCTGACCGCAGGTCCCAGTCGCCACCGTCCCTCGCCGTCGCGCGCGAGTAATCGGTGAACTTCCAGGCCAGCGGCCAGCCGGTGCGCAGTGGCCCTGGGCAGCCCGGTTCGATCACACAATTCGGCTAGCCCGCATGGTGATTCCGCGATTGTCTGCAAAACCCCCACGGCTTTGTCGAGAACGCCGATGCCGCTATCCTGTCTCACAGAGAGATACTAGCGTCTTACATAGTGAGATCAACGAATTGGGATGAGCTCGTGACAGAAACTTCAGCCCCCGACACTGCGCGCCCGCGCACGCTCGCGGAAAAGGTGTGGGACGACCACCTGGTGACATCGGGCAACGGCACCGAACCCGACTTGATTTACATCGATCTGCACCTGGTGCACGAAGTGACCAGTCCGCAGGCGTTCGATGGACTGCGGCTGGCGGACCGGCCGGTGCGCCGTCCCGATCTGACACTGGCCACTGAAGACCACAACGTGCCGACGATTGACATCGACAAGCCGATCGCTGACCCGGTGTCCCGCATCCAGGTCGAGACGCTTCGCCGCAATTGCGAAGAGTTCGGGATTCGGCTTTACCCGATGGGGGATATCGAACAGGGCATCGTCCACGTCGTTGGGCCGCAACTGGGTCTGACGCAGCCGGGCATGACGGTCGTGTGCGGTGACAGCCACACCTCGACGCACGGCGCGTTCGGCGCAATCGCAATGGGCATTGGGACTTCCGAGGTGGAGCACGTCCTGGCCACCCAGACGCTTTCGCTGCGACCGTTCAAAACAATGGCCGTCAACGTCGATGGCCAATTGCCGGCCGGGGTGACCGCGAAAGACATCATCCTTGCCGTGATCGCCAAGGTCGGAACCGGTGGTGGCCAGGGTCATGTCATCGAATACCGCGGCAGCGCCATCGAATCGCTGTCGATGGAAGCGCGGATGACGATCTGCAACATGAGCATCGAGGCCGGCGCCAGGGCGGGCATGGTGGCACCGGATGCCGTCACCTATGAATTCCTGCGCGGCCGCCCGCACGCTCCCACGGGTGATCAGTGGGATGCGGCGCAGGCCTATTGGGACGAACTGCGCACCGACGACGGCGCCGAATTCGATTCCGAGGTCTATCTGGATGCCGCGTCCTTGACCCCGTTCGTGACGTGGGGAACCAACCCGGGCCAGGGCGTGCCGTTGGCGGCCAGCGTCCCCGACCCCGAGCTGATGACCGACGACCACGAGCGACAGTCGGCAGAGAAAGCGCTGGCCTACATGGATCTTCGGCCCGGGACGCCGATGCGGGAAATTGCGGTCGACACGGTGTTCGTCGGGTCGTGCACCAACGGCCGCATCGAGGATCTGCGCGCGGTTGCCGAGATCCTGCGTGGCCGAAAGGTGGCCGACGGCCTGAGGATGCTGGTCGTGCCAGGGTCGATGCGGGTTCGCGCGCAGGCCGAAAGTGAAGGCCTGGGCCAGATCTTCACGGACGCGGGCGCCGAGTGGCGTCAGGCCGGCTGCTCGATGTGTCTGGGCATGAACCCCGACCAGCTCGCGCCGGGGGAGCGCTGCGCGGCGACGTCGAACCGCAACTTCGAGGGCCGCCAGGGCAAGGGCAGCCGTACGCATTTGGTGTCACCGGCGGTTGCTGCCGCCACCGCGGTGCGCGGAAAACTCTCATCGCCAGACGACCTGAACTGATTAGGGAGAAATCCAATGGACGCCTTTCACACCCACACCGGGATCGGAGTGCCGCTGCGGCGGTCCAATGTCGACACCGACCAGATCATTCCCGCGGTCTATTTGAAGCGAGTAACCCGAACAGGTTTCGACGATGGGCTGTTCGCGGCATGGCGCAATGATCCGTCTTTCATCCTCAATCTCAGCCCATTCGACAGAGGTTCAGTACTGGTTGCCGGACCGGATTTCGGCACCGGATCTTCACGCGAGCATGCGGTGTGGGCGCTTATGGACTACGGCTTCCGGGTGGTGATCTCGTCGCGGTTCGGTGACATTTTTCGGGGCAATGCGGGCAAGTCCGGTCTGTTAGCGGCCGAAGTTGCTCAAGATGATGTCGAACTTCTTTGGAAGCTCATCGAGAGCAACCCTGGGCTGGAAATCACTGTGAATCTTCAAGATCGGAATGTGTCGGCGGGAACGGTGGTGGTGCCGTTCAACATTGACGATTACACCGCTTGGCGTCTGCTTGAAGGTCTCGACGACATAGCCCTTACGCTGCAGAAACGCGACAACATCGAAGCCTTTGAGGCGGGCCGACCGGACTGGAAACCAAAGACTTTGCCGGTTGCCTAACGGTTAGCTTGACCCCCGAATTCGTGGCGGCACAGGGCCGTATTGGACAGCTGCGCCACCTGCCAAGCGCGGCAAGCGGATTGCTGAAGAAATTCGCCATGCGCCATTGAAATTGCGCGTGGCTCTTGGAAATCAGGCACTTGAGGGTTTACCGTGTTTGCTAGTCGGTCCAACGAGGACCACTAGCTTCGGAGGATATGGATGGTCAACAAGGCAGAGCTCATCGATACACTCACTGAGAAATTGGGCTCGGACCGTCGGCACGCAACGGCGGCCGTCGAGAATTTTGTCGACACCGTCGTTCGCGCGGTGCAAAAAGGTGAGAGCGTCACAATTACCGGTTTCGGTGTGTTCGAGCAGCGCCGCCGCGCGGCCCGTGTGGCCCGCAACCCGCGTACCGGCGAGACGGTGAAGGTCAAGCCGACCTCGGTGCCGGCGTTCCGGCCCGGCGCACAATTCAAAGCGGTTGTCTCTGGCGCACAGAAACTCCCATCGGAAGGACCAGCTGTGAAGCGTGGTGTCGTCGCAAGCGGTGGAGCGAAGAAGGCGGCCAAGAAGGCGCCTGCTAAGAAGGCGGCAGTGAAGAAGGCTCCGGCCAAGAAGGCGGCTCCGGCGAAGAAGGCCGCAGTGAAGAAGGCTCCGGCCAAGAAGGCGGCTCCGGCGAAGAAGGCCGCCGTGAAGAAGGCTCCGGCCAAGAAGGCCGCGACCAAGCGGACTACAACGGCCGCGAAGAAGGCTCCGGCCAAAAAGGCCGCGACCAAGCGGACTACAACTGCCGCGAAGAAGGCTCCGGCCAAGAAGACTCGCAGCCAAGAAGGCTCCGGCCAAACGCGGTCGTCGCTAAGCACTAACCGCACCAAACGCAAATTCGCCGCGGGACCGGCTCTGCTGAGCCGCCCGTGGCGAATTTGCGTGTCAGGCCTCTACGTTGGAGGCCAGCGCGCTGCCGATGTGATCGGCCGCGATCAGCCGGCCGTCAGCCAGCGACAGCACCCAGGTACTGCCTTTACGGTTGCGGGATTTGTCCGGGCGTACTCCGTCGCGTTCGCACCACCAGGCGATCAGGTCTGGAATCACCTTGCCCTGAGTGCAAATCACGGGCGTGCGATGCAATTTCGCGATCTGCAGGACTCGGCGCCGGGCACGCTTCGGGTTGTCCGCGTACGCCTCTTCGGTAAGGGCCGGCTCATTGTTGATGCTGACGCCCAGTTCCTCGGCGAGCGGTTCCACCGTCTGTTGGCAACGTAGGCGATCCGCGGAATACACATCGGTCGGACCGAAGGCCGCCAGCTGGGCGACGAGTGCTTCCGCCTGCGCGCGGCCCTTTTTGTCCAGCGGCCGAATCTTGTCGTCGCCGGAGAATCGGGACTTGCTGCCCGCGGTGCCGTGCCGCACGATCAGCACCGATTGGGTATCCGCGGGTTGTTTGGCCCACCGCCGCAATATCTTTCGGTCGTACGGGTAGGACACTTTCTTGATCGCAGCGGAGACCGACACCCAGATGAGGTCGTCGACTTCGTTGTTGGGGGCGAAGCTGCCACCGAGATTGCGGGCCGACCAGTACTGCACCTTCTTAGTGCGTTGTTCGATCGGATAGCTCACCGACGCGATTCGACGGCCGAGCTGCACATGGTGACCCGTCTCCTCGAGCACCTCACGCACAGCGGTCACCGGCTCCGTCTCGCCGGGGTCGACTTTGCCTTTGGGCAGCGACCAGTCGTCGTAGCGCGGGCGGTGAATCACCGCAATCTCCGGGGCGGATTCGTGGTGCCCCGGTCGCCACAGCACGCCGCCAGCGGCAAGTACGGTCTTGCTCGCCGAGGATTGTGTCGACACCTGCACTCCTGCAAGTTAATCGGGCCTAGTTGGGCCCTGCGGCCAGAAGTCTGACGTCTTCCTGTCGGTTAAGGGCTGCGGTGCTTTTCCATCATCGACACCTGGTGATCGCGCACCGAGTGGCCCGCTTGCGGCGACGCCTTCCACAGGCCGTCCGACTTCAATTCCCAGCAGCGCGTTGCGGGGTCCAGCGCCGAGTCGAGGATGTCGTTGAGTTGAGCGGTCAGGCGGGAATCCTTGACCTGAACCAGAACTTCCACGCGGCGATCGAGGTTGCGGTGCATCATGTCGGCGCTGCCGATCCAGTATTCGTTGATGGCGCCGAAATTGAAGACTCGAGAGTGCTCTAGATACTGTCCGAGAATCGACCGCACGGTGATGTTCTCGGAGAATCCCTCGACGCCGGGTCGCAACGCGCAGATTCCGCGCACCACGACCTCCACCCGCACGCCGGCTTGCGACGCGCGGTAGAGCGAGTCGATGACCTGCTCGTCGACAAGGGAGTTCATCTTCAACCGGATGTGTCCGTTACCGGTTTCCTTGTGCGCGGCAATCTCCCGGTTGACGCGCTCGGTGATGCCCACGCGAATACCGTGCGGTGCGACCAGAAGGTTGCGATAGGACAGTTTGCGTGAATAGCCCGTCAGCGTGTTGAACAAATCGGTCAGGTCCGCGCCGATGTCAGGATCGGCGGTCAGCAGGCCGATGTCCTCGTACAGCCGGGCCGTCTTGCTGTTGTAGTTACCGGTCCCGATGTGGCAGTAACGCCGGATGGTCGAACCTTCGCGCCGTACCACCAGACATGTCTTGCAGTGCGTCTTCAGGCCGACGAGGCCGTAGGCGACGTGGACTCCGGCCTGCTCCAGTGCACGTGCCCACTTGATGTTGGCTTGTTCGTCGAACCGGGCCTTGATTTCCACCAACGCCACGACTTGCTTTCCCGCAGCGGCCGCTTCGATGAGGGAACGAACGATCGGTGAATCGCCAGAGGTGCGGTACAGCGTCTGCTTGATCGCCAGCACGTTCGGGTCGGCCGCGGCCAGTTCGATGAATCGCTGAGTGCTTGTCGAAAACGATTCGTAGGGATGGTGCACCAGCACGTCACCTTCGCGCAGTGTCGCGAAAATACTCTTCGGCGTCTCACGGTCGGCGAAAGCGTGGCTGGTCGCCGGAACGAACGCGGGATCTTTCAGGCCCGGACGGTCGACGCCATAGATCTGCCAAAGCGACGAGAGATCAAGCAGCCCTGGCACCTGGATGACATCGCCCGGGTGAACGTCGAGCTCCCGCAGAAGCAGCTCCAACATGTGTTCGGTCATGTCGTCGGCGACCTCGAGGCGCACCGGCGATCCGAATCGGCGACGGGCGAGTTCGCGCTCCAGCGCCTGCAGCAGATCTTCGTCGCGGTCTTCGTCGACCTCGAAGTCAGCGTTGCGGGTGATGCGGAATGCATGGTGCTCAACGATTTCCATGCCGGGGAACAGCGCAGTCAGGAAGGCTGCGATCAGCTCCTCCATCGGCAGAAAGCGGACTTCTTTTTTGCCTGCCGACTGGTCCGAGCTGTCGCGGTCGTCGAGCTCGACGAAGCGATCGACGTTGTCGGGCACCTTGACTCGCGCAAAGTGCTGACCATTGTCATCCGGCTGTTTGACTGTCACCGCGAGGTTCAGGCTCAGGCCGCTGACGAACGGGAACGGGTGCGCGGGGTCCACAGCCAGCGGAGTCAGGACCGGAAACACCTGCTCGGTGAAGTAGGTCGAGAGCCGGTCGCGTTCGGCCGGATCGAGATCGGCCCACGTGACGATGTTGATGCCTTCGCCGGCCAACCCCGGCTCCACCGAGTTGAGAAACACCTCGGCGGCCCGGGTCGCAATCGTCTGTGTCTGCTCGCCGATCCGACGGAGTTGCTCGCGTGGAGTCAGTCCGTCCGCGGAGCGCACCGACAGGCCCATCTCATCGCGACGTTTCAAGCCGGCGACGCGAACCATGTAGAACTCGTCAAGGTTGGAGGCAAAGATCGCCAGGAATTTCAGGCGCTCCAGCAACGCCAGCGATGCGTCTTCGGCGAGCGCGAGGACGCGCGAGTTGAAGTCCAGCCAACTCAGTTCGCGGTTGAGGTAGCGGTCCGCGGGGAGCGGGTTCTCGACCGCGGCGGCGGTGGTGGCAGGTGGTGCACCCGGCGCCGAATCGGTGGCTGGCAAATCGGTCGACTCGGCGTCGGTCTTACCCGGGGTCTCAATGTCAGTCACCCTTGCGATCATTCCCCATGGGTGGGGGGTGCTGCTACCGACTGGGGGCCGGACATTTGCCGTTGAGGCGCCGTTTACCCTTCGTTACCCCGCCTGGTGTTCCAATCCCTCGATCGCTCTCATGGTCGCGGGTCCCATACCCAGGCGGCGTGCGATCGCCAGATCCTCGGGGGTGTCGATGTCGCAGCGTAATCCCGGCCATTCGCCAGTGAGTTCGGTCGCACCCGAATTGCGGTGCAGTGCGGATGAATTCAACCCAAAACGTGGGCCGAGCGTGGTGCCGAAGGCGCAGAGCGCCGCGGTGCCCGTGCCCAGCCGGTCGGCGACGAAACTCCGGTGGTGCCGGCGTGCCTCGGTAATCGCGGCGTTGAGTTCCCGGGTCTGTAATGCCGGCAGATCCCCTTGCAGGACAACAATATTGATGAATGATTCGGAAACCACCCGCTCGGCGGCGGCGATCGCGTTGTTCAGCGGATTCGGGTGACCGTCCGGCGTCGGATCGGCGATTACTTCGGCGCCGAGTTCGATCGCCACAGCGGCCGCGGTCTGATCGGGCGTGACGACGGTGATGAGGCCGACCGAGCTGACTCGCGCCGCGGCGCTGAGGGTGTCGACGAGCATTCCCAACACGATGTTCTCCCGGGCCGGTGCGTTGAACATCGGCGCGAGCCGGGTCTTGGCGGCGGTCAGACGCTTGACGGCGACGATCAGGCCGACATCGCCCTGGGCGTCGGCTCGGATGCGGCTCACCTCACCATCCTGCCAGTGCCGATCACCGAGCGATCTGCGTCCTCGCTGAGCTGAACCGCTGAGCTACGGTGGAGCGCCGGGAGTTAGAGCACACTGACGAGACGGGACCTAGCCGACCATGCCCACCACCACCGCAGTAATGGGTTCCGGCGCGTGGGGCACGGCGTTGGCCAAGCTGCTGGCCGACGCCGGTGGCGAGGTCGCTTTGTGGGCACGGCGATCCGATGTCGCCGAGCAGATCAACACCACCCGTAATAACCCCGATTACTTACCGGGCGTGGAGTTACCGCCGGCGATCACCGCCACCACCGATCCGGATGAAGCGCTCAGCGGCGTGACGACCGTACTGCTGGCCGTGCCCGCGCAGACGCTTCGGACGAACCTTCAGCAGTGGGCGGGCCTGCTCGCGCCGGGCGCCACGCTGGTCAGCGCGGCCAAGGGCATCGAACTGGGCACGTTGATGCGGATGAGCCAGGTCATCGTCGACGTGACCAGTGTCGATCCGTCGCAAGTCGCGGTGATATCCGGGCCCAACCTCGCCAGTGAGATCACCGCGGGGCAACCCGCGGCCACCGTCATCGCCTGTAGTGATTCCGGCCGCGCGGTGGCGTTGCAGCGCATGCTGAACGCCGGATACTTCCGCCCGTACACCAACGCCGATGTCATCGGCACCGAGATCGGCGGGGCGTGCAAGAACGTCATCGCACTGGCGTGCGGGATGGCGGCCGGCGTAGGTCTGGGCGAAAACACGGCGGCGGCGATCATCACCCGCGGTCTGGCCGAGATCATGCGACTCGGCATCGCGGTCGGGGCCAAAGCCGCAACGCTGGCGGGTCTGGCCGGCGTCGGCGACCTGGTCGCCACCTGCACTTCGCCTCAGTCACGTAACCGTAGCTTCGGCGAAGACCTCGGGCGCGGCGAGACGATGGAGTCTGCGCTGCGGGCGCGTGGCGGCCACGTCGTCGAAGGGGTGACCTCGTGCGAGTCGGTGCTGGCACTGGCCTCGAGTTACGACGTCGAAATGCCCCTGACCGAGGCCGTCCACCGGGTCTGTCACAAGGGGTTATCTGTGTATGAAGCGGTGGCTCTGCTGCTGGGCCGCAGCACCAAGCCGGAATGAGCTTGTAACCAGCACTGCTGGGCCAGACGGTAGCGTCTCTAGGTTGTGAACGCCCGCCCGTCATCCAGCGCGCCCGGTCAGGGTCGTGTCCGGGTCGCCGTCGTCTTCGGCGGTCGCAGCAGCGAGCACGCTATTTCCTGCGTCTCAGCAGGCAGCATTTTGCGCAATCTCGACCCGGGCAGGTTCGAGGTCGTCGCGGTCGGCATCACTCCCGAAGGCTCGTGGGTCCTCACCGACGGTGATCCCGCTGCGCTGGCCATCGCCGGGCGCCAGTTGCCGCGGGTGAGTTCGGAGTCGGGCAGCGAGCTCGCGCTGACGGCCGACCCGCGCCGTGCCGGTCAACTGATCTCGCTTTCGCCCGGCGGGGCCGAGGTGCTGGCCTCGGTCGACGTGGTCTTCCCGGTGCTGCACGGGCCCTACGGCGAAGACGGCACCATCCAGGGTCTGCTGGAGCTTGCCGGCGTGCCGTACGTCGGCGCCGGCGTGCTGGCCAGCGCGGCCGGGATGGACAAGGAATTCACCAAGAAACTGCTGGTGGCCGAAGGGCTTCCGATCGGCGACTACGCGGTGCTGCGGCCGTCGGAATCCACGCTGGACGCCGAACAGCTTGACCGACTTGGGCTTCCGGCTTTCGTCAAGCCCGCCCGCGGCGGCTCGTCGATCGGAGTCAGCCGGGTAACCAACCGCCAGGAATTGCCCGAGGCAATCGATCATGCCCGCAAGCACGACCCCAAGGTGATCATCGAATCCGCGATCGTCGGTCGCGAATTGGAATGCGGAGTGCTCGAATTCCCTGACGGCACACTGCAAGCCAGCACCGTGGGCGAGATTCGGGTAGCCGGGGTCCGCGGACGCGAGGATTCGTTCTACGACTTCGCGACCAAATATCTCGATGACGCCGCCGAACTCGACGTGCCCGCCAAAATCGATGACGACGACAGCGCCGCCGTGCGAGAGTTGGCAATTCGGGCGTTCAAGGCGATCGATGGCCGGGGCTTGGCGCGGGTGGATTTTTTCCTCACCGAAGACGGGCCGTTGATCAACGAGGTCAACACGATGCCCGGATTCACCACGATTTCGATGTATCCCCGGATGTGGGCAGCCAGCGGCGTGGACTACGAGACCTTGCTGGCGACCATGGTGGACACTGCACTGTCGCGCGGGACGGGTCTGGTTTAGTCGCCCCGGCCGCTCACCCTCTCGACGGGTTGATCGGGCGGGCTGGCATCAAGCGGTCGATCAGCTCGGACAGCTGCTGGATCGGCGTCGGTCCGGACCCATGCGGCAATGTCAACGCCACATAGACCTCTCGATCCACCGTGTACCAGGTTGATCGTTGATCTTGGCTGACCTCGAACCACTGCACCCGGTCGACCACTTGGATCGGAGATCCGACAACGAAATCGGTCGGACGCTCGAGGCCACATCTCAGCACGACGGGATCTCCGGCGCCTGCGGGCTGCCAGGCGGCGGCGCCGACCGGAGCCGGCTGCACCACCTGAGCGCGGTTGTAGTCGCCCAGTCGCTCAGGCAGGGCGTCGGTCAACTTCCGGCAGGCCGGATCTTGCGCCTGCGGGGCAGGTACAGCGGCGATCACAGCCGGGTTCGTCGGGTGGCGGGTGGCCGCGATGGCCAGAATGACACCGATGGTGCCGATTGCCACCACCAAAGCGGCGATCAGCGCTACCCGCGGCGGGCCGTCGGTGTCGGCACCCTCGGAAACGCCCATGTCTCACCCTCTGCTCGATCTCGGCGTTCTAGAACCTACCGTTGTTCGCAAACGGCGATGGGCGAGGAGGCGGCGTGGCTGGCGGTGAGTCCGATCGCACGCTCGGCGAGGTGGGCGAATTCGAGGTGATCGACCGGCTGACCCGGGGCCGGCCCGCTTCCGGCGATGTCATTGTCGGGCCGGGCGACGACGCAGCGGTGGTATCGGCCGGTGATGGCCGCGTGGTGGTGTCCACCGACATGCTCGTCGAAGGTCGCCACTTTCGGCTGGACTGGTCGACGCCGCACGACATCGGCCGTAAAGCCGTGGCGCAGAACGCTGCCGATATCGAGGCGATGGGCGCACGGGTCACGTCATTCGTCGTCGGCTTCGGTGCACCGGCGCAAACCCCGGCCGCGCAGGTCAGCGCGCTGGCCGACGGCATGTGGGAGGAAGCCGGCCGGATCGGCGTGGGAATCGTCGGGGGAGACCTGGTCAGCAGCCCGCAGTGGGTGGTGTCGGTGACGGTGCTCGGCCACCTCGGCGGCCTGGCGCCAGTGCTGCGATCCGGCGCCCGGCCCGGCTCGCAGCTGGCCGTTATCGGTCAATTAGGTTATTCGGCCGCGGGATATGCGCTGTGGGCCAACGGTATCGATCGGTTTGACGGATTGCGGGAGCGCCACCTGGTGCCGCAACCGCCCTACCGGCAGGGGCGGGTGGCCGCCGAGGCCGGAGCGCAGGCGATGATCGACATTTCGGACGGTCTGGTCGGCGATCTGCGTCACGTGGCCGATGCTTCTCGCGTCACTCTCGACCTGAGTACCGACGCGCTGAGTGCCGACCTCGAGGCGCTACAAGGCGCGGCGCAGGCAGTCGGCGCCGATCCGTGGGACTGGGTGTTGGGCGGCGGCGAAGACCATGCCCTGGTCGCCGCGTTCCCCGGTCGCCTTCCGCCGGGCTGGCGGATGATCGGACGGGTGCTCGACGGGCCGCCGGCGGTGCTCGTCGATGGTGCGCCGTGGAGCGGCTACGCGGGTTGGCAATCATTTGACGCCGGACAGGAGTAAGGAAGTGGTTCCAATGTCTTTTCGTGACGAGGCGGTATTGCGGTCTTGGTCGGAATCGCTTCAATGCAACGATATTTCGGTGAAGGGGTTGGCATGACCGCCCGTCCGCTGCGTGAGCTCATCGACCAGGGGTGGGCCACCGCATTGCAGCCGGTCGAGGAACAGGTCGCCATCATGGGCCAGTTCCTTCGAGACGAAGTCGCGGCCGGCCGTGGATACCTGCCTGCCGGAGAGAATGTGCTGCGCGCCTTCACTTTGCCCTTCGAAAAGGTTCGCGTGCTGATCGTTGGACAGGATCCCTATCCGACGCCCGGACACGCTGTCGGCCTGAGCTTCTCGGTGGCCCCGGACGTGCGACCGCTGCCGCGAAGTCTGGAGAACATCTTCAAGGAATATGCAGGCGACCTGGGCTTGCCCGCGCCGAGCAGCGGCGACCTGTCCCCGTGGGCACAGCGCGGCGTACTGATGCTCAACCGAGTACTCACCGTCCAGCCGGGTAACTCGGCATCGCATCGCGGAAAGGGCTGGGAAGCGGTCACGGAGTGCGCGATTCGCGCCCTGGTGGATCGCGGCGTGCCGATGGTGGCCATTCTGTGGGGTCGGGACGCCTCGACGCTCAAGCCGATGCTGACCGGCAAGGAATGCCTGTCGATCGAATCAGCGCATCCCTCACCGCTATCGGCCTCACGCGGGTTTTTCGGATCCCGTCCGTTCAGTCGCGCCAATGAATTGCTTGTCCAGTTGGGCGCCGAACCCATCGACTGGCAGCTGCCGTAGAAGACGCTCAGACATCCAACGCTGTTGTGGGAGAATGGCGGCACTGCAGTGGGAGGTGCGTGGCTCGTGACGCTGACGGTGGCGGACATCGATCGATGGAGCGCCGAGCAGGTGCGCGAGGTGTTCCACGCCGGCACTGCGCGTGGACAGGCCACCTTGGAAGCCTCGCGGCAGCTGGGCGCACTCGCCGTTTTCGACTCCTGGGAAGGCGCGACCGCCGAAGCGAGGAAGCACACCAACGCCTCGATTCGCCAAGACCTCGACAGTCACGGCAACGAGTCGTTGACGGTGGCCCAGGCGGCCGGCAGCGCTGCCGACGGCATCGAGCACGTGCAGGCCGAATTGCGCACGCTGCGCAACGATGCCGCGTCGATGCACATGACGATCAACGCGACGGCCAACACAGTGGTCCCGGATTCGACATTCAACGGCCCGCCGATGGAGGCACTCATCGCCGAGCGCCAATTGCAGCCTCGACTGGATGCCATTGTGGTGCAGGCCAACACGGTTGATCAGCAGCTGGCGAGCGCGATCGACATGGCCGATGGTGACCTCCCCGTCCCGGTGACATTCACCGGATCGCCTCTTGGCGCCCCGCCCGCCGGTCACAACGCCGCAAGCGGTCAGTGGCAACTCGACTCGTCGCGCGGCTACGACAGCCCCGTTCCTCCTCGGGGTCCTTACACACCGTGGCGGCCGACGAACCTCTCCGACAAGCTCGCGACGGGGCCGAGCACCGGCCTGCTCACCACCGACAACACGGGCCTGAAAGACACCGCCGACGGCTTCGACCTCCAGCAGGGTTACAAGATCCGCATCAGCGGCGTCCAGGACACCGGGATAACCAAAATGGTCCAGGGTTCCGACGGCAAGTATTACCAGGCTCGTTGGGCCGAGAACACGTACGAAATGCAAGCGACGAAGGTCGTCCAGGGCACCGGCGACTTGGGCGCCATCACCACCTATCCACTCGCCATGGCGTGGAAACCGGTGTCGCTCAACGAGATCATCAGCACTGCAGGTATGTATCCGGGCAAGACCTTCTATCTCCCCGACGGCTGCGGCGGCACCATCCCGATCGTGAACGGGGTGCTACCGACGGCCACTGTTCCCGTGATGACGGCTCAGCGATGACCGGGAGATGACGGATCCTTTGCGCGCAGTGCTGCGATTGTTCGCGGTCGGTGCCTTCGCCCTGACGATCGCCGTCGCGGTGTGGCTGCTGGTCGCGATCCCGGCGTCCAACATGACGGATTGTGCTACCACACAACAGATGTGGACGTTCTACAAGTCGCAGATGGCCTCCGAACGTTCAGCCGCGCTGGAGTCGGCCGGCGACAACGCAGGCACCGCCGTGAAGTACCAGCACATGATCAACGAGCTTCAGACCTACGCGGACCGGATCACCACGCCAGACATGCGGCGCCGTGCGGACCGGATGGTGACGATCAACCAGGACATGTTCGAGCAGTGGCAGACCTGGGTCGCGCAAAGTCGGACTCCATCATCCGAACCGGCCGCGCCCACCTCGTCGGACAAGCAGTTCGGTAGTCAGTTCGCCGCCAATGCACGAAAACTGAAACTTCTGCACGCGGAGCTCACCGCTGCGTGCCCGGACTAACCCGACGGATCGTCCACGTCGCCGTCACGAAATAGGCTGGTATCGCTTTCGGGGCGCGGCCGGCCAGCGGGTGTGATGTCCAGGTTGCCCGGCACCGCCTGCATCGAGTCGGGGTAGCGCGGATCGACGAAGTTGAGGTCGCGACCTCTGCGTTGCAGCGCTCGCCCCGCGAGGTAGGTGGCGGCGCAGGCCAATGCGAAAGCGGCGATGATGCCGACGACGGCAAGGCCCTGCATCCGAGTTGCCTCCCTGGCGTGCGAACCGTTGGGGTCAGCAGCGAGCGAGATCGAACGGTCTAGCCGCGGGCGACCTTGCCGGCCTTGATGCACGAGGTGCAGGCGTTGACGCGGTGCTTGTTGCCGCCGGGGCGGTTGGCGACGCGCACAGTCTGAATGTTGGGATCCCAGCGACGGCTGGTCCGGCGATGGGAGTGCGACACCGACTTACCGAAGCCGGGGGCCTTCCCACAGATATCGCAGACGGCAGCCATACGTGAAACTCCTCAGACTCTGGGGCCAACGACCTTGACAACTTTACGGGTGGCCCGGCGACCTGGAAAGAATAGCTGCCGCTGGGCAGAACTGCCAAAACGATCAACAAACGGCGGGTGTCACGAGACCTGCGGTGTCATCGCGAGTGGATAGGCTGGCGCGCACCGATGGAGGCGCGAAGGAGGTGCGATGGCGGGTTCTGGCCCGGTGGGATCGGGGCGCGCGGCCGGGCCGGGTCGCGCGCTGGACGCATCGGCGTTACGTGACTGGGCGCATACCGCGGTCGGTGACCTGATCACTCACATCGACGAGATCAACCGGCTCAACGTGTTCCCCGTCGCCGACGCCGACACCGGCGTCAACATGCTGTTCACCATGCGCTCGGCGCTGGCAGAGGCCAATACCGAGGCAAAATCCACCGACGTCGTCAAGACCGCCGCGGCCCTGTCGTCCGGGGCCCTCAACGGCGCGCGCGGCAACTCCGGGGTGATTCTGTCGCAGATTCTGCGTGGCATCGCCGACGTCACCGCGCATGCCTCCGGCGGCTCCGGCGGCGAACTGCTCGACATCGACGCCATGCTGCTCGGCGCAGCGCTGCACCGCGGGGTCGACCTCGTGGTGGCCTCGATGGGTGGCCACGAGGTCAAAGGAACGATCGTCTCGGTGCTGAAAGCCGCCGGTGAGGCCGTTGAGAATTCGGCGAGTGCCGGGGGTGGGCTACCGCAGGCGGTCGTCGCCGCCGGTGATGCCGCGGTGGTCGCGCTGGAGAGAACCCCCGAGCAGCTGGACGTGCTCGGAGAGGCCGGCGTGGTCGACGCCGGCGGTCGCGGTCTGCTGGTGCTGCTTGACGCGTTGCGCTCGACGATCACCGGCCAGGCGCCCAATCGCAGGGTGTACGAGCCGGCGCCGCGACTGCCTGCGCCTGAGCTCCCGGTACGGCCACCGGCCCCGCAATTCGAAGTGATGTACCTGCTCGGCGGTTGTGACGATGACGAAGCCGAACAACTGCGCGAGCGACTCGACGAACTCGGTGAATCGGTGGCCATCGCGACGTCTGGCGTCGTCGGCGGCTACTCGGTCCACGTGCACACCGACGACGCGGGAGCCGCCATCGAGGCGGGCCTGGCGTTCGGTGACCCGCGGCGGATCCAGATCTCGATGTTGAGCAGCGGTACCAGCGGGCTGCCGCCGGGCAGCTGGACGCGGGAGCGGGCGGTGCTCGCCGTCATCGACGGTGAGGGCGCGGCCGAATTGTTCGCCGATGAAGGTGCCTGCGTGCTGCGGCCCGATCCGCACGCCGAGGATCCAACAACCTTGATCACCGCTCAGCAGCTGCTGCGCGCCGTCGTCGATACCGGTGCCGCGCAGGTGATGGTGCTGCCCAACGGCTACGTGCCGGCCGAGGAGCTGGTCGCCGGATGCACCGCGGCAATCGGGTGGGGCATCGACGTGGTGCCGCTGCCGTCCGGATCGATGGTGCAGGGACTGGCCGCACTGGCGGTGCACGAACCCGGTCGCCAAGCCGTCGACGACGGCTACACGATGGCGCGCGCGGCGGGCAGCGCCCGGCACGCAGCGGTGCGCATCGCGACCGAGACAGCGCTGACCTGGGCCGGCACCTGCGAGCCGGGCAACGGGCTGGGCATTGCCGGCGACGAGGTCCTGATCGTGGCGCCCGACGTCGCTTCGGCCGCGACCGGCCTGATCGATCTGCTGCTGGGCGCCGGCGGTGAGCTGGTCACCGTGCTGGTCGGTGGCGGCGTCGACGCGGACACCATCGAATCCGCGCTGCGCGCGCACGTGCACGACCACCACGCGGGAAGTGAGCTCGCGATTTACCGGACCGGGCACCGCGGCGACGCGTTGCTGATCGGAGTCGAGTAGCCGTGGTGTCGCTCAGTGACCGCCTGGACTTCATCGTCGGCGCCAAGGCTGCGGGCCCGCTCGACGAGGTGTTCGGCATCCAAACGGTCGACGACCTGCTGCGCCACTACCCGCGCAGCTATGTCGAGGGCGCCAGCGTCCGCGGCGCCGAGGACGAGCAACCGCCGGAGGGCGAGCACGTCACGCTCGTCGACGTCATCACCGACGCCGCGCTGCTGTCGATCAAAAGTCGCCCCAGGGACAAGCTGTTTCGTGTCACCCTCGGCTCTGGCCGGGGCAAAGTCACCGCCACGTTCTTCCATCCGAAAAAGTGGATCACCGATCAGCTGTCCAAGGGCACCCGCGTCATGCTGTCCGGCGAGGTGGGCTACTTCCGCAACGCGATGCAACTGACCCATCCCGACTTCCTGGTGCTCGACGCCGCCGACGGACGCAACCACGGCAGCCGGTCACTGAAGATGATCGCCGACGCGTCTCAGGCGGTCAGCGGAGAAGTGCTGCAAGAGGCGTTCGAGCGCACCTTCTACCCGATCTATCCGGCCAGTGCGAAGTTGCAGAGCTGGGACATCTTCAACTGCGTTCGGCAGGTACTCGAGGTGCTGGATCCGATACCGGATCCACTGCCTGAGAAGCTCTGTGCCGCACATCATCTGGCGTCCGAAGACGAGGCGCTGCGCGCCATCCACCTCGCTGAGAACGATGCCGACCGGCGAAGGGCCCGTGAACGGCTGGCCTTCGACGAGGCGGTGGGTCTGCAGTGGGCGCTGGTGAGTCGACGCCACGGCGAGCTGGCCCAGTCCGGCCCGGTGGCGCCGTCCACCGAGGTGGGGCTGCGGCAGGAACTGCTGCAGCGCTTGCCATTCGAGTTGACCGCCGGTCAGCGCGAGGTGCTGGACGTGCTCTCCGGCGAGCTCGCGGCGACCCGGCCGATGAACCGGCTCCTGCAGGGCGAAGTGGGCTCGGGCAAAACCATCGTCTCGGTGTTGGCGATGCTGCAGATGGTCGACGCGGACTATCAATGTGCCCTACTGGCGCCTACTGAAGTTCTAGCCGCACAGCATCTTCGGTCGATCAGCGATGTGCTCGGGCCGCTGGCCATGGGCGGCCAGCTCGGTGGCGAGGACCATGCGACCCGGCTGGCGCTGCTGACCGGGTCGATGTCACAGGCACAGAAGAAGCAGGTTCGCGCCGAGATCGCCGGCGGCGAGGTGGGCATCGTCGTCGGCACACACGCGCTGCTGCAGGACGCGGTCGCGTTCCACAAACTCGGCATGGTGGTCGTCGATGAGCAGCACCGGTTCGGGGTCGAGCAACGAGACCAGTTGCGAGCCAAGGCGCCTGCTGGTATCACGCCGCATCTGCTGGTGATGACCGCGACGCCGATACCGAGAACCGTGGCGCTGACCGTCTTCGGCGATCTAGAAACGTCAACGCTGCGCGAGCTTCCCCGCGGCCGTCAGCCGATCACCACCACCGCGATCTTCGTCAAGGACAAACCTGCCTGGCTGGACCGCGCCTGGCATCGCATCATCGAGGAAGTGGGCGAAGGGCGGCAGGCTTACGTGGTGGCGCCGCGGATCGACGATTCCGAGAGCGGTGGCCAGAGCGACCCGGATCAAAGGCCTTCGGCGACAGTCGAAGAGCTCTACGCGCGGCTGGGCAGCGGTGAGCTGGCCGGTCTTCGGCTCGGCCTCATGCACGGGCGGTTGAGCGGCGACGAGAAAGACGCCGTGATGACGGCGTTCCGGGCCCGCGAGATCGACGTGCTGGTGTGCACCACGGTGATCGAAGTCGGCGTCGACGTGCCCAACGCGACCGTGATGCTGGTGATGGATGCCGACCGCTTCGGCATCAGCCAGTTGCATCAGCTGCGTGGCCGCATCGGGCGAGGGGAGCACGCGAGCATCTGCCTGCTGGCCAGTTGGATGACGCCGCAATCCCGTGCGGGCAGAAGGCTGAGCGCGGTCGCCGGAACGCTCGACGGCTTCGAGCTCGCTGATCTGGATCTGCGGGAACGTCGTGAGGGAGATGTGTTGGGTCGCAGCCAGTCTGGTCGGGCGATCACACTTCGGTTGTTGTCGCTGATCGATCATCGAGAGATCATCGAAGCGGCGCGCGAATTCTGCGAGCAGGCCTACGACGACCCAACCGCGCATCCGGGCCTGGCACTGCTGGGGGCACCGTTCGCCGGCCATGAGCGCATCGAATTCTTGGACAAGTCATGACCCGCAAGAGATGGCTGTGGCTGTCGTCGATCGCAATTCTCGCTGTGCTGGTCGCCTATCAGGTGATGGTCACCTCCGCGGGGGATCGCGACCGGGAGTTCGCCGCTCGCGCCGACATTCCGACCGTGCAGCCCGGAGTCGACGTGCTGGGTGGAATCGCGATAGTGCCATGGCGGGTTCGCCACTACGACTACCACCGCGCCGCGTTCGGTGAGGCCTGGACCGACGACAACGACGCACCCGGCGGGCACAACGGCTGCGATACCCGCGACGACATCCTCAATCGCGACCTGGTCGACAAGACCTACGCGTTCACCAAGCACTGCCCTGACGCGGTCGAGACCGGCACCCTGCACGACCCGTATACCAACGCCACCATCAACTTTCACCGCGGTGCCAAGGTCGGCGAGGCCGTGCAGATCGACCACATCGTGCCGCTGGCGCTGGCCTGGGACATGGGAGCCTCCGACTGGCCCGCCGCCCAGCGGATCCGCTTCGCGAATGACCCGGCGAATCTCCTTGCCGTCCAAGGTCAGGCGAATCAGGACAAGGGCGATGACCAGCCCGCGCTGTGGATGCCGCCCAACGCCGCGTTCCACTGCCAGTACGCCATGCAGTTCATCGCGGTGTCGCGCGGATACGGGCTCCCGGTCGATCTGGTATCGAGCAACGTCTTGCGGCAGGCCGCCGCGACCTGCCCGACCGGTGGCTAGACGCCGGTGTAGGTCAGCGGATCCTCGCGAATCCGGGTGCCGTCGTTGAGCCCGTTCAGCGCTTCCATGTGCGCGGAGGTCAACTCGAAGTCGAAGACGTCGAAATTGCTGGCGATCCGCTCGGGATTACCCGAACGCGGGATCACCACATTGCCCAGTTGAATGCTCCACCGGATCAGCACCTGTGCCGCGGTGCGGCCGTACTCGCCGGCGATCGACGTCACTGTGGCGTTGTCCAGCAGCCTGCCGACCGCCAATGGGCTGTAGGCCTCGGTGACGACGTCGTGCCGCGCGTTCACCGCGCGCAGCTCAGCCTGATTGAGCAACGGGTGCAACTCGATCTGGTTGACCGCGGGGTTGACGTAGGTCAGGTCGATCACCGTCTCGAGATACTCCTCGGTGTAGTTACATACCCCGATCGAGCGGGTGTGGCCGTTGCCGCGGGCCTGGATCAGGCCGCCGAAGGTATCCACGTATTTACCCAGCTGCGGCTGCGGCCAGTGGACGAGAAACAGGTCGACGTAGTCCAGTCCGAGCTTGTCCAAGCTGACCTTGACGGCGTCTTGGGCGACGTTGAATCCGTGGTCGGCGTTGGCGACCTTGGTGGTGATGAACAGCTCGGCGCGCGGGATTCCGGACGCTGCGATGGCCCGGCCGACAGCGGCTTCGTTGCCGTACACCGAGGCGGTGTCGATCAGCCGATAGCCGATCTCGAGCGCCGTCGATACGGCGCGCTCGGTTTCTTCCTCGGTCAACTCGGCGACGCCGAGGCCGAGCACCGGCATCGTGTTTTCATCGTTGAGTGCAATGGAGGGGACAGAAGATTCAGGGCCGCCCAACATCGTTCACCTACCTGTGAAGTCGAAGATTCGTGGATCAGGACCGAGCCGGTTGCCGTCATCGAGCGCGGAGATAGACGCTATGTCGTTATCGCTCAATTCGAAATCGAACACGTCGAAATTGCTCGCAATCCGCTCAGGGTTCACCGACTTGGGAATGACGATATTACCGAGCTGAAGATGCCATCGAATCAGAACCTGCGCCGGGGTGCGGTGCCGGGCCTCGGCGACGGCAGTGACGGCGGGGTCGGTCGAGTAGCGATCCCTGCCCCAGCGGCCCCCACGCTTCGGTCGCGATACCAAGGCGGGCGTGCAGCTCGCGCAGCTCGGTCTGCGGCAGCCGCGGATGCAGCTCGACCTGGTTGACCGCGGGCACGATCCCGGTGGCGTCGACGAGGGCGTTGATGTGTTCGGGCTCGAAGTTGCTGACCCCGATCGACCGGATCCGGCCCTGGTCGCGCAGGTGGGCGAAAGCCTTGAAGGTGTCGATGAACTTATTCAGCTTGGGCATCGGCCAGTGGACCAGGTAGAGGTCCAGGTAATCGATCCCCAGCCGTTCCATGCTGGCGTCGAAAGCGGCCAGCGTGCTGTCGTAGCCCTGCTCGGAATTCCAGAGCTTGGTGACCAAGTAAAGTTCGTCCCTGGGCACGCCGGATTCCGCGACCGCGCGACCGGTCTCGCGTTCGTTGCCGTACACCGCCGCGGTGTCGATATGGCGGTATCCGGCTTGCAGCGCGGTGCTCACCGCTTGCTCGGCGTCGGATGGCGAGACTTTGAAAACGCCGAATCCGAGCGCAGGGATGGAATTACCGTCGTTCAGTGGGACCGAGGGACTCGAGGAACTAGCCATGACACGAAGTCTGCCAGGCGCACCGGCTCCGCAGCTCGCGACCGGTGGCTGGGCCAGCCGGCTGCAGAGCGCAGCGACCACCGTCGGCCTCAAGGTGATTCCGTGGGTGCCCACCCGCGCCAAACGGCTGCTCTCCGGAGGTCGCGCGGTCACCATCGACGGCAACACGCTGGACCCCACCCTGCAGTTGGCCCTGGCCGGGCTGCGCGCATTCGGGTATCGAACGGTCTGGTCCTGGGGCAGGACGCCGCCGCCTCACGGGCACAGATGCGAGAGATGACGCTGGGCTTCGCCGGCCCGCAGATCCATGTCGGCGTCAGCGACGTGTCGATTCCCGGACCCGCCGGCCCGATCCCGGCCCGCCACTACCGCCCCGCGACATCCGACCCGGCGCCCTTGGTTGTCTTCTACCACGGCGGCGGCTGGGCGATCGGCGACCTCGACACCCACGACCCGCTGTGCCGGCTGACCTGCCGGGACGCCGGCGTCCACGTGCTGTCGATCGACTACCGCCTGGCCCCCGAACACCCGGCGCCGGCCGCAGTCGACGACGCCTATGCGGCGTTCAAGTGGGCGTACGAACACGTCAGCGGAGCTCGGCGCGATCCCCGGCAAAGTGGCCGTCGGTGGCGACAGTGCCGGCGGCAACCTGGCGGCGGTGGTGTCGCAACTGGCGCGCGACGAGGGCGGCCCCCAGCCGGTGCTGCAATGGCTGCTCTACCCGCGCACCGACTTCACCGCGCAGACCAGGTCGCTGAGCCTGTTCGCCAGCGGTTTCCTGCTCACCAGGGCCGACATCGATTGGTTCACCGCGCAGTACCTCGACAGGTCGGGAATCGACCCGGACGATCCGCGCGTCTCGCCGTTGCTGGCCGACTCGTTGTCCGGTCTGCCGCCCGCACTGATCGCCACCGCCGGTTTCGACCCCTTGCGCGACGAGGGCGACAGCTACGCAGCGGCGCTCAGCGCGGCCGGGACCCACGTCGATCTGCGCACCTTGCGATCGCTGACTCACGGATTCGCCAGCCTGTTCCCGCTCGGCGGCGGAAGCGCGCTGGCCACCACCGAGTTGGTTTCGGCCTTACGGGCCCATCTCAGCCGCGTCTGACCTGGCGTTGCGACGCCGGTACGCTTGGACGCTATCGCCGACCGCACCGTGGTCGGGCAACGAAGCCGACTATTTGGAAATGGTGACCTGACCCATGGGCGATAAAGCCGCCAAATCAAACCGTCCAGCGAAATACGACCTGAACGCCGCCGGACGGCGACGCGACCTGCTCGTCAGGATCGGGCTCACCTCGATCGTGGTGCTGTTCGCCGTCGCGTTGGTCGGATACATCGTGATTTCGCACGACAAGAAGACTGCCGCCGAAGGCGCGCGGGCGATCCGGGTGACGTCGAGCAAGCTGGTGGTCAAGGACGGCACGCACGACCCGAAGGCCGTGGTCTCCTTCTACGAAGACTTCCTCTGCCCGGCGTGTGGGAATTTCGAGCGGGGATTCGGGCCCACAGTCGCCAAGCTGATCGACGGCGGCGAGGTAGCCGCCGACTACTACATGACCGGCTTTCTCAGTAGGCCGCAGAACCAGCAGTACTCGTCGCGGGCTGCCAATGCCGCTTACTGCGTCGCCGACGAGTCGATCGACGCCTTCCGGCGATTCCACACCGCGTTGTACACCAAGGACATTCAGCCCGATGAGGGTGGAACGGCATTCCCTGACAACGCGCGGCTGATCGAGCTGGCGCGCGAAGCCGGCGTGGTGGGCAAGGTCCCAGAGTGCATCAAGGCCGGCAAGTACATCCCGATGGTCGATGGGTTGGTCGCGTCGGCAGGCATTCACGCCACCCCGACGGTCCGCATCAACGGCCAGGAATACCAGTGGACGACGCCGGAAGCGTTCGTCGCCAAGATCAAAGAGATCGTCGGAGACGTGCCCGGAATCGACTCGGCTGCGACCCCAGCGGCGTCGTGACAGCCGCGGCGTCAGCCAAACCGGATGGCCCGATAGAACATTCGACGACAAGTTCGGCGGCCCCGTCGGTTATCTCATCGGCGAGCGCGTGGTGGATCCTGATCGCGGGCGTGGCCGGACTGATCGCCTCGGCCACGCTGACCATCGAGAAGATCGAGCTGCTGCTCAACCCGGCGTACGTGCCGTCGTGCAACCTCAACCCGATCGTGTCGTGCGGTTCGGTGATGACGACGCCACAAGCGTCGGCGTTCGGCTTCCCAAACTCGCTGATCGGTATCGCCGCGTTTGCGGTCGTCACGGTAACTGGCGTGCTCGCGGTGGCCAAAGTGCCGCTGCCGCGGTGGTATTGGATCGGCATCACCCTCGGGACGCTGGTCGCGACCGGATTTGTGCATTGGCTGATCGTCCAGAGCCTCTACCGCATCGGGGCGTTGTGCCCGTACTGCATGGTGGTGTGGGTGGCGACCGATCTCGTTGCTTGTGGTGGTCGCCTCGATCGCATTCGGGCCAAGGCGGTGACGGCCGCAGCGGAGTCGTCGTGCGGGAACTCCACCATTGGCGGTGGTCAATCGCCACGATCTGGTTCACCGCCGTCTTTCTGCTGATTGTGGTCCGGTTCTGGGACTACTGGTCCACGCTGATCTGAACAAGCTGCCCATCCGAAATACCGAAGAGGGACGTACGTGATCTCCAAAGTGCTGGTTGCCAATCGCGGCGAGATCGCCGTCCGGGCGTTTCGGGCCGCTTACGAGCTCGGCGTCGGCACGGTCGCGGTCTACCCGTACGAAGACCGAAACTCGTTGCACCGTTTGAAGGCCGACGAGTCGTATCAGATCGGCGAGATCGGCCACCCGGTCAGGGCGTATCTGTCCGTCAGCGAGATCGTCGACACGGCCCGCGCCGCCGGTGCCGACGCGGTGTACCCCGGGTATGGATTTCTTTCGGAGAACCCGCAATTGGCCGCCGAGTGCGCGAAGAACGGCATCACATTCGTCGGCCCGAAGGCCGAGGTGCTTTCGCTGACCGGCAACAAGTCCCGTGCCGTCGCCGCGGCTCGTGAAGCAGGACTGCCGGTTCTGACGTCGTCGGCGCCGTCATCCTCCGTCGACGAGCTGGTGTCGGCGTCAGCCGAGATCGAATTCCCGTTGTTCGTCAAGGCGGTCGCCGGCGGCGGTGGCCGGGGGATGCGCCGGGTCACCGACGCCGAGGCGTTGCCCGAAGCCATCGAGGCGGCCAGTCGCGAAGCCGAGTCGGCGTTCGGGGACCCCACCGTCTACCTCGAACAGGCCGTGCTCAACCCGCGCCACATCGAGGTCCAGATCCTGGCGGATACGCACGGCAACGTGATTCATCTCTACGAGCGGGATTGCAGTGTGCAGCGCCGCCACCAGAAGGTCGTCGAGGTGGCGCCCGCGCCGAACCTGCCGACCGAATTGCGGGACAAGATGTGCGCCGACGCGGTGGCCTTCGCCCGCCACATCAGATACAGCAACGCCGGCACGGTGGAGTTCCTGCTCGACGAGCGGGGCCATCACGTCTTCATCGAGATGAATCCCCGTATCCAGGTGGAGCACACCGTCACCGAGGAGATCACCGACGTCGACCTGGTCTCCAGCCAGCTGCGCATCGCGGGTGGCGAGACCCTCGATGATCTGGGCCTGCGGCAGGAAGACATTCGCCCGCACGGCGCCGCGCTGCAATGCCGGATCACCACCGAAGACCCGGCCAATGGGTTCCGGCCGGACACCGGACGGATCACCACATACCGCAGCCCGGGTGGTGCGGGGATACGTCTTGACGGCGGAACCAATCTCGGCGCAGAGGTCAGTGCCCACTTCGACTCCATGCTGGTCAAGCTGACCTGCCGGGGCCGCGACTTCACCACCGCCGTCAACCGGGCGCGGCGGGCGATCGCGGAGTTCCGTATCCGTGGCGTATCGACGAATATCCCGTTCCTGCAAGCGGTCCTGGACGATCCGGATTTCCAGGCCGGCCATGTCACCACCTCGTTCATCGAGGAGCGTCCGGCGCTGCTCACCGCGCGATCATCGGCCGACCGCGGCACCAAGATTCTCAATTACCTGGCCGACGTGACCGTCAACAAGCCACATGGATCCCGACCGTCGGCGCTGTACCCGCAGGACAAGTTGCCCGATATCGATCTGACGAAGGCGCCGCCGGCCGGCTCCAAACAACTCCTGGTCGAGCTGGGGCCCGAAGGTTTCGCGCGCTGGCTGCGTGACTCATCGGGGGTTCGCGTCACCGACACGACCTTCCGGGACGCCCACCAGTCACTGTTGGCGACGCGGGTGCGCACCAGCGGGCTGGGACTGGTTGCGCCTTACATCGCGCGGACCATGCCGCAGCTGCTGTCCGTCGAGTGTTGGGGCGGCGCTACCTACGACGTGGCGCTGCGATTCCTCAAGGAAGACCCCTGGGAGCGCCTGGCGGAGCTGCGCGAATTGATGCCCAACATCTGTCTGCAGATGCTGCTGCGGGGCCGCAATACCGTTGGCTACACGCCGTATCCGGAGCTGGTCACCTCGGCGTTCGTGGAAGAAGCCACCGCGACGGGGATTGACATCTTCCGGATCTTCGACGCGCTGAACAATCTCGAATCGATGCGCCCCGCGATCGACGCGGTACGCGAAACAGGTTCTGCGATTGCCGAAGTCGCGATGTGCTACACCGGTGACCTGTCCGATCCGGCCGAGAATCTCTACACGCTGGACTACTACCTGAAACTGGCCGAGCAGATCGTCGACGCCGGAGCGCATGTGCTGGCCATCAAGGACATGGCCGGCCTGCTGCGTCCGCAGGCCGCACGGCAACTGGTCGGTGCGCTGCGCAGTCGTTTCGACCTTCCGGTGCACATGCATACCCACGACACGCCGGGCGGTCAGCTGGCCAGCTACATCGCTGCCTGGCAGGCGGGTGCCGACGCGGTCGACGGCGCAGCGGCCCCGATGGCGGGAACCACCAGTCAGCCCGCGTTGAGCTCGATCGTGGCGGCTGCCGCCAACACCGAGTACGACACCGGAATGTCACTCGCAGCGGTCTGCGCGCTGGAGCCCTACTGGGAGGCATTGCGAAAGGTCTACGCGCCCTTCGAATCCGGACTTCCCGGACCGACCGGGCGGGTGTATCACCACGAGATCCCCGGCGGTCAATTGTCGAATCTCCGCCAACAAGCCATTGCGCTGGGGCTGGGGGACCGGTTCGAGCAGGTCGAAGAGGCTTACGCCGGCGCCGACCGGGTGCTGGGCAGGCTGATCAAGGTCACGCCGTCGTCGAAGGTGGTCGGCGACCTCGCGCTGGCACTGGTCGGCGCGGGCCTGAGTGCTGACGAGTTCGCTTCGCATCCAGAGCAATTCGACATCCCGGAGTCGGTGCTCGGCTTTCTGCGCGGTGATCTCGGCGACCCGGTGGGCGGCTGGCCGGAACCCCTGCGTTCGAAAGCTTTGGCCGGCCGCGGTGAGTCCAAGCCTGTCGAGCAGCTGACCCCCGAGGACGAGACCGCGCTGGGGTTGCACGGGCACAAACGTCAAGCCACTCTCAACCGGCTGCTATTTCCCGGGCCCGACAAAGGAATACGAGTCGCACTCGGAGACCTACGGCGATACCTCGCGGCTGTCGGCCAACCAGTTCTTCTACGGTCTCCGGCAGGGCGAGGAGCACCGGGTTCAGCTGGAGCCCGGTGTCGAGCTGCTGATCGGGTTGGAGGCGATCTCCGAACCCGACGAGCGCGGGATGCGCACGGTGATGTTCATCATCAACGGCCAGCTGCGGCCTGTGGAGGTGCGGGACCGCGGCATTGCCAGCGAGGTTCCGGCCGCGGAGAAGGCCGACCGAGGCAATTCCAATCACGTCGCCGCTCCGTTCGCCGGGGTCGTGACCGTCGGGATTTCCGTCGGTGACAAGGTGAGCGCCGGTCAGACCATCGCCACGATCGAGGCGATGAAGATGGAGGCGCCGATCACCGCTCCCGCCGACGGCACGGTGGAGCGCGTGGCCGTATCGGACACAGCGCAGGTCGAAGGTGGCGATCTGCTGGTGGTGCTCGCCTGACCCGCATCGTCGGGGGTGTCGCCGGGGGACGGCGCATCGCTGTCCCGCCGCACGGAACCCGGCCGACGACCGATCGGGTCCGCGAATCGTTGTTCAACATCGTGACCGCGCGGCTGGATCTGACGGACCTGTCGGTGCTCGACCTGTATGCGGGCTCAGGCGGATTGGGCCTGGAGGCGTTGTCGCGCGGAGCGGGCTCGGCGTTGTTCGTCGAGTCGGATCGTCGCGCGGCGGCGGTGCTCGAACGCAACATCGCCACGATCGGACTGCCCGGCGCGACCGTGCGACGCGGGCAGGTGGCCGCCGTGCTCGCGGCCGGAACCGACCGCGCCGGTTGATCTCGTGCTGGCCGACCCGCCCTACGAGGTCGACGGAAGCGAAGTCGAGGCGCTGCTCAGCCGCACTGGCGGTCAATGGCTGGGTCCGTGACGGAAGCGTCGCAGTGGTGGAGCGGGCTGCCGGCGGTCCACCGCTGAATTGGCCCGACGGCTGGGACTGCTGGCAGCCGCGAATTTACGGCGACACCCGCTTGGAGCTGGCCGAACGCCTCTGAGTCTGCGTGTACCGTCTTCGGTCATGAGCGGCGCGGTATGCCCGGGTTCTTTCGATCCGGTGACGTTGGGCCACATCGACGTCTTTGAACGAGCGGCGGCTCAGTTCGACGAAGTGGTGGTGGCCATCCTGATCAACCCCGCCAAGAAGGGCATGTTCGACATCGACGAGCGGATCGCGATGATCGAAGAGTCAACGATTCACCTGCCCAACTTGCGGGTGGAGTCGGGGCAAGGTTTGGTGGTCGATTTTGTCAGGTCCCGCGGCATGACGGCCATCGTCAAAGGCCTTCGAACCGGCACCGACTTCGAATACGAGCTGCAGATGGCGCAGATGAACAAGCATGTCGCCGGCGTCGACACATTCTTCGTGGCGACCACCGCGCGGTACTCGTTCGTGTCGTCGTCACTGGCCAAAGAAGTCGCGATGATGGGTGGCGACGTGACGGAACTGCTGCCGGATCCGGTGAACCGTCGGCTTGCCGAGAAGCTGCACTCGGCGAACGGGCAATAAATCATCAGCGCGACCGGGCGAAAGCCACGGCCGCGCTGATGATGTGGTTACCTCAGCTCTCGGCGAGCGCTCCGTGCAGCGACTGCTTCGCCTCGGTGATCGCCGTCAGAACCTTCGCCCGTGCTTCGGCGAGCTTTTCCTTCTGAGCGTCGGTGCCCGACCAGTGGATCGTCCGCGCCAGCCCGGCCAGCTCGAACAGCCCCCACCGAATCTTGGCGACGTCTTTGAACTTGCCGGCCTGAGCGAGCCGCGCATGGATGCTCTCGCTGCTGATGCCCTTCCACTGCAACACGTTTCGGCCTAGTTCGGACAGGGTGGCGACCCCGTCGCTGACCGTCACAAAACCACGGCCGGCCAGCTTGCCAATCGCAAGCTCGACGATCTCCTGCGGCGGCGCAAACGCGCCGTCGGTCGCCTCAGAAACACGCTGAACGATCTGCTCGGCATTGGCCGGCCCGTCGAGCAGCAGGGCCGCGGTGCCGACTACCACTCGCTTGTGGCGTCCGCCGGGTCCGCCATGGCCGCCCCAGCCGTGGCCACCGAAACCGGGTCCGCCGGAACCGGGCCCACCAAAGCCGGGCCCACCGAAACCGGGTCCGCCGAAGCCGGGGCCGCCGAAACCGGGGCCGCCCCAACCGGGTCCACCAGAAAATCCTCCACCAAACATCCTTGTTCTCCTTTGCGTCACGGCGACGAGCCGGTTGGCCCGAACGCCATATTGCATATCTAGTTCCTTGATACCGAAGGGCGGCATGAGATGTCAAGAAACTTGATATCGCTGAGAGAAAAGCGGCAGGACGAGGCCGGGTCTGGCGCGCCGACGCGCCTGCTATTACGACGCGTGGCCCGTACTTCCATGTCAGCATGGGGGAGATGAGTGAATTCGACGATCAGCCGTTGGGTTTTCTGGTGCGCGGGTTGATGGCCCGACTGCGCCCCCACGCGGTACAAGCCCTGCGACCGCTCGGGCCTTGGGCTGCCGGAATTCGTGTGCATGCGCATCCTGGACGACGACCCGGGCCGCACCAGCGCTGAACTCGCTCGCCACACCCACGTCACCGCGCAAGCAATGAACCAGGTACTGCAAGGCCTGCAAGAGATAGGTTTGGTGACCCGTCCCGCGACGGCGACGTCAGGCCGTGCGTTGCCGGCTCAGCTCACTCGCAAGGGCAAGGCGTTACTCAAGCGCGCCGAGGGCGCCGTCGCATCATCGGACGAACAGCTGCTGGCCCACCTCAGCCGGCCGACCGGCGCCAGCTCAAGCGCCTGCTGTATCGCGCAGGCAATCCACCTTCCGAAGAAGGTCGGGTGTGCGCTCCGGCAAACACAGCCCGGATCGATTAGCCTCGCGGACAACGCGTTACGGGTTTCAAGACTTCCAGACTCGATAAAGCTCCATGCGTGAACGGACTTTGAGTTTGCGGTAGATACGGCTCAGATTGACTTCGACCGTCTTTGGGCTGATGAACAGTGCCGTGGCGATGTCGCGGTTGGTCATGCCGGACACGGCCAGCTCCGCAACACGACGTTCGGCAGGAGTTAATGCCTGGCCGCCCTGTTTACCCGACATGCCGCGCGCCAGTTCACTTTTCGCGCGCTCAGCCCACAGCTCGGTGCCGAGAACTTCGAAGGTCCGCAGCGCTGCGCGAAGCGTGGCCGCACTGGTTTCCCGCTGGCGTTGGCGGCGCTGGAGTTGCCCGAGTAGCAACTGGGTGCGGGCCCGTTCGAACGGCATCGGAAGACGCTGGTGTTCGGCCATCGCTCGCTCGGCGGTATCGGTCGCGGCACCGAGGTCACCACGGGCGGCTTGGAGCATCGCGCGACAGCGCAACGCTGAGGCGAGCATCCAGGGACGGTCGAGGCGGCGGCCGTTGCGTTCGAGGGTGTCGATGAGTGGCTCGGCGTCATCGAGTCGACCTACGCCGACCATCGCTTCGACGGCTTCAGGAAGGTACGACGCGGCAATGATCTCGGTAGCATCGGGGAAAGCCTGCGTCATGGGCAGCAGCGGCGCCACGGAATCCAGCGCGGCCTGATAGTTACCGCAAGAAACTTCCAGGAACGCCCGCAGCGTGATTGGCCATTCGCCCAATCGCGCAGAGCCGCAACGCTGTGCTGCCGCGATCGCCTCATCGAGGTCGTGGCGAGTTTCGTCGACGCGGCCCTTGTAGGCCGACGCGGCGGCTCTGAGCGTCAAGGCAATGAACATCGGGAAATCGCCGCCCAGCTGCGATGCGCGCTCGATGGTCTGGTCGGCAGTGAGCGCAGCGCCGGCAAGGTCGCCACGCCAAATATCGATGAGGGCGAGATGAAATGCGGTAAAGATCAGTTCGTTTTCTGCGCCTACGCTGACGCACTGTTGACCGACTGCCGTCATCGCGTCGCGAGCGGCATCAAGATCGCCTGTCCAGGCGCGCAGCAGTGTCAGTTGAACGTTCGGACGAAAAGCCAACGAGATTGGCCGGTCGGTGTCTTCCAGTTCGACGGCTCGTTCGAGCGCATCCCTGTCAAAGCCACGCCCACCCATGAAGTCAGTCATTGCGCGCATGCCCAGCGCTGAACTGATCAGGTCTGGCACGGCCAAGCGCTCGGCTTCATCCACCGCGAATTGCACACGGCTGTATGCCTGTTCGAGCTGTCCGCTGTTCAGCAGCGCGTACGCGAGGCTGACCAGAATCCTCACTCGCAATGCCTCGTCAGTGCTGCAATCGACTACTGCTTCTTCTAGCAACTGAGCCGCTTCCGAGAAGCTGTCGTCGCTGAGCCGGACCAAGCCGAGTTGATGTAGCGCCTCCGCACGAATCGGGCCTGTCGGCAGGTCGTCAAGTGCGGTCTGAAGAAGCTGACGAGCCCGGCCAGCATCGCCGGCGGCGAAGAAGTGGGCTGCACAGAGTATTCGACGAGGCGGGTCGTCGGCGCCGAGGCCGATCGCCAAATCGAGCAGTTCGGCGGCCGCAGCCGGCGCGCCTCGCGCATGTGCCATCGCGGCCGCGCTGTCGAGTGCCACGATCGTTGTTGGTTCGCCGATAGCATCCGAGAGCGCCAGGTGCCGTGCCCTGAGTTCCGGTTCCGCAACGAGTTCGGCCAGCCGCCGGTGCATAGCGCGACGGCGCCGTGGCTGAGCCTCGCCGTAAACGCCGTGGGCCAGGATCGGATGAGTGAACGAAACTCGGTTGCCGTCAATGGCGACTACCGACTGAGCTTCAGCCTCATTCAGCACTTCCAGCACGCCTGCCGCGCTGTTGTCGGTGACCTGAGCCAGCAGACTTATCGTCGGATGCGACATGCTCGCCATCGCCAGCAGAACGTCTTGGGCGTCGGCGCGGATCCGTGCGATCCGCGAACTGACCAACTCGCCGAGACTGCCGGGCAGCGGCAAAGGGCCGGTGTTGGAGACATTCTCACGTGCCAGTTCCAAGGCGAAGAATGGATTGCCGCCTGAGATCTGATGGATCCGCAGGAGCCGCGGTCGCGGGACCGGGGCGGTCAGGCGCAACGTCAGCACTCGATGCAGCCCTCCAACGGTCAACGGCTGCAATCGGATCCGATGGACCGCGTCGGGATGGTTGAGTTCGACCCGGGCGGCCACTTCAGCGCTGCGAGTCGTGCAAATCAACCCCACGCCCGGTGGCAGCCGGCGGGCCGCGAAAGCCACCACATTGGCACTGGATACATCGGTCCATTGCACGTCGTCAATCGCGACCAATACATAACTCTCAGACCGGGTGGCCAGCCGATTGAGCACTGCTACAAATGCCGCGGCCACCGCCCGGGCGTCGCTCCCGGCTGCATCGTTGCCGCGGCGCAACAAGGCCGCGTCCAGACTCTGCCGTTGCGGGGTGGGTAAATCTGCCCAGACCGACTCGTCGACGTTGGCCAGAAGGTCTGCCAGCGCCGCATATGCCATTACGGACTCGGCCTCTGCGGCGCGACTCGCCAGCACCGTGAACCCGCGGTCGCGTGCCTGGTCCACAGCGTCGAGCCACAGAGTGGTCTTCCCGATCCCCGGGTCACCCTCGATGACCAGGGCCGCGGGCGCGCTGGGCACGCCGTCCAGAAAGTCGGCAACGGCCTGGTCGTCGGCCTGGCGACTCACAGCCCGCATCGCCATACCCCTGCCCGTCACCTCTGCGCTGACACCGGCCGGCACCGGTCGCGTCGCCGCCCCACAGGCCCCTGAACTCGGGCGGCACTTTTATCGCTCTTTATTCACACCATGGTAAGTGAAGTCTGTGAATCTGGCATGAGTTGCCTTAAGTGAGCCTGTGCGGCCGCGCCGACCCGCACGTCAGTGGTGGTGATGGCCGTGCTCATCCGTATCAGGGGACCCGCCCATCGCGCGGAGCATCGGGATGCCGCCGGTGATCACGAAGCGCCCAACGAGTAGCGCCGCGAGCGCGAGGAAGACGATGTTCAGCCAGGTCGTGTAGTTCCACGAGATGCCGGCATCCATCACCGTGGCGTTGCGCTGCGACGGAATGAGACCCGCTGTGCCGAAGATGATTTCGACGAGGTAGCCGGCAATGACCATGGCGGCATAAAAGGTGCCCAGCAATGTCAGCATCATCGCGGTGCCGTAGTACTTCCGGTAGATGTTCAGGATCGGCAGGATCAGCAGATCGGCGAAGATGAAAGCGACGACGCCGCCGAAGCTGATGCCGCCGTTCCACAGCACGGCGGCCAGCGGCACATTGCCGATCGAGCAGACGAACGAGGCGATCGCCACGACTGGCCCCACGATCGGACCCCACACCGCTGACAACGTGGGGTGGCCAGTGAAAAAGAAGTGCTGCCAGAACGATTCGGGCACCCACGCCCCGATGGCGCCCGCGATCAACCAGCCCGATCACCAGATCGCGGAGTATCGCGGCCCACTCCATCACGAAGACGTGTGAGACCGAGGTGAAGCCCTCCCTCGAGACCAGCCGACGCAGAAACGAGCCTTCGCGCTGGACCGACATGTCCATGGCCGCATGGCCTTCCATCGAACCGGCCAGTCCCTGGTCGGCCTGGGTGCGGGCCGCGTCGACGAGTCGCGAGCGCACGAAGAGCCGGAACAGCACCGCCAGAATCACGATCATCAATGGGCCGCCGACAAACTCCGCGGCGGTGAACTGCCAGCCCATCAGCAGAGCCAGGATGATGCCCAATTCCACGACCAGGTTCGTCGAGCCGATTTCGAAGGCCATGGCGGAGGTGAAATTGGCGCCTTTGCGAAACAGCGACCTGGCCAACGCGACCGCCGCATAGGAGCACGACGACGATGCGGCGCCCAGCCCGGCAGCGACCGCCAGCGTTCGCGGCCGATCATCGCCGAGCAGCGCCACGATGGTCGAGCGGCGCACGAGAGCCTGCACGACGGCGGACAGCGTGAAACCCAGGATCAACGCCCACAGAATTTCCCACGTCATGGACCCGGACAGCGCCAACGCGTGTCCCAGCGCATGTGCCATGGCACCTCCAACCCGGTACCCCCATGGGGTATTCCCATCATCCCCGCGGCCGGACCGGTCCGCATCTGGGGCCGGTTCGGGATTGCCGCCGGGGCGCGAGAGTCGACATAATTCGTCAAGTGTGCAGGTAATTGGGATTGTTCTGAGACCTAAAAAGCCCGACACACCGGGCCTGGCAACGCAGTCACAGAAGCAACACCAGGCACACTGGTAACAACAACGAAGCCGGGAGGGTGTTGCCGTGTACCGAGTTTTTGAGGCGCTCGACGAACTGGGTGCCATTGTCGAGGAAGCTCGCGGCGTTCCCATGACCGCGGGCTGTGTTGTCCCTCGGGGCGACGTGCTCGAATTGATCGACGACATCAAGGACGCGATCCCGGGTGAGTTGGACGACGCCCAGGACGTGCTCGATGCCCGCGACTCGCTGTTGCACGAAGCGAAGACGCATGCGGACGCCATGGTGTCATCGGCGACCACCGAGTCGGATTCGTTGCTCAACCACTCCCGCGCGGAAGCCGACCGCATCTTGGCCGACGCGAAATCGCAGGCCGACCGGATGGTCGGCGAAGCCCGTCAGCACAGCGAACGGATGGTCGGGGAGGCGCGCGAAGAGGCATCGCGCATCGCTGCGTCCGCCAAACGCGAGTACGAGGCCGCCACCGGTCGGGCGAAGTCAGAGGCCGACCGTCTCATCGAAAACGGCAACATCTCCTACGAGAACGCCGTCCAGGAAGGCATCAAAGAGCAGCAGCGCCTGGTGTCCCAGACCGAGGTCGTGCAATCGGCTAACGCCGAGTCGGCCCGGCTTGTCGACAACGCACACGTCGAGGCCGACCGGCTGCGCGGCGAATGCGACATCTATGTCGACAGCAAGCTCGCCGAGTTCGAGGAGCACCTCAACACCACCCTGCGTTCGGTCAACCGTGGCCGCCATCAATTACGCACGGCGGCCGGCGTCCACGACTACGCACAGCGGTAGCTCTCTTACCGCTGGCACGAGGTCGCTGGTAGCGCCCGTAGAATCGCGGACATGGCGCGGCAGCGTAGCCACTCGGCACAACCACGTTCGGGCTCGCCGCTCGTCGTCGACATCAATCGGCTCGGGCGACGTCCTGGAGCGATGTTCCCTCTGCAAGTGACGGTGGAGAATCCGGCGCGCATCGGCCTGGACCTGGTCGGCATCGCGGCCGGCGCACCCTTGGTTCTCGATTTCCGGGTGGAGTCGGTGTCCGAAGGCGTGTTGGTGAGCGGGACCGTCTCTGCGCCGATCACGGGCGAATGTGCGCGGTGCCTGACGCCGTTGCAGGACCACATCGAGGTGGACGTGACCGAGCTGTTCGCCTACCCGGACAGCCTCACCGAGGCCACCACTGAGGACGACGAGGTCGGGCGCGTCATCGCCGACACCGTCGACCTGGAACAGCCGATCATCGACGCCGTCGGCCTGGAACTGTCCTTTTCGCCGGTATGTCGGGACGACTGTCCAGGGCTTTGCCCCACGTGCGGCGTCGCACTGGCCACCGCCGAGCCGGATCATCACCACGACGAGATCGACCCGCGTTGGGCGAAACTGACAAAAATGCTGGGATCTGACACCGACGGAACCGGCGATGAGTGAATTGCTCGACGCGCTCGAGGTCGATCTGCCCGACGATCTGCTGACTCTCGCGCTGACGCATCGCAGCTATGCCTACGAGCACGGCGGACTTCCGACCAACGAGCGCCTGGAGTTCCTCGGTGACGCCGTACTGGGCCTGACCGTTACCGACGAGCTGTACCACCGTCACCCGGAATGCCCGGAAAGCGATCTGGCCAAAATGCGTGCCGGCGTCGTCAACACCCAGGCGCTGGCTGAGGTTGCGCGGTCGTTGACCGATCAAGGACTAGGTGCACATCTGCTACTGGGTCGCGGCGAATCGAAATCCGGCGGCGCGGAAAAATCCAGCATCCTCGCCGACGGCCTCGAATCCCTGCTCGGCGCCATTTATCTGCACAGCGGAATCGAGGTCGCGCGGCGGGTCATCCTGCGCTTGTTCAGCGAATTGCTGAATGCGGGCGGGCTTTTGGACTGGAAGACGACCTTGCAGGAGTTGGCGGCGGCCCGCGGCCTCGGCACGGTGGCCTATCAGGTGACCGCGACCGGCCCCGACCACAAGCGCGAGTTCACCGCGGTCGTGGTCGTGATGGAAAACCGGTACGGGTCCGGAATCGGCCGAACCAAGAAAGAAGCCGAGCAGAAGGCCGCCGAGAAGGCGTGCCAGGCGCTGACCCAGTTGGATGGCGCCGTGATCGGGGAGACTGCCGGCTAGATGCCCGAACTACCCGAGGTCGAGGTGGTGCGGCGCGGACTGCAGGCTCACGTGGTGGGCAAGACGATCACCGCTGTCCGCGTACATCACCCCCGCGCCGTCCGTCGCCACGAAGCCGGCCCCGCCGACCTGACGGCGAGGCTGCTCGACGCGCGAATCACCGGCAGCGATCGGCGCGGCAAGTATCTGTGGCTCACCCTGGACGGGCCCAGCGGCGACGAGCAGGCGCTGGTCGTGCATCTCGGTATGAGCGGGCAGATGCTTCTCGGGGAGGTCCCCAACGTCGGGCACCTGCGCATAGCGGCGCTGCTCGACGACGGCACCACTTTGAGCTTTGTCGACCAGCGGACGTTCGGCGGCTGGCTGCTGGCCGACTTGGTCACCGTTGACGGCAGCGTGGTCCCGGCGCCCGTCGCGCATGTGGCGCGTGACCCGCTGGACCCGCGGTTCGACCTCGACGCGGTGATAAAAGTATTGCGGCGCAAGCACTCCGAGATCAAGCGGCAATTGCTCGACCAGACCGTGGTGTCGGGAATCGGCAACATCTACGCTGACGAGTCATTGTGGCGGGCGAAGGTGAACGGCGCTCGGCTGGCCGAGGCGCTGACCCGCAAACAGCTGACGACGCTGCTGGAATCCGCCGCTGAGGTGATGCGCGACGCGCTGGCGCAAGGCGGCACGTCGTTCGACTCGCTCTATGTCAACGTCAACGGGCAATCGGGCTACTTCGACCGTTCGCTGAACGTCTATGGCCGCGAAGGCAAGGCCTGCAAGCGCTGCGGCGCGGTGATCCGCCGCGACAAATTCATGAACCGGTCGTCGTTCTATTGCCCCCGCTGCCAGCCGCGGCCGCGCGGTTGAGGTGTGTCGACGTCGGTCTCGCGGGCTAGGCCGAACCGGTACAAATAGACCATGACTGATCTGTGGGTGGAGCGCACCGGAGTGCGCCGCTATACCGGCCATAGCTCGCGCGGCGCGGAGGTGCTCGTCGGCTCCGAAGACGTCGACGGCGTGTTCACGCCCGGGGAGCTCATGAAGATCGCCCTCGCCGCCTGCAGTGGAATGTCCAGCGACTCACCGCTGGCCCGCCGGCTTGGCGACGATTACCAGGCGATCGTTCGGGTGTCCGGTGCGCGCCGACCGTGAGCAAGAGGTCTATCCGCTGCTCGAAGAGGTGCTCGAAATCGACCTTTCGGGCTTGGACGACGCCGAGAAGTCACGCGTGCTCACCGTGGTCCACCGGGCGGTCGAGCAGGTGTGCACGGTCGGGCGAACGTCTGAAATCGGGAACGAAGGTCGACTTCCAGGTCGTCGATGTCGGACATTGATGCCGTTCGACTCACCGCCTGGGTGCACGGCCGGGTGCAGGGTGTCGGCTTTCGCTGGTGGACCCGATCCCGCGCCTTGGAGCTGGGGTTGACCGGCTACGCCTCCAACCGCCCGGACGGCCGGGTGCAGGTGGTCGCGCAGGGAACCCGTGACGCCTGTGAACAGCTGTTACGCCTGTTGCGTGGCGGGGAAACACCGGGCCACGTCGACAACGTTGTGGTCGATTGGTCGCCGCGCGGCGAAGCCATCAGCGGCTTCGTCGAGCGGTAGTCTGGCACGCCGTGTACCTCAAGAGTCTGACGCTGAAGGGCTTCAAGTCCTTCGCCTCGCCGACGACTCTGCGTTTCGAGCCCGGCATCACCGCAGTTGTCGGACCCAACGGGTCAGGCAAGTCCAACGTCGTCGACGCGCTGGCGTGGGTGATGGGGGAGCAGGGCGCCAAGACCTGCGCGGCGGCAAGATGGAGGACGTCATCTTCGCGGGCACCTCGTCGCGCGCGCCGCTGGGTCGCGCCGAGGTCACCGTCACCATCGACAACTCCGACAACGCGTTGCCGATCGAATACTCCGAGGTGTCGATCACCCGGCGGATGTTCCGCGACGGAGCCAGCGAGTACGAAATCAACGGCAGCAGTTGCCGTTTGATGGATGTCCAGGAATTGCTGAGCGACTCCGGTATCGGCCGCGAGATGCACGTCATCGTCGGGCAGGGCAAGCTCAACGAGATCCTGGAATCCCGGCCGGAAGACCGGCGGGCATTCATCGAGGAAGCCGCCGGTGTGCTCAAACACCGCAAGCGCAAAGAGAAAGCGGTCCGCAAGCTCGAGTCGATGTCGGCGAACCTGGCCCGGCTGACCGACCTGACCACCGAGCTGCGTCGCCAGCTCAAACCGCTTGGCCGCCAAGCCGAAGTGGCTCGTCGCGCCCAAACCATCCAGGCCGATCTGCGCGATGCCCGACTGCGGTTGGCCGCCGACGACGTGGTCACCCGCCAGTCTGAGCTCAACAACACCAACCACGCCGAGGCGACGCTGCGCCGCGAGCACGACGAGGCCTCGGCCCGGATGGCGGTCGCCTCCGAAGAACTGGCCGCTCACGAGGCGGCGGTGATCGGCGTTGTCCGAGCGGGCGGAGTCGGCCCAGCAGACGTGGTTTCGGTTGTCCGCCTTGGCCGAAAGGGTCAGCGCGACCGTGCGGATCGCCAGCGAGCGGGCTCAGCATCTGGACGTCGAAACCGCGTCGACCGGTGGCCCGGACCCCGACGAATTGGAGGCGCAGGCCGAGCAGGTGGCCGCCGCCGAGCGGCAGTTGCTCAGCGAGCTTGCCGCCACCCGCAGCCGGCTCGACGCCGCACGCGCGGAGTTGGCCGAGCGTGAGCGCGACGCGACCGAGGCTGAGCAGGCCCACGTGGCGGCGGTGCAGGCCGAGGCCGACCGCCGAGAAGGCCTGGCCCGGCTGGCCGGCCAGGTGGAGACGATGCGGGCGCGCGTCGAGTCGATCGACGACGGTGTCGCCAAGCTGTCGGAGCGAATCGAGGAGGCTGCCGCCCGCGCCCAGCAGGCCAAGGTCGAGTTCGAAACCGTTCAGGGCCGGGTCGGCGAACTCGACCAGGGCGAAGTCGGTCTCGACGAGCACCACGACCGGACGGTGGCTGCAATGCGGTCGGCCGACGAGCGGGTCGCCGAGCTGCAGGCCGCCGAGCGCGGCGCCGAACGTCAGGTCGCTTCGCTTCGGGCTCGCATCGACGCGCTGTCGATCGGGCTCGAGCGCAAAGACGGCGCCGCATGGCTTACTGAAAACCGTAGCAGTGCAGGCATTCTCGGCTCTGTGGCCAAGCTGGTCAAAGTGCAGTCGGGTTACGAGGCGGCGCTGGCTGCGGTCCTCGGCGCGGCCGCCGACGCGTTGACCGCCGACAGCTTCGGCGCCGCCGCGGATGCGGTGACCGCGTTGAAGCACGCCGACGGGGGCCGCGCGGCCATCGTGCTCAGTGACTGGCCCGCCCACGAGCAGGCGCAGGCGGGCGCGCTGCCGGACGGCGCACGCTGGGCGCTCGACTTGGTGGAGGTGCCGGCACGGTTGCGCGGCGCGCTGATCGCCATGCTGTCCGGGGTCGCCGTCGTCGGCGGCCTCAGCGAAGCGATGAGTTTGATCGCCGATCGTCCACAGCTGCGCGCGGTCACCCGCGACGGCGATCTGGTCGGCGCCGGCCGGGTTATCGGGGGATCCGACCGCAAACCGTCGACGCTGGAGATCACCTCCGAAATCGCCAAGGCGCGAGCCGAACTCGCCGCAGCCGAGGCGCAGACCAACGAGCTGGGCGCGGCGTTGTCCGGGGCGATGAGCGAGCAGACCGCCCGTCAGGACTCCGCCGAGCAGGCGTTGGCGGCGCTCAACGAATCCGATGCCGCCATCTCGGCGATCTACGAGCAGCTCGGCCGGCTGGGCCAGGATGCCCGCGCCGCCGACGAGGAGTGGCACCGGCTGATGCGCCAGCGGGAGGAGCTGGAAGCCGGGCGCGCCGACACCCTCGGCGAGCTCGGCGAGCTCGAGACCCGGCTCAGCAACGTCGAACAAACCCAGGGTGTTTTGGCCGAGCCCAAGCATGGCGAGGTCCGGCAGCAGATCGCCGCGGCCGCCGAATCTGCCCGTGGCGTCGAGGTGGAAGCCCGGCTGGCGGTGCGCACCGCCGAGGAACGCGCGAATGCCGTTCGCGGGCGGGCGGATTCGCTTCGCCGCGCGGCCGCCGCGGAGCGCGAGGCGCGGGTGCGCGCTCAGCAGGCCCGGGCCGCGCGCCAGCACGCCGCCACGGTGGCGGCCGCGGTCGCCGACGCCGGCCGACGGCTGGCCGACCGGCTGGGTCAGGTGGTCGGCGCGGCCTCGCAGAACCGCGACGTGCTGGCCGCCGAGCGGCAGCAACGTTCGGTCGCGATGGTCGCGGTCCGCGACGAGGTGAACACGCTGGGCGCTCGGATCGGGGTGCTGACCGAGTCGCTGCACCGCGACGAGGTCGCCAAAGCGCAAGCGGCGCTTCGCATCGAGCAGCTCGAGCAGATGGTGCTCGAGCAATTCGGCATGTCGCCAGACGTGTTGGTCGCCGAATACGGACCCGAGGTCTCGCTGCCACCGACCGAGCTGGAGATGGCCGAATACGAGCAGGCCCGCGAGCGTGGCGAGCAGGTGACCGCGCCGGCGCCGCTGCGGTTCGACCGGCCCACCCAGGAGCGCCGCGCCAAACGCGCCGAACGTGAGCTGGCCGAGTTGGGCCGGGTCAATCCGCTGGCCCTCGAGGAGTTCGCCGCTCTGGAAGAGCGCTTCAACTTCCTGTCCACTCAGCTCGAGGACGTCAAGGGCGCGCGCAAGGATCTGCTGGACGTCGTCGCCGACGTCGACGCCCGCATTCTGCAGGTGTTCACCGAGGCCTACGTCGACGTAGAGCGGGAATTCCAAGGGGTTTTCGCCTCGCTGTTCCCCGGCGGCGAGGGCCGGCTACTGCTCACCAACCCCGACGACATGCTCACCACCGGCATCGAGGTGGAGGCCCGTCCGCCCGGCAAGAAGGTCAAGCGGCTGTCCCTGTTGTCCGGTGGCGAGAAGTCGCTGACCGCGGTGGCGATGCTGGTGGCCATCTTCCGGGCCCGCCCGTCGCCGTTCTACATCATGGACGAGGTCGAGGCGGCGCTCGACGACACCAACCTGCGGCGGCTGATCGGCCTGTTCGAGCTGCTGCGGGCCAAGTCGCAGCTGATCGTCATCACCCACCAGAAGCCGACCATGGAGGTCGCCGACTCGCTGTATGGCGTGACGATGCGCGACGACGGCATCACCACGGTGATCTCGCAACGAATGCGCGGTCAGCAGGTCAACCAGCTGGTCACGACTACCTAAGCTGAGGAACACGCTTGCCGCAAGTCCTGTGGATCGCGATTGCGGTTGTCGCCGCACTGATCGTCATCGCCGTCCTGGTACTGGGACTGGTGCGTTACCGGCGACGGCAGATCAGCCTGTCGGCCGGCGAGCAAACCCCCACCCTTGATCGCTCCGGCGGTTACGCCGCGTCGTCGGGAATCACGTTCAGCCGCACCGATACTGACGACCGGATCGACACCACCGGGTTGCCCGGCGTCGGCGACGACGCGGCCATTCCGCGCGATGCGCCGAAACGTACGGTCTCCGATGTTCAACTGCCCCAGCCGGATACGGCCGCGCCACCGGTTGAGCCTGCGCCCCCGGTCGAGGAACCCGCCGACCGGGCCGGTCCCACCGAAGCCCGCGATCGAGGAGATCGCCCCGGCCGAAGGGCGACTGGAGCGACTGCGCGGGCGACTGGCCAGGTCGCAGAATGCCTTGGGCCGCAGTCTCTTAGGCCTCATCGGCGGCGGCGATCTCGACGAAGATTCCTGGGAGCAGATCGAGGACACCCTGCTGATCGCCGACCTGGGTCCGACGGTGACCAGCTCGGTGGTGGCTCAGTTCCGCAGCCAGCTCGCCAGCCGAGACGTCCACACCGAGGCCGATGCGCGCGCGGTGCTGCGGGAGGTGCTGATCGCCGAACTGCAACCCGGTCTGGACCGCTCGGTGCGCGCGCTGCCGCACGATGACCACCCGTCGGTGCTGCTGGTCGTCGGCGTCAACGGCACCGGAAAGACCACCACCGTCGGCAAACTCGCGCGCGTTCTGGTTGCCGACGGCCGCCGCGTCGTGCTGGGGGCCGCCGACACCTTCCGGGCCGCCGCCGCTGATCAGTTGCAGGCCTGGGGTTCTCGCGTGGGCGCCGAGGTGGTCCGTGGAGCCGAGGGCGCCGACCCGGCCGCGGTGGCCTTCGACGCTGTCGACAAGGGCATCGAGATGGGCGCCGACGTCGTCGTGATCGACACCGCGGGCCGGCTGCACACCAAGACCGGGCTGATGGACGAACTCGGCAAGGTCAAAAGGGTGGTGAGTCGGCGCGCGGCTGTCGATGAGGTGCTGCTGGTGCTCGACGCGACGATCGGCCAGAACGGCCTGGCACAGGCGCGGGTGTTCGCCGATGTCGTCGATATCACCGGAGCGGTGCTGACGAAGCTTGACGGCACGGCAAAGGGTGGCATCGTTTTTCGCGTCCAGCAAGAACTCGGAGTGCCGGTCAAGCTGGTCGGGCTGGGCGAGGGGCCGGACGACCTGGCGCCGTTCGAGCCGGCCGCTTTCGTCGACGCGCTTCTCGGTTGATGGCGGCGACCCGCTGCGTCCGGCTGCGCCGCCCTTGCGATCGCCGCGGCTAGACCGCGGCGACCCGGAATGACGCCGAGTAGATGTAACACCGGCGAAACCTGTCAGCGCCGCTTTTTGTAACAACCACTTTGCAAGGTTCTCGTGCAGGCCGCAGGCACTTGTCTGGCGGCTGTCCATGGCCGAGATGAGGTGATAGCGAGTGAGTTTCCCGACAATGGGCCAGCCCGATACCGGCGATACCGCTTGGATGCTGGCAAGTTCCGCGTTGGTGCTGTTAATGACCCCGGGACTGGCATTCTTCTATGGCGGTATGGTCCGCGCCAGAAGCGTGCTCAACATGCTCATGATGAGCATCAGCGCGATGGGCGTGGTGACGGTGCTGTGGGTGCTCTACGGCTACTCGATCGCATTCGGCAACGACAAAGACGACTTCTTCGGTGACCCGACCGAATACTTCGGCCTGAAGGGTCTCATCGGCGGCAACTCCGCCGCCGCGGCCGCAGGTAAAGCGGCGACTGATATCCCGCTGGCCGGAACGCTGCCGATGAACGTGTTCGTGGCATTCCAGCTGATGTTCGCGATCATCACGGTCGCCTTGATCTCGGGTGCGGTCTCCGACCGGCTGAAGTTCAGCGCCTGGCTGGTGTTCGCCGGTCTCTGGGCGACGATCGTCTACTTCCCGGTCGCGCACTGGGTGTTCTCGTTCGACGGTGTCACCGCGGAGCACGGCGGCTGGATCGCCAACAAACTGCACGCCATCGACTTCGCCGGCGGGACCGCGGTCCATATCAACTCCGGTACGGCAGGCCTGGTGCTGGCGATCGTCCTCGGCAAGCGCAAGGGTTGGCCCGGAACGCTGTTCCGCCCGCACAACGTGCCGTTCGTGATGCTCGGCGCCGGCCTGCTGTGGTTCGGCTGGTACGGGTTCAACGCCGGATCGGCCACCAGCTCCAACGGTGTCGCCGCGTCGACCTTCATCACCACCACCGTCGCCACGGCCGCGGCGATGCTCGCCTGGCTGCGTCACGGAGCGCATCCGCGACGGCCACGCGACGACGCTGGGAGCGGCATCGGGTGTGGTCGCCGGATTGGTCGCCATCACGCCGTCCTGCTCGTCGGTGAATGTGCTCGGCGCGTTGGTGATCGGCACGGTCGGCGGCGCGCTCTGCGCCGTGGCGGTCGGGCTGAAATTCAAGCTCGGCTTCGACGACTCGCTGGACGTGGTCGGCGTGCACCTGGTCGGCGGTCTGGCGGGCACGCTGCTGGTCGGTCTGGTTGCCGCGCCGGAGAGCCCTGCCATCAACGGCGTCGCCGGCGTGTCGAAGGGCTTGTTCTACGGCGGCGGGTGGGGCCAATTGGAGCGGCAGGCGATCGGCGCGTTCAGCGTGCTGTTCTACTCCGCGATCGTCACGCTGATCATTGCCCTGATACTCAAGTACACGATCGGGCTGCGTCTGAGTCCTGAGGAAGAAGCCGCCGGCATCGACGAGTCCCAGCACGCGGAGAGCGGTTACGATTTCGCGACAGCGGGCGGCTCGTCGATTCTTCCCCATGCGAGCCTGCCGGAGCCGGAGGGCGCTCGTGGTCATGGCTCGGAAGATCGAGTGGGCGACAAAGTAGAGGCGGAATAGAAATGAAGCTGATCACTGCGATCGTCAAGCCGTTCACACTGGAGGACGTCAAGGCCAGCCTCGAGCAGGTCGGAATCCTGGGCATGACGGTCAGCGAGGTCCAGGGGTACGGCCGGCAGAAGGGCCACACCGAGGTCTACCGCGGCGCCGAGTACTCCGTCGACTTCGTGCCGAAGGTCCGCGTCGAGGTGTTGGTCGAGGACTTCGACGCCGACAAGGTGATCGACAGCATCGTGCGTTCCGCCCGGACCGGAAAAATCGGCGACGGTAAAGTGTGGGTCAGCTCCGTGGAAACCGTGGTGCGAGTGCGCACAGGTGAGCGCGGAGCGGATGCAATCTGACACAGGCCGCCGGGGAAGACCCCTTCGGCCTTGCCGATCCGACCAGGATTGGAATGACGCAGCGCGAACACGAGTCACCTGATCCGCCAGGACACGAGGCCACGGCGGGCAAGATATCTGGTGCGGCAAACGATTTGGCTGCCGCCCGGGAGAAGTTGCTTGCCCGCGGGCCGAGTGAGCTCGACTCTGCCGCCCTTCGCGAAGCGTGGGGCGAGCTGCACGAATTCTGGTTGACGACAAAGGCTTCCGAGATCGGCATCATGCCCGGCAGCGGCTTCGCCATTGTCGCCACGGGTTCACTGGGCCGGCGCGAGTTGGTGCCCTACTCCGATCTGGACCTGCTGCTGTTGCACGACGGCATGAACACCGACGCTGTCCGAGACGTCGCCGATTCACTCTGGTATCCGTTGTGGGATGCCAATATTCGTCTCGATCACAGTGTGCGTACCGTCGCACAGACGCTGAAGGTCGCCAGCGCAGACGTCTCCGCCTGCCTGGCGATGCTCGACACCCGGCACATCGCCGGCGACGAGGAACTGTCCGGCCGCCTCATCGACGGAATCCGCCGCCAGTGGCGGTCCGGAATCCAATCCATCTTCGGTGAAGTCGTCGATGAGACCCACGCCCGGTGGCGCCGCTTCGGTGAGATCGCCCACCGGGCCGAGCCCGACCTGAAATCGGGTCGCGGCGGCCTGCGCGATATTCAACTGCTCGACGCACTGGCCATCGCTCACCTCACCGACCGGCTGGCCGTGGGCGAAACCGACGACCCGCTGGGCTCGCTGACAGGCGCCCACCTGATGCTGCTCAACGTCCGCACCGAACTGCATCGGGTCTCGGGCCGCGGGCATGACCAGGTGCTGGCCCAGTTCGCCGATGAAATCAGCGCCGCGCTGCACATCGGCGACCGCTTCGACCTGTCCCGAGTGCTCTCCGACGTGGGACGCACCATCAGCTATCGCGTCGACGCCGGGCTGCGGACCGCCTCCAATGCGCTGCCGCGGCGCGGGATGTCGGCGATCCGGCGGCGCCCGCGTCGACCGCTCGACGAGGGAGTGGTCGAGTACGCCGGTGAGATCGTGCTGGCCCGCGATGCCCGACCGCAAAGCGACCCCGCGTTGCTGCTGCGCGTGGCGGCCGCGTCGGCGGTCACCGGATTACCGATTTCGGTGTCCACGCTGACCCGGTTGGCCGATACCGCGCCAGAACTGCCGACTCCGTGGCCCCGCGACGCGTTGGACAACCTCCTGGTCATGTTGACCGCAGGCCCGGACACCATCGCGGTCATCGAGACCCTGGATCGCACCGGGCTGTGGGGCCGGCTCTTCCCGGAGTGGGGAGCGGTGCGGGACCTTCCGCCGCGCGACGTGGTCCACATCTGGACCGTCGATCGCCACCTCGCCGAAACCGTCTCGCGGGCAAGGATTTTCACCACCCGGGTGGCGCGATCCGACCTGTTGATCCTGGCTGCGCTGCTGCATGACATCGGTAAGGGGCGCGATGCCGACCACTGCGTGCTGGGAGCGCAGCTGGCCACCCAGATCGGCACCAGGCTGGGCATGTGGCCGTCGGACGTCGAGATGCTGTCCAAACTGGTGTTCCACCACCTGCTGTTGGCCAAGGTCGCGATCCGGCAAGACCTGAACGATCCGCAGACCATCGCCGCGGTCTGCGATGCGCTGAATGGCGACCCCGTGCTGCTGGACGTGCTGCACGCACTGACCGAGGCCGACTCGTTGGCCACCGGGCCGGGGGTGTGGAGCGACTGGAAAGCCTCGCTGGTCGGTGATCTGGTGCGGCGCTCGCGGATGGCGATGAACGGCGAGGCGTTGCCGCAAGCCGATCCGCTGGACCCCGAGTACATGGCGCTGGCCGCTGATCGCAAGGTGCACGTCGAACTGCGGCCAGGCGCCGACCGGCGGCTGCACCATGCGGTCGTGATCGCGCCGGACCAGCGCGGGCTGCTCTCCAAAGCGGCCGGGGTGCTGACGCTGAACTCGCTGCGCGTGCATTCGGCGTCGATCAACGTTCAGGACGGCGTTGCGATCAGCGAATTCGTGGTGTCACCGCACTTCGGCAGTCCGCCCGCATCGGGCTTGCTGCGCCAGCAGCTCATCCGCGCGCTGGGTGGGCAGACCGATGTGTTGGGCACGCTGGAGCAGCGGTCAGCCGACACGAAGCCCAAGCCGATCGGCGAGGCGCCGACCGCGGTTCCGGTCCATCACTCGTCCGCGCCGCCGCGGATCATGTGGTTCGAGGGCGCGCCGGGCCGGCTGATCATCGAGATCCGGGCCAACGACCGCCCCGGTCTGCTCGCACTGCTCACCGGTGCGCTGGAGCGCGCCGGGGTGGATATCGATTGGGCCAAGGTCAGCACGCGCGGGTCGATGGTCGACGACGTGTTCTGCATCGCGCTGCCGGAGCGCAGCGCCGCCTCCAAGGCGACCGGTGAGCCGGGCTCGAGCACCCGATCGGCGATCGAGCATCACCTGTTGGCGATCCTGGACGGCCCCAAGGCCCCGCAAGACGCGGCCGCGGTCTAACCGAGCCGGCGGGTCCGCAGCCAGGTCGTCGATTCGTTCGGCGACGCGCGTCCAGGCAGGCTCCTGCATCATGTTGTGTCCCATGTCGGGAAAGAACTCCGCTTCGGTCTGGTAGGCCCGCGCCGTGGCGCGCACCTCGGCGTTGGTCACCATGCCGTCGTCCGCGGCGCCTAGCACCAACATCGGGGTGCTGACCCGCTTCGTTCTCACCCGTCGAATCAGCGGGTCGATGAGAGAAGCGCGCACCGCCTCGGGTTGCACACGCGCAGCGCATGATTCGACGATCTCCTCGGGCGTGTGCGCACTGAAGAGGTGTTCGCGAACCAGCGGCGTGGTGCCGATGAAGCCGGTCAGGTTGCCGACCGGCAGCGAGCGCATGGAAATCCACGGATGGCGGCGTCCAGATCCGCGTCGCCAGCCCGAGCACGCCCTGCGGCGGCACCGATGCCACCAAGACCGCCGCCGGGGCATCGTGGTTCTCCAGGTATCGCTGCACGACGAAGCCGCCCAGCGAATGCGCGATGAGGATCGGGCGGCCGCCGAGGCTCTCGGCGGTGGTGCGCACGTCGTCGACATAGTCGGCGATCGAGCACGCGTGGAACGGCTTGTCGGTCGGGCTGCCGCCGTGGCCGCGCAGACTCACCGCCACCGCGCGGTAGCCGGCCGTCGGCGAAGTAGTCCACGAAGTTGCCCCAGCACGAGGCGGAATGCCAACCGCCGTGGACGAACAGCAGCGGCACCGGATGCGCGTCGTCGCAGGATCCCTTGTCGATCACCTCGAGCATGCGTCCGATCCATCACCCAGCTAGGGCTGGGCAGGCGTGTTTGAATCGCTGTCCGATCGGCTCACCGGCGCCCTGCAAGGACTTCGCGGCAAGGGCCGGCTGACCGACGCCGACATCGACGCCACCACCCGCGAAATCCGGCTGGCGCTGCTGGAGGCCGACGTATCGCTGCCCGTCGTCCGGTCGTTCGTCAGCCGCATCAAAGACCGCGCCAAGGGTGCGGAGGTCTCCGGCGCCCTCAACCCTGCCCAGCAGGTCGTCAAGATCGTCAACGAGGAACTGGTTGGCATCCTCGGCGGCCAGACCCGCACGCTGGCGTTCGCCAAGACACCGCCGACCGTGGTCATGCTGGCCGGTCTGCAGGGTTCCGGCAAGACCACGCTGGCGGGCAAGCTGGCGCTGTGGCTGCGCAACCAGGGTCACACCCCGCTGCTGGTCGCCTGCGACTTGCAACGGCCGGGCGCGGTCAACCAGCTGCAAATCGTGGGGGAGCGGGCCGGAGTCGCGGTCTTCGCGCCGCACCCGGGCACCTCGGTGGACACCGATCACGGCGCGGCCCCCGGTGACCCGGTCGCCGTCGCCGCGGCCGGGCTCGCGGAGGCGCGCGCCAAGCACTTCGACGTCGTGATCGTCGACACCGCCGGACGGTTGGGTATCGACGAGGAGATGATGGCCCAGGCCGGCGCCATCCGCGCCGCCGTCGACCCCGACGAAGTCATCTTCGTTCTGGACGCGATGGTCGGCCAGGACGCGGTGGCCACCGCGCAGGCGTTCGGCGAGGGTGTCGGCTTCACCGGTGTGGTGCTGACCAAGCTGGACGGCGACGCCCGCGGTGGTGCCGCGCTGTCGGTGCGCGAAATCGCCGGTGTGCCAATTCTTTTCGCATCGGCCGGCGAGAAGCTGGAAGACTTCGACGTCTTCCACCCGGACCGGATGGCCAGCCGCATTCTGGGCATGGGCGATGTCCTGAGCCTGATCGAGCAGGCCGAGCAGGTCTTCGACGCGGAGCAGGCCGAGGCCGCCGCGGCCAAGATCGGGTCCGGCGAGCTCACGCTCGAAGACTTCCTCGAGCAGATGCTGGCGATCCGCAAGATGGGCCCGATCGGCAATCTGCTGGGGATGCTGCCCGGCGCAGGCCAGATGAAGGAGGCCCTGGCCGCCGTCGACGACCGGCAACTCGACCGGCTGCAGGCCATCATCCGCGGCATGACGCCGCAGGAGCGGGCCGATCCCGAAGATCATCAACGCCTCACGGCGTCTGCGCATCGCCAACGGTTCGGGCGTGGCGGTGTCTGAAGTCAATCAGCTGGTCGACCGGTTCTTCGAAGCTCGCAAGATGATGTCCTCGATGGTCAGCGGCATGGGCATACCCGGGCTGGGGCGTAAGTCGGCAACCCGTAAAAACGCAAAAGGCAAGGGCGGCAAGGGAAAGAAGGGCAAGAAGTTCGGGCCGACACCGCCCAAGGTCCGCGGCCCGCTCGGCGCAGGCATGCCGGCCGGTTTCCCCGACCTGTCCAACATGCCGCAGGGTCTGGACGAATTACCGCCCGGGCTGGCCGATTTCGACTTGTCCAAGCTGAAGTTCCCGGGCAACAAGTAGTGCCGCACCACGTTCGAGGGATCGGGCTACCCGACGAAGAACCCATCGAACTGTGGATCGTCGACGGCCGGATCAGCCGCGAACCGATCGGCGGCGCCGAGACGATTTTCGACGGCGGCTGGATTCTGCCCGGACTGGTCGACGCGCACTGCCATGTCGGGCTGGGGCCGGCAGGGCGGCGTCGAACTCGACGAGGCGATCGCGCAGGCCGAGACCGAGCGTGATGCCGGCGCGCTGCTGTTGCGCGACTGCGGGTCGCCGATCGACACCCGCAGCCTCGACGACCGCGACGATCTGCCTCGCATCATTCGCGCCGGTCGGCATCTGGCCCGGCCCAAGCGGTACATCCCCGGCCTGCCGATCGACATCGAAGACGAGATCGCAGCTGCCCGACGCGGTGGCCGAGCAGGCGCAACGCGGCGACGGCTGGGTCAAGCTGGTCGGCGACTGGATCGACCGCGGCATAGGCGATTTGGCGCCGCTGTGGTCCGACGACATGCTGACCGCGGCGATCGACGCCGCCCACGCCAACGGCGCGCGGGTCACCGCGCACGTCTTCGGCGAGGACGCGCTGCCCGGTCTGATCAAGGCGGGAATCGACTGCATCGAACACGGCACCGGGCTCACCGACGACACCATCGAGTTGATGGTCGAACACGGAACCGCCCTGGTGCCCACGCTGATCAACGTCGAGAATTTTCCCGACATCGCCGATGCCGCGGCGAAGTATCCGACGTACGCCGCGCACATGCGCGACTTGTACGCGAACTGCTATCCGCGACTTGCCGCAGCGCCGGGAGGCCGGCGTGCCGATCTACGCCGGCACCGACGCAGGCGGCATGATCGCCCACGGGCGTATCGGCGACGAGGTCGAGGCGCTGACCCGCATCGGGATGAGTCCCACCGACGCGCTCGGCGCGGCGTGCTGGGACGCCCGCGACTGGCTCGACCGTCCGGGCCTGGACGATGGCGCTTCGGCAGACCTGTTGTGCTACTACGACGATCCCCGTTACGGCCCCGAGGTGCTGCACCGCGCGGACGTGGTGGTCCTGCGCGGCCAGCTGTACTGAACGACCTGACCGGTCAGCCCTGGATGGAGTTCGGGTCGAGACGATCGGTCGGTACCCCATTGATGTACGTGGCGAGGCCGTTGCCCATGGACCAGTCCGCGGGTTGAACGGTCATGAGGTTGAAGAAGACGTCCTCCGGGCGTACGTGCAGCTTCTCCTGTAACTGGTCTACGACCGCTTTGTAGAACGCGGCTTTCTGCTCAGGGCTCGCGACGTCGAGAAAGATCAGCTGGATGAAGATGCAGTTCTCGGACCGGTAGATACCGAGGTAGTCGGCGTCGAAAAAGAAGTTCTCCGCCTTGTGTTCAGTGATGGTCTGAAAGCGATCCTCGGGCACGCCCAGGCATTCGATCATCTTGTCGTACACGACGTCTGCGATGGTGCGGCGGTATTCCGCCGACTTGCCCTCGATGAGGTCGATCCGGGCGAGCGGCATGACGGCGGTCCTTTCCAGCGTTGATGACGAACGAGAAGAGCTTAGAGGCGTACCATGCGCGTCGGTATCTGTTAGACAGGGACTATGCCGATCCCCGAATTCATCGTCGAACTTCGCGAGCACATCGGGCACGCGCCGTTGTGGTTGCCCGGCGATCACCGCGGTGGTCATTCGCGACGAGCAGGTGCTCTTGATCAAACGGTCCGACAACCATGCCTGGACGCCCGTCACCGGAATTGTCGAGCCGGGGGAGAACCCAGCCGATTGCGCTGTCCGAGAAGTGTTGGAAGAGAGCGGTATTCACGCGGTGGCGCGACGATTGGCCTGGGTGCACGTGACCCGCCCGATAGTTCATGTCAACGGTGACCACGCGCAGTACCTCGATCACGTGTTCCGGATGGACTGGGTGGCCGGCGAACCGTTTCCCGCGGACGACGAAAGCCTGCGAGGCCCGCTGGTTCGATCTCGCGGAGATGCCGGAGATATCCGACGACATGCGCCGGCGAATCGAGCACGCCAAGGATGACAAGCCCGGTTCACCAACAGTTTTCGAGACGGCACGTCATGACTTACACCGTCGACCGGCTCGCCGAATTCGTCGTCGGCGCCGGCCAATCCGATCATCAGCGGGCCGGCACGGGCGACGCTGAAGCGCAACGTCCTGGACAGTGTCGCCTGCGCGATCGGTGCCCTTGACGGCGAGCTCGATCCCAGCCATCCGCGCCCACGCCGAACAGTTCAGCGGCCGCCCGACCGCGACCTTCGTGGGCGGTGGCCGCGCCTCGGTGGACCAGGCGGCCTTCTTCAATGCGGTGCTGGTGCGCTATCCCGATCTGCTCGACACCTACCTGACACCCGGTGGTCTGTGTCATCCCGCCGACAACTTCGGCGCGGTGTTCGCCGTCGCCGAACACGTCGATGCCAGCGGGGCGGACTTCCTGCTCGCTCTCGCGGTCGCCTACGAGATCCAATGTCGTTTCAGCGCAGAGGTTCCGGTGATGGGCCGCGGGCTCAATCATGCGCTGCAACTGGCGATCTCGGCGGCAGCCGGCTCGGCCAAGCTGCTCGGTCTCGACGCGTCCCAGCACCGCCGATGCGATCGCCGCGTCCGCAGTGGACAACGTGTCGCTGGCCGCGGTGCACACCGAGCCGGTGTCGACATGGAAGGGCATCTCACCGGCCATCACCGGGATGCGGGCCGTCTACGCCACGATGCTCGCGGGCCGCGGAATCACCGGTCCGCGAGCCTTTTTCGAGGGGCCCAACGGCCTGGAACAACTATTCGACCAGCCCATCGACCTGCGCGCATCCGACCGTTCACTGACCGCCGTCGAACAGACCTACCTGAAGCAGTACTGTTCGCTCATCCACGGCCAGGTGGTCATCGACGCGACGCTGGCACTGCGCGACGAACACGCCATCGCCGCCACCGACGTCGCGTCGGTGACGCCTCGAGGTGTTCCAGGGTGCATTCGACATCGCCGGCGGTGGCCGCTACGGCGACAAGGACCACCGTCGACCAAAGAGCAGGCGGACTACAACCTCAAATATCTGGTGGCCGTCGCGCTGCTGGACGGCCAGGTCGGCCCAGAACAGCTCGAGACCGAACGGGTCCGCCGCAGCGATGTACAAGAGCTGCTGGCGCGGGTGGATGTCCACGCCGCCGCCGACCTGACCGAGGCCTACCCGGAGCGCACCGCAGGCCCGCGTGCACATCGTCGCTCAACGACGGACGCGAGTTTCACCGCGAGCAATCCGACTTCGAGGGATCGCCCACCCGCCCGATGTCGTGGGATCGGGTGGTCGAGAAATTCCACTGGCTCGCCGAACCGTTCGCCGATATCGCGCTGCGCGGCGCGATCGTCGACGCGGTGACCCGGCTGGATGAGATCCCGGTGGCCGAGCTCGCGGAGCTGCTGTCCGCCGTCAGCCCGGTCGCGCAGCGAGCCCGGACCAGAGGCCGACTGTAAGGCGGGCTCAAAGAAAGATTGCGAGTACTTACTCTCTATGTTAGCTTCGCATCACCCCAACGATGCGGAGGACAGCAGTGAGCTACGACGTGATCATTCGAGACGGATTGTGGTTCGACGGCACCGGCAGCGCGCCGCAGACCCGCACGCTGGGCATTCGCGACGGAGTGGTGGCCACGATTTCGTCCAGCCCGCTCGATGAGACCGGATGCCCCGAGATCATCGACGCAAAGGGCAAGTGGGTCGTCCCCGGTTTCGTCGACGTGCACACCCACTACGACGCCGAGGTTCTGCTGGACCCCGGCCTGCGCGAGTCGGTGCGGCACGGTGTGACCACGGTGCTGCTGGGCATGTGCTCACTGTCGACGGTCTACGCCAACGCCGACGACGCCGCCGACCTGTTCAGCCGAGTCGAGGCGGTGCCACGCAAGTTCGTCCTGGGCGCGTTGCAGGACAAGACCTGGTCGACGCCCGCGGAGTACGTGCAGACGCTCGACAGCCTGCCGCTCGGCCCGAATGTCAGCTCGCTGCTGGGTCATTCGGATCTTCGTACTGCGGTGCTGGGTCTGGAGCGCGCGACCACCCGCGACGTGGAGCCGACCGACGCCGAGCTCGACAAGATGGCGGCGCTGCTCGACGACGCACTCGAAGCCGGAATGCTGGGCATGTCGGGGATGGACGCAGCGATCGACAAGCTCGACGGCGACCGTTTCCGCTCTCGCGCACTGCCGTCCACGTTCGCGACATGGCGCGAACGCCGCAAGCTCATCAAGGTGCTGCGCAAGCGCGGCCGGATCCTGCAGAGCGCGCCCAATGTCGCCAAGGCCGAGTCAGGGCTGCTGTTCTTCCTCTCGAGCAGCCCAATGTTCGGGCTGCGCAAGGCGGTTCGCATGAGCCTGCTGGTATCCGCCGACGCCAAGTCGATGCCGTTGGCCGTGCACGTCTTCGGCCGGGGTACTCGGCTGATGAACTTCCTGCTGCGCTCCAAGGTGCGCTTCCAGCACCTGCCGGTGCCGTTCGAGCTGTACTCCGACGGCATCGACCTTCCGGTCTTCGAGGAGTTCGGTGCCGGCACCGCGGCGCTGCACCTGCGCGACCAGCTGGAGCGCAACGAACTGCTGGCCGACGAGGAGTACCGCCGCAGGTTCCGTCGCCAGTTCGACCGCGTCAAACTCGGTCCGTCGCTGTGGCACAAGGACTTTCACGAGGCAGTGATCGTCGAATGCCCCGACCAGGCGCTGATCGGTAAGAGCTTCGGTGCGATCGCCGACGAGCGCGGGCTGCATCCGCTCGACGCATTCCTCGACGTTCTGGTCGACAACGGTGAGCGCAACGTGCGCTGGACGACGACCGTCGCCAACCACCGGCCCAAGCAGCTCAACAAGCTGGCCAACGAGCCGAGTATCCACTTGGGCTTTTCCGACGCCGGCGCGCATCTGCGCAACATGGCGTTCTACAACTTCTCCCTGCGGTTCCTCAAGCGCACGCTGCAGGCGTACCAGGAGGGCGAGCCGTTCATGACCATCGAACGCGCGGTGTATCGCCTGACCGGCGAGGTGGCCGACTGGTTCGGCCTGGACGCCGGGACGTTGCGGGAAGGCGACCGCGCCGACTTCGTGGTGATCGATCCCGCGGGTCTGGACGACTCGGTGGACGCCTACCACGAGGAGAAGGTGCCGTTCTACGGCGACCTGAGCCGCATGGTCAACCGCAACGACGCCGCGGTGGTGGCGACGGGCGTGGGCGGCGCAATTGTGTTCCGCGACGGCGAGTTCCGTGAGGGCTACGGCAAGACCGTGAAGTCCGGCCGGTACTTGCGGGCGGGCGCGGCGTCAGCCACAGCTCGCCGCCTCGAGCGCCTAGGTCCTGTAGATGGCACGAACCCAGCAGCAGCGCCGGGAGGAGACGGTGGCGCGTCTGCTCGAGGCCAGTATCGCGACGATCATCGAAGTCGGGTACGCGCGAGCGTCGGCCGCGGTGATCACCAAGCGAGCCGGGGTGTCGGTTGGCGCGCTGTTCCGGCACTTCGACACCATGGGCGATTTCATGGCCGCAACGGCGTACGAAGTGCTTCGGCGCCAACTTGATTCGTTCACCAAGCAGGTAGCGGCGATCCCGTCCGACCGGCCGGCGCTGGAGGCGGGACTGACAATCCTGCGCGACATCACCAGCAGCTCCACCAACGCGGTGCTCTACGAGTTGATGATCGCCGCGCGCACCGACGAGAAACTCAACACCACGTTGCAACACGTCCTCGAGCAATACACCAGCAAGATCTGCGACGCCGCGCGTGCGCTGCCCGGTGCCGACGATTTCTCGCAGGAGACCTTTCCGGTCCTGGTGGCGTTGCTGACCAACACCTTTGACGGCGCGGCGATGTTGCGGGCGGTGCTGCCTCAGCCCGAAATAGAAGAGCGGCGCATCGCCTTGCTGTCGTCGTTGCTGAGCGGAATCGGCCTGCCGGCCTAGATCGTCAGCTGTCGGTGAGCTTGCTGACCGCGTCGTCGAGCCTGCGGCACAGGGTCATCAGCTCGTTGATGCCCAGCAGGGTGAGCGGGCGGTGGGTCGCCGGACCGTCGGCAACCACGCAGAACGGGGTGGTGTCGCCGAGGGTGTCGCGGGTTTTCATCAACACGCTGATGCCGGCCGAACCCAGGAACTCGACCTTGGACAAGTCGACGATCAAGCCCTTCGGCTTCTTGGCGAGTGCGGCATCGATGGCTTCGGCCAGTCCGGGCGCGGTGAGCATGTCCACGCTTCCGCCGACGGACACCACTGCCAGTCCATCGACCTCTGATTCGCGGGCGCTGAACTCGTCGTTGTCGGATTGAGGCGGCGAACCAGATTCAGCGTGTTGGTTTTCGGCCATCATCGATCTCTCATTCCTTACGTATACCTGCGTTGACTGCTGCTAACGCAGGCATCGTTGGTAATGGCTGGCGACTCAACCTACGGACAGTGTCGATGCGTGTCGACGGGACGCCGCGGACAGACATATTGAACTCCTGTGCAATAGATTGCCACGGCATTGGAAGACTAGCCGAAACCACGACAACTGTCGCCAGAGGCTACAGCGTGCCGATTCCCGATTGCGGGTTGAGGGCAAATCCCCAGTCGAGCAGGTTGCCGGCCTGATCCCAGTAGGTCGGGCCGCCCTCGTGCACCAATCCGTACATCATGGCTACCACCAGGCGGCGCCCGCCGCGAGCCGCCGCGCCGACGAACGTCTTGCGTGCGGCGTCGGTGAAGCCGGTCTTGCCGCCGATCGCGCCCGGGTAACGCGCCAGCAACTCGTCGTGGTTGGCGATCGGGCGGTCGCCGGTCGTCGCCCGGAAACATCGCCGACGGCTCGGCGGTGATCTGAGCGAACACCGGGTTGGCCATTGCCGCGCGGAAGATGACCGCCAGGTCGTGGGCCGTCGACCAGCCCGATCCGCCGGGACCGTCCAGGCCGGACGGAGTCGAGGCGTGCGTGTTCACCGCGCCGAGTGACGCAGCCTTGGCGTCCATCTTGGCCACGGTCGCGTCCTGCCCGCCCAGCATGTGCGCCAGCGTGTTGGCCGCGTCGTTGCCCGACACCAGCAGCAGGCCGTCGAGCAGTTGGCGCGTGGTGTAGGAGCGACCGGCCTTCACGCCCACGCAATTGCACTCGACCTGGGTGTCGGCGGCGTCGGCGACAACGGTCGAGTCCAGGCTCAGCTCGTCGAGCGCGACCAGCGCCAGCAGCACCTTGATGGTGCTCGCCGGTGGGTGGCGAAGATTCTCGTCACGCGCGGCCAGCACCTGGCCTGAATCGAGATCCGCCACCAGCCACGTCTGCGCCGGGCCGTCGGGGATGGGCACCGAGCCGACCGGCTGCACGCCGGCGTCAGCCCACGCAGTGGCGCCGGCGCCGAGGAAGGAGACCGCAGCCGCGACTGCGGCGATCAGCATCCGCATGGCTGCGACCATACCGGCCCACGCGACGGTCGCCGCGCTCGGCACGATCAGCCCGGCTTCACCTCGGCTTGCAACCAAGCCGCATCGTCGCCAGGCGGCGGTCGTGTTCAATCAAGCCATGTTGAGCCTCGCAGAAATCTCGGACCGGTTGGAAATCCAGCAGCTGATCACCGATTACTCCACCGCGATCGACACCCGCCGCTTCGACGATCTCGATGCCGTCTTCACCCAGGACGCCTACATCGACTACACCGCCCTCGGCGGGATCGAAGGCAGCTATCCCGAGGTCAAAGCCTGGCTGGCGGAGGTGCTGCCGAACTTCCCGATGTACGCGCACATGCTGGGTAACTTCTCGGTCCGCATCGACGGGGACACCGCTTCGTCGCGGACTATCTGCTTCAACCCGATGGTGTTGCGGCGGCGAAGAAAGAGCAGGTGATGTTCTGCGGTCTCTGGTACGACGACGAGTTCTCCCGGACCGCCGACGGCTGGCGGATGACTCGCCGCGTCGAAACCAAGTGCTTCCAGAAGATCCTCTAGCGGGCGCACGCTCGGAGCTGAATTTCTGACTTGAGGCCTGGCTCTGGCACAATAGGCGGCTGTCCGTCGCGCGACCCACCATTTCTTCGGTGCTTGTCCGGCGGTCACACACGCGAGGCAAAACCGGATCCGGGCATTCCCGCCCGAATCGCTGAATTGCAGCGTGACACCTCGTAGGAGAAGTGGCTTCACCATGGCTGTGAAAATCAAGCTCACCCGGCTCGGCAAGATCCGCAACCCGCAGTACCGCATCTCCGTCGCCGACGCGCGGACCCGTCGCGAAGGCCGCGCCATCGAGGTGATCGGCCGGTACCACCCCAAAGAGGACCCCAGCCTGATCGAGATCGACTCCGAGCGCGCCCAGTACTGGCTGTCGGTTGGTGCTCAGCCCACCGAGCCGGTTCTCAAGCTGCTCAAGATCACCGGTGACTGGCAGAAGTTCAAGGGACTGCCCGGCGCCGAGGGTCGGTTGAAGGTCGCTGCGCCTAAGCCGAGCAAGCTGGAGCTGTTCAACGCGGCCCTGGCCGCCGCCGACGGTGCTCCCGAGACCGAGGCCGCCAAGCCGAAGCAGAAGAAGGCCCCGGCGAAGAAGGCCGCCGCCGACAAACCGGCCGACAAGGCCGCAGAAGCCGAGGCCGCGCCGGCTGAGAAGCCTGCCGAAGCCGCTGCCGGCCGCCGAAGGTGCGCCGCCGAGCAGGCCGAACCGGCGACCGAGAGCTGACCGCCGCCATGAGCACCGTCGTCGTTGACGCCGTCGAACACCTGGTCCGCGGGATCGTCGACAACCCCGACGATGTGCGGGTCGACCTGGTGACCAGCCGGCGCGGCCGGACCGTCGAAGTGCACGTCCACCCCGAGGATCTCGGCAAGGTGATCGGTCGCGGCGGACGTACCGCGACCGCGCTGCGCACGCTGGTCGCCGGCATCGGCGGCCGCGGCATCCGCGTCGACGTGGTGGACACCGACCAGTAGCGGAGACGTCGGCGTGGAGTTGACAGTCGGGCGCGTCGTCAAAGCGCACGGCGTCACCGGCGAACTTGTTGTCGACATTCGCACCGACGACCCGGAGCTTCGATTCGCCCCGGGTTCGGTGTTGCGCGCCAAGGGAGCGTGATCGCCGCGAGGGCACCTACACCGTCGAGACAGTTCGCCCGCACGGCAGCCGCCTGCTGCTGCGGCTGACAGGCGTGGCCGACCGCGATGGCGCCGACGCGCTGCGAGGCAGTGTGTTCGTGGTCGACTCAGCGGACCTGCCGCCGATCGACGAGGCGGACACCTACTACGACCACCAACTCGAAGGTCTTCGGGTGCGGACGACGACGGGCCTCGAACTCGGCACTGTCACCGAGGTTTTGCACACGGCGGCCGGCGAATTGCTGGCGGTCAAACGCGACCAGGCGCCCGAGCTGCTGGTGCCGTTCGTCAGCGCCATCGTCACGTCGGTGTCGCTGGAGGACGGTGTCGTCGACATCGATCCGCCCGATGGTCTCCTGGATTTGGAGAGCTGAGGGCGCGCCGATATGAAAATCGACGTCGTGACGATCTTCCCGTCCTACCTGGATCCACTGCGGCAATCGTTGCCGGGCAAGGCGATCGAGTCCGGGCTCGTCCAGCTCGACGTGCACGATCTTCGTCGGTGGACGCACGACGTGCATCGCTCGGTCGACGACTCGCCGTACGGCGGTGGGCCGGGGATGGTGATGAAGGCGCCGGTCTGGGGTGAGGCACTCGACGAGATCTGTTCCCAGGAAACACTTCTCGTTGTCCCGACACCGGCCGGCAGATTGTTCACCCAGTCGACCGCGCAGCGGTGGGGCGGCGAATCGCATCTGGTGTTCGCCTGCGGCCGCTACGAGGGAATCGACCAGCGGGTCGCCGAAGACGCCGGCACCCGGATGCGGGTCGAAGAGGTGTCCATCGGAGACTATGTGTTGCCGGGCGGGGAATCCGCGGCGCTGGTCATGATCGAGGCGGTGCTGCGGCTGTTGCCGAACGTCCTGGGCAATCCCGCTTCACACCAAGATGATTCGCATTCCGACGGGGCGCTGGAGGGGCCGTCGTACACCAGGCCGCCGAGCTGGCGTGGACTCGACGTCCCCGAGGTGCTGTTGTCCGGGGATCACGCCCGCGTCGAGGCCTGGCGGCGTCAGGCATCCGAGCAACGCACCCGCGAACGCCGTCCCGACCTGTGGCGAAAGACCGGGCTAGGCCTCGATCCGCCCGGACGGAAACATCGTCTTGACGGCCTGGGTGATCGTCGCCCGCGCGGTGGCGTCGTCCGAGGGCTGCAGGGACTCGATCACCATGACGTAGCGCCGGTCGGCGCCGATGATCCCGGTGGACAGGTGCATCCAGCTGCCGCCGTCCATGCAGCACATCCAGCCCTGCTTGACCGCGACCGGTTCGGCATAGAGCCCGTCGGGGATGCCGAATCGCTGCGGGTAGCCGTCGGCGCCGATGGCCGTCGACCCGGCCAAGTCGTTGACGATGATCTCGGCGCGTTCGCCGGACAGGCCACCGCCCCCGTTGAGCAGCGTGTCGTAGTAGTGGACCAGATCCGAGGCCGAGCTGATGGTGTTCCACCACTGCCCGTCGCTGGGCGGGGTGGTGGACGTCAGCCCGTAGCGGCCCGCGACGTCGTTGATGATCGTGTCGCCGCCGCGCGCCGCCCAGAAAGTCTCGGCGGCGCCGTCGTCCGACGATCGCAGCATGCTGTCCAGTGCCTGGCGATCTGCCGACGACAGCGGCGGAGCCGGGCTTCCTGCGACAGCAGGTCGTCGGCGATGAACAGCTTCGCCACCGAGGCGATCGCGACCAGCTGGTCGTTTCCGCCGGTCAGCATCTGGTTGGTCGACCCGGTCGAGCACGGCGACCGAGATCGTCGCGCCGTTGGTCGCGGCGTCGTCGGTGGCCTGGACGATGCGGGCCGGCCAGCCCGTCGAAGGCTGCCGCGGGCGGCGACGTCGTGGCGGCGATCAGGGCCGGCGGCGGATCGTCGGGCGCGCCGTACACCTTCGCGCAGCCGGTGGTCGACACCGTCAGCATCGCCACCGCGGCGATGAGCAGCAGCGGAAGCCGTGTTCGCATGGTCATTTCACGGACATGTGTACCATTCGCCCACGTCACGCGGGGTAGGGGATCGCGCCGCGATTCGCCGTGATTTCGCTGCGTGGGCCCGATCTGGCACAATTGACCAGTTGTCTCCAGCGGTTGCCGGCCGGCCGGCTCGCCACCGCCCACTGCGAGACTCCCAGATGTCCGAATCCATCGGCTGAGTTGCCTGCTCACCCGCCCGCAGCGGCGAGCAGCGGCACATAGCCGCGACCGCAAGGAAGTGTCTCCGAAATGAACACGCTGGACTTCGTCGACAAGACGTCGCTGCGCGACGACCTCCCGGCCTTCAGCCCCGGCGACACGATCAACGTGCACGTGAAGGTCATCGAGGGCGCCAAGGAGCGCATCCAGGTGTTCAAGGGTGTGGTGCTGCGCCGCCAGGGCGGCGGGGTCCGGGAGACCTTCACCGTCCGCAAGGAGAGCTACGGCGTCGGCGTCGAGCGGACCTTCCCGGTGCACTCGCCCAACATCGACCACATCGACGTCGTGACCCGCGGTGACGTCCGTCGCGCCAAGCTCTACTACTTGCGCGAACTGCGCGGCAAGAAAGCCAAGATCAAGGAGAAGCGCTGATTTTCAGCGCCCCGTCGGCGATTCTCCGGCGGCCGTGCCGAACAGCGCGGCAACGCTGGCTACGCTGAAGCCGTGACTGAAACGACCGACTCGCCTGAGGGTCAACCCGATTCCGGTACGGCCGATCCAGAAGTCGCGACAAACCCGCCGTCCACCCCGGAGCCGGACTCGGCTCACGCGGACGAGCACGATCGGCAAAAAGCGGGCGGCACTGCGCGAAACCGTCGTCCTCGCGGTGATCGCTCTGGTGCTCTACTACGTCATGTTGACGTTCGTGGCCCGTCCGTACCTGATCCCGTCGGAATCGATGGAACCCACGCTGCACGGCTGCTCGGGTTGCGTCGGAGACCGGATCATGGTCGACAAGGTCACCTTTCAATTCGGCTCGCCGCACCCCGGTGACGTCATCGTCTTCAAGGGTCCGCCGCCGTGGAACGTGGGCTACAAGTCGATTCGCTCGCACAACGCCGCGATCCGTTGGCTGCAGAACTCGCTGTCGTTCATCGGCTTTGTGCCGCCCGACGAGAACGACTTGGTCAAGCGCGTCATCGCGGTGGGCGGTCAGACCGTCCAGTGCCGCAACAACACCGGGCTCACGGTCGACGGCAAGCGATTGAACGAGCCGTATCTGGATCCGGCCACGCTGAACGCCGACCCGGCCGTCTACCCGTGCCTGGGGCCCGAATTCGGGCCCGTCCACGTCCCGCAGGGACGACTGTGGGTGATGGGGGACAACCGCACTCACTCGGCGGACTCCCGGGCCCACTGCACCAGCACTCCCGGCGACGCGATCAACGGACTGCTGTGCACCGGTGACCCGATGGCCGGCACGGTGCCGGTCGACAACGTCATCGGCAAGGCGAGGTTCATTGTGTGGCCGCCCTCGCGATGGGGTGCTGTGCGTTCGGTGAATCCGCAGCAGAATCACTAGGCATGGCCACTACCTGGCCGCCGCGGACGGTGATCCGCAAATCGTCGGGCCTGCGCACGCTGGAGTCCGCGCTGTATCGCAGCGGGCTCGGGCCGGTGGCCGGCGTGGACGAGGTCGGGCGCGGCGCCTGCGCCGGGCCGCTGGTGGTCGCGGCGTGCGTGCTGGGGCCCAGTCGGCTGGAAAGCCTTGCTGCTCTTGATGATTCGAAGAAGCTCACCGAGAAGTCGCGGGAGAAGTTGTTCCCGTTGATCCGCCGGTACGCGCTGGCCTATCACGTGGTGTTCATCCCGTCGACCGAAGTCGACCGGCGCGGTGTGCACGTGGCCAACATCGAAGGGATGCGACGGGCGGTGGCGGGACTGTCGGTTCGGCCCGGCTATGTGCTCAGCGACGGGTTCCGGGTGCCGGGGCTGGCGGTGCCGTCGCTGCCGGTGATCGGTGGCGACGCCGCGGCGGCGTGTATCGCCGCGGCCAGCGTGCTGGCCAAGGTCAGCCGGGATCGACTGATGGTGGCGATGGAGGAAGACCACCCGGGCTATGGATTCGCCGTGCACAAGGGCTACAGCACTGCGGCGCACTCGTCGGCGCTGAACGAGCTGGGCCCCTGCCCGGAGCATCGGTATTCGTTCATCAACGTGCGGCGGGTGGCGTTGCCGGGCGAGTCGAGGTCTGTCGGACGGTGGCGGAATGCCAGCCGGTCGGACGGTGGCAATGCCAGCCGAGCCGGGTGAGCAGATCGAGGATGAGTGGGGAAAGATGGATCAGGTCAATCGACCACGGGACGGAGAAGGACGGCTGAGCAGATGAGTGCCGAGGATCTCGAAAAGTATGAAACCGAGATGGAGCTCTCGCTGTACCGCGAATACAAGGACATCGTGGGCCAGTTCAGCTACGTGGTGGAAACCGAGCGCCGGTTCTATCTGGCAAACAGCGTGGAGATGGTTCCACGCAACGCCGACGGCGAGGTCTACTTCGAGCTGCGGCTGTCCGATGCCTGGGTGTGGGACATGTACCGGCCGGCTCGGTTCGTCAAGCAGGTGCGGGTCGTCACGTTCAAGGACGTCAACATCGAAGAGGTTGAAAAGCCCGAGCTGCGTCTGCCCGAGTAGGGCGCCGGCGCGCTAGACCCGGTCGCCCTCGCCGAATATCGGCTTGCCGCGGCTCTCGATGACCGTGCGCGCCACGTCGGCCAGCTTGATGTTCAGATCCTGCGAATACCGGCGCAGGATGTTGAACGCGTCTTGCTCGTCGACGCCGTGCAGCATCATCAGCATTCCCACGGCCTTGCCGATCTCACGATTGGACAGCAGCCCGCGCCGCAAGGTGGAGACGTCTTCGCCTTGCGCGACGGCGTTGATCGCCACGCTGGCGAACGACGCCAGCACGATGGCCTGCCCGGCGGATTCGGTGTCGAAGACGCCCGCGTTGTCGCTGAACAGGTTGAGCGCGCCGGTTTTGCGCTTGTCCACCAGGATGCGGAAACCCATCGCGCCGCGCACCGGCGTCTCGGCGATCATCCGGGCCGCCAAATTGGGCCACTGATTCGGCGTGGTCAGGTCGGTTTCGATCTGCGGCGTCTCTTCTTCGATCGCGTCGACGCACGGTCCGTCGCCGGCCAGCGCGTTCCATGTCGTCGATCCGCTGCGCGATGCTGTCGCTGGCGCCGACGGTGACGTAGCGGCCGTCTCGGCGCACCAGCAGACTCGCGTGATCGCACCCGGTGACGACCAGCGTCGCGGCGACGCAGATGGCCGCGTAGATCTGGCTCGACTCCGAGCCCTGGTAGATGATCTCGGCCAGCGCGGAGAAGACCGTGGCAGGGTCTGCTGCCGCTGGTCGCTCGCCGGAAGCGATGTTTGCCTCGTCCGCCACGTCGTACATCATTTCAAGCCGCTCGCGCTGCTTGCGCACCGTATCGACGTTTCCGTCGACGGTCTGCGGCCGATAGCGGACGGGCGAAGCGCGTCAAGATGCCGTAAGGATGACGGCGGGCGGCTTTGCCATCGGTTAGGAATGGCTGATGACAGTTCCGGCTGCCGAGCAGAGGATCGCGCCGTCATTCGTCGACGGGTGGAAGCGCGTCGTTCTCGGCAAACCGATGATCACCGACGAGCTTCGTCACGAAAAGCTGTCGAATCCTGTTGCTTTGGGCGCACTTTCGCCAGATGCGATCTCCTCGACCGCCTACGGGCCCGAGCAGATCATGGTCGAGTTGCTGCCGGCCGCGGGGATGGCGGCGTTTGTGTTGCTGCTGCCGCTGACCGGGGTGATCCTGCTGATCCTGGCGCTGGTCGCCGCGTCCTACCGCCAAGTCGTGATGACCTACACCCGGGCCGGCGGGTCCTACATCGTGGCCCGGGAGAACTTCGGACCACGGGTGGCGCAAATCGCGGCGGCGGCGCTGCTGATCGACTACGTGGTCACCGTCGCGATCCAGTGCGCGGCGGGCACGGTGGCGGTGGCCTCCGCGATGCCGGCGCTGGGCCCCTACAGCCTGGAGATCACCGTCGGCTCGGTGCTGATCTTCTGCTTCGCCAACCTGCGTGGGCTGCGCGAGGCCGGCCGGACGTTCGCGGTGCCGACGTACTGGTTCATCGCCATGCTCACGCTGATGGTCGTGGTCGGCGTCGTGCGTGAGGTGTTCGGGGGTCTGCCGACGTACGACCCGGCCCACCTCGACGGGGCGGTCCCGGTGCATCAGGGCAACGGCCTGGTGATGGGGGCGACCGTCCTGGTGATCCTGCGGGCGTTCGCCAACGGCGGCTCGTCGCTGACCGGGGTGGAAGCAATCTCCAACACGGTCAACCTTTTTCGGCGGCCCGACAGGTCGCAACGCCCGTCGGGTGCTGACCGTCATGGCCTGGACGCTGGGGCTGCTGCTGGCCGGCGTGGCGTGGTTGGCTTTCGTGACCCACGCGACTCCGTATGTCGCGGGTTATCCCTCGATGCTGTCCGAGATCGGCCGCGCGGTTTTCGGCAACGGGCTGCTCGGCAACATCCTGTACTTCTCGTTGCAGGCGGCGAGCGCGGCGATTCTCTACAACGGCGCCAACACCAGCTTCAACGGCTTTCCGGCACTGGCGCACTTCGTCGCCGAGGACAGATTCTTGCCGCGTCCGCTGATGAAACGTGGCCATCGGCTGGTGTTTTCGAATGCCATCCTCCTGTTGACGGTCCTGGCGGTCGCGCTGCTGCTGGCGACCGGCGGCTCGGTCAGCGCGCTGGTGCCGCTGTTCGCGATGGGGGTGTTCAGCGCATTCGCGATGGCCGGCTACGGCATGGCCAAACACCATCTGTCCCAACGCGATAGCGGCTGGCGCCGCAAGCTGGCGATCAACCTGTCGGCCGGGCTGTTGTCGACGATCGTGGTGTTGATTTTCGCGATCGCGAAATTCACCGAGGGCGCCTGGCTGATCGTGGTGGTCTTTCCCGCGCTGGTGTTCCTGTTGATTCGGCTCAACAAGCAGTACCGCGCGGAAGCGTCGGTGCTGGAGATGTCGGCGGCTCGAGCGTCCTGACATGACCCTGCACGCGTCGCATCGCGTACTGGTGTTCATCGATTCCATCGACCTGGCCGAGGTCGAGGCAATGCGCTATGCCAAGGGATTGCACGCCGATCGGCTGACTGCCGTGCACTTCGTTCTGGACGAGGCCCGAGCCGCGCGTCTGCAGGTGCGCTGGCAGCGTTTCGGCGAAACGCACTGAGCTGCGCATGGTCGATTGCGAGGATCGACAGCTCGGCCGCGCCGCCCAGCAGCTGGTCGCCCAGGTCAAAGAGCGACTATCCGGACAGCACCGTCACCGTCTTGTTGCCCCGCCGGATGTATTCGCCGCTGGCAGGCCGATTGCTGCACGATCGGACCGCGGACATGATGGCCCGGCTGATCAGCCGGATCCCGGGCGCAAGTGCCCAGATTCTGGCCTACGACGTCGGATCAAGGGTCGCGCGGGCGCTTCGGGCCGCAGACGGCGACGTCTCTGAGCGATCCGCCGAGCCAACGGGAAAAGCGCAGGCCACCAGGCAGACGTTCTGACAGTTCGCCGGTCCGCCAAGACCGGCTGAGCTGGTAATTGGCTGAGAATAAGCGCTCGGTACCACCTACTTGGGTCTGCCAATCCTCAAGCAGAGCCGCTACCCTTCACGGGCGTAAGTATTGCGTAAAGATTTTTACCGTGAGGGCGGGGAAGAGCATCACCGTGGTAGAGCTGGCTGACGAGCACAAGGCCCCGTCGACTTTCACCGACGCGTGGAAGCGGTTTTTCCTGGGAAAGCCGCTGATCAACGAGGACCTCGAGCACGAGAGTCTGTCGAATCCCATTGCGCTAGGCGCTCTTTCGCCCGACGCCGTCTCGTCGACCGCCTACGGTCCCGAGCAGATTTTGATCGAGCTGCTGCCCGCCGCCGGTATGGCGGCGTTCACGCTGATCCTGCCGCTCGCGGGCGTCATCCTGCTGATCCTGGCGCTGGTCACCGCGTCATACCGGCAGGTGGTGATGGTCTACACCCAGCGGGGCGGCTCGTATGTGGTGGCGCGCGCCAATTTCGGACCCAAGATCGCGCAGCTCTCCTCGGCCGCACTGCTGATCGACTACGTGGTCACGGTGGCCATCCAGTGCTCGGCGGGCACGGTGGCGGTGGTCTCCGCGGTACCCAGCCTGGGCCCGTACCACCTGGAGATCACCGTGGGAGCGTTGCTGCTGCTCTCGTTCGGCAATCTGCGCGGCATGAAGGAGGCCGGCCGGCTCTTCGCCGTCCCCGTGTATGCCTTCGCCGCGATGATGACGACGTTGATCGTGACCGGTGTGGTCCGCGAAATCTTCGGGAGCTTGACGAAATACGATCCGGAGCACATCGCCGGAGCCGTGCCGGTTCACCAGGGCAACGGCTTCGTCATGGGCGCCACGATCTTGGTGCTGCTGCGCTCGTTCGCCAACGGTGGTACCTCATTGACCGGGGTCGAGGCGATCGCCGACGCGGTCAATGTCTTCCGCCAGCCGCAGGGCCCCAACGCCCGCAAGGCGCTGACCATGATGGCGAGTCTGCTCGGGTTCCTGTTGTTCGGCGTCATTTGGCTGGCCCACGTCACCCACGCGACTCCGTACGCCGCCGGATACCCGTCGATGCTGTCCGAGATCGCCCGAGCGGTCTTCGGCAGCGGGACCCTCGGCAACATCCTGTTCGCGCTGCTGCAGGCGGCGAGCGCGGCGATCCTGTTCTTCGGCGCCAACACCAGCTTCAACGGTTTTCCGGCGTTGACCAGCTTCGTCGCCGAGGACAGCTTCCTGCCGCGGCCGATGATGAAGCGCGGCCATCGGCTGGTGTTCTCCAACGCCATCATCGTGCTGACCGTGGCATCGACCCTCCTGGTGATCGTCACCAACGGCTCGGTCGACGCGGTCGTGCCGCTGTACGCCATGGGCGTCTTCATGGGCTTCTCGATCTGCGGTTACGGCATGACGAAATACCACCTCGGCCATCGCGATCCCGGTTGGCGCCGCAAGCTGGCGATCAACCTGTCCGCGGCGATCCTGTCGACGACGGTGGTGTTGATCTTCGCGATCGCGAAGTTCACCGAGGGCGCCTGGCTGGTCATCGTGGTGTTCCCGATCCTGGTGTTCGCGTTGATGCGGCTCAACAGCGAATACCGCAGTGAGAACTCGGTTTTGGAGATGCAGCTGACCGAGCGTCAAGAGGTGGTCAAGCATCCGCAGCCACGGACCGTCGTCGTTCTGGTGGACCACTTCGACTTCGCGACGATCGAGGCTCTGCACTACGCGAGCGAGCTGCACGCCGACAAGCTGAGCGCCGTGCACTTCATCATCGACACCCGCCACGCCCAGCGGCTGCAGGAACGCTGGGAGCATTTCGAGGACGAGATTCCGCTGGAGATGGTCGAATGTCCGGACCGCAACCTCAGTCGTGCGGCACAGGAATTGGTGATGCGCGAGATCGAGGAAGACCCGAGCACCAAGGTGACCGTGTTGCTGCCGCGTCGCACCTACGCGCCGCTGGTGGGCCGGCTGCTCCATGACCGCACTGCCGACAAGATGGCCGGCGCGATCAGCCGGGTCGAAGGTGCGACCGCGCAGATCGTCGCCTACGACGTGGGATCGCGGATCGCGCAGGCCACGGCGACGGCGCGTTCGGAGAAACGCGATGCTCCTGTAACAGGTTGAGTCGTCGTTGCGACGCGACCAGGTGATGCGTCATCGGCCAGCACGTTGCCCGTAGTTGGACTCCGGTCGAATCGTTAGCTGTGCACGCATACTGTCTCAGGTAAGCGAATGCCCCGGTATAACCGTTAACGTTCAGCGACGTGACAATTCCGGCTGACGCGGATAAAGCTCCGTCAAATTTCGTCGATGGCTGGAAACGCGTTGTCCTGGGAAAGCCACTGATCAACGAGAATCTCGAGCATGAAAGCTTGTCGAATACCGTTGCGTTGGGGGCGCTTTCACCGGACGCAATTTCTTCGACAGTGTACGGCCCTGAGCAGATCATGGTCGAGTTGCTGCCGGCGGCGGGAATGGCGGCTTATCTGCTTGTACTGCCGATCGCCGGTGTGATCCTGCTGATCTTGGCTTTGGTGACCGGGTCTTATCGCCAAGTCGTGATGACCTACACCCAGCGGGGCGGCTCGTATGTGGTCGCCCGTAGCAACTTCGGGCCGCGGATCGCGCAGATCTCGTCGGCTGCGTTATTGATCGACTACGTGGTCACCGTGGCGGTGCAGTGCGCGTCGGGCACGTTCGCGGTGGTGTCGGCGGTGCCGTCGCTGGGCCCCTACCACTTGGAAATCACTGTTGGGGCATTGCTGCTGATGTCCTATGCCAACCTGCGCGGGATTGCGGGAATCTGGCCGGATCTTCGCCATACCGGTGTACTCGTTCATCATCATGCTCGTGGTGATGATTGTGACCGGAGTCATCCGTCAAATCTTCTGGGGCTTACCGCAATACGATCCAGGGCACATCGTCGGGGCGGTGCCGGTCCATCAGGGCAACGGGCTGATCATGGGAGCGACGGTGCTGGTGTTGTTGCGGGCGTTCGCCAACGGGGGCACCTCGCTGACCGGCGTCGAGGCGATCGCCGACGCGGTGAACGTCTTTCGAAAGCCGCAAGGGCCCAACGCCCGTCGCGTGTTGACCAGGATGGCTTGCATTCTGGGATTCCTGCTGGTCGGTGTCATCTATCTGGTACACGCCACCCACGCCACCCCCTACGTCGCCGAGTATCCCTCGATGCTTTCCGAGGTCGGCCGTGCGGTCTTCGGCCACGGCTTGATCGGCGCGGTCATGTACGTCCTTCTTCAGACGGCGAGCGCGGCAATTTTGTTTTTCGGCGCCAACACCAGCTTCAACGGGTTTCCGGCACTGACCAGTTTTGTTGCCGAGGACAGTTTCTTGCCGCGGCCGATGATGAAACGTGGTCACCGCCTTGTGTTTTCCAACGCCATCATCATTCTGACCGCGCTGGCGGTGACATTGGTGATAGTCACCGGCGGCTCGGTCGACGCGGTGGTACCGCTGTTTGCGATGGGGGTCTTCACCGGATTCTCGATGGCCGGCTACGGGATGACCAAATACAACCTGGCTCATCGTGAACCCGGCTGGCGACGCAGGGTGGTCGTCAACTTGTCTGCGGCGATCTTGTCGACGATCGTGGTGTTGATCTTCGCGGTCGCGAAGTTCACCGAGGGCGCGTGGCTCGTCGTTGTGGTCTTCCCGATTCTGGTATTCGCGTTGATGCAAGCTCAATCGCCAATATCGCGCCGAGAGCTCCGTCTTGGAGATGACGTTGACCGAGCGGCAGGATGTGGTCGAGCATCCGCGTCATCGTGTCTTCATCTTGGTCGATCACTTCGACTTCGCGACGATCGAGGCTCTGCATTACGCCAGTGGGCTGCATGCCGAAAAGCTGGAGGCGGTCCACTTCGTGATCGATGCGCTGCACGCCGCGCGACTGCAGGAGCGCTGGGAGCATTTCGAGGACGAGGTTCCGCTGCGGATGATCGACGTGCTCGGATCGTCACTTGAGTCGGGCGGCGAGAGAGATGGTCCTGCAGGAGATTCACGATCACTCGGGCACCAAGGTGACGGCATTGTTGCCGCGTCGGACGTACGCACCGCTGATAGCGCGGCTGCTGCATGACCGCACCGCCGACAAACTGGCCCGGGCTATCAGCCGGGTCGAGGGAGCAACCGCGCAGATCCTCGTCTACGACGTCGGATCTCGCATCGCCAGGCGACGGCGGTCCGGCCCGCTCGGAAGCGACGCTGCGGAAACGAGTTGAGGTCGCGAAGCGAACCGGTGAGCGCGTTCGCGACTCGTGCGATTCAGGAGCCGCTGTGTCTGGCCTCTTCGAGGTCGAAGTCGCGCTCGATGGCGCGTAACACCGTGGCGTTGATCCGCCCGTCGCGTCTCAGCGACATCAGCACCGACCGCTCGACGGCTGATCAATTTCAGCCTCAGACGCGCGATACCGCTCCAGCTCCTGTGCCTCGTCGGACTCGTCGTCGCTGGGTGGACTGAGCTCCAGGCGTCGAACTTTCGCCTCGTAGAGGGAGCGGGCTGACTGGGTGGCCTCGTCGGCTAGCCTCGGCGTGGTGCGGGTCGTCGAGCCACGCCAAAGCGGCGCGGGCCGCCTTCAGCCTGGACTTTGTTCTCCGCGTTGCCGAAATCCTCGGCCCGCAAGTCGAGCCGCCGCAGCAGCCAGGGCAGGCTGGTCCCCTGGATGAGCAGGCTGGCCACGATCACCGAGGCGGCGACCACGATGACCAGATCGCGGTCGGGAAACGGCGTTCCGTCGGCGAGGCGCAGCGGGAATGGCCAACGCGGCTGCCAGTGACAAGCCCCGCGCATGCCGGCCCACGCGACGACCACGCGCTCCCGCCACACCGGCGCCTCGGTCGCCCGGCGCCGAACAATCGCGCAGTGACCGGACCGGACAGCATCCACACCAGCCGCGACGCGATGACGACGGCGATGACAGCCGCTATCACCGCCACCACCCGGGCCGCGGGTATCCCCGGCACCCAGTGCAGCGACCGCACGAAGCTGCATGCCGACCAGGGTGAACAAGCACGGCGTTGAGCAAGAACACCAAGAACGTCGAGAAACGCGAAGGCCTGCAGTCGGCGCCGGGAGCGTAAGATGGCGCTGAGATGCGAACCGATATAGACGCCGGCGGTGACGGTGGCCAGAACGCCGGACAGGTGGGCGCCCTCGGCGAGCACGTAGGTGAGGTAGGGCGTCACCAACGAAAGGGTGATCTCCAGCAGCGAGTGATCGATTCGCCGCCGTACCTGCACCGCGAGCCAGCCGACGGCCAGGCCCAGCGCGGCGCCGCCGGCCGGGGCGGCAAGCAGCGTCACGACCAGTGGACCGGGCCGGACCGCCCCGACCATCGCGGTGCCGACCGCGCCGGTGTAGAGCACCAAGGCGGTGCCGTCGTTGGTGAGACCTTCGCCCTCGACGATCGTGGCCAGCCGCTCCGGCACGTCCAGCCGCTTGAAGACGGAGGTGGCCGCGACCGCGTCGGTGGGCGCCACCACCGCGCCGGCCACCAGAGCGCACCGCGAGCGGCACGCCGGCGATGCCCAGCAGAACGCCGGCGACGGCGGCGGTGGTGACCAGCACCAGCCCACCGACAGCAGCCCGATCGGTCGGGCACTGGCCCGAAGGTCGTCTGGCGCAATGAAATACGCGGCGTAATACAGCAGCGGCGGCAGGAACAGGTAGAACACGACTCTCGGGTGCGAGGTGCGGGACGTTGACCCACGGCAGCCAGGCGAGAATCGGCGCCGAGCGCTACCAGCAGAACGGGGTACGGCACGCCGATGCGCTCGGCCAGCCACACGCGGCGATGACTGCCAGCGGTCCGCAGAGCAGCAGACACGCCGAAGCCCGCCGGATTCACAACCGCACCTCCCGTGAGCCACCCTAAAGGCGTCAGCCCAGGAAGCGCCGCTTCTGCTCGCTGACCTCCTCGGTGGTCAGCAGCCCGGACTCGGCCAACTTGCTCAACAGCGACTGCGCCCGCGTGGCGAGTTCTTGCAATTCGGTCGCGATCGCGGCGACCGCCTCCTGTGGCGGCTGCGGCGTCGGCGTCGGGCTCGGCCCGTGGCGTGATCCGTACCCGCTCATTGCCGCGTCCGGCGGACGCCGTGCTGCCGACCGCACCGCCCGCCGCACCGGCCAACCCCATGCTGCTGAACAGGTTGCCGGCCCCGCCGACCTCCGGCGCCGCAGCAGCGCTGGTGATGGGCAGCGTGAAGGCGGCCGGACGGATTTCGGGCGCGGCCGACGTCCATCCCGGCGGTACCGACAGCCGGCCGACTCTTCTCGCCTGGCCGAATCTCGCCGATCCTTCCGAGTTCGGAACCGCGTCCGAGGGTGCGCCGATACCGCCGGTGCCGTTGATGATCCACTGCGGCAGCATCGTCCCGCCGACACCGTTGCCGGTGAACGGGCCTTTGCCGTTGTCATAGTCGCGGTCGGCGTTGATCAGCAGACCTCGCACGGTCGTGCCGAACGAGGTGAAGGACGACGTGATGCCGATGGTGCCGACGGTCGCGGCGGTCGCGGTCAGTGGCACCGTTATCAGTGGCAGCAGCGCCGTCGGATCCACCGCCGCGGGTGCCGCCGCGGCCGCAGTCCCTGTAGCGCCTGGGGGATCACGTTGAGCACCCGCGTGCCGTTCGACACGACCGACTGCGCTGCGCAGCGGCCTGCTGCACCCCGCCGGCCGGGTTGGTCGTGGGTGGCGGCGCGAGCGAACGGCGTCAGCGTCGATGCCGTCGCGGCCGAGCCTGCGTAGCCGTACATCGCGGTGGCGTCCTGGGCCCACATCTCGGCGTAATGGACTTCGGTGGCCGCGATCGCCGCGGTGTTCTGTCCGAGCACGTTGGTGGCGATCAGCGTCATCAGCAGGCTGCGGTTGGCCGCGATCACCACCGGCGGCACGGTCATCGCGAACGCGGTCTCATAGGCCGCTGCCGCCGCCCGGGCCTGGGTGGCTGTTTGTTCGGCTTGAGCGCCAGCCGTGGTCATCCACTCCAGATACGGGGTGGTCGCCGCCGTCATCTCCGCCGACGACGCGCCCAGCCAGGGGCCGCCGGTCAGCTCGGAGATCGCCGCCCGGTAGGACGTCGCGGTCGACTGGAGTTCGGCGGCCAGCGCGTCCCACGCCGAGGCCGCTGCCAACATCGTCCCCGGGCCGGGGCCGGCATACATTCGCGCGGAATTGATTTCCGGCGGTAACGTCGCGAAATCCATTGTGCTGCCCTGACTCAAGACGCTGTCGTGGCGTTTGCGGCTTCGGTGGCCGCGTAGGACGTCGCGTTGTTTTCCAGCGTGCTGACCAGTTGCTGGTGGATCGCCTCGGCTTGGGCGCTGATTGCCTGATACATCTGCGCGTGAACGGCGAATTGGGTGGCGGCCAGCGCCGACACCTGGTCGGCGGCGGCCGGGACCACGCCCGTCGTGGGTGCCGCGGCAGCGGTGTTCTGCGCACTCATCATGGCGCCGATGCCCGCCAAGTTGGCGGCGGTGGCGCTCAGCGCCTCGGGTTGCGTCGTGACATATAACATCGGACTTCCTCTCCGTGGGTATCACATGCGACTGAAGGCGCGCGAATACCCCACGCCAGCAAGTGGATTCGTTGAATAGGCCGCAAAACAGCGGAACCTGGACTCACGGTTACCACCCCGCCTTCTATCCCAGTGCGGTCGGGTAGAAGCCATCAGCCGTACGGCGGTTAAAAGGCGAGCTTCATCGCCTGAACGCGATGTTAATGACGGTTGAACGGCAGATCAACGAGGCGCGCACGTTCATTGGGGATTACTACACAACTGGGGATAACCGGCCGTTGTTCGGCGGTGATCGATGCGCGGCGGATATCGGAGTCGGCGCCCTGCAACAGGGTGGCGGCATGACGATGTTGACGCGAGCCGAAATCGGGGCGCTCGGCGAGCGGTTGGCGGCCGATCACCTGATCGGTCTCGGGCTGCGGATCGTGGCCCGCAACTGGCGCTGCCGCTACGGCGAACTGGATGTGATCGCCGTCGACCCGATCACCGACACGGTGGTATTCGTCGAGGTCAAGACCCGCACCGGCGACGGCTTCGGCGGCCTGGCGCAGGCGGTGACCGAGCAGAAGGCACGCCGCCTGCGTCGCCTGGCCGGGATCTGGCTGGCCGCCCAAGACCAGCGCTGGGCGGCAGTCCGGATCGACGTGATCGGCGTGCGGATCGGCCGGCGGCGGACCCCGGAACTCACGCACCTGCAGGGCGTGGGGTGATGGCGCTCGGACGCGCGTTCTCGGTCGCGGTTTTAGGGCTGGATGGCCAGATCGTCGAGATCGAAGCCGACATCACCTCCGGCCTGCCCGGCGTGCATCTGGTGGGCCTGCCCGACGCCGCGCTGCAGGAGTCACGTGATCGCGTCCGTGCCGCGATCACGAACTGCAACAACAATTGGCCGATGTCGCGCCTGACGCTCGCGCTGTCACCGGCGACGCTGCCGAAAATGGGATCGGTATATGACCTGGCGCTCGCGGCCGCGGTCTTGTCGGCGCAGCGAAAAAAGCCATGGCGACAACTGGAGACCGCGGTGGTGCTCGGTGAGCTGGCATTGGACGGACGGGTCCGGCCGGTGCGCGGGGTGCTGCCGGCAGTGCTCGCGGCCAAGGGCGCCGGCTGGGGCATCGCGGTGGTTCCGGTGGAGAACCTTCCCGAGGCCAGCTTGGTCGACGGCATCGACGGTCTGGGGAGTGCGCACGCTGGCGCAGTTGCTGGGTTGGCTCAGCGGTTCGGCGCGCCTTGACGAGCCGATCAGCGGGTCACTTCCGGAGGCGGAACCGCTCGCGGATCTGGCCGACGTGGTGGGCCAGGCCCAGGCGCGTTACGCGGTCGAGGTCGCCGCCGCCGGGTCGCATCACCTGATGCTGACCGGGCCGCCCGGTGTCGGTAAAACCATGCTGGCGCAACGTCTTCCGGGGCTACTTCCGCCGCTGTCAAACGGCGAGTCGTTGGAAGTCACCGCGATTCATTCGGTGGCCGGCCTGCTCTCGGACGCCACGCCGCTGATCACCCGGCCGCCATTCGTGGCGCCGCATCACAGCTCCAGCGTCGCCGCACTCGTCGGCGGCGGTTCGGGAATGGCCCGGCCAGGCGCCGTCAGCCGGGCGCACCGCGGTGTGCTGTTTCTGGACGAGTGCGCCGAGATCGGCGTCAGTGCGTTGGAGGCGTTGCGAACACCGTTGGAAGAGGGCGAGATTCGTCTTGCCCGCCGCGACGGGGTGGCGTGTTATCCCGCCCGCTTTCAGCTTGTGCTGGCGGCCAACCCTTGTCCCTGTGCGCCGGCTGACCCGCAGGACTGCATCTGCGCAGCGGCGGTCAAACGACGCTATCTCGGCCGACTGTCCGGGCCGCTACTGGACCGCGTCGACTTGCGAGTGGAGATGCATCCGGTGCGTATGAGTGTGTTCGCGACCGCCGAAGCCGAGTCGACGGAGCAGGTCCGTCACCGGGTCACGGTCGCGCGCGATGCGGCGGCCCAGCGCTGGCGGGAGCACGGTTTCCGAACCAACGCCGAGGTGAGCGGAACACTGCTACGGCGCCGGTTTCGACCGGGCAACGCGGCGATGGAGCCGCTGCGGACGGCGCTGGATCGCGGGCTGCTGAGTATTCGCGGGCTCGACAAGACGCTCCGGGTCGCGTGGACACTGAGCGACCTGGCCGGCCGTAGCTCGCCGGGGCGCGACGAGGTGGCCACCGCACTGAGCTTCCGGCAGCCGGGGGCATCCCGATGATCGACACGACGCAGCGCGCATGGGCTTATCTCTCACGGGTCGTCGAGCCACCGTGCGCCGAGCTTGCCGCTCTGGTTGCCCGGGTGGGTCCCGTCGAAGCGGCCGAGCGGGTGCGGCAGGGCCAGGTCGACGACGCCGTCGCGCGACGCACAGAAGCGAGGCGTGAAATCGACCGCGCTGTAGAGGATCTCGAACTGCTTGGGCGCCGCGGTGGGCGGCTGATCACACCTGACGACGACGAATGGCCCGCGCTGGCGTTCACCGCGTTCGGCGGCCCTGCGGTCGCCTCGCGACCGCAGGGTAGGCCGCCGCTGGCGTTGTGGGTGCACGGCCCGGCGCGCCTCGACGACGCCGCGCAGCGGGCAGCCGCCGTCGTCGGAACCCGCGCGGCAACCAGCTACGGCGAACATGTGGCCGCCGACCTTGCGGTCGGGTTGGCCGAGCGCGATGTCGCGGTGGTCTCCGGCGGCGCGTACGGAATCGACGGGGCGGCGCACCGCGCTGCGCTGTCCGTCGACGGCCTCACCGTGGCGGTTCTGGCCGGCGGCATTGATATTCCCTATCCCGCAGGGCATTCCGCGTTGCTGCATCGCATCGCCACGGACGGATTGCTGGTCACCGAATATCCGCCGGGGATCCGTCCGGCCCGGCACCGGTTTCTGACCCGAAACCGGTTGGTGGCCGCGTTCGCCGGGGCCTCGGTCGTGGTGGAGGCCGGTTTGCGCAGCGGTGCCGCCAATACCGCTGCCTGGGCTCGTGCTCTGGGCAGGGTCGTCGGTGCGGTGCCGGGCCCGGTCACCTCCTCGGCGTCGGGCGGATGTCACGCGCTGCTGCGCGCGGGCGCCGAGGTCATCACCCGCGCCGAGGACGTCGTCGAGTTGGTGGGCCGGATCGGGGAGTTGGCGTCCGAGCAGACCAGTCCGGCAAGCCCCCTCGACGGACTCGGCGATGACGAGCGGCGGGTGTACGAGGCGCTGCCCGGACGCGGGACCGCGACGGTCGACGAGATCGCCGTCGCCGCCGCGGTGGAGCCGGCGCGGATCCTTGCGCCGCTGGCGATGCTGGAGATCGCCGGCCTGGTCGAACGTCGCGACGGCAGCTGGCGGATCGTGCGGAATCGTAGGCAACCGGCATAACCGGTGCGCCTCTATAGTCGAAAGGGTCAATGCCGAAGGGGAGGAACCAGGTGTCAGGTCGACCAGTGCACACGTTTGAAGTGGTGCGCACCGAACAACTCACGTCTCACATGGTTCGAGTTGTGCTGGGCGGCAACGGCTTCGACACATTCACGCCCAGCGAGTTCACCGATTCCTACGTCAAACTGGTCTTCGTGGCCGACGACGTCGATGTGGCCGCGTTGCCGCAGCCGTTGACGCTGGACTCCTTCGCCGACCTGCCGGCCGCGAAGAAGCCGGTGGTGCGGACCATCACCGTTCGGCGCGCAGACCCGGCCGCCCGCGAGATCGACGTGGACATCGCGGTCCACGGTGACCATGGTGCCGCCGGACCGTGGGCCGCGACGGCACAGCCCGGGCAGCCGATGTATCTGATGGGTCCCAGCGGGGCCTATTCGCCCGACCCGGCGGCCGACTGGTACCTGCTCGCGGGTGACGAGACAGCGCTGCCCGCCATCAGTGTCGCTTTGGAATCATTGCCCGCCAACGCGATTGGTCGGGTCTTCATCGAAATCGCCGAGCCCGAAGACGAAGTTCCGCTGACCGCACCGGACGGCGTCCAGATCAACTGGCTCTACCGCGGCGGTCGGGCCGACCTGGTCGGGGAGGACCGGGCCGGCGACAACGCGCCCTTGGTCGAAGCCGTCAAAACCGCCTTCTGGCTTCCCGGGCAGGTGCACGCCTTCATCCACGGCGAGGCGCAGGCCGTGATGCACAACCTGCGGCCGTACATTCGCAAAGAGCGTGGTGTGGACGCGAAATGGGCGTCCATATCGGGGTACTGGCGTCGAGGCCGCACCGAAGAGACGTTCCGGCAGTGGAAGAAGGAACTCGCCGCAGCCGAGTCCGGAGTCCACTAGGGCCTCGTCAGCCCGATCGCCGGCTGGCATGCTCACTGCATGGCATTCGGCGACTATCAGAACGAGATCTACCTCCAGGGCCTCGGCGGGATCGTGCCAAAGCTGCCGATGGTCTTCGCGGAACTGGAAGCCAAGGCCGAAAAAGCCTTGCCCCCGTCGCTCTGGTCATACGTCGCAGGCGGTGCCGGCGACGAGCGCACCCAGCGGGCCAACGCTGAGGTCTTCCAGCAATGGGGCCTGATCCCGCGGATGTTCGTCGGCGCCGCGCAGCGCGATCTGTCGGTAGACCTGTTCGGCCTGAAGCTGCCGAGCCCGCTGTTCATGGCGCCGATCGGCGTGATCGCACTCTGCGCCCAGGACGGTCACGGGGACCTGGCCACCGCGCGTGCCGCCGCCCGCACCGGGGTGCCGATGGTGATGTCGACGCTGACCGAGGATCCGCTCGAAGACGTGGCCGCCGAGTTCGGCGAGACGCCCGGGTTCTTTCAGCTCTACACCCCGACCGACCGGGACCTGGCCGCCAGCCTGGTGCACCGGGCCGAAGCCGCGGGCTTCAAAGGCATCGTCGTCACCCTGGACACCTGGGTCACCGGCTGGCGCCCGCGCGACCTGAGCACGTCGAACTTCCCGCAGCTGCGGGGCAAGTGTCTGAGCAACTACACCAGCGACCCGGTATTCCGCGCGAGCCTGGCGCAGACCCCCGAAGAGAACCCGCAGGGCGCGGTGCTCAAGTGGATTTCTGTCTTCGGGAATCCGTTGACCTGGGATGACCTGCCGTGGCTGCGCTCGCTGACCAAGCTGCCGCTGATCGTGAAGGGCATCTGTCACCCCGACGACGCGCGTCGCGCAAAGGACGGCGGCGTCGACGGGATCTACTGCTCCAACCACGGCGGCCGTCAAGCCAACGGGGGACTGCCCGCGCTGGACTGCCTGCCGGGGGTGGTGGAAGCCGCTGACGGGTTGCCGGTGCTGTTCGACTCGGGAATTCGCAGCGGCGCCGACGTCGTCAAGGCGTTGGCGCTCGGCGCGACCGCGGTCGGCGTCGGGCGGCCCTACGCCTACGGCCTGGCGCTGGACGGCGTCGACGGCGTCGTGCACGTCCTGCGGTCGCTGCTGGCCGAGGCCGACCTGACGATGGCCGTCGACGGCTACCCGACGCTGAAAGATCTCACTCCGGACACCCTGCGGCGCGTCATCTGAATCCTGGCGCGGGTCTCTGCGACCGTGAGGTAGTGGAGGCGATCCTCGACGAGTTCGACAGCTATCTGGAGCTGCAGTGCCTGCGTTCGGTGCATACCCGCCGCGCGTACCTGGGTGATCTGCGGTTGTTGTTCGCATTTCTGGGCGAACGCGCGCCGGATACCGGCCTGCAGGGACTGAGCCTTCCGATCCTGAGGTCGTGGCTTGCCGCCGGGGCGGGTGCCGGCGCCGCCCGCACGACACTGGCGCGCCGCACCTCGGCGGTGAAGACGTTCACCGCGTGGGCGATGCGACGAGGTCTGCTGGCCGGTGACCCCGCGGCCCGCTTGCAGGTGCCCAAGGCGCGCCGGGCGCTGCCGGCGGTGTTGCGGCAGGACCAGGCGCTCGCCGCGATGACGGCTGCCAAATCCGGCTCGCAGCAAGGTGATCCGATGGCATTGCGGGATCGGCTGATCGTCGAATTCCTGTATGCAACGGGTATTCGCGTCAGCGAGCTGTGCGGATTGGACATCGACGACATCGACACCGGGCATCGGTTACTGAGGGTGCTGGGTAAGGGCAACAAGCAGCGCAGCGTGCCGTTCGGCGAGCCCGCGGCGGACGCCTTGCGCGGATGGCTGACCGAGGGCCGCCCGGAGCTGGTCACCGCGGATTCCGGCCCGGCGCTGCTGCTGGGCGCGCGGGGAGGACGTCTCGACGTGCGGCAAGCGCGCACCGTCGTGCACCAGACGGTCGGCGCCGTGGAGGGCGCCCCCGATATGGGCCCGCACGGGCTGCGGCACAGCGCGGCAACGCATCTACTCGAGGGCGGGGCTGATCTGCGCGTCGTGCAGGAGCTGCTGGGCCATTCCAGCCTGGCCACCACTCAGCTCTACACGCACGTCACCGTGGCCCGACTGCGTGCCGTGCACGATCAGGCCCACCCGCGAGCCTGAGGCCTGCCCACGCAGCGGCTTCAGCCGAATCGGCGTCGACGCGAGTAGCCCCAGCGGGTCGACGTAGTCGGCACCGGCGGCCGGACCCCACATCGCGCCCCAGTGCAGGCACGCCGCGACCGGGCAACCCGGATGCCCGGCCAGCAGCTCACCGATCGCCGTCCCCGCGGTCAGCCGCTGCCCGACTCGCACGTCGGCCCGCACCGGCTCGTAGCTGGTGTGCAGGCCGCCCGGATGGGCCAGCGACACCAGCTGGCGGCCGGCCAGCGTCCCGGCGTACACCACGGTGGCGTCGCCCGCGGCATACACCGGCTGACCAGGCCTGCCCGCCAGGTCGACTCCGCGGTGGCCACGGTTCCAGTTCGGCGAGGGAGCATCGAAGGGTCGCACCACGGCCGGCGTCGGTCGCAGCGGCCACTGCAGCCGGACATCGTCGCCGCGGGCCGGCGATGCGAACGCCAGCATCACGGCCCAGATCATCGCTGCCCTTCGCACCTGGTCAGTTCACCGCGGCGCGCGCGAACCGGCCAGCCAGCGCTGTGGACAAAGCACCTGGCCCAACCGTGTAAACTCCTCTGCGCAGCCCGTATTACGAGCTGACTTCGCGCGTCTGCATCGCGTCTCCCGTTCCACTAGGAGCTCGCACCGCGTGCCGGGCGGTCCCGTCTGACAGCGGGTCCGGCATCGCAGCAGTCGCCAGGGCCAGGCTTCACCCGTCGTCAGGCATGAACCGACAACAAAGGACATGGCCAGATATGGCTGTCGTAACCATGAAGCAGCTGCTGGACAGCGGCACCCACTTCGGGCATCAGACCCGTCGCTGGAACCCCAAGATGAAGCGGTTCATCTTCACCGACCGCAACGGCATCTACATCATCGACCTGCAGCAGACGCTGACCTTCATCGACCAGGCGTACGAGTTCGTCAAAGAGACTGTCGCCCACGGTGGTTCGGTGCTGTTCGTCGGCACCAAGAAGCAGGCGCAGGAGTCCATCGCCGACGAGGCGACCCGGGTGGGCATGCCATACGTCAACCAGCGCTGGCTGGGCGGCATGCTGACCAACTTCCAGACCGTCCACAAGCGCCTGCAGCGCCTCAAGGAGCTCGAGGCGATGGAGCAGACCGGTGGCTTCGAGGGCCGCACCAAGAAGGAAATCTTGATGCTGACCCGGGAGAAGAACAAGCTGGACCGCAGCCTCGGCGGTATCCGCGACATGGCGAAGGTTCCGTCGGCGGTCTGGATCGTCGACACCAACAAGGAGCACCTCGCCGTCGCGGAGGCCCGCAAGCTGAACATCCCGATCATCGCGATCCTCGACACCAACTGCGACCCCGACCTCGTCGACTACCCGATCCCGGGCAACGACGACGCGATCCGCTCGGCGGCACTGCTGACCAAGGTGATCGCCTCCGCGGTGGCCGAAGGCCTGCAGGCGCGTGCCGGTGCGGGCCGCACCGACGGCAAGCCCGAAGGTGAAGGGCCGCCGAGCCGCTGGCCGAATGGGAGCAGGAGCTGCTCGCGTCGGCGACCGCTACCGCCGCGCCGGCAGAACAGGCCGCCGCGGTCGCAGCAGAATCAACCCCCACGGAAGGTTAAGGCTGAGATGCCGAACTTCACCGCTGCCGACGTCAAGCGTCTTCGTGAGCTGACCGGCGCCGGCATGCTCGACTGCAAGAACGCACTGTCCGAGAGCGACGGCGACTTCGACAAGGCCGTCGAGGCGTTGCGCATCAAGGGTGCCAAGGACGTGGGCAAGCGTGCCGAGCGGGCTACCGCCGAGGGCTTGGTCGCGGCCAAGGACGGCGCGCTGATCGAGCTGAACAGCGAGACCGACTTCGTCGCCAAGAACGCGGAGTTCCAGAAGGTCGCCGACGAGATTGTCAGCGCTGCGGCTGCGGCCAAGGCGACCGACGTCGACGCCCTCAACGCGGCCAAGGTCGGTGACAAGACGGTCGAGCAGGTGATCGCCGAGCTGTCCGCCAAGATCGGCGAGAAGCTGGAACTGCGTCGGGTCGCCTACTTCGACGGCAACGTCGAGACCTACCTGCACAAGCGCGCGGCGGACCTGCCGCCGGGCGTCGGCGTGCTGGTCGAATACACCGGCGACGACACCGCGGCGGCGCACGCCGTTGCGCTGCAGATCGCCGCGCTCAAGGCCCGCTACCTGACTCGGGACGACGTTCCCGAAGAGGTCGTGGCCAGCGAGCGGCGCATCGCCGAGGAGACCTCGCGCGCGGAGGGTAAGCCCGAGCAGGCGCTGCCCAAGATCGTCGAAGGCCGCGTCGGCGGGTTCTTCAAGGACGTCGTGCTGCTCGAACAGCCGTCGGTCTCGGACAGCAAGAAGACGGTCAAGGCGTTGCTCGACGAAGCCGGTGTCACCGTGACCCGGTTCGTCCGATTCGAGGTCGGCCAGCAGTAGCATCAGCCGAATGCGACATGTGCATGCATTCGGTGACGACGCACTAGGCCACCTCGACGCGGTCGGTGTTTCCGAGGCGATACAGGCCGGCCGCATCGGCAGGGTTGAGGTCGTCGAGGCGGCCATCGCCCGCACCGAGGCCGTCAATGCTGAGCTGAATGGCTTGGCCCACAAGGCATTCGACCGCGCCAAAGCCCAAGCGGCGGCTCCGGCTCGCGGCGGCGTGTTCAGTGGTGTGCCGACGTTCATCAAGGACAACGTCGACGTCGCGGGACTGCCGACAATGCGCGGCACCGACGCGTGGCGGCCACGACCGGCAGACGTCGACAGCGATTTCGCGCGGATGTACCTGGCCACCGGCATGACCCCGCTGGGCAAGACCCAGATGTCGGAGTACGGCTTCAGTGCCTCGGCCGAACATCCCAGGCTCGGGCCGGTGCGCAATCCGTGGAACACCGACCACACCGCGGGAGCGTCGTCGTCGGGTTCCGCTGCGTTCGTCGCCGCAGGCGTTGTCCCGATCGCGCACGCCAACGACGGTGGTGGATCGATTCGAATTCCCGCGTCGTGCAACGGACTTGTCGGGCTCAAGCCGTCCCGCGGTCGACTGCCGCTGGACAAAGAAGTCAGTCAGATGCCGATCCGCATCGTCGCCAACGGGATGGTCAGCCGGTCGGTGCGCGACACCGCGGCGTTCTACGCCGAAGCCGAGCGGATCTGGCCCGCCAGCAAGCTTCGGCCGATCGGTCACGTGGCGCACGCCGGTACCAAGCGGCTGCGGATCGCGGTCATCACCCACTCGCTGCTGCGGGAGTCCAGCCCCGAGGTTCGCGAGCTGACACTGAAATCCGCCGCGCTGCTCGAAGAACTCGGCCATCGCGTCGACCACCTCGAAAAGCCGCCAGTGCCAACCAGTTTCGTGTCGGACTTCGTGCTGTACTGGGGTCTGCTGGCGATGGGTCAGATTCAGCTGAACAAGCGCACCTTCGACGGATTCGACGTGACCCGGCTGGACAACCTGTCCCGGGGCCTGGAACGGCACGCGCGCCGCAATCTGCATCGCATCCCGCTTGCGCTGCTGCGGCTGTCCCGCACCCGCAGGCACACGGCTCGTCTGGCCCGCACCTACGACGTGGTGATGACGCCGACCTTGGCCGACGAGACCCCGCAGATCGGTTATCTCGACCCGATGGCCGACTACGAGCAGATCATCGACCGCCTGCAAGATTGGGTTGCGTTCACGCCGCTGCAGAACGTCACGGGGGAGCCGGCCATCTCGTTGCCGTTGGCGTTGTCGGCCAACGGTTTGCCGGTTGGGATGATGTTCTCCGCGCTCAACGGGTCACGAGGCACAGCTGCTGGAACTGGCGTACGAACTTGAAGACGCCCGGCCGTGGGCGCGCATCGACCAACGGGCCTAGTCGGGTCCCAGCGTCGCCAGCATCCGTTTGAACTCGCGTTGCTGCGGCGCCGACAGCTTGGCCAGTACCCGGGCGTCTGCCTCGCCCACCGCGGCCTCCGCGCGTTTCAGCAGTGCCCGGCCGTCCGCGGTGAGCGAAGCGGGCAGCGCACGGCCAGAGGCCACCGATGCGGGGCGGGCCACTATCTGCGCGTTCTCCAACCGGTGTAACACCGTGTTCATCGCCTGCGGTGAGACGTTACCGAGCCGGGCCAGCTCTGCGCTGGACAGACCCGGGGTATTGGAAAGCATTCGCATGCAGACGAATTCGGGAAGCGTCAGGCTCGACGGACTCAGCGCGGCCGCTACTTCCGGCCGCAGAGTGGCCATCACCTGAAACAGCAGATACCCAAGCGGTGCGTCCTCGTTTGCGCCCATATCAATAATGTTGACATATATCAGCCTGGTTGATATATCTGGGGTATGACTGAAACGCAGAAATTCGATTTCGATTTCGACCCGGCCTACCGCGGTGAGGCCGCTGAGTTCCCGGGCGCGCGGCCGCCGTGGAGCCTGGGGGAGCCGCAACCGGAGATCGGCGCACTGATCGACCAGGGCAAGATCAAGGGCGATGTGCTCGACGCCGGCTGCGGCGAGGCGGCGCTGTCGCTACACCTCGCGGCGTTGGGGCACAACACTGTTGGACTCGATGCCTCGCCCACCGCGATCAAGCTGGCCACGGCTGAGGCCGCCAGGCAGGGGCTGACGAAAGCCTCCTTCGAGGTAGCCGACATCTCAGCGTTTACCGGATACGACGGCCGCTTCGACACCATCGTGGACAGCACCCTGTTCCACTCCATGCCCGTTGAGTTGCGGGACGGCTACCAGCGTTCGATCGTGCGGGCGGCCAAGCCGGGTGCGTCGTACTACGTGCTGGTCTTCGCCAAGACCGGCGAAGGCGCTCCGGCCAACCCGGTCACCGAGGACGAGCTTCGCGACGTCGTCTCGAAGTACTGGGTCATCGACGAGATCCGGCCGGCCCGCATTCACGGCAACTTCGGCGACATCAACCATCCCGATTTCCCGACCACGGAGCTTCGCGACGAAGGCAACGGGCGCAAGTCTCTGCCGGCCTGGTTGCTGTCGGCCCACCTGGGCTGAATCCCGGCCGCCGGATGCTGTCAGGTTCCTACGAGTTGACCGAACCGCTCGATGTGCGCATGCACATCGAGCGGTCCGTCGTAGACCTGTGCGGCTCCGGCGTCCACCAGGGCTTCCCGCGAGGTGCCGCCGCTGAGTACCGCGGCGACCGGGACGCCGGCGCGTTGCGCGGCATGCACATCCCACACGGCATCGCCGAGGAATATCGCCTCGGCGGGTGTGGCGTCCACGCGCTGCAGCGCGGTGGCCACGATGTCGGGATGTGGCTTGGCGCGCTCGGCATCGGCCGCCGACGTCACGGCAGTGATCAGGTCTTCGGAGTCGAGTGCGTCTCGCAGCGCCCCCAACTCCTCTTCGCCGGCAGAGGTGGCGAGCACCGACTGCCAGCCCCTTTCGGCGATCGCCTCGAGCAGTTCACGCGTGCCGGGAAGCGGGCGTATGCAGAGACGCGGAGTCGAGGAAGTATTTGGTGTGCAGCTTCTTCACGTGTGAGCCGTGCTCGTCGGCGAGTTCGTCGCCCAGTAGAGCGCTCATCAGTTCGTCTCCCGACCGGCCGATGAGGCCCAGAATCCGCCAGCACGGCACCTCCTTCTCCACGTCGAGAAAAGCGTGGTGCCAGGCCACGACGTGGTGGAAGTTGGAGTCGACCAGCGTGCCGTCGACGTCGAACAGAACGGTGGTCGGTGCCATCGCAACTGAACCTTTCGGTTGATTCGGGCGAGTCGGTGGGTACCCCACCTAGGACTTGTTAACTCAGCCGATCCCGCAGCCAGCGAGTCTCGAGAGGTAAGCAATGCCGAAAACCACGAAGAGCGGCAAGCCCAAATCCGACGAGCTGCCCAGCACGCTGAAACGATCGAACGCCAAGGCGCAACGCACCTTTGCGGCAGCGCACGACGCAGGTGCTGACGAGTACGGCAGCGAGGAGCGCGCCCACCGCGTCGCGTATGCGGCGCTCAAACGCAGCTTCGAAAAGGTCGGCGACCGTTGGCTGCCCAAGAAAAAGAGTGGACCATCGGACGCGCGCGCTGAGCGGGGCGGTTTGCACAACCCGATTCCGTCCGACGAAGGCGTCGACGCCAACGCCAGCAAGAAGCATCTGCTCGACATCGCCCGCAAGCTCGACATTTCCGGCCGATCCACGATGGACAAGTCGCAGCTGGTCGAGGCGATCAAGAAAGCACAACCGCAAGGCGTGAGGCCGATGATGTGCCGACGGTGAGGGCGCCCACTTCTACAGCGAAATATCTGCCGCAGAGCAAACCTTCACGGTTTGATCGGCACGGCGCATTGCCCGGATTGCGGTCACATAGGCTCTGGGGTTTGGCAGGTTGAACCGGCAAGCCGCCCAGCGGCGCGTCGTTCTCCGGATGAAAAGTGGGTCATGCCAGGCCGCGAGCGCGAGCTGCCATTTCAGGACCACGGACGTCGGTGAAGCCCGCGTGCTCACCGTCGACGGCGTGCTGGACGCCACGACATACCTTCCGATGCGAGAGGCCATCGTCAAAGCCGCCCTCGACGAACCTCTTATTGTCGTCATCGATATCAGCTGGCTGACCGTCCGTGAGGACCCGGCATGGGCTGTATTCACCAGCGCCCGTTGGCAGATCGCCGAGTGGCCCGGTGTGTTGATCGGTCTGGTCAGCTCAACCGAACAAGACCGAAATAATTTGCATCGCAATGGAATAACTCGCCATGTGCCGCTCTACGCGACGGTGGAATCGGCACTTTCCGAGTTGTCGGCCGATATGCAGCAGCGCTATCGGCGGCGCGCCCGCGCAGCAATACCGGCCGGGCGGGGCAGCATCCGCAGGTGTCGGGAACTCACCGCACAGTGGTTGTCGGAGTGGTCGAGAATCGACTTCATACATGTGGCGTCCCTGGTCGCCACCGAGCTGGTCGAAGCCGCACTGTGCGCCACCGAAACCGAATTCGTGCTTCGCCTGGAAACTGACGGGTCGACGGTGTCGGTAGTGGTCCAACACGTGGGTATCGCGAATCCGGTGCAACGGAAATCGGCTCACGACAAGGTCTCCGGGCTCGATCTGGTCGCCGCGAATTCGCGAACGTGGGGGACCTACACCACCTTGTCCGGCAACACCATCTGGGCCGTCGTCGGCCCCGAGAATCGTTTCTGAGCACGACGCGCCGGCGGTCTCCGCGACCGCCTCGCCGAAGAGCGGTCACTACCCGCGGGTTACAAGATGCTGATTGCGCGGCGGCGGATCGGGTATGCGGACCGCCATGAGTGTTAGAGATCACAGGACTGCTGAGGTGCGCCAGCAGGCACTTGACCAGGCCGAACAGGCGCGCACCGCGATGGAAGACAAGCGCGACGGCGAGGCAGGCGGGGTGAGTGGCTGGGTCGCCGAGCGGGCCGGAGAGTGGGATCTCAGCGGTACAGACGAGACGACGCTGCAACGCCAGAAGTTCTTCTGGAACCTACTGGTCGATTACTGGTTCCGGATGGAGATCGACGGCTGGGAAAACGTCGGAGAGCCGCCGGCGCTGCTGATCGGCATCCACTCCGGCGCGCCGTTCGTGTGGGACGCCTGGACGGTTGGCCTGCAGTGGTGGCGACGGTTCGGAACCGAGCGCACTCTGCACGGCACCGCCCACGATGCGTTGATGGCCATCCCGGGCATCGGCCGTTACTTCCGGTCGATGGGGGTGCTGCCCGCGGCTCCTGATGCGATTGCGACAGCACTGGCTGAGGGACACGATGTGGCGCTATGGCCGGGCGGCGAGGTGGACTCGCTGCGGCCATGGAGTGAGCGTGACCAGGCGAACCTGGCAGGGCGCAAGGGGTTTGTGAAGATGGCGATCCGCGCCGGAGTGCCGATTGTGCCGATCGCGACTGTCGGCGGTGCCGATGCCATGCCGGTGCTGATTCGCGGCGATCGGCTATCCCGCGCCTTGCGCCTGGACAAGGTGTTGCGGCTCAAGGTTTTTCCACTCGCCATCTCGCTGCCCTGGGGTATCGCGCCTGCCGCGCTTCCGCAGTTGCCACTGCCGGCGAAGATTCGGACTCGATTCATGCCCGCGATCGAGATCGACAACGATCCGGCGCGGGCCGACGACGACGAGTACATCGACCGCAAGTATCACGAGGTTGAAGACAGCATTCAGCGCGGAATGGACGCGCTGGCTCGCAAGCGGGCGCTGCCAGTGTTCGGCTAGCGAGCCCATGCGAGCAACGAGGCCCGGTCCGCATTGGACCGGGCCTCGTTGGCTGACTAGACTAGTTCTGGTGCGCCTGCTGACGCTTCTCGGCGGCTTCTTCGCCGCCGCGCGCTGCCTCGGCTTCGGCTTCCTTCTGCGCGACGTCGCGCTGGGCTGAAGCCTTGTCCTGCTGGGCCTCGCCCTCTTTTTCGAGGTCTTCGTTGCCGACCACAGTGCCGACGGCTTCTTTAGCCAGACCCTTGGCGCCCTCGACTACACCCTTGATGCCTTCTGCAGGCCCGCTCTTGTTGTCGTCCGACATGAGTCCTCCTATTGGCTTTACGCCTTGATCGTCGCCGGCCCGTGGCTGGACCGGTGTGGACGTCGTGTGGGGCGCGTAACTCAAGCCCCTCGCGCCTCCAGACAGGCAGTTCCCGCGCCGCCCGGACACCAAACCTCCGCAGCCCAGCAGTAGTCGGGGATTGGCGGCTGTCGCACCGCGAAGTCCTGGTTAGGGCGGTCAGTGCCAATGGATGTGACGCCGAACACGGCGAATTCGGCTGACGCGGCCAAAGCAGTCGACTCCCGGGACGGACGGCCAAGCGATAAGGCAGGATGGACCCGGCTGATTGCGGACAGCCGTCGCGGGGACAGCTGGAAGGCGGTCCTCCCGTGCGAGGAGTCAGATGACTGAGCAGGAGCCGATAGGCACCAACGGAGCCGAGTCGTCGCACCGGGACAGATACGCCCGCGTGTTGCTCAAACTCGGTGGCGAAATGTTCGGCGGCGGTCAGGTGGGTCTGGATCCCGACGTGGTGGCGCTGGTGGCCCGTCAGATCGCCGAAGTCGTCCGAACCGGCGTCCAGGTTGCCGTGGTGATCGGCGGCGGCAACTTTTTCCGTGGCGCGCAGCTTCAGCAACGCGGCATGGAGCGCACCCGGTCGGACTACATGGGGATGCTCGGTACCGTGATGAACAGTCTTGCGCTGCAAGACTTTCTGGAAAAGGAAGGGATCGCCACCCGGGTGCAGACGGCAATCACCATGGGCCAGGTGGCCGAGCCCTACCTTCCGCTTCGAGCCGTGCGCCATCTGGAAAAAGGGCGGGTGGTCATTTTCGGCGCCGGCATGGGCCTGCCGTACTTCTCGACGGACACCACCGCCGCGCAGCGGGCCTTGGAGATCGGCGCCGACGTCGTGTTGATGGCCAAGGCGGTCGACGGGGTGTTCGCTGAGGACCCGCGGATCAATCCGGGGGCCGAACTGTTCACGGCGATTTCCCACCGGGAAGTCATCGACCGCGGTCTGAAGGTGGCCGATGCGACCGCGTTCAGCTTGTGCATGGACAATCGCATGCCAATCCTGGTTTTCAACCTGCTGACCGATGGCAATATCGCTCGGGCGGTCGCGGGTGAGAAAATCGGAACGCTGGTGTCCACATGAGGAGGAGCGGCCGAGATGATTGACGAGACTCTCTTTGATGCCGAAGAGAAGATGGAAAAGGCCGTGTCGGTGAGTCGCGACGACTTGTCGACCATCCGGACCGGTCGGGCGAACCCGAGCATGTTCAACCGCGTCGTCATCGACTACTACGGCTCCGCCACCCCGATCACCCAACTGGCCAGCATCAACGTTCCGGAAGCGCGCCTGGTCGTCATCAAGCCGTACGAAGCCGGTCAGCTCGGCAACATCGAGGCGGCGATCCGCAACTCGGAACTCGGCGTCAACCCTACAAACGACGGCACGCTGATCCGGATCGCGGTACCGCAGCTGACCGAGGAACGTCGTCGCGAACTGGTAAAACAAGCCAAATCCAAAGGCGAGGACGCCAAGGTGTCGGTGCGAAGCATCCGCCGAAAGGCGATGGAGGAATTGCACCGGATTCGTAAAGACGGCGAAGCCGGTGAGGACGAGGTCTCGCGCGCCGAGAAAGACCTCGACAAATCCACCCAGCAGTACGTGACCCAGATCGAGGACCTCGTCAAGCACAAGGAAGGCGAGCTGCTGGAGGTCTAGCGGCCGATCAGCAGATACGTCCGTGGCAGAGACCGATACCGGCGCAGACATCCCCGCCGAAGATTCGGTGCAGGAGCCCCCGGCTGGCAAGCGAAAGAAATCGCGGGCCGGCCGCAACCTACCCGCAGCGATCGCCGTGGGTGCCGCCATCGGCCTCACCATCGTCGCGATCCTGATTTGGGACCGCTACCTCTGGGTTTTCCTCCTCGCCGCCGCGATGCCGCTGGCGATGCACGAGGTGGTGCGACGGCTGCGCGAAGCCGGTTATGTCATTCCGGTCATCCCGCTGCTGGCCGGCGGCGAACTGATGATCTGGCTGGCCTGGTACCACCATGCGGTGGGCGCGCTGGCCGGTTTCGGCATCACAGCGGTGGTCTGCATGTTCTGGCGTCTGGCACTCGGCGCCTCATCGTCGCCGGACGGGTCGGCCGATTCGCCATCGGGCAATTATTTGCGCGACGTCGCGGCCACGGTTTTCGTAGCGGCCTGGGTGCCGCTGTTCGCGTCGTTCAGCGTGCTGCTGGCTTATCCGCTGAACGGCTCAGCTCGGGTGTTCTGCCTGATGATCGGCGTGGTCTGCTCGGACAGCGGCGGCTACTTCGTCGGGGTGCTGTTCGGCAAGCATCCCATGGTGCCGTCGATCAGCCCGAAAAAGTCGTGGGAAGGTCTGGCGGGTTCGCTGTTCTTCGGTATCACCGCGGTCACGTTGACGGCAACCCTTCTGATCCACAAGCCGGCGTGGATCGGCCTACTGCTCGGCCTGACGATCGTGGCCACCGCAACCCTCGGCGACTTGGTGGAGTCCCAAATCAAGCGTGACTTGGGGATCAAAGACATGGGCCGCATCCTGCCCGGCCACGGCGGACTGATGGACCGACTGGACGGGACGCTGCCGTCGGCGGTCGCGACCTGGGCCGTCCTGACGTTGCTGCCCTGAGGTCTGCCAATCATGAAGCAGGAGTTGGTATTCGAAGCGCCACGGCGCGGGCTGCCGCCGCGTCACCTGGCCGACCTTGACGACGCCGCATCCGCGGAGGCCGTCGCGGCGTTGGGTCTGCCGACGTTTCGGGCCAAGCAGTTGGCGAATCAGTACTACGGCCGATTGATCGCCGACCCACTGCAGATGACCGACCTGCCGGCTGCGGTCCGCGGCCAGGTGGCCGAGGCGCTGTTTCCGAAGCTGCTGACCGTCGCCCGCGAGATCACCTGCGATGCCGGGGAAACCCGAAAGACGTTGTGGCGGGCTGTCGACGGCACCACGTTCGAGTCGGTGCTGATGCGTTACCCGAAGCGCAACACGGTGTGCATCTCGTCGCAGGCGGGCTGCGGGATGGCCTGCCCGTTCTGCGCGACCGGCCAGGGCGGTCTGACCCGGAATCTGTCGGCTGCCGAGATCGTCGAACAGATCCGTGCCGCGGCCGCGACGCTTCGTGACGAGTGGGGCGACCGGCTGTCCAACGTGGTGTTCATGGGCATGGGGGAGCCGTTGGCCAACTATGCCCGGGTGCTGACGGCGGTACGTCGCATCACCGGGTCGGCCGAAAAGGGGGCCGGCTTCGGTATCTCGGCGCGGTCGGTGACGGTGTCGACGGTCGGTCTGGCCCCGGCCATCCGCAAACTCGCCGACGAGCGACTCGGGGTGACGCTGGCGCTGTCGCTGCATGCCCCGGATGACGAGCTACGGGACACCCTGGTGCCGGTCAACAACCGATGGAAGGTCGGCGAAGCACTGGATGCCGCCCGCTACTACGCCGAGCAGACGGGTCGTCGGGTCTCAGTGGAATACGCGTTGATCCGCGACGTCAACGATCAACCATGGCGTGCGGATCTGCTGGGTAAGCGCCTGCACCAGGCGCTCGGCCCGTTGGTGCACGTGAACTTGATTCCGTTGAACCCGACTCCGGGCAGCGAATGGGATGCCAGCCCGAAGGCCGCGGAGCGCGAGTTCGTCCGACGGGTCCGCGCGGCCGGCGTTGCCTGCACGGTGCGCGACACGCGGGGTCGGGAGATTGCTGCCGCGTGCGGCCAGTTGGCCGCCGAAGGCGGGTAGCTGGAGCTCACGCGTATTGGGCCAAGCAGCGGCCAGTTGGCCGCCGAAGGCGGGTAGCTGGAGCTCACGCGTATTGGGCCAAGCAGCGGCCAGTTGGCCGCCGATGGCGGATAGCCCGCCGCTAACTGCCTACTTGAGCCAGCCGCGCCGACGTCCCCAGATGTCGCGTAGGAGGAAGAAGAAACCCAGCGCGGCGAAGCCGATCGTCCACACGTCTTCGACGTGGCCGACGTGGTTGCCGCGCAGGAACGCCAGAAGCAGGCCGAGGATCAGGAAACCCGTGATGTGCCAGTTACGGTAGTTGATCTTGCTCCAGCCCCAGTCCGCCGACGGCACATCGGCGACGTCGGCCCCGTCGGAGCGCTCCACCTCGGTACTGGCCACGGCAAACTCCTCGGGTAGGGATCGGGATGCCTGCACATTCTGGCATATGAGGGGTGGGGCGGCAGGCCTCGGTGACGCGTTCGGTGCTCGTTCAGGCAGTGCGAGCGTCGTACAACGCGCGGTTGGCGAGCACATCATCCATATGCGACTCTGCCCAGCTCTTGATGCCGCGCATCATGTGGTGCAGTGACAGCCCGAGGTCGGTCAGTTCGTAGCAGACCGTGACGGGCACCGTCGGTGTCGCGGTGCGGGTGAGGAGACCGTCGCGCTCCAGAGAGCGCAGCGTCTGGGTGAGCATCTTCTGGCTGACGCCGGCCAGCAGCCGGGACAGCTCCGAGTAACGCATCGACCGGGGCGCACCGGCGCAGTCGCCGCCCTGCTGATGCGAGCCGTCGCTGCCCAGCGCGGCCAGGACCAGCGTGACCCATTTGTCGGAGAGACGGTCGAGCAGCTTACGGCTCGGACATACGGACAAGAACGCGTCGTATTCGGCCTTGGCCTGTGCCCTTTTCTGGGCCGCCGTCATCGTTGGCATCGGTCGCTCCTGTCACCCGTGGGTGTATTAGGCACTTACAGGTGCGTACTTCCCGTTGGGAAGTTGCAAACCCATAATGGCGCAAGAAGCTATCGGGCACCACATCCATTCGCGACGAGAGTCAGAGGTACGAGCATGCAGTCCACTTCGCTGTCCGGCGGCACCTGGGTGTTGGGCGACCTGACCGTCACCCGGGTCGGGTACGGCGCCATGCAACTCGCCGGTCCCGGGGTCATGGGACCGCCGTCGGACCGCGACGGGGCGCTCGCAGTACTGCGCGAGGTCGCCGAACTGGGCATCACCCATATCGACACCGCCGATGCTTACGGACCGCGGGCGACCAACCAGCTGATCCGTGAGGCGTTGCATCCGTACCCCGACGCGCTGCACATCGTGACCAAGGTCGGCGCGATCCGTGACGCGCAGGGCGGCTGGCCGCCGGCCCGAGATCGCGACGCTGTGCGCCGTTCGGTCGACGACAATCTCGAAGCCCTCGGACTCGACGTCCTCGACCTGGTCAACCTGCGACTCGGCAACGCCGAGGGCCCCCAACCCGGTTCGGTCGATGAACCCTTCGAGACGCTCGTCGAACTCCAGCAGCAGGGCCTGATCCGGCATCTCGGGGTGAGTAACGCAACCGTGGAACAGATCGCCGAGGCGCAAGCTATTGCGCCGATCGTGTGCGTGCAGAACATGTACAACCTGGCCTACCGCCACGACGATGAGCTGATCGACATGCTGGCAGGACAGGGCGTCGCGTACGTGCCTTTCTTCCCGCTCGGCGGCTTCAGCCCACTTCAGTCCTCGGCGCTGTCGGCCGTCGCCTCCCGGTTGAATGCGACACCGATGTCGGTGGCGCTCGCCTGGCTGCTGCAGAGGTCGCCGAATATCCTGTTGATTCCTGGCACCTCGTCGGTGGCGCACCTGCGCGAGAACGTCGCCGGAGCAGGACTGACGTTCTCGGACGAGGACCTCGCCGAGCTGGAGTCGATCGGCCGCCGTTGATGAACGTTCAGGCTGGTATTCGCCGGGCGCGTCGGCCGCGCGGCACAATGAACAGGTGACCGAACTTCGCCGGCGGGTTTTGGTGCTGGGAAGCACCGGTTCCATCGGCACTCAGGCGCTCGAGGTGATCGCGGCCAACCCCGACCGCTTCGAGCTGGTGGGGCTGGCCGCCGGTGGCGGTCACCCGGACCTGCTGGCCGAGCAGCGCGCCCGAACCGGGGTGAGCAATATCGCCGTCGCGGACGAACGGGCCGCGCACGTGGTCGGCGACGTCACCTACAGCGGGCCCGATGCCGCGACCCGGCTGATCGAGAGCACCGAAGCCGACGTCGTGTTGAACGCGCTGGTCGGCGCGCTGGGCCTGCAGCCGACACTGACCGCGCTGGCCACCGGAGCCCGCTTGGCGCTGGCCAACAAAGAGTCGCTGATCGCCGGGGGACCGCTGGTGCTGGCCGCCGCGCAACCCGGTCAGATCGTGCCGGTGGACTCCGAGCATTCCGCGCTGGCGCAGTGTCTGCGCGGTGGCAGCGCCGAGGAAGTCGCCAAGCTGGTGCTCACCGCATCGGGCGGGCCGTTCCGGGGATGGTCGGCCGCGCAACTCGAGCAGGTCACCCCCGAGCAGGCCGGCGCACATCCGACCTGGTCGATGGGGCCGATGAACACGTTGAACTCGGCGTCGCTGGTCAACAAAGGGCTCGAACTCATCGAAGCCCACCTGCTGTTCGGTATCCCGTACGGCCGCATCGATGTTGTCGTGCACCCGCAGTCGATCGTCCACTCGATGGTCACCTTCACCGACGGCTCGACGATCGCGCAGGCCAGCCCGCCGGACATGAAACTGCCGATCGCGCTGGCGCTGGGCTGGCCGGACAGAGTGCCCGCGGCGGCCGCGGCCTGCGACTTCTCCACCGCGTCGACGTGGGAGTTCGAGCCCCTTGACGACTCGATCTTCCCGGCGGTCACGCTGGCCCGCCAAGCCGGTCAGACGGGGGGCTGCATGACCGCCGTCTACAACGCCACGAACGAAGAGGCGGCTGAGGCGTTCCTGGCCGGGCGGATCGGTTTCCCGGCAATCGTGCAAACAATCACCGATGTCCTGAGCGCCGCCGACCGGTGGGCCGCAGAACCCGCTACCGTGGAAGACGTACTCGATGCGCAGCGCTGGGCACGTGCTGAGGCACTTGGTGTGATCGGGCGCGCTACACAGGAGGTTTCACCGACACGATGATGTTCGTTATCGGCATCGTGCTGTTCGCGCTCGCCATCCTCATCTCGGTGGCGCTGCACGAGTGCGGCCACATGTGGGTCGCGCAGGGCACTGGCATGAAGGTGCGCCGCTACTTCGTTGGCTTCGGCCCGACCTTGTGGTCGACCCGCCGCGGCGATACCGAATACGGCCTCAAGGCGATCCCGGCCGGTGGCTTCTGCGACATTGCCGGCATGACGTCGGTGGAAGAACTGCAACCCGACGAGTACGACCGTGCGATGTACAAGCAGAAGACCTGGAAACGGGTCGCGGTGTTGTTCGCCGGTCCGGGGATGAACTTCGTGATCGGCTTGGTGTTGATCTACGCCATCGCGGTCATTTGGGGGCTGCCTAACCTGCATCCCACCGCGGTTATCGGCCAAACATCTTGTGCGGCAGGCGAAATCAAGCAAGGCGACTTCGAGAAGTGCACAGGTGACGGCCCGGCGGCCACCGCCGGGATCCGCGCCGGCGACGTAGTGCTCAAGGTCGGCGACACCTCGGTCACCGACTTCTCCGAAATGGCCGGCGCGGTGCAGAAGCTGCACGGCACCGTCCCAGTCGTGATCAAGCGCGACGGTCAGACGATGACCAAATACGTCGACATCGCCCAGCGCCAGCGTTGGGTGACCAGCGGCAAAAACGGCGCCAAGCCGGCGACGATCGGCGTCATGGGAGTCGTGGGCACCCAGCCCGGCCCCACCCACTACAACCCGATCAGCGCGATACCGGGAACCTTCAGCTTCACCGGCAATCTGACCGTGCTGCTGGGCAAGTCGCTCGTCGCGATTCCGTCGAAGATCGGCGCTCTGATCCACGCGATCGGCGGCGGAGAGCGCGGGCTCGACACCCCGATCAGCGTCGTCGGCGCGAGCATCATCGGTGGAGACACCGTGGACCACGGCGTCTGGGTGGCGTTCTGGTTGTTCCTGGCGCAGATGAATTTCATCCTCGGTGTGATCAACCTGCTGCCGTTGCTGCCGTTCGACGGCGGCCACATCGCGATTGCGTTGTTCGAGAAGTTGCGCAACCTGATTCGCACGGCCCGCGGCAAAGTCGCGGCGGCGCCGGTCGACTACCTCAAGCTGATGCCCGCGACCTACGTAGTGTTGGTTCTGGTCGTCGGTTACATGCTGCTGACGGTGACTGCGGACGTGGTCAACCCGATTCGGCTGTTCCAGTAGCTCGGGCTCGATCGCCTCAAGGTTCCGGCTTCACCGAACGAAAGTGAGAGAAGGCAAACAGTGACCACAGGTCTGGGTATGCCGGCGGCGCCGGCACCCACGCTGGCACCGCGGCGTAAGACGCGACAGCTGATGGTCCGAGACGTCGGCGTGGGAAGCGATCACCCCATTTCGGTGCAGTCGATGTGCACCACCAAAACTCACGACGTCAACGCGACCCTGCAGCAGATCGCCGAGTTGACCGCCGCCGGCTGCAACATCGTCCGAGTGGCATGCCCGCGTCAGGAAGATGCCGACGCGCTTGCCGCGATCGCCACGAAGAGCCAGATCCCGGTCATCGCCGACATCCACTTCCAGCCGAAGTACATCTTCGCCGCGATCGACGCCGGCTGCGCTGCGGTGCGGGTAAATCCCGGCAACATCAAAGAATTCGACGGCCGCGTCGGCGAGGTCGCGAAAGCCGCTGGCGCAGCGGGTATTCCGATCCGCATTGGCGTCAACGCCGGATCGCTGGACAAGCGGTTCATGGAGAAATACGGCAAGGCGACCCCAGAAGCGCTGGTCGAGTCGGCGCTGTGGGAAGCCTCGCTGTTCGAGGAGCACGGCTTCGGCGACATCAAGATCAGTGTCAAGCACAACGACCCGGTGGTGATGATCGCGGCTTACGAGCAACTCGCCGCCAAGTGCGACTACCCGCTACACCTCGGCGTCACCGAGGCGGGTCCGGCCTTCCAGGGCACTATCAAGTCGGCCGTCGCGTTCGGTGCGCTGCTGTCGCGGGGCATCGGCGACACGATCCGGGTGTCGTTGTCGGCGCCGCCGGTCGAGGAAGTCAAGGTCGGTAATCAGATTCTCGAGTCACTCAATCTTCGGCCGCGCGGGCTGGAGATCGTGTCCTGCCCGTCCTGCGGGCGCGCGCAGGTCGATGTGTACAAGCTGGCCAACGAAGTCACGGCCGGTCTCGAGGGCCTCGATGTGCCGCTGCGTGTGGCAGTGATGGGCTGCGTCGTCAACGGGCCGGGGGAGGCGCGGGAGGCTGACCTCGGCGTGGCCTCGGGGAACGGCAAGGGGCAGATCTTCGTTCGGGGCGAGGTGATCAAGACCGTGCCCGAAGCGCAGATCGTCGAGACATTGATCGAAGAGGCAATGCGGTTGGCTGAGGAGACGGGCGCGGACGGGTCAACGGCGAGCGGTTCGCCAGTTGTGAACGTAAGCTGACGTTGGCCTAATCGGGCCGAGTATCCGGTCGCAGAAAGAGTCAGTATGTCGGCTCCGCCCATCCGCCGCATGGTCAGCGAGCGACGGGTGTCAGTTGTGCGCGACGGCACCTCGGTGCGCCGGGTTTTCGACGACGACCCGGTCGGCTCGTGCATGGTGGCCGCCAGGGTCGCGGATCACGGCTTGGACCCCAATTCGATCGGCGGAGAGCTGTGGACGCGCCGCGGGCCCGACGAGTCATTGTGCTACGCCGGCGCCAATCTGATTCCATTGCGTGGCCGACTCGACGACCTGTACGCGTTCGCCGATGCGGCGCTTACCGGGTCGCGACGGTGTTCGTCGCTGGTCGGTCGGGCCGAGCTGGTGATGCCGATGTGGCAGCGCCTCGAGCCGGTATGGGGCCCGGCCCGCGACGTGCGTGACCGTCAGCCGTTGATGGCGCTGACCACGATGCCGACCTGCGCGATCGATCCTGGTGTGCGGCAAGTCAAGCCAGACGAGCTCGACACCTATCTGGTGGCGGCGATCGACATGTTCATCGGCGAGGTGGGCGTCGACCCGCGGCTAGGCGATGGCGGGCGCGGCTACCGGCGGCGGGTCGCCAGCCTGATCGCGGCGGGACGGGCGTGGGCCCGCTTCGAACACGGCGAGGTGGTCTTCAAGGCCGAGGTCGGATCGCAGTCGCCGACGGTCAGCCAGATCCAGGGGGTCTGGGTACATCCCGAATGGCGTGGCCGCGGCCTCGGCACGGCGGGCACTGCGACGTTGTCGGCGGTCATTGTCGGCACCGGCCGCACGGCCAGCCTCTATGTCAACGACTTCAACACCGTGGCGCGGGCGACGTACGACCGGATCGGTTTCGACGAGATCGGCACGTTCGCCACCGTTCTGCTGGACTGACCGGCCTGCGCGCCGCGATCGACGCGGGGGCGCGATCCGTACTCGCACGTTCGCGCGCCGGGGTCGATCTGGCCGCGGCTTTCGTAACATTTCAGTCTCGGTGTGTCGCCGTCCGTCCGGGCTGAGCGGTTCTAACATCAGCCACAATGGCAACAAAATTCACAATGGCATCAGCAGCCACAGTTGGTGTTGCGGTACTCGTCGTGACGAGCGCGGTTTCGGCGTGCACTCCGAAGCAGGAGGGACCCGCACCGGCGGCCCAGAAGTTCTTCGCCGCGTTGGCCACCGGCGACACCGCCGCGGCCGCCGACCTCAGCGACAATCCCAGTGACGCACGCGAAGCTCTCAATGCGGCCTGGGCAGGCCTGCAGGCCGGCCACCTCGACACCCAGATTCTCGGATCGAAGTACGCCGAGGACACCGGCTCGATCAGTTACCGCTACACCTGGCATCTGCCCAAGAACCGGAATCTGGACCTACGACGGGCAGCTGAAAATGGCCCGCTACGAAGGCCATTGGCAGATCCGCTGGAGCAGCACCGACCTGCATCCGCATCTCGGTGAGCATCAGACGCTCGCGCTGCGCGCGGATCCGCCCAAGCGCGCCTCGGTCAACGAAGTCGGTGGCAGCGATGTGCTGGCGCCGGGTTACCTGTACCACTACTCGCTGGACGCATCGAAGGCCGGCGCATTTCTGATCAGCACCGCCCGGTCGGTGGTCGACGTGCTGCATCCTTTCGACGACACGATCAACGACCCACAGCGACTGGCCGAGCAGGCCAGCGGCACCGGCAAGCCGGTCGATCTGATCACGCTGCGCACCGACGACAACAACAACATCGCCCCGGCCCTCGGCAGCATGCCCGGCGTGGTGATCACTCCGCAGGCTGAACTGCTGCCGACCGACTATCACTTCGCGCCGGCGCTGATCAACCAGGTGAAGAAGGCGGTGATCGACGAGCTCGACGGCGAGGCGGGCTGGCGAGTGGTCAGCATCAACCAGAACAACGTCGATCTGGCCGTGCTTCACGAGGTTCAGCCGGCGCCGGCCCCGTCGGTGACGATCAGCCTGGACCGGGCCGTGCAGAACGCCGCTCAGCGCGCGGTGGACAACCAGGGCCGCCAGGCGATGATCGTCGTGATCAAACCGTCGACGGGGGAGATCCTCGCCGTCGCACAGAATTCCGCGGCCGACGCGATGGGGCCGTTGGCCACCACCGGCCTCTACCCGCCGGGGTCGACGTTCAAGATGGTCACCGCGGGTGCGGCGCTCGAGCGCGATATGGCAAGTCCCAACACGCTTTTGGGCTGCCCAGGCCATCTCGACATCGGACAGCGGGTTGTTCCCAACTACGGCGGATTCGATCTGGGCACAGTGCCGATGTCGCGCGCGTTCGCCAGTTCGTGCAACACCACATTCGCCCAATTGGCCAGTCAGATGCCGCCGCGGGGTCTGACGCAGGCCGCCAACAAGTACGGCATGGGCCTGGACTATCAGATCGACGGCCTCAGCACGGTCACCGGATCGGTGCCGCCGACGGTCGATCTGGCCGAGCGCACCGAGGACGGATTCGGCCAGGGCAAGGTGCTGGCCTCTCCGTTCGGTATGGCGATGGTCGCGGCGACCGTGGCGGCCGGAAAGGCGCCGGTGCCCAAGCTCATCGAGGGACGGCCCACGACGATCACCGGCGACACCACCCCGATCAGCGAGAAGATGATCGAAGGTCTGCGCCCGATGATGCGACTGGTGGTGACCAACGGCACCGGCAAGGAGATCGCCGGCTGCGGCGAGGTGTACGGAAAGACCGGTGAGGCTGAGTTCCCCGGCGGTTCGCATTCCTGGTTCGCCGGCTACCGCGGCGATCTGGCCTTCGCGTCACTGATCGTCGGGGGAGGCAGTTCGGAGTACGCGGTGCGGATGACCAAGTTCATGTTCGAGTCGATGCCCGCCGGCTACCTGGCCTGAAAGCCGTTCGGCGGCAATGCGTTTAGACATAAAGCTGTCACCCGGCCGCGAGGGGCGACCGGGTGACAGGGTTTCATTTCGCCGGGCTTGCGGACTCCGGGGGCTCTGGCGTTGTACCGCCTGCTGGCTCGACGTCTGGCGTCCGAACCGGTGGGGAAGACCCCCCGACCCCACCGGTCCGGACCGCCACCTCTTAACGAGGTGGATTCTAGCGGGATCAGACGCGACGCCGCTGACGCCGGCGCTCACCCAGCAGGATGTCGATCAGCGGCGTCAGGACGTAAGTTGAGACCCGTCGGGGTGAGCAGACCGTAGTCCAGACCCGTGGCGAGGTAGCCAAGGAAGTCGTCCGGAACCAGGTAGGCGCCGCCGCTGTCGAGCGAGGGTGCCCGATGATGCCGGCCGACGTCTGCTCGTAGAACGCGCTGGGGTCGATGGCATTGACCAGATTCTCGGATCAAGTCCCGTGGACACCGGCTGAACGGTGCTACATGGCATCTGCGAAGAACCGGAACTGGACCTATGACGGGCAGCTGAAAATGGCTCGTACGAAAGTCATTGGAGATCCGCTGGAACAGCACTGATTTGCATCCGCACTCGGTGAGCATCAGACGCTGCGCTGCGCGCGGATCCTCCCAAGCGCGCTCGGTCAACGAGTCGGTGGCAGCGATGTGCTGCGCCGGGCTACCTGTACCGCTACGCGCTGGACGCATCGAAGGCCGGCGCATTTCTGATCAGCACCGCCGGTCGGTGGTCGAGGTCTGCATCCTTCGACGACACGATCAACGACCCACAGCGACTGGCGAGCAGGCCAGCGGCACCGGCAAGCCGGTCGACTTGATCACGCTGCGCACCGACGACAACAACAACATCGCCCCGGCCCTCGGCAGCATGCCCGGCGTGGTGATCACTCCGCAGGCTGAACTGCTGCCGACGACTATCACTTCGCACCGGCGCTGATCAACCAGGTGAAGAAGGCGGTGATCGACGAGCTCGACGGCGAGGCGGGCTGGCGAGTGGTCAGCATCAACCAGAACAACGTCGATCTGGCCGTGCTTCACGAGGTTCAGCCGGCGCCGGCCCCCTCGGTGACGATCAGCTTGGACCGGGCAGTGCAGAACGCCGCTCAGCACGCGGTGGACAACCAGGGCCGCCAGGCGATGATCGTCGTGATCCGACCGTCGACGGGGGAGATCCTCGCCGTCGCACAGAATTCCGCGGCCGACGGGTTGGGGCCGTTGGCCACCACCGGCCTCTACCCGCCGGGGTCGACGTTCAAGATGGTCACCGCGGGTGCGGCGCTTGAGCGTGATATGGCAAGTCCCAACACGCTTTTGGGCTGCCCAGGCCATCTCGACATCGGACAGCGTGTTGTTCCCAACTATGGCGGATTCGATTTGGGCACAGTGCCGATGTCACGCGCGTTCGCCAGTTCGTGCAACACCACATTCGCCAAACTGGCCAGTCAGATGCCCCCGCGGGGTCTGACGCAGGCCGCCAACAAGTACGGCATGGGCCTGGACTATCAGATCGACGGCCTCAGCACGGTCACCGGATCGGTGCCGGCGACGGTCGATCTGGCCGAGCGCACCGAGGACGGATTCGGCCAGGGCAAGGTGCTGGCCTCTCCGTTCGGCATGGCGATGGTCGCGGCGACGGTGGCAGCCGGAAAGGCGCCGGTGCCCAGGCTCATCGAGGGACGGCCCACGACGATCACCGGTGACACCACCCCGATCAGCGAGAAGATGATCGAAGGCCTGCGCCCGATGATGCGATTGGTGGTGACCAACGGCACCGGCAAGGAGATTGCCGGCTGCGGCGAGGTGTACGCCAAAACCGGTGAGGCGGAGTTCCCCGGCGGTTCGCATTCCTGGTTCGCCGGCTATCGCGGCGATCTGGCCTTCGCGTCGCTGATCGTCGGGGGAGGCAGCTCGGAGTACGCAGTGCGGATGACCAAGTTCATGTTCGAGTCCATGCCCGCCAATTATCTGGCCTGAAAGCCTTTCGGCGACAATCACTCAGACATAAAGCTGTCGCCCGGCCGCGAGGGGCGGCCGGGCGACAGGGTTTCATTTCGCCGAGCTTTCGGTCTCCGGGAGTCCCGGCGTTGTCCCGCCTGCTGGCTCGACGTCTGGACATCCGGACCGGTGAGGGCGACCCCCCGACCCCACCGGTCCGGACTGCCACCTCTTAGCGAGGTGGATCTAGTGGGATCAGATGACGGCCGGCGCTTCACCCAGCAGGATGTCGATCAGCGGGGTGAGGACGAAGTTCAGTCCCGTCGGTGTGAGCAGGCCGTAGTCCAGACCCGTGGCGAGGTAGCCCAGGAAGTCGTCCGGTGCCAGGTAGGCGCCGCCGCTGTCCGATGGTGCCTGCATGCCGGCTGTGGTCTGCTCGTAGAACGCGCTGGGGTCGATGGCATAGACCAGGTTCTCCAGCCCGTGTTCGAACGGCGCTGCCTCGAACGCGGGGACATCGTTGGAAAACGACTCGTAGCCGCTGAGGTTGGCGAGCCGAGGACGTCCAGGGCGTGGTTTGCGAAGCCCTGAGCGCCCGGTCGTCAGCGCCAACAGCATGGTGTAGGCGTCGTTCGGCAGGATCGAATCCGCCGGCGAGCCGAGGCCGCCGAACAGGTCCGGTAGCGTCGGTGTCGACGACCGGTGCGGCGTTTGCGTTGCCCATTCCGAGCATTGCAGCGGCCGCCGTCGCACCCCCAAGGGCTGTTGCCAAAGTGAACGCGGTACGACGACCCCGTCCGTTAGAATTCTTGTGACTCATGTGCGAGCTCCCATCTCGGTGTCTCTCCATGTGGATGTGGGGTTGCCGCCCCACAGCCGTTGGCTCGCACATGAGTCCTAATCTCCCCCATGGCGGACGAGCCTTCGACGGGTCGAAGCTTATAACAGGTCGGCGACCGTGTTAAGCAAATCTCTAATAAAAAACTCAGGTGAATTGATAACAGTGTTAAGCCTCCTCTTATCAGCGGTTCGAGGAGTGTTCGATCCGTTAAGTAACTGAAGCAAAATGACGCGACGGGCGCTGGTCAAAATCTGAAATGCGATGCGGTGGACTGAAATTGCACCTCAGCGCCTTGCGTGAGCGAGAACGACCGCCGGCAAGATCGCTACTGGCGGCGTGGGTCCGCCAATGAAACCGCGATCCCATCTCACAATGTGAGATAGGATCCAGAAAACTGGACTTAATATCCGGTCCGATGAACGCGCTGTCTGAGAGGCGCCAACAATGGCTTTGACGGTTTGCCCAATAATGTCGATATTTCAAACAAGATCAATTCAATTCGTCATTATGTTTGAATGCCTCAGTGCAAATCGCCCTCAGCACCGGTTCAGGGTGAACTCATTTCTCGTACCTCTGGGATCATCTCGCTGCGGCCAGCGGGCTAGTCGTCCAGCATCTGTCGCGCGACCTGCGGCGGTAGATTGGAACGGCCATGACACGTCCAGACGAACTCTCCGAACTGCGAGTCTCCGATGCCGACCGCAACGGCACGCTGCGGCGGCTGCACAACGCGGTCGCACTCGGACTGATCGACATCAGCGAGTTCGAGGAGCGGTCCACCCACGTGTCCTACGCCCGGACCCGCAACGAGCTCGACAGTCTGGTCGTCGATCTGCCGGGTCCCGGAGCGATCGTCACCTCTGCCGCCGACCGGGTCGAACTGCGGGGCTGGGCAGGGTCGCTCAAGCGCCACGGCGAATGGACCGTTCCCACCCGGCTGGCGCTGGTGCGTCGATTGGGATCGGTTGAGCTGGATCTGGTCAAAGCCAGATTCGCGGGGCCAGTGGTCGTCATCGAGCTCGACATGCGGTTCGGCTCGGTCGAGATCCGATTGCCCGAAGGCGCCAGCGCTTCCCTTGACGACGTCGAGGTCTACGGCGGCAGCGCCAGTGATCGGCGGAAGGTCGCGCCGGCTGAGGGCACACCGCACGTGGTGTTGACCGGCCGGGTGGTCTGCGGCTCGGTGAAGGTCAGAGGTCCGCGCCGGTCTCTGGTGCGCCGCCGCGGCCGTGCCTGAGGCGCTCGCTAACAGATACCCTGAAAACATGCCTGTTCGTTCTGCTCTGTCCGCCGGCGCGGTCTCGCCGACCCTTCCGGTGCCCAAGTCGATCGTCCGCCCGGAATACGTCGGTAAGTCGACGGCGAAAGAGGGTACCGAGCCCTGGGTGCAGACGCCTGAAGTGATCGAGAAGATGCGGGTCGCCGGGCAGATCGCCGCCAGCGCGCTCGCCGAGGCGGGCAAGGCCGTCGCTCCCGGCGTGACGACTGACGCGCTGGACCGGATCGCCCACGACTACATGGTCGACCACGGCTCCTACCCATCGACGTTGGGATACAAGGGCTACCCCAAATCCTGCTGCACGTCGCTCAATGAGGTTATCTGCCACGGCATTCCCGATTCGACCGTGATCGAAGACGGCGACATCGTCAACATCGACGTCACGGCCTACATCGACGGTGTGCACGGCGACACCAATGCCACGTTTCTGGCCGGCGACGTCTCCGAGGAACACCGCCTGCTGGTCGAGCGCACCCACGAGGCCACCATGCGGGCGATCAAAGCCGTCAAACCGGGGCGCGCGCTGTCGGTGGTGGGCCGGGTGATCGAGTCGTACGCAAACCGGTTCGGCTACAACGTCGTTCGCGATTTCACCGGCCACGGCATCGGCACCACGTTTCACAACGGCCTGGTGGTGCTGCACTACGACCAGCCTGCCGTCACCACCGTCCTGGAGCCGGGGATGACCTTCACCATCGAGCCGATGATCAACCTCGGGTCGCTGGATTATGAGATCTGGGATGACGATTGGACCGTCGTCACCAAAGACCGCAAATGGACCGCGCAATTCGAACACACCCTGCTGGTCACCGACTCCGGCGCGGAAATTCTGACCCTTCCGTGACCACCCGGCCTTGAGCGGCGCGCTGCTGGTCGCCGGAACGACATCCGACGCAGGCAAATCGATGGTGGTCGCCGGGCTCTGCCGGTTGCTGGCCCGCAAGGGAATTCGGGTAGCGCCGTTCAAAGCGCAGAACATGTCGAACAACTCCGCGGTCACCATCGAGGGCGGCGAGATCGGCCGGGCGCAGGCGATGCAGGCCCGCGCGGCCGGCCTGGCGCCCAGCGTGCGATTCAACCCGATCCTGCTCAAGCCCGGCAGTGACATGACCTCGCAACTGGTGATCAAAGGGCAAGTGGCCGGCACGGCCACCACCGCGGAGTACTGGTCGGACCGCAACAAGCTGTCCGCGCTGGTCCAAGACGAATTGGCAAAGCTGCGAAACGAATTCGATGCGGTCATCTGCGAAGGAGCCGGATCGCCGGCCGAAATCAACTTGCGGGCAAACGACTTGGTCAATATGGGCCTGGCGCGCGCCGCGAACCTTCCGGTCGTGATCGTCGGCGACATCGACCGCGGTGGGCTGCTCGCGCATCTGTTCGGAACCGTGGCGGTGCTCGACGCGCAGGACCAGGCGCTGATCGCCGGATTCATCGTGAACAAATTTCGCGGTGACGTTTCGCTGCTGGAACCCGGGCTGCGTCAACTCGCCGAAATCAGCGGTCGTCCCACCTACGGCGTCCTGCCTTACACCGACGACCTGTGGTTGGACACCGAGGACGCCGTTCCGGTGCTGGCGCACCGGGTCCTGGGCACTCCGCAAGCGCCCCGCGGCTCGCAGTGGCTTCGAGTCGCCGTCCTGCGCCTGCCGCGAATCTCCAACTCCACCGACGTCGAAGCGCTGGCTTGCGAACCCGGCGTGCTGGTCCGCTGGGTCCGAGAGCCCGCCGACCTGGCCGATACCGATGTGATCGTGCTGCCGGGCACCAAATCCACCGTCGCCGACCTGGCCTGGCTGCGTGAACGAGGGCTGGAGCAAGCCATCCGCTCGCATGCCGCCTCGGGCCGCGCGGTGCTGGGCATCTGCGGCGGCTTCCAGATGCTGTGCCGGTCGATCGACGACCCGGTCGAAAGTCGATCCGGCCGGGTCGAGGCGATCGGGATGCTGGACGCCGAAATCGTGTTCCAGCGTGACAAGGTGCTGCGTCGCCGGCAGGACTCGCTGCACGGCTACGAGATCCACCACGGGCGGGTGTCCCACTGCGCGGACGCGACCTGGTTCGAGGTGGACGGTGTGCCGGAGGGATACCGGCGCGGCCAGGTGTACGGGACGCACTGGCACGGCCTGTTCGACAACGACGACTTCCGCCGGCGGTGGTTGACCGCCGCTGCGGCGGCCGCCGGACGAGAGGGGTTCGTCGTTGCCGACGACACCGATGTGGCGGCGCGACGCGACGCTCAACTCGATCTCATGTCCGATCTGCTGGACGCCCACCTCGACGTCGACGCGGTCACCGGACTGCTGGACGGCGGCCCGCCGCGGCGTTCGACGATCGTCGCAGCGCTTCGTTGACCGCGACCAATCGCTGCCGTAATAAAGGGTTTTCGTCAACACCGCTACGTTTTGCCGTCGCGGGCGTCGCAGGAGCGGCCCATGTTGCGCATGCGTTTCAAATTGCCACACGGCTAACGATCCGGCCGAAAATGGCCCGTGCGCGGGGCAATTCACTGTAATTTGCGGTGGTGCCTTCGACGATGATGACTACCGTCGACGGGTTTCCCATCCAGGTCTGCGACACCGGTCCGGAAAAGGGCTCCGTCGTCGTGCTGCTGTGTGCAGCCCAAAGGGCGCTTCCGGCTTACGAGGCGTTATGCGAGCGTCTGCACACCGCCTCACTGCGCACCATCGCCGTCGCGCCGGACCCCCGCCTGACGCCCAAGTCGGTGATGGGGATTCTCGATGTGCTCGACGTCAGTTGGGGCGTGCTGGTCGGCGACCGCGACGGCGCCGAACTCGCCTGGGAATTGGCGGCCACCCGGCTCGACCGTTTCACCGGCCTGGTGGTGATCGACCGCGGCCACCCGCGGGTCGCCGACCAAGCCGGGGTGGTGCGTGACACGGACTGCCCGCCGGTCGAGATCAACACCACCGCGCTCGTCAGCAGCCCCGCGGCCCACTCGGTGGCCCAGACCAGTCAGCGATTCGTCTACGGCGACTACCGGGTGGTCGAGTTGCTCGGACGGCGTAACGCGCACGAGTCGACCGCGCAACTGGCCGCCGAGATCGTCCTACGCACCAGCACCTGGTGACAGATACGATCACCTCGTGAGCTTGTCGCGCGACGAACTCGAGCGACTCGTCGCCGCCGGTGATATCGACACCGTCATCGTCGCGTTCAGCGACATGTTGGGCCGGCTGATGGGCAAGCGGGTGTCGGCGCGGTTCTTCCTCGACGAGGTGGCCGAGTCCGGCGCCGAAGCCTGCAACTACCTGTTCGCCGTCGACGTCGAGATGAACACCGTCGAGGGATACGCCACGTCGGGCTGGAACTCCGGATACGGCGACATGGTGATGCTGCCGGATCTGTCGACGCTGCGGCGGGCACCGTGGCTGCCAGGGACGGCGCTGGTGCTCGCCGATTTGACGCGGCACGACGGGAGCCCGATCGAGCCCTCGCCGCGTCGTGTTCTGGGTCGCCAGCTAGATCGGCTGCGCGAGCACGGGCTGCGGGCCTACGTCGCCACCGAGCTGGAATTCATGGTGTTCGACGACACGTACCGACAGGCCTGGGCCAATGGTTACCGCGAGCTGACTCCGGCCAGCGACTACAACCTGGACTACGCGGTAATGGCCTCGAGCCGCCTCGAGCCGCTGTTGCGCGACCTCCGCCAGCACATGCAGGGCGCGGGACTGCAGTGGGAGGCCGTCAAGGGGGAGTGCAACCTGGGGCAGCAGGAGCTCGGGTTCCGCTATGACGAAGCACTGGTCAGCTGTGACAACCACGGCGTCTACAAGAACGGCGCGAAGGAAATCGCCGACCAGCACGGCAAATCGCTGACCTTCATGGCGAAATACGATGAGCGCGAAGGCAACAGCTGTCATATCCACATATCCCTTCGGTCGCTGGAGGGCGCCGCAGTCTTCGCCGACGCCGATCAACCGCACGGCATGTCGCCGATGTTCCGCAACTTTGTCGCGGGCCAATTGGCCACGCTGCGAGAGTTGACACTGCAGTACGCACCGAACATCAACTCCTACAAGCGGTTCGCTGATCGCAGCTTCGCGCCGACGGCGGTCGCGTGGGGCCTGGACAACCGGACCTGCGCTCTGCGTGTCGTCGGTCACGGCGACAACTTGCGGGTGGAATGCCGGGTGCCCGGCGGGGATGTCAATCAGTACCTCGCGGTGGCGGCGCTCATCGCCGGGGGGCTGCACGGTATCGAGCACGAACTGCCGTTGCCGGATCCGTGCGCGGGCAATGCTTATCAGCTTGCCGCAGCCGGCGATGCCGAGCGGTTGCCCGGTACGCTGGCCGAAGCTGCGACGCTGTTCGCGGCGTCAGCGGTCGCCCGGCAGGCATTCGGCGACGACGTGGTCGATCACTACGTCAACTACGCCCGCGTCGAGGTGGCCGCTTTCAATGCGGCGGTCACCGATTGGGAGCGAGTGCGTGGTTTTGAGCGTTTCTAGACCCGGGCAATCCAGCACCCAGCCTCCGGTGATCGGTCTGACCACCTACCTGAACCGAGCGCAAATGGGAGTCTGGGATGTGCGCGCCAGCTTCCTTCCGGCGGTTTACTTTCAAGGTGTCACTGCGACCGGCGGGGTGGCGCTTCTGCTGCCGCCGCAGCCGGTGGACGACGAGATCGCCGACCGGGTTCTCGACAGCCTGGACGGGCTGTTGATCACCGGTGGCAACGACGTCGATCCCGCTGCCTACGGTCAGCAGCCGCATCCGAGTACCGACAAGCCCGCACAGCACCGCGACGCGTGGGAGTTCGCGCTGTTGCGCGGCGCGCTTCAGCGACAGCTTCCGGTGTTGGGCATCTGCCGGGGCGCGCAGGTACTCAACGTCGCGCTGGGCGGAACGCTGCACCAGCACCTGCCCGATGTCATCGGCCACGGCGGACACCGGGCCGGCAACGCCGTATTCAGCACTTTGCCGGTGCGGACAGTGCCGGGCACCCAGTTGGCCGAATTGGTCGGCGAATCTGTCGACGCGCGCTGCTATCACCATCAGGCCATTGCCGAGGTCGGCGAGGGCCTGATCGTCAGCGGCTGGGATGCCGACGGGGTGATCGAGGCATTGGAGCTGCCGGGCAAGGGCTTTGCGCTCGCCGTCCAGTGGCATCCGGAGGAGAGTTTGGACGACTTGCGGCTGTTCTCGGCGATCGTCGAGGCAGCGCGGACATATGCGAACGAGAAGGAGCGGCATCAATGGCCATTGACCTGACGCAGCGGCTGGCCGGAAAAATCGCCGTGGTCACCGGTGGCGGCGGCGGTATCGGGCTGGCTTCGGCCCGGCGGCTGCACGCCGAAGGAGCCACCGTGGTCATCGCCGATATCGACGAGCGGACCGGCACCGTGGCGGCCGAAGAGGTAAGCGGTCTGTATGTGCCAGTAGATGTTTCGGACGAGGCCTCAGTGAACTCGCTGTACGATCTCGTGGCGAGCAGCTACGGGTCGGTGGGTATTGCGGTCAACAACGCCGGTATTTCGCCATCGGACGACGATCTGATCGAAAACACCGAGCTGCCGGCCTGGCAACGGGTTCAAGACGTCAACCTCAAGTCGGTGTATCTGTGCTGCCGGGCGGCGTTGCGGCACATGGCACCTGCCGGTCGCGGGTCGATTGTCAACATCGCGTCGTTCGTGGCGGTGATGGGTTCGGCGACGTCGCAGATCTCCTATACCGCGTCCAAGGGCGGGGTGTTGGCCATGTCGCGCGAGCTCGGCGTGCAATTCGCCCGCCAAGGCATCCGGGTCAACGCACTGTGCCCCGGGCCGGTGAACACCCCGCTGCTGCAAGAGCTTTTCGCCAACGACCCCGAACGAGCCGCCCGCCGGATGGTGCACGTGCCGATGGGCCGATTCGGCGAGGCCGACGAAATCGCAGCCGTGGTCGCCTTTTTGGCCAGCGATGACGCGTCTTTCATTACTGCGGCGAGCTATCTCGTCGACGGCGGTATCAGCGCCGCCTATACCACGCCGCTGTAGCGCTGCGGGTTAGCCCGCTGCCGGTGGGTGTGCCATCACTGTCGGGCGGATCCCATATCGGGGAGTGACGGCGCCGAAGCGGTTTCCGGCCGCATTGGCGGCCGGCATCCCCGGAATGCCTGCCGCGAGTGCGGGCGGAGGTGGTGGCGGCATGCCTCCCAGCGCCGCCCCGGAGAGCCCGGGCAGCGGGTTTACCGTGGGCGCGAGCGCAGGCCAGTTGGGCGGCACCGCCAGCGCTCCGATCGCTGCACCCCGGCCCAGGGCGGCTGACACCGCGCCGGCACTGCCCAATTCGCCGACTCCCGCAGCCGGGGCCGCCACCGCACCGCCGACTCCCTCGGCTGCGGCCGCTCCCGCGGCAGCATCCCCGGCGGCCTCCGAAGCCGCACTGCTACTTCCCATCCCGACGAAATCCGACATGGTGCCCAGAAAGTTGCCCGGCATGTAGAAACCGGAGGAGAAGAGCGTATTGAGGCCGTTGTCATTCAATAAGGCGCCCAACGGGGAACCATCGGCTCCGGAGAGGAAGTTCAGGATTCCCGCCGGGGTGGTGAGGTTCGATCCACCTAGTCCGAGCCAGTTCATGATGCCGTCGAGACCCGAAGTGGAAGCTGTCGACGTCGCAGGCGAGGCGAGCCCCTGCAGTGCAGCGGGGACCGAAGTCACCAACTGCGACAGCGGTGCCGATGTTCCCGTCCCAGCTGCCTGACTGACCGTGGTGGTCGCCGGTGGCGCGGCGAACGGTGTCAATGTCGATGCGGCTGCGGAGGATCCGGCATAGCCGTACATCGCTGCGGCGTCTTGGGCCCACATCTCGACGTAGTGGGCTTCGGTCGCCGCGATCGCCGGGGTGTTCTGGCCGAGGACGTTGGAGGCGACCAATGCTGCCAACATCGTGCGGTTGGCAGCGATGACCGGCGGCGCAACTGTCGCGGTGAACGCGGCTTCGTATGCACTGGCCGCCACTTTGGCTTGGTCGGCGGCCAGCTCGGCTTGCGCGGCAGTGGCATTCATCCACGACACGTATGGAGCGGCGGCGGCCACCATGGACGCCGAGGCCGGGCCTTGCCACGGACCGCTGGCGAGACCGGAGATCACCGACCCGTAATCACCTGCCGCCGAGGACACCTCGGCGGCCAGGCTGTCCCAGGACGCGGCCGCTGCGATGATCGGCCCAGAACCTGGACCTGCGTACATCAGCCCCGAGTTGACTTCTGGCGGTAACGTTGCGAAATCCATTGCAAAACCTCTTATCCGGTTGCAACCGCGTTGGCGGCCTCGGTGGTGGCGTATGAGTCGGCGCTGTCCGCCAACATCGTCACGAACATCTGGTGAATCGCCGTAGCCTGCGCGCTGACCGCCTGGTAGGCGCGTGCATGTGCGGCGAATTGCATTGCCGTCAAGGCAGATACCTCGTCAGAGGCGGGCGGAATCAGACCAGTGGTCGGTACCGCCGCCGCGGTGTTCTGCGCTTGAAGTCTCAAGCCGACGGATTGAAGGTTGTCCGCTGCGGTGGAAAGTAAATCCGGTACGATGGATACGAACGACATCGGGTTTCTCCTTTGAATCTGGGCGCACGACGACAACGCAAGTCCGAGGCGCGGACTTGCGAAAAATGTTTCGGCGCAGGCTGATTGAAGACAGCAAGCACCGCAACGGCGAGCGGATGGAAATCTGCGGTCATCGATGTGTGTCGGCGACGAAAGCCACCGGTTCAGCTCAGGGCTGGAACGATCTTGGGTTTCGCACCCGAATCCGGCGTGGTGGTGATCGCGGCCTGGGGTGAACCCAGGCCGACTCGTTGACGCGTCTTAGCCGACGCGTTCGGCCTGCACCGTCCACTTCTCCTCGATGCGCGCGTAGCGCCAGATCAGCAAAGCGCCGGCCCAGGTGAGCACGAACAGGCCGACGATGACAAAACCAATCGCGTTGAGATCGATGCCGCCCAGCCAGCCCCAGAATCCGCCGCTCCAGCCGAACTGCTCGGCAAGCAGCCCAAGCAATTCCATGCTGCCGATAAGCAGCGCGACGACCACAGACAGGCCGGTGATGGTGATGTTGTAGTAGACCTTGCGGACCGGATTCGAAAAGGCCCAGCCGTAAGCGAAATTCATGAACGAGCCGTCAATGGTGTCCAGCAGGCACATGCCCGCGGTGAACAGCACCGGCAGGCACAAGATGGCATACCACGGCAGGCCGGCCGCGGCGCTGGTGCCTGCCAGCACCAGCAGTGCGACTTCGGTTGCGGTGTCAAAGCCGAGGCCGAACAACAGCCCGATCGGATACATATGCCAAGATGCGGTAACGGATTTGGTGAAGCGGCCGAGCACCCGATTGAGCAATCCGCGGTTGTTCAGCTGCGCTTCGAGCTCGTCTTCGTCGTAATGACCGCGGCGCATCTGCGCGAACACGCGCAGGATGCCCACCAGGATGACCACATTGATGATGGCGATCAAGTACAAGAACACGCTGGAGACGCTGGTGCCGATCAAGCTGGTGTAATGATGCAGGGCCGAAGAGTCCTGCTCGACGGGTCCGATTATTGCCTTGAGCCCGAATGCGATGAGCAGTGCCAGCCCGAACACCACCGACGAGTGGCCGAGGGAGAAGTAGAAGCCGACGCCAAGCGGCCGCTGCCCGTCGTTCATCAGCTTGCGGGTGGTGTTGTCGATCGCGGCGATGTGGTCGGCGTCGAATGCGTGGCGTAGCCCCAGTGTGTAGGCGGTCAGGCCGATACCGATACCGAACGCCTTGTCCCCGACGCTCAAATGGGCCGGCTCGACGACGAGTATCAGTGTGCCCCAACCGATCACATGCAGAGCGATAATGATCCCGAACATCGACCCGAGGCGCAGCCACTCGTCGGCCGTCAAAGCCCTGCATAGCCGGGAGCGCGACGAAGGTTGCCTGCTGAGTGTGTCAGCGGCCATGTCGCGTCCCATCTGGATATGAACTCCGGCCACTATCGACGGTAAACCTCTTGCGGACGATTCGCAGGAATTCTGCGAGTTTTTTTGCAGGTGAATGTCAGCCCCGAAAGGTAATCAGCGGGATGTCCATTTCGGCTGGGGTGGCTGCCCCGTGAAAGCCGACGAGCTGAGCAACTTCCGGCGGCTCATGCGCGGTCGCTAGAACCGCCGTGTCACCGAGGCAGGTCACGACGACATCGCCGATTCGCGCTTTGTGGTCGGCACGTACAGATCCGAACAGCCCGGCCGCGACGGCGTCGTCACGACTGCGCACCTCGGCCCGCCCGCTCAGTAGGTCGCTCCAAGCGGCGATCACGTCGGACGCTGCGCCCGGCTCGGTGTGCAGGTAGCGCACCCGCGGCTCGCCCGCAACCACCCGAACTCCGTCGCTCAAGCGGGAATCGGCGTCAAGGTCGATTCGCCTGTGTCTCGGCACGTTCAAGCCGCCGTGGTCCGCGGTGACCAGCAGCGCGGCATCTGGGGGCAACGCTTCGACAAGTCGGGTCAGTAGCGCATCCACGTAGGTTCCGGCGGCCTGCCACTCAGCGGAGCCGATGCCGAACACGTGCGCAGCAGTGTCGAGCGCGGCGGTATAGGCATAGACCAGTCCGGGTGCCTCGTGCAACTGGTCGATCACAAGCTGGGCGTAGTCGTCATCGTTTTTCGCGGCGACGAATTGGGCGCCCCGGTATGCCGCCTCGGTCAGGCCGCTCCCGACGAACGCCGCAGGCAGCACCGCCCTGGCGCTGACACCGACCCGCTGCAGGCGCTCGAACCACGTTGGCACGGTCTGCCATTGGGCCGCCGGCGGATCGCCACGCCAGGAAATGTGTGTCAGCACCTGGTCGCTGTCGGGAAGCTTGACGGTGAACCCCAGGATTCCGTGCTCACCGGGTCCGACCCCGGTGCCCAGCGACACCAGGCTGGTCGGCGTGGTCGAGGGGAAGGTGCAGGTGAGTTCGTCGAGCCGCCCGGCGACACCGGCCAGCACCGACGCCAGCAGCGGCGCGCCGTCGGCCAATTCCGGTAGCAGATGCCGGCCCATCCCGTCGACGAGCACGACAGCAACGCGGCGCACG
>CAVVSN010000019.1:0-12721 GCA_963750885.1 uncultured Actinomycetota bacterium
GCGAGTTCACCGCCTGGGCATCGACCGGTTTGGATGTGCTGGCCAGCAGGGTAGTAGCCGGCGTCGTACGTCCCGACGACTTGTCGGTCGGCGCAGACGAATTGGGGCGTGGGCTGGCCCATCTCGACACGTCGGGCTACGTCGACCCCGGCTTTCCGATGGACTCCGCGTGGCGCGGCGCCTTGCCGCCAGACTCGGGATTCACCTATCTCGACGACGTGCCGGCCCGTCTGCTGCTGGACTTGGCGCAGCGCGGTTCGCAGCTGGCCAAAGAGCACAGCAGTGCGCAAGGGCCGCCGGTATCGCTGCTCGACCAGGAGGTGATCCGGGTCAGCTCGGGCAGCGAAAGCGTCGGCGTGCCGATGCGCTGCGTATTCGCTCTGACCGCAATGGGTTTCCTGCCGCAGGATGCCGACGCCATCGATTCCGGCGAGATTGTGCGGGTTCGCATTCTGCGGACCTGGTTGCGCATCGACGCGCGGTTCGGATCGGTGTACCGCCGCCGTGGCGACCCGGCGGTCGTCTTGCGCTGATCAGGTGGAGTACTTCAACCACAACGGCAGGATCTCATGGAGATAATCCATGAACTTCTTCAATCCGACGCGGTATTCGACGTAGCCGTAGCGGTCGACTGCGCGCTGAGGAAACGCGACCCCGACCCCGAAGAGTCCGGGCGCCAGAATGCCGTTGTCGGCGTTGTAATCAAGCTGACCCCATTGCCGGGTTTCGGGCTGGGTTCGCCGATCGAGGCCGACCGTGTACACCGCGAGGTCGCACTCGGCGAGCTTGTCCTCGAAGCCCGGACCGTCGACCAGACACCGCTCGAGCCGGTCCGGCAGCACACCGTCGATGTTCTCCCGGGCCCAGACCGCTGCCCGGCCTTTGAGGCCTGAGTCGTCGTAGAAGATCCAGTCATCCAAGTAGACGGCGTATTTGAGCGGACTGCGGTAGAAGTTGACTACTTTGGCCACCGGGTGACGCAGCAGGTGCGGAAGTACGATCATCGAGGAGTGCGACGAACCGAACACCGCGACCGTGGCGTTCTTCAGCGGTTCGTCGGCAAGCTTCTCCGGGTCGAGGGCCACTTCAAGCGGAATCTCTTGCAACTGAGGGTAGTCGAGCTTTTTCGGGGTCGCTCCTACCGCGAGGATGACGTTGGCCGACGTCAGGTCTTGGTGGTCTGTCTCGATCTGCCACTGCCGGTTTCGAAGGACCAGGCCGGTGGCCGTGGTTTCGACGGTGTCCACCCGCTCCCGAAGGTGTTCGGTGATCCAAATCAATGGATCGGCGACCAGGGCAAGCGCGCAGGTTTCTTCGGGATCTGTTTCGGTCAACGGCATCGCAGGTGCTTCGGAGAACCGAAAAGCTTTGGCGCCGTTAAGATAATCCAGGAAAGCGCCGACCTTGGTGTTACTGGACACCGATCGCCACTTCGCGCCGAGGTCGCCCGCCGCGAACTCGGGATCGATCCAGACGATGTGCTTGTCGGCAACGCCGTGATCAAGAAGTCGGCCCACGGCCGCGATGCCCGCTGGTCCGGCGCCGATGACTGCCCACGCATACGTCATGCGTTATGTATAGAGATACGCGCAGCCATGCGCTACCCGCGGGGCTCAGGCGAGGACACTACCCACGCCGCCGCGTTCGGCGGCAGCTCGCCGTCAAGCAGTGGCGCGCTGGTCAGAATCGGCTCGCCATCCGGAAGCGGTATGGGCCGCTTGCCGGCGTTGAGCACGCAGCGCAACCCGCCGTCACCGCGGGCGAAGGCGAGTATGTCACCGGGCGCTTCCAGCCACTCGATGCCATCTCCGATGAATTCGACATGGCTGCGCCGTATTTCGAGAGCCCGCTGAAAGAACGACAATGTCGAGTCGGCGTTGAGCAGCTGCTTCTCCACGGTGAGCGACTCCCATTCCGGCGGTATCGGCAACCAGGTGTCGGCCGACGTGGAGAATCCGAAGGGGGGAGTGTCGCCCCGCCAAGGAATCGGGATGCGGCACCCGTCGCGACCACGGACGGTGTGCCCGGAGCGTTCCCAGGTCGGATCGCGCAGCGCTTCATCGGGTAATTCGACGTTGGGCAGGCCCAATTCCTGACCGTTGTAGAGAAATACCGCTCCGGGTAGGGCGAGGGCCAGCAGCGCCATTGCGCGCGCCCGATCCAATCCGGCATCGCCGCCGCCGTAGCGAGTGGGCGTGCGGACCACATCGTGATTCTCCAACGTCCATGTGGGAGTTGCATTTTCCATCGCCGCTGCGACCAGGGTGTTCTCGATCGCATCCTGAATCTCGGCGAGGTCGAATTCGGCTCGAACCAGGCGGAAGTTGAAACCCAAGTGCAACTCGTCGGCGCGGACATACTCGGCCCAGCTGGCGTTGTCGAACACCCATACTTCGCCGATCGTCACCGCTGCCGGGTAGTCGTTCATCACCCGGCGGATATTGCGGTGAATCGCATGCACATTGGGATGGTTGAACCGTGGATCGCCCTCGCTGAGTGTCCGTGGCCGCATTTCGACATCGGTGTCCGGAAGGCCGGGTGGTTTGGCCATCCCGTGTGCGACATCGATGCGGAAACCATCGACGCCGCGCTCCAACCAGAACCGCAGCGTCTTTTCGAGATCGTCGAAGACCTCCGGGTTGTCCCAATTGAGATCCGGCTGTTCGACATCGAAGATGTGTAGATACCACTGGCCCGGTTCGCCGTTCGGCTCGACGACTCGCGTCCACGACGGCCCACCGAACATGGACTGCCAATTGTTCGGCGGCTCGGCGCCTTCGGGTCCGCGTCCATCGCGGAAAATGTAGCGGTCGCGAGCGGCGCTGCCCGGTTCGGCGGCCAGCGCCTCGTGAAACCAGGGATGCTCCGAGCTGGTGTGGTTTGGCACCAGGTCCATGGTGATCTTGATACCGCGCTGATGCGCCGCCGCGATCAGACCTTCCAGTGCGGCCAGGCTGCCGAACAGCGGATCGATGTCGCGCGGGTCCGATACGTCGTAGCCGTGATCGGCCATGGGGGACACCATGATCGGGCTGAACCAGATCGAGTTGACGCCGAGCCGGTCCAGATAGTCCAACTGCGCTGCCACACCGTCGATGTCGCCGACACCATCACCGCTGCTGTCAGCGAATGATCGCGGATACACCTGGTAGAAGACAGCATCCGTCCACCACGTGCGCTGTCGTTGAATGTTCATCAGAGCGGCGAGTTGACCATGGAGTGTGCCGCCATTTCCAGGTAGTCGATCAGCGCCTTGCGATGCGCGTCGTCGAGGGTTGCCGAGTCGATCGATGCGACCGCGGTGTGCATACAACGCAGCCACGCGTCGCGCTCGAACGGGCCGATCTGGAACGGCGCGTGCCGCATCCGGAGTCGGGGATGGCCGCGTTGCTCGGAGTAAGTTCGCGGGCCACCCCAGTACTGCTCGAGAAACATCCGCAGTCGTACCTCGGCGCCCGCCAGGTCGTCCTCGGGATAGAGCGGCCGCAGAATCTCATCCTCGGCGACCAGCTCGTAGAAGCGCGCCACGATCGCATGGAACGTATCCGCACCGCCGACAGCGTCGTAGAAGGTCTCTTGTGGTTGTTCCATCGCCTCCATTGTGGGCTATGCCCACGACGGGCCGCTGAGCGACATATGAACCTTGCGCCGAAGGCTCGCTACCCGGTGTTCACCGGATTGACCAGCGAACACCGGCCAATTTGGCGTGCGCTCGCTGACGAATCGTGGTGGACTGGTCGGCGGAGGACGTATGGCGCAGCGCACAAAACGCCGCAGCCACCACAGTTCAGGTGCGGCGGCAGGCCTCAGTAGGCACGCGAACGGCTCAGCCCTGCACAGCGTCCAAAGCGTTGACTCGCCTCCGCCGGTCTCGCAAGACGCCGGATCCATCTGGAATCGCCGGCGGGTGCTGCTGCTGAATTCGACCTACGAGCCGTTGACGGCATTGCCGGTTCGGCGGGCGATCGTCATGCTGATCTGCGGCAAGGCCGACGTGGTGCACGACGATCCGACCGGGCCGGTCGTCCACTCCTCGACGAGTTCGATCGCGGTGCCGTCGGTGATCCGGTTGCGCACGTTCGTCCGGGTGCCATACCGGGCCCGCGTTCCGATGACCCGCGCGGCTTTGATGCATCGCGACCGGTTCTGCTGCGCCTACTGCGGAGCCAAGGCCGACACGGTCGACCATGTGGTGCCGCGAAGCCGCGGCGGCGGCCATTCGTGGGAGAACTGCGTGGCGTGCTGCTCGACCTGCAACCATCGCAAAGGCGACAAGTTGCTGGCCGAGCTGGGTTGGTCGCTGCGGATGGCACCGACCCCGCCCAAGGGTCAGCATTGGCGGCTGCTGTCGACGGTCAAAGACCTCGACCCGGCGTGGGCGCGATATCTCGGCGAAGGCGCGGCTTAACGTTGCGTGTGTGGCTCACAGATCGCCGGTGAGATACGGTTTGCGTCGTGAGCACCATGGAGATTCACGCATACTTCCTGGGTGTCCCGTTACTGCTGACCGCCCTGATCGCCGCGGCGATCTGGTCACGCAAGGGTCCACACCCGGCGACCTACAAATTGTCGGAATCTTGGACGCATCCGCCGATCCTGTGGGCCGCCACCGACGAGGCCGTCGGTCACGGTCATCACGGCCACGACGAGTTCAGCGTGGGAGGTGGCGCAAGTGGCAAGTGGTGAGGTAGCAACCGTCACAACAGGCTTGCCCGCCGAGTTGCCGCACGGCTCGGCGATCACGACCAGTGGCCGCATCTCGGGTGTCACCGAACCCGGCGAACTCTCGGTCGCACTACCCGTTCCCGATCAACGACCTGGTCACCCTCGACGACGCGCTGACCTACGGGTCGCGGGCCGCGGGCGCACGCTTTGCGGTCTACATCGGCGACCTGGGCAGCGACACCGGTGCGCGGGCGCGCGAGATCCTGGCGAAGGTGCCCACGCCGAACGACGCGGTGCTGATCGCCGTCTCGCCGGATCAGCATGTGATCGAGGTGGTCTACGGCTCAGCGGTTCGCGGCCGCGGAGCCGAGTCGGCCGCGCCGCTCGGTGTCGCCGCAGCGGCGTCGTCGTTCAAGGACGGCCACCTGATCGACGGCCTGGTCAGCGCGGTCCGCGTGACCAGCGCCGGCATCTCGCGGGTCTAGCAGCCGGTCAGGCCTCGCCGCCGCCGTCGAATCGTCGCGCTCGTAGCGACCTTTCGATTCCAGCGCGGCCCTCGAGCACCAGTCGCCGCAAGGCCGCAGGCAACCCGGTGTCGGCGAGGAACGCGTCCGCGGCGGCTATGCCTTCGTCGCTGATGTCCCACGACGGGTAGAGGCCGACCACCACCGTCTGCGCAACTTCGCTCGACCGCCGCTCCCAGATGCCGGCGATCGCGGCGAAGTACCTGGCGCCGAACGGTTGCAGCAGTTCACCTTGCCCTGGCTGAGCGAAACCGCTGATGATCGACCGGGTGGTGATGTTGGCCAGCGTGTCGTCTTCGGTGGCTGAGGTCCATGCCTCCTCCTTCACCGCCGCCTGCGGTCGCGCGGTTGCGGCCTGGGCCCCGTTCCGTTTGCCGGCCGCCGTCGGGTCACGCTTTACCTCGGCGTCGATGAAGGGCGTCTGCGGGCCATCGGCGTCTATCGCGCCGGCGGCGGCCAGCGCGGTGACGATCCGCCAACGCAGATCGGTGTCGACCGCTAGCCCCTCCAGGCCCAGTTCGGCGGGATCGCGTTCGAGAAGGTCGGTCAGCACGGACACCTGCTCAGGCGAGAGCAGCGACGTGCACAGCGCGTTGACGAACGCCAGCTGGTGGTCTGAACCCGCCGCCGCGGCGCGGGCCAATTCCAGCAGCCGGTCGGCGAATGACGGCCAGCCCTCCGAGGCTGCCCAGCCCGGGGTCGGCGTAGGAGCCCAGCGCGGTCTGCGCCTGCAGCAGTAGCCGTTGGGCGACACCGACTTCGGTCTCGGCCTGGATGCCACCCGACACCAGCGACACGAAATCGCGGGCGCGCAACTCGGCGTCGCGGGTCATCTCCCACGCCGCCGACCACACCAATGTTCGCGGAAGGGGTTCGGCGATGTCGGCGATGCGGCCCAGGGCGGTGTCCAACGACCCGGGGTCCAGCCGCAGCGAGCAATAGGTCAGATCGTCGTCGTTGACCAGAACCAGTCTGCCCGCCGAAACCCCAACCAGTGCAGCTACTTCCGTACTTTCGCCGGAGACGTCGAGTTCTTCGCGATGCGACCGCGTCAGCTTTCCGCTGCCGTCGTCGTCGTAGACGCCGATCGCCAGCCGGTGCGTTCGGGTTTCACCCGCGCCGGGCGCGGCGCCACTCTGCGTCACCGCGAACCGGGTGAACTTACCGTCGGCGTCGACGTCGAAGTCCGCGCGCAGGGTGTTGAGGCCGGTCGTCTTCAGCCATTGCCGGCCCCAGTCGGAAAGGTCACGGCCGGAAGCCTTTTCCAGCGCGCCGAGCAAGTCGCCGAACGTCGCGTTGCCGAACGAATGCGCCTCGAAGTAGTCGCGCAGCCCGGACAGGAAGTGCTCCAGCCCGACGTAGGCCACCAACTGCTTGAGCACGCTGGCGCCCTTGGCGTAGGTGATGCCGTCGAAGTTGACCTCGACGGCCGCCAGGTCGGGGATGTCGGCCGCCACCGGATGCGTCGACGGCAACTGGTCCTGGCGGTAGGCCCAGGACTTCTCGGAGTTGGCGAAAGTCGTCCATGCCGTGGTGAATTCGGTCGCCTCGGCTTGGCACAGCACCGAGGCGAACGTCGCGAACGATTCGTTGAGCCATAGGTCGTCCCACCACTGCATGGTGACCAGGTCGCCGAACCACATGTGCGCCATCTCGTGCAGCACGGTCTCGGCACGTCGCTCGTAGGAGGCCCGGGTGACTTTGCTGCGAAAAACGTAATCTTCCAGGAACGTCACCGCGCCGGCATTCTCCATGGCGCCCGCGTTGAACTCCGGCACGAACAACTGGTCGTACTTGCCGAAGGCGTACGGAACCCCAAAGTTCTTGTGGTAGAAGCCAAAACCTTGCTTGGTCTGGGTGAACAGCCGCTCGGCGTCCATGAACTCCGCCAGCGTCGCGCGGCAGAACAGACCGAGCGGGATCTCGCCGTGCTCGTCGCGGTAGACGTCGTCCCAGCGGGCGTACGGGCCTGCGATCAGCGCGACCAGATAGGTGCTCATCTTCGGGGTGGTGGCGAAAGTGTGCACTCCGTCGACGGCGCTCACCGTGGCCCCGTTCGAGACCACCTGCCAGTGCTGCGGGGCGGTCACCGACACGTCGAAGGTGGCTTTGAGGTCGGGCTGGTCAAAGCACGCGAACATCCGCTTGGCGTCGGCGGTTTCGAATTGCGAGTACAGATACACCTCGCTGTCGACTGGGTCGACGAACCGGTGCAGCCCCTCACCGGTGTTCGAGTAGCGGCAGTCGGCGTCGACCACGAGGACGTTGTGTTCGGCGAGCCCAGTCAGCGCGATACCGGTCGACTCGTCATAGGCGGACACGTCGAGTTCGTCGCCGTTGAGCGTCGCGCTGCGGACAGTCCCGGCGGCGACGTCGATGACGGTGTCGGCGCCGGGAGCGCGTCGAACGTGACGGTGGTGATGGAGCGGAAGGTGAGTTCGCCGGGCCGGCCGTCACTGTCGGTGAGGTCCAAGGCGATCTGGTAGTTGTCGACGGTGACCAATGCGGCGCGTTCGACAGCCTGGTCACGGGTGAGGTTGGGGAGAGCCACGTGTCCAATCTAGGGCGGCGACGATGCAGGCCGCGAAGTGGCCTGATGAGGAGTCGTCCAATTCGGCCTAGGCGTCGGGAGACCGGCCGCGGGAATTGGACCGCCGCGGCTAGGGTTGTGCTGGACGGCTAGCCGACCGTTGACGAGAGGATTCCGCATGTCCGAGAAGTCAGTTGCCGATTTCTGGTTCGACCCGCTGTGCCCGTGGGCATGGATCACCTCGCGCTGGATCCTGGAAGTGGAAAAGGTCCGCGACATCGAGGTGAACTTTCAGGTGATGAGCCTGGCGGTGCTCAACGAGAATCGTGAGGGCCTGCCGTCTGAGTACAAGGAGAGGCTGGCGAAGGCGTTCGGCCCGGTGCGGGTGGCGATCGCCGCCGAGCAGGCCCACGGCTCCGAGATTTTGGCCCCGCTGTACGAGGCGATGGGCACTCGAATTCACAACGAGGGCAACAAAGACCTCGATGACGTGATCAAGCAGTCGCTCAAGGCGCTGGATCTGCCGGCCGAGCTCGCCGACGCCGCCACCAGTGAGGCCTACGACGAGGCGCTGCGCAAGAGCCACCACGCCGGAATGGACGCGGTCGGCGACGACGTCGGCACGCCCACCATTCACATCAATGGCATCGCGTTCTTCGGTCCGGTGCTGTCGCGGATTCCGCGCGGCGAAGAGGCCGGCAAGCTGTGGGACGCATCGGTGACGTTCGCGTCCTACCCGCACTTCTTTGAGCTCAAGCGAAGCCGCACCGAGGGCCCCGAATTCGACTAGCGGCGACCGGCGGGGCAGGATCTCGGTCATGCGCGTCTACCTCGGCTCCGACCACGCCGGCTACGAACTCAAACAGCAGATCATCGAGCACCTGAAAAAGACCGGCCACGAGCCGATCGATTGCGGCGCCTATACCTACGACGCCGAGGACGATTACCCGGCCTTCTGCATCGCGGCCGCACTCAAGACGGTGGCTGATCCGGACAGCCTTGGCATCGTGCTCGGCGGGTCGGGCAATGGTGAGCAGATCGCGGCCAACAAGGTTCCGGGAGCACGTTGCGCGTTGGGATGGAGCGTGGAGACCGCGTCGCTGGCCCGCCAGCACAACAACGCTCAGCTGATCGGCATCGGCGGCCGCATGCACACCGTGCCGGAAGCGCTGGCGATCGTCGATGCGTTCCTGACCACCCCGTGGTCGAAAGCCGAACGCCACCAACGGCGTATCGACATTCTCGACGAATACGAACGCACTCACCAGGCACCGCCGGTGCCCGGCGCCGGCAGCGAGTAGCCTGCCGTGCCGGAAGGGCATACCCTTCATCGACTGGCCCGGCTGCACCAGCGTCGCTTCGCGGGATCGCCGGTCGCGGTCTCGAGCCCGCAGGGCCGATTCGTCATCGGAGGCATCCGAGGTCGACGGTCAGGTGCTACGACGGGCGACCGCTTGGGGCAAGCACCTGTTCCATCACTACGCCGGTGGTGCGACGGTGCATGTTCACCTCGGCCTGTACGGCAAGTTCACCGAATGGGCGCGATCGCCCGATGAGGATCTACCCGCTGCGGTCGGGCAGGTCCGGATGCGGATGGTCGGCGCCGAGTACGGCACCGACCTTCGCGGGCCCACGGTGTGCGAAATCATCGATGAGGCTCAAGTCGCCGACGTCGTCGCCCGGCTGGGACCCGACCCGCTTCGCCGTGATGCCGATCCCTCGTGGCCGTGGGAGCGGATCAGCAAGTCGCGCAGGCCAATCGGCGCGTTACTGATGGACCAGACCATCATCGCCGGCGTCGGCAACGTGTACCGCAACGAGTTGCTGTTCCGTCATGGCATCGATCCGTACCGTCCGGGCCGGGCGATCGGTGAAGCGGAGTTCGCCGAGTCGTGGACTGACTTGGTGGCCCTGATGAAAGTCGGCGTACGACGCGGCAAGATCATCACGGTGCGGCCCGAACATGACCATGGCGGACCGTCATACGGTCCCGGTCGGCCCCGGACCTATGTATACCGTCGCACAGGCGATCCATGCCGGGTATGCGGAACATCAATTCGCACAGCCGAATTGGAGGGCCGTAACCTCTTTTGGTGCCCGACCTGCCAGACCTGACCTCGGGGACGGCGCCGGCTTCTCATCCGACGAATAGGGTCCGCTGGGCGCGCGCATAGCCTGACCAGGTACGCATAGCCCATGAACAAGTTTGCAAGCTGCGTCATCGCGTCGGCAGCGATGGCCGCAGCTTTTGGATTAGGCGGCATCGCCGACGCTCACGCGCAACCCGGACCGAACTGGTGCCCGGGCGACTTCTGGGACCCGTCGTGGGGCAGCAACTGGGATTGGAACGGCTGCCACGGCAACTCGGTCGCTCCCACGATCATCAACAACGGACCAACCATCGTCAACAGACCGCCACCGATCATCGGTCACCCGGGCGGACCTGGACCAGGTGGACCAGGCCCCGGCGGACCCAGCGGCCCGGGCGGCTCAGGACCGGGCGGCCCAGGCGGACCGGGTGGGCCTGGTGATCCGGGGGATCCCGGGGGACATGAGCCGGGTGGCGGGCACGGCGGACACGGGCCGGGCGGCCACGACCCGGGTGGGCCCGGCGGACACGACCCCGGCGGACCCGGTGGCCACGATCCTGGTGGACCCGGGCGGCCACGATCCTGGTGGACCGGGCGGTCACGACCCTGGTGGACCTGGCGAACCCGGCGGACACGATCCCGGTGGACCCGGAGGTCACGACCCTGGTGAACCTGGGGGGCATGACCCGGGAGCGCCCGCGGGTACAGAGCCAGGCGGACCTGGCGACGCCGGGGGACACGATCCCGGCGGACCCGGCGATGCCGGCGGACACGATTCCGGTGGGCCGGGCGCTGCTGGGCCGGATGCCGGTGCGCCGGCCCCCGACGGCGGCGCCTCCGCTCCGGATGCGGGCCCGTCTGCACCTGATACCGGCGGAGCGTCAGACTCCGGCGGAGCGTCGATGGGATCGGACTCAGGTGGAGGTAACGACTCGTCCGGAAGCGCTGACACGGGCGGCGGCGACTCGTCCGGCGGATCGGACTCTTCGGCTGGAGGCGATTCGTCCAGCGGGAGCGACTCGTAGGCGGAAGTGATTGAACCGAGACCATCGTCGGCGCAGGTGACGATCGCGACAGGCCTCCAATATCACGTTTCCGCATCGCGATAACGAGCGCAATTTTGCCAAACGCCGAATGTCACAGATCGAAAAAGGTTGTGCTGCTAGTCTTTTCAGCGCCCAAGGGGTGGGTAGCCTAACCGAATGAAGAAAACCGTACGCATCGTCGCAGCAAGTGCCGCGGTCGCCGCCGGTATGGGGTTGGCCGGTTTAGCTGTCGCAACCGAAGCTCGCGCCCAGCCGGGGCCACTCCCAACCTGGTGTCCCGGCGAATTCTGGGATCCGGGCTGGGGCAACAACTGGGAGTGGGGCGGTTGCCACGACAACTTCCGGGGCGGATGGAACGGAGGGCCGCGCGACAACAACTTCGATCGGCACGAAGATTTCGGTCGCCATGACAACAACTTCGGACCCCACGACGGCTGGGGTCACCGCTGACCACTCATTGGTGTAGCGCCTGAATCAGACTCGATCCGAAACGGCATTGTCGCGAATTTACCTCGCAGCAATGCCGTTTCGTGTTCGAGCGTCGAGCGCTAATCCATTTCGACGCCGAGCACCCGGTAGATCTCGTTGCTCATGACGACGCTGCGCGGGTCGGCGTTGGCCTTGGTCGCGTCGAAGTGGTTCATCACGTAGGCGTAGGCGATCCGATTCTCCAGATCGACGAAACCAAACGAGCCACCCAGCCCGCCGTGGCCGAAGATCGACCGGTTGGGCCCGTTGACGCGGCGCTGGTTGAGCATGTAGCCCAGGCCCCAGCCGTGGTCGGCGACCCGTGGGCCGAGGACCAGATCGGTCTCCAGTCCGCCTTGTGAGACCCGGATGAGATCCATGTGCGGGCGGCTGAGCAGTTTCTCCTGCGCCAACGCGTTGTAGAAAGTCGCCAAGCCGAGAGCCGACACCTGCCCGTTGGTGCCGGGAAACTCGAGTTCACGCCACAGGTCGAGATCGTTGGAGCCGACTTCGTCGTCCGGAGCGAACCCCATCGACACGGCCAGGCCCGCCTTCGGGTGTTCGGCCAGTGAGGTGGGGTAGCCGGGGGCGTTGACGTCGGCCAGCATCTGGCGGATATGCGGCTTGGCGACCCGATCGGCACAACGGTGTTGTTTTGTTCGGGGTGTGCCGATGTGGATTTCGGCCCCCAGCGGTTCGGCGATCTCGGTGCGAAGGTATTGACCGACGGTGCCACCGGTGACGCGGCGGAACACCTCGCCGAGGATGAATCCGAACGTGGTCATGTGATAGCCCTGCGCGGTCCCCGGCTCCCACCACGGTTCGGCCTCGGCCAGGCGTTCGCACACATAATCCCAGTCGGCGACGTGTTTCCAGTCCATCCGCTGCCGAGGCCCGATCACACCCGACCGGTGGCTCATCACCATGGCCAGGGTGATGTCCTCTTTGCCGGCCTGCTCCGAACTCGGGCCAGTACCTGGCCACCGGCGCGTTCAGATCGAGCTCGCCGCGCTCGACGAGTTGATGCACGCAGGTGCTGGTCAAGCCCTTGGTGCCGGATAAGACAGTGGAGAGGGTGTCTACCTGCCATGGGCGGGTGCCGGCTTCGTCGGCCGAGCCTGCCCAGAGGTTGACGACCAGTTTTCCGTCCACCCAGGCGGCGACTGCTGCGCCAATTTCCTTGCCCTGCAGAAAGTTTTCCGCGAACGCGTCGCGCACTCCCTGGAAGGGCGCCGCGCAGGTGCCGTGAATTTGGATGTCGGCCGTGGCGCCTGGATGCGGAATGGGTCGGCCTCCTCAGCCTCGCCGGCGGCCTGTTCGGCCTCCGGCTGCGTACGTCGACCTGGCGGCCGTCGTTGGCCTGTTGAGCGTTCCTAGGCTAGTCGGCCCCGGTTACCC
>CAVVSN010000020.1:0-34314 GCA_963750885.1 uncultured Actinomycetota bacterium
CACACGTCGTAGTAGAGCGCGAACTCATACGGGTGCGGCCGGATCTGCACCGGCAGGATCTCGTTCTCGCGCTTGAAGTTGATCCACGTCTCGATCAAGTCGGGCGTGAAAACGCCTCCCTCGGTGAGGTATTCGTGGTCCTCTTCCAAACGGTCGATCACTGCCGACAGCTGGGTCGGAGCCTGCGGGATGTTCGCAGCCTCCTCCGGCGGCAGTTCGTAGAGGTCCTTGTCGACCGGCGTCTGCGGCTCGATCTTGTTCTTGATGCCGTCCAGGCCGGCCATCAGCATCGCCGCGAACGCCAGGTACGGGTTACCCGACGAGTCCGGGCAACGGAACTCCAGGCGCTTGGCCTTGGGGTTGGTGCCGGTGATCGGGATACGTACACACGCCGACCGGTTGCGCTGGCTGTAGACCAGATTGATCGGTGCTTCGAATCCTGGGACCAGACGCTTGTAGGAGTTCGTCGTGGGGTTGGTGAACGCCAGCAGCGACGGCGCGTGGTGCAGCAGACCACCGATGTAGTGCCGCGCAGTGTCCGACAGCCCGGCGTAGCCGGTCTCGTCGTACATCAACGGGTTGCCGTCTTTCCACAGCGACTGGTGGGTGTGCATACCCGAACCGTTGTCGCCGAACAGCGGCTTGGGCATGAACGTGACGGTCTTGCCCTCCTGCCATGCGGTCTGCTTGACGATGTACTTGTACAGCTGCATGTCGTCGGCCGCGTGCAGCAGCGTGTTGAACTTGTAGTTGATCTCGGCCTGACCACCGGTGCCCACCTCGTGGTGGCCCTTCTCCAGGCTGAAGCCGGCCTTGATCAGGTTCTGCAGCATCTTGGCGCGCAGGTCGACGTAGTGGTCGACCGGGGCGACCGGGAAGTAGCCACCCTTGGGGCGAACCTTGTAGCCGCGGTTCGGGGTGCCGTCGTTCTCGGTCGGCTCGCCGGTGTTCCACCAACCGGAGATCGCGTCGACTTCGTAGAACGAGCCGTTGGTGCGCGAGTCGAAGGTGACCGAGTCGAAGATGTAGAACTCGGCCTCGGCGCCGAAGTAAGCGGTGTCGGCGATGCCCGTGCTCTTCAGGTAGTTCTCCGCCTTGCGAGCGATGTTGCGCGGGTCGCGCGAGTACGGCTCGAGTGTGAACGGGTCGTGTACGAAGAAGTTCAGGTTCAGCGTCTTGGCCTGAGTGAACAAGTCGATATGCGCTGTGCCGGTATCGGGGAGCAGCAGCATGTCGGATTCGTGGATGGACTGGAACCCGCGGATCGAGGAGCCGTCAAACGCGAGGCCCTCCTCGAACACGCTCTCGTCGAAGAACGAAATCGGAATTGTGAAGTGCTGCATGATGCCTGGCAGGTCACAGAACCGGACGTCGACGAATTCGACGTTCTCATCCTTGGCCAGTTTGATGATGTCGTCGGCCGTTTTTTCGGACACCGAAGCGCTCTCCTTTGCTGCGAGCTTCGAACAACTGTGGTCGATGATGAGCTTTCCGTTACGTGGTCGTAACGGGTGCCCGGTCAGACGCTATGGACGCGGTGCCGCTTGAGTCAAACCTCGATGTTACGTCGACGTTACGTGGCGCCACGTTCTGCTCATGAGTCTGGCTAGTAACTGACCTTATTGTGGGGTGATGACCCGCAGCAACGACCCCCCGCGATCAGGCCATGAGTCCGGCGATTCAGAACAGTCGCAGGGGTATCCCGGCCAGTCGTTCGGCCTGCCCGAGCAGGGACCTGGGTCGCTGGCCGGCTTGGGCCGCCGGTTGGCGGCATTGATCGTCGACTGGTCGATTGCGTACGGCTTGGCACGTCTGACGGTCACCTTTGGTCTGATGACGAGCCAGCAGTTCCTCTACGGCAAAGCTGGAGCCGCGCCTTGTGCTGGTGGTCTGGCTGGTGCTCGGCGTGCTTGCCGTGCGGTTATTCCAATTCACCCCAGGGCAATTCGCGCTGGGCCTGCGGGTCGCGTCCGTCGACAAGCGCCAACTGGTCGGGTTGGGCCGGGCCACCGCCCGCGGCGCGCTGATCGCGTTCGTCGTACCCGCGCTGTTCGTCGACGCCGACGGGCGAGGCATTCAGGACCGGGTGACCGGCTACAGCCGTCGTGCGTCGCTATTCTATCGGCGGCGGACGGTGCGCTGGACGCCGCGCATCTTGGCGCCGCCGGGCAGCGGGCCCTTGGGCATCGCGGCGGTTCCGGCCCGCGAACCCAAGGCGCTCAGCCGCGACTCCAGCGAGTCCATCTGCTTGACGGTGATGTTGGACGGCAGCTTGGTGAGGTGGCGCTCCAGCTTGGCGAGCGGAACCTCGCCGTCGCCGTTGCCGACGATGATGTCGTAGATCGGCACATCGCCGATCAGGCGCGCGGTGCGCTTCTTCTCCTGCGCGAGTAGCGGTTTGACCCGGCTCGCTGAACCCTCGCCGACCAGGATCACACCGGGCCGGCCGAGCACCCGGTGCACGGCGTCGAAATGGCCGGTGGCGGCCACGCCGGGGGTGACGCGCCACTTGCCGCGCAGGTTATCCAGTGCCCAGGCCGCAGCACCGGCTTGCCCTTCGGCCTTGCCGTAGACCGACTTTTGCGCGCGCCGGCCGAAGATGATGAACGCCGCCAGCGCGCCCAGGACGACACCCAGCACGGGCAGAGAGAACATCGACAATCCGCCGGACCACAAGCCGATCGCCACGGCGATCCCGACGATCAGCAGGAACGCGCCGAGCATGTAGGGCACGAGGCGCTTGTCCTCTTGGCGCTGAACGTTGAATGCCTGCCAGAGTTGGCTGCGGCGTTCTTTACTGGCGGCCTTGCGAGCGGCTTTCGCCTCGGCTCGGGCGGCCTTGCTCGGCTTGGCGCCGCTGGGTTTGGCCATAATCGCCAAGAATACTTAAAGCCGGCGTCAGCCCGGCTGCGCGGTGGGCGTCTCGTGCCGGCGTTGGTTGGCCTGTTGGTAGAGCCGGCCGGCGCGATACGACGATCGGACCAGCGGACCGGCCAACACCCCGGCGAACCCCAGCTGCTCGGCGTACTCCGCATACTCGACGAATTCTTCGGGGGTCACCCAGCGGTCGACCGGGTGATGCCGCGCCGTCGGACGCAGGTACTGGGTGATGGTGACGATGTCGCAGCCGGCCTCGTGCAGGTCGACCAGCGCCGCACGCACCTCATCGGGTGTCTCGCCCATGCCGAGGATGAGGTTGCTCTTGGTGACCAGCCCGAAGTCGCGTGCCGCGGTCAGCACACCGAGGCTGCGCTGATAGGAGAAGGCCGGCCGAATGCGCTTGAAGATGCGCGGAACGGTTTCGAGGTTGTGGGCCAACACTTCTGGCCGAGCTTCGAAGACCTCCCGCAGCTGATCGGCGTCGCCGTTGAAGTCAGGGATGAGCAACTCCACCCCGGTGGACGGGTTGAGCTGATTGATGGCACGCACGGTCTCGGCATACAGCCAGGCGCCACCATCGGGCAGGTCGTCGCGGGCGACACCGGTGACCGTGGAGTACCGCAGGCTCATCGCCTGGACGCTCTCGGCGACCCGTCGCGGTTCGTCGCGGTCCAGCGGACTGGGCTTACCGGTGTCGATCTGGCAGAAGTCGCACCGGCGGCTGCACACCTCGCCGCCGATCAGGAAGGTGGCCTCGCGGTCTTCCCAGCATTCGTAGATGTTGGGGCAGCCGGCTTCCTCGCACACGGTGTGCAGACCCTCGCGGCGGACCAGCTTCTTCAGCTCGGTGTACTCGGGCCCCATCCGCAGCCGTGTCTTGATCCACGGTGGCTTTCGCTCGATCGGGGTCTCTGCATTGCGCACTTCCAGGCGCAGCAGTTTCCGACCTTCGGGGGTAACGGTCACAGCGACAATGTTACGCGGGCGGCGGTGCGCTAGCCCTCCGGCGAGGATGCCCGCGCAGCGGCGGGCTGAGGTGCCGACCCAGTCGTCAGATGGACTGCCAACCGGCCGTCAAGGGCGTCGCACACCGCGTCAGCGACCGCCGCGCGGACGTCATCGATCCCGACCCGGTAGCCCAGTTCGGCCGACAACGATGTCACGCCGGCGTCGGTGATGCCGCACGGAATGATCGTCGCGAACGCGTCGAGGTCGCAGTCGCAGTTGAGGGCGAAGCCGTGCAGCGTAGTTGCCCGCGATACCCGTACGCCGATGGCGCCGATTTTGCGTGCCGGGCGCCCGTCGCCGGCCGGCAGCCACACGCCGGAGCGGCCGTCGATGCGTCCCACTCGCAAGCCCACGCCGGTGCAGATTTTGATCAAGGCTTCTTCGATGCGCCGGACGTAATTGACGACATCGAGCGGCTCGGCCAGCCCGATGATCGGATAGCCGACGAGTTGGCCCGGCCCATGCCAGGTGATCTTGCCGCCGCGGTCGGTATCGACGACCGGAATGTCGTCGGTCGGCCGCTCCTCGGCGGCGGTGCGCCGTCCCGCGGTGTAGACCGACGGGTGTTCCAGCAGCAGCAACGAGTCGGTGCCTCCGGCCACTCGGGCATCGGCCAGTTCCCGCTGCAACTGCCAGGCGACGCGATAGTCGACGGTGTCCATCTGACGCACGTCGATGGACTCCACACTCGAGCGGATGGAACTCACTATTCCGACGCTACAACGAGAACCTGGCGACAATCTGGCAGGCGCTAGGCAACGTCTCGCGTCGCGGTGGCGTAGCTGAGTGCCTCACCGACGGTGTTGTGGTGAAAGTCGAATCCGGCCCGTTCCAAGGCACCTGGAATGGCGCGCTGGCCGCTCAGCAGCGTCTCGTCTGCGAACTCGCCGAGCGTGGCGCGGATAGCGAAGCCGGGCACCATCAGCGGGGTAGGCCGGTTCAAGGCCCGGCCCAGCGCCGCGGTGAACTCGGCGTTGGTGACCGGCGCCGGGCCGGTGAGATTCACCGGTCCGGACAATCCCGAGTCGGAGATCGCGAACTGTAGAGCCCGGACGGTGTCCTCCAAGCTGATCCACGACATGTATTGGCGCCCGCTGCCCAGTCGGACGCCGAGGCCTACCGAGAACAGCGGTCGCAATTGGCGCATCGCGCCGCCCGCGGCGGCCAGCACGACGCCGGTTCGGGCAAGTACCACCCGTGCGCCGGCATCCCGTGCGGGCGCAGTGACAGCTTCCCAGTCCGTGCAGAGCTGGGCCAGGAAACCCTTTCCCGCCGAGGCGGTTTCGTCGACCGCGTGATCCTTGGTGTTGCCGTAATAGCCGACCGCGCTGGCATTGATGAGCACGCCGACGCCGGCGTCGGCGACAGCGGTGGACAACACCTCGGTCGGGGTGATGCGGCTGTCGCGCAGGGTCTGCTTGAAGGCTCCCGACCAGCGACGCCGGCCGATGTTGATGCCGCACATGTTGACCACGGCATCGACACCGCTGAGAGCACCAGCGTCGAGTTCACCGCTGTCGGGATCCCAATGCAGTTCGCCGCCGTTGGCCGGTGCCCGGCGCACGATGCGCAGAACCTGGTAGTCGGCGATGCGCAGGGCCGTGACGAGGGCCGAGCCGATAAGGCCCGACGAGCCTGCGACCGCGACGGTAGTGGTCACGAGACGACGCCTCCTAGCGGCCTCAAAGACCTAAGTCAGCCTCGAAGGCGCCTTCTTCGAGCCGATGTCTGATGGTGGTCAGAAATCGCCCGGCGTCGGCGCCGTCGACCAACCGGTGGTCGTAGGTCAGCGGCAGGTAGCAGATGGACCGCACGCCGATCGATTCGTTGCCGGTCTCATCAACGACGACCCGGGGCCGTTTGACGATCGCGCCGGTGCCCAGCATCGCTGCCTGCGGCGGCACCAGGATCGGCGTGTCGAACAGCGCGCCCTGGCTGCCGATGTTGGTGATGGTGAAGGTGCCGCCGGACAGCTCGTCGGGCCTGAGGTCACCCGAGCGGGCGCGCGCGGCGATGTCGGCGATTGCGCGCGCCAACCCGGCCAGCGAAAGGTCGCCGGCGTTGTGAATGACCGGAGAGAGCAGGCCCTGCTCGGTGTCGACTGCGAAACCGAGATGCTCGGCGTCGTAGTAGGTGATTTCCTTGGAGTCTTCGTTGTAGCTGGCGTTGATGTTGGGGTGGACCTTCAGCGCGTCGATCGCGGCGCGGGCGATAAACGGCAGGAACGTCAGATTCACGCCCTCACGTTCGGCGAACGCGTTCTTGGTCTTCGCTCGCAACCCGACGATCCGGGTCATGTCGACCTCGTGGGTCTGGGTGAGCTGCGCGGTCGCCTGCAGCGACTCCCGGGTCTTTTTCGCCGTGATCTGGCGGATCCGGGTGGCCTTCTGAGTGGTTCCGCGCAGGTGCGCCAGCGCGGGTGCGGGCGCCGGTGCGCTCGGCTTGGCGGGGGCGTGCGCGGCAGGTGCGGGCGGTTGGGCCGGCGGCGCCGTCGCGGCTTGTTCTTTTTGAGCCCTCTGATCAGCGGCGGCCAGTACATCTTGTTTGCGAATGCGTCCGCCGACTCCGGTGCCAGTCAGCGAGCCGAGGTCAATGTTGTTCTCGGCGGCCAGCTTTCGCACCAGGGGAGTGACGTACGGGGATCCGTCGCCTGACGGAGCGGCCACGGCGGCGGGAGCGGCGGGCGGCGCGGGTGGCGCTGCGGGTGCGGGAGCGGCGGGCGGGGCGGGTGGCGCGGGTGGCGCTGCGGCAGCGGGCGGCGCGGGTGGAGTAGGCGCGGGGGCGGCTGGCGGCGTGGGAGCGGCTGCCGGCGCGGGTGCCGCGGGTGCGGGTGCAGCGGTGGTGGCGCCGGTGCCGATCCGGGCCAATTCGCCGCCCACCGAGACGGTGACGTCTTCCTCCGCGGTGATGCTGATGAGCGTGCCCGCCACCGGCGACGGAATCTCGGTGTCGACCTTGTCGGTGGAGACCTCAACCAGCGGCTCGTCGACCTCGACGGCGTCGCCGACCTTCTTCAGCCAGCGGGTGACCGTTCCTTCGGCAACGGACTCGCCGAGTTCGGGCATCAGCACCGGCTTGGAGTCTCCGCTCGAGCCTTGGTCGCCGGCTGCCGGCGCGGCGGGGGCGGCCGACGCGGCTGCCGGCTGCGGTTCTGGTGCAGGCGCGGACTGCGGCTCCGGTGCGGGCTCCGATTCCGCCGGCGCGGCGGGCTGCTCGTCGCCGCCTGGAGTGCCCTCCGACGCGTCGCCGATGACGGCCAGCTCGGCACCGATTTCGACGGTGTCGTCTTCGTGGGCGACGATCTTGGTCAGGACTCCCGCTGCGGGCGAAGGGATCTCGGTATCGACCTTGTCGGTGGACACTTCCAGCAGTGGCTCGTCGAGCTCGACGGTGTCGCCTTCTTGCTTCAGCCAGCGGGTGACAGTTCCCTCGGTCACGCTTTCACCGAGAGCCGGCATCTGCACTGAGAAGGCCATCTGAAGTCGACTCCTCGATTGAACGGTCCCTGGGCGCGGGCTGACCTCTGGCTTACCACAGCGCGGTATACGAGAAGCTGGCCCGTGATTACCGAAACCATCCTGTCACTGTGGCGAGGTCCGCACACAACCAGGGCAAGCTGGTGGCGTCGATATTCGGCCACCGCGGGCGGCGGTGAAATGACGTCGGTCCTGGGGTGTGAGTCAGATCTCTTTCGTGCCCGGCCGCGTTGCAATGCACGCAGTGCACCTTTAGAACTACGTCCAACTTGTTGGACGCCAATTCCATTCAGGTGGATACGTTTTGTTTCGGAAACGCCAAATAATCGGCATTTAACGCATTTGGGATTCCGAAAAGCCGAAAACTTGGATATCTTGTTTCTCGTGTATCCAGATGACAGCGGTAAAGAACTTGCGACTGTGCTCTCTTACCTGGCGGGTCGTTCCCTGAGTAGGGAAGAGATCTGGACGGCGATGGAGCTCCCGCGTTCCACCTACTACGACCAGTTGGACAAGGGAACCCTGATCACCGCCGACAACCTGCGGGTGGCGGCGGCCAATCTCGGTATCAATCGCGCCGAGCTGCTGACGCGTTACCGGTTCATCGAGCCCGAAGAGGTCACCGCGCTGGCCGAAGAGATTCGGGGCGGCATCCAGATGCACGCCCTGGCCGGTGGAGGCGCCGTCAAGACCCTTCAGCAACCGACCAAGATCGCAGAGTGGCGGCCACGCTCCGACGCGCCGCCGCTGTAAATCCCTAGCTGCGTACGAGGTACCGCTGTGGCTCTTAGCCTTCTCATCTTCATCACCCTCGCGTCAGTCGGGTGGAGCCTGTGGATCAGGCGCGTCACTTGGCACTGCCGCTGGGAAGTCGCCGCGACGTTCAACATCGCACTGCAGGGGGCCGCGGTGGCGCTGATGTCGCCGCTGGCCGCTAACACCATCGGCGTCGCATTACACAACCTCACCGGTGTGTGGAATCTGCAGAACTATCTGGGGCACGACTGCTACGTCGTTGCGGCCTCGGCGATCGTGTACAACGCGCTAGGGCGAATTGCCGACGATCACGCGCTGCAGACGGCGTTCAAGCAATACGTCGAACGGCCTGCCACGCTGTGTATCCCGCTGTTACTGGCGACATTCTCGCTGAGCCGTGGCAGCAAAACCTATACGCGCGATTTCTTCGCACTGCCCACCGACTTCTGGTTGAGCGTCTACTGGATCGTGCTGTGCGGCACCCTGATCTATCTGCTTGGGTTCGGCTTCCGCGCGCTGCTGGTGTTACGCCAAGATCCCCGGTCGACGCACGTAGCCAATCTCTATCTGGTCGCCTGTGGCAGCGGGATCGCCGCCTGCGCCATCCGGATCATCACGGCTGTGATGCCGGTGCTCCAGGGCCGGTTCGATTCGGCTCTGGTCTGGTTCTTCGCCTGCACATGCGGGGCCGGTTTCGCGCTGACTTCCGCCCAATCCTGGCGGCAAAAGGTCAAGTGGTTCCAGGGCAGTAGTAATCCCCGGCTGACATCGCACTAGCCGTTGGCGGCGATGTCCTCCAGCACCGCGAACATGGTGCGTGTGGGTACACCCGTACCGCCCTTAGGCGTGTAACCCCAAGGGCCACCGGTGTTGTAGGCCGGTGCAGCGACGTCGATGTGAGCCCAGTTGACTCCGTCGGCGACGAACTCACGCAGGAATACGCCGGCCACCAGCATCCCCGCAAACCGCTGTCCGCTGATGTTGGCCAGGTCGGCCACCGTCGACTTCAGATCGTCCTTCAGCTCATCCGGTAGCGGCATCGGCCAACCGTTCTCGCCGATTCGCTGCGAAATCGCAGCCACCCGGTCGCGGAACTCGTCGCTGCCCATCACCCCGGGTGTGCGTGCGCCGAGCGCCACCGTCTGCGCGCCGGTCAGCGTCGATGTCTCGATCAGATAGTCCGGGTTGTCCTCGCACGCACGCACGATTGCGTCGGCCAGGATCAGCCGCCCCTCGGCGTCGGTGTTGAGCACCTCGACGGTTATTCCACCGTATTGGGTCAGTACGTCCCCGGGGCGCTGAGCCGTTGCCGACGGCATGTTCTCGGCTATCGGCACCGTGGCGATCACGTCGATCGGGAGCTCCAGCTGCGCGGCCAGTGTCACGGTCGCGATCACCGCTGCGGCGCCACCCATATCGGAGGTCATGTGGTGCATCGAGGCCGCGGGCTTGATCGAGATGCCCCCGGTGTCGAAGGTGATGCCCTTGCCGACCAGCGCGACTTTTTTGGCCTGCTTTGGCTTTTTGGCAAACCGCGACCCGCGATGGGACAGCCTCACCAAGCGCGGCAGCCGCGAAGATCCCTGGCCGACGCCGACGATGCCGCCATAGCCGTTCTTCTGCAGGGCCTTATCGTCGAGCACTTCGACCTCGAGGCCGACCGACTCGCCCAATGCCTTGGCGCGGCTGGCGAATTCAGCGGGAAAGAGGTGACTGGGCGGGGTGTTGATGAAGTCGCGTGCGGTGGCCACGGCGGTGGCGATCGCGGTGGCGTGAGTGGCCTGCGCTTTGGCGGTCTTATCGGTGGACAGCACCGTGATCGTGCGTAGACCCGGATCCTTCGGCGCCGTCTTGTCGGTGCGGAACGCGGTGAAGCGGTAGCTGCCCAGAATCAACCCTTCAATCGCGGCCTCCAGCACTCCGACACCGGCCAACGCACCCAGCGTGGTGATCGCGGCTTCGGCACCACCCAGTGTCCGCGCCGCTGTGCCGGCCGCGCGTCGAACCAGATCCGCCGGAAACTCGTCGCGCTGCTTGCCCACTCCGACCGTCAGCACGCTCGCCACCGGCAGCGACTTCACCACGAGCCGGTGCACCTGCTCGGTGGCACCGGTGGCGTTCAGAGCCCGCAAGCCGTCCTCGATTTCGGTCACCGCCTCTTTCGGCAGGAACGCATCGGCAGCGGCAAGGACGGCACCCGGCTCGTCGTTGACGTCCTCGGGACCTGAGGACACCACCGGGACGATCAACACCGCCGACTTGACGCCGCGTCGCGGCAGCGACGATGCGACGGATACAGCGGGGGCAAGGTAACCGGGTTGGGTGCTCACGAATGTCAACCCTAACGATCGATGGATCAGGTTGCCCGTTGGCGATGCGAACACCGCGCCACGTCCCGTGTCTTGGCCCTGTTCACCTGTTCGCTGCGGCTAATATTTCGCCGATGCCGACGGGACAAATTGCCGATTCCTGCGTGCTGTGGACCGGCTTCGACATATCGATCGTGGCGCGGAACTACGCGCAGTTGGCGGGCGTCCTCGCCGGCTTTGCGTTCGTCGTCATCAACCTTGTACTCGACCGCGGTTATCGACGTCGCGGCGACGGCAAACCACGCGGAGCGATCGAGGTCGAACACGAGACGTTGACCGGCGTCGCTCTGATGAACGCGTTTCTCGGGTTGTTCCTGTCGGCCATCCAGTACAGCCTGCTGGCCGGTGAGAATGGCTGCGCGCTCACTGGCGGCCGGGCCTCGTCGGCGGAGTTGCTCGGTGGCATTTCGTTCGTGGCGTCGGTCTACATGCTGCTGTACGCCGTCGTGCAGTTCGTGTCGGGTTCGGCCGAGACGCTCGCCAAGCACTGCGTGTTCATAGTCGCGGTGCTGGTTCCGCCGATCGGGGTGTTCTTCATCGAGGCCACGCTGTCGGACCTGGCCCTTGCTCTTGCCGACCCGAAATCGCGTCAGCCGCTCGAGCCGTTGTGGAGCCAGGCCAATGACCTGTCGGTGCCGATCGCGCTGGCCGTGCTGGTGGTGTGCGCGACGGTGTGGCGGATCGGACGCGGCGCGCGGATTGCGGAATCGGCGTCGAGCGCCCGGGTGCAGAAATTCCGGACAGGCCTGCCGTACGTCACCGTGGTCGTGGTGGTCTCCGTGGTCGTACGGGCCGTCACGGCGCTGCCGGTACGAAACCCCGCCGCACATCTGTCTCCGGCTGAAGCGTGGCTGTGGGTAGGGGTTTTCGCGGCCCTGCTGGTGGCCCAGAGCATGGCGCTGTCGTTGCAGAGGGGTGTCGAAGTCGCTTACGTCGAGCCGGCTCAGACCCCGGCGCGGCCGAGCTCGTAGGCGATCACCGGGGCGTCGAAACCCTTGAGCTGCAACGGTTCTTGAGCGACGGCCGGCCAATTCGGTAGTTGCTCGTACAGTTCGGCTGAGGTCAAGATCTGGCCCGGCGCCGCAGCGGCCACCAGCCGGGCGGCCAGGTTGACCGCGTTGCCGAAGTAGTCTCCGCTGATGGCGAGGATCTCCCCGTAGCCGAGCCCGGCGCGGACCTGAATCCCTTCTTCACGCGCCCGGGGATGGTCCACTAGGTCGAGCGCGATCTTTGCCAGCCGCTCAGGGTCCGAGCTGACCCACATCACCGCGTCGCCGAGGAATTTCACCACCCGCCCACCGTGGGCGTGCACGACATCGCTGGCGCCGTTGCCGAAGTCGGCGAGCGTGGACGACAACTCCGCGGGTGTCAGCGTCTGAGTCAGCGCGGTGAAGCCGGACAGATCCACGAAACCGACCCCGCACACCAGGCCCGCGGACGGTCCGCGTTGCGCACCCTCGATGAAGGTGCGGGTGCTGACCAGATGATGGCGGTGGATCGCGTCGATCATCGCGCCGACGCGAGGGACAAACGCGGCGACTTCTTGATAGGCCTGCGCGGTGGCCAGTTCGTCGCCGGTGTCGCCAAGCCAGAGTCGGGGTGCGCTGGTCCGGATCATCGACGACACGGCTTCGGCCACTCGCGCGACCGTTGCGCCCAGGACTCGCATGTAGCCGTCGGTGGCGTCCTCGCCCAGCTGCGCCCGCATCGCGATCCAGGTGGCCAGGGCGTCGACATCGGCCTGACTCAGCATCGGTGTGTCCACGTCGGCGGCTGTCAGGCCGAGGATGGCCCAGGCGTGTTCGACTTCGGATACCGGCACACCGAGCGACTCTGCGGCGGTGCGCAGGCTGAAGGTCTGCGGACCGGACTGAAGAAGGGCGTCGCCGCCCAGCCCGAACAGCCGGCCGCGGCGCTCGGCCTCGGCCATGTCGTTGACGGTGAAGCCGAGGCCGGCGAGGTATTCGAGTAGGCCGGAGCGTGCGTGGGGATCTCTGATTCCGGCAGCCTGTATGGCCTCGAAGTCCAGGGAATCGGCCACCGGCCAAGTGTGCCAGTAGCAGCTCGCATTAGGGTCAAATGTCTATGAGTGACTTGCTGCAAGGACCCCTGGCGGACCGTCATCGCGAACTGGGAGCGACGTTCGCGGAGTTCGGCGGATGGCTGATGCCCGTCTCGTATGCCGGCACCGTCGCAGAGCACACCGCTACCCGCAACGCGGTGGGCCTGTTCGACGTCAGCCACCTGGGCAAGGCGTTGGTTCGCGGTCCCGGCGCCGCGCAGTTCGTCAACTCCGCTCTCACCAACGACCTCGATCGCATTCAGCCGGGCAAGGCGCAATACACTCTGTGCTGCAACGAGTCTGGCGGCGTTATCGACGACCTGATCGCGTACTACGTCGGACCGGACGAGATCTTCCTGGTACCCAACGCCGCCAACACCGCGGCTGTGGTCGCCGCGCTCATAGACGCCGCACCCGCGGAACTCAGCATCACTGACGAGCACCGGTCCTTTGCCGTGCTGGCGGTGCAGGGCCCGCGCTCGACGGAAGTGCTCACCGACCTGGGCCTGCCCACCGACATGGATTACATGGGTTACGCCGACGCCACCCTGGAGGGCGTGCCGGTGCGGGTATGCCGCAGCGGCTACACCGGTGAGCACGGCTTCGAGCTGCTGCCACCCTGGGAGTCTGCCGGGGTGGTTTTCGACGCGCTGCTCGCCGGCGTGACGCGGGCCGACGGGCAGTTGGCCGGACTCGGGGCGCGCGACACGTTGCGCACCGAGATGGGTTATCCGCTGCACGGTCACGAACTCTCGGCCGACATCTCGCCCCTGCAGGCCCGCTGTGGCTGGGCGATCGGCTGGAAAAAGGACGCCTTCTTCGGTCGTGACGCTCTGCTGGCCGAGAAGGAAGCGGGCCCGCCGCGGCTGCTGCGAGGGCTGCGGGCGGTGGGTCGCGGGGTGCTTCGGCCCAACCTGAACGTTCTCGACGGCGACCGAGGCGTCGGCGTCACCACGTCGGGCACCTTTTCCCCAACGCTGAAAATCGGTATCGCGCTTGCGCTCATCGACGTTGACGCGGGAATCGAGGACGGCCAGCACGTGACCGTCGACGTCCGCGGCCGCGGGATCGAGTGCGAAGTGGTGAAGCCCCCGTTTGTCGACGCAAAAACCCGCTAGCGCCCCGGTTATACAATCTGGCACATGACTAGTGACGTGCTCGAGTTCACGGTGTCACCCGCCGCAAACCCGATCACCGACGATGCGCGGCACGCGATCCTCGCCGATCCCGGATTCGGTAGGTACCACACCGACCACATGGTGTCGATCGACTACACCGAGGACCAGGGTTGGCACGACGCGCGGGTCACCGCGTACGGGCCGATCGAACTGGACCCGTCGGCGATCGTGCTGCACTACGCGCAGGAGATCTTCGAGGGACTCAAGGCCTATCGCTGGGCAGACGGGTCGATCGTGTCGTTTCGCGCCGAAGCCAACGCCGCCCGGCTGCGAACCTCGGCGCAACGGATTGCGATTCCCGAACTGCCCGAGGGGCTGTTCCTCGAATCGCTGCGGCAACTCATCGCCGTTGACAATCACTGGGTGCCGCCGGCCGGCGGCGAGGAGTCGCTGTACCTGCGCCCGTTCGTCTTTGCCACCGAGCCCGGCTTGGGTGTGCGCCCGGCCAAGCAGTACCGCTACATGGTGATCGGCTCCCCGGCCGGAGCGTACTTCAAGAACGGCATCAAGCCGGTAACCGTCTGGGTGTCAACGGATTACGTGCGGGCCAGCCCGGGTGGCACCGGTGCGGCGAAGTTCGGCGGCAACTACGCCGCGTCGCTGGTCGCCCAGGCCGAGGCCGCTGAAAAAGGTTGCGAACAGGTGGTGTGGCTGGATGCCGTCGAGCGCCGCTACATCGAAGAGATGGGTGGGATGAACCTGTTCTTCGTGTTCGGAAGTGGCGGGTCGGCTCGCTTGGTGACCCCGGAGTTGTCCGGTTCGCTGCTGCCAGGTATCACTCGAGATTCGTTGCTGCAGTTGGCGACTGATGCAGGATTCGCCATCGAGGAACGTAAGATCGATATGGACGAGTGGGAGAAGAAGGCCGCGGCCGGCGAGATCACCGAGGTGTTCGCCTGCGGCACCGCCGCGGTGATCACACCGGTGTCTCAGGTGAAGTACGGGGAGAGCGAATTCACCGTCGGTGACGGAGAGCCCGGCGAGGTGACGATGGCGCTGCGCGACACGCTCACCGGGATCCAGCGCGGCACGTTCGCCGACACCCACGGCTGGATGTCACGACTGGGCTGAGTCAGGCCCGCACTGCCAACACGACAGCGCTGATGGTGGTCGCCAATTCGATTGTGGCGCCCAGCACGTCACCGCTGACGCCACCGAACCTGCGTACGCAGTGCCGGACCAGAAGCATGGACAGCGTCAGCGCAATCAGCACCGCGACCGGTCCATGCCACAGGTGGTGACCTGGCACCGAGGAAGCCGCCAGCAACGCAACAACCCAGGCTGCGGCGATCAGTGCAGGCTGGCTGCCGACGACCGCCGCGCCCAACCTGCTGCCAGGCGCCGCAGGCAGGCCCCGGCGACAGGCCAGCAGCGCCGCCACCCGGCCGGCGCACACGGAAACCACGACCTCGGCTGGGCGCAGAGTCGAAAATGCCAGTCCCTGAGCGACAATCACCACGACGATGGTGGCCACGCCGAACGGTCCGGTCGACCCGTCGCGCATTACCTGCAGCGCGCGTTCAGGTGGTCCGTAACAGCCCAGCCCGTCGGCGGTGTCCGCCACGCCGTCGATGTGCAGACCGCGGGTCGCCGCCAGCAGGGTGGCGACCCCGAGCAGTCCGGCCAGCGGGCTGGCGGGGCCGAACGCCCAGCAACCCGCCCACGTCACCGCGGCGACCACTACACCGAGTGCCACACCGACGACCGGTAGCGCGGTCATTGCACCACGGCCGAAGGGCCGGTCCGGCCTGGCCGGCATCGGGACGATGGTTTCGAACGCGAAAGCCGCTGCCAGCGACCTGATCACGACGGCGAAGGGCGGTCGGTGACGTTGGCGTCGGCGAATGTCGCCATCGACGCGCAGGTGGCCACCGCGGCCCGCAGCACCGGCAAAGCCACCGCGGCCCCGCTGCCCTCGCCGAGCCGCATCTGCAGGTCGATGATCGGATTCAGGCCAAGTCGGGCCAGCGCGAGGGCATGTGCGGGCTCGGTCGACTTATGGCCGGCCTGCCACCACAGCCGGGCGCCGGGCGCCAATTGCTCGGCGATCAGCGCGGCGGCCGTCACGACCATGCCGTCCAGCAGCACGGGAGTGCGCCGCACCGCGGCCTGCGCGCAAAAACCAGCGATACCCGCCAGATCGGCTCCGCCGCAGCATTGCAACGTGGCAACCGGATTGGCCAACACATGCTCGGCCCGGAACAACGCGTCGCGCACCGCCGCGGTTTTGCGGGTCCACCCGGCGTCGTCGATCCCGGTCCCGTAGCCGACTGCGGCGACAGGCTCGACGCCCGTCAGCGCCGCTACCAGAACCGTTGCCGCAGTGGTGTTTCCGATACCCATATCCCCGGCAATCAGTAGGTCGGCGCCCGAGTCGACCTCCTGGTCGGCGATCTGGCGGCCGGCGTCGATCGCGTCGCGGGCTTCCTGCTCGGTGAGCGCATCCTCCACCGCTATGTCGCCGCTGCTTCGTCGTATTTTGTGCGCGCCGATCTGCGGGGACAGCGACTCGGCGTCCACGGCGAGGTCGACGACGCGCACACTCGCCCCGGCGATGTCGGCCAGCGCGTTGATCGCCGCGCCGCCGGCGGCGATGTTGGCGACCATCTGTGCGGTCACTTCGGGGGGATAGGCCGACACCCCGGACCGGGCGACGCCGTGGTCGCCGGCGAACACCACGATTCTGGCGCGCTCGAATTGCTTTGGTGGACATTGTCCTTGGCACGACGACACCCAGATCGACAGGTCTTCCAGCCGGCCCAGCGCGCCGCGCGGTTTGGTGAGGGTGTCTTGTCGGGCACGGGCGGCGGCCGCTGCATTCGTGTCGGGGGGAGACACCGGTGCGAACATCGTCATGTCGCGGGCTGCTTGATCGGCAGCGGCTGGCCGGCCACCACCAGGACCACTCGCTCGCACAGGGCGCCCAGTCGCTGGTTGAGTGCGCCCAGCTCGTCGGTGAACCGTCGCGCCGACGTGGTGGCAGCCACCACGGTAAGGCCGACCTCCGGGCTGACCAGGACCAGCGGCGCGCTGAATTCCGCTACGGCGGTGGTCAGCTCGTCGATGTCATCCGAGATGCATCCACTTTCCCAGGCCTGGCGCCGATCCAGTGTGGCTGTCAGCCAGCCGCCGATGTCGTCAACCAACGTGGGCATTTTCGTGGATCGCCGCAATTGCTCTGCCACATCCTCGGTTTCGACCGTGGACCAGTGCGGTGGCCGACGATCGCGATGCGCGTCCACGCGCTGCCGCCAAGCCCGATCGGAGTCGGCCGCCTGTCCGGTGGCCAGGTAGTGAACCGGCTGGTCGGTCTCCAGCGATTCGGCGAGGGCAGACTCCGCCCATCGCGATTTTCCTGACCTGACTCCGCCGAGCACCAGGGTTCGCACCGTGGATCAGGGCCTAATCGACACTGGCGCCATGCTTGACCTGGGGTCGCGGCGCCCGCATCCGGCGCATCTGCGAGGCCCGGCTGGTTGCGTAAAGGCCTAGCTTTATCCGACTTTCGGTGTCCTCGGGAAACTTCTCGTCGACCCGTCGGGCGACCTTGCGGCCCAGAAGCAGCCCATCGAGCGCCATCACGGCCATCAGCAGCAGCATCGCCGGAGACACAAAGAGCTGAAGTTGTGGCACCGCGAACATGAAGAACATCAGCCCCAGTGCGGCCGGCATGAACAGTCCGAGGACATTGCGCCTGGAGTCGACGATGTCTCGTACGTACCGGCGCACCGGTCCCTGGTCGCGCGTCAGGAGATACCGCTCGTCGCCCTTCATCATGTGTTCGCGCCGTTCGCTCATCTGGGCGCGTCGCTCGGAGCTCTGCTTTTTGCGTTCCTCACGATTGAGTTTGGGTCCGCCTATCGCCTTGCGCCGGGCCCGTGCCTCCGAAGATGTCATCGGCGCCGGCGCGACCGGACCCTTGCGTCCAGCGTCGCGCCGCGGTGTGGGCCGTCCCTTGGGGGCGGTGGTCTGCGGCACCCGCGATGCGGCCCCATCGACGACTTGCGCCGAGGTCGAGGCACTGTCGCCGTCGCCGGTCGCGCCCTCGTCTTTCTTACGGCCCAGCAGCTTCACGCCCGCCAGGTTACTTCGCGTTCGATCCGTCTGGAAAATGGCCGGGTTCGGGTGATGCCGGCGACCAGTCTTACTGTTGCTCAGATGAGTGGGTCGGCACACCCCGCGCCCGCTCTCCGCCTGCTCATTGCCCCCGACAGCTTCGGCGACAGCCTGACTGCGGTCCAGGCAGCTGCCGCTATCGCGGCCGGCTGGAACCGGGTGCGTCCCGGCGATCGCATCACTGTCGCGCCGCAATCCGACGGCGGACCCGGGTTTGTCGACGTGTTGGCCAGCCGGTTGGGGGAGCGGCGGCAGCTGCAGGTTCGGGGCCCGCTGAGCAAGGACGTGTCCGCCGAGTGGGTGCTGGATGCGGCATCCCGGACCGCCTACCTGGAATGCGCGCAGGCCTGTGGGCTGGCGCTGCTGGGTGGTTCGCCGACGCCGCAAACCGCGCTCGCGGCCAAGAGCCGGGGAGTTGGCCAGCTCATCGCGGCGGCGCTGGACGAGGGTGTGATCCGCATCGTGGTCGGTTTGGGCGGCTCCGCCAGCACCGACGGTGGCCGCGGGCTGATCGAAGAACTCGGTGGCCTGCACACCGCCGGCCGACGTCTTGCCGGGGTGGAGCTGATCGCGGCCTGTGACGTGGAGTACCCGCTGGTGGGGCCATGGGGCGCCGCCCGGGTGTTCGGCCCGCAGAAGGGTGCGGATCCGGCCACGGTGGCCGCGCTCGAAGACCGCTTGGTGCGGTGGGCCGGCGAGCTAGACGCCGCGGCCGGCCGGCCGGTGAGCGCGGAATCCGGCGCCGGGGCCGCCGGCGGCATCGGCGCGGCCCTGCTCAGCCTGGGCGGGCGGTGCGAGTCGGGAGCGGCGATCGTCGCCGAGTACACCGGCTTGGCCGCTGACCTAGCCGCCGTCGACCTGCTGATCACCGGGGAGGGAAAGTTCGACGAGCAATCGCTGCGCGGCAAGGTGGTCGGCGCGCTGGCCGCGGCCGCGCGACCGGCGCAGGTGCCGGTGGTGGTACTGGCCGGACAGGTCATGCTGGACGAGCAGACATTCCAGTCCGCGGGCATATTGGGGGCCGCTTCGCTTTCCGATCACGCCGGTTCGGTGCGGCTGGCCATGGCCGATGCTGCCAACCAGCTGATCGGATTGGCCGCCGACGTCGCGGCACGACTCGGGAATAGCGGTTCAACAAGGTACCTTTGAGGAGGTGGGTTACTTCGCTCATGCGGACCCATCCAGATATACGTACTTACAGGGAGAATCAATGACTGTTCAGGACGAGTCAACCGCCACCACGACCCACGGCGCGATCTTGACCGACGCCGCGGCAGTTAAAGCGAAGGCGCTGCTAGACCAGGAGGGGCGCGACGACCTGTCGCTGCGTATCGCGGTCCAGCCCGGAGGATGTGCGGGCCTGCGCTACAACCTGTTCTTCGATGACCGCGCCCTCGATGGTGACCTCACTGCCGACTTCGGCGGCGTCAAGTTGACCGTCGACCGGATGAGCGCGCCGTATATCCAGGGCGCCTCGATCGACTTCGTCGACACCATCGAGAAGCAGGGCTTCACGATCGACAACCCGAACGCCACAGGTTCTTGCGCCTGCGGCGACTCGTTTAACTGACGTTTCAGTAAAATCCGGCGCTGTGCAGCACGTAGGAGCACACCAGAATCTGGTTGTGCTGACTCAGTAGCTGCGCGACGCCCTGCACGTCGCTTCGCGCGCTACTGCCGGTAGCCGGTTGAACATGCATGCTGAACAACACCTGGGCCTGGTAGTCCGACCAATAGACGATCTTGTCGATCGACGTCACCCGCGCCTCGGAAAACTGCTTGCGGAATGCGTCGCTGCTCAGTTTGGCCACCGCCTGATCGGATCGGCGGTCTCGCACGGCGTCGTAGATACCGCACAACGCACCGCGTGCAATGGCTTCGGTGTCGCGGTGCTGCAGCGCGTCCAGATAGCTCTGGATCGCCAACGTGGCCGTCGCATCGGAGAACGCCCCGGCGGCGGCCCCCGGAGCGCGGTGCGAGCCGTGCAGCATCGCCGCAACCACCCCGGCGATCACCAGCAGCGCCACCACGCCGCCGGTCAGCAGTCCCCGGCGGCGTGATTTCGGGTAGGGCAGCGGCGGCGGCAACGGCCCCGGATAAAACGCTCCCGGAGGTGACGGCGGGAACCCCGGCGGAGCCGGGAGGGGCTCACTGGGATGAGTGTCGGTGAACGGCGGTCCGTCGGGCCCCAAATGGTGGTCCGACGAGTACGGACCGGGCATAGACGGGTCTCCTCGGATCGCAAGAAAGCGTGGCCGTGTTCGTCTTCGGAGGTTAGTGGCCGCTGGCCCGCGCTGCAGAGGCCACCATAGCCACAGGTAGGCTGAGCTAGCCGAATTTTGGACTTTGAAGGGGTGGAATTTCGTGACGATCGCGGTAACCGGTTCTATTGCCACTGACAATTTGATGCGGTTTCCGGGTCGATTCTCCGAACATCTGCTGGCTGAGCACCTGGAGAAGGTGTCGCTGAGCTTCCTGGTCGACGACCTGGTGATCCACCGCGGTGGCGTCGCCGGAAACATTGCTTTCGCCATCGGCGTGCTCGGTGGCGACGTGGCTCTGGTCGGCGCCGCCGGCGACGATTTCCTCGGCGACTACGGCAAGTGGCTGCAGTCGCACGGCGTCAACACCGACCACGTGCTGATCTCGAAATCCGCTCACACTGCGCGATTCGTCTGCACCACCGACGAGGACATGGCCCAGATCGCGTCGTTCTACCCGGGTGCGATGTCAGAGGCCCGCAACATCAAGCTCGCCGACCTCGTTGCTTCGGTGGGCAAGCCGGACCTGGTGATCATCGGTGCGAACGATCCCGAGGCGATGGTGGTGCACACCGAGGAGTGCCGCAAGCTCGGCCTGCCGTTCGCCGCCGACCCGTCGCAGCAGCTGCCACGGCTGTCCGGCGAGGAGATCGACAAGCTCGTCGACGGCGCGGAATACCTGTTCACCAACGACTATGAGTGGGAACTGCTGCAGTCCAAGACCGGCTGGACGGAAGCCGACGTGGCGAAGAAGGTCGGCCTGCGAGTCACCACGCTCGGTGCCAAGGGCGTCGACATCGTCGACAAAGACGGCAGCACTCTGCACGTCGACGTCATCCCCGACGCCAACCCAGTCGACCCCACCGGTGGCGGCGACGTTTTCCGGGCCGGCTTCCTCACCGGACGCAGCGGCGGCCTGAGTCTCGAGCGCTCCGCGCAGCTGGGTTCACTGGTCGCGGTGCTGGTGCTGGAGTCGACCGGGACCCAGGAATGGACCTGGGACTCCGCGGCCGCCAAGACCCGGCTGGCCAAGGCCTACGGTGACGAAGCCGCCGCCGAAATCGCCACCGTCCTGGCCTAGCGGCGATCGCGAGCGCGGCTGAAAGCCGGGCGAAGCGGGTCGGCGCCGTTGGCCTTGACTGCGGCGTTTCCTCAGAGCTCGACGGGGTATTGCGGCTCGCTGATCTGCGGTACCACGCGGTGCTCGACGAAGATCGCGTGCCACAGCATGAAAATCAGTACCGTCCACAGTCGGCGGCTGTGATCGGCTGTGCCGCAACGGTGTTCGTCGAGCATCCGCAGAACAGCCGCCCGGTCGATCAGGTAGTCGGTCGCCGAGGCGTTCACCGTCTCATGGGCCCACTCCAGTAGTGGGCCGGCCCGCAGCCAATGCCGGATAGGTACCGGGAAGCCGAGTTTCGGGCGGTTGAGCACATGCGGCGGGACGACGGACTCCAGCGCGCGGCGCAGCGCGTACTTGGTGGTGGTCCGGGTGATCTTGGCGTCTACCGGCAACCGGGAGGCGACGGCGAATACCTCGGGGTCCAGGAACGGGACCCGCAGTTCCAGTGAGTTGGCCATGGTCATCTTGTCGGCCTTGACCAGGATGTCGCCGCGCAGCCAGGTGAACAGGTCGATGTGCTGCATCCGAGCGACCGGGTCCCAGTCGGCGGAATCGGCGTAGATCGGCGCCGTGATGTCGGTGTGGGTCCACTCCGGACGGAATGCGGCCAGCACATCCTGCAACTGTGCGTCGGAGAAGCTGCGGGCGTTGCCGTAGTAACGCTCTTCGAGCGTCAGCGATCCACGGTGCAGCAGGCTCTTGCCGCGCATGCCCTCGGGAAGCGGCTTGGAGACCTTGCCCATCGATCGTCGCAACGGCCGGGGGAGGTAGTCAAAGGGCTTCAGCGACAGCGGTTCCCGATAGATGGTGTAGCCGCCGAACAGCTCGTCGGCGCCCTCACCGGACAGCACCACCTTGACGTGTTTGCGCGCCTCGCGGGCCACGAAGAACAGCGGGACCAGCGCCGGGTCTGCCACCGGCTCATCGAGGTACCAGACGATCTCGGGCAACGCCTCGACGAACTCGTCCGGAGCGACCACCTTGGCGATGTGGCGGGCGCCGATGGCCTCGGCCGATGCCACCGCGACGTCGACCTCGGAGAATCCTTCGCGCTCGAAGCCGGTTGTGAAGGTGATCAGCCGCGGGTTGTGCCGGATGGCCAGCGCCGCGATCGCCGTCGAGTCGATGCCCCCGGACAGAAACGCGCCGACGGTGACGTCGGCCCGCATGTGCTTGGCCACCGAGTCCTCCAGGACCGCGGTGATCTCGTCGTAGCGGGCCTGTTCGGTGCCGCGCGACATCGGCACCGATCCGAAGCGCGGCACGAAGTAGCGGGTGGTCTCCGGGGGCCGGCCAGGGCGGATACGGGCGTAGCAGCCCGATTCCAGCCGGCGCACGCCGCGGTGCAGCGTCTCGGGTTCGGGCACGTACTGCAGCACCGTGTAGTGCTGGACAGCGCGCACGTCGATCGTGGTGTCGAATCCGACCAGATCGGCCAAGCTCCAGCAGGCATTTCTTCTCGCTGGCCACCGCGGTGCCGCCGGTTCCGGTCGCCATGAACAGCGGCTTGATGCCGAAAGGGTCTCGGGCGCAGAACAATTCGCCGGTAGAGGTGTCCCATAACGCAAAGGCGAACATGCCTCGCAGCCGCGGTAACGCGTCGGCACCCCAATAGTGATAGGCGGCGACGATGGCCTCGCCGTCACCATCGGTGGCGAACACCGCGCCATGGCGTTCGGCGAGTTCGGCGCGTAACTCCAGGTAGTTGTAGATCTCGCCGTTGAACACCAACTCGTAGCGGTCGGGACTTTCCGGCGGGCCCCAGCGCAGCGGCTGGTGCGAATGCGCGATGTCGATGATGGAGAGCCGGTTGAAGCCGAACACGACGGTCCCGGCGGGGTTGACCCAGGTGCCCGGCTCGTCGGGTCCGCGGTGGCGCATCAGGTGCGATGCCTGTGCGATGGCCTCGGCCGCGGCGTGCGCGCTATCGGTCGGCTCGGCCTCGGCCGGGGCAGCCACGAAGGCCAGCAGTCCACACATCGCCGATAAGTATGCCGCAACGTCGCGCTGCTCATCGATGCCGCAAAGCGGTGATGCAAAAAGCGACGGGCCTGCACACGGCCGCGCTGCGTGCGTGGTCTACGCTGCGTAGTATTCGACGTGCGAGTCTGCCGACAATCCCTCTTGAGCGGGGGATGCGCGAGGTCGGCCCAGCTTGTGATTCAGGGAGGCGCGACCGTGACATCTCGCGGGCCAGGCTTTTCGCAGGGCTTGTTGAAAAGCCCTTCCTCAGGTTTTCATCGGCTACGACGCCCGGCGCTCGCCGGCATGCTCGGCCTGCTGACGGTGAGCCTGAGTGGCTGCAGTTGGTCGCATGCCCTGGCCTTGGGCTGGCCCAACGGCATCACCGAGGAAGGCGCCTGGAACCGGCAGCTGTGGATCGGATCGGTGATCGCCGCCCTCGTGGTCGGCGCCATCGTCTTCGCGCTGATGTTCTGGGCGGCGGTGTTCCACCGCAAGAAGGCCACCGACACCGAATTGCCCCGGCAGTTCGGCTACAACATGCCACTCGAGCTGGTGCTCACAGTGACGCCGTTCCTGATCATCTCGGTGCTGTTCTACTTCACCGTCGTGGTGCAGGAGAAGATGCTGCACCTCGAGGCTGACCCGGAAGTTGTCATCGACGTCACCTCCTTCCAGTGGAACTGGAAATTCGGCTACCAGAAGGTCCAGTTCAAGGACGGCACCCTCAAGTACGACGGCGCCGACGCGGCGAAGAAAGCCGCGATGGTCTCCAAGCCCGAAGGCAAAGACTCCCGCGGCGAGGAGCGGGTCGGTCCTGTCCGCGGCCTCAACACCGAGGACCGCACCTACCTCAACTTCGACAAGGTCGAGACGGTCGGCACCAGCACCGAAATTCCGGTGCTGGTCCTGCCCGCCGGCAAGCGGATCGAGTTCACGCTGGCTTCCGCCGACGTGATCCACGGTTTCTGGGTGCCGGAGTTTCTGTTCAAGCGCGACGTGATGCCCGACCCGGCGGCCAACCACTCGGTCAACGTCTTCCAAGTGGCCAAGATCGAGCGGACCGGCGCGTTCGTAGGTCGCTGCACGGAAATGTGCGGCACCTATCACTCGATGATGAACTTTGAGGTCCGGGTGGTCCAGCCCAACGACTTCAAGGCCTACCTGCAGCAGCGGATCGCCGGGAAGACCAACGCCCAGTCGTTGCAGGCCATTGCGCAGTCACCCGTCGCGGTCACCACCCACCCGTTCGACACCCGCCGTGGCGAGATGGCGCCGCAGGCGAGTAAGTAGGGATACCCCATGCACATCGAAGCCAGGTTGTTCGAGTTCATCGCGGCGTTCTTCATCTTCTGCACTGTCCTCTACGGGGTGCTGACCAGCCTGTATGCCACCGGCGGGATCGAGTGGGCCGGCACTACCGCCTTGGCGCTGACCAGCGGGCTGGCGGTGATCATCGCCACCTTCTTCCGGTTCGTCGCCCGCCGGCTCGACACCCGTCCCGAGGACTACGAGGGTGCTGAGATCAGCGACGGGGCAGGGGAATTGGGTTTTTTCAGTCCGCACAGCTGGTGGCCGATCCTGATCGCACTGTCCGGTTCGGTGACGGCGGTTGGCATCGCTTTGTGGCTGCCATGGTTGATCGGCGCCGGTGTCGTCTTCATCCTGAGTTCGGCGGCAGGGTTGGTCTTCGAGTACTACGTCGGTCCAGAGAAGCACTAGCCGCCGTCGCCAAAGGTCACAATCCGGGCGTCAGTTGATCTGTGATCGGGTCGCCCAGAATGTCGCGCGACATCCGGTTGGGTAGGGTTTTCCGAGGCACATTGAGCAACATCGGAGCGCGCGCCCACCAACTCAGTGGTGGTGCGGCGTACTCCGACGAAGTAGTCGAACAGGACAGACGATCATGAGCGGGCCGAATCCACCAGGACCGGAGTCCGAAGAACTGGAACCCGGCGTCGAGGCCGGTCAAGGCGACGGCGGATTCGGCGGTGGCGACGGTGATTTCGGCGCGGGCGCGGCGGAATCCGGCGCCGACAGCCAGACCGGACAGACCGATGTCTACTCGCGGGCCTACTCGGCTCCCGAGTCTGAACACATCAGCAGCGGACCGTATGTACCCGCGAATCTTGATCTGTACGACTACGACAGCTACGACGAAGCCACTCCTGCGGACGAGGGGGAGAAGACTGCGCGCTGGCCGTGGATCGTCGGTGTCGCCGCGATCGTCGCGGCGATAGCCCTGGTCGTCTCGGTGTCGCTGCTGTTTGCGCGGACCGACACCACGAAGCTGGCCACGCCCGACACCGCGCCGCCGACGACGTCGACACCGCCGATTCAGGACGAGATCATCGTGACGACGACGACGCATGCGCCACCTCCACCGTCGTCCAGCGAGGCACCCCCACCACCACCGCCGCCGTCCCCCGAACCACCACCACCACCGGCTCCTGCGCCCGCACCCGCGCCGGCACCCGCACCCGCGCCTGCGCCCGCTCCCGCCCCGCCGGCGCCTGCCCCGCCGCCGGCTCCGGCCGGGCCCAAGCAGTACACCTACTCGGTGACCGGCACCAAGGCGCCGTTCGACCAGATCACCATCACCTACACGGACGCATCGGGGATGCGGCGGACGTTGTCCAACGTCTATATCCCGTGGACGATTACGCTTACACCGATTTCGGCGTCGGACGTCGGCTCAATCGAGGCGTCCAGCCTGCTGCGATTGAGCAAGCTCAACTGCAAGGTCACTGCGAGCGACGGAACGGTGTTGTCAGCCAACGAGAACAATCAACCTCAGGTCAACTGCTGATGATCGACAGGAATTCGCAAGCCTGGGGCGGGCGTGGCAAAGTCACGCCAACCACGACGGACCGCATCCTGGTCGGCACGTGCGCCGTCGTGTGGCTGGCTCTGGTCGGGATGAGCGTTGCGGCGCTCGTCGCGCTGATGGATCTTGGCCGGGGGTTTCACGCCGCCAAGGGCAACCCGCATACCTCCTCGGTGCTCTACGCGATCATCATCATCTCCGCGCTGATCATCCTGGCGGCGATCCCGATGCTGCTGCGTGCCCGCCGGATCACCCGGGATGCACCGGTGGCCCGGTCGGCGGGCTCGCCGGCCCGGACGGTGAGTGCACGCTCGATCAGGACTGGACCGGCGGCAGGAGCGCCGCACGGCGCCACCGAGCGGATCACCTCGCAACGGCCGGCGCTGGCGGACGCAGAGGTAAATCGTTTCTGGCTCCGCGGTACTGCCACCCTGATGGGGGCTATGGGCGGGGCTCTGCTTGCGGTAGCCACGGCGACGTACGCGATGGCCATCGGCCACGATGGCTTCTCATTGACCGGCTACGCGATCGCCGGCGCCATCACCTTGGTCATGCCGCTGGTGCCGTGGCACCAGGTACGCCAGTTGCGCAGCCGGCTCGCCGCCTGAATCGGCTGGTCGCCGTCGCGTCACAGAACTGACTCCCGCCCGAACGGCTCTGTCGCCAAAGACGTTGCCAGGTCAGACGCTCAGTGATGGCCGTTCGTTGAGCCGCTGCCGTTGCTGCCGTTGCGGCCGTTGCCGTTGCTGCCGCCTTGGTGCTCCCGCAGCGCGGTGAGCGCGCGCGACTCGGCGGCGTGGTGAGCTTCGCTGAGAGCGGCGTCCTCGGAGAGCGGGTCGGCGTAAAGGAAGCTGCCGGAGCCGGGGGAGCCACCGGAGCCGAGCTTGTTCATCTTCACCGGCACCGGAGCGCCCTGGTATGCCAGCGGAATCGGGTGGCCGTGGTCGTCCACAGGGCCCAGCGGCTGGTGTAGCTCGATGTACGCGCCATGCGGCAGACGTTTGATGATGCCGGTCTCCACACCGTGCTCGAGAACAGCCCGGTCGCTGCGTTGCAGTGCGACACACCAGCGGTAGGTGATGAAGTAGACGAGCGGCGGCAGCACGATCATGCCGATGCGCCCCATCCAGGTCGTCGCGTTCAGCGAGATGTTGAACTTGTACGCGATGATGTCGTTGATCGACGAATAAGTCAGCACCATGTAGAACGCGATCGCCATAGCGCCGATCGATGTCCGCACCGGTACGTCGCGCGGACGCTGCAACAGGTTGTGGTGGGCCCGGTCGCCGCTGAACCGCTTCTCCAGGAACGGATAGATGATCAGCAGGGCGAAGATCCCCAGCATGAGCGTCCCGACCGCGACCGTCGCGGGAATGGTGTGGTGGAAGAAATAGAACTCCCAGGCAGGCCACAGGCGGGCCAGGCCGTCGGGCCACATCATGTAAAAGTCCGGTTGCGAGCCCGCCGAGACCTGAGATGGCTTGTAGGGCCCCAAATTCCAGATCGGGTTGATCTGCAGCAAGCCGCCCATCAGGCCGAGCACACCGGTCGTGAACGCGAAGAAGGCGCCGGATTTGACGGCGAACACCGGCATCACGCGCACGCCGACGACATTGGTCTCGGTGCGGCCGGGCCCGGGGAACTGTGTGTGCTTCTGGAACCAGACGAAGGCGAGGTGTGCGCCGATCAACGCCAAAATGATGCCCGGCAGCAGCAGGATGTGCAGGCCGTACATCCGCGGAACGATGTAGCCCGCCGCCGTGCAGTCGTTTCCTGCACCGCCACAGGGGAAGTCGCCGCCGAACAGCGCCCAGTGCAGCCAGGTGCCGACCACCGGCATTCCCAAGGTGATGGACGAGAGTGCGGCGCGCAGGCCGATGCCGGACAGCAGGTCATCGGGCAGCGAGTAGCCAAAATACCCCTCGAACATGGACAGGATCAGCAGCAACGAACCGATCACCCAGTTGGCCTCGCGAGGCCGGCGGAACGCGCCGGTGAAAAAGACGCGGGCCAGGTGCACCATGATCGACGCCGCGAAGAGCAGGGCGGCCCAGTGGTGGACCTGGCGGACGAACAACCCGCCGCGCACCTCGAAGCTGATGTCGAGAGCCGACGCGAACGCCTTGGACATCTCCACACCGCGCAGCGGCTGGTAGACGCCGTTGTAGGTCACGTCCTGCATGGAGGGGTCGAAGAACAGCGTCAGGTACACGCCCGTGAGCAGCAGCACGATGAAGCTGTACATCGCGATCTCGCCGAGCAGGAACGACCAGTGCGTCGGGAAGACCTTGTTCAGCTGCCGACGCGTGGCGGCGGACAGGTGGTAACGCGAGTCGACAGCGTTGCCCTGGCCCGCTAACACGTCGCCGATGCTGGGGGGACTCAATTTTGGACTCATGTTGTGCGCTCCCAAAACGCCGGTCCTACAGGTTCGATGAAGTCACCGTTGGCTACTAAGTACCCATCGGCGTCAATAGTTATCGGCAGTTGAGCCAATGCGCGCGCAGCCGGACCGAAAATCGGCTTGGCGTAATGCAAGGCGTCGAACTGCGACTGGTGGCACGGGCAGAGGATGCGGTAGTCCTGCTGCTCATACAGCGACGCGGGGCAGCCCAGGTGCGAGCACACCTTCGTGTAGGCGAACAGCTCACCGAAGTTGAAGCTCTCCTGGCCTTTTCGCTTGACCACCTTGGACAGGTCGGCGGCCTTGATGCGGATCAACATCACCGGATTGCGGACGGCGGACAAGATCAACGTCAACTTTTCGTGCGACTCCACCGTGGTGCCGTCACCGTCGGACTCGCGCCACGGAAACACGGTCTCCATGCCGCCGGCGTCGAGGTCCTCGGGGCGCATCTTGATAAACGGCGCGCCCCTGCCCTCGCCGGTGGCCCGGGCCAGGAAGATGGTCTCGCCGTGAAAACGCGGCGTCCAACCCGAGGTCCACAGCACGGCTTTCTTGCCGTCGGCGGTCTCGATGACCGGCTTCCACGGATTCTTGATCAGGCCACCGGCAAACGCCACCAATGTGCCGAGCCCGAACGCACCGAGGCCCGCGCCCAGCGACAGGCCGATCAGTTTCCGCCGCCGAATCGTCGAGCCTTCCAACGCGTCGGTCAGGTTGGCCGTGACCGTCTTGCGGTCGATCTCATCCGACCCGCCGTCGCCGTAGTGGCGATCCTGGATCGAAATCTCTTCGGGGATGAACTTTTTCTGGAAAAGCACCGCACCGACGGCAATGCACAGAACGGACCCGCCGAACGTCAGGCCGTACAGCGGGGTGGCCAACGAGTACGCCAGGTTCCCGGCCGCACCCTCCGGCTGGTACTCCCACGGCCAGAACAAGAAGACCAGCAGCAGAGCCAATCCCAACAGCCCGCCCAGCAAAAGCCACGCCGCCACCGAACGCTCGGCGCGCTTCTCGGCCTTGGTACCCGCGACCGGCCAGCGCGGCTCCTTGAAAACGGTCGTCACGCCGTCGAGGCGGCCGCCGAGTTCGACGAGTTCCTCGCGCGACATGGCGTTCAGTTCAGCCTCGGTGGGCTGTCCACTGTCGTTTGTCATCGGGCGCCGCTCCTCCTACCCCGTCCGGATCGCGCTGCTCCGTCTATCGTCGCGGCGCGCGTCACGATCGTGCCCCAATCCACAGCGCCCCGGCGATGACCGCGACCATCCCGACGATCCACGCCGCCATGCCCTCGGGTGCAGGGCCGAAGCCGCCCAGACCGTTGCCGCCCTGACTGCGAACCTGGGTCGCGTTTTTCACGTACGCGATGATGTCCTTCTTGGCGTCGAACGAGAGCTGACGGTCGGAGAACTTCGGCATGTTCTGCGGACCCGTGCGCATCGCGGCGAGAATCTGCTGCTCGTTGGCCGGCTCCAGATCGGGGGCGAACTTGCCGGAGGACAGCGCGCCGCCCTTGCCGGTGAAGTTGTGACACGACGCGCAGTTGAGCCGGAAAAGGTCGCCACCGCGGCCCAGGTCGTCGCCGCGCAGCGACTTCATCTCGATGCTGCCGTCGGCATTGCGCTCCACGACCGGCCCGCCGCCGTTGGCCTGCACATAGGCACCGAGCGCGTCGACCTGTGATTCATCGAAGATGGGGTCCTTGCGGTGTGCCTGGGCCTCACCACGCATCGCGGGCATCCGGCCGGTGCCCACCTGGAAGTAGACCGCGGCCTCGCCCACACCGATCAGGCTGGGCCCGCGGTCCGGGACACCCTGCAGGTTGGCGCCGTGGCAGGTGATGCACGAAGTGTCGAAAAGCTGCTTGCCGGTTCGTAACAGCGCCGAAGACGACTCGTCGGCGACGGCGACCTGCGGACTGGGGGTCAAGACGGCGGCAAGTCCGCCGGCGACCACGAGGGCCAACACCAGCAGCAGTCCTGCCGAGAACCGGCGACGGAGGCGGCGGCGCGCCCGGTCGCTCAGTGATCGGTCCAACCCCAGTTTCTTCAACCGAGCACTCCTGTTCTTGAGCCTGCTGGTCATCGTCATCGGATGAAATAGATCGTGGCGAACAGCGCGATCCAGACGATGTCGACGAAGTGCCAGTAGTAGGAGACGACGATCGACGCGGTGGCTTGCGCGGGGGTGAACTTGCTCATCGTGGTGCGGGCCAACAGGAAGATGAAGGCGATCAGACCGCCGATGACGTGCAACCCGTGGAACCCGGTGGCCAGGTAGAACACGCTGCCGTACGCGCTGCCGGCGATGGTTGTCCCGTGGCTCACCAGGTGGTTGTACTCGTAGGCCTGCCCGAGCACGAAGAACAGTCCCATCCCGAAGGTCAGCAAGTACCAGCGGCGCAGGCCGAAGACATCGCCGCGCTCAGCCGCGAACACCCCCATCTGGCAGGTAAACGACGACGCGATCAGCACCAGTGTCACCGGCACCGCCTGGTACAGGTTCAACTCCGTCGGCGGGGGCGGCCAGTTACCGGCCGCCTGCGCCCGTGCCGTGAAGTAGAACGCGAACAGTCCAGCAAAGAACATCAACTCGCTGGAAAGCCACACTATGGTGCCGACACTGACCATGTTGGGGCGGTTGAGCGAATGTACGCGCGCCGTGATTGCTGTACCCGAGGTCCCTACCGCACTCGTCACATCCGCAAGTATGACGCTTTGTAGTTGTCGACCTCTACCCGGGGCGGCAATTGGAGCACGAAATTCACACGGGCGACCCGCCACCCGCGCTCCCGCGCCCGGTTGGGCCGGTCGACCGGCCATCGTGGGACCATTTGGGGCGTGGCGACGTCATCGTCCGGGCCCGCTGAGCGGCCCTCGGAAAGGTCGCCGTCGTGGCCGCAAGTCCTGACATATCTGACCGGGCGAAAAGACCTGCCGCGCGGGCAGGCCGGCTGGGCGATGGAACAGATCATGACCGGCGCGGCGACGCCGGCTCAGCTCGCGGCCTTCGCCGTCGCGATGAAGATGAAAGCGCCGACCTCAGCAGAGGTGGCCGAGCTGGCCGACGTGATGCTGCAGCACGCCCGTCGGCTGCCCACCGAGACGATCGGTAACGACACCGTCGACGTGGTCGGTACCGGAGGCGACGGCGTCAACACGGTCAACTTGTCCACGATGGCGGCGATCGTGGTGGCCGCCAGCGGCGTTCCGGTGGTCAAGCACGGCAACCGCGCTGCCTCGTCGCTGGCCGGCGGGGCGGACACGTTGGAAGCGCTCGGCGTGCGCATCGACCTGGAACCCGACGACGTCGCGCGCAGCGTCGCCGAGGTCGGAATCGGATTCTGCTTCGCCCCGCAGTTTCACCCGTCCTATCGACACGCCTCAGCGGTACGGCGGGAGATAGGGGTACCGACCGTCTTCAATTTGCTTGGGCCACTTACCAATCCGGGTAGGCCGCGAGCCGGATTGATCGGCTGCGCGTTCGCCGACCTGGCCGAAGTGATGGCGGGGGTTTTCGCCGCGCGCCAATCCAGCGTGCTGGTGGTACACGGCGACGACGGCCTCGACGAGCTGACCACCACCACGACGAGCACCATCTGGCGGGTGCAGGCCGGAACGGTGGACAAGCTGAAATTCGACCCGGCCGGGTTCGGGTTCGCGCGCGCCGACCTCGACGAGCTGTTGGGCGGCGACGCGACGGCCAATGCCGAGGAGGCCCGCTCGGTGCTGGCCGGGGTCAAAGGCCCGGTGCGCGACGCCGTCGTCCTCAACGCCGCGGGCGCGATCGTGGCGCATGCCGGGCTATCCAGCCGCGCCGAGTGGTTGCCGGCGTGGGAGGACGGGCTGGGCCGTGCCGTCGAGGCGATCGACAGCGGCGCGGCCGAAAAACTGCTCGCGCGTTGGGTGCGGTTCGGTCAGCAGCTCTGAGTCGCGGCTGGTGACGGCCTGTTCGGCGGCCACCCGCGCCGATCGGGCCGCCGCGGCCTACTCGGCCCACGGGCCCGCCGAGCGCACCGGCGAGCACCAACCCTGCTCGCCGCTGGTCCTGAACGATCCGCACGCCGGGGGCCGTCAGCCAGCGCGCGATCAGCGCCGTCTCCTCGACCAGCGCGCCGCCCAGCGGCGCGGGCTGCGGCAGGATCACCTGCGCCCCGGCTGCGATGGCCTCGACGACGGGCATCGGCGGGACGCCGCGGCGGGCGGTGCCGGCCGCCGCGAGCTGACCGTGCCGGACGACCGCGAGTTGCCAGCCGCCCGCACCGTCCGGGGCGGCGGCCACCAATCCGGGCAGCGCGGCCAGGGCTCGCAGGCGCTGTCCGCGCCACAGCACCTCGCACGGCGTCGACGGTGTGATCGCGCAACCGGGCCGCGCTCTCTTAGCGCTGCCGCCCGGCGAGCTCGGCGATCCGCCGTGCGGCCGCCGTCAGCGCCGAGTTCTCCAGGCCGTCGATCAGCGCGGCGGCGACCGGCCGCCGGGCGCGTACTGCTCCGCTGTGACGTCGCGGGCGGCGGGACACGGCGACACCTCGTGCAGCGGGCAGGCCGGCCCGTGGAGCGCCGAACGGGCCAGCCGCTTGGTGCAGGTGCGCACACCGGTGAAGCGGGCCAGCAGGTCCGCGGTGTCGACGGCGTCGGCGCGCGACCGGAAGGGGCCGACTGCCCGGTCATGGCGTGGGGTGCGCACCACCGAGAATCGCGGGAAAGCTTCCTCGCTCAGCACCAGCCACCACCAGCGCTGCGGGAATTTCGAGCGGCGGTTGTAGGGCGGGGCGTGGGCGCTCAGCATCCGCAATTCCCGGACGCCGGCCTCGAGTGCGTGCGCGCATTCGACGTGCTCGACCCTGGTGGCCAGCGCGACCATCTCTTTCATCCGGGTGCGCTGATCCGAGCCGTTAAAATACTGGTTTACCCTGCGCCGCAAGTTAATTGCCGTGCCGACGTAGAGCACTTCGTCGGCTGGTCCGTGGAACAGGTAGATCCCGGGTCGCCGCGGCATGCCCTCGGCGAAACCTGCTTGCGGCGGTGTGCCGGCGGCACGTTGGGCAGATAGGACCGCAACTCGGCGTAGCTGTGCACGCCCTGGTTGCCGACCCGTTCGATCAGCGCGTGCAGCACCTCGACGGTGGCCCGCGCGTCGTCGAGCGCCCGGTGGGTCGGCTGGCTGGCGACCGCGAACAGCTGCGCCAGCGCTGCCAGTCGCACGCTGGGCGCCTCTTCGCGGCTGAGCACGCGGCGGGCCAACTGGACGGTGCACAGCGTCTGCGGCCGACCCACCGGATACCGCACTGATCGGCGGCAGCCCGCAGGAATCCCATGTCGAACCGGGCGTTGTGGGCGACCAGCACCGCGCCCCGGGCGAACTCCAGAAACATCGGCAGCACCCCGGCGATGGTCGGCGCATCGCACACCATGGCCGTGGTGATGCCGGTCAGCTGAACGATCTGCGGCGGAATACTGCGCTGCGGGTCGACCAGGGTGGCGAACTCGCCCAGCACTACGCCGGCGCGGACTTTCACCGCGCCGATCTCGGTGATGGCGTCGGCGACCTTGCCGTCGCGGCCATTCATCCGGCCGCCGGTGGTCTCCAGGTCGACAACCACGAAAGTCGTTTCACGCAGCAATATTTCGGTAGCCCCGTCCAGATCGGGAGGCTCAACTGCTCCGCACCGGGCGCGCCCATGGCGGCGACGTTAGCCAGTCCCACCGACATGACCCGGACTCCGCGGCGGCGCGTCGGCGCCGGACGATACCGCCCGCGGGCCGCGAGCGGTAAAAACTTGTCGGTGCCCGCGGTTAGCGTCACGGACAAGGTTGATCACATAGAGGGAAAGGGGCAGCCAAATGGCGCTCAGCAGCGAGCCTGGCCAGGCGGCGTCATCTCCGCCCA
>CAVVSN010000021.1:0-107883 GCA_963750885.1 uncultured Actinomycetota bacterium
CAGCCGGCGCAGGGTGGCCAAACCGATGCGCCGGCGGCGATCACGCCTACGTCCATGCCTTCGACGTCGTAGGCGCGCTCGACGCAGTCGGCGATGTTCCAGCCGCCGTCGACCACCCATTGATGGGACGGCACGAAGTTGCGCACCAACGCCAGGATCTGCATGACCGCGTGCTCGGCGACGCTGATGCTGTTACAGAACGTGACCTCGGCGACGGTCAACCCGCGGGCAATCGCAGCATCGAGATCGACGTGGTCTGAACCGATGCCCGCGGTCAATGCCAGCTTGAGGTCCTTCGCTTTGGCGATCCGTTCGGCGGTCAAGTATGCCGGCCAAAATGGTTGAGAGATGACCACATCGGCGTCGAGCAGCTGGCGTTCGAATTCCGAGTCCGGGCCGTCCTTGTCCGACGTCACGATAACTCGTGCCCGCTGTTTTCCAGGAAGGCGCGCAGGCCCAGCTCGCCGGATACGCAGCCCAGCAACTGCCCTGGCGTGAAATCGATCGCTGAGGGCGTCGGCAATGTCTGACCGCCCGGGTAGTTGTCCAACACCGGGATGCTGTCGCGCGCGTAGACCGGGGGATAGCCCGTCACCGGGTCCGGATAGAGGACGAGCAATACTTTCGCCATAACAGTCTCCTTTGACTCCTGATGCCGCGATGCTCCCAGCCTTCACCACCTCGATGGCAAAAGACCAAGCAGGGTCCGATGCCGCGTTGACGACACAACCTATGGACGAAAGAATCTCCCGATGGTGTTCGATCCGGCCGAGTCCGCCGCAAGTCGGCTGCGGGGCTGGTTACACGCGCTGGTCGCGCATCGTCATGGCAGCGAGGTCTTCCAGACCTCGACGATGGGCGCGTTGCTCGACGGCGTTTACGACGGCGACGTCACCATCCGAGAGCTGTTGCAGCACGGCGACTTCGGCCTGGGCACCTTCAATGGTCTGGACGGCGAGATGCTGGTGCTCGACGGGGTCTGCTATCAACTGCGCGGCGACGGCAGCGCGAAGCCCGCCGAGCCGGATCAGCGCACGCCTTTCGCGGTCGTCACCTGGTTCGAGGCGGACCACTCGTTCGAGGTGTCTGAGCCGGTCGACCGTGCCGGGCTCAAAGCGCGGATCGACGAGTCGCTGCCGAGCGCCAACTTGATTGTCGCCGTTCGGGTCAGCGGCGACTTCGGCGTGATCCGCACTCGCACAGTCACCGAGCAGCACCGCCCCTACCCGCCGTTCACGGAAGCCACCCAGGACCAGCAGGAAGTCACCTTCCGCGACGTCACCGGAACGTTGGCCGGCTTCCGGATGCCCGACTACGAGCAGGGCGTCTCGGTGGCCGGGTATCACTCGCATTTCGTCGACGCCGAACGGCGCCACGGCGGACACGCCCTTGACTACCGGTTCAACGAAGGCCGTGTCGACATCAGCGTGCGCTCCGATCTCCATTTGAGCCTGCCACGCACGCCGGAATTCCTTGCCGCCGAACTAAACCGGCCCGACATGGACACCCAGATCCGTCGCACCGAAGGGTAGTGAACTGAGCAGCAACGAGGTGCGATCAGCCCAGCGCGTGGTCGAGACACTGACCGCCTACGGCATCCAATACATCTTCGGTGTACCAGGCGCCAAGATCGACGCCGTCTACGACGCGCTGGCCGACGGCGGCCCCAGGTTGATCGTCTGCCGTCATGAGCAGAACGCGGCGTTCATGGCCGCCGCCGTCGGCCGGCTCACCGGCACGCCGGGAGTCGCCTTGGTGACATCGGGGCCGGGCACCACCAACCTGGCAACCGGACTGATCACCGCCACCACTGAGCAGGACCCGATGGTCGCGATCTGCGGCGCGGTGCAGCGGTCCGACCGGCTCAAGCGGACCCACCAATCAATGGACGCCGTTGCGGCACTGAAGCCGTTCACGAAATACACCGGCGAGGTCGACGATCCCGACAACGTGCCCGAAGCCATCGCCAACGCCATCCGCAGCGCGCTCACCCAGCCGCGCGGAGCCGCCGCCGTCGTGCTGCCCGCAGACGTGTTGACGGCCCTGACGTCGGCGGCGATCGTCGAGCCGAACCCGGTCCCGGCGTTGGGTCCCGCCCCAGCCGATCGAATTGCCCAGGCCGTCAAACTTATTCGGGCGGCACAGCGCCCGGCATTGTTTGTCGGCATCCGAGTGGGGGAGCCCGCGCCATGCGCGGCGCTACGTGAACTCCTCGCCGTCACCGAGTTGCCGGTCGTCGAGACATTCCAGGCGGCCGGCGCCGTCTCCCGTGAACTCGAGGATCACTTCGTCGGACGCGTCGGGCTGTTCCGCAACCAACCCGGCGACATCGTCATCGGCCACGCCGATGTTCTGGTGACAGTCGGCTTCGATCCGGTCGAATACGATCCGCGGCTGTGGAATGCGGATCCGGCTCGCACCCTGATCCACCTCGACGAGATGCCCGCCGACATCGACAACCACTATCAGCCCACGCTCGAATTGCGTGGCGACATCGCTGCGACCTTGTCTGAGTTGACCCGGGCGCTGACCGGCCTCCAACTGGACGGCGCTGTGCGCCAACGCATCGCCGAGCAGCGTGCGGCGCTGTTGAGCATCGACGACGAGGCCCGCCTCCGACCGCAGACCGAGATCGGCGTCAATCCTGCCGCCGTCGTCCTGAAGTTGCGGGATCTGCTTGGCGACGACGCCACGGTTTCCTGTGATGTGGGATCGCATTACATCTACATGGCGCGGCACTTCCGGGTTTATCAGCCGCGGCGGCTGTTGTTCTCCGATGGCCAGCAGACGCTCGGCGTGGCGCTGCCGTGGGCGATTGCCGCCGCACTGGTTCGACCAGACACCCCGATCGTGTCGGTATCCGGCGACGGTGGATTCCTCTTCAGCGCGCAGGAATTGGAGACGGCGACCCGATTGGGCCTGAATTTCACCCACGTCATCATGCGTGACAACACCTACAACATGGTCGCCTTTCAGGAGGAGCTGAAATACGGCCGGGTTTCGGGGGTCCAGCTGGGCGACTACGACATCACGCATTACGCGGCGGCATTCGGCGCCAACGGTATTCGGGTCAGCAGCCTCAGCGAGTTCGAGCAGGCGTTCACTCGCTCGCTGACCGAGCCGGGAGTGACGATCATCGACGTGCCCGTCGACTACAGCCGCAACGCCGAGCTGTTCGCCGAATTGCACGACGACGTACTGGAATAGCGTCTAGGCGCTGAAAAGCAGATACAGACCGGTGAACGTGTAACCGACCATGACCAGCATCATGGTGAGCTGGCCGGTGAGCTGATGGCCCGATGGCAGCAGCCGCAGCGCCTTGTCATGGGCCGCGATCACCGCGACGATGTGCCCGGTCACCACAGACGTCACCTTGACCACGGCCAGCACCGTCGGATGCATCGACAGCAGGTAGGCGACGTGTAAATGGCCGAGCCCGAGCAGATTCCAGCCTCTACCGAGCGGGTCGGCCAAAGCCAAAACCGCCTGCTGTCCACGCTCGACCAGATACGACAGGTAGTGCGCGAAGATATAGCCCACCACGATCGGGATCAGCGAGTGCGCCAACTGACCCGGCAGCGCGCGGCGCCGCTCACGGTCGAGACCGCCGGTGGCACGCGCAGCCAAGGAGAAGGTCGTCGCCACCACTGCGGCGAATACCAGCAACCCCGCGGTGCGCAATACGGAGGTCGAAACTGCCACTGGCACAGCGTGCACAGTGCGGGCGAGGCCATCGGCGAAGTTACGCCAGGTGGCCGACGACGAGAAGCTGTCGAATGCGGTGGAGCCGAGCAACACCGCCAACACTGCGACGACGCCGGGTCGAATCGGCAGCGACAGCAGATGGTCGAACGGGTTGCCGACTGCGATCCTTCGGGTCGTCGGGTCGCGGCGGAACGGAGAGAGCCGAGAAACCGCCATGCTGTAAACGCCGAACGGGTCCGCTCGGGCGAGCCAGCGCTGTCCGCACAACCACGCCCCGACCAACAGAATCAGGGCGTAGACCAGCAACCAGATCTTGACCCAGCTCAGCGCGGCCGGGTTGGGGCTGGCCAGTTCCAGCCAGACGAACGCGAACAAACCCACTGCAGCCGGCCAGTACCCCCAGGAATCCGGGTAGGAGAACCGCGACCGGGCCAGGCGTTGCGGTGTGATGCGCTGCAGCACCAGGTACACGGTCCGCACCGGCGAGATGACCCGCCATACCGGTCCGGCCAGCAGCGAAACCGGCACCAGCCCAACCCACAACAACACATAGAACACACTGAGGAGCGCGTTGCCCTGCGTCTGCGGCCCCAACAGCCCGGCCGCCAATACCCACCCCGTGAACGCCAGCACCGCGGCCGCAGCGATGCCTCGGGTGACGGGTGAGTCCACGAAGGCCGTCACCGCCGCCGGTAGCGGGTGAGCGGGATTGTCCGGATCGAATCGTGGCCGCTTCCACGCGAACGCGACGAGAGCAAACGTGAACGTCAACGCCCACGCCGCGCCGACGACCGAAAAGGCATACGGCACGGGAAGATCGCTGGACCCGCCGAGGCCGTGCGCGAGAATGGCCTCAGTCAATTACGCCGCTCCTCTCGCACTTTCCAGATCGCACTGACCTGTCTATCGTCGCCGGCGGGTCACGGGTTGACGTGGATGGTGGCGACGGTCTTGTCGAGATGATGCAACTCGACGTCGACACTGCCTGGAACGTCGACGCTGAACTGGAATGTCTGGTTCGCGGTCGCGGCTACTTCGAACCTGTGATCGGGCACCGAATGCACATGCAGCTCGTCGGCGACATCGCTGGTGACGTGCAGCGTGATCGGCTGTCGCACGGTTGCCTGCAAGGTCGCATTGGTCGGCGTCACCTGTCCGTGCGCAATGGTCACATCGACCGAAAGCCCCGCGCCGACAGCCGGTTTCGACGAGCTACCGCAACCCGCCAGTGCCCCCGTCGGCCCGACTATCGCGAGGAACGCGACCGCCGACCGCAGCGCGACCGCCCTCATGCCGCCTTCGGGGTCGAGTGGTCCAGTGCCGGTTCCTGTGGTTGCGGCGGCGCAGTGTCCTTCGCGTTGATCCGGCCTGCGCCCCATGTCAGCACGCTGATGACAGTCAAGGTCAAGAACAGCACCACGATTCCGCCCGCGGTGAACAGCCATGCCGGGACGCCGGGGTCGCGTTCGCGCTGCAAGATCGACACCTCGAAGGCGAAGTTGCGCGTCCCGTTGGTCAGCACCGGAATCTCTGGCACCGGGATGGCGGCGTCGGCCGGCGCCCAGATCGGCACCGCGGCGAGATCGCGGCCGTCGTGCACACGCAGCAGCGTCTTCCAATCACCCCACACCGGAACGGGTTCGGTGGATACGTAGTGACCCGGACCGACTTTTTGCAGCCGGTTGATGAACAGTCCGCGGTGGTTTTGCATCTTGCCCTGCCAGGCCAAAATCGTGACCCAATCCGGGTGGTCTCCGGCCATGTCGGCCGGGTGCAACTGGATGTCGGCCGAGGCCAAGCGCTGTCCGGGTGGACTGGGCAGGTCGGTCAGCTTGACGGTCGCGGTGTCCTGCTTCGGGACGTTGATGTGCAGGCCGTTGGCGACCGTACCGCCGATGACGAGCACCGTGAGCGCCACGGCGGTGATGCCGAAGGCACGGCCCGGCAGCCGCTGGCTGGTCAGCACCATGCCGAACAGGGCAGCGCACACGCCCGCGAAGATGGCCACCGGCACCGCCGTCGGCAGAGCCTCGCGCCACAGGTCGACCGGCCATGGGTAGTGGTAAACCTTGCCGATCCACAGCGATTCGAGCCACAGGCCCACCGTGCCGATGCCAAGACCTGACACAGCGCCGAAGAGGATCGGCCGGCGGAACAGCGGAGTGAGGGCAACCAGTTCGACCACCAGGGCCGGGCCCAGATAAAGCGGGAACCAGTTGATCGCGGCCCCCAAGATCGGTCCGACGATCAGCGCGACGCCACCGCGCAGTGCGATCGCGAACAGCGCGGCGATGATCGCTGCGCCGCGACCCAGCGTCATGCGCGCGACGATGGTTCCGATGGCGGCGGCCGCAGCGATCAGCATCGGCTGGAAGACCAGCCGGAACTGGGGTACACCGAAATCGAATTCGATTTGGTAGACCGACATTCCGATCAACAGTCCGCCGCAGGACAGATAGCGCACGATTCGGACGAAGGGACGGTCTTTGCGCTCGAGCACACCGTCGGCGCCCTCTTTTGCCTGCAGGTATCGCGCGCCCTCGTACTCCAGCATGAGCACCGCGAACAAGGAGAAGTTGGCGCCCCCGATCATCATCAGATGTGTTGGGCCCCACAGCGTCACGTCCTGGCCGAAGATGCGATGCCAGACGTCGTCGAGCGGGAAGCCGATCATCGCGTACATGCCGCAGGCCGCCATCAACAACCCGCCGACCGGCGCGTGCCAATTGCGGGTGATGCGCAGCGCAGCCGGCCCCGGTTTGTCGAACGGCAGCACCACGGCCAAACTACCGGCCACAAAGATGCCGAACAGGCCGATGATGATGAAGTAATGCGCCGGGTTGGCCAGTGGTCCGGGGTCGCGGCCGTTGCCGATGTGCCAGCTGACGTCCCAGATGAACCCGAACAGGGCGCAGATGATCGAGGTGGTGAACACCAGCACGGGCAGTGCGACCCAGGAGGGGCGGTCGAACTTCTGCCCGAGCCATTCCGCAGTGCTTGTCAGCCAGGTGATCCGGTGCGTGCGATGCGCCCAGCCGACGTACAACATCGCCGCGCCGATGATCATCGCGGCGATCGACAATCCGATCACCTGGTTGAGTCCTGCGCCGCGCGCCGGCGGCTCAGCTGCAAGAAGCGTCAGATCCACTTTGATCCTTCCAATTGCGCCGACCCGCGCGTCGACAACCGGGCGCTGAACTTACCCAACAGTAGGTAGCCCGCGGGTCTTACGCTCAAACTTCGACGGATTTGCCACCGGCGTGTTTCAGTCGCGTTTTTTGTCGACGGGATCGGTGGTTGGGGCTTGCGCATCATCTTCGTCGTCGGCGGGTGTTCGCCGGTCTTTGATCGCGACGTACAACACGACGGCGACGACAACCACCGCCGGTAAGAAGGCAGGCCCGGCGAGCAGCAGCCAGTGATGGGCTCCGTACTCCACATGTGCACTAGTCACTTTCGGCCGCTCCCGTTGGTCGCTTACACCCCGAGAAGGGATACCCAGCGGCGGCCGAGCTGACCACATGACGTTTGTGCAGGTGCACACCGCTAGCCTAGCCTGGGCACCGTCCGACGCTGATTGCGTCAAGCCGGGGAAAAGTTACGTCCCGCGCGGATGGACAGGACAAAGACAATCCAACTAAGGAGTAGCTGGTGACTCAGGCGGCGACTCGGCCAACATCTGACACCGACAGCACCGACATCCTTGCGGTGGCGCGCCGGCAGGTCCTGGAGCGCGGCGAAGGGCTGGGCCCGCAGCAGGTGCTGGAAGTGCTGCAGCTGCCCGACGACCGGCTCGAGGAGCTACTGGCCCTGGCGCACGAAGTGCGGATGGCCCACTGCGGCCCCGAGGTCGAGGTCGAGGGCATCATCAGCCTGAAAACCGGCGGCTGCCCGGAGGATTGTCACTTCTGCTCACAGTCGGGTCTGTTCGCCTCGCCGGTACGCAGCGCATGGCTGGACATTCCGAGCCTGGTCGAGGCGGCCAAGCAGACCGCGAAGTCCGGCGCCACCGAGTTCTGCATCGTCGCCGCGGTGCGCGGTCCCGACGAGCGGCTGCTCGCCCAGGTGGCCGCGGGCATCGAAGCCATCCGCGACGCCGTGGACATCCAGATCGCCTGTTCGCTGGGCATGCTGACTGCCGAGCAGGTGGAGCGGTTGGCCGCGATGGGCGTGCACCGCTACAACCACAACCTGGAGACCGCACGCTCCTTCTTCCCCAATGTCGTCACCACCCACAGCTGGGAAGAGCGCTGGGAGACGTTGTCGATGGTGCGCGACGCCGGTATGGAGGTCTGCTGCGGCGGCATCCTCGGCATGGGTGAGACCCTCGAGCAGCGCGCGGAGTTCGCCGCCAACCTGGCCGAGCTGGATCCCGACGAGGTACCGCTGAACTTTCTCAACCCGCGACCAGGCACACCGTTCGGGGATCTCGACGTCCTGCCGGCCAGCGAGGCGCTCAAGGCGGTGGCCGCGTTCCGGCTGGCCCTGCCCCGCACCATGCTGCGGTTCGCCGGTGGGCGAGAGATCACGCTGGGTGACCTGGGCGCCAAGCAAGGCATCCTGGGCGGCATCAACGCGGTGATCGTCGGCAACTACCTGACCACGCTGGGCCGTCCCGCCGAAGCCGATCTGGAGCTGCTCGACGATTTGCAGATGCCGATCAAGGCGCTCAACGCCAGCCTGTAGAACGAAACGGTGATGATCAGCGATCTGCCGGCACCGGTCGGGGCAGGGGCTTACAACGTCTACACGGGCGATTCGGCTGCGGATGGCGTCGCCATCCCGACTGCGGCTCGGCTGGGTCTGGAGCCGCCGCGGTTCTGCGCCGAGTGCGGCCGCCGAATGGTGGTGCAGGTACGTCCCGACGGATGGTGGGCCAAGTGTTCGCGGCACGGGCTGGTGGATTCGTCCGAGCTCGAGGCGCACCGATGACCGAAGTGCAGACGTCCGGCGTCCCGCGGGTCACCCGACGGCGGGCAGCCGTCACTGTCGCGGTGGGGCTGCTGCCCGCGGGCGCGCTGGTGGGTGGTCTGTGGGCCTGGCTCGCCCCGCCGATCAACGGCGTCCTGGCGCTGACTCGCAGCGGTGAGCGACTCCACGACTACCTGGGCAGCGAATCCGATCACTTCTTCGTCTCCGCCTTCCTTATGCTCGGGTTGCTCAACGTGGTCGCCGCGGTGGCGGCGGTGTTGGCCTGGCAGTGGCAGGCGCATCGTGGACCGGGGATGGTCGTCGCGCTGTGCAGCGGCATGGCGATGGCGGCGGCCGCCGCCATCGGCGTCGGCGTCCGACTGGCCCACATCCGTTATGGCACGGTGGATTTCGCGACCGTGCCGCTGAGTCATGACCATCCGCTGCACTACTTCACCGAGGCTGCGCCGGTCTTCTTCGGCACTTCGTGGCTGCAGATAGCCTGCACGTTGCTGCTGCCCGCGGCGACCGCCGCATTGGTGTACGCGGTGCCGGCCGCGGCCACCTCCCGCGACGACCTCGGCGGTTACCCGCCCGTCGAAACGGTATACGTGCAGGCCGAAAGTGCTACGGCGACAACGCTATAACGGACGGCGGTGCACCGACTTGCCGGTGATGACTTTGGCCGCGATCACGGCCAGCCTGGCCATTCCGACGTAGGTGCTCGGGTTGAACATCGTCGGCCATTTGGTCCTGATCAGGTGGTCGGTGACAGGCCGTCGGGCGAAGCGGTCCTGCAGCCAACGCAATGCCATCGGCGCCGAGAGCGGGTGCAGCAGCAGGTGCTCGTTGAACGCATCGCGGTGATAGGTGACGTCCGCACCACCGGCGGAGTAGGCGTCGGCCAACCGGTCGATGTCCTCGACGGCGATCAGGTAGTCGTGCACGGCCTGCACGATCAGCACCGGTGGTGTGGGCACCTTGGCGCCCAGCCTGATCCGCTCGAAGACATCCTGCACCTCCGGCATCGTCAGGATCTCTTCCAGCGGCCGGTCGAGGTAATCACCCATGTCTTTCTTAATCATCCGGATGACGGCCCCGACGGTTGTCATGCTCTCCAGCCGCCGCAGAATGGCACGACCGTCCTCGCTGACGTGCTCGTCGATCACCCGGTTCAAATCCGGATAGATGTGCACCAGAGCGGCCACCACCATGGCCGGTAGACCCGACAGATAGCTGCCGTTGAGCCGGCGGAACGTATGTCCGAGGTCGCCGACCGGTGATCCAAGAACCGCGCCGACGATCTCGAGCTCGGGCGCATAGTCGGCGCACAGCTCCGCGGCCCAAGCGGTCGCCAGGCCGCCACCGGAGTAGCCCCATAATGCCACCGGCGCCGACTCGGACAATCCGAGACGCTCGGCGTTGAGCGCGGCCCTCAGGCCGTCGAGAATGAAGTAGCCGGGCTCGAACGGTGCGCCCCACATGCCGTTACGGCCCTCGTGGTCCGGTATCGAGACCGCCCAGCCTTCCGCGACGGCGGCGGCGATGAGGAGATATTCCAGTTGGGCCAGCGAGCCCACGGCCTGAGCGCGTCGCCGGAGGGCGTATGACGGGAAACAGCGGGACGACACCGCGTCGATGGCGCACTGGTAGGACAAGATCGGGCAGGGCCGGTCGGGAGTGGTATCTACGGGCACGATCACCGTCGTCGCCGTCGCCTCCGGCTGACCGTTCATGTCGGTGCTCCGGTACAGCAGCTGGGTCGCCATCACCTGCTGCGGAATCAGGCCCATGAAAGCGAGCTCTACGTCGCGCGAGCGCAGCACAGTGCCGGGTGCGGCGTGCTGGTATCCGGGCGGTGGCTCGTAGAACGGGTCCCTGGACGGCAGCTGAGGACGCGCTTTCGCCTGCAATTCCTCGTGAGGCGCGACGCCGATCCACTCTGCACCGGTTGCCGTCGCCAGATTGCCAATGTCCATCAGGGCATTCTTGCTTAAGAACGCTTTAAGAATCCAGTCGGCCCGCCGGGGAATACGTGTTTTATGCCGAACCTGGTGGTCGCAGCGCTGCAAATTCGTCGGTAACGCGCAACTGGGAATCGGCGAATCGGTACAACGCGGCCGGCCGCCCACCGCTGCGTCCGGACTGCGCGACCGTGCCGGTCGGGCTGATCACGCCCCGACGGGCCAGCACCCGCTGCAAGTTGGTGGTGTCGACTTGATGGCCCAGCGTGGCGCTGTAGATGTCGCGCAGCGTCGACAACGCGAATTCGGTTGGCGCCAGGGCGAAGCCGATATTCGTGTAGGACATTTTGGCGACCAGTCGGGTACGGGCGTGGTCGACCATCGTTCCGTGGTCGAACGCCATCCGCGGCAGTGCGGTGACTGGATGCCAGCGGGTATCGGGCGGGAGCTCGGGGATCGCGGGGGAGGGCACCAGTCCCAGGAAGGTCGACGCGATCGTCCGGGTGCCGGGCAGTCGATCGGGCTCGGAGAACACCGCGAGTTGTTCGAGGTGGGCGACCTCGCGCAGGTCGACCTTCTCGGCCAGTTGGCGCCGCACCGACGTCATCATGTCCTCGTGGTGGCGCAGCTGTCCGCCGGGCAGCGACCACGCACCGCGCTCGGGATCCTGGGCGCGTTGCCACAGCAGGACGCTGAGCTCGGGTTTCGCAGATTTGGGGTCGGCTACGAGGCCGCGAATCTGGAACACGACAGCGAGCACTTCGTGCTCAGTGCTACCATTAGCCATGTTTTCGATTGTAAGTCGAAAACCGGGTTGTGGCGAAAGGTTTCGACTATGACAGTCGTGAATCGCACCGATCTGCTGTCGAATGGGCTGGCAAAAGACATGACACACGATCTGGCCGCGGGAATCACGAACTCTCCCAACGGTTATGCGGGCATCGAGGCCGACGAGCAATGGGCGGCCGAAATCCGTCGGCTCGCCGACATGCGCAACGCCACCATCCTGGCGCACAACTATCAGCTTCCCGCGATCCAGGACATCGCCGATCACGTAGGCGACTCGCTGGCGCTGTCCCGGGTCGCCGCCGAGGCGCCCGAAGACACCATCGTGTTCTGCGGCGTCCACTTCATGGCCGAGACCGCGAAAATCCTCAGCCCCGATAAGACCGTGCTCATTCCGGATCAGCGCGCCGGTTGCTCGCTGGCCGACTCGATCACCGTCGACGATCTGCAGGCCTGGAAGGACGAGCACCCCGGCGCGGTCGTCGTCTCCTACGTCAACACCACCGCCGCGGTGAAGGCACTCACCGACATCTGCTGCACCTCGTCCAACGCCGTCGAGGTCGTCGCCTCCATCGACCCCGACCGTGAGGTGCTGTTCTGTCCGGATCAGTTCCTCGGCGCGCATGTGCGCCGCCTGACGGGCCGCGACAACGTGCACGTGTGGGCGGGCGAATGCCACGTGCACGCCGGCATCAACGGCGAAGAACTTACCGAGCAGGCGCGCAAGCACCCGGATGCCGATTTGTTCGTCCACCCCGAGTGCGGTTGCGCGACCTCAGCGCTGTATCTGGCCGGCGAGGGCGCCTTCCCGGAAGACCGCGTGAAAATCCTGTCGACCGGCGGGATGCTGGACGCGGCCCGCGAGACCCGGGCCCGGCAGGTACTGGTAGCTACCGAGATCGGGATGTTGTATCAGCTGCGCAACGCCGCCCCGGACGTCGACTTCCGCGCGGTGAACGACCGCGCTTCCTGCAAGTACATGAAGATGATCACCCCCGCGGCGTTGCTGCGCTGCCTGGTCGAGGGTGCCGACGAAGTTCATGTCGACGCGCAGACCGCAGCGCGCGCCCGCAACAGCGTGCAGCGGATGATCTCGATCGGCCAGTCCGGCGGCGGCGGCGAATGAGCCCGCATCCGGCCTGGCAGGAGAGCGCCGACGTCGTCGTCATCGGTACCGGCGTAGGCGGTTTGGCCGCCGCGCTGGCCGCGCACCGGGCCGGCCGTCGGGTCGTCGTACTCAGCAAAGCCGGACGCAAGCCCGGTGGAACGGCCACGCATTACGCGCAAGGCGGCATCGCCGTGGTGCTGCCGGACAACGACGACTCGGTCGACGCGCACGTCGCCGACACCCTCGCCGCGGGTGCCGGGCTGTGCGACCCGGAAGCCGTGACCTCGATCGTCGCCGATGGCTATCGCGCCGTCACCGAATTGGTCAGTGCCGGAGCACGATTCGACGAGTCATCCTCGGGCGGTTGGGCACTGAGCCGCGAGGGCGGCCACACCCGGCGGCGCATCGTGCATGCCAATGGCGATGCCACCGGCGCGGAGGTGCAACGTGCTCTCGATCACGCGGCGGACACGCTGGACATCCGCACCAAACACACCGCGCTGCAACTGCTGCACGACGCGGGTTCGGTGACCGGGGTGCTGGTCGCCAATCGGCAGGGGATCGGTGTCCTCCATGCGCCGTCGGTCATCCTGGCCACCGGCGGGCTGGGCCATCTCTACAGCGCGACCACCAACCCCGAGGGCTCGACCGGCGACGGGATCGCGCTGGCGTTGTGGGCCGGTGTTGCGGTGAGCGACATCGAGTTCATTCAGTTCCACCCGACGATGTTGTTTGACGGACACGCGGGGCGCGGGCCCGGAAAGCGGAGACCTCTGGTCACCGAGGCGATCCGTGGCGAGGGCGCAATTTTGATTGACAGCCAAGGCAATTCGGTGACCGCAGGCGTGCACCCGATGGGCGATCTGGCCCCCCGCGACGTAGTGGCAGGCGCTATCGACGCCCGGCTGCGAGCCACGGGTGAGCCGTGCGTGTTTCTCGACGCCCGCGGTATCGCCGATTTCAAGCGCCGCTTTCCGACAGTCACCGCATCCTGCCGGGCCGCCGGCGTCGACCCGGTCACCCAGCCGATCCCGGTGGTTCCGGGTGCGCACTACAGCTGCGGCGGGGTGGTGACCGACGTGAACGGCCAGACCGAACTGCCCGGGCTGTTCGCCGCGGGTGAGGTCGCCCGCACCGGAATGCACGGCGCCAACCGACTGGCGTCCAATAGCTTGCTGGAAGGTCTGGTGGTCGGCGGACGGGCTGGCAAGGCCGCGGCCGCACACGCGACGGATGCCGGGCCGGTGCACGCGGGATCGGCGGAACCCGTCGGTCGCGCGGCGCTGGTCCGCAGCGACCTGCAGCGGGCGACGAGCCGCGACGCATCGGTGGTTCGCGATGCCGACGGCCTGCACGGGTTGATCGACACTCTGTCGGCCGCGCCGTTCGCGGCGGTCGTCACCCGCGCCGGGCTCGAAGACGCGGCACTGACCGCCACAGCTCGCGCGTTGGCCGGCGCCGCGCTGGCCCGCGAGGAGAGTCGGGGTTGCCACCATCGGGCCGAATATCCGCGATGCGGCAGGGACTCCGGCCCGCAGCCTGGTGGTCCGGCTGGCCGCTGACTACAGCGCCCAGGTCGAGACGCTGGCGGCGGTCTGCTGATGAGCCTCTCCAGCGGCGAGCTCACGGAGGCTCGCGCCACGATCGGCCGCGCGCTCGACGAGGACCTGCGCTACGGACCCGACATCACGACGCGCGCGACGGTCCCCGACGGTGCCAGGACGACAGCGTCGCTGATCACCCGCGAGGCCGGAGTGATCGCCGGGGTGGACATCGCCCTGTTGGTGCTCGACGCGGTCCTCGGTCCGGACGGATACCGCGTGCTCGACCGCGTCGACGACGGCGCGCGGCTGCAACCGGGCGGGCCGCTGCTGACAGTGGAGGCCCAGACGCTGGGCCTGTTGACCGCCGAGCGAACGCTGCTGAACCTGGTGTGTCACCTGTCCGGGATCGCCACCGCCACCGCGGCGTGGGTGGATGCAGTGGAGGGCACCAAGGCCCAGATCCGTGACACCCGCAAGACGCTGCCCGGTCTGCGAACGTTGCAGAAGTACGCGGTCCGCGTCGGCGGCGGCGTCAACCACCGCCTCGGGTTGGGTGATGCGGCGCTGATCAAGGACAACCACGTTGCCGCCGCGGGATCGGTCGTCGCGGCGCTGCGCGCGGTGCGGGCAGCCGCGCCCGATCTGCCGTGCGAGGTCGAGGTCGATTCGCTCGAGCAGCTCGACGACGTGCTTGCCGAAGGCGCCGAATTGGTGCTGCTCGACAATTTCCCGGTCTGGCAGACCCAGATCGCGGTACAGCGCCGCGATGTGCAGTCTCCGGCGACCAAACTCGAGTCGTCCGGCGGGCTTTCGCTGGACACCGCCGCCGAGTACGCCGGGACCGGTGTGGACTATCTCGCCGTCGGCGCGCTCACCCATTCGGTGCGCGTGCTCGACATCGGCTTGGACGTCTAGCGGCGCAGCAGCAGTCGGACCGCTATCCGATGGTCGGGCCGGGCCGCACGAAACCAGCGAGCAGCTTGCCCATCTCGATCCGGCCAGTCCCGGTTGTGACGACCGGGTCGTTCGCAGCGAACGCGCGCAGCTGTTCCTCGTCGTCGGCCTCCACGACGCCGAGCCCCCAGGAGCCAGTCCCATCGAGTACAGGGCCGAATATCACCATCTGCCCTGAGTCGACCAGCGACTGCCAGTGAGCGGCATGACGGGTCATGATGTCGCGCTCCACCTCGGTCATGTCGAGCGCGAAGGTTGGGCGAGGTGGCTGGAGCCTGAAGACGAAGGTGGGCACATCCGTACTCTAGGCGGGCGAGATGCTCGCGAGAGGATCGATCTCGCTGCGGAACGCGGAGGATTCCCGACGCCGCGATCTAGCCGCTCAGTAATCGTCGAGCCGCCGGTTTGGCAGCATTGAGTGCGCCCACATCGCCCGCGACGCGGGACAAGATCAGCGCCCCTTCGATCAACGAGATCACCGAAACGGCAACGCTTTTCGCTTCAGCCGACGACCAACCGTCGACACACAGTCGCTCCTCGATCGCTTTGCACCAGCCGTCGAAGACACGCGCCGACGCCTCGCGGACCAGCGGGCTGGCATGGACCGACTCGGTGGCGAGCGGCTCGATCGGGCATCCGTCCCGCCAGTCCGCGGTCAGGCCGGCGATGTGGATGTCGACCCACCGGTCGACGATGTCTGCCACCGGAACGTCTTTGGCCAGTAGCCGGCGCAGCAGCCCTTCGATGGCGGCCCCACCGCCGTCCACCGCCGCGGCGGCCAGTTGCTGCTTGCCCTGCGGAAAGTGGTGATACAGCGAGCCGGGCCGAACACCCGCGTCGTCGAGGATCTGGTTGAGCCCGGTCGCCGCGTAGCCCTGACGGCGGAACAGGGTGGCCGCGGCGTCGATCAACGCGGCGCGGCTGCGATCGCGACGGGGCATGCCATTGACTTTACTTGAGTGATCGCTCAAGAATGCAGTGATGAGGCAGCTGACATGCGTGGCGAACGGCCGATACGCCTGGCGCGAGGGCCCAGATCCGGCCATCACCGAGCCAGAACATGCGTTGGTCAGGCCGCTGGTCGGTGGCTTGCTGCGACCTCGACGTCGCCGCCGCGCGCGGGCTCGGCGCCGTTGCCGCCCGGTTACGCCGTCGGCCACGAGGGTCTGGCTGAGGTGGTCGCGGTCGGTGACGATGTCTCGACTGTCCGCGTCGGCGACCGGGTCGTCGTGCCGTTCCAGATCAGCTGCGGGAGCTGCCGCGAATGCCGCAGGGGAGCCACGGGTCCTGTGGATCGCTGCCGCTGATGGCGATGTACGGGCTGGGTCCGCTGGCCGGCCTGGATGGCGGCGGATTCATGTCCGACCTGGTGCTGGTGCCCTACGCCGACGCGATGCTGATCCCGGTTCCGTCGACCGTCGACCCGATCGCGGTCGCCTCGCTGTCGGACAACATCCCCGACGGGTGGCGCACGGTCGGCCCGTTACGCGGCGAACTGGCCGACCTGGATCCGGCGGATCGTCGCGTGCTGGTGATCGGTCGGCTGTCAATCGGGCTGTATGCGGCGGCGTTCGCTGCGGCCTATGGCTATCGCGTCGACTACGTCGACACCGACGCGGCCAGATCTGGCCGTCGGCGGAGTCGCTCGGTGCCGTCGTGCACGACAGGGTCAAGCCGGACAAAACCTGGGAGCCCTATCCCGTCACCGTGCACACGACCGCCGACCCCGCGGTGCTGGCCGCGACATTGCGGGCGACCTGGCCGGACGGGGTGTGCACCGACACCGGGATCTACTACCCGCCGACGGTGGAGATGCCGCTGCTGCCGATGTACACCCGCGGTGTGCGGTTCGTCACGGGCCGGGTCAGCGCCCGCGCCGTGATCCCGGAGATTCTCGACGTGTTGGCGCGCGGATGCGACCTGTTGCCCGTCGTCGACCGGGTCGTCGATTGGGAGGACGCGCCGGACGGTCTGGCCGACCATGACCGGCAAGACCGTCTACACGCGTGCTTAGCCGTGGACGATGCGGGCCGGACGGGCCCGAGGGAGTGCGGCCATCCGGCCTAGGCGATATCGCCGACGAAGACCGCGACCCGCCCGATCTGCTGGCGCGCCAGGAAGGGCAGGCCCTTGCCGTCGCTTCCGGCGGGCAGGACTCGCGGGTTGGCGATGTGAACGTCCTTGCGGATGAAGTGCAGATCGGCTTCGCCGGCGGCCAGCACGTTCTTGACCCAATCCGTTTTGCCGTGGGCCAGTCCGATCGCCAGCACATTGCCCTTGCGGTAGGCGGTCACGATCGTTTCGTACGGCTTGCCGGATGTGCGGCCGCGGTGCTTGATGACCGAGAACGTCGGAAGGTAGCGCGCGATCGGCTTCACCAGCGGGTTGAAGTACTTGATTTGAAAGTTCTCAAACCAGACTGGGAAGACCATCGGGATGCCCGGGGTGTTGTTGGGATGGTCCTTGCGGGACATGTCGACTCCGTATTCTTCAGGTGCGGTCACACTACCGGTCCGATATGCAGTTGCTCTGCTCTGGGACAATGGTTGGCGTGACTGTTATGGCGCGCATCGACCTGCGGGGTGCTGACTTGTCCGTCGCCCGGCTGCGGGCGGCGTTGCCCCGCGGCGGAGTGGACGTGGAGGCCGCCCTGTCCACGGTGCGACCGATCGTCGACGCGGTCGCCGATCGAGGCGCTGAGGCCGCCCTGGCCTACGGCGAATCGCTGGATGGAGTCCGGCCACCGTCGGTCCGGGTGCCCAGCAGCGAGTTGGACGCCGCATTGGCCGGTCTGGACCGAGATGTCCGGCTGGCGCTGGAGGTGGTATCGAGCGCACCCGTGCGGTGCACGCCGATCAGCGCCGATCCGACGTGACGACGACGCTGGGCCCGGGTGCCAATGTGACCGAGCGATGGGTGCCGGTCGAGCGGGTCGGCCTGTACGTCCCCGGCGGCAATGCGGTGTACCCGTCCAGCGTGGTGATGAACGTGGTGCCGGCGCAGGCCGCAGGTGTCGGCTCGCTGGTGGTGGCCAGCCCGCCGCAGGCCAAGTCGCAGGGCCGTTTTACCGGACTACCCCACCCGACGATCCTGGCCGCCGCCCGGCTGCTCGGCGTCGACGAGGTATGGGCGGTCGGCGGGGCACAGGCGAGTGGCGCTGATGGCGTACGGCGGAGCGGACACCGACGGCGCCGAACTGACGCCCGTCGACATGATCACCGGGCCGGGCAACATCTACGTCACCGCGGCCAAACGACTGGTCCGCTCGCGGGTCGGCATCGACGCCGAAGCCGGGCCCACGGAGATCGCGATCCTGGCCGACGACACGGCCGACCCGGAGCATGTTGCCGCCGACCTGATCAGCCAAGCCGAGCACGACGAAATGGCCGCCAGCGTTCTGGTGACGCCCAGCGCCGAGCTCGCCGACGCCACTGACGCCGAGCTGGCCATCCAGCTACAGACCACCGTGCACCGTCAGCGGGTGACGACCGCACTGGCCGGGCGCCAGTCGGCCATCATTCTGGTCGACGACATCGACGCAGGTATTCGCACGGTAAACGCCTATGCGGCCGAGCACTTGGAGATCCAGACCGCCGACGCGGACAAGGTTGCCGCGCAGATCCGTTCGGCCGGAGCGATTTTCGTCGGCGCATATTCACCGGTGAGTCTTGGCGACTACTGCGCCGGCTCCAACCACGTACTGCCGACAGCGGGCAGCGCCGCCCACTCCAGCGGTCTGTCGGTGCAGACCTTCCTGCGTGGTATCCACGTCGTCGACTACACCGAGGCAGCGCTCAAAGACGTGTCCGGGCATGTGATCACCCTCGCCGCCGCCGAGGACCTGCCCGCCCACGGCGAGGCGGTACGGCGGAGGTTCGGGCAATGACTGACCGCCGGTCGACCAAACGCCCGTCGCTCGACGACCTTCCGTTGCGTGAGGACCTGCGCGGCAAATCGCCCTACGGCGCACCTCAGCTTGATGTTCCGGTGCGGCTGAACACCAACGAGAACCCGCACCCGCCCAGCCAGGCGCTCGTCGACGACGTCGTCGCGTCGGTACGCGATGCGGCCGTTGACCTGAATCGCTATCCCGACCGCGACTCGGTGGCCCTGCGTACCGACCTGGCTGCCTACGTCAGTGCCCAGACCGGGGTTCAGGCTCGGCGTGGATAACCTCTGGGCGGCAAACGGATCCAACGAGATCCTGCAGCAGCTGCTGCAGGCCTTCGGCGGCCCGGGCCGCAGTGCGATCGGCTTCGTACCGTCGTATTCGATGCACCCGATCATCTCCGATGGCACCCGCACCGAATGGCTCGAGACTCTCCGTGCCGCCGACTTCAGCCTCGACGCCGATGCCGCGGTCGCTGCGATCATCGAGCGCCGCCCCGACGTGGTCTTCGTCACTAGTCCCAATAATCCGACGGGGCAGAGTGTTTCGCTTGCCGATCTGCGCCGCCTGCTGGATGCCGCGCCGGGCATACTGATCGTCGACGAGGCGTACGGCGAGTTCTCCGCGCAGCCCAGCGCGGTGGCGCTGCTCGAGGACTATCCGACCAAGCTGGTCGTGAGTCGCACCATGAGCAAGGCGTTCGCCTTCGCCGGCGGTCGCCTCGGCTATCTGGTCGCGACCCCCGCGATCGTCGACGCGATGCTGCTGGTGCGGCTGCCGTATCACCTGTCCTCGGTCACCCAGGCGGCTGCGCGGGCCGCGCTACGCCACGCCGACGACACGCTGGGCAGCGTCGCGACGCTGATCGGTGAGCGGGGGCGGGTCGCAACGGCGTTGAACGAGATGGGTTTTCAGGTCGTTCCGAGCGACTCGAACTTCATCTTGTTCGGGTTGTTCGCCGATGCGTCGGCCACCTGGCAGCGTTACCTGGATGCCGGCGTCCTGATCCGCGATGTCGGCATTGCCGGATACCTGCGCACCACTATCGGGCTGGCCGCGGAGAACGACGCATTCCTTTCGGCCAGCGCCGATCTGGCCGCCACCGAATTGGCCCAGCCCTTAGGAGCGTCATGACCACCGGCCGTCGCGCACGAGTTGAGCGCACCACCAAAGAATCTGAGATCGTCGTCGAACTCGACCTCGACGGCACCGGTCAGGTGCACATCGACACCGGTGTCCCGTTCTACGACCACATGCTGACCGCGCTGGGCACCCACGCCAGCTTCGATCTGACTGTGCGCGCCAAGGGCGACGTCGAGATCGAGGGGCACCACACCATCGAGGACACCGCGATCGTGCTCGGTCAGGCGCTGGGGCAGGCGCTCGGCGACAAGAAAGGCATCCGCCGGTTCGGCGATGCGTTCATTCCGATGGACGAGACACTGGCGCACGCCATCGTCGACGTCTCCGGCCGGCCTTACTGCGTGCACACCGGCGAGCCGGATCATTTGCGGCACACCACGATCGCCGGTAGCTCGGTGCCGTATCACACGGTGATCAACCGGCACGTATTCGAGACGCTGGCCAACAACGCGCGCATCGCACTGCATGTTCGGGTGCTTTACGGCCGCGACCCACACCACATCACCGAGGCGCAGTACAAGGCGGTCGCCCGGGCGTTGCGGCAGGCGGTCGAGGCCGATCCGCGAGTGTCCGGCGTGCCGTCCACCAAAGGTGCTCTGTGAGAGCAAAATCCGTCGTGGTGCTGGACTACGGCTCGGGTAACCTACGTTCGGCTCAACGCGCGCTCAGCGTGTCGGCGCCGAGGTCGAGGTGACCGCTGATCTCGAAAAGGCTGCTGCTGCAGACGGACTGGTGGTGCCCGGGGTGGGCGCCTTCGAGGCATGCATGACCGGGTTGCGGGAGATCAACGGGCAGCGGGTCATCGCCGATCGGATCGCGGCGCGGCGGCCGGTGCTGGGCGTGTGCGTCGGTATGCAGATCCTGTTCGCCCGCGGTGTCGAGTTCGGCGTGGAGAGCACCGGCTGCGGTCAGTGGCCGGGAGCTGTGACCCGGCTGGACGCGCCGGTGATCCCGCACATGGGGTGGAACGTGGTTGTCCGCCGCGCCCGGTAGCGCATTGTTCAAAGGCCTGGACACCGATTCCCGGTTCTACTTCGTGCATTCGTATGCCGCGCAGAAGTGGGACGGCGATGTCGACGCGCTGCAGACTTGGGCTACCCACGGGGTGCCGTTCCTGGCCGCGGTCGAGGATGGTCCATTGGCCGCTACCCAATTTCATCCGGAGAAGAGCGGTGATGCCGGAGCGGCTGTATTGAGCAATTGGGTTGAAGGGTTATGACGTGCCGTTGATTTTGTTGCCCGCTGTCGACGTGGTCGAGGGACGGGCTGTGCGCTTGGTGCAGGGCAAGGCCGGCAGCGAAACCGAGTACGGCTCAGCGCTGGACGCCGCGCTGGGCTGGCAACGCGACGGCGCCGAGTGGGTGCACCTGGTCGACCTGGACGCGGCGTTCGGCCGAGGGTCCAACCGCGAGCTGCTGGCAGAGGTGGTCGGCAAGCTCGACGTGAAGGTCGAACTCTCCGGCGGCATTCGCGACGACGACTCGCTGTCGGCCGCGCTGGCCACCGGTTGCGCCCGGGTCAATCTCGGGACGGCTGCCCTGGAGAACCCGCAGTGGTGCGCGGCAGCGATCGCCGAGCATGGCGACAAAGTCGCGGTGGGTCTTGGATGTGCAAATCATCGACGGTGACCATCGACTACGGGGTCGCGGCTGGGAGACCGACGGTGGCGATATGTGGCAGGTGCTGGATCGTCTTGACCGCGAAGGGTGTTCGCGCTTCGTCGTCACCGATGTCACCAAGGACGGCACCTTGACCGGGCCCAACCTCGACTTGCTGCGTGCGGTCGCCGACCGCACCGATATTCCGGTGATCGCCTCCGGTGGTGTGTCGAGCCTGGACGATCTGCGTGCCATCGCCACCTTGACCGACATCGGCGTAGAGGGCGCAATCGTCGGCAAGGCGCTCTACGCCGAACGATTCACGCTGCCGCAGGCGCTGGCCGCGGTGGCGGGCTAGGGCCGCAATGGATCTCGAGGCTCTGGTCGCCGAAGGCGTCGGCGATCCTCGATGCCGCCGCCAAGCCGTTCGTCGCCGGCCATCGAGCGGATTCCGCGGTCAGCAAGCGTGGCGACGACTTCGCCACCAATGTCGATCTGGCCATTGAGCGCCAAGTCGTCGACGCGCTGGTGTCGGCGACCGGAATCCCGGTGCACGGTGAAGAGTTCGGTGGCGCCGACCTCGACTCGGAATGGGTGTGGGTGCTCGATCCCGTGGACGGGACGTTCAATTACGCGGCCGGATCGCCGATGGCCGCGATTCTGCTGGGCCTGCTGCACGATGGTGACCCGGTTGCCGGACTGACCTGGTTGCCGTTCATGGACGAGCGCTACGCCGCGGTGGTCGGCGGCCCGGTGCTGAAAAACGGTGTGCCGCAACCGCCGTTGGCGCACAGCCGACCTCACCGCATCGATCATCGGGGTCGGAACGTTCAACGCCGACTCGCGTGGCCGATTTCCGGGACGGTACCGGGTGGCGGTGCTCGAAGAGCTCAGCCGGGTGTCATCGCGGATGCGGATGCACGGCGCCACCGGCATCGATCTCGCCTATGTCGCCGACGGAGTCCTCGGCGGCTCGATCAGTTTCGGCGACCACGTATGGGATCACGCGGCCGGAGTGGCTCTGGTGCGAGCCGCGGGCGGCGTCGTCACCAGTCTCACCGGCGAACAATGGACACCCGATTCGCGTTCCGCGCTGGCCGCCGCCCCTGGGGTGCACGGCCAGCTGCTCGACATGCTGCATGGCGTTGGACGGCCCGATGACTACTGAATCCCGTTCCGGCACCAGCCTTGCGGTACGCGTCATTCCCTGCCTGGACGTCGACGGCGGCCGGGTGGTCAAGGGCGTCAACTTCGAAAATCTCCGGGATGCAGGCGATCCCGTGGAATTGGCCGCCGCGTATGACGCCGAGGGAGCCGACGAGCTGACCTTCCTCGACGTGACCGCATCGTCGTCGGGTCGCACCACCATGCTCGAGGTGGTCCGTCGCACCGCCGAGCAGGTGTTCATCCCCCTCACCGTCGGCGGGGGCGTGCGAACAGTCGCCGACGTCGACGTGTTGTTGCGCGCGGGCGCCGACAAAGTGTCGATCAACACCGCCGCGATCGCGCGCCCGGACCTGCTGGCCGAGATGGCGGCACAGTTCGGTTCGCAATGCATCGTCTTGTCGGTCGACGCCCGCACGGTGCCGGCCGGGTCGGACCCGACACCATCGGGTTGGGAAGTCACCACCCACGGCGGGCGCCGCGGCACCGGCATCGACGCCGTCGAGTGGGCCGCCCGCGGCGCCGAGTTGGGGGTCGGAGAGATCCTGCTCAACTCGATGGATGCCGACGGCACCCGAGCGGGGTTCGACCTGGCGATGCTGCGCGCGGTGCGAGCCGCGGTGACGGTGCCGGTGATTGCCAGCGGCGGCGCCGGGGCGGTCGACCATTTCGCGCCGGCCGTCGCTGCCGGCGCCGATGCGGTATTGGCCGCCAGCGTGTTTCACTTCCGGCAGTTGACCATCGGGCAGGTCAAGGAAGCCATGGCCGCAGAAGGGATCACGGTGCGATGACCCTCGATCCTGACATCGCCGCACGCCTCAAACGCAACGCCGACGGACTATTCACCGCCATCGTGCAGGAACGCGGCAGCGGCGACGTGCTGATGGTCGCCTGGATGGACGACGACGCGCTGGCCCGCACCCTGGAAACCCGCGAGGGCACCTACTTCTCCCGGTCCCGCGGCGAGCAATGGGTCAAAGGCGCCACGTCCGGCCACACCCAGCGGGTGCATTCGGTGCGGCTGGACTGCGACGGCGATGCCGTGCTGCTGGTGGTCGACCAGGTCGGCGCCGCCTGCCACACCGGGGACCACAGCTGCTTCGACGCCGACGTACTGCTGCGAATCTGACAGCTGATCAGTGGCCCCGCGAGCGCTGAAACTGCTCGGCCGAAACTGAAAAATTATTAGTGGCCACTTAGGCCCAACTTATTAAGCATCTGCTCCGAATCTCAGGTATCCGCGGCCGCCCGGGGCGCGGAGCCGAGCAGGGGGAAGTCAGATGGAACGCACGAAATTTCTTGGTCGCGTTGGGGGAATCGCAGTAGGGCTGGGCATTGGATCGGCGATGGCCGCTATGCCATGGATGGCGTCCGCTGACGTGATCGGCCAGCTCACGCCGGACATCGGGTCGGCGATCGATGTGCTGCCGTTCGCGGCCGCTGCCGGGTCGACGCCGGACTTCGCGATCTCTTACGACGGGATGTCGCTGCTGCAAGAAGGCACCGCGTCGGCCACCACGGTGACCGGCAACTTCGGCTTGGCCATCGCCTACGGCGACGGCAGCAGGGCGTTCGACAATGGCATGTACGGCGACTCCTACGCCAATGGCACCGACAGCACGTCATACATCGGCGGCGGCACGAACAACATCAGCATCGCCAACGGCGCCGACAGCATCACCAACGTCAACGGCGACAACAACTTTGTCGACGCCACCGGTTACCAGAGCAATGCGAGCGCCGTATTCGGCAACGGCAACAGCGTCATCGCCGACGGTGCCGGCAGTCAGTCGCAGGTCTTGGGCCTCGACGGTGGCGGTGACAACAACCTCGTGAGCGTTTTCGGCGCCAACAGCCTCGCCGACACCAGCGGCAGCAACAGCATCCTGGACGTGGTCGGCAACAACGATATCCAGGCTTCCACGGACGGCATGAACAACATCGCCGCCATCTTCGGCGACGGCAGTATGGCCCAAGCCGCTGGCGGCGACGGCAACATCGCCGGGGTGTTCGGTGACGGCAGCACCGCGTTTGCGGGCCTGGGCAACAACGGCCTCGCCCTGGCCTTCGGCGACCTGCTCAGCGCCTACGCGCCCGCGGGATACAACCGACATCGAGCCGTCGATGTCTGCCGCCGCCGCGATGGCCGACTTGTTCGGCGGATCGGCCCCGGACGCTTCGTTCCTCACCGACTTCCTCGACGGATCCTGGCTGACCAGCTTGTTCTGACCGACACGACGAGCTTCAACCAGCGCTGGCTGTGTCCCACGCCGAGGGGACACAGTCAGCGCTGCTTTTGTCGTAGCCCTGTTGATCCTTCATGAACTTAAATATGTTTGCTGAGGCACCCGGCTACTGTTCGACATACGTCTGTTAAGTTATCGACGGCAATGTCGATGGAACTCCTGACGTCTCGGGATGCCTACCGCGCGGAGGCTGCTGTTCTGCCAATCGCTCCAGCGCATCCGAGAATCGACCTGAAAGTCCGACATATCGGCTCTGAGGCGCCGCGGCGCCGGCAAACAGAGTGACTACCTGCGTGGATGCCGCCGCGAAGCGGCGAGCGGTTTGCTAATGTGCGCACACGGCATCGACTGCCGCAGACAAGCGCACAACAATCCGGCGGTTCACTTTGCATAACGGGTGAGCCGCGATAGGCCATGGGTGCAGTGGAACTATCACCGACAGCGCGCCCGCGATACTTCGCTACCGCGGCGGTCCCGAGCTGCCGCGTTCTTGCTGTTTGCCGTCTGGGTGCGTCGCCGGGTGGGGTGGCCCGTCGGCGGTGGCTTTCGTGCGCTCCGCCGGGACGCTGGGATTTCCGGCATTTGCGGCCGTGAGTGCCGCGGCTGCGGCGCGGCGAGGGCGCGGCAGGCAACGGCAGGCATGGCTCGTGATGACCATCGGTCTGGTCGCGTTGGAGTTCGGCTCGATCGCGGTGTTGTCTGACCGAATTGCGCGGCAAGGTCCTACCTCTGTACCCGCCGACGGTGATGGTCGGATTCTTGATTTTCCCGTTGGTCGCCTGCGTCGCACTGCTTGTCTTCCCGTCTGGTTATCCGGGCGTCGCCCGTTTCCGGATGCTGCTGGACGGTGCGATTGTCGGAGCGTCGCTGTTTGTGGTGGCCTGGGTGACGCTGCTCCGCGATGTGTATTCCGCGACTGGCGTGAATCGCCTCGACGAGTTTCTGTCCATCGCCTGTCCGATCGCCGGCGTCGTGACCGTCACGGTGGCAGTCCTTGGGCTTGCCCGCGCCAACGCTCAATGGCGCCCCACGCTGATCACGCTGACGACGGGTCTGACTCTGATTGCCGCCGCTGGCGGCGCTTACGTGTTCTCGCTCGCCCACCACAGCTTAAGCCACCTGGCCGACAGCGCTTGGACCTTAGAGTGGCCGGCGGGATTGGTACTGGTAGGCATCGCGGCGCTCAAGTGTCCCCCGGATGCGCCCGAGACCTCGCCCGCACCGTCAGGGTCGACCACCCCGATCTCGTTGTGGCTGCCCTACATTCCGCTGGCCATCGCCGCTGGCCTCGAATTCGCCAATTTCCGCAGCGCCCTCCAATACCGACCCCGCGTTCGTCGCCGTGCCGTGGCTGGTTATCGCGGTGCTAGCCCGCCAATTCATGGTGGTCGCCGAAAACCGGCGGCTCCTACATAGCGCGTCCGACCGGGCACTGCGCGACCCGTTGACGAATCTGGCCAACCGCGTGCTGTTCCACGACCGTCTCGATCATGTGATGCAGCTTTATCATCGCGATCAGCGTTCGGTCGCCGTCCTGTCGATGGACCTCGACGACTTCAAGCTCATCAACGACAACTTGGGCCATCCGGCCGGCGATGCCCTCCTGGTGCAGGCCGCCCAACGGTTGATGAGTTGCGTGCGAGCCGGTGACACCGTTGCCCGGGTCGGTGGTGACGAATTCGCAGTGCTGATCGAAAATGCCGGGGAGAACGCCCATTTGATCGTCTACCAGATCATGGAGGCGTTCGAGCGACCGTTCAGCGCAGACGACGAGGTGATCTTCATGCGGCCCAGTGCCGGACTGGCGGTCGCCGCTCTCGAGGACGCTGATCTGACCGCTTCGGCGTTGCTCAAACAGGCTGATACGGCGATGTATTCGGCGAAACGGCTCGGCGGTGGCTTGCAGACGTTCAGCCCCGACATGCACATGTCCGACGACAGCTCCACGTCGTTCCCCACCTCCGATGTGCAGCCGTCGCGCGGTGGACTGGTCGAGGTGCGATTGCTCAGCGATCTGCGCCAAGCAATCACCCATCGCGCCCTGACCGTGCTGTATCAGCCGAAGGTCGACCTGCAGACCGACCGAGTCGTGGGCGCCGAGGCGCTGGTCCGCTGGCCGCATCCGGTCTTCGGCATGGTTCAGCCGCATCAGTTCCTGCCATTGGTGCGCCAGCACGGCCTGATGCGCACGTTCACCGATTTGATCCTCGACCAAGCGCTCGGCGACGCCGCGCAATGGCGAGCGCCAGGGAATGAATGTGCCGGTCGCCGTGAACCTTTTTCCGCCACTGGTCGGCGATGTCAATTTGCCTGGCCGCATCTTCGAAGCCTTGAAGCGGCACGAGTTGCCCGGCGATTCGTTGATCATCGAGATCACCGAAGACATGCTGCTGGATAACATCGACCGGACCCGACAGGTGCTGGAAGCATTGCGGGAGAAAAACGTTCACGTCGCACTCGACGACTTCGGCAGCGGCTATTCGGCGCTGACGTATCTGCACAAGCTTCCCATCGACGAAGTCAAGGTCGACTACGACTTGATCAGCCACGTGTTGACGGACCCGCGCGCCGAAGCAATCGTTCGGGCGGTGATCGACCTCGCGCATGCGCTCGGCGTGACCACCGTCGCCGAGGGAGTGGAGAACCCTGAAACGGCGGCATGGCTTCGTGAGCGGGGATGCGAAGTGGCGCAAGGCATGCTCTACAGCCCGCCGATCACGGCACCCGCGATGATGGATCTGCTGATGTCGACGGCCTCGCCGATCGTCTAGCCGGCAGCTTCCAATCCGTTGGCCGCCGCGACGGCTGCCCGGGCCCATTCGTCACGATGCACCGCGGGGGCGATTCGCTCCTTGCGGATCAATTCGGTGTTGAGCTTCAAGATCTTCGGTGCCCGAAACGCAAAGGTGCGGTTGGTGGTGTCGATCGCCAACAGGCCGTCGGTATCGGTGAATCCGTTGGCTGCGCATGGCGTTCTCAGCCCACCTGAGCGGCGTGAGTCCGGAGAAGTCGTCGACGTATGCGACCCAGAGATGGACGTTGTGTCGGGTGGACAACTTCGACAAGGCGCCTTCCACCGCGGTATGGCCGGCAGCGGTCAGCTTTCCCGACGGATCGGTGATGTAGCGGGTCAGCTGGACGGACGGCGCCGGGCTCGGCTCGTCGGTGTGCACTCCTGCGCCGTCGGCGGCCTCGGCGGCCCGGTGGCGCAGGAGGGTTGCGCCGACGATGCCCGCCAGCACCAGCAGCGCCACGGTCGCGGCGGCAGCGAACAGGACAGCGCGACGACGCCCGCGTCGTTCCGGGGCGGCCTGCACCGGCGCGGAGATCTGCCTGGTGGGACCGTCCGCCGCGTGACCCGCCACGGTCTCGTCCGCCCCGACGCTGGGTTGACCTGTCAGTGCCGCCGCGAATTCGGAACAGCTAGAAAAGCGGCTGGCGGGGTCCTTCGCCAACGCTCTGGTGATGACGTCGTCGAGATCGGCGAGGTCGGGCCGTCGCACGCTGAGCTGTGGTGGTGGCGCGGAAAGATGTTGGGAGATCACCACTGCGGCGTTGGAATTGTCGTAGGGTGCCGCGCCGGTCAGCAGGTGAAACGCGGTGCAGCCCAGCGCGTACTGGTCGGCGCGCCCGTCGATGTCGTGGCCCAGGAGTTGTTCGGGTGCGGCGTAAGCCGTCGTCCCCATCACCATGTTGGTGGCGGTCAGATCCGCTGATGTCGCCGACTTGTCGGGCAATACCGAAGTCGGCCAGCAGGATCCGTCGTCCGCGCGGGTCGGTGTCGCTGAGCAGAATGTTGGCGGGCTTGATGTCGCGGTGCAGCAGTCCGCGCTGATGCGCATAGTCCAACGCGTCGGCGATGGCGCTGATGATCGTGAAAGCCTCGGCCCTCGGCATTCCGGACGGGTGGCGGCTGCGCAGCAGTTCGGCGGCGTCGGTTCCCTCGACGTAATCCATCGACAGCCACAGCTGACCTTCGAACTCGCCGCGGTCATGGATGCCGACGATGTGCGGATGCCACAACTCAGAGGCGATGTCCGCTTCGCGGCTGAAACGCTGCCGGAACTCGAGGTCCGCGGTCAGCGCGGCCGGTAAGACCTTGAGGGCGTCGCGGCGGGGGAGTCGCGGGTGCTGCGCCAGGTAGACCTCACCCATGCCGCCTGACCCCAGTCGCTTGACGATGGCGTAGCCGGCGAACAGATCGCCGTTGTTCAGCGACATAGCCGACTAGCTACGGGCGCGCAGCGTCTGCAACGCCTTGTCCGCGTGGGAGTCCATGCTCAACTCGCTGGAGATCACGTCGAGCACCTTGCGATCGGTGCCGATGACGAAGGTCGTGCGCTTGACCGGCACCAGCTTGCCCAAAAGGCCGCGCTTGACGCCGAATTGGTTGGCGATCGCGCCGTCGGTGTCGGACAGCAACGGGTAGTCGAAGCGCTGCGCTTCGGCGAATTTCGGCCTGCTTCGCGACCGGGTCGACGCTGATCCCGACCCGGTTTGCGCCGACGGCGGCGAACTCCTGGGCCAGGTCGCGGAAATGACACGCTTCCTTCGTGCACCCGGGGGTCATCGCCGCCGGGTAGAAGAACAGCACAACCGGCCCGTCGGAGAGCAGAGCGCTGAGCTTGCGCGGGGTGCCCGTCTGGTCGGGAAGTTCGAAGTCAGCCACGGTGTCACCGGTTTTCATGGCCGTCACGCTACGCCAGTGGCGAGCGGAGCCGATCTGCCCATCTGGGAAGATGACTCCGTGCACGCCAACCTCGCCGCCGCCACCACATCGCGGGAGCATTTCCGCCTACTGGCGGCCGAGCATCGGGTGGTGCCGGTGACCCGCAAGGTGCTGGCCGACGCCGAGACGCCGCTGTCCGCCTACCGCAAACTGGCCGACAACCGGCCCGGGACGTTCCTGCTGGAATCGGCGGAGAACGGACGGTCGTGGTCGCGATGGTCGTTCATCGGGGCCGGTGCGCCGTCCGCGCTGACCGTGCGCGACGGGCAGGCGGTGTGGCTCGGCACGGTGCCGCACGACGCGCCCACCGGTGGCGATCCGCTGCAGGCGCTGCGCGAGACCTTGGAGCTGCTGGCCACGGCGGCGCTGCCGGGGTTGCCGCCGTTGTCCGGCGGCATGGTGGGCTTTTTCGCCTACGACCTGGTGCGGCGCCTCGAGCGGCTGCCCGAGCTCGCGGTCGACGACCTGAACCTTCCGGACATGCTGCTGCTGCTGGCGACTGACCTGGCCGCCGTCGACCACCACGAGGGCACCATCACGCTGATCGCCAACGCGGTGAACTGGAACGGCACCGACGAGCGCGTCGACGAGGCCTACGACGACGCGATCGCACGGCTGGACGTGATGACCGCCGCGCTGGAGCAGCCGCTGCCGTCGACCGTCGCGACGTTCACCAGGCCCGAACCGCAGCACCGCGCGCAGCGCACGGTGGAGGAGTACGGCGCGATCGTCGAGCGCCTGGTCGGTGAGATCGAGCGGGGCGAGGCATTTCAGGTGGTGCCGTCGCAGCGTTTCGAGATGGACACCCACGTCGAGGCGATCGACGTCTATCGGATGCTCCGGGTGTCCAACCCCAGCCCGTACATGTACCTGCTCCACGTGCCCAATGGCGAAGGCGGAACAGCTTTTTCGATTGCCGGCTCCAGCCCTGAGGCGTTGGTGACGGTGCAGGACCGACTGGCGACGACGCACCCGATCGCCGGGACCAGATGGCGCGGGGAAACCGAGGACGAAGATCAGTTGCTGGCGAAGGAGTTGCTGGCCGACGAGAAGGAACGCGCCGAGCACCTGATGCTGGTCGACCTGGGCCGCAACGACTTGGGCCGGGTCTGCGTGCCCGGCAGTGTCCGCGTCGAGGACTACAGCCACATCGAGCGCTACAGCCACGTCATGCATCTGGTCTCGACGGTGACCGGAGTGCTCGCCGACGGCCGCACCGCACTGGATGCGGTGACTGCATGTTTTCCGGCCGGCACGCTGTCCGGTGCTCCGAAGGTGCGCGCGATGGAACTGATCGAGGAAGTCGAGAAGACCCGGCGCGGACTTTACGGCGGCGTGCTCGGCTACCTGGACTTCGCCGGAAACGCCGACTTCGCCATCGCCATCCGGACCGCTTTGATGCGTGACGGCACCGCCTACGTGCAGGCAGGTGGCGGGGTGGTGGCTGACTCCAATGGGCCCTACGAGTACACCGAGGCGACGAACAAGGCGCGCGCGGTGCTCAGCGCGATCGCCGCCGCGGAGACGCTGCGTAGCCCGGACACGCCTGTCGATGACTGATGCCCAGGCTGCCACCGGAGGCCGGCTGACCATCAGGGCCGCGCAGGTTCTGCTGGTCGTCTCGGCCGCGGGACTCTGGGCGGCATCGCGGCTGAATTGGGTCGAGCTGCAGACATTTGACGGTTTGGGCCCGCCGAAGGTCGTCACGTTGTCCGGCGCGGGATGGTCGTCGGCTCTGCTCCCGCTGGCGCTGCTGCTGCTGGCGACGGCACTGGCAACGCTGGCGGTGCGGAGATGGGCGTTGCGGTTGGTGGCGGTGCTGCTGGCTCTCGCCAGTCTGGCGACCGGATATCTGGCGATCAGCACGCTGGAGATGCGCGACCTCGCCGCCCGGGGTGCCGAACTCGCGCACGTGCCGCTGCAGGAGCTGGTGGGCAGCAAGCGGCACTACCCGGGCCCGGTGATCACGCTGGTGGCGGCGGTCGCCACGCTGATAGCGGCGGTGTTGTTGATGCGCGCGGCAGCCTCAGCCGGTCGGACGGCGACGAAATATCTGGCGCCCGCCGCGCGCCGGTCTGCGGCGCGGCGCGACCAGGAGACCCCATCGGAGCGCACGATGTGGGACGAGCTCGATGAGGGCCGCGATCCGACCGACCCAGCGCACGATCGGCCGGACGATCAAGACACCTAGGGTCGGTGACAAACGCCACCTCGGCGCTCGCTACCCTTCGATGGACGCCGTCAATACATCTGGTGACGGCCGGGGAGAGGAACCGACAGCATGAGTTCGGCAAGCGTGCTTGACTCCATTATTCAGGGAGTTCGCGCCGACGTTGCCGCTCGTGAAGCGGCTGTGAGCATGCCGGAGGTCAAGGCCGCAGCCGAAGCTGCCCCACCACCACTTGACGTGCTGGCAGCGTTGCGCGAGGCCGGCATCGGGGTCATCGCCGAGGTCAAGCGAGCCAGCCCGTCGGCAGGGGAACTCGCGTCGATCGCCGACCCCGCCGCGCTGGCGCGCTCCTACGAAGAGGGCGGCGCCCGGATCATCAGCGTGCTGACCGAAGAGCGCCGCTTCCACGGCAGCCTGGCCGACCTCGACTCAGTGCGCGCTGCGGTGTCGATTCCGGTGCTGCGCAAAGACTTTGTGGTCGGGCCCTACCAGATTCACGAGGCCCGCGCGCACGGCGCCGACATGCTCCTGCTGATCGTCGCCGCGCTGGACCAGCCGGCGCTGGAGTCGATGCTGGAGCGCACCGAGTCACTGGGCATGACGGCACTCGTCGAGGTGCACACCGAAGAAGAAGCCGACCGCGCCCTGACCGCCGGTGCACGGGTGATCGGCGTGAATGCTCGCGATCTGCGCACACTTCGAGTCGATCGGGACTGCTTCGCGCGCATCGCGCCGGGGTTGCCGTCCAACATCATCCGGATCGCCGAATCCGGCGTGCGGGGCAGGGCTGACCTGCTGGCGTACGCCGGCGCCGGTGCTGACGCGGTGCTGGTCGGCGAAGGCCTGGTCACCAGCGGGGATCCCCGCGCGGCCGTCGCCGACCTCGTCACCGCCGGCAAGCATCCGTCTTGCCCCAAGCCGGCCCGCTAGCCCGGCGCGGTGGTTGAACTCGATGTGCCGCTTACCTGTTGAGCATCTGTAATGGCAGACACCCCGCGCCCGGAACTTCCGCGTTCCAGCGCCGCACTCGCTGAACCCACCCACCACGATCCTGACACTCGTGGTCATTTCGGTGTCTATGGCGGCCGATTCGTCGCCGAGGCCCTGATGGCCGTCATCGAGGAAGTCACAACGGCCTACGAGAAGGTACGCACCGACCAGGCCTACCTCGACGAGCTCGACCGGTTGCAGACGCACTACACGGGCCGGCCGTCACCGCTATACGAGGCGACCCGCCTCAGTGAGCACGCCGGCGGCGCGCGCATCTTCCTCAAACGAGAAGACCTGAACCACACCGGTTCTCATAAAATCAACAACGTGCTGGGTCAGGCCTTGCTGGCACGTCAAATGGGCAAGACCCGGGTGATCGCCGAGACCGGTGCCGGCCAGCACGGCGTGGCCACCGCGACCGCGTGTGCCCTGCTCGGGCTGGATTGCGTGATCTACATGGGCGCCGTCGACACCGCGCGCCAGGCACTCAACGTCGCGCGGATGCGGCTGCTGGGCGCCGAGGTGGTGTCCGTCGAGTCCGGCTCGAAAACCCTCAAGGACGCCATCAACGACGCGTTCCGCGACTGGGTTACCAACGCCGATGACACCTACTACTGCTTCGGCACGGCAGCCGGGCCCCACCCGTTTCCGACGATGGTCCGCGACTTCCAGCGGGTGATCGGTCTCGAGACACGGGTGCAGATCCAGGATCAGGCCGGCCGGCTGCCCGACGCCGTCACCGCCTGCGTGGGCGGCGGATCCAACGCGATCGGCATCTTCCACCCCTTCCTCGACGACCCTGGTGTCCGACTGGTCGGTTACGAGGCAGCCGGCGACGGTGTCGAAACCGGCCGCCATGCCGCCACGTTCACCGGCGGATCGCCCGGCGCGTTCCAGGGCTCGTATTCGTTTCTGCTGCAGGACGAGGACGGGCAGACGATCGAATCGCACTCCATCTCGGCCGGCCTGGACTATCCGGGCGTGGGTCCCGAGCACGCCTGGCTCAAAGACACCGGGCGAGCGGAATACCACCCGATCACCGACACCGAAGCGATGGACGCATTCCGGCTGTTGTGCCGGACCGAAGGCATCATCCCGGCGATCGAGTCGGCACACGCGGTCGCCGGCGCAATCAAACTGGGCCTCGAGATGGGCTCCGGCGCAATCATCGTGGTGAACCTGTCCGGTCGCGGAGACAAAGACGTCGAGACCGCTGCGAAGTGGTTCAACCTGCTAGACGACGGCGACGATGCGGGCAGCGCAGCTGCCCCAGGAGGAGTCGGAGAATCTAGTCACGACGGTGACGACGCGGGCCAGGACAAGGGATGACCGTCGACCAGAGTGAAAAGAGCCGTCTGCAAGCGCTTTTCAGCGTGTGCCGTGGCGAGCAGCGTGCGGCGCTGATCGGGTATCTGCCAACCGGATATCCCGATGTCCAGACGTCGATCGATGCCATGAAGGCGCTGACCGAATCCGGGTGCGACCTCATCGAAGTCGGTATCCCGTATTCCGATCCAGGGATGGACGGACCGGTGATCGCCGAGGCCGCGGAGGTTGCGTTGCGCGGGGGAGTGCGGGTGCGCGACACGTTGGCGGCTGTCGAGGCGATCAGCGCAGCAGGTGGTCGTGCCGTCGTCATGACGTACTGGAACCCGGTGCTGCGCTACGGAGTTGATGCATTCGCGCGCGACCTGGCCGCTGCGGGCGGCTACGGGCTGATCACTCCGGACCTCATTCCCGACGAGGCCGACGAATGGCTGGCGGCTTCCGAGCAGCACAGGCTCGACCGCATCTTCCTGGTCGCGCCGTCATCGACCCACCAGCGCCTGGCAGACACTGTCGCGGCGTCACGCGGGTTTGTCTATGCGGCATCGACGATGGGTGTTACCGGTGCCCGCGATGTGGTGTCCAACGCCGCGCCGGAATTGGTCAGCCGGGTCAAAGAGGTATCCGACATCGCCGTCGGGGTGGGATTGGGCGTCCGGTCGCGCGAACAGGCCGCCGAGATCGCCGGCTACGCAGACGGTGTCATCGTGGGTTCGGCGCTGGTCTCCGCGCTCGCCGATGGTTTGTCCACGATGCGTGTTTTGAGCGAAGAACTCGCCGCCGGTGTCCGCCAGGGGATTTCGACATCATGACGACGACTGTGCTGGCCTATATCCCGAGCCCGCCTCAAGGGGTGTGGCATCTGGGCCCCATCCCGCTGCGGGCCTACGCGTTGTTCATCATCATCGGGATCATCGCTGCCCTGCTGATCGGCGATCGGCGCTGGGCAGCGCGCGGCGGCGAGCGCGGCGTGATCTACGACATCGCATTGTGGGCAGTGCCGTTCGGGCTGATCGGTGGCCGGCTGTACCACCTGGCCACCGACTGGCGGACATACTTCGGCGAGGGTGGTGCCGGACCCATTGCGGCGCTGCGCATTTGGGATGGCGGCCTCGGAATCTGGGGAGCGGTTGCGCTGGGTGGCGTGGGCGCGTGGATCGCCTGCCGGCGCCGTGGCATCCCGCTGCCGGCGTTCGGCGACGCGATCGCGCCCGGCCTTGTTCTGGCGCAGGCGATCGGCCGCCTCGGGAACTACTTCAACCAAGAGCTTTTCGGCCGCGAGACCACGCTGCCGTGGGGCCTGGAAATCTTCTACCGCCGCGACCCGGCCGGGTTCGTGGACGTGCATTCGCTCGACGGGGTGTCGACCGGGCAGCTGGCGATGGTCGTGCAGCCCACCTTCCTGTACGAACTGCTCTGGAATCTGCTGATTTTCGTTGTTCTGATCGTTGTGGACCGCCGATTCACGCTTGGCCACGGCCGGCTTTTCGCGACCTACGTCGCGGGCTACTGCATCGGCCGGTTCTGGGTCGAACTGCTGCGCGACGACACCGCCACCCACATCGCCGGCATCCGGATCAACTCCTTCACCTCGACGTTCGTCCTGATCGGCGCGGTGGTTTATCTGATCCTGGCCCCTAAGGGCCGCGAGGATCCGGCAACGCTCAGTGGCTCGGCCGCCGAGCTGCTGGAACCGGACGCCGATGACGCGGATGACGCCGCGCCTCCCGAGGCCGTTGAGTCCGCCGCGGAGTTGAGCGAGAACGCCACGACGGACGTCGAAGCTGAAGCCGTGGCGGCGGAGGCGGATGCCGCCGAGACCGACCCACCGGAACTCGAGGTCGAGGCCGACGCGGCGGAGAAGCAGGACGACACGCAGGAAGACGCTGACGCGGATTCCGATTCCGAGCACACCGTTTCGAGCGAGAAGAAGCCGGACGAGGAGTGATGTCCAGCCCGGCTTCGCCCGGCGCCGACCGGCCCACTGCACGCTGGCATCGGCGTTACCTGTTCACGGTGCTGGGCACGGGCGCGCTGTTGGCAGGTGCGCTCGGCTACATCGGCCTGGTTGATCCGCACCAGCCGGACTCGATCTTTCCGGTCTGCCCATTCCGGCTGCTCACCGGGCTGAACTGCCCCGGATGCGGCGCTCTGCGGATGATCCACGACGTGCTGCACGGCAATCTCGCCGCGGCGATCAACGACAACGTGCTTGTTCTGGTCGGCATTCCGCTGCTGGCGGGGTGGGCTCTGCTGCGCCGTCGCCGCGGCAAATTGCCTTTGACACTCCCGGCAGCAGTGGTCGTGACGATCACACTTCTCTGGTGGACGGTGGTCCGCAACCTGCCGGGATTCCCGTTGGTTCCCACGTTGCTCACCCACTAGCCCGCTGCGCGAAGCGGAGCTGACGCGAGATGATCAGCTGGCGCGACTATGCTGATTTTCGTGGCAAGACGCGGAAAGATCGTCTGTACTCTCGGTCCGGCCACCAGTTCCGACGAGTCCGTCAAAGCGCTGGTCGAGGCCGGAATGGACGTGGCCAGACTCAACTTCAGCCACGGCGAGTACAGCGATCACAAAGTTGCCTATGACCGGGTGCGGGCCGCCTCCAATGCCACCGGTCGCGCGGTGGGTGTGCTGGCCGATCTGCAAGGCCCCAAAATCAGGCTCGGCCGATTCGCCGACGGGCCGACGTATTGGGCCGACGGTGAATTCGTTCGGATCACCGTCGCGGAGTGTGCAGGCAACCACGACCGAGTCTCGACCACCTACAAGCAGTTGGCTCAGGACGCCGTGCCCGGTGACCGCGTTCTGGTCGACGACGGCAACATCGGTTTGGTGGTCGACCACATCGAAGGCGACGACGTCGTGTGCAGGGTCACCGAAGGCGGCCCGGTCAGCAACAACAAGGGCATGTCGCTGCCCGGAATGAGTGTCTCGGCGCCTCCCTTGTCGGAAAAAGACATCGACGATCTCGAGTTCGCGATGCACTTGGGCGTCGACATGGTGGCGCTCTCGTTCGTGCGCTCGCCGTCGGACGTCGAGCTCGTACATGAAGTGATGGACCGGGTGGGCCGCCGTGTTCCGGTCATCGCGAAACTCGAGAAGCCAGAAGCCATCGACAATCTCGAGGCCGTCGTGCTGGCCTTCGATGCGGTGATGGTCGCCCGCGGAGATCTGGGTGTGGAGCTGCCGTTGGAGGAGGTGCCGCTGGTTCAGAAGCGGGCCATCCAAATGGCTAGGGAGAACGCCAAACCCGTGATCGTGGCGACTCAGATGCTCGAATCGATGATCGAGCACTCTCGGCCGACCAGGGCCGAGGCATCCGACGTTGCCAACGCCGTGCTCGACGGCGCCGACGCGGTGATGCTGTCCGGCGAAACGTCGGTCGGTAAATATCCGTTGGCAGCGGTCCAGACGATGGCCCGAATCATCTGTGCCGTCGAAGAGAATTCGACGGCCGCGCCGCCGCTGACGCACGTGCCGCGGACCAAGCGCGGCGTGATCAGCTACGCCGCCCGCGATATCGGTGAACGGCTCGACGCCAAGGCGCTGGTCGCGTTCACTCAATCCGGCGACACCGTTCGGCGGCTGGCCCGGCTGCATACCCCGCTTCCGCTGTTGGCGTTCACCCCGCTGCCCGAGGTGCGTAGCCAGCTGGCGATGACGTGGGGCACGGAGACGTTCATCGTCGGGATCATGCAGACCACCGACGGCATGATCCGCCAGGTCGACAAGTCGCTGCTGTCGCTGGGCCGCTACAAACGCGGCGACTTGGTGGTCATCGTCGCCGGCGCACCGCCGGGCACGGTGGGGTCGACCAACCTGATTCACGTCCATCGCATCGGCGAAGAGGACGTCTAACTCGCCCGACTGGCGCTGACTAGGCTGGCCCGGTGTCTGACTTCGACGAGCTGATGGCGGTGCTGGACCTGCACGACAAGGGCGACGATGTGTTCGTCGGTACCCAACCCAGCAAGAACCCACCGCGGACGTTCGGCGGACTGATGATGGCGCAGTCATTCGTGGCGGCCTGCCGCACCCTGCACCCGCGACCTGCCCCCCAACTCGCTGTCGGCGCACTTCATCAACGGCGGCGACATCGACCGGGATCTGGAATTTCAGGTGTTCCGCCTGCGCGATGAGCGCCGCTTCGCCAACCGCCGCGTCGACGTGACGCAGGACGGTAATCTGCTGGCGTCAGTGTTCGTCTCGTATCTGGCCGGCGGCCGCGGTCTCGAGCACAGCGTCGAGCCGCCCGACGTCGCCGATCCAGAGGACGTGCCGTCGCTCAAGGAGCGGCTGCAGGGCTACGAGGACAAGGTTCCGCTGTTCGTCAATGCGTTGCAGCCCATCGAGTGGCGGTACACCAACGACCCGTCCTGGGTGATGCGCGACAAGGGCAATCAGCTTGACCACAACCGGGTTTGGGTCAAAGCCGACGGGGTGCTGCCCGACGATCCGGTACTGCACACCGCCACCTTGCTGTATTCCTCGGACACCACCGTGCTGGATTCGATCATCACGACACACGGCTTGTCGTGGGGATACGACCGTATCTTCGCTGCGACGGTGAATCATTCGGTCTGGTTTCACCGTCAGGTGGATTTCAACGACTGGGTGCTGTACTCCACGTCCTCGCCGGTCGCGGCGGACTCCCGTGGGCTCGGAACCGGCTACTTCTTCGACAGGTCTCGGCGACCGGTAGCCAGCGTGGTGCAAGAGGGCCTGGTGAAATACTTCCCCGAAGAGCGCTGAGGCAGCGAAAAGCTCTGACGCAGAACGATTCTAGGGTAGCGATGCCGGCGTCAACGTGACGCTCAACCGGTCCTGGACGCTGTGCCGAAACTGATCTGCACAGTGCTGCTGCGCGACCTGGTTTTCCCCGGCCTTCTGGATGCAGTCGATGTAGTCGCCGCCTCGGACGTCGTTCCAGACCGTCGTCCAGATCGCGATGAACGCCACGCCGACAACGATCGCCAAGCCGCCCAACACGATACCGGCGATCGCGACGCCGCCGTTGTCGGCGATGCCACGCTTGACCCGCCCGCGCCCGAAAGCGCCGATCACCATCGCGATGACACCCAGAACGATGGGGGCAAACACGGTCGCGACACTCAGTAGAGCGACGACGGCCAGCACCAGCGCGGCGATACCAAGCCCGTTCTTCGGCGCTACCGGTTGCGGGGGAGCGTAGTAGGGCGGTGGATGACCGGGCTGGTACGGATACAGCGGCCCGGTGTGCGGTGCTCCCGCGGCGTTCTCCCGTCTAACCGGCTGGTCCGGCGATCCGGTCATGGCTCGCTCTCTGATCGGGCGACATGGACGACGTTGTGCGCAGGATACGCGTCGGCGCAGAACCGTAATGCGACATTCGGGCTTACCGCACAACCCAATTCACCGTCAGTGGAGCACTTGCCGCGCAGTTACGCCGCGGTCGTCGGCGCTCCTGCTACGGCCTTCTCGATCCGCCGGGACGCATTGCGGATACCGAACGACGACACGATCTCGAACGCCCCGATCACGATCAGCCAGATCGCGACGACCAGTGTCAGGATCTCGATCGTCTCCAGCGGAGATCCGAGCATCACGAGGCCGGCCAGCAGGCTGACCGCGCCGAGGAAGATCTGCCAGCCACGGCCCGGTAGGTGAGGATCGCTGATCGCCGAGATGGACGTTGCCACACCGCGGAAGATGAAGCCGATGCCGATCCAGATGGCAAGCAGCAGAATCGCATAGCCCTGACCGAAGTGCCGGAAACACAGTACCGCCAGCACCAGCGACGCAGCCCCGCTGATGAACGACAGGACTCGTCCACCGGCGGAGACATGCAGGGTGAACGCGAAGAAGACTTGGACGGCACCGGTGACCAGCAGATAGATGCCGAACAGCGCAGCCGCGATGACGATGGAATGCTCGGGCAGAACGTAAACCAGGATGCCCAGGGTCAGCGAGAGGATCCCGGACAGCAGGGTCGACTTCCACAGGTGCGGCAACAACTTTGGAGCGGCAGAGGTTTCCATGCCCGGATCTTCCCACAAACGGTCATCGAGGTGCGAGATTTGCGGCGTCGTCAGACCCTGGCAGTCTGAGGTGACGCTGGTCCGGACGGTGCCGAAACCGGTGTCGGGCTTGCGCCCGATCAGGTACCAGGTGCGCATGGACCCTTTGCCCTTGATTTCGATGTGCGCCGCGCTCCTGAAGCACGAAGTCGTCCTTCAGTCGTCGATAGACGTCTTCGGGCACCTGGATCCGGCCGACCGAATCGGTGGATTCCATCCGAGATGCGACATTGACCGCGTCGCCCCACACGTCGTAGAAGAATCGGCGTGATCCGACGACGCCCGCGACGACGGGCCCGGATGCCAGCCCGATTCGCAGCGGTAGCGGATCACCTCGCGAATCCTTCAGTACGCGAACGACTTCCGCCATGTCGAGGGCGAAATCCGCCAGCGCCTCCACGTGATCGGCTCGGGGCTGCGGCACGCCGCTGACCACCATGTAGGAGTCACCGCTGACTTTGATCTTCTCCAGACCATGCTTGTCGACCAGCGCGTCGAAGTCACCGTAAAGCCGGTCCAGGAACAGGATTAACTGATCCGGCGGCATATCGCTGGCACGTTCGGTGAAGCCGGCGATATCGGCGAACAGGACCGACGCGTCTTCGTACTTATCGGCAATGATGTTGCGCGCCGGGTCTTTTAGCCGCTCGGCGATGCTGGCCGGCAAGATGTTGGACAGCAGTGCCTCGGAGCGCTCGTACTCCACTTCCATCGCGGCTTCGGCGCGAACGATTTCACGCACCGCGTACCAGACCGTCGTCACGACCATGACACAGGCGGAGATGGTGGTGACGATGAAGCTCAGCGACAGGGCCCACACCGGTTGGGCGCCGGTGTCGCGGGGGACCAGGAATTGCAACGTGATCACCATGCTTGCGGCGATCGCGGCCAGAATCGCGGCAAGAAAAATGCGGTCGACGCCGAGCTGCAGCACGATCAGGCATGCCGCGACCAGGAAGTAGAACTGCAACCCCGAGCCGGTGCCGACAAACCAGCAGATCGCAAAGATCGACAGGTAGGCGGTGCAGATGAAGGTCAACGGCGGGAGGAGTTCGCCGAAGCGATGCAAAAGCGGCACGGAGGCGTAGATCGCGGCGCCGACGATGTTGATGAGGCCGGTCCACCACAGGTTGGGTGCCGAGAACAACCTGGACAACGCCAAAACCTGCGCTGATGAATACCGCCATCGTCGCGGTGAGGTTCAAGATGCGGCGACGACGCGCAATGCGCTCGGCATAGACCTGGCTGCGGGCGCGCGGCTGCGCCCGCACTGCTGCTACACAATCCGGTGATCGCCGCGAACCTGCTGGTTGTTGGGCGGCGCACCGCTTGGCCACCACAGCAAAAGCCTAACGGCTGGAGGGAATGCTGTGTGGAGTCTTGGGTCACCAGCTCGACGATGCCGGCTTCGAGAGGTATTCGGCAATCAGCCGATCGGCTCGCGCGGCGCCTGGCGTGCCCTTGCCGCGCTCAAGGCGTCCTCAACATTCTCCTGAAGCGAGAGAGCGCGGTCCAGGTCGAGGAGCTGGATGATCCGGTGGGTCATTCGGCCTTGCGCCACGACCGAAAAGCGTTCGCAGTCAACAAAAGTATTGCGGGCTTTCACCAGAATGCCGACACCCAACGAGGCCAAGAATCGGACTCCCAACAGATCGATGATGAGCGAAGGCGGGTCCTGGGCCAGAACCTCGGCGATCGCGTTCTCGAAGGCAGCGGCGCTGGCAAGATCGATTTCGCCGCTGATCGCGAGTACCGCGATCCCATGGTGATACGTGACGGAGGTACTGATCAGATCATCGTTCGACATCGGTCCACCACCTGCTCCGGCCGATCACAGATACCCTGTTTGACTTCAAAGAAGCGCTGCTAGACCGATGCTTTGCGACCGTGGCAAAGCCTAAGCATGAGCGGAGCCGTTGCGCGAGATGGCGGACCCGTGCCGACACGCGGTCCGTCTCCCGGCTCGGTGAAGAAACCGATTGAATACGACGGTCACCCTACGCCTATTCCCGAGAAGACCCACAGGGTCGATTGGCTCGGGGCGTACCGCTCGGCAACCACAGCAAGGCCTGACCCGTGGGCCAAGGTCGACAGGAGTCCTGCGATGGGCCCGCGCTCGGCGCCATATCGAGCCGCGGCGCGCATCTCATGCAACTCCGCCGACCATCGTCCGAGTTTCGCAATACTCGGCATGGGGTACTTCGTGCCGGCGCGCCGAGCGTTAACCGCTTGGATCGCGACGTCAGGGCTAGAGCAAACTGGTTCCCTAATCCGGCTGTTATCTCTTAGCTGGAGCTGCGCCAAAAATCAGGAGTAATCATGCATAAGACCATCGCGATCGTTTCAACAACCGGGGCACTGCTGTTCGGCGGAGCGGGCATTGCCAACGCGGCCGTTGAAGGTGCACCTGCGCCATCGTCGACGGCGACGACGTTAGCGGACAACACTAACGGCAACACCGACCAACACAGCGACAACAGCGGCAAGTACGGCTTGTTCGGCCTGCTTGGGCTGATCGGGCTGGCGGGATTGAAGCGCCGCAACACCACCGATGCCACCGTTGCAGGACCTGCAACGACCCCCAAGCGCGTCTAGCCTCGCTTCTTACTCTCACTCAGCCCCCGCCAGCGCTGCACTTTGGCGGGGGCTGAGTCATGAAGTCGATATCGCGCACGTCCGCTGGGCAACCGGGAATGCCATCACGGCCGTTGACCTCTGTGCCGCGGCTATGGGGCGGCAGTTTTGCGGGCACACAGGTAGGAATGAGCTCGACATGCGCGACTTCGATCCGGCAGGTGCGCGCCGAGCCCAGCAACAGACCGCCATTGCGGCTCGCCGAGCGCACCTTCAGACGGAGTTCGTCAAGTGGCTAGACGACACACTGTGCGATCGGCGTCACGGCGAAATACACGGCGCGCGTAATCCGTTTACCCACTCTTGGCTGCAACGCCATGTCTTTGGCGGTACTACGCAAACAATGAATGCGCGGGATCTGGTTGTTCTGTCGAAGGAGTTCGCCGTCGAACGGGTGGCGGCGTTTCTCGAAGCGATCGACCACTACTGACCGCTGGTTGTCATGCGCCGGTTCCTCGCTGTACGCGGTGCCATCGCTGCGTCCCATCGGAAGGCATCACCAGGCCGTGGATGACCGACGACATCAGCTGGACTTATCCAGCGTTGAAAAATTCCGGAAGGCCGACCATGATGACGGCGTCCACACGTGCTGGTGCACGGCGACGGCCGGTTCTAGTGGCATTTAGTGAACGGGGGTTGCGGTGATCGGATCGAAGCTCGGCGCGATGTGCTGCACCTGCGTGGCCATGCTCGGTGCATCGCCGGGCGTGGCCCATGCCGACCCGGCCGCGCCGATCGGCTGGTGGTCCTCGGGCGAGCCCCGCCCTCCACTATCTTTTGAAATGGTCCCGGGCACCCCCGACGCCACCTGTACCAGCTCAGAATCCCCAGGACCGACCATTTGGAAGGGGCAGTGCAAGTTGATGAACCGCGATGGGACGTGGCAGCTGTTCGTGACCAAAATGGGACCGGGGCACCCGGGGGTTCTCGGCGTTCCCGTTGAGTGGATCAACGATCACCAGATCAAGCTGTTCATCCTCGAGTCTTGGCGGACGTATGCGCGGATGGACAAGCCCCCCTATAGCAAGCGCTGAGCTTCACCGCGGGCACACTCGAGTTGGCGGTACGCAGACAAAAAGGGACCTAGCGCCGCGTGTGACGCTAGGTCCCTTTTTGTCTGGTGGAACTCATCGCAATTGCGGACCTCCCATCAGGATCAGCCCGTCGGCCACGCTCCAAATCCAGGCTCCGAATACGATCGGCAAACCGACCCCAAAGATGAGGAGGCTCAAGCCGAAGCAGTAGAGAATCGCCATTGCGGCGGCGGTGGTCAGGTCACCTAGCCATACGCGCCCGAGGCCGGGGACGCCGAAAAGTGAGCAGAGCACCTGCAACTGGCCGGCAGTCCGATGCCGCGCGGATCGGTACGGCGGCGCTGGCCCCGGCGCCCAAGGCAATGGAACCGGCGCCGCATACATGGTTGCTGTCTGTGTTGGTCCGTCGCCGCCGTTTAAATCTGCCATGCGGACGTGGTGCTGAATACGTCCCCGGTGTGTGCCTCTGCCGAACCGGAGCCGCACGCCCTGTAATAGGTCGACCACTGTCCGGTCTCCTCATCGAAGCCACGCGCCGCCATCGGCTCATCCGACCAGGCCTCCGGAAGGTCATCGCTCATTTCTTGACCAGCTCGGAATGTCTCGCTGTGACTTAGGGCGAACCGGACGTGTGAACGCGCCGATTGCTCGCACAGTAGGAGCGCCCCAAACTCAACGTCATCTCAAATGTAGTTTCATCTTTGCCGATCATGTTAGTCAGATGTTTGACATCATCATCGGACCACGCGGCACCGACATTCCAACCTTTCCGCTTGCACTCCTCATTGAGAAGCGAAGTCCGAGAGCGGTTCCCCGTCCGGCGACCACCTTGGATCGACGCCACTTTGTTGGATTTAGCCATTTCAATCTCTCCTCAGTTTGGTTGCAGCAGCTATCCCGGTGGCGATCGCCGCCAAGGCGAGGGCTCCTTCGAGCCATTTGTTGGTGGCGAACGTCAGTAGGGTCAGGAACACGAGCGGCCACATTCATAGCGGCGGTCGCTTCACGGCTGAAACACTCCATTGGCGCGGTCGATCCGGTCCGCATAGCCGGTCGCGAACGCCTCCCGGTACGCGGCGAGCACCGCGTACCGCTGGCCGACCGTGCTGGATCGGCGCTCGAGACCCAGGCTTTGAATGACCGTCTTGACGCCGTCCGGAGGGATACCGGCGGAGCCGAGCTGGCAACCACCGATGTATCCGAGCGACCCGGCCAGCTCGACGCAGGTGTCATCGGCGTTCTCGGACAGCTTCCCGACGTTGCGGCGGCTCACCGATGCCGCCCGAGCCACCAAACGCTCATAACCCTTCCGCGCCTTGCATTTCCCGAACATTTCAGATCACCCGTTCCGGGGTGGTCACACCGTTTTTCGATTCGAGGCGCTCGCGAATAGTGACGCGGACCGCTTTCCAATAGCCGTCGGTGAAGGCCTCCGAGTAGGTCGCCAGGAGCCGTTCAGCGGCCGGCCAGTGGCGCAGTCTTTTACGCAGTTCGCTACCGCAAACCGGACAACAAGCAAACCTGGAAGCGAGGATTCACCACCCAGCGGGACGCTAAAGCGTTCGCCGCGACGGTCGAGGTTGCCAAGCTCACCGGCTCCTACGTGGCGCCGTCTCTGGGCAAGGTCACGGTCGGTTCTCTCGGGCCGGCGTGGCTCGAGCGGCAGCGAGGCCACATGAAGCCCAGCGGGTTTCGGACCTACGAGAGTGCCTGGCGTATCAATGTCGCGCCGCGGTGGGGGAGCACCGCCATCGCCGATATCCGCTACAGCGAGGTCCAGTCGTGGGTCGTGGTCGACGCGCTCGCAGTGAGCGCCGAAGGCAAGGGTCGCGACGCAGTGCTGTGGCCGTCGCACTCCGGCGGTCATCTGCCGCCGCCGACGAACAAGTCGTGGCTGTCGGGCGCGGTGGAACGCTGCCAGCGGGCCGCTCCGACGTTCCCCCGGATCACGGCACACGATCTGCGCCACACCGCTGCGTCGTTGGCCATCTCAGCGGGCGCCAACCCGAAGGTGGTTCAGCGGATGCTCGGGCACGCCGGCGCCGCGATGACGCTGGACGTGTACGCCGATCTGTTCGAGTCAGACCTCGACGAAGTGGCCGACCGGCTAGAGATTGTGCTCACCTCGTGCTCACGGGCTGCTCAGTAGCACGGACATTCGAGCACGAAATTAGTTCTAGCTGCGTCAACACTTTTACGGAATGAGTGCCCTCGGTGAGATTCGAACTCACACTGCACGGGTTTTGAATCCGTTTCCTCTGCCAGTTGGGATACGAGGGCCTGCTCACTACGGCCTCCCACCATAGAGGATCGGCCGGTGCGAGCGGACTCACAGCCCCGCAGTCGTGCATTGGCCCGGTTCACGGGAGAATGTCCTCATGACCGACGACGACGCGCGCCCCACCCACCGGGTTCTGATCGCCGAAGACGAGGCGCTGATCCGTCTCGATCTGGCCGAGATGCTGCGCGAAGAGGGCTACGAGATCGTCGGAGAGGCCGGCGACGGCCAGGAAGCCGTCGAGTTGGCCGAACAGCTGAAACCCGATCTGGTGATCATGGACGTCAAGATGCCGCGTCGCGATGGTATCGACGCCGCGTCGGAGATCGCCGGCAAGCGCATCGCGCCGATCGTGATCCTTACCGCGTTCAGCCAGCGCGACTTGGTGGAGAAGGCGCGCGATGCCGGAGCGATGGCCTATCTAGTGAAGCCGTTCACGATCTCCGACCTGATTCCCGCAATCGAGGTGGCGCTGAGCCGGTTCAGCGAAATCCGGGCGCTGGAGCGCGAGGTCGAATCTTTGGGCGACCGGTTGGAGACCCGCAAGCTGGTCGAGAGAGCTAAAGGGCTGTTGCAGGCCAATCAGGGCATGACAGAGCCCGAGGCGTTCAAGTGGATCCAGCGCGCGGCGATGGACCGTCGCACGACAATGAAGCATGTCGCCGAGGTCGTCTTGGAGACCCTCGACACGTCCAAGGAAGCGCCGGCGCAGGAGAGCTAGCTTCTGGCTGATCGCCGACCGTGCAGGCTATGCCGGCGGAATCGGCGGAGTAGCCACTATGTGCTGCACCGTCGACCGTGTTGCGGCCGGCCCAACAGAGCTAGCGCGCGACGATCACCGAGGATCCGTGCCCGAACAGGCCCTGGTTCGCGGTGACACCGACCCTCGCGCCCTCCACCTGCCGGCCGGTGGCCTGACCGCGCAACTGCCAGGTCAACTCGCAGACCTGCGCGATCGCCTGGGCCGGGATGGCCTCGCCGAAGCAGGCCAGACCGCCAGACGCATTGACCGGAACCTTGCCGCCGAGCGCGGTCGCGCCGCTGCGCAGCAGCGCCTCGGCCTCACCCTTAGGGCACAGCCCCAGGTGCTCGTACCAGTCGAGTTCCAGCGCGGTGGACAGGTCGTACACCTCGGCCAGGCTCACGTCTTCGGGTCCGATGCCGGCTTCGGCGTATGCCGCGTCGAGAATCTGATCCTTGAAGACCCGCTCCGGCGCCGGTATCACAGCAGTGGAATCCGTTGCAATATCAGGTAATTCGGGCAGGTGCTGCGGGTACTGCGGGGTCACCGTGCTCACCGCACGCACCGAGGGCACGCCGTCCAGTGATCCGAGGTGCTTGCGCGCGAAGTCCGCGCTGGCCACGATCAGGGCGGCGGCACCATCAGACGTGGCGCAGATGTCGAGCTGTCGCAGCGGATCGCTGACGACCGGGCTGGCCAGCACGTCCTCGACCGAGGATTCCTTGCGGTAGCGGGCATTCGGGTTCTGCAGACCGTGCTGGGAGTTCTTGACCTTCACCTGAGCGAAGTCCTCGGACGTCGCCCCGTACAGGTCCATCCGGCGACGGGCCAGCAGTGCGAAGTACACCGGGTTCATTGCGCCGATCAGGTGAAAACGTTGCCAGTCCGGGTCGTTCTTGCGTTCGCCGCCGACCGGGGCGAAGGCACCCTTGGGCGTGGTGTCGGCGCCGATCACCAGCGCGACGTCGCAGAATCCGGCCAGGATGTGGGCGCGCGCGCTCTGCAAGGCTTGCGATCCGCTGGCGCACGCGGCGTAGCTGGAGCTGACCGGAACCCCGTTCCAGCCGAGCTTCTGCGCGAACGTGGACCCGGCGATGAAGCCCGGATAGCCGTTGCGGATCGTGTCGGCCCCGGCGACCAGCTGGATCTGCTGCCAGTCCAGGCCGGCTTCGGCCAGTGCGGCGCGGGCGGCGACGACGCCGTATTCGGTGAAGTCGCGGCCCCACTTGCCCCACGGGTGCATGCCGGCGCCGAGAATGTAGAGCGGATCCGGGCTCATGAGGCGATCCTCCAGGCGTGCACGAGGCGTTCGACCCCGTCGCTGTCGGTGAACAAGGTCATGGTGGCCAGCTCCATCTCCATCCCGACCTTCAAATCGGCGGCCAGGGTGCCCTCGACGACCTTGCCCAGCACGATGATCCCTTCGTCCGCGAGTTCCACCGCGGCGATGGCGAACGGCTCGAAGGGATCCGGAGCGGGATAGGGCGCCGGCGGCGGATAGCGGTTCTCGGTGTAGCTCCACAGCGTTCCGCGCCGTGACAATGCGACGGCCTCTAGTACGTCGCTGTCGCAGGCCGGGTTGGGGCAGTTGTTCTCTCGCGGCGGAAAGACATAGGTGCCGCACTTGGGGCACTTACCGCCGATTAGATAGGGGCCATGGGCCCCGTCAATGTTCGAGTCGGTGGCGAACCATCCATCGATTGCCGGTTCTGGGCTGGTGACCTCGGGCACCGGGCCAGCCTACCCAGCGCGGGCATAAAACTGAAACGTGTTGCAGTTCGGGGCGGGCTGGCAGCACCGCAACTCGGCGTCGGACCCAATGCCTAGAGTTGAGGCCGTGAGCCCAGCCAGGACCGCGAGCAAGAAGACAGAGGCCGGCAAGGCCACCGACGACAAACCGACGTTGATGCTGCTGGACGGCAACTCGCTGGCATACCGGGCCTTCTATGCGCTGCCTGCCGAGAATTTCAGAACGCGGGACGGGCTGACCACGAACGCGGTGTACGGGTTCACCGCGATGTTGATCAACCTGCTACGTGACGAGGCGCCCAGCCACATCGCCGCCGCCTTCGACGTGTCACGCCAGACGTTTCGTTCCGACCGCTATCCGGAATACAAGGCCAACCGCTCGACCACGCCGGACGAGTTCCGCGGTCAGATCGACATCACCAAGGAAGTCCTTGCCGCACTGGGTATTACGGCCCTCGCCGAACCGGGCTTCGAAGCCGACGACCTGATCGCCACGCTGACGACTCAGGCCGAGAACGAGGGCTACCGGGTACTGGTGGTCACCGGTGACCGCGACGCGCTACAGCTGGTCACCGACGACGTGACGGTGCTCTACCCGCGCAAGGGCGTCAGCGAACTGACCCGCTTCACCCCGGAGGCCGTGGTCGAGAAGTACGGCCTGACGCCGAAGCAGTACCCCGACTTCGCCGCGCTGCGCGGCGACCCGAGCGACAATTTGCCCGGCATCCCGGGTGTCGGCGAGAAGACCGCGTCGAAATGGATCGTCGAATACGGCTCGCTGCAGGCGCTCGTCGACGACGTGGAGTCGGTGCGCGGCAAAGTCGGTGACGCGTTGCGGGCAAACCTGTCCAGCGTCGTGCTCAACCGCGAGCTCACCGACTTGGTGCGCGACGTGCCGCTGGCGCAGACACCGGACACGCTGCGCATGCAGCCCTGGGATCGCGACCAGATCCACCAGCTGTTCGACCAACTGGAATTCCGGGTGCTGCGCGACCGGCTGTTCGACACCCTGGCCGCCGTCGAGCCAGAGGTCGACGAGGGCTTCGACGTGCGCGGGGGAGCGCTGGAGCCCGGCACGGTCGCGCAGTGGCTGGCCGACCACGTCTCCGACGGTCGCCGAGCAGGGCTGGCAGTGGTGGGTACGCATCTGCCCTACGACGGTGACGCCACCGCGCTGGCGATCGCCGCCGCTGACGGTGACGGCGGTTTCATCGACACCACGACGCTGACGGCCGAGGATGATACGGCGCTGGCCGCCTGGCTTGCCGACCCGCAGCAGCCAAAAGCCTTGCACGAGGCCAAGTTGGCGATCCACGATCTCGCCGGACGGGGCTGGCCGCTGAACGGCGTCAGCTCCGACACCGCGCTGGCCGCCTATCTGGTTCGGCCCGGACAGCGCAGCTTCACCCTCGACGACTTGTCGCTGCGCTATCTGCGTCGCGAACTGCGCGCGGAAACATCAGAGCAGCAACAGCTTTCGTTGCTGGATGACAGCGATGGCGTGGACGAGCAGGCCGTGCAGACCGCGGTGCTGCGCGCCCGTGCCGTCGTGGACCTCGCCGACGCACTGGACGTCGAGCTGGACCGCATCGACTCCACGTCGCTGCTGGCCGAGATGGAACTGCCGGTGCAACGGGTGCTGGCGGCCTTGGAGGCCGTCGGCATCGCCGTCGACCTGGACCAATTGAGTTCACTACAAAGCCAATTCGGCGACCAGATCCGCGACGCCGCCGAGGCGGCCTACGCCGTGATCGGCAAGCAGATCAACCTCGGCTCGCCAAAACAGCTGCAGGTGGTGCTGTTCGACGAGTTGGAGATGCCGAAAACGAAACGGACGAAAACCGGATACACCACCGACGCGGATGCGCTCCAGACACTGTTCGACAAGACCGGGCATCCGTTCCTGCAGCATCTGCTCACGCACCGCGACGTCACCCGGCTTGAAAGTGACCGTCGACGGATTGCTGAATGCCGTTGCCGGCGATGGTCGTATCCACACCACCTTCAACCAGACCATCGCGGCGACCGGCCGGCTGTCGTCCACCGATCCCAACCTGCAGAACATCCCGATCCGCACCGACGCGGGCCGCCAGATCCGCGATGCCTTCGTCGTCGGAGGCGGAGCCAGATACACCGAGCTGATGACCGCCGACTACAGCCAGATCGAGATGCGGATCATGGCGCACCTGTCCCGCGACGAAGGCCTGATCGAAGCCTTCAACACCGGAGAGGACCTGCACTCATTCGTCGCATCCCGGGCGTTCGGCGTGCCGATCGACGAGGTGACCGGCGAACTGAGGCGCCGGGTCAAGGCGATGTCCTACGGGTTGGCGTACGGCTTGAGCGCCTACGGCCTGGCGGCCCAGCTGAAGATCTCCACCGAAGAAGCCAAAGTTCAGATGGACCAGTACTTCGCCCGCTTCGGCGGGGTGCGCGATTACCTGCTGAACATCGTCGAGCAGGCCCGCAAGGACGGCTACACGTCGACGGTGCTGGGCCGTCGCCGCTACCTTCCCGAGCTCGACAGCAGCAATCGGCAGGTCCGTGAGTCCGCCGAACGGGCTGCGCTCAACGCGCCGATTCAGGGCAGCGCGGCCGACATCATCAAGGTGGCGATGATCGGGGTCGACAACGCGCTCGCCGAAGCGGGGCTGACGTCCCGCATGCTGCTGCAGGTCCACGATGAACTTTTGTTCGAGGTCGCCGAGGGTGAACGCGAACAGCTCGAAGCCCTGGTGCGGGACAAAATGGGCGGCGCATACCCGCTTGACGTGCCGCTGGAGGTGTCCGTGGGCTACGGGCGCCAGTTGGGACACCGCCGCCCATTAGCGTCCGATCATCGACTGGTCATCACGGATTTGCGGATTCGCGACGAGACGCCGGTGGGCCGGGTTTGGCCTGCGTAGGCCTAGTCGAGTAGCCTCAACAGGGTAGTCCGGCAGCAATTCCGGGCAATCGAATTAAATCCAGCTTTTGTCCCTACGACCTCAACCTGTCCGGAGCAACCCAACAATATGCCGAGTCCCACCGTCACCTCGCCGCAAGTAGCCATCAACGACATTGGCTCCGACCGAGGATTTTCTCGCCGCCATCGATAAAACAATCAAGTACTTCAACGATGGCGACATCGTCGAAGGGACCATCGTCAAGGTCGACCGGGACGAGGTTCTCCTCGACATCGGATACAAGACCGAAGGCGTCATCCCTTCTCGCGAACTGTCTATCAAGCACGATGTCGACCCCAACGAGGTCGTTTCCGTGGGAGACGAAGTCGAAGCCCTGGTCCTTACCAAAGAGGACAAAGAAGGCCGGCTGATCCTGTCCAAGAAGCGGGCTCAGTACGAGCGCGCCTGGGGCACCATCGAGGCACTCAAGGAGAAGGACGAGGCCGTCAAGGGCACCGTCATCGAGGTCGTCAAGGGTGGTCTGATCCTCGACATCGGCCTGCGTGGCTTCTTGCCTGCGTCGCTGGTCGAGATGCGCCGCGTGCGCGATCTGCAGCCGTACATCGGCAAGGAGATCGAAGCCAAGATCATCGAGCTGGACAAGAACCGCAACAACGTGGTGCTGTCCCGCCGCGCCTGGCTGGAGCAGACCCAGTCCGAGGTGCGCAGCGAGTTCCTCAACCAGCTGCAGAAGGGCGCCATCCGCAAGGGTGTGGTGTCCTCGATCGTCAACTTCGGCGCGTTCGTCGATCTCGGCGGCGTCGACGGTCTGGTGCACGTATCCGAACTGTCCTGGAAGCACATCGACCACCCGTCCGAGGTCGTCACCGTCGGCGACGAGGTCACCGTCGAGGTGCTCGACGTCGACATGGACCGCGAGCGGGTTTCGTTGTCGCTCAAGGCGACTCAGGAAGACCCGTGGCGGCACTTCGCCCGCACCCACGCCATCGGCCAGATCGTGCCGGGCAAGGTCACCAAGCTGGTGCCGTTCGGTGCGTTCGTCCGTGTCGAAGAAGGCATCGAAGGCTTGGTGCACATCTCCGAGCTGGCTGAGCGTCACGTCGAGGTGCCCGACCAGGTTGTCGCCGTCGGTGACGACGCGATGGTCAAGGTCATCGACATCGACCTCGAGCGTCGCCGGATCTCGCTGAGCCTCAAGCAGGCCAACGAGGACTACACCGAGGAATTCGACCCCGCCAAGTACGGCATGGCCGACAGCTACGACGACCAGGGCAACTACATCTTCCCCGAGGGCTTCGACGCCGAAACCAACGAGTGGCTCGAAGGTTTCGACACTCAGCGCACCGAGTGGGAGGCCCGCTACGCCGAGGCCGAGCGGCGGCACAAGATGCACACCGCGCAGATGGAGAAGTTCGCCGCTGCCGAGGCCGAAGAGGCCGCCCGGCCGCAGTCGAGCAGCTCGTCGAGCGACGATGCGCCCACCGGTGGCTCACTGGCCAGCGACGCGCAACTCGCCGCACTGCGGGAGAAGCTCGCAGGCAGCGCCTAACAATCAGATCCAAACGAAAGCCCCGGCTCAGACGAGTCGGGGCTTTCGTCTTTCCGTTACGAGCCCGAGGATTCGGCCCAGCGCGGCCCTGACACACTGGTGCGGTGCTGCGCATTGGCCTGTCCGGCGGTATCGGCGCCGGAAAGTCGACCGTGTCCTCGACATTGAGCGATCTCGGCGGAGTCGTCGTCGACGGCGACGTGATCTCCCGCGAGGTAGTCGAGCCGGGCACCGAGGGCCTGACCAAGCTGGTCGAGGCGTTCGGCGAACAGATCCTGCTCCGAGGACGGATCGCTCAACCGACCGGCGTTGGCCGCGATCGCCTTCAGCGACGACGAGAAGCGCCAGACGCTGAACGGGATCGTGCATCCGTTGGTTGGCAAGCGCCGGTCCGAATTGATCGCCAGTGCCGGCGAGGACGCCGTAGTGGTGGAGGACATCCCGCTGCTGGTGGAATCCGGAATGGCGCCGATGTTCCCGTTGGTGGTGATCGTCAACGCCGACGAAGACCTCCGGGTGAAGCGGTTGACCGAACACCGCGGCTTCAGCGAGGAGGACGCCCGAGCCAGGATCGCCGCGCAGGCCACCGAGGAACAGCGCCGAGCGGTCGCCGACGTGTGGCTCGAGAACACCGGCAGCGCAGAGGAATTGGTCGAGCGGGCGCGCGAGCTGTGGCATCAGCGGATCCTGCCGTTCGCGCGCAACCTCGAGGCCGATGAGCCGGCCCGCGCGCGCCCGGTGCTGGTGCCCTACGACCCATCCTGGCCGGAACAGGCCCGCCGCATCGTGGCACGGCTGAACACCGCGTGCGGACATCGCGCTGTCCGCATCGACCACATCGGTTCGACGGCGGTGGAGGGGCTCGATGCCAAGGACGCCATCGACATCCAGGTGACGGTCGCCTCGCTGGAGGTCGCCGACGAGTTGGCCGAGGCGCTGAGGGGCGCGGGATATCTGCACATGCCGATCACTGCCGACGTGAGCAAGCCGGATTCCCGCAGCACTGTCGCGGAGTTCGACCACATCGGCGATGAAGCTCTGTGGCGCAAGCGGATTCACGCGTCGGCCGACCCGGGTCGCCCGACCTACGTCCATCTGCGCGTCGACGGCTGGCCCAATCAGCAGTTCGCGCTGCTGTTCGTCGACTGGCTGGTGGCCAATCCCGATGCGCGCGAAGACTATCTGGCAGTCAAGCGAGAAGCAGAGCGCGCTACAACGTCTGAGAGCGGTATCGACACTTACGCGGCCGCGAAAGAGCCGTGGTTTCTCGATGCCTACCGCCAAGCGTGGGCCTGGGCGGACGCGTCGGGCTGGCGGCCTGTCTAAGGAGTGGGCAGCGGTGCGCCGCAGGGCAGCACGCCGTTCGTCGGGTCGGCGCTGCCGGGGGCTGGGTGGACCACCTGATCGATCTGGACGAATACCTTGTCGTCGACGTCGATTTCACAATGCACGCTCGCGGAATACGGCCACTTCACCGCTATTTCCATTCCGGCATGACGAGGCTCCGCCAGCACAGCATTGGCCTGGAAAGCGTTGCCGGGAAACGAACTCAACTGGGCCATGTTCGTCTGGTTCTCGGCGGTGATGAAGGTCGCCTGACTACCGGGGGCCACGCCGTCGACCCGCGCGACGTAGGTGATGTTGTGCATATCGGCCCGCGCCGTCGCGGGAAGCAGCTGCGCGCAGGCAACCACAGTCGCGACTGCGACCCATCTGTACGTCGTGCCCATGACCGCACAGATTACCGTCACCCATTGGGCCGGTTTTCCGCGTCGCCCTCGTCATCGGGACGCTTCATCAGCAGCCACGTCTCCTCGTCGCCTTCGCGTACCCGCGTCAGGGCGTAGCCGCCACGCAACTTGTCACCATTCAGCAGAATCGACAGGTGTCCACGGCCCAGGCAGGTCGTCATCTCGTAACTGGTCCTGTTCGCGTACGTGCCGCGGTCCCAGACCACTATGGCGCCGGTGCCGCCATCGTCGCCGATCGTCTCTTCGTTGCCGGCCTCGTCCATCGGTAGGTCTCCAGTGCGGCGCGCCATCCGCCGCTCCTGCGGGTTGACCACCGGCCCCCGCGGGATCGCCCACGACACCAGGACTCCGTCGATCTCGAGACGGAAGTCGTAATAGTTCTCCCGCGCCGCGTGGTGCTGGACGACGAAACGTGGTCCGCTCTTGCCGGTTCGCCGTTGAGACCGGTAGTTACTCAAACCCATGCCGCGTCGGTTACCCGCTTACGCGCGGGACGACGCTGGGGATCTCAGATTTCGCCCCTAGGGGTGTAGTGCCACCCCTCTTACGGTGGTCGACTGAGTTGCGACGCGACGTTGTGCAGCAGATCACAAATAGGCGTTTGCATCGCGGACTCGCGGGTTATTCGACACACGTATGAAAGGAGGGCGCGATGCCTATCTGGGAATGGATCCTGATCGTGGCCATAGCCGTCGTGGTGGTTGTCTCTGCGGTAGTCGCAGTAAGCATGATCAACTTTCGCACCAAGACGAAGCGGCTCAAACAACACTACGGCCCCGAGTACGAGCGGGCGGTCGACGAGACCGGCAGCGAGAAGGGCGCCGTGCGGGAACTCACGACGCGCGAACGCAAGCGCGAGAAGCTCGACATCGTTCCGCTCACGCCGTCAGCACTCTCGGAGTTCACCGACCGCTGGCAAGAGGTGCAGGCCAGATTCGTGGACAACCCCGCGACGGCAGTCGGCACCGCGGACCGTTTAGTGACCGAGGTGATGCGCCAACGCGGTTATCCCGTCGACGATTTCGACCGGCGAGCCGCGGACATTTCCGTCGACCATCCGCAGATCGTGGACGACTACCGGGCGGCGCACGGAATCCACGTCTCGGAGCAGCAGGCAAACACCGAGGAACAGCGGGAGGCGTTCGTGCACTATCGCGCGCTGTTCGAGAAGTTGCTCGAAAACCCGACCGAAAACGAAGCATCACAGGAGGCAAGCGCATGACCATTCACGAGGAGCAGCAGGTTCCGGCCGAGCCGGGTACCGACTACGAGAACACGCCGGACTCGGTGCACGAGCAGGAGATTGCTGCCGACGCCGTCGAGGCGCAGGCGGTGCACGAGCCAGAACCCGCTGCCGATGTTGTCGAGGTGGAGCCGCCTCGCGCGCACCACGAATCATCAACCGCAGAAATGCTTTTCGCTGGCGACGACGTTGCGGACCTGCGTTCGCGGTGGGCCGGCGTTCAGGCCGCTTTCGTGGACAATCCCAAAGAGTGCGTCCAGAAGGCAGATCATCTCGTTTCCGATCTGGTCGAACAGCTCACGGCTGGATTCGCTCAGGCACGGTCCCGTCTGGAAGAACAATGGTCTCGGGGACAAGAGGCCTCCACTGAAGATCTGCGGATGGCGCTGATGCACTACCGGGAGTTCTTCGACCGCTTGCTTGCCGTCTAATAGCTGCTGCAACAGAATTCAACGCCACGTGAGCGGCATGCCTTCGCCGCTGAGCCACGCGTTGACGTCGTAGCGATTGCGAGCCAGGCCGTCGATGGCGGCTGTCGCTCGGCGGACCGCCAGTTCGCCGGTCTCGGGCGTCAAAAGGCCGTGCCGCACGGCGTCCAGTAGCTCGTCGACGTCGACCAGGTCCACCCCGACTTGGGTGCGGACGACGAGATCGAGGTAGTGGTCCTCGGAGGTCCACTCGTCGGTCCCGGGCGTGTACTCGCCGACATCGAGGTAGTAGTCCTGATCGCGTTCGTACCCCGCGTTGAAATGAAAGACCGTCACCCGCAGTCCCAACGACGGTAGTAGCCACGATTCGAGGTAGTGGAACTGCGCGCGGCCAGGTGTGGGGCGAGCCAGGTAGAGCCCCCAGGGCTGGACGGTGTACTCATCTGCCGCCCGCACGATCCCTTTAGGGTCGGTGTTTGTGCGAGCGCGCAGGTCGAACGTCTCGTGCTTGGGCGGGTGCATGGCGTCTTCTGGTCGCGTCTAGCGCCGCAGCCGGATTTTCCACCGGACGAAGCACGCGTAGAACACCGTCAGTCCGGCCAGCATGCCCATGTCGAGCAGCCAGAAATGTCGGGTGTGCTGCCAGAACTGATCCTGGGGGAGCAGCGTCGGAGGCACCAGATGCCGAAGGTCAACCGTTGAGGCCGCGGCCGCGTAGCCCCAACGCGCGGGCATCAGCCAGGACAGTTGGTCCAGACCAAGCCGGCCGGTCACCGGGACCATGCCGCCGCACAGCACCAGTTGCGCCATCACCGCGACCACGAACAACGGCATGATCTGCTCGCTGGACCGGACCAGCGACGAGATGGCCAGGCCGAGAACGGCCGAGGCGACACACGCCGCGGCGACGGTCAGGAACAGCTCGCCGGTGGCGGCGACCGTCGAGTGGCCCAGCAGCACGGCCCCGCTGCTGGGCGCGCCCTTGCCGACCACCACGATCGTCGTGACAATGGCTGCTTGCAGGACCGCGAACCCGCAGAACACCAGCGTTTTGGCCAGCAGGTATGCCGTTGTCGACAGCCCGACCGCCTGCTCGCGCTGGAAGATGGGACGTTCACCGACCAGGTCGCGGATCGTCAGCGCGACACCCATGAACGCCGCAGCCGGCAGCAGCAACGCCAGGATCTGCGCGGCCTCGTCAGGAGTCCCGGTATGCGGGCCGGTGGCGCGGAATCCCGTGTCACCCGGCACGGTCAGCGACAGCGCCCCCAGGATGAACGGCAGCACCGCGAGGAAGATGAAATACGCGCGGTCCGCGACGACAAGCCGAACCTGTCGGCGGGCAATCGTCGAGATCTGGCGGGGGACGCTGGTGTGCACCGGCTCGCCCAGGTCGACCGGCGTGTCGGATTTGGGCGGCGGCTGGGGTTCCTCGCGTTCCCGGAATCGGCGGTTGGCCTCTTCGGGATCGGCGCCGACCTGGCTGAAGATCTTGGCCCAGTTCGTGGTGCCCATCACGTCGCCGATACCGTCCGGCGGTCCGCAATAGGCGGTCTTCCCGCCCGGCGCGACCAGCAGTACCTGGTCGCAGACGTCGAGGTAGGACAGCGAGTGCGTGACGACGAGCACTACCCGGCCCGCGTCGGCCAGCTGGCGCAGCATCGTCATGACCTGCAGGTCCAGCGCCGGGTCCAGCCCGGAGGTGGGCTCGTCGAGCATCAGCAGAGACGGCCCGGTGAGCAGTTCGAGTGCCACCGAGGCGCGCTTGCGCTGTCCGCCGGAGAGTTTGTCGACGCGGGTGTTGGCGTGCTTGGTCAAGTCGAGCTCTTCGAGCACCTGCGAGACGACCTTGGTCCGGTCGGCTTTGCTGGTGTCAGGTGGCAGGCGCAATTCCGCCGCATAGCTCAACGCCTGGTTGACGGTCAGCTGCCGGTGCACGACATCGTCCTGCGGGACCATGCCGATTCTGCTGCGGAGCGACGCGTACTCGGCGTGAATGTCGTGACCCTCGAATGTCACCGACCCGGAACTGGGCGTCGTGTAGCCGGCGATCAGCCGGGCCAGCGTGCTTTTGCCCGCCCCGGATCCGCCGATCACCGCAGTCAACGTTCCGGGACGCGCGATCAGGGAGATGTCGGTGAGCAGTTGTTTGCCGTTCTCGACGACGTACCCGACGTTGCGCACCTCCAAGCCGCCGGTGCGGGTGGCGGCCTCGGTTTCGCTGCGGCGGACCAGCAGGCCACTGTTGACCACCAGGTCGATGTTGCCGACGGTGACGACGTCGCCTTCGCTCAGGATCGCCGAGCCGACCCGGGTGCCGTTGACGAACGTGCCGTTGACGCTGGTGTCGCGGATCTCGGTGCCCAGCGGCGTCAAGCTCAGCGTGGCGTGGTAGCGGGAGGCCAGCACGTCGGGTATCACGATGTCGTTGTCCGATGCCCGGCCGATCGTGACCGCGCCCGCGGGCTTGGACGACGGAGTCGCGTTGGGCGCAATGCGTTTGACGAAGCGGGTGGCGAAATTCGCCCCCTCGGCAGCGTGGACGCCGAGCATGGTGACTTCGGTGGGTGGCACGTCGTGCCGCACCGGCGCAGCGGGCGCGTTGACCACCGTGACCTGGTCGGGCGGTGGTCCGGCCGGCGGACGGCCGCCCTGGACGGTGGTTGGATACTCCGACGGTGACAGCGGCGGCGGCCTGACCGGTGCCGCGGGTCGGCCCTGCGCGACGGGCGCCGGAGGAGGGACAGTTCGCCGGGGTTCCGGCGGCGGCGGAGGGGGCGGCTGGACCGGTGGCGCCACGGGACGGGCCGGCGTGGACCAGGACATCGTCTGCTGCGCGGTCGGCGCGGGTCCACTTGCCGGGGGCCGTCCGCCTCTACCTCGTCGCGCCCCGATCTCGAACGTCAGTTGCGGCCCGGCCACGTTGCCGATGTTGATGCTTTGTCCGTCATGGACGTCGATCACTGGTCGGCGGTAGCCATTGACGAAGGTTCCGTTCACCGAGCCGTTGTCGATGGCCACCCACTTGCCCTGTTCGAATCGCAGGATCAGGTGTGCGCGAGAAATCCGCGGGTCGGCGATCCGGACATCGGCACGCAAGTCGCGTCCGATGATGACGTCGTGACCCGGCACGAAGGTGCTTTCTGAGCCGTTGTGCCAAATGGTCAGAATGGGTGGGGCTGGTCGACTCACCACACCAGTATCGACTCCGCGGCGGCATGCCCTACACGGGACGCACTGTGATTCGCCTATGTGTTGCCGCGAGCTGCCCTCACGACCTCGATTCACAGCTGTTTCATAAGCCGCACACCAGGAGCGCACCGCATCTCGCGGCATGATCATCAATGGTGAGCCGGGTTGGGTGAACTCGGACGCACCTCTGGGGATGTTGAAAAAGCCCGGCCCGCAAGTGATTCACGATGTGACTCAGGCGGGTAACCGGCAGAGCGGTGGAGCACACGCCAGGCGAGCGAGTAAGGGGGAACGCGGTTATGGATGAGGCGGCCAGAGCTACCCAGCGCTGGGACGCCCAATCCGGGCCCCCCGAGACGCCGGTGCCACCGCCGCGTCCCCGCAGCCTGCTGGAACGTGGCTACGCGTCGCTGCCGGATTCAGCGATCACCCGGCTGCTGACCCGGGTACCGCTGATCGGGTCGCGGCCCCAACGCGAGCCCGTCGACGTCCGTCGACCCAGCTCCAACGATTCGTCGGACAGCGCACTCGCCACCCCGACGTCGTTCGCGGGCTACACCATCCTGCGGCCCCTGGGATCCGGCGGGATGGCCGACGTCTACCTCGCCAAACACCCGCGCCTGCCACGCCGCGACGCGCTCAAGATCTTGAGCGAAGGGACGACATCCGACGCGGAATTCCGCGAAAGATTCAACCGCGAAGCCGATCTCGCTGCCACGCTGTGGCATCCGCACATCGTCGCGGTGCACGATCGCGGCGAGTTCGACGGCCACCTCTGGATCGCGATGGACTACGTCGAGGGCACGGATGCTGCCCGGCTGATGCGCGAGAAGTTCCGGGGTGGGATGCCCGAACAGGACGTCTGCGCGATCGTCACCGCCGTCGCGGGCGCGCTGGACTACGCCCACGCCCGCGGTCTGCTGCACCGGGACGTCAAACCCGCCAACATCCTGCTGACCCACCCTGACGAGGACGATCACCGAATCCTGTTGGCGGACTTCGGCGTTGCTCGTCAGCTCGCCGACATCAGCGGAATCACCGAGACCAACGTCGCGGTGGGCACCGTCGCTTACGCGGCCCCCGAGCAGCTGGTCGGATCCAACCTCGACGGCCGCGCCGACCAGTACGCGCTGGCGGCGTCGGCGTTTCACCTGCTCACCGGCGCCCCGCCGTTCTCCAACCCCAACCCGGTCGCGGTGATCGGGCAGCACCTGCATGCGGCGCCCCCGCGCCTCAGCGACTACCGCCCCGATCTGGCCGGCCTCGACGACATGTTCTTCAAAGCTCTGGCCAAGGAGCCCGCGGACCGATTCGACCGGTGCCGCCAGTTCGCCGCGGCCTTCAGCGAGCAGATCGCAGGCTGTGGCGAGGGCGATCGTCCACGATCGCTGATTCGGCGCCCGCGCTTGAAGGCGCGCCGGCCGAAGTTGACGCTCAAGACCGGGATGGCCGCGGCCTTAGTGCTGGCACTGCTGTCGCTGGCCGTGACGTGGGCGATCTCATTCTTCTCCTGGGACAACCAGGCCCCGGTCAACAACGCGTCTCCACCGCGGGTGAACAAGACGTCGACCTCGGGGTCGGCTCTTGCGGCGCCCCCGCTCAATGGCAGCTATCGACTCGACTACGACCGCTCGAAGCAGACGTCCAATGGTGTCATCCGAACCAACGGTGGCGACACGACGTGGTGGTCTTTCTCGTCGGCCTGCACCGCATCCGGGTGCGCGGCGACCGGCACGAAACTCGACGAGGCCAGTCACACGTCCGCGAAGAGCACGGGCACCGGCAACACCAGCGTCCTGCATTACGTCGACGGTCATTGGCAGAGCGAGCCGCGGCAGATGCAGGCCCAGTGCCAGAAGGCACGCGGGGCGCCGATGGTCACGCAGTCCGAGACCGTGGTGTGGTCGTTGACGCCGGAACCCGATGGCACGCTGCGCGGCGTCCAGACCCAAACCGTGAAGACCAACGAGTGCGGCTCGCAGGGCGCGACGCTGCGGATCCCGGTCGTCGGATCGCGCACCGGTGACGCGCCGCCGGATGTCACCATGGCCGATCCGGCGAAGGCCGCCAACCAGACCGCCGCACCGATCGGGGCCCCGTCGCCGACCGTGTTGGGTGGGCCGTGCACCGACATCGACAAAGTCGCCTACGACTCCACCTCCAACGAGCAGGTCGTCTGCGAGACCAACATCTGGGACAAGGCGCCGGCGACCACTGGCGTTCACCCGGTCGGAACCTCGTGCACCGACACACCGGTGTTCACCATGTCGAAGTCCGAGGACGGGCACCTCATCGAATGCGATCCCGGCACCCGGGTGTGGAGCAGTCAGCACAGCTGACGTTCAGTCGCCGCGAGCTACACGTGTCGGTGCCGGCCTCTACCCTGGTGAACATGGCGTTTGCTACCGAGCATCCAGTGCTGGCGCACTCCGAATACCGCCCGGTCGAAGACATGGTCCGGGCCGGCGGCCGCTTCGAGGTGGTCAGCCCGTACGCGCCGGCCGGTGACCAGCCCGCCGCTATCGAAGATCTGGAACGCCGGATTCGGGCCGGCGAGCGCGACGTCGTCCTGCTCGGCGCGACCGGTACCGGTAAGTCGGCCACCACCGCCTGGCTCATCGAGCGGCTGCAGCGGCCCACCCTGGTGATGGCCCCGAACAAGACGCTGGCCGCACAGTTGGCCAACGAGCTGCGAGAAATGCTGCCGCACAACGCCGTTGAATACTTCGTCTCGTACTACGACTACTACCAGCCCGAGGCGTACATCGCACAGACCGACACCTACATCGAGAAGGACAGCTCGATCAACGACGACGTCGAGCGGCTGCGGCACTCAGCGACGTCGTCGCTGCTGTCGCGCCGCGACGTGGTGGTGGTCGCGTCGGTGTCCTGCATCTACGGCCTGGGCACACCGCAGTCCTACCTGGACCGGTCGGTGGAACTGCAGGTGGGGGCCGAGGTCCCGCGTGACGCGCTACTGAGACTGCTGGTCGATGTGCAGTACACCCGCAACGACATGTCGTTCACCCGCGGCACGTTTCGGGTGCGCGGCGACACCGTCGAAATCATCCCGTCCTATGAAGAGCTTGCGCTTCGCATCGAGTATTTCGGCGACGAGATCGAGGCGCTCTATTACATGCATCCGCTCACCGGCGACGTTGTGCGCCAAGTCGATTCGCTGCGCGTATTCCCCGCGACGCACTACGTGGCCGGACCGGAGCGGATGGCCCACGCCATCTCGACCATCGAGCGGGAACTCGAGGATCGGCTGGCCGAGCTCGAAGGTCAGGGCAAGCTGCTAGAGGCCCAGCGACTGCGGATGCGGACGAACTACGACGTCGAGATGATGCGCCAGGTCGGGTTCTGCTCGGGGATCGAGAACTATTCGCGACACATCGACGATCGCGGTGCCGGATCGCCGCCGGCGACGCTGATCGACTACTTCCCGGAAGACTTTCTGATGGTCATCGACGAGTCGCACGTCACGGTGCCGCAGATCGGCGGCATGTACGAGGGTGACATGTCGCGTAAGCGCAACCTCGTCGAATTCGGTTTCCGGCTGCCTTCGGCCTGCGACAACCGGCCGCTGACGTGGGAGGAGTTCGCCGACCGGATCGGGCAGACGGTGTACTTGTCGGCCACCCCGGGTCCCTACGAGCTGAGCCAGGCGGCCGGGGAGTTCGTCGAGCAGGTGATCCGCCCGACCGGACTGGTCGACCCACAGGTCGTGGTCAAACCGACCAAAGGCCAGATCGACGACCTGATCGGCGAGATTCGCAAACGCACCGCAGCCGATGAGCGGGTTTTGGTGACCACGCTGACCAAGAAGATGGCCGAGGACCTCACCGATTACCTGCTCGAGACCGGCATCCGGGTTCGCTACCTGCACTCCGAGGTCGACACACTGCGCCGGGTGGAACTGCTGCGCCAGCTGCGACTGGGTGACTACGACGTGCTGGTCGGCATCAACCTGCTGCGTGAAGGTCTGGACTTACCCGAGGTGTCACTGGTCGCGATTCTGGACGCCGACAAGGAGGGCTTCCTGCGCTCGTCGCGCAGCCTGATCCAGACGATCGGGCGTGCCGCCCGCAACGTGTCCGGCGAGGTCCACATGTACGCGGACAAGATCACCGACTCGATGAGACAGGCAATCGACGAGACCGATCGGCGCCGCGCCAAGCAGGTTGCCTACAACGAGGCCCACGGCATCGACCCGCAACCGCTGCGCAAGAAGATCGCCGACATTCTCGACCAGGTCTACCGCGAGGCCGACGACAGCGACGCCATCGAGATCGGCGGTTCCGGCCGTAACTCCTCGCGGGGACGCCGGGCTCAGGGCGAGCCGGGCCGGGCGATCAGCGCCGGGATCGTCGAGGGGCGCGACACCGCGAACATGCCCCGCGCCGAACTGGCCGACCTGATCAAGGATCTCACCGCACAGATGATGACCGCGGCGCGCGACCTGCAGTTCGAGCTGGCCGCCCGCATCCGCGACGAAATCTCTGACCTGAAGAAAGAGCTGCGCGGGATGGACGCCGCCGGACTGAAGTGAGCGCAGCTCGCGGCACGACGGCGGACGACGGCTGGCGGGCGTTGCTGGGCCCGAGATTCCTGGGCACGTCCACGCTGCTGGCCGGCGGCGTGGCGCTGTATGCGACAAATGAGTTCCTGACGGTCAGCCTGTTGCCGAGCGCGATCGCCGAGATCGGCGGTGAGCGCCTCTTCGCATGGGTGACGACGCTGTACCTGGTGGGTTCGGTGGTTGCGGCCGCGACGGTCAACGCGACGCTGTTGCGGGTCGGGGCGCGATGGTCATTCTTGTTGGGACTGGCAGTATTCGGGATCGGCAGCGTGGTGTGCACGATCACGCCGAATATGGGTGTGTTGCTCCTGGGCCGCACACTGCAGGGTGCGGCCGGAGGACTGCTGGCCGGCCTGGGCTACGCGTTGATCACCACTACTCTGCCGCGGGCGCTGTGGACGAGGGCGTCGGCGCTCGTCTCGGCGATGTGGGGGGTCGCCACAGTGGTGGGCCCTGCGGCCGGTGGTCTGTTCGCCCAATTCGGTTTGTGGCGCTGGGCATTCGGCGTGATGGCACTCCTGTCGGTGGCGATGGGCGCGCTCGTCCCGCTGGCGTTACCGGCCGGCCACGCCGATACCGATCAACCCGTGTCTGCGCTGCAAGTGCCAGTGTGGTCGGTGCTGTTGTTGAGCGCCGCGGCGCTGACCATCAGCATCGCCCAGGTCCCGACCGACATCGCCGTGACCGCAGCGTTGCTTGTGGTCAGCGTGATCCTGATTGTCCTATTTGTCGTCGTGGACCGGCGGTCGGTAGTAAAAGTGCTGCCGCCGAGCATGTTTGGACCGGGGCCGCTGAAATGGATCTACCTGGCCCTGGCGGTGCTGATGATCTCGGCGATGGTCGACATGTACGTGCCGCTGTTCGGACAGCGCTTGGCGCATCTGGTTCCGGTGGTGGCCGGATTCCTGGGCGCCGCACTGGCCATCGGCTGGGCGGTCAGCGAGCTTTTCAGCGCGTCGCTGAAAAGCAGGAAAGTCATCAACCGTGTCGTCATCGCCGCGCCGCTGGTGATCGCACTCGGCCTGATCCTGACTGCTGTCAGCCAGGTCGAGAATGCGTCGGCTGGCCTCGTCGTGACGTGGGCGCTGGCGCTGACCATCACCGGGGCCGGCATCGGCGCAGGCTGGCCTCATCTGTCCGCATGGGCGATGCAGTGCGTCGACGAGCAGGAGGGGGCCGCAGCAGGCGCTGCGATCAACACGATCGAAGTGATCGCCGGGGCGTTTGGCGCAGGACTGGCCGGTGTCGTCGTCAACAGCACGCAAGGCGGTGTGGCGATCGCCGCCCGGACATTGTTCGCGGTGTTCGCCGCCGTTGGGGTGCTGGGCGCGTTGGCCGCCGCTCGCGCCGTCCGTGGTCTGCGGAACGCGACTAGCGGATCGACTTGACCACCTGAGTGCGGTGGAATTGCCAGCGCTCGACGATGCGGAAGCCGACGTTTTGCGGCACCAGATAGGCGGGGGTGTGGGCCAGCACCCGTCCCGGCGGCAGCTTTTCCCCCGTTTGATGATCGGGCAGTTTCGTGTCGTGGGTGGAAATAGTCCACAGCGTCGTGCATTTGTAGAGTCGCCCGACTATCAGCCACGCCGCGATGTGGCCGTCCCACAGCGTCTGTCGCTTGGGTGCCGGAACGCCGCGGCCGATGTCCACCAGGGGTCGGAAGGCGGCTGGACGGGCCGCGAGCAGAGCGCGGACCGGGCCGGGCAGCCAGTTGACCGTGTTGTCGACCAGCAGGCAGTCGCCGGGCGAAGCCTGGGCTGTGATGACGTCGGCGACGTCGCTGTAGTCCCAGCCCTCCTTGGAGTACCGCTGGCGTTGCGACAGTAGATAGTTGGGCACAGCCGCTGCCGCAAGCACGACCAGCAACAGTGCGATCCATCGCGGCCGGCGCGCAATAGCCACGATGCAGATGGCCAGCACGATCGCCATCGCCGGCGTTGTGAAGAACAGATACCGCGGATAGTAGAACGGATCGCTGAGCGCCGAGTAGATCAGGCTGATGGCGGTGGGAATCACAATCCACGCCCCGCAGATGATCAGCATCCGGCGGATATCGCCGCTCGCCTGCCACCGGCCGGTGAACCGAATCGTCAGCGCAACAACGAAAATGAGTGCCGCCAGGATCGCGAACGGGACACTGTTGTCGAAGTACTGGTGCAACACGACGTCCAACACGCTGTGCCAGCTCAACGAGTGGATCCACGCGACCTGAAAACTCTGCCCGCGGGCGAACAGCATCAGTGGCGTCAGCGCGCCGACCGCGACCGCCGACGAGACCGCCCACCACACGATGACGGAGCGTTGCCGCCTCAACATCGGAGTGACGACCGCGTACGCCGGTACCAGCAGCACCAAATAGATGTTGAGCAAGACGGCCAACATCAGTGCGAGCGAAAAGAGCACCCACAGCCACCACCGGTGGCGCCGTACAGCGGTGACCAGTAACACGGTCAGCCAGACCGCCACGGCCGCCGTGAGCGCATAGGAACGCGCTTCGACCGCTGCCCACGTCACGCGCGGCAGGATGGCGAACACCAGGCCCGCGCACATCGCCGTGGTCCGCGGCAAAAACAGTTTGCCGAACACCGCAACCCCGGCCGCCGCGATACCGACGGCCACACAGCTGGGTACTCGCGACCAGAACTCAGTCGGCGGAGCAAGGCAGAACCAGCCATGCATCAGCAGGTAAAACAAGCCGTGGACGGCGTCGATTCGGCCCAGCAGCCCCCAGAGCTCGGGCAGTGAACGGCCGGCGGAAGCGGAAATCGTGGCGCTTTCGTCGAACCATAGTGACGGACGTCCCGCCGCCACACTGCCGATGACGCTCGCCGATATCGCGACCGCGAGCGGGTCCAGCAACCTGCCCGGGCGCCGCGTAGGCGGATCATCTGAGGCGAGCGCTGTGCTCGTTTCCTCGACTGTGGTGGCAACCATGATGTCTGTCACTGTAAAGGCACTCTCGTGAACCTGCTTACCCGTCCTGCCTGCTCACGCACTACTTTTGCTCGTGTCACCAAAACCTCTGACAGGGTTTTCCTTCCGCTTTGTCAACGGAATTTATTGCACATCAATATGTTTCGCCGAATTTGACCGACGCCGACGATACCGTCGGTCAGATTGGTGCTTCAGAATTCGCGTGCCACACCGGTAGCCGAGAATTGTGAGCCGAATCGGCGTGTTTCAATTCGACCATCTGTCTGCGGCAAACCGTTAGTGTCTGGGGTTGGCGTAGCAACCGAACACCTGGGAGGGTAAATGAGCGCCTATCGGACCGTGGTGGTAGGAACCGACGGATCGGATTCGTCGCTGCGCGCGGTGGAGAAGGCAGGCAGCATTGCTGGGGCGAACGCGAAACTGATCGTCGCGACGGCCTATCTACCTCAGCACGAGGACCCGCGGGCTGCTGACGCTCTGAAGGACGAAAGCTACAAAGTAGCGGGCAGTGCCCCGATCTATGCGATTCTGCGCGAGGCCAAAGATCGGGCCGCCAAAGCGGGAGCCGAGAACATCGAGGAGCGGTCGATCGTCGGCGCCCCGGTTGACGCGCTGGTGGGCCTCGCCGAGGAAGTCGGCGCCGACCTGCTGGTCGTCGGTAACGTCGGCCTCAGCACGATCGCCGGCCGACTGCTGGGATCCGTTCCCGCCAACGTCTCGCGGCGGGCGAAAGTCGACGTGCTGATCGTTCACACCTCGTAAGCCGTCGTCTGCGCGTCGACCGGTGATCGACACCGCGAAGTACGGGCCGTGGGCGTTGATCGCGGGCGGCTCGGAAGGTGTCGGCGCCGAATTCGCTCTGCTTCTTGCCGAAGCGGGCCTCAATCTCGTACTGGTCGCCCGAAAGGCTGACGCGCTGGAGCAGACCGCCGAGGAATGTCGGCGGCATGGTGGCGAAATACGCACCGTGCAAGCGGATCTGAGCGACCCTGGCGCGTGCGCGCACGTTGTGGCTGCGACCCGAGGACTCGAGATCGGGCTGCTGATCCTGGTCGCGGGCGCGAATACGCACAGCCACGAGTTCCTCGATGGCGATCTCGCCGCCTTCCATCGGGTGATCGATCTCAATGTGTCGACGCCGCTGGCGCTCACCCATCACTATGGGCAGGCCATGCGCTCCCGGAGTCGCGGCGGCATCGTGGTGCTCGGTTCGCTCGCCGGCTATCTCGGCTCTGCGCGGCACACCGTGTACGGCGGGGTGAAAGCGTTTTCCAGGATCTTCGCCGAGGGGCTGTGGCTGGAACTCCGCGAGCACAGCGTCGACGTGCTCGAACTGGTGCTTGGGGTGACGCGCACACCTGCCATGGAGCGCATCGGCCTGAATTTCGACGCCCCCGGCGTCGTCGTGGCGGCCCCTGCGGACGTGGCCCGTGAGGGTCTCGAATGGCTGGGACGCGGTCCGGTCCACATCGTCAGCGGCAACGAGCGGATCGTGGCGGGACGCAACGATCCCGATCGGGCCGCGGCCGTTCTCGCCGCGCATCGCACGATGCAACGGCTGTTGCACGCGGAGACTCGCAGCGCTGGAACAACGACTGCGCCAGGTCGAGGATGAGTTGGACGCCCTAGCCGGAGCTACGCGCTGGCGAGGTCGCGGCGCTCCAGCCGGAAGGTACGGCTGAGCCGCTCGGGGCGCGTGGTGAGCGTGACCTCGACGGCGCCACCGGATGTGATCACGTAGCGCTCCTCGACATCCGGGCCGTCGTCGCGACGGTGCACCGGCCGCTGCGGCAGATCCCGATCGTCGTCGAGCGCCGGATCGAACGGGAAGAACACGGGGTCGTAAGGAGTCACGTCGCCGTCCGGTCGGCCGTCAAGCAGTCGGCTGCATTCCACGAAGCGAAAGTGTCCGATGTTGTGGGCGGCGCGGTAGTTCCGGGTGACCACGAAGGGCGCTTGGTCCGCGGTGGGCAGCTCGGCGCCCTTGGGCACGATCGGATCGAAGTACACGTCCTCGCCCGCGCAGGCCTCGCGAAATACACCGAAGTGGCGCGAAAGACGTTCGGAGAGAGCGAATCCAGCCTCTTTGTCCAGAAATGCCGCCAGGCCGATCGCCGTCGCGGCGAACGGGTGCAGCGAGCGTTTGACCCGCTTCTCGTCGAACGCGTTGCGCAGCGATCGGGCCACCAGCGGGAAGCTCCCGGCACCGCCCACCACGTAGATGCCCGCGATCTCGGACCATTCGACGTCGGTGCCGGCCCGGTCGCGCAGCACGCGGGGGAGTGCCGCAATCGTCTTGTCCACCAGCGGAATACAGGCCGTGTAGATGTCCTCGATCGGGCACGTGAACGCCTGCTTGCCGACCGCGCTCAGGTCAGCCAGGAATCGGCGGGTGTTGGGACCGATGGACTCTTTACGGACGGCACATTCCTCGAGCAGCAGATCGCGAGCGCCGGCCGGCAACCGGCGAAGTCCGGCCCCGTTGCGGACCAGCTTGAGGATCGCCTCGTCGAAGTCGTCGCCGCCGAGACGCTGGATGCCTTCGCTGCAGACCACCTCATTGAGCCGGCCCGTCATCCTCAGCAGCGAGGCGTCGAACGTTCCGCCGCCGAGGTCGTAGATCAGCACGTACTCCCGTCTGGCGGTGATCGTCGAGCGATATCGGTGGGCGTACTCGAAGCCCGCCGCGGACGGTTCGTTCAGCAGCGCGATCACGTCGAAGCCGGCTTGGGCGAAAGCGTCCAGCGTCAAGAAGCGCTGTGAGCTCGAGGCGTTCGCTGGCACGCTGATCGCAGCCTCGACGTGCTCTGCTGGCGGTAATTCGGCGTTGGACCGGTGTTGCAGGTCGCTTTTCAGTTGGGCAAGGAAGCCGGCGAACAGATCGGCCAGCCGATGTGAGCGCCCGGCCAGATCCACCGTGGTCGTCGGCCCGGCGTCGTTGAGCAGCCGCTTGAAGGAACGCAACACCGACCAGTCCGGGTCGTGCCGGACGGCGGCGGCCTGCGGCCCGTAGCGCAGCTCGCCGGATCCGTTGGCCGCGATCAGCGACGGCCACGAGTCGACTCCGTCGAACGACACCACCGGATAGTTGCCCCGATCGACAATCGCAACAACCGTGTGTGTTGTGCCGAAGTCGATCCCCAGCCTCATCGGCTAAGAGTAGGCGCAGCACCGCGTTTCGCGGCGCGGTTTACCTGCCGCTTACCATCCGCGTTCGCGCAGCTGGGTTTTTGGGGGTCGCTCCCGCGGCTTACCAGCCGCGTTCGCGCAGCTGGGTTGTTGGGGTCGCTCCCGCGGCTTACCAGCCGCGTTCGCGCAGCTGGGTTGTTGGGGGTCGCTCCCGCGGCTTACCAGCCGCGTTCGCGCCACTCGGCGATGTGCGGCCGCTCGGCACCGATCGTGGTGTCGTCGCCATGGCCGGGGTAGACCACCGTGTCGTCGCCGAAGCGGTCGAACACCCGGGTGGTGACGTCGGAGATCAGCTGCTCGAAGTCGCCAGGCTGCCAGGTCTTGCCGACCCCGCCGGGAAACAGGCAGTCGCCGGTGAACAGCTGTGTCACTCCGCCCGTCGCCGCCCCATCGAGGGCCAGCGCGACCGATCCCGGGGTGTGCCCGCGCAGGTGGATCACGTCGAAGGTCAGCTCGCCGATCTGGATGGTGTCGCCACCGGCCAGCAGGCGGTCCGGCGTGACCGGCAGCGGTTCGGCATCGATCTCGTGCGCGGCGGTCGGCGCTCCGGTCGCTGCGGCGACGGCTTCCAGCGCCTGCCAATGGTCGAAGTGCTGGTGGCTGGTGACGATCAACGACACCTTCGGGGCGTGGGTGCGGACCAGGTCGACGAGAGTATCCGCGTCGTTGGCGGCGTCGATCAGCAGCGTCTCGCCGGTCGCGGAACAGGTGACCAGGTAGGCGTTGTTATCCATGGGGCCGACCGATGTCTTGACGATCGACGCGCCCGGTAGGGTCCGCCGGGCCGCACTACCCGTTTCGACGTGGCCGGTGTAGTTGTCATCCAGGACGGTCATACCAGTCACGGTACTGGCCGGCAGTCGCTTGTCGGTACGGGCACATAGCATGGGAACGACGTGTCCAAAGAGCGCTCAGAAAGGGATTGTGTGGCTGATCGCCTGATCGTTAAGGGTGCGCGTGAGCACAATTTGCGCAGTGTCGATCTTGATTTGCCGCGCGACGCGTTGATCGTCTTCACCGGGCTGTCGGGCTCGGGGAAGTCTTCGCTGGCTTTCGACACGATCTTTGCCGAAGGGCAGCGGCGCTACGTCGAATCGCTCTCGGCGTACGCCCGCCAGTTCCTCGGACAGATGGACAAGCCGGACGTCGACTTCATCGAGGGGCTGTCCCCAGCGGTCTCGATCGACCAGAAGTCGACCAACCGCAACCCGCGGTCGACGGTCGGCACCATCACCGAGGTCTATGACTACCTGCGTCTGCTGTACGCGCGGGCCGGCACACCGCACTGCCCGGTCTGCGGCGAGCGGATCGCCCGCCAGACTCCGCAGCAGATCGTCGACCAGGTGCTGGTGATGCCCGAAGGCACCCGCTTCCAGGTGCTGGCCCCGGTGGTGCGAACCCGCAAGGGCGAATTCGCCGACCTCTTCGAGAAGCTCAACGCGCAGGGCTACAGCCGTGTCCGGGTCGACGGCGTGGTGCATCCGCTGACCGATCCGCCGAAGTTGAAGAAGCAGGAGAAGCACGACATCGAGGTGGTGGTGGACCGCCTGACCGTCAAGGCCAGCGCCAAGCAGCGGCTCACCGATTCGGTCGAGACCGCTCTGAAGCTGGCAGACGGCATCGTGGTGCTGGAGTTCGTCGATCAGGAACACGACGCCCACAACCGCGAGCAGCGCTTCTCCGAGAAGCTGGCCTGCCCCAATGGGCACGCCCTGGCCGTCGACGATCTCGAGCCCCGGTCGTTCTCGTTCAACTCGCCGTACGGCGCCTGCCCGGAGTGTGTCGGTCTGGGCATCCGCAAAGAAGTCGATCCCGATCTGGTGGTGCCCGACCCGGATCGCACCCTGTCCGAGGGCGCGGTGGCGCCCTGGTCGATGGGACACACCGCGGAGTACTTCACCCGGATGTTGGCCAGTCTCGGCGAGGCGATGGGCTTCGACGTCGACACCCCGTGGCGCAAGCTTCCGGCCAAAGCCCGCAAGGCGATTCTGGAGGGCTGCGACGAGCAGGTGCACGTCAAGTACCGCAATCGCTACGGTCGCACCCGTTCCTACTACGCCGACTTCGAGGGCGTGCTGGCGTTTCTGGAGCGCAAGCTGGATCAGACCGAATCTGAGCTGATGAAGGAACGCTACGAGGGCTTCATGCGTGACGTTCCGTGCCCGGTGTGCGAGGGCACGCGACTCAAGCCGGAGATCCTGGCGGTCACCCTGGCCGCGGGTACGCACGGCGCGAAGTCCATCGCCGAGGTCTGCGAGCTGTCCATCTCCGACTGCGCGGACTTCCTCAACGGGCTCACGCTGGGCACCCGCGAGCAGGCGATCGCGGGCCAGGTGCTCAAAGAGATCCAGTCGCGGCTGGGGTTTCTGCTCGACGTCGGATTGGAGTACCTGTCGCTGTCCCGGGCCGCGGGCACGCTGTCCGGCGGCGAGGCACAGCGCATCCGGCTGGCCACTCAGATCGGCTCCGGGCTGGTCGGCGTGCTCTACGTTCTCGACGAGCCGTCGATCGGCCTGCATCAGCGGGACAACCGCCGGCTGATCGAAACCCTCACCCGCTTGCGGAATCTGGGGAATACCCTGATCGTCGTCGAGCACGACGAGGACACCATTGCGCACGCCGACTGGGTGGTCGACATCGGTCCGGGCGCCGGCGAACACGGCGGCCACATCGTGCACAGCGGCACCTACGCCGACCTGCTGACCAACAAGGAGTCGATCACCGGCGCCTATCTGTCCGGCACGCAAAGCATTGCGGCCCCATCGATTCGGCGTCCGGTGGACAAGAAGCGTCAGCTCACGGTCGTCGGCGCCAATGAACACAACCTGCGCGGCATCGACGTTGCGTTCCCGCTCGGTGTGCTGACGTCGGTGACAGGGGTGTCCGGCTCCGGCAAGTCGACGTTGGTCAACGACATCCTGGCCTCGGTGCTGGCGAACCGGCTCAACGGCGCTCGCCATGTCCCAGGCCGCCACACCCGTGTCACCGGGCTCGACCACGTCGACAAGCTGGTCCGGGTCGACCAGTCGCCGATCGGACGTACCCCGCGATCCAACCCAGCCACCTACACCGGTGTCTTCGACAAGATCCGCACGCTGTTCGCGGCGACCACCGAGGCCAAAGTTCGCGGCTATCAACCGGGCCGATTCTCGTTCAACGTCAAAGGAGGGCGCTGCGAGGCGTGCACCGGCGACGGCACCATCAAGATCGAGATGAACTTCCTGCCGGATGTGTATGTGCCCTGCGAGGTATGCGACGGCGCCCGGTACAACCGCGAGACCCTCGAGGTGCACTACAAGGGCAAGACCATCTCGGAAGTGCTCGACATGTCGATCGAAGAGGCGGCCGAATTCTTCCAGCCGATCACCAGCATCCATCGCTATCTGCAGACGCTGGTCGACGTCGGCCTCGGCTACGTGCGACTGGGCCAGCCGGCGCCGACGCTGTCCGGCGGTGAGGCGCAGCGGGTTAAGCTGGCCTCCGAGTTGCAGAAGCGCTCCACCGGACGCACCGTCTACATCCTCGACGAGCCCACCACCGGACTGCATTTCGAAGACATCCGCAAACTGCTCGACGTCATCAACGGCCTTGTCGACAAAGGCAATACGGTGATCGTCATCGAACACAACCTGGACGTGATCAAGACGTCTGACTGGATCATCGACATGGGTCCAGAAGGCGGCGCCGGCGGCGGAACCATCGTCGCCGAGGGTGCGCCGGAAGACATCGTGGCGGTGCCGGAGAGCTACACCGGCAAGTTCCTCGCCGAGGTACTCGCCGCCGGCAGAAAAGCCTCAGCAGGTACCACGAAGCGAACGACCAAGCGCCGCAAGGTCAGTGCTTGACCCTGCCCGCTTCACGCCCTCTCGGCACCGACTGATTTCGACAACGGCGACGGGAACCGCGGTTTGATGCGGACACCGTCGAGCCACGATGTGAGCTCGGTGGCGTGCCGCTTCAATGCTCGCCGCCCGTCACGGCCGGGATCCTCCAGAAGTTGCACCTGGACACGCGCCTCGTGATCTTGATACCAGCCGCCGACCACGCGTCCGTTCCACCAGGCGGTGGGCCCGGCATTGCCGTTGCGGTCGAACACCTGACCGCGGTGGTCACCGAGATACCAATCTCGTTCGTACCAACCCATTGTGGTGACATCGAGGCCCGGCAACAGGGCTGCCGAAGGCGCGACCCCGGGTTCGATCTCCAAATCATCAGGCAGCACATATCCCGGGCCGGAGCCCAGGTCGACCTTTACCGCCCCGATATCGCTCAACGCCTGCCGCGCCGCGGTCAGTGTGGTGCCAAACCACCATTTGACGTCGGCAGCGGTGGCAGGTCCGAAGTTGTGCAGCCAGCGCCGCGTCAACTCGGTGACGGCGTCAACCGGCGTGGTGCGCTGGCCCACCCAGTCCGTGGTCGGCGCCCACCGGGGCTTCGACGTGGTCCAGCCTCCGTCGTTGGGTCCGCGCACAATCTCACCCCGCGCCGAGAGCACCGTCAGCACCCGTGGAGCTACCGGAACCATCCCGCCCCATGGTTTCCCGGGCGCGGGGTCATACGTTCCGGCGATCTCGGGGAGCGCTGAACGCAGTTCGGTGCTGCTGAGCGGGCCATGCCGTCCGAGGTGGCCCAGCACGGCTGCACATGCCGTCGCCAACCACTGCTCGCCGTCGACGGCGACCCCAGCCTTGTGCAGGTCGGCGACAAGTCGGCGATGTTCGTTGGCGGCGACCCGGTTGCTGGCGGCGGACTGAATCATCGACAGGTCGTCGGCGCTCACGATCCACAGCGTCCGCCTCATCGCCAAATGTCTTACCAAGGAGCGGCTTCGGTATAGCTCCTCTTCGAGGTCGGCCGCGACGAAGCCCGGGCATCGCGCCCATAGGGACAGGAAGGGCGTTGCGGGATCGGTGGCATGCAGGCCCACCAGTCCGGCGGTGGCGTGGGTGATCGAATCGGTCAGCGACAGGAAATGCCGGCCGATCAGGCGTCTTCGCCGCTCCTCGGTCGTAAATTCACGCACGGGGCACCGACCGCGGCCTCAGTGGCGGTCGTCGCGCATCGATTCGCGGATCTGGGCCAGCCGATCGGCGGCCGCGCGCTGCCTCGCTTCGAACTGCTCATCGACATCGCGGCCTTCGGGGGTTTCGGCATCCAATTCTTTTGCCCCGATTGATGTTTCGTAGCGCGACTCGATCTTTTCCCGAACTGAATCGAATGTCGGTACCCCGGAGCTGGAGTAGCCGGTGTCGGCATCGGGGGCGTTACCTTCGGGCTGTTCGGGCATGCCGCTACCGTACCCGCGTCATCGACCGACCGGCTCGGCCCTCGGAGTCGGTGCCGATGGCCACGACGGTGGCGACGGGATCCGCGGCACACCGGGTGTTTCCAGGCGGCCCGCCAGCCAGGGCAGCGCAGCGGCAAAAGCATTGCTGGCGAAGGGCCAGTCATGCTTTCCCTGCTGCGCGACGACCGTGCAGTTGATCCCGTTCGCGCGACCGAGTTCGCACAACGACTCGGCCGCTGCGGTCAGGTCGCCCGGCTTCGCCTCCCGACCGGTGACCGTCGTGTCGCCGGCGTCGGTCACTGAGATGCCGTGATGACGCTTGGACGGAGTGCTCGCCGACACGTCGAACCAGCCCGAAACGCCGATGTATCGGCCGTGTTTGGCGATCACGGTGGCCGGGTCGAACGCGGCCCACGCCTCGGCGTTGCCGCCGAACAGCCGGGCGATGGTCTGCGCCTTGGTGCCTGTCTCCGGGCCCAGGTTGCCGGAGATGTCGACGAACGAGCTGAACAACTCCGGATGCATGACGGTGAGGTCGAGTGCGCAGGTTCCGCCCATCGACCAGCCGACGATGCCCCAGTTCGCCGCTTCGGGGCTGACGCCGAAGCGCGAAATCATGAAAGGCACAACGTCTTTGGTGAGATGGTCAGCAGCGTTGCCGCGAATACCGTTGACGCATTCGGTGTCGTTGTTGAACGCTCCGCCGGAATCCACGAAGACGAACACCGGGGCGTTCCCGCCGTGGGTAGCCGCCAGGTCGTCGATCGTTTTCGCGGCATTGCCCGCCCGCAGCCAGTCCGCGGGCGTGTTGAACTCACCGCCGATCATCATCACCGTTGGCAGCTGCGGTGGGGGACTGCTGGCGAACCATGCCGGTGGCAGGTAGACGACTTCTCCACGGTGTTTGAAATGCGATGCGTCATCGGAGATCAACACCGGCACGACACTGCCGTGGGTCGGCTGCAGGCCGGCGGCAGCCATCGCGGCGATGCCGGCCGCATCGGTCTGGTCAGGCAGCGGACCGGCGGTCAGCTGATCCCACGCGGTTTGCACAGTGGGGAAGTAACCGACCCAGAGGTTGAGCGTCAGCGCGGCGCTGAGTAGACACAGCGGCATAGACGCCAGCGCTGCGCTGCGACGCCACCAGCGTGCGGTGCGCCAGCCCAGGATCAGGATGGCGGCGGCGGCGCCGGTGCCGGCGATCCACCACCACAGCAGCTGGGGTGCCGGATCATCGGCGAGACCCCGATTTTCGATGTACCAATGCGACATACCGGCCAGGGCGGCGCCCAGCATGGCGGCGACCGGCAACGACAGCAGACGCCACCGCCGTGATCGGCGCCCAACCGCCACCAGCAGCAGGGCGGCCGAAAACGCCTGGACCACTGCGGGCACCCACCCGTGCATCAACGAAGTGTGGTTGTCGGCCAGCATCGCAAAAGGGAGGTTCGCCGTTGAACCTGTCACGCGGTCCATTGTCGTCTTTTTTGCGCGCTTAGAGCACGACTTCAGCGGATCTGATTGCCAGCGTGTTGCGAGACGGCGGACCGGCTAGCGCGGCTTGGCCAGTGGGAAGGGCAGCGTCTCGCGGATGCTTCGGCCGGTGATCAGCATGACGACCCGATCGACGCCCATTCCCAGGCCGCCGGTGGGCGGCATCGCGTACTCCATGGCCTGCAGGAAATCTTCATCGAGCTCCATGGCCTCGGGATCTCCACCGGCGGCCAGATAGGACTGCTCCTCGAGGCGGCGCCGCTGCTCGACGGGGTCGGTGAGTTCGCTGTATGCGGTGCCCAACTCGACGCCCCATGCCACCAGGTCCCAGCGCTCGGCGAGCCCGGGCTCGCTGCGGTGCGGCCGGGTCAGCGGGGACACCGACAACGGAAAATCGATGTAGAAGGTCGGGTGCTCGGTGCGGGCTTCAACCAGGTGCTCGTAAAGCTCGAGCACCACGGCGCCCGCGTCCCAGCGCGCCAGGTACGGGATCTTCACCGCATCCGACATTCGACGCAGCGTGGCCAGGTCGGTGTTCGCGTCGATGTGCTGACCAAGCGCCTCGGAGACTGCCTCATGGACGGTCTTCACCGGCCAGACACCGGAGATGTCAACCTCTTCCAGCGCATCGCCGGCACCGGGACGCATCACCACCTGGGCTCCGTTGGCGGCCTGCGCGGCGTTCTGGATCAGCTCCCGGCTGCCGTCGATCCAGTCTTTGTAGTCGGCGTGCGCCTGATAGGCCTCGAGCAGGGTGAACTCCGGGTTATGGCTGAAGTCGACGCCCTCGTTGCGGAAGGCCCGACCCAGTTCGAAGACCCGCTCGATTCCTCCGACGCACAACCGCTTCAGGTACAGCTCGGGTGCTATCCGCAGATACAGCTCGAGGTCGTAGCTGTTGATGTGCGTAATGAACGGACGGGCCGTGGCACCGCCGTGAATTTGTTGCAGGATCGGCGTTTCGACTTCCAGAAAACCCTTGTCGTTCAAAGTATCTCGAATTGCACGAAGCGCCCTGCTGCGGGCAGAGATCAGCTCGCGGGCCTCGACGTTGACGGCCAGGTCGACATAGCGGCTGCGGACCCTAGCCTCGGGGTCGGTCAGGCCCTTCCACTTGTTCGGCAGCGGGCGCAGGCACTTACCAATCAGCCGCCAGTGGTGCACGATCAGCGACTGGGTGCCGGTCTTGCTGGATCCCATCTGCCCGGTGACTTCGACCAGGTCGCCGAGGTCGATAGCCTTGGTGAAGTCAGTGGTTTGGCCTTGCTCGAGAATCGAATTATCCAGCAGCAGTTGAACTTCGGCTGACCAGTCGCGCAGCTGGGCGAACAGCACGCCACCGAAGTCCCGGATTCTCAGCACTCGCCCCGACACCGACATGCCGGCCTGGTCGCCGGTATCGAGAGCCTGGGCAATGGTGTGGCTCGGCGGTTGCCCGACCGGGTAAGCATCAATCCCGCTGTCCTGTAGGGCCTTGAGCTTGGACAGTCGGACGCGCATCTGCTCGGGCAGTCGGCGTCTGTGTTCGTCACCGTCGCCGAAGTCGGCTTCCTGCAATGCCAACACATCTGGGGCGGAGCCGTCGTCATGCAGCAGCCCGGTCGCCAACAGCGTCGGCGGAACCGACGGGTGATGGCCGGTGTGCTGCTCGTCGCGCCGAATAAAGGGGAGAACCAAAAAGCCCTCGGCGACCGACGACGCGACGCCTACCCGCGGAATCATGCGGGCGTCGTCGTAGCAGGCGAAGCGCGGCACCCAGTCGGGCTGGTACTTCATGTTGGAGCGGTACAGCGTCTCCAGCTGCCACCACCGTGAGAAGAACAGCAGGAATCCGCGCCACAGTCGGGCCACCGGGCCGGCGCCGAGTTGGGCGCCCTGTTCGAATGCGGACCGGAACATGGCGAAGTTCAACGAGATTCGACTGATACCGATGCGCTCGGCGTGCAGGGCCAGCTCACTGACCAGAAGCTCGATGGTGCCGTTGGGGGACTGCGGCGAACGACGCATCAGATCGAGCGACACACCGTTGCGCCCCCACGGCACCAGCGACAGCATCGCGACCACGGTGTCTTCGGGTCCGAGGGCTTCGACCAGAAGGCAATCGCCGTCGGCTGCATCACCCAGCCGGCCCAGGGCCATCGAGAACCCGCGCTCGGTGTCGGTGTCTCGCCACGCGTCGGCCTGCGAGGTCACCTGAGCCATTTCGGTGGGCTCGATGTCGTGGTGGCGACGGATGCGCACCGTCAGCCCGGCGCGGCGTGCCCGCGTCACCGCCTGGCGGACCCCGCGCATATCCCGGCCGGAGAGCCTGAACTCAGCGGTGTTCAGAATCGCTTCGTCGCCGAGCTCCAACGCATTGAGGCCCGCTTCGCGGAAGGCTTTGGCCCCGGCCGAGCTCGCGCCCATGTTGCCCGGTGTCCAGCCGTAGCTCTGGCAGAGCGCCAGCCACGCGTCGATGGCCTGAGACCACGCCCGCGGATCGCCGATCGGGTCTCCACTGGCCAGGCAGACACCCAGCTCGACGCGGTAGGTGATCGCCGCGCGTCCACTCGGCGCGAAAACCACCGACTTGTCGCGGCGGGTGGCGAAGTAGCCCAGTGAATCGTTCTTGCCCCACAATTCGAGCAGCCCGCGGATCGCCGACTCGTCCTCGCCGGTCAGCGCGTTGTCGGCGCGTTGCGATTGGAACAGGACGATCGCGGCGGCGATCAGCGCCATCGCGCTGAACAGTCCCATCAGCGCGTTGAGAAAGACCGGTGGCCGCCCGGTGAACTGAGCCGACTCGACGACAGCGAACCCCACCACCCGGTTCACCACGTAGAACAGCCGGTCCTCGGCAGCCAGCGAGCGGGGGAACGTCTCGATCAGACCCCAGGACAGCACGATGCCGATCACCCACCCGGTCAGCAGCACCCCGGCGGCCTTGTACAGCGCGCCCTGGCGGACCTTGGCCCAGAACTCCCGGTAGGCGAAGGCCACCACCACCACCGCAGCAAGGTGCAGGCCGAGTCCGAGCGTCTCCCCGAAGCTCTTCGCCGGGCTGGGGTGATCCACGACCAGGCCGGCCACGTTCAATCCGGCGGCCAGCAGCAGGTTGATCTGCAACGCCCACCAGGCGATACGTTTACGCGCGGTCAGCGCTCCGGCCAGCAGCGCCAGCACGAACGACCACGCGAAGCTGGTGTCGGGAAAGTTGAAGACGAAGTCGTTGATGAATTCCCGCGGCACCCGGATCGCCCACCGGATCACCGGCGAGACGCTGGCGATCAGCGACAGAGTGGCGATCACACCGACGGTCCAGCCGGCAGCTGCCGGCACCCAGCGGAGCCGGGAAGTCGACTCGATCCGTGGGCGGGACGCAGTGAGGGTCACAGACGGCGAGGATATTCGGTATTGCTATGGAATGCCTATGATCGGGCTGGCAGGAATTCATCGTGTCGGCCGCAACGCGCCGCGCTCGGCGGCGGGCGGTGCGGCGACGTGTCGGAGCAGGGTGTCCTGACTGATAGACTGACTCGCGCGACCGTCTCCGGCTAAGCCAGAGACAGCAAGAGGAGTCCCGCTCCCACCGTTGGCCGTGAAGGCTCAGCGGTCCGGTCACCGGCACACCAGTTGTGCTGGTTCTGCAGTTGGCAGGCGGCCTGACGGCCGCGATCGGTCGGCACTGGGCCCTGCTTATGCAGGGCTTTTTTGCTGATGGCGTGGCATCCCTACCGCTGACTCCGGATGGAGCAGGTGACGGTGGCAATTGACGAGAAGATCAATTAGGGAGGCCCCATCAGCACTGAGACCCGTGTTAACGAACGCATCCGCGTACCTGAAGTCCGCCTGATCGGACCAGGAGGGGAACAGGTAGGCATCGTGCGTATCGAAGACGCACTTCGCGTCGCCGCGGACGCCGATCTCGACCTTGTCGAAGTTGCCCCGGATGCCAGACCACCGGTCTGCAAGATCATGGACTACGGCAAGTTCAAATACGAGGCGGCGCAAAAGGCGCGTGAGTCTCGTAAGAACCAGCAGCAGACCGTCGTCAAAGAGCAGAAATTGCGACCCAAGATCGACGATCACGACTATGCGACCAAAAGAGGTCACGTGATCCGATTCCTGGAAGCGGGAGCGAAAGTCAAGGTGACCATCATGTTCCGTGGACGCGAGCAGTCGCGGCCCGAACTGGGTTACCGACTGCTGCAACGCCTGGGCGCCGACGTCGCCGACTACGGCTTCGTCGAGACCTCGGCCAAGCAGGACGGCCGCAACATGACGATGGTGCTGGCTCCGCACCGCGGCGCGAAGACCCGTGCCCGTGCAGCCGAAGACGCCGCTGGACCCACCGCCAAGCCCGCACCGACCGGCGACGCCGAACCGTCGCCGGCCTGACACACATAGGACAGAGGACACATGCCCAAGGCCAAGACCCACAGCGGAGCGTCGAAGCGCTTCCGGCGCACCGGAACCGGGAAGATCGTGCGTGAGAAAGCCGGCCGTCGCCACCTGCTCGAGCACAAGCCGACCAAGCGGACGCGACGCCTGGACGGCCGTACCGTCGTGGCGGCGAACGACACCAAGCGGGTCAAGAAACTTCTGAACGGCTGACCGGCAGCACTGCGCCGGAACAACCACTTCCCCACGAGATAGGAACACCCCCATGGCACGCGTGAAGCGGGCAGTCAACGCCCATAAGAAGCGCCGCACCATCCTCAAGGCTTCCAAGGGCTATCGCGGTCAGCGGTCCCGCCTCTACCGCAAAGCCAAAGAGCAGCAGCTACATTCGCTGACCTACGCCTACCGCGACCGTCGTGCGCGCAAGGGCGAGTTCCGCAAGCTGTGGATCTCTCGGATCAACGCTGCGGCCCGCGCCAACGACATCACCTACAACCGACTGATCCAGGGCCTCAAGGCAGCTGGCGTCGAGGTCGACCGTAAGAACCTCGCCGACATCGCGATCACCGATGCCGCCGCGTTCACCGCATTGGTCGCTGTTGCTCGCGAGGCATTGCCCGACGACGTCAACGCGCCGTCCGGAGAGGCCGCCTAAGTTCGCGCGGCGCGACAGTCGGATCTCGATCGCAGCCGGTGCTGACCGAACGATCGGCCCGGGTGGTCGCCGCGGTCAAGCTTCACCGGCAGGTGGCGCGACGCCGTAGCGATCAGTTTCTGGTCGAGGGCGCCAACCTGGTGGAGGCCGCGTCCCGGCACGGATTGATCCGCGAGATCTTCGTCACCGAGGCTGCGGCGCAGCGCTACGCCGGACTGCTGGCAGAACATGGCGCGGTGGTTCAACTCGTCACCGAGCGTGCCGCAAAAGCGTTGTCGGACACTGTCACTCCCGCCGGTGTTGTAGCGGTGTGTGAACACCCGAACGCCGTCTTGGCGGATGTGCTCACGCGGAATCCGCGACTTGTCGCCGTCGGCGTGGAGATCGGTGAGCCCGGCAATGCCGGCACATTGATTCGCATCGCCGACGCGATGGGCGCTGCCGCGGTCGTATTCATCGGTCACAGCGTCGACCCGTACAACGGCAAGTGCCTGCGCGCCTCCGCGGGCAGTATCTTCGCATTACCTGTTGTCGTCGCACCCGATGTCGATACGGCGCTCACCGCGCTACGGGGCGCCGGGCTGCGGGTCTTGGCCACCACCGTCGACGGCGAAGCATCGCTCGACGAGGCCGACCTCGCGCGCCCGACGGCATGGCTGTTCGGTTCCGAGGCCCACGGGTTGTCGGCGGAGATCGCCGCGCAGGCCGACAGTCGGGTGAGCATTCCGATGTCGGGCAGCGCCCAGAGTTTGAATGTGGCTGCGGCTGCGGCGATTTGCCTCTATCAAAGCGCCAAGGCGCAGCGCGGCTAGGTCCGATTACCGGCTAGGCAGCTTTGCCGCGCCCCCGAGCCGGACGCAACCCGGCCAGCGAGAACGTCGTGTGCACCAGCGAACCCGCACGCGCGATGATGCTTCTGGGCCGGGGCGGGAAGTAGTGCATCGGCAGCCCGCGGCGGTCCGACGGTGGCGCGGTGAATCTCGGCGCGTGCACCAGCGGAGCGTCATCGGGATTGCGGCCCTCGGCGCGGCGGTATGCGGCCAGCGCCCGCGGATGCAGGCGGATCTCGTCGGGAACAGCCAGAAAAGCCAGCTCCACCAATTTGCCGAACAATCGCAGCACGACTTCGTCGCCCGGTGTCCAACGCATGCCTGCTTTTTCGCGCACTGATGGCTCAAACAGTCCGGCCGCAATCCAACGTTGGCCGGCGACAAGGGGTTTGAACAGCTGATCCCACACCGGCGTCGGCATCAGCACGAATTTCGGCTTGGGGATCCGGATTTGGAAGATGTCCAGGGTAGCTTGATTGATCTCCAGCTCGTCGCTGCAGACCCGCTGCCAGTACTCCAAGAAGTCGTCCCACGACTCAGGCACCGGCCGCATGCTCATGCCGTACATCCGGTACCACTGCACGTGTTCGGCAAAAAGTTGGCGCTTCTCGGCTTCGGTCAACCCACCGCAGAAGTACTCGGCCACCTTGATCACCAACATGAAGAAAGTGGCGTGCGCCCAGTAGAACGTCTCGGGATTCAGCGCGTGGTAGCGGCGGCCGCTGGCGTCGACGCCCTTGATGGTGTGGTGGAACTGCTTGATCTGCTCGCCGGTCTGGGACGCTCGGCCGCCGTCGTAGACGACGCCCATGATCGGGTACACCGACCGCGCCACCCGCTGCAGCGGCTCACGCAACAGAATCGAGTGCTCTTCGACAGCGGCGCCCAATTGGGGATACATGTTCTGGATCGCGCCGATCCAGACGCCCATCATCCCGGTGCGCAGGTCGCCGAAGTACTTCCACGTCAGCGAGTCAGGCCCCAGCGGCGAGGTCGACGGCACCGTCTCGTAATCGAGCCGGCCCGGACCGCGCGGCGCGGGTGTGGGCGGAATCGACGTCACTGTCATCACAGCCTCCTGGGTCCGATCGGCGATGATCAACCCACGATAATGTTGACAACGGTTGTTGTCTACGTTCTGGCGGGCGCGTCGCCCGGGTCGTTATCGAGCGTCGATCGGGGCGTCGCAGCTCTGTGATCAGGTGGTTCATCGGCGATCGTGTCGGACACCACCACCACGGTCATTGCCGGTCTCTCCGGAGACCACCTACTGTGAGCCTTGTGGAACTCGGGCCCCGGCAGGCGTCCGGCGAGCCCGAGCAAACGGTGACCACGCCGGATTCACCTGCGTTGCGACAGCATTCGCCGTCATCCCTTCGTGGGGCGGCGCAATGGGTGCGCACCACAAATCGAAGCCCCGGCCTGATCTCGCTGGTCCGGCGGGCGCGGCGAGGCTTACCCGGCGATCCGGACTTCGGCGACCCACTCTCGACAGCCGGCCAGGGTGGTCCCCGGGCTGCCGCCCGGGCCGCCGGTCGACTGCTGGGTGAGCGCGGCGGCGCGTCGCGGGAGGTCAGCCTCGGCGCTCTCCAGGTCTGGCAGGCGCTGACCGAGGCGGTGTCGCGGCGCCCGGCCAATGAAGAGGTGACGATCGTCTTCACCGACCTGGTGGAATTCTCCAACTGGTCGTTGCGCGCCGGTGACGACGCGACGCTCAAACTGCTCCGGCGGGTAGCGCGTGCCATCGAACCGCCCCTGCTGGACGCCGGGGGACACATCGTCAAACGGATGGGCGACGGCACCATGGCGGTGTTCGCCGATCCACGTGTCGCCGTCGAAGCGGTCCTGGAGGCCAAACGCGCCCTCAAGTCGGTCGACGTCGGCGGCTACAAGCCGCGGATGCGAGTGGGGATCCACACCGGCCGGCCGCAGCGCCTGGCCGCCGACTGGCTGGGCGTCGACGTCAACGTCGCGGCCCGGGTGATGGAGCGGGCCACCCGCGGCGGAGTCATGGTGTCAGGCACCACCCTGGACCAGCTCGAGGCAGACGACTTGGTCACACTGGGGGTCTCGGCCAAGCGGGTGCACTGGCCGGTTTTCTCTAGTAAACCCGCAGGTCTACCGGCTGATTTGGCCATCTACCGGCTCAAGGCGTCCAGGGATTCTGTCAGCGACTTATCAGCTTTAGACAATCCGGATGACGACGATCCGCGTGCATAGTAGATGGCGATGATAGTGCAGGTGTTGACGCGGCTTTCGCGCGTGCGGATCACGCTGGCCTATGCGGCCGTGCTGATAGCCGTCAGCGCGGCGCTGGTCGACCTCAGCCCGCGGGCTCGCGCCCACGTCGTCGCGCAGGCCAGTACGAATCTGCACAACCTGGCGCACGGCCACTGGGCCACGCTGCTGGACAGCGCGTTCGTTACCGACGCCGGGCCGATGTACTTCTGGCTGCCGTGCCTGGTCTGCCTGCTGGCGCTGGCCGAACTCATCTGGCGCAGCGGCCGGCTGGCCCTCGTTTTCGTCACCGGCCACATCGGCGCGACGCTGCTGGTCGCCGCCGGCCTGACCGCGGCGATCGAATTCCACTGGCTGCCGCTGTCGGTGTCGCACGCAAGTGACGTCGGGGTGAGCTACGGCGCGGTCGCGGTGCTGGGTGCCCTGACATCTGCCATACCCCGGCGACTGCGCCCGGCCTGGATCGGCTTCTGGATTCCGGTCGGTCTTGCCGCGGCCGTACTGGGCGAAGACTTCACCGACGTCGGGCACGCCGTCGCATTGATTCTGGGCATGCTGGTCGCCACCCGATTGGACGGCCCGGCGCGCTGGACGCAGGTGCGGTGCGCACTGCTGGCGGTGTCCGCGATCTTCGGCTTCTTCCTGCTGGCCCACGGCGCCTGGTCGACGGTGGGCGCGGCAGCCGTCGGTGCAGTGGGTGCGGTGACGGCCGAATTACTGACGCGCTCGCGGCTGGCGCGTCGGCGTCCGGCACCGGAGATCGCGCCGGAGCCGGCACTCAACAGCTGAGGAGACGGGTCAGGGCACTGCCCGCGAGTACAGCCAGCTGTCCCATAACGGCGTCAGCGATTCAGCGCAGTAGTCGGCGGCCAGACCGGTGAAATCGTCGGTCACGGCGTTGCTGTGGCGGTAGCGGGTCGTCCAATCTTTCAGCAACGCAAAAAATTTCTCGTCGCCCACACGTCCGCGTAGCGCGTGCAGAGTCAGCGCGCCGCGTTTATAGACGCGGTCGTCGAACATGTTGCGCGGTCCGGGATCGGCGAGCAGCAGATCCTGCGGTGCCGCACGCAGTTTCTGGTGATATTGACGGGCGAGCTGATCGGCGCTGGGTCCGAGCCTGTGCTCTGACCACAGCCACTCCGCGTAACACGCGAACCCCTCGTGCAGCCAGATGTCGCGCCACTGCCTTGCGGTGACGGAATTGCCGAACCACTGGTGCGCCAGCTCGTGGGCGATCAGCCGCTCGCTGGCGCCGGTGCCGTCGCAGTGGTTGGCACCGAAGATCGAAAGACCCTGGGCTTCAAGGGGTATCTCCAGATCGTCGTCGGTTACGACCACCGTGTAACCGTTCGCCAGAGGGTAGGGGCCGAAGAGATCGACGAAGAGTTCCATCATCTCGGGCTGGCGAGCGAAATCTTCGTAGAACTCGCGTCGGAGCCGCTCGGGCACCGCGCCCCGCATCGGCACCGGCGTCGTGCCGAGCCGGGTCATCTCGTACATCCCGATCTGCAATGTGATCAGGTACGTCGAAGTCGGCTCGGGTTGCTCGTAGGTCCACTCGGTCTGCGCCGCCCGCGGTCGCCGTGACGCCAGCCGCCCATTGGCGACCACCCGGTAGGGGCTCTCGGCGCTGATCTGGATTCGGAACGAGGCTTTGGCGCTCGGGTGGTCGTCGCAGGGGAACCACGACGCGGCCCCGTTGGGCTGGCCGGCGACCAGCGCGCCGTTGGTGAGTTCCTCGAAACCGACGTCGCCCCACAACGATCGCAGCGGTCGCGGTGAACCGTGATAGTGAACGACGATCGACATCGCTGCGCCGGACGTGAGCTTTGAGGAGAGCCGGATACGGAGTTTGCGCATCCGGCAAGCGAAGTGGGCGGCGCGCTTGCCGTTCACCGACACCTTCGACACTGTCAGTGCATCGGAGAGGTCGAGGGTGAATTCCTCCAACTCGGTGAGCGCGGTGGCGGTGATGGTCGCCGACCCGGAGAGCCGGTTGATCGCGACCTTGTATTCCAAAGCCAGCTCGTAGCGGGACACGCGATAGCCGAGATTGCCGGTCTTGGGTAGATACGGGTCGATCACGGTGGAAGCCTGGCCGGGTGCCGACTTCTTGGCGGCACGTTTCACGCGGCGGCCTTCTTGCCCGATTTCTCTCGGGGCGGATTCCACGGTCTGATCGGATTACCTTGCCAGCGAGTCGATTTCGGCACTGAATCGCCGCGGACGACCAGCGAAGCGGGGCCAACGGTGACGCCGGCGCCGAGCCGCGCTGACGGCAGGGCGACGCTGTGCGGGCCCAGCGTCGCACCCTGCTCGAACACAACTTCGTCCATCCGCATGATCCGGTCGTGGAACAGGTGCGTCTGCACCACGCAGCCGCGGTTGACGGTGCTTCCCGGGCTGAGCGTGACGAGGTCAGCCTCCGGCAGCCAATACGTTTCGCACCAGGCGCCGCGGCCGACGCTGGCGCCCAGCGCCCGCAGCCACACGTTCATCACCGGTGTCCCACTGGCCGCCCGCGCGAACCACGGCGCAGCGACGGTCTCCACGAACGTGTCCGCGAGTTCGTTACGCCACACGAACGACGACCATAGCGGAAATTCTCCGGCCCGAATCCGGCCAACCAGAAGCCATTTCGCGGCAACCGCGACGCCCGCCGCGAACACGCCCGCAATCAGCAGGACCAGCCCACCGCACAGTGCGGACGACCAGATGCCGAAGATCCGAGCCAATGCCTGTAACGCGCCCAGCACCGCCAGCCCGATCGCGGCGGTCACCATCACCGGGATCACCCGGAACGCCTCCACGATCGCCCGCATCGCCTTCAACCGCCAAGGGGGTTCGTAGGTGCGGGTCGTATCGGCCTCGGCGGGGCGCCGACGCAACCGCATTGGCGGGCTGCCCAGCCAGGATGAACCACGCTTCGCCTTCGGGGGAGCCGCGGACAGGACAGCGACCAGTCCGTCCTCGGGCACCCGCCGGCCCGGTTGAGTGATGCCCGAGTTACCCAAAAACGCCCGTCGGCCGACCGTCGTCGTCGCCACGTAAATCCAGCCGCCACCAAGCTCATACGACGCGACCAAGGTGTCGTCGGCAAGGAATGCGCCGTCTTCGATGACGGTGAACTTCGGAGTCAGCAGGACCGTAGAGATCTCGGTGTCGCGGCCGACCTTGGCGCCCAGCATCCGCAGCCAGACGGGGGTGGCCAAGCTCGCGTAGAGCGGGAACAGGTAATTGCGGGCGCCGTCCATCAGTCGCTCGGTCGCCCAGAGCTGCCACCCGCTGCGGCTGCGGACCGGGTGGTAGCCCTCCCGCAACCCGATCGAGAGCAACCGCACAGCGACGATCGTCATCGCGGCGTACCCGGCCAGGGCAGCCACCGTGGCGACCGGCGTCCAGTACAGCGCCGGTAACACGGCTTCCGACAAGCCGGTGCGTGTGACGGACCATCAGGCCGATGACGGCCAGCCCGGCGCCGGCGGCGGTCAGCGGCATCGCGGCCAGCAGCACCGACGTCAGTGCGTAAACCGCGACCCAGTGGCTTCGGTTCGCCGGCCGCTCGTCGGGCCAGGGGTGCTTCACCCGACCGGATTTCGCCGCGGGCGAGCCCTTCCAGTACTGGCGGCTCTTGACCTTCCCGACGACACCCGAGCCGGGTGCAACGTCGGCGTTCTTGCCGACGACGGCGCCGGGCAGCAATGTCGTGCGGGCGCCGATCGTGGCGTCGTTGCCGATCGCGATCGCGCCGACGTGCAACGCGTCGCCGTCGACCCAGTGCCCGCACAGATCCACTTCTGGCTCGACCGCGCTGCGATGCCCCAGCGTCAGCAACCCGGTGACCGGCGGCATCGAGTGCAGGTCGACGCCCTTGCCGATGCTGGCCCCGAGTGCACGCGCGTAGTAGACCAGCCACGGCGCCCCGGCCAGGTTGCCGGCACCGCTGGCTTCGGCAAGCCGCTCGGCCAGCCACACCCGCAAATGCAGTGACCCGCCCCGCGGGTAGGTGCCGGGCTGGACGTTCGGCAGCAGCAATCTGCGCGGCCAGCACCGCGATGCCCATCCGGCCCAGCGGTGTGACGAACACGACGAACGCCGAGGCGACCAGCCACCAGTTCACCGCGACCGTCCACGGGACCAGGTGCAGCGCGCGGGCGACGTTGTTGCCCAGCGCCAACCACGTCACCCATTGCAGGGCGGCCAGCGTGGCCAACGGAATCGACAGCGCGACCTGCGCGACCTGGGCTAGTCGCGGAGTCGGGCGTACCCGTCGTTCGACGACATCCGGCGGCTTTTCCAGCTCGTCGAGGAACCCGGCGAGCGACCCGAGGCGTGGATGGTCGTACAGGTCGGCCACCGTGACCTGCGGGTAGCGTTCCCGCAGCGCGGCGACCAGTTGAGCTGCGGCCAGCGAGCCACCGCCCAGGGCGAAGAAGTCGGCCTCCGGCCCGTCGACCGCAGCGCCGAGTAAGTCCCGCCACAGCGTGGCCAGCCAGCTTGCCGTCCCACTGAGATCGGAGGCCTGCTCGTTGTCGCCGCCCGGCGGGGGCCAGGGCAAAGCGTCCCGGTCGACCTTGCCGGACGTGCGGGTGGGCAACTCGTCGACAAGAACCAGGCGCGGCACCAGAGCGGCCGGAAGCTGCTCGGCGAGCAGGGCGCGCGCGGCGGCCATGTCGAAGTCCGGACTGGCGCTGGCGACGTAGCCGACCAGCACCGGCGTGCCCGCCGCCGTCCGCCGAACCGCGGCGGCGCCGCCGATGACGCCCGGCAGGTGAACCAGAGCCGAGTCGACTTCGCCCAATTCGATCCGGCGACCGCCGACCTTGACCTGATCATCGGCGCGGCCGCAGAACACCAGGCCTTCGCTTTCCAGCCGCACCAGATCCCCGCTGCGGTAGGCGCGCTGCCAGCCCAGCGTCGGCATCGGCGCGTACTTCTCGGCGTCTTTCGCCTCGTCGAGGTAGCGGGCCAGGCCCACGCCGCCGATCACCAGCTCACCGATCTCACCGTCGGCAACCGGGTGGCCGTCCTTGTCGACGACAGCCAGGTCCCAACCCGGCAGCGGCAGACCGATGCGCACCGGGCTGTCGGCGTCCAGCCGGGCCGCGCAAGCCACCACGGTGGCCTCGGTGGGGCCGTAGGTGTTCCACACTTCCCGGCCGTCGACGGCCAGCCGCGCGGCCAGCTCCGGAGGGCAAGCCTCGCCGCCGAAGATCAACAGCCGCACCGCTTCCAGAGCCTCGGCGGGCCACAGCGCGGCAAGCGTGGGCACAGTCGACACCACGGTCACGTCGCGGCTGACCAGCCAAGGCCCGAGATCCATTCCGCTGCGCACCAGCGACCGCGGCGCCGGGACCAGGCAGGCGCCGTGCCGCCAGGCCAGCCACATCTCCTCGCACGACGCGTCGAAGGCCACCGACAGACCGGCCAATACCCGGTCGCCCGGGCCAATCGGGTTGTCCCGCAGGAACATCTGCGCCTCAGCATCGACGAAAGCCGCAGCGCTGCGATGCGTGACGGCGACGCCCTTGGGCGTGCCGGTCGATCCCGACGTGAAGATGATCCAGGCGTCGTCGCGGAGCAGCGGCGCCGCGGCCCGCCAGCCTCGCGAGGAGCCCGGGACCGCGGGCCATCCCGGCTTCGGTGACGATCGCGACCACGTTGGCCTCGTTGAACACCAACTCGGCGCGTTCGTCCGGGTCATCGGCGTCGACGGGTACGTACGCCGCACCGGCTGCCAGCGTCGCCAGGATCGCCTCGTAGAGCGCGAAGCTGCCGGACGGCATCCGGATGCCGATCCGGTCACCCCGACCGATGCCACGGGCGGCCAGCCAGGCCACGCTCGCTTCGATGTCGCTGATCAGTTCGCTGTAGGTGAGCTGGACGGTGCCGTCGTCGATCGCCGCGGCTTCGGGGAAGCAGGCGGCCGTGTCGTAAAGGACGTCGATGAGGGTGCGCGGGTCCGCCGCGTGCGGCGACAACAGGTATTGCGCCGGTACGCGTTCGGGAGCTTGGGGCGTCGCCACCTGTACGAAAATACTCACGCCCGGGCACTTCAACCGCCAGCGCGCGCCAGCCGGGTGGGAAAAGTGGCTGACGGCTTCCGCTCGTCGGCGATGTCACCACATATGATCGGCTCTTGCGCAGCGGGTTGTGTCACCGGTCGCAGAACGTGCTTCAGCCAGGAGTTCACCGAAAAGGAGAGTGTCGCCGCGTTGGGTGCCCAGCCCCCGTCAACAGAAGCCCTGTCGCCGGAGGCGTTGACCGCCGCGGTCGACGCAGCCCGGCACGCTTTCGCGACCGCATCCGATCTGGACGCGCTGGCGCGGGCCAAAACCGAGCACCTCGGTGACCGCTCCCCGGTAGCCCTGGCGCGGCAGGCGTTGGCCACGGTGCCCAAGACCGAGCGCGCCGACGCCGGCCGATCGGTCAACGCGGCACGCACCGACGCCCAGCGCAGCTACGACGATCGACTCGCCGCACTCCGCGCGGAGCGGGACGCCGAGGTATTGGTCGCCGAGCGCGTCGACGTGACGTTGCCCTCGACCCGGCAGCCAACCGGCGCTCGCCACCCGATCACGATCCTGGCCGAGCACGTCGCTGACACCTTCATCGCGATGGGTTGGGAGCTGGCCGAGGGGCCCGAAGTCGAGACCGAGCAGTTCAACTTCGACGCGCTCAATTTCCCGGCCGACCATCCGGCCCGCAGCGAACAGGACACCTTCTACATCGCGCCGGAAGGCTCGCGGCAGTTGCTGCGCACCCACACCTCGCCGGTGCAGGTGCGTGCGCTCCTGGAGCGTGCGCTGCCGGTGTATGTGATCTCGATCGGCCGCACTTTCCGCACCGATGAGCTCGATGCCACCCACACGCCGGTCTTCCATCAGGTCGAGGGTCTGGCGGTGGATCGTGGATTGTCCATGGCGCATCTGCGCGGAACCCTCGACGCGTTTGCCCGCGCCGAGTTCGGGCCGCAGGCGCGCACCCGGATTCGGCCGCACTTCTTCCCGTTCACCGAGCCGTCGGCCGAAGTCGACGTGTGGTTCGAGAACAAGAAGGGTGGCGCCGGCTGGGTCGAATGGGGTGGCTGCGGGATGGTCAACCCGAATGTGTTGCGCGCCGTCGGTATTGATCCGGACGAGTACTCGGGATTCGCCTTCGGGATGGGCCTGGAACGCACCTTGCAGTTCCGCAACGGCATCCCCGACATGCGCGACATGGTCGAAGGCGACGTGCGCTTCTCGTTGCCGTTCGGGGTGGGTGCCTGATGCGTATCCCTTACAGCTGGTTGCGGGAGGTTGTCAGCGCCGGAGCGCCCGGATGGGACGTCACGCCCCACGATCTCGAGCAGGCCCTGGTGCGCATCGGCCACGAAGTTGAAGACGTCATCAGCCTCGGCCCGGTCGACGGTCCGCTTGACGGTGGGGCGAGTGGCGGAAATCGAGGAGCTCAGCGAATTCAAGAAGCCGATCCGCGCCTGCAAGGTTGATGTCGGCGAACAGCAACCGCGTGACATCGTCTGCGGCGCAACTAATTTCGCAGTCGGCGATCTGGTGGTGGTGGCGCTGCCCGGTACCACGTTGCCCGGCGGGTTCAACATCGCTGCGCGCAAGACCTACGGCCATACCTCCGACGGGATGATCTGCTCGGCCGCCGAACTCGGTTTGGCCGCCGAGCATTCCGGCATCCTGGTGCTGCCGCCGGGAACCGCCGAGCCGGGCGCAGGCGGGGCGGAGGTGCTCGGTCTCGACGACGTGGTCTTCGATCTCGCGATCACCCCGGACCGGGGCTACTGCATGTCGGTGCGCGGACTGGCCCGCGAGATCGCCTGCGCATACGACCTCGAGTTCGTGGACCCGGCTGCCATACCCGCACTTCCCGCGGACGGCGAGGCCTGGCCGCTGACTGTCCAGCCCGAGACCGGTGTGCGCCGATTCGCGCTGCGGCCGGTGACCAAGATCGACCCGGCTGCGGTGTCGCCGTGGTGGTTACAGCGCCGGCTGCTGCTCAGTGGCATCCGGGCGATTTCGCCGGCCGTCGACGCGACGAACTACGTGATGCTGGAGCTCGGTCATCCGATGCATGCGCATGACCTCAACCGGATCACCGGCGGCTTCGACGTTCGGTTCGCCCGCCCCGGTGAGACGGTCGAGACGCTCGACGACATCGAACGCACACTCGATCCGGCCGACGTGCTGATCGTCGACGATGTCGCAACCGCCGCGATCGCCGGCGTGATGGGTTCGGGCAGCACCGAGATGCGCGGCGACTCCACGGATGTGTTGCTGGAGGCGGCGGTGTGGGATCCGGCTGCGGTATCCCGCACCGCGCGTCGTCTACGCCTGCCCAGCGAAGCCGCCCGCCGGTATGAGCGCGAGGTCGATCCCGCGATTTCCGTTGCGGCGCTGGACCGCTGCGCTACGCTGCTTGCCGAGATCACCGGCGGCGATGTGTCGCCGACCCTGACCGACTGGCGCGGCGACCCGCCCCGGGACGACTGGTCGCTTCCGCCGGTTCAGCTGGCGGCCGACCTGCCCGATCGGATGGCAGGGGTGAGCTACCGCCCGGGTACGACGGCCCGGCGGCTCACTCAGATCGGCGCCACGGTGACCGAAGCCGGCGACAGCCTGACCGTGACTCCGCCGAGCTGGCGTCCCGACTTGTTGCAGCCGGCCGACTTCGTCGAAGAGGTGCTGCGGCTCGAAGGGCTGGAGGTCATTCCTTCGGTGCTGCCGCCGGCTCCGGCCGGCCGCGGGTTGTCCGCCGTTCAGCGTCGCCGCCGCGCGATCGGCAAGTCGTTGGCGCTGTCCGGTTACGTCGAAATCCTTCCGACACCGTTTTTGCCGGCGGGCGTGTTCGACGCCTGGGGCCTGCCCGCCGACGACAGCCGGCGCCACACCACCCGGGTGGTCAACCCGCTGGAAGCCGATCGGCCGCATCTGGCGACAACCTTGCTGCCCGGACTGCTGGAGGCGTTGTCGCGCAACGTCTCACGCGGCATCGTCGACGTCGCACTGTTCGCGGTGGCGCAGGTGGTGCAGCCGACCGAGCAGACCAAGGGTGTCGCGGTGATCCCGGTGGACCGCGGCCCACCGATGACGAAATCGCCGCGCTCGACGCGTCGTTGCCGAAGCAACCGCAGCACGTCGCCGTGGTGCTGACCGGGCTGAGGGAGCCGCGCGGTCCGTGGGGCGATGGGCGGCGAGCCGACGCCGCCGACGCATTCGAGGCAGTGCGAATCATCGCCCGCGCCAGTGGCATCGACGTGCAACTGCGGGCCGCTCAGTATCTGCCGTGGCATCCCGGCCGCTGCGCCGAAGTGCTCGTCGGCGAGACCGTGGTCGGGCACGCCGGACAGCTGCACCCGGCGGTGATCGAGCGATCCAGCCTGCCCAAGGGCACCTGTGCGGTCGAACTGAACCTCGACGCCATACCGATTGTCGAGGCGCTTGCGGCGCCCCGGGTTTCCCCGTTTCCCGCGGTATTCCAGGACGTCAGCCTCGTGGTAGATGCCGACATCCCCGCGCAGACCGTCGCGGACGCCGTTCGCGACGGCGCGGGGGAGTTGCTGGAAGAGGTCCGGCTGTTCGACGTGTACACCGGCCCGCAGCTCGGCGAGAGCCGCAAGTCGCTGACCTTCGCGCTGCGGTTTCGGGCGACGGATCGCACCCTCACCGAGGACGAGGCCAGCGCCGCCCGGGATGCGGCGGTGCGCCGCGCCGACGAGCAAGTCGGCGCGGTGTTGCGCAGCTGAAATGCGCCTCAAGAATGAGTTTGCACCGCAGTGCATAGTCATGCAACGATGGGTGTCATGACCGAGTCGATACGGGTGGCCGTGGCCGGTGCCAGCGGTTATGCGGGCGGCGAGATCCTGCGGCTGCTGCTCGGCCACCCCGCTTACCAGGACGGACGGCTGACGATTGGCGCGCTGACTGCTGCCGGTAGCGCCGGAACCGTGCTCGCTGATCACCACCCACACCTGTTGCCGTTGGCCCAGCGGGTGCTGGAGCCCACCGAGATCGACATTCTCGACGGCCACGATGTCGTGTTCCTGGGTCTGCCGCATGGCCATTCGGCGGCGCTGGCGGAGCAACTCGGCCCGCAGACCCTGGTCGTGGACTGTGGCGCCGATTTCCGGTTGAGCGACGGCGGCGCATGGGAGCGCTTCTACGGCTCGGCGCACGCCGGCAGTTGGCCGTACGGGCTGCCCGAACTCCCGGGTAATCGCGACGCACTGCGCAGCGCCCGGCGCATCGCCGTTCCGGGCTGCTATCCGACCGCCGCGGTGTTGGCGCTTTTCCCCGCAATAGCAGCCGATCTCATCGATCCCGCTGTCACCGTCGTCGCGGTCAGCGGCACCTCGGGTGCCGGCCGGGCCGCAAAAACCGACCTGCTCGGCTCGGAGGTCATCGGTTCGGCGCGGGCCTACAACATCGCCGGCGCGCACCGGCACACACCCGAAATCGTGCAAGGGCTCCGCCAAGTCACCGACCGCGACGTCACCGTCTCGTTCACGCCGGTACTGATCCCGACCACTCGCGGCATCCTGGCCACCTGCACCGCGCGGACCACGGCACCGCTGTCGCAGCTGCGGGCAGCCTATGAAAAGGCCTACCACGACGAGCCTTTCGTGCATCTGCTGCCCGAAGGGCAATTGCCGCGCACCGGCGCGGTGATCGGCAGCAACGCCGCACAGCTTGCGATCGCGGTCGACGAGGACGCTGCCACGTTCATCGCGATCGCGGCGATCGACAACCTGGTCAAAGGCACCGGCGGTGCTGCCGTGCAGTCGATGAACCTGGCGTTGGGTTGGCCTGAATCCGAAGGCCTTTCAGTGGTCGGGGTGGCACCGTGACCGACGTTGCCGACGCCGCTCCGCTGGTACGCGCCCAAGGTGTCACGGCGCCGGCCGGTTTTCGCGCGACCGGTATCGCGGCGGGCATCAAGGTATCCGGGAGACTGGACCTTGCGCTGGTGTTCAACGAGGGACCCGATCACGCCGCCGCCGGCGTGTTCACCCGCAACCAGGTCAAGGCCGCGCCGGTGTTGTGGACCCAGCAGGTGCTGGCCGACGGGCGGCTGCGCGCGGTGGTGCTGAATTCCGGTGGCGCCAACGCCTGTACCGGATCCGGCGGCTTCCAGGACACCCACGCCACCGCGGAGGGACTGGCCGCCGCTCTGTCGGAGTGGGGCACCGAGACCGGGGCGATCGACATCGCAGTCTGCTCCACCGGCTTGATCGGCGACCGGCTACCGATGGACAAGGTGCTCGCCGGCGTCGCGAATCTGGTGCACGAGATGGCGGGCGGCATCACCGGCGGCGAGGAAGCCGCCCGCGCCATCATGACCACTGACACCGTGCCCAAACAGGTTGCGCTGCATCACCCGGACAACTGGACGGTCGGCGGAATGGCCAAGGGCGCCGGAATGCTGGCGCCGTCGCTGGCCACCATGCTGTGCGTGCTCACCACCGACGCCGTCGCCGAGTCATCCGCGCTGGAGGCCGCACTGCGCCGCGCCACCGCGCGGACGTTCGACCGGCTCGACATCGACGGAGCCTGCTCGACCAACGACACCGTGCTGCTGCTGGCTTCGGGTGCAAGCGAAATAGCGCCCAGCCAAGCCGATCTCGACGATGCCGTGTTGCGGGTCTGCGACGATCTGTGCGCTCAGCTGCAAGCCGACGCCGAAGGCGTCACCAAGCGCATCGCCATCAGCGTGACCAGTGCGCTGACCGAAGACGACGCCGTCACCGCGGCCCGGGTGATCGCGCGGGACAGCCTGGTGAAGACCGCGCTGTTCGGCTCCGACCCCAACTGGGGCCGGGTGCTGGCCGCCGTGGGCATGGCGCCGGTGCATCTCGACCCGGACCGGATCACTGTGTCGTTCAACGGTTCAGCGGTCTGCATCGACGGCGTCGGGGCACCGGGAGCCCGCGAGGTCGACCTGTCGGCCACCGACATCGAAGTGGCCGTCGACCTAGGTGTCGGCAGCGCGCACGCGACGATCCGGACCACCGACCTGTCGCACGCCTACGTCGAAGAGAACTCGGCCTACTCGTCATGATCTCCACCGACAATCAAGGCGCAGGTGCTGGCCGAGGCCTTGCCGTGGCTGACTCAGTTGCACGGCAAGATCGTGGTGGTCAAATACGGCGGCAATGCCATGACCAGTGACACGCTGCGGCGAGAGTTCGCCGCAGACATGGCTTTTCTGCGCAACTGCGGCATCCATCCGGTCGTGGTGCACGGCGGCGGCCCGCAGATCAGCGCCATGCTCAAACGACTGGGCATTGCCGGCGACTTCAAAGGCGGATTCCGCGTCACCACACCGGAAGTGCTCGATGTGGCCCGGATGGTGTTGTTCGGTCAGGTCGGCCGCGAACTGGTCAACTTGATCAACGTCCACGGGCCGTATGCGGTCGGTGTCACCGGCGAGGACGCCAACCTGTTCACCGCGGTGCGGCGCAGCGTCAGCGTCGACGGGATCGACACCGACATCGGCCTGGTCGGCAACATCGCCCAGGTGAATCCCGCCGTGGTGCTGGATCTGATTGCCGCCAACCGGATTCCGGTGGTGTCGACGTTGGCCCCCGACATCGACGGCGTCGTTCACAACATCAACGCCGACACCGCCGCCGGCGCGCTCGCCGAGGCGCTGGGGGCCGAGAAGCTGTTGATGCTCACCGATGTCGAGGGTCTTTACACCCAATGGCCGGATCGGGATTCGCTGGTCAGCGAAATCGACACTGCCACGTTGACTCAACTGCTTACCGACGCTGGAGACCGGCATGATCCCCAAGGTCGAAGCCTGCCTGCGGGCGGTGAACGCCGGGGTGCCGAGCGCACATGTCATCGACGGCCGCGTCGAGCACTGCGTGCTGGTCGAATTGCTCACTGACGAAGGGTCCGGAACGAAGGTGGTGACCGCATGACCCACACGCAAGAACTGCAGGACCGGTGGTCCGCGGTGATGATGAACAACTACGGTGTTCCGCCCCTCGCCTTGGCCAGTGGCGACGGCGCCGTGGTCACCGACGTCGACGGCAAGTCCTACCTCGACCTGCTCGGCGGCATCGCCGTCAACATTCTGGGGCACGGCCACCCGGCCGTCCTCGAGGCCGTCACGCGGCAGATGTCCACGCTGGGGCACACGTCAAACCTGTATGCCGCCGAGCCTGGCATCGCGCTGGCCGAGGCGCTGGCCGGTCTGCTCGGTGCCGACACCGAGACCCGGGTGTTGTTCTGCAACTCCGGCACCGAGGCCAACGAGGCGGCGTTCAAGCTGTCCCGGCTCACCGGTCGCACGAAACTGGTTGCGGCGCAGGGTGGTTTCCACGGCCGCACGATGGGCGCCCTGGCTCTGACCGGCCAGCCGAGTAAGCAGGCGCCGTTCGCGCCGCTGCCCGGCGACGTCACCCACGTGCCCTACGGCGACGCCGACGCGTTGGCGGCCGCGGTCGGTGACGACACCGCTGCGGTATTTCTGGAGCCGATCATGGGGGAGAGCGGCATCGTGGTGCCGCCCGACGGCTATCTGGCGGCGGCGCGCGACATCACCGCCCGGCACGGCGCGCTGCTGGTCTTCGACGAGGTGCAGACCGGGATGGGCCGCACTGGAACGTTTTTCGCGCACCAGCACGACGGCATCACTCCCGATGTGGTGACGATGGCCAAAGGGCTCGGCGGAGGGCTGCCGATCGGGGCGTGCCTGGCGACCGGCCCGGCCGCGCAGCTGCTGACCCCGGGCCTGCACGGCAGCACCTTCGGCGGCAACCCGATCTGCGCGTCGGCGGCGCTGGCGGTGCTGCGGGTTTTGGCGGACGACGACCTGGTGCGTCGCGCCGGAGCGCTCGGAAAGACGTTGCACCAGAACATCGAATCGCTTCAGCACCCGTCGATCGACCGGGTCCGCGGCCGCGGTCTGCTGTGCGGGATCGTGCTCACCACGCCCACCGCGAAAGACGTCGAGGCGGCCGCCCGGTCCGCGGGGTTCCTGGTCAACGCCGCCGCACCCGACGTCGTCCGCCTGGCGCCGGCGTTGATCATCACCGAGCCTCAGCTCGACACGTTCGTGACCGCGTTGCCGGGCATCCTCGAACAAGCCGCCGAGGGGGCGCAATGACGCGGCACTTTCTGCGCGACGACGACCTGACGCCCGACGAGCAGGCCGAGGTGCTGGCGCTGGCTGCCGAACTGAAGAAGGATCCGTTCAGCCACCGCCCGCTGGAGGGCCCACGTGGCGTCGCGGTGATCTTCGACAAGAACTCCACCCGCACCCGGTTCTCCTTCGAGGTGGGTATCGCCCAGCTCGGTGGGCACGCCGTCGTCGTCGACGGCCGTAGCACCCAGCTGGGCCGCGAAGAGACGCTGCAGGACACCGCGAAAGTGTTGTCCCGCTACGTCGATGCCATCGTCTGGCGCACCTATGGCCAGGCCCGGCTGAGCGCGATGGCCGAGACCGCGACGGTGCCGATCGTCAACGCGCTCTCCGACCAGTTCCACCCGTGCCAGGTGCTGGCCGACCTGCAAACCATCGCCGAACGCAAGGGATCACTGCGCGGTCTGCGGATGTCCTACTTCGGTGACGGCGCCAACAACATGGCGCACTCACTGATGCTCGGCGGCGTCACCGCCGGCATGCACGTCACGGTCGCCGCCCCAGCCGGTTTCGCGCCCGATCCGTTGTTCACCGCCGCCGCCGAGCATCGCGCCGCCGACACCGGAGGCCTCGGTGACCATCACCGCAGACCCGATCGCCGGGGCGTCCGGGGCCGATGTGTTGGTCACCGACACCTGGACATCGATGGGTCAGGAGGACGACGGGCTGGATCGAGTACGGCCGTTCCGTCCCTTCCAGCTCAACGCCGACCTGGTGGCCAAAGCTGATTCGGAAGTCGTTGTGCTGCATTGCCTTCCGGCTCATCGCGGCCATGAGATCACCGACGACGTGATCGACGGCCCGCACAGCGCGGTGTGGGACGAAGCCGAGAACCGGCTGCATGCGCAGAAGGCGCTGCTGGTCTGGCTGCTGGAACGGTCGACATGACGCGCTCGAAGACGACACCGGAGATCACCCGCGTCGGACGGCAGGCCCGCATCGTGGCGATCCTGTCGTCGGCTGATGTCCGCAGCCAGAGCGAGCTGGCCGCGCTGCTGGCCGCCGACGGTGTCGAGGTCACCCAGGCCACGCTGTCGCGGGATCTGGAGGAGCTCGGCGCGGTGAAGTTGCGCGGTGCCGACGGTGGTGTCGGCGTCTACGTCGTGCCAGAAGACGGCAGTCCACTGCGCGGGGTGTCTGGCGGCACCGCGCGGCTGTCGAGGCTGTTGAGCGAGGTGCTGGTGTCCACCGACGCCACCGGCAACCTCGCCGTGCTGCGCACTCCGCCGGGCGCGGCAGACTACCTGGCCAGTGCCATCGACCGGGCCGCGCTGCCCTACGTGGTCGGGACCATCGCCGGGGATGACACCATCTTCGTGGCGGCCCGCGAGCCGATGACCGGCGCAGAGCTCGCAAGCGTGATCCAAAACCTGACGTAACCGCACGACTCAAAGGAGATCAATTCATGTCCGAGCGCGTCATCTTGGCGTATTCCGGCGGTTTGGACACCTCGGTGGCGATCAGCTGGATCGGCAAGGAGACCGGCCGAGAGGTTGTCGCGGTCGCCATCGACCTGGGCCAGGGCGGTGAGGACATGGAGGTGGTGCGTCAGCGGGCGCTGGACTGCGGCGCGGTGGAAGCCGTCGTGGTCGATGCCCGCGACGAGTTCGCCGACGGCTATTGCCTGCCGACCATCTTGTCCAACGCCCTCTACATGGATCGCTACCCACTGGTGTCCGCGATCAGCCGGCCGCTCATTGCCAAGCATCTGGTCAAGGCGGCCCGCGAGCACGGCGGCAGCATCGTCGCGCACGGCTGCACCGGCAAGGGCAACGACCAGGTCCGCTTCGAGGTCGGATTCGCCTCGCTGGCACCAGATCTCGAGGTTCTGGCGCCGGTCCGCGACTACGCGTGGACCCGGGAGAAGGCCATTGCATTCGCCGAACAGAACGCCATCCCGATCAACGTCACCAAACGCTCGCCCTTCTCCATCGATCAGAACGTGTGGGGCCGCGCGGTGGAAACCGGCTTCCTGGAACACCTCTGGAACGCGCCGACGAAGGACGTCTACGACTACACCGAAGACCCCACCGTCAACTGGAACACCCCGGACGAAGTGATCGTCGGCTTCGAGCGCGGCGTACCGGTCACGATCGACGGCAACTCGGTGTCGGTGCTGCAGGCCATCGAGGAACTCAACCGCCGCGCGGGTGCGCAGGGCGTCGGGCGCCTCGACGTCGTCGAAGACCGGCTGGTGGGCATCAAGAGCCGCGAAATCTACGAGGCCCCCGGTGCGATGGTGCTCATCACCGCGCACGCCGAGCTCGAGCACGTCACCTTGGAGCGCGAGCTGGGCAGGTTCAAACGGCACACCGACCAGCGTTGGGCTGAATTGGTGTACGACGGGCTGTGGTACTCGCCGTTGAAGACGGCGCTGGAGACCTTCGTCGCCAAGACCCAGGAACATGTCACCGGCGAAATCCGAATGGTGTTGCACGGCGGGCACATTGCCGTCAACGGGCGGCGCAGCGCCGAGTCCCTGTACGACTTCAACCTGGCCACCTACGACGAAGGTGACACCTTCGACCAGTCGATGGCGAAGGGCTTCGTCTACGTGCACGGGTTGTCGTCCAAGCTCGCCGCGCGCCGGGACCTGGCCACCGACGAAACGTGAGCACCAACGAGGGTTCGCTGTGGGGTGGACGGTTCGCCGACGGGCCGTCCGCTGCATTGATCGCGTTGAGCAGGTCGACCCATTTCGACTGGGTCTTGGCGCCCTACGACGTGACCGCCTCCCGCGCGCACGCCGAGGTGCTGTTCAACGCCGGGCTGCTGACCACGGATCAGCGCGATGGGCTGCTGGTCGGTCTGGACAGCCTGGCCGAAGACGTCGCCGACGGCAGTTTCGGGCCGCTGGTCACCGACGAGGATGTCCACGCCGCGCTGGAGCGTGGGCTGATCGACCGGGTCGGCCCCGATTTGGGCGGTCGGCTGCGGGCTGGCCGGTCGCGAAATGATCAGGTGGCCACCCTGTTTCGGATGTGGCTGCGCGATGCGCTGCGGCGAGTGGCCGCCGGCGCGCTGGACCTTGTCGAGGCATTGGCGGGCCAGGCCGCCGCGTATCCGGACGCCATCATGCCCGGCAAGACCCACCTGCAGTCCGCCCAGCCGATCCTGCTGGCGCACCATCTCCTTGCGCACGCCCATCCGCTGCTGCGTGATGTCGACCGGATCGTCGACCTCGACGCGCGTACGGCGCTCTCGCCTTACGGCTCCGGGGCGTTGGCCGGCTCGTCGCTGGGCCTCGACCCCGACGCGATCGCCGACAAGCTCGGTTTCACCGCGGCCGCTGAAAACTCCATCGACGCAACGGCGTCGCGGGACTTCGCCGCGGAGGCGGCCTTCGTCTTCGCGATGATCGGCGTCGACCTGTCGCGTCTTGCCGAGGATGTCATCATCTGGAGCTCTACCGAATTCGGCTACGTCACTTTGCACGACTCGTGGTCGACGGGCAGTTCGATCATGCCGCAGAAAAAGAATCCGGACATCGCTGAGCTTGCGCGCGGCAAGTCAGGCCGCCTGATCGGCAACCTGGCCGGGCTGCTCGCAACGCTGAAGGCACAGCCGCTGGCCTACAACCGCGACCTGCAAGAGGACAAGGAGCCGGTGTTCGACTCGGTCACACAGCTGGAGCTGCTGCTTCCGGCGATGGCCGGCCTGATCAGCAGCCTGACGTTCAACGTCGAGCGGATGGCGGCACTGGCGCCGGCCGGCTATACGCTGGCCACCGATATCGCTGAATGGCTGGTGCGCCAGGGAATTCCATTCCGGGACGCCCACGAGGCCGCCGGGGCCGCCGTTCAGGTCGCTGAAAAACTCGGCGTCGGCCTCGAGGAGTTGACCGACGACCAGCTGGCTGCCATCAGCGCTGACCTGACGCCCCAGGTTCGCGACGTGCTCACCATCGAGGGCTCGGTGTCATCCCGCGACGCCCGCGGCGGCACGGCGCCCAGTCAGGTTTCCCGCCAACGTAATTCGGTTCTCGGCACCGCTGAGCAGCTTCGCGGTCGTCTGAGTCGCTAGCGCACTACTGGGCCCGTGCGCGCGGCAACGGAAGGGACCTGGGGGATTTCGCCGGCAGGCAACGGGCCGGAATAGAAGTTGCCCTGCACGATGTCGCAGCCGAATCGCCGGAGCCAACGAGCCGTGTCATCGTTTTCGACGCCTTCGGCGACGCTGGCAATCCCAAACTCGGCCGCCAGCTCGATGACAGATCGGGCGATCATCGCAGCACGGCGGTCGTACAGAATCGGCGCAATCAATTGACGGTCGAGTTTGACCTCGTCGATAGGTAGCTCGCGAAGATAGGTCAGCGTGGAATATCCGCTGCCGAAGTCGTCGATGGAAACACGAATGCCGGCTTCCCGGAGACGATTCAGTACGGCGCGACCCTTATCGAAGTCGGCCACCATCTGCTCCTCGGTGATCTCCACCGTCAGCAGGCTCGGCGACATGCCGTGTACGTCCAAGCACGCTCATGATGCGGTCCGGCAGGGTGTCCTCGTCGAGTGAACGTGCCCACAGGTTCACCGCGACCGGAATCATTGGCGCCGCCCGCATGCCAAACCGCGGCATCCGCGATCGCGCGCGAGAGCACCACGTCGGTGACGGCGTCGGTCAGCCCATGCTCGCGCACCAGCGGCAGAAACTCACTCGGCTCCAACGTGCCCAAAGTGGGATGTTCCCAACGCAATAGCGCTTCAGCGCCGCATATCTCGCCGCTCAGCATCCCGAATTGCGGCTGATACACCAGCGTCAACAGACGGTCATCGATGGCGCGGCGTAGGTCCCACAGCAACTGCAGCCGCTGGACGCCGGCCCGGAAGGTCTGGCGTCGGCCGAGGTGTGCGTCCTTTTCGGGCGTAAACGTCTGGACATCGGTGGCACTCGTCTGCTCCGCGCGAGCACGGGCCGATTCGGCCTGACTCAGCAGATCGGCTGCATTTGTCGCGCCCTCGTCGCGGGCCGGCGCCGTTGCCACGCCGATGCTCAGATGCACGTACACCCGGTTGCCGGCGATGTCGAGCGCGCTGTCGAAGGCTTTCGCGATCCGGTCTGCCACCTGAGCGGCCACCTCGGGACGATCTTCGACCACGGCGACAAATTCGTCGCCGCCGAGGCGGGCGACGGTGTCGCCGGCGCGGACACTGGCCTGGATGCGGGCTCCGACGCGCGTAGCAGCGCGTCGCTGGCCGCGTAGCCCAGGGTGTCGTTGACGATCTTGAAGTCGTCGACCCTGATGCTCAGCACGCTCAGCGGAACATCAAGACGGTGATGCAATTGTGCGGCGTGCGCAAGGCGTTCGTCGAGCAATCGCCGATTCGCCAGACCCGTCACCGTGTCGCGCAGGGCAGCGTCGGTGACTGCCTCCAGCAGATGTCGCTTTCGGTCGAGCGTGAGCAAATGCCGTATGAGCGCGGCGGTGACGAGTACCAATCCCGCCGAGAAGACAAAGTCATCGCCGCGGTCCGTCGGCCATAACCGCACGCCGCCAGCGACGAGAGCGACCGACAGCGGCAGATACGGCAGCAACATCGACAGCCGCGACCATCCCTCGGAGGTGCTGGTGTCAAGGTCGGGTCCCGGCCGGTAGGCGAGTGCCGAGAGCGCGAGGAAGTATGCACCGATGATCCAACCAAGAGCGACGACTCCATCTGGGATCAGCAGTGAACGCTCCGCATAAATGCGGAGCGCACCGGCCGTACCTATGGCCCCGAATCCCGCGGCAAGGAACCCGGTCGAGAGCCTGCGGCCCGACTGGGTGTTCCGCAGGATGATGAGCGCCATGACGACCAGCCCAAGATATACCGCGGTGATAACGACCAAAATAATCCGCGGGACGTTCACCGCGTCCGTCCGGCCCAGCACCAGACTGGCCAATGCCAAAAACAATGATGCCGCAACGATAACGCCGTCGAGCATTAGGCCAATGCCGAATCTGGAGTCATCGCGATTGGGAACCAGAACCCCTGCCGCCAAGGCACTTAGGGGCAACACCACATAGCCCAACTCGGTAATTGCGGAATTCGAGATCGGTGCGGTGCCGCCCAGAGCGATCGCGCACCAAACGGCGGAACCTGCTGTCGAACCACCTAATCCGATAGCCAGGGCGATCCACGAACGACGCTGCCCGCCATGCACGGTCCAGGCGGCATGGGCCGCACAACCGGTGGCGAATGCGCCCATGACCGCACAACCCACCGGACCGATGAGGCCGACTCCAGTAGGTCCGGCGCCACTGCGACCGCTCAGTAGCATTCCTGCAAAGAAGAGCAAGCCCACAGTCGCCAGACCCAACCAATGCGATTCGGCGTGGCGTCATTGCGGACATCTCTCTACCTGTCGTGGCGGTAACCAAATTCCGGGACAGCGACGTTCGCTTGACAGCATCTTAAAAGACATCGCCTCTGGCGGAGGCAAATTCAGAGATGCTGATAGACCGCGCCATTTCAGCGCGCTGTGGGAACGCGGCAAGTCGGTCAACATTTCTGAAATATTAATGCAGGGGTCAATTTTCAAAATCATTCCAAGGATTCGGAAATTTCCATCCACCGGTTTTCCAGACCGGCAACGTCGCTTTCCAATTCCCGCAATTGCTGAGTGAGCCCGGTGATGCCAACGTGGTCGGATTGATCATGATCGGCAAGCTCGCGATGCTTGGCGTCGATTTGCTCGGCGAGTCGCGCCAGCCTGCGGTCGATCGCGGCGATCTCCTTCTGTGCGGCGCGCAGGTCGGCACCGGAGAGCTCTTGCGGAGCCGAAGGTTTGGTCCCGGCCGGGGCAGCGCGCTGCGCGCTCGCCTGTGCGGCCAATCGCAGGTATTCGTCGACACCGCCGGGGAGGTGCCGCAATCGCCCGTCCAGAATCGCGTACTGCTGGTCGGTCACCCGCTCCAGGAGGTAGCGGTCGTGCGAGACCACGATCAGCGTGCCGGGCCACGAGTCGAGCAGATCTTCGGTCGCGGCCAGCATGTCGGTGTCGACATCGTTGGTCGGCTCGTCGAGCAGCAGTACGTTGGGCTCGGCCAGCACCGTCAGCATCAGTTGCAGCCGGCGACGCTGACCGCCGGACAACTCGTTGACGCGGGCGGACAACTGGGCGCCGTCGAATCCGAGGCGTTCCAGCAACTGGGCGGGCGTGACGTCTCGGCCGTCGACCTCGTAGCCGCTGCGTAGTCGCGCGATGACATCGGCGACACGTTCACTCGCTATCGGTTCCAACTCGACTCCGCGCTGGTCGAGCATCCCGAGCCGAACTGTCTTGCCGCGCTTGACTCTTCCAGTGTCCGGCTGGATGACGCCGGTGATGAGTCCCAGCAGTGTCGACTTACCGGCGCCATTAGCGCCGACAATGCCGGTCCGTTCGCCCGGACCGATCCGCCATTCGACGTCGCGCAGCACCGGTCGGCCGTCGAACGAGACCGACACGTCTAGGAGATCGATGACATCTTTCCCGAGCCGCGCGGTGGCGAGTTTGGCCAACTCGACGCCATTGCGCAGCGGTGGCACGTCGGCAATCAACTGATTGGCCGCCTCGATACGGAACTTCGGCTTCGACGTCCGGGCCGGGGGACCACGGCGCAGCCAGGCCAACTCCTTGCGCATCAGGTTCTGCCGCTTGGATTCCGCGACAGCCGACATCCGGTCCCGCTCGACGCGCTGCAGAACGTAGGCGGCATATCCGCCCTCAAACGGTTCCACGAGTCCGTCGTGTACCTCCCACGTCGCAGTCGCCACCTCGTCGAGGAACCAGCGGTCGTGGGTCACCACCAGCAGTCCGCCCGTATTGCGGGCCCAGCGGCCTCGCAGGTGAGTGGCCAGCCAGGTGATGCCTTCGATGTCGAGATGGTTGGTCGGCTCATCGAGCGCGATGACGTCCCAGTCGCCGATCAGCAGCCCCGCCAGTTGGACGCGCCGCCGTTGCCCACCGCTCAGGGTGCCGATCACCGCGTCCCAGGCGATGTCGGAGACCAGGCCATTGACCACGTCGCGGATGCGCGGATCCCCGGCCCACTCGTGGTCCGGCAGGTCTCCGACCATCGACCAGCCCACCGTGGCGTCCGAATCGAGAATGTCGGCCTGGCTCAGTGCACCGACTCGCAGCCCGCTGCGCTGGGTGACCCGTCCGGCATCCGGACGCAGCTGACCGGTGAGCAGCCCCAGCAAACTGGACTTACCATCGCCGTTGCGTCCCACGATGCCGATGCGATCGCCGTCGCTGACCCCGACCGTCGTCGATTCGAAGACGACCCGAGCCGGGTATTCGAGGTGTATCGCCTCGGCGCCGAGCAGGTGTGCCACCGGCCCGACCCTAGACGTACGCTGCGCAGCGGCCGTCCG